>NZ_RQIS01000005.1 GCF_003837865.1 Paraburkholderia dinghuensis | reverse complement strand
AAGCGAACGCCGTGTCGGACAATCCGCTGATCTTCCCGGACACGGGCGAAGTGCTCTCGGGCGGCAACTTCCACGCCGAGCCGGTGGCATTTGCCGCCGACAACCTCGCGCTCGCGGCCGCCGAGATCGGCGCGCTGGCCGAGCGGCGCATCGCGCTGCTGATCGACGCGACGCTCTCGGGGCTGCCGCCGTTCCTCGTGAAGGACGGCGGAGTGAATTCGGGCTTCATGATCGCGCATGTGACGGCCGCGGCGCTCGCCTCGGAGAACAAGACGCTCGCGCATCCGGCATCGGTCGATTCGCTGCCGACGTCGGCGAACCAGGAGGACCACGTGTCGATGGCGACGTTCGCCGCGCGCAAGCTCGCCGACATCGCGGAGAACACGGCGACCATCCTGGCGATCGAACTGCTCGCCGCGGCGCAGGGCGTGGACCTGCGCGCGCCGCATCCGACGAGCCCGGCGCTCGCGCGCGTGATGCAGGCCGTGCGCAGTGAGGTGCCGCATTACGATCTCGACCGCTATTTCGCGCCGGATATTGCGGCGATCGCGCGGATGGTGCAGGGCGGGACGATTGCGGCGCACAGTCCGTTCGGGTTCGAATCGGAAGCCGCGGCATAACCGCCGGGAGAGCCGCGCGATGAACGCACCCGCGTATCAGGGCATCAAGGACTTCATCCTCGCGCGCATCGATTCGGGCGAGTGGGGCGAGGGCGACCAGGTGCCTTCGGAGAACGAACTGGCGCGCGAGTTCAAGGTCGCGCGCATGACCGTGAACCGCGCGCTGCGCGAGCTCTCTGCCGAACAGGTGCTTACGCGCGTGCAGGGCGCGGGCACGTTCGTCGCGCGGCCGAAGTACGAATCGACGGTCGTGGCGATCCGCAGCATCTCCGACGAGATCGCCGCGCGCGGCCATCGCTATCGCGCACACGTCCTCGAGATCGGCGCGTTGCGCGCCAACGCCTCGCTCGCCGGTGAAATGGAGATTGGTGCGAGCGACATCGTGTTTCATTCGCGCGTGCTGCACTTCGAGAACGACGAGCCCGTGCAGCTCGAAGAACGCTGGGTCAGCCCCGTCGCGGCGCCCGACTACGTGGAGCAGGACTTCACGCAGACCACACCAAACCAGTATCTCGTGCGCGTCGCCCCGTTGCAACGCGTGGAGTACCGCATCGAGGCGCTCGCGCCCGAGGGCGACACGCGCGAGTATCTTTCGATGAATCAGGCCGAGCCGTGCCTCGTGCTGCACCGGCGCACGTGGTCGCGCGGGGTTGTCGCGTCGGTCGCGAATCTCTGGCATCCGGGCAGCCGCTACCGGTTCACGGGTCATTTCTAGCGGGTCTCGCCACGCAGCAGGCTTGCGCCCCGGTAAAGCGGCATCCGTTCCCTTTTCTCTCGTGCCGATCCGCTTTTTGTCACGCGGGTTGCGTACTGCCGCGTGCAACGGCTAACCTTCTTTCACCGGCCCGGATGGCGACGCATCGTGGCACAGCGCGCCCCGGACCCCGCCATTGGTGCGGCTTCAGGCTGGGATGTCGCCGCGCGCACGAACGAGGGAGGATCCGGTCGATGGACGATACCGGCGCTAGGCTCTTGCCCGTATGGCGCGCGAATCTTGCGCTACTGACCCGCCCGGTGGGGGCGGCCACGCGGCTTGCACGCATGATGACGTTCTCGTCGAGCTACATGAAGCTGATCCTTTCGGGGCAACGGGACTTCAGCGGCGAGTTCGTGCGCGGCGTCGAAGCCGTGACGGGGCTGCCCGAGGGATGGATGGACGTGCCGCATTACGCGGGTGACGTACCGCCCACGGCGCGCGAATCGATCGACAACGAACGGCCCCGGGCGCGTTTTCGCGGTACGGCGCATCCCGTGCGCAAGCCGCCGGTGTTGCGCGCAGAGCCGATCTTCGGTCTGAGCGCGCCGGCCAGACGCGACGAGGGCTCGGCCGACATCGAATCGCACCGCCGCATGGCGGGCGTGCGCAAGATCCGCGATCTGGCCGTGCAGGACGTGCGCAGGCTCGAACGCCATCTGAGCGTGCCGCCGGTCGAGCCGAACATCTTGCGCGCGCGAATCGAAGACGCGATCGCGGCGACCGACCCCGACGGACGTGTTTGCGCGGATCTCATGGGCCGGGTCGAGCAGATCGAGAAGCATCGAGAATTGCTGTTGCGCCACGTGTCGAAGCTCTACGAACTGCTCGCGCGCCTCGGCGACGAATGAACGCCGCGCCCGCGCTAGACGCGCAGTTCCGTGAGGATCTGCTCGGCGAGAAAATCACACGGCGCCCGGTTCGAGCGAGCGCTGCGCGCAAGCACCACTTCGAGGTCGGGCAGCTTCGGTAATCCCTGTGCACGGCCGAGTGTCACGAACGTGTCCGGTACCGCGCAGCGCGCGAGGGGCGCAATCGCGAGTCCCGCCGCGACCATGCTGCACAACCCCATCAGGCTCGGGCTTTCATACGACGTACGATAGGCGATCTTCGCGCGCTCCAGCGCGTGGATGGCGTTCGCGCGCGCCACGCTGCCCGCGCCGAACAGGGCGACGGGCAGCGGGCGTTCGCGCCAGATTTCACGGCCGGTTGCCGCGCTGACGGCCGCGGGCGGCGCGGCCCACACCATGGGTTCCAGCCGGATGAATTCGCCCGGCAGCCCGCGCATGCGCGTCACACAGGCGAGATCGATCTTGTTGTCCTTCACGAGCGGCGCGAGCGCGCTGCTCGGCAATCCGATCACCTGGATCTCGACCTTGGGCCAGCTCGCGGAGAACTTGCGCAGCACAGGCGGCAGCAGCGACGACGCATAGTCGTCGGGTACGCCGATCGACACGCGCCCCTTCACCTCCGGATGTGCGAGCGTGGCCCACGCTTCGTCGCGCAGCGCGAGCATGCGCCGGGCGTAGGCGATGAGCGTGTGTCCGTCCTGCGTGGGCGTGACGTTTCGTGGCGCGCGAACGAAAAGCGGCTTGCCGAGCGACGCTTCCAGCGCCCGGATCTGCATGCTCACCGCCGCCTGGGTACGATGCACGAGCGTTGCGCCGCGCACGAAGCTGCCCGCGTCGGCCACGGCGACGACCATCGCGAGCACGTCGAGATCGAGGGTCTTCATCGATATAAGAAAAACTGATTCAAAACATCAATATAACGCGTTTGTCTGAACATAAGGCCGACGCCATACTGAGGCTCCACTCATTGAGCGCGCCGCGTGACGGCCGGAACGACATGCTAATGACGTCGCCAGATACTTTGACTTACGAACGATTCAGGGAACTGAAACTGCACCTCGACATGTCACGCGGCAAGCCCGCGCCCGAGCAGCTCGATCTCTCGCGGGCGCTGATCGAGACGGCGCGCGAGACAGGCCATCTTGCGCGTGACGGCTTCGACTGCCGCAATTACGGGCTACCTGCCGGGCTGCCCGAGGCACGCGAACTCGGCGCGTCGTTGCTCGGCGTTCCGGCCGCGCAGGTGATCGCAGCGGGCAACTCGAGCCTCGAACTGATGCACGACGCACTCGTATTCGCGCTGCTCCATGGCGTGCCGGTGGGCGAGGGTAGTGGTGCCCCGTGGCGCGCACAGGGTGAGATCGCGTTTCTGTGTCCGGCGCCCGGCTACGACCGTCACTTTCAGATCTGCGAGGCGCTCGGCGTGCGCATGATCGCCGTGCCGATGCGCGACGACGGCCCCGACATGGACGCGGTGGAGCAACTCGTGCGCGCCGACGCGTCGATCAAGGGTATCTGGTGCGTGCCGCTTTACAGCAACCCGACGGGCGCGATCTTTTCGGGCGACGTGGTGCGCCGTCTCGCGTCGATGCCGACAGCCGCGCCGGATTTCCGCCTGTTCTGGGACGACGCCTACCGCTTCCATCACCTCGGTGATGAAAGGCTCACGACACTCGACGCGTTGCAGGCTTGCACTGAGGCGGGTCACGCGGATCGCTTGTTGATGTTTGCGTCGCTATCGAAGGTGACGTTTGCTGGCGGCGCGCTCGCGTGGTTCGCAGCGTCGCCGCACAACGTAGCGTGGTGGCAGCGGCATACGGCGGTTCGCAGCATCGGCCCCGACAAACTGAACCAGTTGCGTCATGTGCGTTTCGTTCGCGATCGGGCGACGCTCGAAGCGCTGATGGAGCAACATCGCGCGCTGCTCAGACCGAAATTCGACGCAGTCGATGCCGTATTTCGCGCACGTCTCTCACGCGTGCCGGGCGTGCGCTGGAACGTACCGCGCGGTGGCTATTTCATCAGTCTGTATGCACCATCGGGCTGCGCGCGGCGTACGGTCGAACTCGCGGCGCTCGCCGGGCTGATCCTCACGCCAGCGGGGGCGGCGTTCCCGTACGGCGTCGATCCACAGGACAGTCATTTGCGCATCGCGCCATCGTATCCGTCTCTCGAAGACGTGCGGCTCGCCGCCGAGGGTATTGCGCTGTCACTGCTGCGTGCGATCGAAGAAGGGTGCAGCGCGCCCTCGTAATTCGCCGTTCGCGGGGGATGGGCGCGGTCAGCGCCGTGCGCGTCGATGTGCTACAACGACAGACGTGGTTATCGTCGTCGGAGGTCGAGGTGCATGCAGTCTCCGCTGAACTGAAACGCACGCTCGCAAAGCCAGGGCGCGACGCAATCGTCAGATCGCCGACCGGAAGGACGCTTTTCGCCGGCGCCGACCAGTTGGTTGAAAAGGCCGAAAACGTCGCCCACAGGCTCGGGTCGTGCGCCCGGCGTGCAGTTCAACTTGCGCGTCGGCTGGCGGCAATCTCGTCGCCCGGCGCGGTGCGCGGGCAGCATGTTCGCGCGTAGGTTTGCGGTTGCGTCGCCTGGTTCCGGCGCACTTTGCCTCGCGCTGGCGGTTGCTGCAGGACCGGCGCTGGCACAAACACCCAACGCACGCGACCAGAGCGACGTGATAGTCGAGGCACCGGTCACACTTGAACGCGACGTACACTTGTTCATCGTCCAGAAAGACGGCTCGATCGTCGAACACGACGATTATGTGATGCGTGCGAACACGACTGCTGGCGTCGATCAGGTGGCAGAGCGCTATGTCTGGTTCAATAAGGAAGCCGAAACAATAACGAACCTGTCGGCCGAAACCATCGGGCCGGACGATGTGGTTCATCCTGTTGGCCCGGAGGGCATCCGCGATGTGCAGGAGCCGCGCCCGGCGGGCGCGCCGACCTTCGACGAGGGTGTGCTGCGCGCAGTGATCTTCCCCGGCGTGCAGCCGGGCTCGCGGGTGCATCTATCCTTCGGCAAGCGCCGGACGAAGCCGCTGGAAAGGGGCGCGTTTGCGTATTCCGTCGAACCGACGGGCGAGCCCGTCGAGTTCCAGCGACTCATCTTCGATCTGCCCGCCGACGTGCCGCTCTACGTCGATGCGCGCGGGTATGTCGCGCTCCCGCCCGTCACCGAAAATGGCCGCACGCTCTACACGTTCGACTACCGGCATGGACCCTATGCGCCGCTCGAACCGGGCGCGGTGGGCTACGCGAACTGGGGCGACCGCCTGATGGTGACGACCCTGCCCAACTTCGCGGCTTTTGCCACGCGCTATCGTGAGGCGGCCG
Source organism: Paraburkholderia dinghuensis (assembly GCF_003837865.1). Classification (GTDB taxonomy): domain Bacteria; phylum Pseudomonadota; class Gammaproteobacteria; order Burkholderiales; family Burkholderiaceae; genus Paraburkholderia; species Paraburkholderia dinghuensis. The sequence goes on along the minus strand of NZ_RQIS01000005.1, from coordinate 333,566 downwards.
CCGATTCGAGTGCAACCGATCCGTCGATTGCGGCACTCGCGCAAGCGCTGGTCGCAGGCACGAACGGCCCGCGGGAAGCGGCGGCACGCATTTACGACTGGATGCGTTTCAACATCCGCTACGTGGCGCTGTTTCTCGGTGAGAGCGCGACCGTGCCGCATCGCGCCGTCGATATCCTGCGCAACCGCTATGGCGACTGCAAGGACCATGTCGCGCTGTTCACCGCGCTGCTGGCGGCGGCGGGCATCCGTGCAGAAGCGGCGCTGGTGAACATCGGCCCGGTCTATACGCTGCCCGCAGTGCCGGGCTACGGCGACGCGGGGATCAATCACGTGGTTACGTGGCTGCCCGATCTCGGACTGTTCGCGGATACGACATCGGGTGGCGTCGCGTTCGGCTATCTGCCTGCAGGTGTGATGGACCGGCCCGCGCTGCTGGTGGACGACGGCGTGCTCGTGCGCACACCCGCGACGCAACCGCATGCGCGCGACGCGAAGCTCGCGATCGGCGTCGGCGGTGATGGCGACGCCACGTACCGCTACTACGTCGAGGACGACGGCGCGACTGCGGAACTCGAACGCAACACGTTTCGCCGCGCGACGCGCGAGGCCGCGCACCAGCTGGCGACGCAACGTTTGCGGCAGACAGGACTCAACGGCACGGCACGCATCACGACGAGCGCGCCCGACGCGACCTCGGGTCCGTTTTCGACGACGACCGAAGGCACGCTCGACCATTTCGTATGGCCTGATGGCACCACGGCGCTGCCTGCGCTATCGAGCTTCTCGGGCGGCATCGCCACGCAGATCGACAACTGGCTCGCGCAGCCGCGCCGCACACAGCCGTGGACCTGCATCGGCGGAGAGTTCGACGAGTCGTCGCAGATCCGGTTGCCCGCCAATGTGCGCGTGACTGACATGCCGCACGATGCGAGTGTGCAGGGCGCGGCTGACGCGCCGCTCGCCTATTCGGCGCACTACGTGTTCGATACGGCCTCGCGCACGGTGCAAATCCTGCGCCACCTTACGGCGCGCTTCGGTCATCAGATGTGCTCGGCGGAGGAATTCGCGCAGATGCGCGACGCGCTGGTACGCATCCAGCGCGATACGCACGCACAAATCGTTGTGCGCGCGCAGGGCGGGTGATCAGTGACCGAGCGGCGTCAAGGGAATGGCGCCGGGCGGCTCAATGACCGCTCTGCATTTCCATCAGCGTTTCGCGAAGCTGGACGAGCGGCCCCTTCGTGTCTTCGTCGGCCCAGTCTTCGAGATCGTCGAGTGCGCGGTTGCAGCCGTCGAGCAACACGTCGAAATCGACCGGCACGCCGTTAGCCAGCGCGAAGCGCAGCGTTTCAGTGAAACGCTCGCAGTCGTCGTCGCCGTATGCAATGTCGAGGTTGTCAGCGATCGTCTGGGCGATGTCGCTGCGTGCGCGGTCGCTTTCGTCGACGAAATCGATGATGCCGCGCGCCACTTCGGGCGCGTGATAGAGCGCGATGTCGAGCCAGATTGCTGCGTCGAAGTCGGGTTCGTGGGTTTGCGTCTCGAAGTATTCGATGGCTTCCTGCTCGTGCGTCACGCCGGCGTCGACGTCAAGGCAAAGCTGCTCGAAATGTTCTTCCTGTTCGCTGCGGATAGGGTGGGACATCGGTCAATCTCTTCAATCGTGGTGCGCAAGGCGCGCGGCCGGCATTATAGGCTCTGGTTGAGCGAGCGGGCCGAATGCAGCACGCCGTATGCCGCCCGCGCGTGTGCGGGCGCGCCGTGTCTCGGCGAGGCTATGTCAAACCGTATCGACGGCCCACGCGTCGAACCACTCGCGCGGCCGCGCGATCTGATCCTGTGCGGCGACGATCTCGAGCTCGTAGCGGCCCGCGTCCCACGTCGTCTTGACCACGGCGTTGACGGCGGCGAGCGTGTGCTCGAGCGCGTGGCGCAGCGGGTCGCCGAGCATCAGCCGCGCGACGAACACGGCACTTGTCACGTCGCCGACACCGACGGGCTGCCGCGCGAACGGATAGAGCGGACGCTGTGCGACCCACGCCTCGTCTGGGGTCACGACGAGCATGTTGAAACGGTCGGCGGGGCTGTTGCGGTCGAGCAGGTGCTTCACGAGCATCAACGCGGGGCCGCGCCGAAGCACCTCCCGGCACGCGATGACCGCTTCCTCGGTGGTTTCGATCTCGCGGCCGACGAGGCGTTGCAGTTCGCCGTGGTTCGGCATCAACACGTCGGCCACTTCGGGCATGTTCTCGACGAGGAATGCCTCGATACCCGGCGCCACACTGCAGCCGTCGGCGGTGCCCATCACCGGGTCGCAGAAATAGCGTGCGTGCGGGTTGGCTGCTTTCACGGCGCGCACGATGTCGATCACGGCCTCGGCCTGTTCGGGCGCACCGAGGTAGCCCGAGAGCACGGCGTCGCAGCGCGGCAGGGCGCCGATGGCGCCCATGCCGTCGACGAGGTCGGACATCTGCTGTGCGTCGATCGCGCTGCCGGTCCAGTGGCCGTATTGCGTGTGATTGGAGAACTGCACGGTGTTCAGCGGCCAGACGTTGATGCCGAGCCGCCGCATCGGGAACACGGCGGCGCTGTTGCCGGCGTGGCCGAACACGACGTGCGACTGGATGCTCAGGACGTTGATCATGGTTGATCCGCTGGATTCGCTCTCGCTGACGGCGACGGCGCCCGGGTCGCGTTGATTGCAATGCAACAACGATAACCGAATTCCACGCGTGCAGTCGACTGGCTTGTGCAGGCTTTGTTGTACGCGGCGGGCAGCGTGTTCGAGGCGAGTGCGACGAGTGTGGCGAGTGCGGAATTCAGAGCAACTCGCGATAGAGCGCGAGATACCGCTGGGCCGAAGCCGCCCAGCCGAAATCCTGTTGCATCGCGTGAGTGCGCGTGTCGCGCCAGTCGTGGCTGCGTGCATAGAGCGCGAAGGCGCGGCGGATCGCGGCCGTGAGCGCGTCCGGTTCGAAGCGCTCGAACACGAAACCGGTGGCGAGGCCATCGGCGAGATTTTCGAGCGACGCGTCGACGACGGTGTCCGCGAGTCCGCCGACGCGATGCACGAGTGGCAGCGCGCCGTAAGCGAGCGCGTAGAGCTGTGTGAGCCCGCACGGTTCGAAGCGCGAAGGCACGGCGATCACGTCGGAGCCTGCGACGATCGCATGCGCGAGCGTCTCATCGAAGCCGAGTTCGACCGCGACCGCGTCGGGGTGCTGGCGCGCAGCGCGCGTGAAGCCCTGTTCGAGGCTCGCATCGCCGGTGCCGAGCACGACGAGCTGGCCGCCGCGCGAGACGATCTCGGGCAGGGCACCGAGCAGCAGATCGAGGCCCTTCTGTTCGGTGAGGCGGCTCACCACGCCGAACACCGGTGCGTCGTGTTTCTGCGCCAGCTTCAGGCGTGCCTGCAGCGCCGTCTTGCAGCGCAACTTGCCGCTCATGTGGCCGGCGGAATAATGCATGGCGATCGATCCATCGGTGGCTGGGTTCCAGACCGTGTAGTCCACGCCGTTGAGGATCCCCACGAGATCGTGCGAGCGGCCCCGCAGCAGCGCTTCGAGGCCGCCGCCCTGGGCGACCGTCTGGATCTCGCGTGCGTACGTCGGGCTGACCGTCGTGATCTTGTCGGCGTAGTAGAGACCGGCTTTCAGAAACGACAGTTGTCCGTAGAACTCGACGCCGTGCATGTCGAAGAAATCGCTGGGAAGGCCGAGATTCGCGAACTGCTGTGCGGGAAAAATGCCCTGGTAGGCGAGGTTGTGAACCGTGAAGACCGTACGCGCGAGCGAGCGGCCGTGCGGCAGGCCGCGCTCGCGCGCCGCGGCGCGCAGGTAGGCGGGAACGAGGCCCGCGTGCCAGTCGTGCGCCTGCACGATCTGCGGCGCCCATGCGGGATCGGCGTGCTGCACGAGTTGCGCGGCCGCCCAGCCGAGCAGCGCGAAACGCTGGGCATTGTCGCCGTAGGGGACGTGCTCGGCGTCGAGATACGGGTTGCCGGGGCGCGAGTAGAAGGCGTCGGCGCGGATCATGTAGACGGGCAGATCGCTCCCTGGGACGCGGCCTAGTTCGAGCGACGCCTGCGGCGCCCCAAACGTGCGTTCGAGCCGCGCCACGGGATGCAGATCGGCGAGTCCCTGCGCGATGCTCGCGAAGCCCGGCAGCAGCAGACGGGCGTCGGCACCCTGTTCGATCAGGGCGGCGGGCAGGGCGGCGGTGACGTCGGCGAGTCCGCCGGTCTTCAGGAGCGGATAGAGCTCGCTAGCTACATGCAGGACGCGGATGGTCATCGCTCGGGTGTCCTCTCGGTGCTGGGCGACGCGGTTCAGGGTTGGTTCGGGTTCGCTGCAGACGCGCCGGCGCACCGCGCGCCCGATGAGCCGTGCCTGCGTTGCGCCTCGCACTCGCGCTCGTGCCAGCGGCGGCGGGGCGCTCGCGTGCTGCTTGAAACACGGCGAGCGCCCACGTCGCGCACATCGATCGGCGTGCACGCCGCCGCGTGCTTCATCCCCGCAGGCGCGCGAGCGCCTCCTGCGTGACCAGCACGACGCCGCTCTCGGTGCGATAGAACCGTTCGGCGTCGCGCGCCGGGTCTTCGCCGATCACGGTGCCGTCCGGGATTTCGCAACCGCGATCGACCACGACCGTGCGCAGGCGGGAACTCGCGCCGACCGTCACCTGTGGCAACAACACGGCCTCGGCAATGTTGCAGAACGACTTCACGACGACATTCGACGAGAGCACCGAGCGCGAAATCTGCGACCCCGTGATGACGCAGCCGCCGCAGACGATCAGGTTCGTGCCCGAGCCCTGCAGGCCGTTCAGGTCGCGCACGAATTTCGCGGGCGGCAACTGTTCCTGGTAGGTCCAGATCGGCCAGGTGCGGTCGTAGAGATCGAGTGTGGGTATTGTCGACGCGAGATCGAGGTTCGCGGACCAGTAGGCGTCGATGGTGCCGACGTCGCGCCAGTACGGCTCGGTGGTGGCGTCCGAAGTGACGCACGAGAGGCTGAACGGATGCGCGATCGCGTGGCCCTGGGTGACCACGCGCGGGATGATGTCCTTGCCGAAATCGTGATCGGTCGCCGACATCGAGATGTTCTCTTCGAGCAGCTTGATGAGGTAGGCCGTCTCGAACACATAGATGCCCATGCTGGCGAGCGCGATGTCGGGGCGGCCCGGCATCGCGGGCGGATCGTCGGGTTTTTCGACGAAGCCGGTCACGCGGCGCGACTCGTCGACGGCCATCACGCCGAACGCGCGCGCTTCGAGTCGCGGCACCTCGATGCAACCCACGGTGCAGTCGGCGCCGCTGGCTGCATGGTCGGCGATCATGCGCGTGTAGTCCATCTTGTAGACGTGGTCGCCGGCCAGCACGACCACGTACTTCGGTGCGATGGAGCGGATGATGTCGAGGTTCTGGTAGACGGCATCGGCGGTGCCGCGATACCAGTGCGCGCCTTCGACACGCTGCTGCGCGGGCCACAGGTCGAGGAACTCGTTGAACTCACCGCGCAGGAAGCCCCAGCCGCGTTGCAGGTGGCGCAGAAGCGAATGGGCCTTGTACTGCGTGACGACGGCGATGCGCCGGATGCCCGAATTCAGGCAATTCGACAGGGCGAAATCGATGATGCGGTATTTGCCGCCGAAGTAGACGGCCGGTTTGACGCGCTTGTTGGTGAGCGGGCCGAGCCGCGTGCCGCGTCCGCCCGCGAGCACGATTGCTAGTGTCGCGCGTTGCAGATCGGTGCGGGTTGCCGGAGTGTCCATGGGCGTCTCCTGTGTTGACCGGAGTTGGCGCTTTAGCTGTCGGTCGGAGTTAGCGCTTCAGCGCTTACTCCGGCCCCATGCAGAGCACTTACTCCGGTCCCATGAAAGATGGTCGTTGCTCCACCTTATGCCCCCGGATGAGCCGGCGCGTTCGCGTTGTGCCTGCCTGCGCCGCCGGCGTCGCTGTTCGCCTGCAATATGTGTTCTAGCACCGAATGGCGCGCAGTGCGAATCGCGAGCACATGTCGTCGATCAGTCAGCGGCGCACCGTGAACATGAGCGGCGGCGCATGGACGCTCCGGGACAAGGCGGCGGGAGCGCTGGAGGCTAGAATCGCGGGCGATGCGTGCGCGCCGTCGGGCCATGCGGCACTATCTTGCGTCGAGGTACGGCGGTCCTGCCGTCGCAGACCGGGGCCGCGGCTTGCCCGGCACAGCGCATCCAGCCACGTTCTCAACAGACTGATCCGACGAATGTCCAACTGACCCGCTCATGACCTTGATCCGCAAGCTTTCCGCCTTCGCCGCCGCGTGCTGTGCCGCTGCGTTCTGCCATGCCGCTTTCGCCGACGACGGTCCCGCCTATGGCCCCGAACTCGAGGGCTTCAGCTATCCGCATACGGTTCACGAATTCGCGTTCACGTCGCAGGGGCAGTCGCTGCATATGGCGTACATGGACGTGCAGCCTGTGAACCCCAATGGCCGCACGGTCGTGCTGCTGCACGGCAAGAACTTCTGCGCCGCCACCTGGGACGCGACAATCGACGAACTGACCCATGCGGGCTACCGTGTGATCGCGCCGGATCAGATCGGTTTCTGCAAATCGAGCAAGGTCGCCGCTCCCCTCAGGCCAACGCCAAACGGGTTGCAGACGGAAACGTCGAGCAGGCCGGAGGGCTATCAGTTCACCTTCCAGCAACTCGCGCGCAACACGCATGCGCTGCTGCAGTCGCTCGGCGTCGAGCGCGCGACGATGATCGGCCATTCGACCGGCGGCATGATCGCGATCCGCTATGCGTTGATGTACCCGGGCGAGACGCAGCAACTGGTGCTGGTCGACCCGATAGGGCTCGAGGACTGGAAGGCGAAGGGCGTGCCGTCGCTATCGGTCGACGACTGGTATGCGCGCGAATTGAAGACGACGGCCGACAGTATCCGCCGCTACGAGCAAGCGACCTACTACGCGGGCCAATGGAATGCCGCATACGAACCATGGGTGCAGATGCTCGCGGGTATGTATCGCGGACCGGGCAAGCAGATCGTCGCGTGGAACTCCGCGCTGCTTTACGACATGATCTACACGCAGCCGGTCGTTTATGAACTCGGCCAGTTGCAGATGCCGACGCTGCTGATGATCGGCGACAAGGACACGACCGCGATCGGTAAGGACCTTGCGCCGCCGGATGTGCGTGCGAAGCTCGGTCATTACCCGGAACTCGCCAAGGCGGCCGCGAAAGCGATTCCGCACGCGACCTTGGTGGAATTCCCGGAGCTAGGGCACGCGCCGCAGATTCAGGACCCACAGGCATTTCATAAGGCGCTGTTGGACTGGCTGGCGGCGGCGCCGAAAAGCAACTGAGCGATCAAATGGGTCCACGCAGCGCACTGTCGCGCCGCATACGGTGACGCTGTCGCGTCAGCTCAAGCGGGCGAGTCTCGTGGCTCGCCCGGTCCTCTCACGGCTTGCCTAAGCTCCAGGCGGGGACTTTCGCGCGGGCGGATCGGTTTATTTCTGGCCCCCGCTCGTTCTGCGGTTGCGACGCTCAGATGCCGGCTCCATCCTGCAAACGGACGTCCATGCAACGGGCGTATGACAAGAACGCTCTCACCTTGACAAACGCATCACTTCTTACCAGGAGCCTTGCTATGTCGGCGGCTTCCTGCGTCATTCCAGGGGCGTGCCACGCCCCGTGCCTCCAGCATCGCGTCGACTAAAGCCTCCAGGTGCGTAGCCACAAGATCTGCGCCTAAAGATTGCGCCGCCACCTGTGCACCCTCAAAGCACAGATGCAAGACCATCGCGCAATGTTCCGGATTTTCTAACCCGGCCTCGCTGCAAAGGGCTTGAATGCGCTGCACCTGAGCTTTCTTGTGCTGGTCGATCACCTTGCGAGCGGGATGGTGCTCGTCGGGAAGTTCCGCGAGGCTGTTCGCGAGAGCACACCCTCGATTTCCTTCGCTGCGAAGGCGTTGCACCACGGAAAGGACCAGCGCCTTGAGTTGCGATGCCGGATCCCCAGGATGCATATTTTCCCAATGACTCCACATCTGCTCGTACTCGTCGGCAACGGAGGTCAGCCAATGCACGACCAGATCGTCTTTGGTATCGAAGTGGCGATAGATCGCCATTTTGTTGGTGTTTGCCGCTGAGGCAATGGCCTCGACACCTATGCCGCGAATGCCCTCACGATAAAAGAGCGACTGCGCGGCTTCGATGATGCGTTCGCGAGGCGAAAGTGCGTGAACCATCATGTTTCCTGGAGATTGGGAGAGCTGCCGGTCATCCGGCCGGAGCATTTCGGATTGCCCTGTTGACTAATGATACCGATCAGTATCATACTGCCGCAACACGATACCGATGGGTATCGTTGTAAGTTGTCGTTTCAACAACACACAAGCAACCAGACAGGAGAGTGACATGTCACCACTGGCCATCATCGATCTTGACCGGCCGCAGCCGGAGGATCCGCAGCCATGAACCCAAACACCCAAACGACCGCATCCGGCGAAGTGATCGTGATGCTCAACCTCCAGTTCAAGCCAGGCTCGGCCGGGAAGGTGCTGGAGACGATGGTGCCGGGCATCCGCCTCACGAGAATGGAGCCGGGCAACAACGAGTTCCAGATGTTCAAGGTGAAGGGCAGCGAAGACAGATACGTGGTGTATGAGCGCTGGAAGGATCAGGCCGCGCTGGATTGGCACTGGGAGCAACCCTACACGAAGGAGGCTCTGGCGCTCTTTGGCGAACATCTGGCAACACCGCTCTCCGAGGCAGAGGATGTCGCCTACCTCACGGACGTGCTGGAAGGCGGCGACTAAAAAAGATGGCCGCCAGGTGAACCTAACCGGGCGCGTGGAAAGGGGTACTATGGGGAAGTCATCGAACGCCAGACTCATCCGTGCCTGAGCGTGTAACGCCTCCCTGACCAGGGGTCCCACCATGATCCTTTATCACACCATCCCCGATTCGTCGGTCATCGAAATATCCGTCGAAGGCAAAATCACCGACCTCGAACTACGTGAAGCCATCGAGCGCATGCGTGGCGATCTTGAACGGAACGGAAAGACCCGTGTCCTCGAACGCATTGAGCATTTCAGCGGTATCGAGCCGAAGGCGCTGTGGACGGATTTGACGCTCGGCGTCTCCGTCGCCCGCAAGGTAACGCGCGCAGCGGTAGTGGCCGACGCGGCCTGGATTCACGCCTCGATGCATCTGGCGCGGTTCTTTACAAAGGCTGAAATCAAGGCGTTCCATGTTAGCGAGCTGGAACAGGCGCGAGCCTGGATCAATGCCTGAACGTCGCTACCCGACGACCGCTTCGGGCCGTGGTCGACCACTTTCGGACGTCCTCACCCAACGGCTTTTGTCCGAACCTGGTCGCTGGTTGTTCTCGTTCGCCGACCGGCTTACCCAACGTACGGCAGCGCGATCAGGGGCAGGTCCGCTCAACCGGTCCGCGTCGATTCTATTGGCACGTTGATCGTGGCCGACGTCATATTGACCAATGCTGCCGCCGTGATTGCGATGGCGGCCACGACCATCATCACGTCCCAGCCGGCAAGTTCGACGAGTATCCCGGCCGCCACGGCGCCGCAGGCTCCGGCCCCGTAGTAGAGGGTCAGGTATGCCGCATTCAACGCACCGGCGCGAGCCGGCTGAATCGCGACGACACCCGCCTGGTTCGCAACCTGAGCGGCAAAGCAGCCCGCATCAAACGTTGCAAGCGAAACGACTAACCAGCCTGGTCGACCGAGCGAAACGTCGAGTACCAGGGTTGAAATTGCCGACACAGCCAATCCATAGCGGATGACTGCACGGCCACCGAATCGATCGGTGAGTCGTCCCGCGATGCGTGTCACAGCGAGTCCGAGCACGCCGGCGAGGCTATATGAGCCAATTGCCGCGGCACTCAGGCCGTACGGTGGTTGAGCGAGACGGATGGCGAGCCCGACCCACACCAGGTTGAACGCAAAAAAACCAGAGCATGCCGGTGCAGGTGCGGCGCCTTAGCTGGACGTACTCGCGCAACAATGAAGGGATGGCACCTACGGTAGCACCACCCAAACCAGCGCCGCTCACCGCCCCGTGCCCAACTCCTCGCGCACTTCCGCAGTGATCTCGAACGAACGCAGCCGGGCGGCATGGTCGTAGATCTGCGCGGTGACGATCAGCTCGTCCGCGCCGGTCTGCTCGATGACCGAAGCGAGCCCCGCGCGCACGGTATCGCGCGCGCCCACCACCGAGCACGCGAGCGAGTGCGCGACACCCGCGAGTTCCAGTTCATTCGCCTCGATTTTCTCGACAGGTGGCTGAAGTTGCCCCGGCGTACCGCGCCGCAGGTTGATGAACTGCTGCTGAAGCGACGTGAACAGGAAGCGGGCTTCATCGTCGGAGGCGGCGGCGAACACATTGACGCCGACGATCGCATGAGGCTTGGCGAGCGTGGCCGACGGCCGGAACTGCGAGCGGTAGAGTCGCAACGCCGTCAGCAGGTGGTCCGGCGCGAAGTGCGAAGCGAACGCGAAGGGCAGACCCATGGCCGCTGCCATCTGGGCGCCGAACAGGCTCGACCCGAGGATATAGAGCGGCACACCGAGTCCCGCGCCGGGCACCGCGCGCACGCGCTGGCCCTCCACCGGCGCTGAGAAATAGCGCTGGAGTTCGACGACGTCGTCGGGGAAGGCATCGCTGCTCGACTGCAGGTCGCGCCGCAGCGCACGCGCCGTCGTCTGGTCGGTGCCGGGCGCGCGGCCGAGCCCGAGATCGATGCGCCCGGGGTAGAGCGATTCGAGCGTGCCGAACTGCTCGGCGATCACGAGCGGCGCGTGGTTCGGCAGCATGATGCCGCCCGCGCCGACCCGGATCGTGCGCGTGCCGCCCGCGACGTAGCCGATCACGACCGACGTCGCAGCGCTGGCGATGCCCGCCATGTTGTGATGCTCGGCGAGCCAGTAGCGACGGTAGCCCCAGCGTTCGGCGTGCTGGGCGAGGTCGAGCGTGTTGCGCAAGGCGGCACCGGCGTTAGAGCCGGCGGGAATCGGCGAGAGATCGAGGACGGAGAACGGAATCATGGTGTTTCGTGTTTTGTGAGGCGCCGGCCGGGTTGGCCGCCCTGAGGCGACGCAAGCCGCGCGTGAGGTCCGGCCATTGTGCCCGAGCGTCCCGGTGCCTGCCGACGCCGAACCGGAGCCCATGTCGTCGGCATGGTTACGCTATGCGACAGGTTGCCGCGGTTGGTGAGTGGGGAGAGTTGAAATTCGAATCCGGCAACATTTGCCGAGCGGTTTTGATGCGGATTCGTCGAACGGATATTTCAATTTATTTTCAATCGCATTTCAAAAAATCCGCTAAACAGAGGCGAACTGCTCGAAAGCTGAAATATTTGCCGTATTTGCAACGGTGAGAAGCAGTTTTGCTGCGTGCCCTGAAGCGGGCCGGGGAGGTTGCTGATACAATTTTTTTCCGCGCCGAACCGGGGCGCGAGCAGTTCGCATGTTACGGCATATTTCCGTTACTGCTTGATCAGTTAGCCCGCCAAGTTCCGCTGCATCCGCCAAGGCGCATTCCTGCGGCCAGTTTCCGGTTGGGAACACGCGTTGCTGCGCGGCTGTGCGTTTGTTTTTTTCCGAAATTCAGGGTTGTGTAAATGGTACTAGGCGATTCGCCTGATCTGACCAACGCGGGTGAAGCGAGCGGCGTAGGTATCGGAACGTCCGGAACCACCGGAACCGCCGCCGGGCAGAAGCGGGCCATGCGGATCGAGCTGCCGGGGGGGCTCGCATGACGGTGCAGTTGCCATTGGTCTGGTGGCTCGCGATCGCGCTGTGCTGTGTGGTGACGCTCTACGCCGTCTTTGCCGCGTTGACGATGCCGCGCCACGGCTCCGCGTCGCAGGTGCGCGCAGCGGCGCGGCGCGCGCGTGCGAGCAAGCCGCTACCCGTGAGCGTGCTCAAGCCTTTGTGTGGGGCCGAACCGCGTCTCTACGAAAATCTCGCGACCTTCTGCGAACAGAACCACCCGCGTTTTCAGCTGCTTTTCGGCGTCTCGTCGCCCACCGATCCGGCCATTGCCGTTGTGCGCCAGTTGCAGGCCGCCTATCCGGGGCACGACATCGAACTCGTCATCGACGCGCGCGTCTACGGCAGTAACCTCAAGGTCAGCAACCTGATCAACCTGGCGGCGCGTGCGCGCTACGACGCGCTGATCGTCGCCGACAGCGATATTGCCGTCGAGCCCGACTACCTCGATATCGTCACGGCGCCGCTCGCCGATTCTTCGGTCGGCGTGGTCACCTGTCTCTATTACGCACGCAGCGTCGGCGGCTTTTGGCCGCGCGTCGGCGCGCTTTTCATCAACGAATGGTTCGCGCCCTCGGTGCGCGTCGCGCATAGCACGGGCTCGCGCGCGTTCGGCTTCGGTGCGACGCTCGCGCTTTCGCGTGCGACGCTTGAGCGCATCGGCGGTTTCGCCTCGCTCAAGGACTGCCTCGCCGACGACTATCTGCTCGCCCGCTTCGCGCGCGACCATGGCCTCGCGACGGTGCTCGCGCCCGTCGTCGTCGCCACCGACGTCATCGAGCCGACCTTCGGGGCGTTGTGGCTGCGCGAGACGCGCTGGATGCGCACGATCCGCTCAGTGAATCCGGCGGGCTTCGCCTCGCTCTTTATCACGTTCACGTCGCCGTGGATCGTGTTCGGCGCGGTGCTCGCATTCGCGCTTGCCTCGGGCGCCTCGCCGGCGCTCGCGGGCACCGGTACCACTTCTGCCGCCATGGCCGCGCTCGGTTTGAGCACGATAGGGGGTATCATCGCGCGTTCGGTGCTGCACGCACGAAGCAGCGCCAGCTGGCGCACGTTCTGGCGCGATTTGCCGCTCGTACCGCTGCGCGACACGCTGCTCATGCTGCAATGGCTCGCTGCCGGATTCGGCTCGCATGTGGTCTGGCGGGGCGTGCGCGTGCCGGTGGCGAATGCGGGCGTCGCGGCGTCCGGGCAGCGTCCGGCCGTCGAGGTGTCCGACGGCCGTTGATTTCAGGTTTGTCGCGCGTGCCGCAAGGGCGGCGCGCGCCGCGTTTAATTTTTAAATTTTCACTTTTGCCCGATACACCCCGGGTTGCCGGAGCTTTCATCGCATGAAAACGCTGTTTTTGCAGGCCCCGTCCTACGACGGCTTCGACGGTGGCGCAGGTTCGCGCTATCAGGCGAAGCGTGAGATCCGTTCGTTCTGGTATCCGACGTGGCTTGCGCAGCCCGCGGCGCTCGTGCCGGACAGCCGCGTGCTCGACGCACCGGCCGATGGCCTCTCCGTCGATGAGACGCTCAAGATCGCCGACGACTTCGATCTCGTCATCATCCACACGAGCACGCCGTCGTTCCCGACCGATGCGCTCTTCGCGGAAGACCTCAAGAAGCGCAAGCCGTCGATCCTCGTCGGCATGGTGGGCGCGAAGGTCGCAGTCGATGCGCACAACTCGCTCGCCGCGACCGCGGCGATCGACTTCGTCTGCCGCGAAGAATTCGACTACACCTGCAAGGAAGTGGCCGAGGGCAAGCCGTTCCCCGAAATCAAGGGCTTGAGCTGGCGCGCGAAGGACGGCTCGATCGAGCACAACGCAGATCGTCCGATGATCGAGAACATGGACGAACTGCCGTTCGTCGCTCCGATCTACAAGCGCGATCTGAAGATCGAGAACTACTTCATCGGCTACCTGAACTACCCGTACGTCTCGATCTACACGGGTCGCGGCTGCAAGTCGCGCTGCACGTTCTGCCTGTGGCCGCAGACGGTGGGCGGCCATCGCTACCGCACGCGCTCGGTGGCGAGCGTGATCGAAGAAGTGAAGTGGATTCGCGACAACATGCCTGAAGTCAAGGAGATCATGTTCGACGACGACACCTTCACCGACGATCTGCCGCGCGTCCAGGAAATCGCGCGCGGGCTCGGCAAGCTCGGCGTGACGTGGTCGTGCAATGCGAAGGCGAACGTGCCGTACGAGACGCTCAAGGTCATGAAGGAAAACGGCCTGCGCCTGTTGCTGGTCGGCTTCGAGTCGGGCGATGACCAGATCCTCGTGAACATCAAGAAGGGCGTGCGCACGGACTTCGCGCGACGCTTCAGCGCGGACTGCAAGAAGCTCGGTATCAAGGTCCACGGCACCTTCATCCTCGGTCTGCCGGGCGAGACGCAGGAAACCATCAAGAAGACGATCGAGTACGCGAAGGAAATCAATCCGCACACGATCCAGGTGTCGCTGGCCGCGCCGTATCCGGGCACGGTGCTCTACAAGCAGGCCGTCGAGAACGGCTGGCTCGCGGAGAACAAGGTCATCAACCTCGTTTCCCGCGAAGGTGTGCAGCTCGCAGCGATCGGCTATAAGCACCTCACGCGCGACGAGATCTATCACAACCTCGAAAAGTTCTATCGCGAGTTCTACTTCCGGCCCTCGAAGATCTGGGAAATCGTGCGCGAAATGCTCACGAGCTGGGACATGATGAAGCGCCGCCTGCGCGAGGGCGTGGAGTTCTTCCGCTTCCTGCGCGCTCACGAGGCGTGATGGTTGGGCCGTCTCGCCGCAGTGGTGAGGATCGGCGCGCGCTGATCTTTACCGCCGACGACTTTGGCCTGCACGAGCGGGTCAACGCCGCGGTCGAGTGCGGGCATCGCGAGGGTGTGCTCGATGCGGCGAGTCTGATGGTGGCGGCCCCCGCGGCCGCCGATGCCGTAGCACGTGCGCGGCGTCTGCCGGGCTTGCGCGTGGGTCTGCATCTCGTGCTGGCAGACGGTGCGTCGATGCTGCCGCGCGTGCAGATTCCCGCGCTCGTCGACGAAAACGGCCGCTTCGGCGACAACATGGCGCTCGACGGCGTGCGCTTCTTCTTTCTGCCGCACGTGCGCGCGCAACTCGCGAAGGAGATCCGCGCGCAGTTCGAGGCGTTTGCCGCGACCGGGCTCGCGCTCGATCACGTCAACACGCACAAGCATTTCCATCTGCATCCCACCGTGCTTTCGCTGATTCTCGAGATCGGCCGCGACTTCGGGCTGCGTGCAATGCGCCTGCCGCTGGAAGCGGGCGCGCCGCTCGCGCTCAAGCCCTGGCTTCATCTCGTGCGCACGCGGCTCGCCCGCGCGGGCATCGCGCACAACGATTTCGTCGTGGGCATGGCTAAAACCGGCGCGATGGACGAGGCCGTGCTGCTCTCCGCAATCGCGAATCTGCCGGCGCAGGGCGTCGGCGAGATCTACTGCCATCCTGCCGTTGCGGGCGAGGGCGCCATTACCCCGTCGATGCAAACCTATCGCCACGCCGACGAACTCGATGCGCTCGTCTCGCCGCGCGTTGCGGCGGCGCTCGCAGCGGCGGGCGTGCGCCATGGCGGTTTCACCGACGTGTTTTTCGGCGGTCCGGGTCGATCCGGTTCGTCCGCGCCGGCGCAGGAGGCAGGGGCGTGATGAAGTGGATCCAATGGCTCGGCTTGCCGGTCGGGATTGCGATCCTGATTGCGCTCGTCGTCCACAACGGCGCGCATGACGTCATCCGCAGCATCGGCATGGCGGGTCCTGCGCTGCTCTGGCTCATCCCGTTCCACGTGCTGCCACTGCTGCTCGACGCGCAGGGCTGGCGCCTGTTGCTCGCGAAGCGCTTGCCGATCGGCTTCCTCTTGTGGATCGCCACCGTGCGTGAGGCCGTCAACCGGCTTCTGCCCGTGGTGGGCGTGGGCGGGGAACTGGTTGGCATCCGGCTCGCGCGCTGGCGCATGCGCGACGGCAGTTTCGTCACGGCGACGGTGATCGTCGAAGTGATGATCACGATCGCCGTGCAGTACGCGTTCTCGGCACTCGGCCTGGTGCTGATCGTCGCCGCGACCGGCGATGGCAGCTCGATGCGCACCATTGTCACGATCGGGCTCGCGCTCCTGCTCTCGGCGCCGCTGCCGGTCATCGCGGTCGTGCTGTTGCGGCGCGGCGGCATCTTTCACGCGATCGAGCGCTGGGCGGGGCGCATGTTCGGTGGAGCGCATCCGCTCGTGGTCGGCATCGACGGCCATCAGCTCGACCGGGACATCGACGCGCTGATGTCGCGCACCGGCCTCATGTTCCGTACCTTCTGCTGGCAACTGGCGGGCTACATGGTCGGGGCTTTCGAAACCTGGCTGGCGCTGCGCCTGCTCGGTTTCCAGGTGTCGATCGAGGGCGCGCTCGCCATCGAGGCACTGACCCAGGCCGCGCGCCACGCGGCGTTCATGGTGCCCGCAGGCCTTGGCATCCAGGAGGCCGCGGTGGTGCTGCTCGCACAGCTTTTCGGCGTTGGGCACGACGTGGCGCTGTCACTCGCACTCGTCAAGCGGATGCGTGAAGTCGTCTTCGGCTGTCTCGCGCTCGTTTCCTGGCAAGGCGCGGAAATTCTGCGCACGCGTCGTTTTCTGCGCAGTGGCGCTACGCTCGCGCGCGACGCCGTATCGTCCAGGCAACACGAAGAAGTGCAGTAGGCGGTACATTGCAGGAAGGAAGCGCGCGCGGCGCTGCGGGGCAGTCCCCCCGCCTGCAAGTGTGCATCGGCGTTCGTTTGCATGAGTGCGGTAGCCGGACCATGAAACTCAAATTACACGAGACGCGGTTTTTCGTCGTCGTCATCGCCATGCTGGCGGCGGTTGCGCTCGGCGGCTGCGAGGACCGCCAGATCGACTCCATGTGGCAGACACTCAAGGCATTCTTCGACTCCGTCAAACCCGATGTGCTCTTGCTCAAGGGCCTGACGCCGGGCGTCTCCACGCTCGACGACGTGCGCCGGCAGATGGGCAAGCCTGAAACCGAGCGCGTTTTCGACGACTTCTCGCGCCGCCTCGAATATCCGCGCGGCCCCGCGGGCCTCAACACCTACATGGTGGACATCGGGCCGAACGGGCGGCTTGTTGCGATCACCCAGGTACTCGTCGCTGAAAACTTCGCGAAAATCCGGATCGGCATGAGCCAGGACGAGGTGCGCCAGATGCTCGGCAAGCCCGGTCAGGTGGCGGCGTTCCGGCTCAAGAAAGAGACGGTGTGGAGCTGGAAGTGGCGCGAAGGCGGGGTCGAGCAGGAGGCATTTTTCAACGTGCATTTCGGACCGGACGGCCGGGTCACCACGACTTCGCGCTCGGACGTGATCCGTGGGCACTGACACGCGGGGGATCGCATGATGAACCGGCGGCGCAACCGGTGTATCGGCCTCGTGCTCGGCGGGGGAGCCGCGCGCGGCTGGGCGCATATCGGGGCGATCCGCGCGCTCGAAGAGGCCGGGATCAAACCCGACGTCGTGTGCGGCACGTCGATCGGCGCGCTCGTCGGCGCTGTCTATGCGAACGGAGACCTCGACTGGCTTGAAGAGTGGGTCGGCCATCTCACGTGGCAGACGGTCGTGCGGCTGCTCGATGTGCGCTTCTCGGGTGGGCTGCTGGGCGGTCGCAAGGTCATCGATGTGTTCGCGAATCAGTTCAACGGGCGCGGCATTGACGAGTTGCAGCTGCCGTTCGCGGCCGTCGCGACCGAACTCGACACGGGCCGCGAGGTCTGGCTGCGCGACGGCGGCGTGGTGGACGCAGTGCGCGCGTCGATCGCGATTCCGGGTCTCTTTACGCCCATCTGGCACGACGGCGTGTGGCTCGTGGATGGCGGGCTCAGCAATCCGGTGCCCGTATCGGCCGCGCGGGCCATGCGCGCCGATTGTGTGATTGCCATCGATCTCAATCACGACATCCTGAACGGTCGCGACCTGGGCGGTGCGATCGACACGGTGCTGCGCGAGGCGCCAGAGGAGGTTGAACCGGCGGCGAGCGACGAACCGCACGTGCTGCTGCGCCGCAACGGTAAGCGTTTTCCTCGCTGGCTCCAGCCCTCGGGACGCGGCGCGACGAACGGCGCCGACGTGCGCGTCGCTCCGCCGCCCAGTGCGCGCGTGCCGTCGCTGCTCAGTTCGGTCGCGCAAAGCATCGACATCATGCAGGTGCGGATCACGCGCAGCCGTCTTGCCGGCGAACCCGCCGACGTGCTGATCCAGCCACGCCTCGGCGGCATGGGTCTGTTCGACTTTCATCGCGCCGGGCCTGCCATCGCGGAAGGACGCGCGGCCGTGCAGTACATGCTGCCCGCGATCCGCGCGCAACTCGGGATCGAATAGAGCGGGTTCAGGATGCGGCACATGCGGCATGCCGTGCCAGGCGCACCTGCGGTATTAGCGCGCCAGGCGGTGCGGTACAGTGACGGCTGGAAATCCTGAGGAGACGACCGTGTCCGATTCGAGCCCAACCCGGAGCCCCACCCGGAGCCCAACCTGGACCTCGTCCGCGATGCAAGGCATGTCGAGCAAGCTGGTGGCGCGCGACATCCACAAGCGCTATGGCGATAACGAAGTCCTGAAGGGCGTTTCGCTCGATGCGAAAAAAGGCGACGTGATCAGCATCATTGGCGCCAGTGGCTCAGGCAAGAGCACGTTCCTGCGTTGCATCAATTTCCTCGAAAGGCCGAATGCGGGCGAGATCATCGTGGACGGCGAGACCGTGCGCACGAAGGTCGATCGCCACGGCGCCCTCGACGTGGCCGACCACAAGCAGCTCCAGCGCATTCGCACAAAGCTTGCGATGGTGTTCCAGCACTTCAATCTCTGGTCGCACATGAACGTGATCGAGAACGTTATCGAGGCGCCCGTGCACGTTCTTGGCCTGCCGCGACGCGAGGCTGAGGACCGCGCGCGCGAATATCTGGAGAAGGTCGGGCTCGCGCCGCGCGTGGAGAAGCAGTATCCGTCGCATCTTTCGGGTGGCCAGCAGCAGCGTGTGGCGATCGCGCGCGCACTCGCAATGCATCCCGACGTGATGCTGTTCGACGAACCGACCTCGGCGCTCGACCCCGAACTCGTGGGTGAAGTGCTGAAAGTCATGCAGAAGCTCGCGGAAGAGGGGCGCACGATGATCGTGGTGACGCACGAGATGGGCTTCGCGCGGAACGTGTCGAATCACGTGATGTTCCTGCATCAGGGCCGCACCGAAGAAGAGGGCTCGCCCGCGGACGTGCTCGTCAATCCGGTGAGCGAGCGGCTTCGACAGTTCCTTTCTGGCAGCCTCAAGTGAAGGTGCAGCCATTGCGCCCGAAGCCCGCACGCCCTCGATGACCCGCTCCGTCAATTCCTCCAGTTCTTTCAGTTCTCCGGTACCCGACGGTTCGCCGCAGACGGCTGCATCCACCGAGCGCGCGCCTGCGGGCGGCACCACACACGTTGCGATCGTCGCGCTGCCGCCCGTGTCGATGTCGGGCGTCGGGCCCGTCGTCGACGCGCTCAATCTCGCCAACGAGATCGACGGTCGCGCGCTTTACCGCTGGCAGATGGTGTCGTGGAGCGGTCGCATGGTGCCGCTATCGGGCGGTGCGCAATGGCCGGCCGACGCCGCGTTTGGCGACACGCTCGCATGCGACTGGCTGATCGTCGTTACCGAGCGCTTCCAGCCGTTTGCCGAGCATCGCGCTTTTCTCGCGAGCCTCGCGCGCGTGGGCCAGCGCACGCCACTCGTCATGGGCATCCATCACGGCATCTGGTGGCTCGCGATGGCGGGCCAGTTGCAGGGCTATCGCGTCGCGGCGAACTGGGAGACGTACCAGCAGTTCGCCGAGCAGTTCGAGCAGACCATCGTCACGCAGCACATCTACGAGATCGACCGCGATCGTGCGACCTGTGCCGGGGGGCAGGCGACGCTCGACTTCATGCTCGCCATGATCGGTCGCGACCACGGCCCCGAACTCGTGGAGCGTATCGCTGACGTGCTCGGCGCGAGCACGCTGAAGAGCGGCGACGAGCGCCAGCGCATCCCCTTCGTGACCGCGCCGGGCGAGCGCCATCCGCGCCTGAACGACGCGCTGCAGTTGATGGAGGCGAACATCGAGGATCCGCTCACCACCGACGACATCGCGGCGCTCGTCGGCATCTCGCGGCGGCAGTTGGAGCGGCTCTTCAAGCAGTATCTCGGCGCGGTGCCGTCGAAGTATTACCTTGGACTGCGTCTGTCGAAAGCGCGCTCGCAACTGCGGCGCACGAGCAAGTCGGTGGTGCAGATCAGCCTCGCTTGCGGGTTTTCATCGGCGGCGCATTTCTCGAACGCGTATCGCGAGCGCTTTGGTGTGACGCCGCGCGAGGACCGTCGCAACTGGATCGAACGCCAGCATGGCGCCGTAGAGTCCGGGTCGCGCGAAGGCGTGCTTGTGGAGCCGCCGGAACGCAACTGAGCGCAACTGAGCGCGACGGTCTGCGCCGCGCCCAGGCAGACCTCGAAAGAACGTGTCGCGCACGCGCAAGACGTTTGGCGCACGGTTGCCTACACTGCTCCTGTCATCGACGCGCAGGGCGAGAGCCCGGTGCACACCGTCCGCATTCCGAGGCTGAGAGGATCCGTCATGAACGACCAGCATGTGACCCGCAAGACTTTCGACGAAGTGATGGTGCCGTGTTTTTCTCCCGCGCCGTTCGTGCCCGTTCGCGGCCTCGGCTCGCGCGTGTGGGATAGCGAGGGCCGCGATTACATCGACTTTGCGGGCGGCATTGCCGTGACGGCGCTAGGTCATGCGAACCCCGAATTGCTGCGCGTGCTGAACGAGCAGGGCGGCAAGCTCTGGCACATCGGCAACGGCTACACGAACGAGCCCGTGCTGCGTCTTGCGCAGAAGCTCGAAGCGCTCACGTTTGCCAACCGCGCGTTCTTCGCGAACTCGGGCGCCGAGGCCAACGAGGCCGCGCTCAAACTCGCGCGCCGCGCCGCGTTCGAGCGTTTCGGCGAAGACAAGTTTGAGATCATCTCGTTTGAGCAGTCGTTCCATGGCCGCACCTTCTTTACGGTGAGCGTGGGCGGGCAGCCGAAATACTCGGAGGGATTCGGCCCTGTGCCGGCCGGTATCCGCCATCTTCCGTACAACGACATCGAGGCCGCGCGCGCCGCGATCGGCCCGAAGACCTGCGCGGTGATCGTCGAACCGGTGCAGGGCGAGGGTGGCGTGATCCCCGCCGATCCGGCTTTCCTGCGTGCGCTGCGCGAAGCCTGCGACGCGCACGGCGCGCTACTGATCTTCGACGAAGTGCAGACCGGCGTCGGACGAACGGGTCACTTCTACGCGTATCAGGACACCGGCGTGACGCCCGATATCCTCACGAGCGCGAAGTCGCTCGGCAATGGCTTCCCGATCGGTGTGATGCTCACGACCGAACCCATTGCCGCGCACTTCCAGCCGGGCGTGCATGGCACGACTTACGGCGGCAATCCGCTTGCGGCGGCGATCGCGGGCAAGGTGGTCGATCTCGTGAGCGATCCCGCGGTGCTCGCGGGCGTGCGCCAACGCGGTGAGCGGATCCGCGCGAGGCTTGGCGAACTGCACGAGCGCTTCGACGTGTTCCGCGAGGTGCGCGGCAAGGGCCTCCTGATCGGCGCGGAATTGACGTCGCGTCATGCGGGCCGCGCCAAGGACTTCCTCGCAGCGGCCGCGAATCGCGGGGTGATGATGCTGATCGCAGGTCCGGACGTATTGCGATTCGCGCCGTCGCTCATCATTCCGGAAGCGGATCTCGCCGAAGGCCTCGCGCGCCTCGAACAGGCGTTTGAAGACGTCCTCGGCCGTTGACCCGAAACCGCCTGACGCTTTGATCAACAGGACCGACGATGCTCTTCGTTCGCCCCGCCCGACTGGCCGATCTCGATGCCATCGCCCATATGGCGCGCACCGCGCAGCCTGTGTTGCATTCGCTCCCGCATGACCGCGCGGCGCTCGAGGCGCGCATCGCGCTCTCCGAGGACTCGTTTCGCGCCGAAGTCGATTTTCCCGGCGAGGAGTTCTATCTCTTCGTGCTCGAGGATGCGTCCACGGGGCGGCTCGTCGGCACGTCGAGTCTCGTCGCGTCGGCGGGTTACGCCGAGCCGTTCTACGCGTTTCGCAATGACGCGCTGATCCACGCATCGCGCGAACTGCACGTGAACCGCAAGATTCACGCACTGCAGATGTCGCATGAGTTGACCGGCAAAAGTCGTCTCGCGGGCTTCTATATCGACCCGTCGTTGCGCGGCGACGCTGCCGCGCACCTGATCTCGCGCGCACGCATGATGTACGTGGCGATGAATCGCCGGCGCTTTACGTCCGAGGTGTTCACGCTGTTGCTCGGCGTCACCGACGATGCGGGCGTCTCGCCGTTCTGGGAGGCGGTGGGGCGCAAGTTCTTCGGGCGTGATTTCAAGGACATCGAAATGGCATCGGGCGGGCGCAGCCGCACGTTTATCGCCGAAGTGATGCCCGCGTATCCGATTTATGTGCCGCTGTTGCCTGAAGCCGCGCAGCGCGTGCTCGGCGAGCCCGATGCGAGTGCGCTGCTCGCCTACGAGATCCATCTGGAAGAGGGCTTCGAACCGGACCGTTACGTCGATATCTTCGACGCGGGTCCGGTGTTGACCGCGCAGGTCGATCGCACGACATCGGTGTCGGAAAACGAGAGCCGCATGGTGCGCGAGGCGGCGAGCGCGGCGGCGGGCACGTCGTACATGGTCGCAAGCCAGCGCGAGGGCGAGTTCCGCTGCGTGCTCGCCGCGCAACCGCCGCGACCGGAGCACCACAGGGCACGCACCGACGCCCCGCTCGACGCGGCCGCGCGCGCTGCGCTAGACGTACAGGACGGCGACCTCGTACGCGTCGCGCCGCTATGGCGCGAGACGCCGGAAAAGGAAGATCAATCGATGGGAGACGCACAATGATCGTGGTTCGCGTCGTGCAGACGGGCGATGTCGACGCGCTCGTCGCGCTCGCCGGGGAAACGGGTCCCGGCCTCACCACGTTCAAGCCGGACCGCGACGCGCTGATGGCGCGCATCGCGCGCACGAGGCGCACGCTGGCGGGACATGCCGCGCCACATGAAGCGGGTTACTTCTTCGTGATGGAAGACACGGCGACGGGCGACGTGGCGGGCGTCTGCGGCATCGAAACGGCAGTGGGCCTGCAGCAGCCGTTCTACAACTATCGCGTGAGCACGGTGGTGCACGCGAGCCAGGATCTCGGCATCTGGACGCGCATGCGCGCGCTGAACATCTCGCACGACCTCACGGGTTACGCGGAGGTGTGCTCGCTGTTTCTCTCGCCGCGCTTCCGCACGGGCGGCATCGGGGGATTGCTGTCGCGCTCGCGCTTCATGTTCATCGCGCAGTTCCGGGACCGCTTCCCCGAGCGAATCTGCGCGGAACTGCGCGGCCATTTCGACGAAAGCGGTACGTCTCCGTTCTGGCGCGCAGTGGGTTCGCACTTCTACCAGATTGATTTCAACGCCGCCGATTACCTCAGTTCGCACGGCCGCAAGGCCTTTCTCGCTGAACTGATGCCGCGCCACCCGGTGTACGTCGAACTGCTGCCCGACGAAGCGCAGGCGTGCGTGGGTCTCACGCACGCCGACACGATTCCCGCACGACGGATGCTCGAAGCGGAAGGCCTGCGCTACGAGAACCACGTCGATATCTTCGATGCGGGTCCGGTGCTCGAATGCCACATCGCCGACTTGCGCACCGTGCGCGAGAGCAGGGTCGTGCCGGTCGAAATCGGTGAACGCGACGCCGCCGATGGCGGGCGTTCGCTCGTATCGAACACATCGCTTTCCGACTTCCGCGTGGGTTTCGCCGAGGGCGTCGTTCACGACGGTGTGTTCACGCTGAATGCGCAAGAGGCGTTGGCGCTGAACGTCGCGGCGGGCGATGAGGTGCGCGTGCTCGGCGGCGCACAAAAGCACTAACGGGGACATCATGAACGAACTTTTCATCGACGGGCAATGGTGTGCGGCCTCGGGCCCCGCGTTCGCCTCGCATAACCCCGGCACCGGCGCGAAGGTGTGGAGTGGCAACGCTGCAACGGCTGACGATGTCGATCGCGCCGTGAAAGCTGCGCGTCGCGCGTTCGGCGACTGGTCGCTGACGCCGTTCGAGACGCGCTGCGAGATCGTCAAGCGTTTTGCGGCGCTCGTCACGGAGCGCAAGGAGGAACTCGCGCACGCGATCGGGCGCGAGACCGGCAAGCCGCTATGGGAAGCGCGTACCGAAGCGGCATCGATGGCCGCGAAGGTTGCGATCTCGATCGCGGCCTATGGCGAGCGCACGGGCGAAAAGCGCACGCCGATGGCCGACGGCGTGGCTGTGCTGCGCCATCGTCCGCATGGCGTCGTCGCCGTGTTCGGGCCGTATAACTTCCCGGGCCATCTACCTAACGGGCACATCGTGCCCGCGCTGATTGCCGGAAACGCCGTGGTGTTCAAACCGTCCGAGTTCGCGCCCGACGTTGCGCGCTTGACCGTGGAAATCTGGCGCGAAGCGGGATTGCCTGCGGGCGTGCTGAACCTTGTGCAGGGCGAACGCGACACGGGCATTGCGCTCGCGAATCACCGGCAGATCGACGGCCTGTTCTTCACGGGCAGTTCGGACACGGGCACGCTGTTGCATCGGCAGTTTGGCGGGCGTCCCGAGATCGTGCTCGCGCTCGAGATGGGCGGCAACAATCCGCTTGTGGTCGCGCCGGTCGAGGATATCGATGCCGCCGTGCATCACACGATCCAGTCGGCATTTCTTTCGGCGGGGCAGCGCTGTACGTGCGCACGCCGCATCCTCGTGCCGGCTGGTGAGTTCGGCGACCGTTTCCTCGCGCGCTTCGTCGAGGTGAGCGAGCGCATCGCGGTGGGTGAATACGACGCCGATCCGCAGCCGTTCATGGGTGCGGTGATTTCGTCACGCGCGGCGGCGAAGCTCGTTGCCGCGCAATCGATGCTGCTGGAGCGCGGCGCACGCGCTTTGCTGCCGATGACGCAGCGCGACGCGTCGCTTGGCATCGTGAGCCCAGCGATTCTCGACGTGACCGGCGTGGCGGATTTGCCCGACGAAGAACACTTCGGCCCGCTCGCGCAGGTCGTCCGCTACGCGAGCTTCGCCGAGGCGATCGCACGAGCCAACGACACGGCATTCGGCCTCTCGGCGGGTCTCCTTGCCGACGACGACGCACTCTGGCAGCAATTCTCACGCGAGATCCGCGCGGGCATCGTGAACTGGAATCGCCCGACCAACGGTGCGTCGAGCGGCGCGCCGTTCGGCGGCACGGGCCGCTCGGGCAATCAGCGACCGAGCGCGTACTACGCAGCCGATTACTGCGCTTACCCGATGGCCTCGGTGGAAAGCGCGCAATTGCAGATGCCCGCGAGTGTTTCGCCGGGCCTTCACTTCTGAGGATCGACGATGAAAACCCTTGAAGCCAACTTCGACGGACTCGTCGGCCCTACCCACAACTATGCGGGTCTGTCGTTCGGCAATGTCGCATCACAGAAAAACGAGCATTCCGTGGCGAACCCGAAGGCCGCTGCACGCCAGGGACTCCGAAAGATGAAGCGTCTCGCCGATCTCGGTTTCGCCCAGGGTGTGCTCCCGCCTCAGGAACGGCCGTCGATCCGGCTGCTGCGCGAGCTTGGCTTCAGCGGCAAGGATGCCGAGGCCATCGCAAAGGCGGCGAAAGAGGCGCCCGAACTGCTCGCGGCAGCAAGCTCCGCGTCGGCGATGTGGACCGCCAACGCAGCGACGGTGAGCCCGTCCGCCGACACGCCCGACCGCCGCGTTCATTTCACCCCCGCGAATCTGTGCAGCAAGCTGCATCGCGCGATCGAGCACGAGGCGACCCACCGCACGCTCGGCGCGATCTTCGCGGACCCGTCGCATTTCATGGTGCATGAAGCACTACCGGGCACACCCGCACTGGGCGACGAAGGCGCGGCGAATCACACACGTTTTTGCGCGCAATACGGCGCGCGCGGCGTGGAATTTTTCGTGTACGGGCGCAGTGAATATCGCCACGGACCGGAGCCGAAGCGCTTCCCGGCCCGGCAGACGTTCGAAGCGAGCCGCGCCGTGGCGCAGCGCCACGGCCTCACCGAGGACACAGTCGTATTTGCCCAGCAGAATCCCGAGGTGATCGACGCGGGCGTGTTCCATAACGACGTGATCGCGGTGGGCAACCGCACCACGCTGTTTTGCCACGAGCGTGCCTTCGTGGAGCGAAAGGGCGTGTACGACGAACTGCGCGCGAAGCTGGCAAAACATGACGCGGCATTCGACGTGATCGAGGTGCCGGATGCGCAGGTGAGCGTCGCGGACGCCGTGTCGTCGTATCTCTTCAACAGTCAGTTGCTGAGCCGCGCGGATGGCTCGCAGATACTCGTCGTGCCGCAGGAGTGCCGCGAAAATCCGCGTGTGGCCATTTATCTCGACGAACTCGTTGCAAAGCCTGGTCCGATCGGCGAAGTGCTGACGTTCGATTTGCGCGAGAGCATGAAGAACGGTGGCGGGCCTGCGTGCCTGCGCCTGCGCGTGGTGCTGGACGATGCAGAGCGCGCAGCGGTGGCGCCGGGTGTCTGGATCAACGATGCGCTCTTCACGCGTCTCGATGCGTGGATCGAAAAGCACTATCGCGACCGCCTCGCGCCACAGGATCTGACTGACCCGACGCTGCTCGTCGAGTCGCGCACGGCACTCGACGAACTCACGCAAATTCTCGGCCTCGGCTCGCTCTATGACTTCCAGCGCTGAATCGTTGCCGCTGGATTTTCTCGGCTACACGCTGGCGCTTTCCCGACCGGCGAGTGCCGAAGACGCGCATGGACGATGCGGCATGGGCGCTACCTGGCAGTGGCTCGACGACGGCGTGCTGCAGTTCGAGCCCGAACGAGTGGACGCGCAAACGCCCAGCGTGCTGCTTTCGGCTGGCATCCATGGCGACGAAACGGCGCCGATCGAACTGCTGTCACAACTCGTCGCCGATATCGCGGTGGGGCGCGCGATGCTAGCCTGCCGACTGCTCGTGGTGCTCGGCAACATAGGCGCGATGCGCGCCGGTCGCCGCTATCTCGACGACGATCTGAACCGCCTGTTCGGCGCCGCTCGCGGGAGCATGACCGGCAGCGCGGAAGCGCCGCGCGCGGCTGCGCTGGAGGTGTACGCAGAGCGCTTCTTTTCGATTGCGTCGAGCGAACCGCACGCGCGCTGGCATTTCGACATGCATACGGCGATCCGCGCCTCGGCGTTCGAGCAGTTCGCGCTCGTGCCATATACGGTCGCGCCGCCGTCGCGCGCGTTGTTCGCGTGGCTCGCCGACGCGCGTATCCCGTGCGTGCTGCTTCACACCGAGAGGGGCGTGACGTACTCGTCGTTCACCGCCGGCCACTGCGGCGCAACGGCCTGCACGCTCGAACTCGGCAAGGTTGAACCGTTCGGTCACAACGATCTCGCGCGCTTTGCGAACGCGGACGCCGCGGTGCGCCGTCTGGTCGCCGGCACGGCGCCCGACGCGCAGGCGCCGATGCCGCGCGTATTCACGGTGATCGGCCAGATCACGAAGCACAGCGCTGCGTTCGAGATGCACGTCGCGGCCGACGTACCGAATTTCACGCCGTTCGCGCGCGGCACGCTGCTCGCAAATGACGGCGACTATCGCTACGTCGTCGGCCACGCGGAGGAGCGCATCGTGTTTCCCAATCCCGACGTCAAGCCCGGGCTGCGCGCCGGCTTGCTCGTTGTCGAGACGAGCGGTGCGACGCTCGCGTCGCTTGCGTGACGCACGGCTGCATGGGTTCAGGAAGTGCAGCCCGTTTCCGTTGCCCGCGGATTGCTCCAGTTCGCATCGCGCGATGCGTCACCCCTGAGGCATCTGCGTGAGCCGCGATATGGGCGCAGCGATCGGGCAGTACAGAACGGCGGTGCGCTCCTGCCGACCGTCACGTCGTTCGAGGGCAAGCGCGTGGGCGTGCCACAGGGTAGGGCCCAGGAAACCCGTACGAGCGCGAAGCGTTCAGGTGATTTTTCCTGCGTTAATTCGCATGCCGAAGTAATTTGTCAAATCTGGCCTTGGCGTCGTTCGCCCGGCGGGCCGAACCGGCTTCCGCAAGCGGTGTCCGAACAATGCGACACACGCGAAAATATTCCGGTTTTTTGCGTATTTCCCGTATGCCCTGTCTTATTTGCCAGGATAGAATTGATATGCGAAAAGCGGAAGCTGCGTGCATGATGCGCGCGTTTACCGCACAACGATGAAATGAAAAACCAGGCTCCGGCGCGTGACCGGCGCTTCGCGGGGGACCCCATGAGCTTTAACGCCGCAGATCGGCCGCCCATGTCTGGCGCCGCGGGAGGCGATCTGGCAGTGAATCAGTACGACGTCTATTTTTCCCGCCAGCCCATGCTGGACCGGGAGGGCATGCTGTGCGGCTTCGAATTGCTGCCACGCGTCATCGACCAGCGGGACGATCCAGAAAAGCCCGGCCGTCCGGGAAAGGCGCTAGTCTCGGCATTCATGGCGCGGGCCGTGCGTGGTGCGTTGACCGGGCACGCGGCCTGGCTCGACGTCACGCGCGACTTTCTGTTTGACGACGCGCTGCTGGGCCTGCCCCCCTCACGCGTGATGTTCGAGTTGCCGCCCGACATCGGCTCCGATCCGGAGGTCGTCTCGCGGCTCATCCAGCTGCATGGGCGCCGCTACCGTTTCGCGCTCGATCACGTCACGGAGGCCGACGAGTCGTTCGCGAAGCTGCTTCCCTACGTGGAGGCGGTCAAGATCGATCTGAACCAGATCGCGCCCGCGCTGCTGTCCAAGTTCGCCAGCGTGCTGAAGGCCGCCGGCAAGATTCTCGTGGCCGTTGGCGTGGAAAGCCAGGCCGACTCCGATCTCGCGCATGAGCTCGGCTTCGACCGCTTCCAGGGCTACTTTTTCGCGCGACCGCACAAAGGTGCACGCCGCGCGAGCGCGCCGCGCCAGGCGCTCCTGAATCTGCTGCAACTGCTCGCGTCCGAGCCAACCGTCGCACAGCTCGAAGGCGAGCTCAAGCTCAATCCGGTGCTCGTGATGCACCTCATGCGGCTCGCGAATTCATCGAGCTTCGGCATCGGGCACAAGGTGACCACGTTGCGCGAGGCGATCAACGCGACGGGCACCGACCGCATCGCGCGCTGGACCCAACTGCTGCTCTACGCAGACGGGCGCAAGGTGTCGCTGGAAGACGACCCGCTGTTGCAACTCGCGGCCACGCGCGCGCGGTTCATGGAACTCGCCGCGAACCAGCTGTCGAAGGCGAGGATCGCCGAGCAGGATGCGGCGTTTCTCGCGGGCGTGTTCTCGTGCGTCGACGCCGTGTTTGGCGGCCCGCTCGAAGCGACCATCGACATGCTTACGCTCGCGCGACCCATTCGCGCGGCCATCCTGAACCGGGACGGTGTGCTCGGTCAGTTGCTCAGCGCGGCAGAGGCGCTGGAACGCGCGGACTGGACGCGCCTCGACGAGGTATGCGGGCAGCTCGCGCCGCTCGATGCCGCAGCAGTAGCGGCAATCGGACTCGATGCGGCCGAATGGGCAGGCATGGCGGACCGCGCCACAGAAGCGACTGGGCTCGAAAGACTGGACGAGTGAGCAAACGTTGGCGGGCAGTTGCCGCACGGTTGCAGAGTATCAGGCGAAGGAAAGGCGGCGCGTAGCGCCGCCTTTTTTATTGCCGCGCGTGTGGGTAGCCGCGGCGCAGATTGGCGGGCGGGATCCTCAGTCGGCGTCGGCCGTGCTGCGGGCGAAGAAGCTCGCAAGCTCGTTCGCGAGTTCGTTGAGCGCGCTCATTTCCGTCTGGGAGATCCGCCGGGGTTCCTGCGAGATCGTCCAGTCGCCATAGAGCAGAGCCACCGGCTGTTCGTCGCGCACGGCGACCGGCAGCAGGACGAACGCGCGCGCGTCGTCGAATGTTTCGCGGTACCAGGCGGGCAGGCGAGGCAACATCTTCGGGTCGCGAGCGTTTTCGATGAAGATGCCCACCGAATTCGCAATCGCAAGATGGAACACATCAGGCTGGAATGCGGCGTTGAAGCCAAGGTTCGGCAGCACCTCCTCGACGCCAGGACCAAAGCCGTGCTGTGCGGCAAACATATTCACGCCCTGGCGCACGAACACGACAGTGCGTGCAAAACCGAGTCCTGCCAGCACCGTTTCGTTTGCGAGCGTGAGCGCCGTGCTGAACGGGCTGTCCGGCGGCAGCGCGCGCAGATCTTCCACGCCGGCCGCGATGCGCGCCTCGGGGTCGAGCGACTCGCGCGCAATGGCGTCGGCATTCGCGCGCAACTCCATGATCTCGCGCATCAGGCCGTCGTCAGTCTCTTCCTTCGCCAGCGCGAGGCTCATCTGAACGAGCACTTCGGGATCGGTGGACAGCACGCGGCCGTAACGATTCGCAAGCTCGGCGATGTGCGATTCGCGTGCTTCTTCGGTGATATCCGCCGTGGTGAGCACGCGCGCAACGTCGGTCGAATAGTTCGTGATGGCGCGCAGCCACTGCGTCTGGCGCGATTCGTCGGCGAGCGGATCGTACGCGCCCATGCCTTCGCGGATCGTGTCGGGCAGGCGCCAGCGCACGGCTGCTTCGTTGCCGAGTTCGTCGAATGTGACGCCAATCACGGCAATACATGCCTCGTCCTCGGTCGCGCCGCCGTCGCACGCGCGGCGAATCTCATCCCATTCGGCGTCGAGGTAGAACACGACGAGCAGCTTGCCCACCTGGCGCATCAGCGTGCAAACCACGGCTTCTTCGCCCACCCGCAGGTCGCCGTGCTCGGTGAGCTTGCGCGCGACGGAGCCCGAGAGCATGGTCCGGTTCAGTTCGAGTTTTGCGTCGATGCGGCGCGGCGCGGAGTGATGGAAGTGATCGACGATCTTCAGGCCCACGACGAGATGGCCCACCGCGTCCATGCCGAGCACCATCAGTGCGCGCGTGACCGTCGTAATGTTGCCGCCGAACGCCATGTACATGACCGAGTTGGCGAGGCGCAGCACTTTCTGCGTAAGGGCGAAGTCCGAGAGCACGATCTGCACGAGCGCGCTGAAGTCGTAGTCATGGTTGGCCATTGCGGCGACCGTGGTACGCAGCGACTGTGACAGCATGGGGAAGTCGCCGCGCTCGTTCATGCGCGCCCACAACCGGTCGAGCAGGACTGCCTTTACCATCTGAACCATGTTAATTCCGCGAAAGCTCTGCCTGTTGGGTTACTGCCATCAATGCACCTCGTGGACGTGGAGCGCGCTCGATTCGAAGCGCTGCGCGAGTTCCTCGGAGGGCAGTGCCTTGCACACCAGCCAGCCCTGTATATGGTCGCAGCCCATCTGCGTGAGCAGTTCGCGCTGCGGTTCGGTCTCGACGCCCTCGGCGACGATTTCGAGTTCGAGCGTGCGCGCGAGACCCACCACCGCATTCACGATCGCCTGATCGTTGCGCGAGGTTAGCAGGTTCTCGACGAAGCTGCGGTCGATCTTCAGTTTCGACAACGGAAAGCGTTGCAGGTAGGCAAGACTCGAATAGCCGGTGCCGAAGTCGTCGACCGCGAAGCGAATGCCGAGCGCCGTGAGTTCTTCGAGCAGCGTCTTGGCGTGCTGCGGGTCCTGCATGAGCAGGCTTTCGGTGATCTCGAAGACCAGCCGGCCCGGATCGACCCCGGTCAGCTTGATCGCCTCTTCCACGCTTTCCTTGAAGCGCGGGTTGCGAAACTGCTGCGGTGACACGTTGACCGCCACGTACTGCAACGAAATACCCCGTTCGTCCCATTGGATCAATTGCATGCAGGCGGCCTTCAGCACCCAGTTGCCGAGATAATTAATCAGGCCGACGGATTCTGCAAGTGGGATAAAGGTCGATGGCGGAACCAGCCCGTGCAGCGGGTGCTGCCAGCGGATCAGCGCCTCGACGCCCACGACGCCGCGCGACGCGCTGCTCGTGATGGGCTGGAAGTGCAGCGAAAATTCGCCGTTGCGCACGCCGTCGTAGAGGTCCGACTCCAGCTTCAGGCGCTGGGCGTCGGTGGGGTCGTTGTCGGGGACGTGCAGCATCAGCTCATTGCCGCCCGCGGCCTTCGCACGCTGCAGCGCCTGGTCGGCGCGACGGATGAGCGGTGTGGTGTCCGCGAGCGCGAGTTCGCCGTCGGCCGAGCGCTCGTCCGGATAGAACGCGATGCCGATGCTGGCCGAAAGATGGACCGGCTGATTGCGGAACGTGTAGGGCTGCAGGATCGAGGTGAGCAGGCGGCGCGCGAGCTCTTCGGCCGCGGCGCGAACGGCGCCTGCGGGCGAATTGGCCGGCGGCGTGATGACGATTGCGAATTCGTCGCTGCCTGTGCGCGCGATCAGTTCACCCTGCAGCGCGAGGTGGCTCAGGCGCCGCGCGGTCTCGCGCAGCAGCTCGTCGCCCGCCTCGTAGCCGAGCGCGCGGTTCACACGCTGATAGTCGTCGAGGTCGAGCAGGAGGAGCGCCACCGGCACGCCGCGCTGGTCGGCTTCGGCCTGGAGCCGCTCGAGTGCCGGTACGAGCGCCGTCTCGTTCGGCAGACCGGTCAGCGGATCGTGGTGCAGCGCATGTGTGAGGCGCTCTTCGGCGCGTTGCCACGACGACACGTCGAAGCCCGCCACCGCGAAGCCGTCCTTGCCCGCGTAGGTTGCACGCTGAACACGCAACTCGACGGCGAGCGGGTAGGTGAGCGCCTTCATGAGATCGACGGTGTCGCTCTCGACGGCCCCCGTCATGGCCGCGCGCTCGAACAGGGCGTCGAGGCGCGTCTGGTGATCCGGGGCGACGATGTCGTGCAGGGTGGCGCCGAGCAGGAATTCGCGGTGATAGGCCGAGAAACGCAGGCTCGAATCGGAAACGTAGAGGAAACGCAGGTTCCGGTCCAGGTGGACGAGAAAATCGACGGCGCTCGCGGTCTCCTCGAACGAGTGCGAGACGGCGTCCGGATAGGCGGGCGCCGGCTTTTGGGGCGTGTGGGCGAGCGGATCGCCGGGGCTGTCGCCGGAGCGCCGGCCGAACCCGCGAAGGCGGTCGACGACCGTACGCACCCAACCCGGGCGGGACGCCGTGCTCCTGTTCGCTTCCATGTCTGTCGCTGACAACCCTTGTTCCATGCAGCCTTTACGTGGCATGTGTCGTTCGCTGGACGCCCCCGGCACGCCTTGCAGGCAGCCCGGGACTGTCTAAAACCGCCCATCAGAACGAGTTATCGACCGAAGGACAGAAATCTTTAGTGCGACCGGTGAAAAACCGTTGCAGTGCAATACGGCGGTAGGGTGGTGCACCGCGGGCCCGCGGATTCGGTTAAAGTTGCGCGGGCCGGAACGCCGGACGCCATGCGCGGTGGATACGCGCGGCGTGCGGTGCGCGGCCGGAGCAACCGGCCGCGTGGGATGCCGCGTGAAGGGTCTTTTCAACTGTACGAGTCATCCGTCATGTCCGAATCATCGTCCGCGACAGGCAGGCCGCCCGCTATTGCGGCGCAGGGCGTCGCCGGCCAGGGCGTCCGGCAGCCCGCATTGGCCGGGCAGCCGTACGTCTATCTCGGCCGTCAGCCGATCCTCGACCGCAGCGGCGCGCTCACCGCCTACGAGCTGCTCTTTCGCAGCGGGGCGGACAACAGCGCAGACATCCTCGACGACCGGCTCGCGACCGCCCAGGTCATGACGCGCACGATGGGGCAGCTCGGCGTGCCCGCGGCGCTCGGCCGGCACTACGGCTACGTGAACGTCAGCCGCGAACTGCTGTTCGACGACACGATCCATCTGTTGCCCCCCGGCCGCTTCGTGCTGGAGGTGCTCGAGCACGTTCAATTCGACGAGGCGGTCAGCGCGCGTATCGCGCTGTTGCGCCGCGATGGCTATCGCATCGCCCTCGACGACGTGAGCGCGATGACCGACAACCTGGTCAAGGCGCTGCCGTGCGCGGACATCGTCAAGATCGACTTCCTGCAGACCGTACGCGACACACTGCCTGAACTCGTGGCGACGATCCGCGCGGCGGGCAAGACGCTGATCGCCGAGAAAGTCGAGACGCGCGAAGACTTCGAGTTCGCGCGTTCGCTCGGCTTCGATCTCTTTCAGGGCTACTTCTTCGCGCGACCCGAGGTGCTGAGCGTGCCGTCCGTGCGCCCGTCGCGGATTGCACTCGTGCGGCTGCTTGCGCTAGTGGCGAGCGACGTCGGCGTGGCCGAACTCGAACGCGAGCTGCGCGGCCACCCGGGTGTCGTCGTGCAGCTGCTGCGGCTCGTCAATTCGAGTGCCTACGCGCCCGCGCGGCCCATATCGTCGCTGCGCGAAGCCGTGCTCGCGGCGGGCACGCGTCAGATCGCGCGCTGGGCGCAATTATTGCTGTACGCAAGTGGCCGCGATCTGCCATGGGGTTCGGACCCGCTCGTGCAACTCGCGGGCACGCGCTCGCACTTCATGGAACTCGCGGCCCGCAGCCTGTACCCGAACGATCCGGATTTCGCCGATGCTGCGTTCATGACCGGTATTTTTTCGCTGGTCCACGTGCTGGTCGGCTCGTCGCCGGCGCACACGCTAGAGCGCCTCGGCCTCGCTCCCGCGATCAGTCGTGCGGTGGACGGCCACGAGGGCGAACTGGGGACGCTGCTGCGCGTGGCACTGAGCGTCGAGCGCGGCGATCACGGCGCGGCGCAGGCGATCGCGACCGAGGCGGGTGGGGCGTTCGCGGCGCTCACGCCACAACTCGTCGGCGAGCTGAACCTGTGGGCGGGCGCCTGGTTCTCGGTCTGCGCCGACAACTGACGGACAGAATGGAAAGGCCTCGAAGGGGCTGGAAGCAAGCCTGAAAGCAGTCTGGCGGCAGGTTGCCGTTCTGCGCGCGGCGCATTTGTATGATCCAATGGACTATCGTTGGTCGCCATGGCGCGGGCCGCGCGCCAGACCGGCGAAATTTGGAGAGGACGATCGACATGAAATCCAGATTTACCGCAATGGGCGCTGCGGCGCTCGTGAGCGCTGGACTCGGGTTGTTTGCGCCTGGCGCCGAGGCCACGCTCAAGCCGGGCGATCCGGCGCCGGACTTCACGACACAGGCGTCGCTCGGCGGCAAAACTTACACGTATTCGCTCGCCGATCAGTTGAAGAAGGGACCGGTGGTGCTGTACTTCTATCCGGCCGCCTTCACGAAGGGCTGCACGATCGAAGCGCACGAATTTGCCGATGCCGTCGATCAATACAAGAAACTGGGCGCCACGGTGATCGGCGTCTCGCACGACAACATCGAAACGCTGACGAAGTTCTCGGTGAGCGAGTGCCGCAGCAAATTCCCGGTGGCCGCCGACGAAGATTCGAAGATCATCAAGGCCTATGACGCCTCGATGCCGATGCACGAAGCGATGGCAAACCGCGTGTCCTATGTGATCGCGCCGGACGGCAAGATCATCTATGAATACACGAGCCTCGCACCCGACCAGCACGTCGAGAACACCTTGCGTGCATTGAGGGAGTGGTCTGCGCAGCATCCGCAGCAGTAGGCGTTGCGGGGGCGCTTGCCCTCACGCTGTTTTTTCGCGGCGCGCGGATTATCCGCGCGCCGCTTTCGTTTGAGCCCGCGGTTTCATGCTCGCGGTGGAGGCGCAGTGCAGCCCATCCCGGCATTGGAAAGGGCAGCCCTGAAGCTGCTCTTGCTCACGTCACGCGGACATTTATTGTGCCGCCACAGAGGCGCCGCGTCCGCGCCGCTTTTCCCACCAGACACGCAGCCGGTCCATGTAGAGATAGACGACCGGCGTGGTGTAGAGCGTAAGCATCTGGCTCACGATCAACCCGCCCACGATGGAGATGCCCAGCGGCGCGCGCAGTTCCGCGCCTTCACCGCGCCCGAACGCGAGCGGCAGCGCGCCGAGCAGCGCCGCGCACGTGGTCATCATGATCGGGCGAAAGCGTAGCAGGCAGGCCTGATAAATCGCGTCGCGTGAATTGAGACCCTTGCGCGACGCATCGATGGCGAAGTCCACCATCATGATCGCGTTCTTCTTCACGATGCCGATCAGAAGGATCACGCCGATCAACGCGATGATGCTGAATTCGGTGTTGAAGAGCAGCAACGCGAGCAGTGCGCCGACGCCCGCGGACGGCAGCGTCGAGAGGATCGTGAGCGGATGGATGTAACTCTCGTAGAGAATGCCGAGCACGATGTACACGGCGGCGAGCGCAGCGAGGATCAGGAGCGGCTGGTTGTCGAGCGACTGCTGGAACGCCTGCGCCGTGCCCTGGAAACTACCGTGAATCGTCCGGGGCACGCCGATCTCGGCCATCGTGTCGTAGACCACCCGGGTTGCGTCTGAGAGCGACTTGCCTGGCGGAAGGTTGAACGAGATCGTCGAAGCGACGAACTGGCTCTGGTGATTCACGGAGAGCGGTGTCGTGCCGGGCCCGAACGAGGCGATGGCCGAAAGCGGGACCATCGTCTCCTTCGACGTGGAGACGGCCGAGCCCGACGAGGCGCCCGACTTGCCGCTCGCCGCGATCGAATTGTTCGCGAGATTGCGCGCGGAATCGGCGGCGACGGTGGCTGCGGTCGTCGCCGCGCTTGTGGTCGCGCTACTCGCCGAGCCAGCGGCGGGTCCACTCACCGTGCCCGCGGTCGCGTTGGTGCTCTGCGCGCCGCTCGCCGTTCCGCCCGATTTGCTCACCCAGATCTCGTTGAGCATGTCCGGGCTCTGCCAGTACTTCGGCGCGACTTCCATCACGACGTGGTACTGGTTGAGCGGGTTGTAAATGGTCGAGACCTGGCGCTGGCCGAACGCGTCATAGAGCGTGTTGTCGATCTGCGATGGTGTGATCCCAAGGCGGGCGGCACTCGCGCGGTCGATGTTGATCATCGCTTCCAGTCCGCCTTGTTGCTGGTCCGAATTCACGTCCGCGAGTTCGGGGCGGGCCTGCAAGGCTTCGGTGAGTTTCGGCCCCCACTTGTACAGGTCTGCCGTGTTGTCGGCGAGCAGCGTGAACTGGTATTGCGCATTCGACTGCCGGCCGCCCACCCGGATATCCTGCACCGACTGCAGGAAGGTGCGCGCGCCCGCGACCTGCGAAAGCGGGCCGCGCAGTTGCGCGATCACCTGGTCGGCGGAGAGCTTGCGCTCGTTCTTCGGCTTGAGCGAGACGAACATGAAACCCGAGTTCGTGGCGCGTCCGCCGGAGAATCCCGCGACCGAATCGACAGCCGGATTCGCCTGCACGATGCGCATCATTTCCGCGAACTTCACCTTCATCGCCTGGAAAGACGTGGACTGGTCGGCCTGGATGCCGCCGATGAGGCGCCCCGTGTCTTGCTGCGGAAAGAAGCCCTTCGGCACGATGACGTAAAGCGCGACGTTCAGCGCAATCGTTGCGATCAGCGTGAGGAGGACCGGGAACGGATGCGCGAGCGCCCAGCCGAGCGTGCGCTCATAGCCGTTCTGCATGCGCATGAAGCCGCGCTCGAGCCACTGTGCGAAGCGGCCCTCGGCCTTCTTCTCGTGCCGCTCTTCGAGCAGGCGCGAGCACATCATCGGCGTGAGCGTCAACGAGACGGCAAGCGATACCGCGATCGCAAGCGACAGCGTGAGCGCGAACTCGCGGAAAAGCCGTCCGACGATGCCGCCCATCAGCAAAATCGGCAGGAACACGGCAACGAGCGAGACGCTGATCGATAGCACCGTGAAGCCCACTTCGCGCGCGCCGAGGAGCGCGGCCTGCCTGCGTGGCACGCCGTTCTCCATGTGACGCGAGATGTTCTCCAGTACGACGATGGCGTCATCCACGACGAAGCCCGTCGCGATGGTGAGCGCCATCAGCGAGAGGTTGTCGAGCGAGAACCCCATCAGATACATCGCCGCGAAGGTGCCGATGATCGAAATCGGCACGGCCACGCTGGGGATGAGCGTCGCGCGCCAGTTGCGCAGGAACAGGAATACGACCATGACGACGAGCGCCACCGCGATCATGAGCGTGTGTTCGGTGTCCTTGAGCGACGCGCGGATCGTCACCGACCGGTCGGACGCGGGCGTCACGTCGACGTCGGCGGGCAGCGACGCCTTCAGTTGCGGCAGCATCGCGATCACGCGGTCCACCGTCTCGATGATGTTCGCGCCCGGCTGGCGATACAGGATCACAAGCACCGAGCGCTTGCCATTCGCGAGGCCGATGTTGCGCAGGTCCTCCACCGAATCGACCACTTCGCCCACGTCCGAAAGCTTCACGCCCGCGCCGTTGCGATAGGCGACGATGAGGTCCTTGTACTGGCTCGCCTTGCTCGCCTGGTCGTTGGTGTAGAGCTGGAAGCGCTGGGGGCCGAATTCGATGTCGCCCTTGGGGCTGTTCGCGTTGGCCGAGGCGAGCGCCGCACGCACGTCTTCGAGGCCGATGCCGTAGTGAAAGAGCGCGTGCGGCTCCAGTTCGACGCGCACGGCGGGATTGGCCGAGCCGCTCACATCGACCTCGCCCACGCCATCCACCTGCGAGAGCGACTGTTGCAGCACCGTCGCCGCCGAATCGTAGAGCTGGCCCGCCGAAAGCGTCGGCGAGGTGAGCGCGAGGATCAGGATCGGCGCGTCGGCGGGATTGACCTTGTGGTACGTCGGGTTCTGCCGCAGGCTCGAAGGCAGGTCTGCGCGCGCCGCGTTGATGGCGGCCTGCACGTCGCGCGCGGCGCCGTCGATGTCGCGGTTCAAGCCAAACTGCAGCGTGATGCGCGTCGTGCCGACCGAACTCTGCGAGGTCATTTCGCTCACGTCGGCGATGCTGCCGAGGTGCCGCTCCAGCGGACTCGCGACGCTCGTTGCGACGGTCTCGGGGCTCGCGCCGGGCAGCGAGGCCTGCACGGAGATGGTCGGGAAGTCCACCTGCGGCAAGGGCGCGACGGGCAGCTTCGTGAACGCGAAGATGCCGGCCAGCGCAATGCCGAGCGCGAGCAGCGTCGTCGCGACGGGCCGGGCGATGAACGGGCGGGACAGGTTCATCGCGTCATTGCTCCGCGTCGGGGGTCGGTGCCGCGCCGGACGTGGGCGAACCGCCGCCGAAGCGCTTCCTCACGCGCTGCGCGATCGAGTCGAACGCGAGGTAGATCACGGGCGTCGTGAAGAGCGTGAGCGCTTGGCTCACGATCAGGCCGCCGGCAATCGCGATGCCGAGGGGCCGGCGCAACTCCGAGCCTGCGCCGCTGCCGAGAATGAGCGGCAGGGCGCCGAGGAGCGCCGCCATCGTCGTCATCATGATCGGGCGGAAGCGCAACAGACACGC
Organism: Paraburkholderia dinghuensis; assembly: GCF_003837865.1. Taxonomy (GTDB): domain Bacteria; phylum Pseudomonadota; class Gammaproteobacteria; order Burkholderiales; family Burkholderiaceae; genus Paraburkholderia; species Paraburkholderia dinghuensis. The sequence continues at coordinate 294,456 of NZ_RQIS01000005.1, read as the reverse complement.
CTGATAGATCGCCTCGCGCGGCGGCTTGCCTTCCTGACGCTCGGCTTCGAGCGCGAAGTCGATCATCATGATCGCGTTCTTCTTGACGATGCCGATGAGCAGCACGATGCCGATGATGCCGATGATGTCGAGATCGTGGCCGGTCAGGATCAGAGCGAGCAACGCACCGACGCCGGCCGATGGCAGCGTCGAGAGAATCGTGATCGGGTGGATAAAGCTCTCGTAGAGCACGCCGAGCACGATGTACATCGTCACGATGGCCGCGAGGATCAGGAAAAGCTCATTCGAGAGCGACGCCTGGAACGCGAGCGCCGCGCCCTGGAAGCGCGTCTGGAACGACGCCGGCAACCCGACTTCCTTCTCCGCCTGCTCGATCGCCTTCACCGCCGCGCCGAGCGAGGCGCCGGGTGCGAGGTTGAAGGAGATGGTCGTGGCCGGGAATTGCGAGAGGTGCGTGACGAGCAGCGGCGCGGGACGCTCATGGAACTTCGCGATGGCCGAAAGCGGCACCTGGCCCGACGTCGAGGTCGAGGAGGGCAGGTAGATCGCGTTCAGCGCGTCGGTGTAGTGCTGTAGTTGCGGATCGGCTTCGAGGATCACGCGGTACTGGTTCGACTGCGTGAAGATCGTCGAAATGATGCGCTGGCCGAACGCGTCGTAGAGCGCGTTGTCGACGGTCGCGGGCGTGATGCCGTAGCGCGCCGCGCTCGCGCGGTCGATCTCGACGAATACCGACTGGCCCTGGTCCTGCAGGTCGGTCGCGACGTCGGCGAGTTCGGGCACCTGTTCGAGCCGGTGCACGAGCTTCGGCACCCACGTGGTGAAGTCCTGGATGTTCGGCGTCGTGAGCATGAACTGATACTGCGTCGGGCTCACCGTCGAATCGATCGTGAGGTCCTGCACGGGCTGCATGTAAAGCGTCGCGCCGGGAATGTGCGCGACGTTCTTCTGCAGCTCGCGGATGATCTCGCTCGCCGACGCGTCGCGATCGTCGCGCGGCTTCAGGTTGATCAGCATGCGGCCGCTGTTCAGCGTGATATTCGTGCCGTCCACGCCGATGAACGAGGTCAGGCTTTCGACGTTCTCGTTCTTCAGGATTTCCGCGGCGAGCGCCTGTTGCCGGTCGGCCATCGATCCATACGACACCGACTGCGGCGCTTGTGTGATCGCCTGGATCACGCCGGTGTCCTGCACGGGGAAGAAGCCTTTCGGCACGACCACGTAGAGCAGGCCCGTGAGCACGAGCGTCGCGAGGAATACGAGCATGGTGAGGCGCTGATGATTCAGCACCCACTGGAGCGCTACGCCATAGCGGTCGATCACGTATTCGAAGAACTGGTGGACGCGCGCTTCGAAGCGGTGGCTTTCGGGGGGCGGCGTGTGGCGCAGCATCTTCGCGCACATCATCGGCACGAGCGTGAGCGAAACCACGGCCGAAATCACGATCGTCACCGCAAGCGTGATCGCGAATTCGTGGAAGAGCCGACCCACCACGTCGCCCATGAAGAGCAGCGGAATCAGCACCGCGATCAGCGAAACCGTGAGCGAGATGATCGTGAAGCCGATCTGCTTCGAACCCTTGAGCGCCGCTTCGAGCGGGCTGTCGCCGTCCTCGACGTAGCGCGAGATGTTTTCGATCATCACGATGGCGTCGTCGACGACGAAGCCCGTCGCGATCGTGAGCGCCATGAGCGAGAGGTTGTCGAGCGAGAAGCCGCACAGGTACATCACGGCGAGCGTGCCGATCAGCGAGAGCGGCACCGAGAGGCTCGGAATTATCGTGGCATAGACGTTCGCGAGGAACAGGTACATCACGAGTACGACCAGCACCACCGACAGCAGCAGTTCGAACTGGACGTCACGCACCGAGGCGCGAATGGTCGTCGTGCGGTCCGTGACGATCTGCACGTCGAGCGCCGAGGGCAGCGATTCCTGCAGTTGCGGCAAGATCGCCTTGATGTTGTCCACGACCTGGATCACGTTCGCGCCCGGCTGGCGCTGCACGTTCAGGATGATCGCCGGCGTGCCGTCCACCCACGCGCCGAGCTTCGTGTTTTCGGCGCCCTGCACGATGTTCGCGACGTCCGTGAGCATGACCGGACGGCCGTTGCGATAGGCCACCACGGCGCTCTGGTAGGCGTTCGCGTCGGTCAGCTGGTCGTTTGCGTTGATCGTGTACGAGCGTGTCGGACCGTCGAAGTTGCCCTTCGGCGTGTTGACGTTCAGGTTCGAGATGGTCGTGCGCAGATCATCGATATTCAGCCCGTAGGCCGCGAGCGCGCGCGGATTCGCCTGGATGCGCACGGCGGGCCGCTGCCCACCCGAGAGACTCACGAGACCGACGCCCGCCACCTGCGAGATCTTCTGCGCGAGGCGCGTGTCCGCGAGATCCTGGATCTGCGTGAGCGGCAGCGTCTTCGACGTGATCGCGAGCGTGAGGATCGGCGCGTCGGCCGGATTCACTTTCGCGTAGATCGGCGGCGCGGGCAGGTCGGAGGGCAGCAGGTTGCCGGCTGCGTTGATCGCGGCCTGCACTTCCTGTTCGGCGATGTCGAGCGGCAGATCGAGGCTGAACTGCAGCGTGATCACCGACGAGCCCGCCGAACTCTGCGACGACATCTGGTTGAGCGACGGCATCTGCCCGAACTGGCGTTCGAGCGGCGCGGTCACCGCCGACGTCATCACGTCCGGGCTCGCACCCGGGTAGAAGGTCTGGACCTGGATGGTCGGGTAGTCCACTTCGGGCAGGGCCGACAGCGGCAAGAAACGCAGCGCGACGAGGCCGACCAGCATGATCGCGGCCATCAGCAAGGCAGTGCCGACCGGCCGCAGGATAAAAACGCGGGAAGGATTCATGCTGGCTTATTGCGCGCCGCTCTGCGCGGCGGGCTGAGACGCGGGCTGAGAAGCAGCCTGTCGATGGCCGTGGTGTGCGCCCGAGGCGCCGTGTGGGGCCGAGGCACCCGAAGCACCCCGGGCGCCCCTGGCTCCCGACGCGCCATGCGGATGCCCGGCGGGGATCGTGATCTTCGAGCCTTCACGCAGGCGGTCCGAGCCGTCCGTCACGACGCGCTCGCCGGCGTCGAGTCCCGAGGCGATGCTGGTGCGCTCGCCGTTCACGGGGCCAACCTTCACGATTCGCACGGTCACGGTGTTGTCGGGCTTCACGACATAGACGTACTGCCCTTGCGACCCGTTGAGCACCGCCGAGGTCGGCACGATCACAGCATCGTGGATCGTGTCGACGAGCAGACGCGCGTTCACGAACTGGTTGGGGAACAGCATCTCGTCCGGGTTCTGGAAACTGGCGCGCAGCTTGACTGTGCCCGTGGTGGTGTCGATCTGGTTGTCGATGGTCTGCAGGTGACCGTTCTCGAGCAGCGTCGTGTTGCTGCGGTCATACGCTGTGACGGGCATCGTCGTGCCCGCGCGGAGCTGCTTGAGAATGGCCGGCAGGTTGTCCTCGGAAGTCGTGAAAATGACGCTGATCGGCTGCAACTGGGTGAGGACGACGATGCCGTTGGTGTCGCCCGGGGTCACGTAGTTGCCCGGATCGACCTGACGCAGGCCGACGCGGCCCGCAACCGGCGCAGTGATGCGCGCGTAGGTGAGGTCGAGATTGAAGGTGTCGATGTTCGCCTGATCGGACTTCACCGTGCCCTCGTATTGCTTCACGAGCGACGCCTGGGTATCCACCTGCTGGCTCGCGATCGAGTCCTGCGCGAGCAGCGTTTGATAGCGCTTCAGGTCGAGCCGCGCCGTGGCGAGCAGCGCCTCGTCGCGCGCGAGCTGGCCTTGTGCGTTCGCGAGCGAGATCTGGTACGGACGCGGATCGATCTGGGCGAGCACGTCGCCGCGTTTCACCATCTGGCCTTCCTGAAAGTTCACGCTTTGCAGCGTGCCGGACAGTTGCGTGCGCACCGTAACGTCGGCGAGCGGCGTGACCGTGCCGAGGGCCGTGATGACGATGGGCATGTCGCCGTGCGCGGCGGCCGCCACGCTCACGGGTTGCGGCATGTTGGCCATTGCACCCGGCCCGCCGCGGCGTGCGCTCGCGCCGCCTGCGCTACTCGCAGCGCTGGCGCCGGCTGTGCCCTGGAGCGCCTTGTTCCACGGGTGCCAGCGCACCAGCACGACACCCGCGACGATCAGTACGGCGGCGAGCGCAATCAGCTTGCCGCGCGGGCGGCGCGGCGCGCGGGGCGGCGTTTCTCGACGAGGCGGTTCCGGGTGCTTTTCTTGATGATCCATCGGTCAGGTCGTAACAGCGGTCGGGTTGTGCAGTTTCACACGGGCGCGGGCCGCGCGCGTGGGTAAGGATTATGGCGCTATGGGCTGCGCCTGCCTGCGCCGCCGCGGGTTGCCGATGCTACGCGAGTCACGTGCAAGGTGGGTGTCAGATACCACAGCAATCGGGCGCGCGCTGGAAAGAGGCGGCGGGTGGCGTGGCGGACGAGGGCAGCCGAAGTGGGAGCAGGCGGCGCGTTGGTCGCGCAGCCAAAAAGCATGATGCTAGTCGGCACTTCCGTCAGCGTCCAGTCGCCTATTTTTCGAGACGTTACGGCCGTTACATGGGCCGCCGTCATTTTGTCGGCGCAAGACCGTCTGGTGTTATCTACGAGGGGTGCCGGGCCGCGGAAAGGAAGAGGGGATAGCGGGTGATTGGGAAAAAATGAATTATGCTTGATGGATCGCGTATTCTGGCGAGATTTCGCTTGACGCGGCTAGTTCAGGCGTAAAAAATGCGAACATGTTTTGACGGAGTCTCGCTTTGTGCGGGATTTTGATTCGCCATGAGATATGCAATTTGCATTATTTCGGTGAAGCACCGCCTCGGTGTCCGTCGAATTTCGTCTCTCAGGTTCTAGCACGGCCCTCGGAATGGCTAGAACTTTTAAGGCGTCACGCTCACGCGTGACGCCTTTTTTTCGCCCTTTTTTTCGCCTATAGACGCGAGACAAACCGTCTGCGAGCGCCCAGCAGACGGGTAGATCCGCCGCGCAATGCCGCGACGGCCCACCCGCAAGTCAGTGACGATTGCCTCAGGCGACGGTTTCCCGCTCCGGCATCGACGTGATCTTGTGAATGGAGAGATCGGCGCCGTTGTACTCCTCTTCCTGATCGAGGCGCAGTCCCACCACCCGCTTGAGCGCGCCGTACACGATCGTCCCGCCGAGCGTCGCTACAGCGATGCCACCGAGCGTCCCCACCACCTGCGCCCAGAACGACACACCGCCGATGCCACCCGCCCAGCGCATGCCGAAGATCCCTGCCGCGATGCCGCCCCACGCACCGCACAGGCCGTGCAGCGGCCACACGCCGAGCACGTCGTCGATGCGCCAGCGGTTCTGCACGCACGTGAACATATAGACGAACAGCACGCCCGCAATCGCGCCGGTCACGAGCGCGCCGAGCGGATGCATGATGTCCGATCCGGCGCATACGGCCACGAGCCCCGCGAGCGGTCCGTTGTACGTGAAGCCGGGGTCGTTGCGGCCCGCGAACCAGGCGGCGAGCGTGCCGCCCACCATCGCCATGAGCGAGTTGACGGCCACGAGGCCGCTGATCTTGTCGATGCTCTGCGCGCTCATCACGTTGAAGCCGAACCAGCCCACCGCGAGTATCCACGCGCCGAGCGCGAGAAACGGGATGCTCGAAGGCGGGTGCGCGGCGATGCGCCCGTCTCGCGTATAGCGCCCGTGGCGCGCGCCGAGCAGGATCACGGCCGGCAACGCCACCCAGCCGCCGAAGGCATGCACGACCACCGAGCCCGCGAAGTCGTGAAACGGTGCGCCGAAAAACTGGGCGATGGCGTTCTGAATGCCAAACCGGCCGTTCCAGACGATGCCTTCGAAGAACGGATAGATGAACCCGACGAGCACGAACGTCGCGAAGAGCTGCGGATGGAACTTCGAGCGCTCGGCGATGCCGCCCGACACGATCGCCGGGATCGCCGCCGCGAAAGTGAGCAGGAAGAAGAAGCGCACGAGGGCGTAGCCGTCGTGTTGCGCGAGCACGTCGGCGTGCGAGAAGAACTGCACGCCGTAGGCGATCGTGTAGCCAATGAAGAAGTAGGCAATCGTCGAAACCGAAAAATCGACGAGGATCTTCACGAGCGCATTGACCTGATTCTTTTTGCGCACCGTGCCGAGTTCGAGGAACGCGAACCCCGCGTGCATCGCGAGCACCATGGCGGCGCCGAGCAGCAGAAAGAGCGTGTCGGTGCCTGTCTTGAGATTTTCCATCCTTGTGTCCTGCGGTTGCCCGAAAAGAGGGCGATCTGAGCAAGATACGGGCCAGCGCTGCGCCAAAGCGGTGAGGCGGACCATGGTGCATGGCATTGCGTCGGTGCGTGCGTGCACCGCGGCGGATGCCGGAGGGTTGTCTCCGGGCGATGATCATGCGCGACGGGCGTCGCGCGCGGGGCATGTCAGCACAATTCCTGTGCCGACGCGCGAACATGGTGAGGTCATGCGCCAGAGCGGGGCGATTGTTTCGATTTACCTTTCTCAAATCATGCGATGTCGGGAAATCGAAAAAATGCCGAGGGCGCAGGCGACTGCAGCGGGTCCCGTCCCCCTCACGCAGAACCCACATGGGGCGCAAACGCCGACATAATGGCCGGACCTGGTCACTACGCCTTCCGGGATCCCCGAACCCGCTCATTGCATGCGACTAACGACGAAAGGGTTTCTGCTGATCGCGATTCCCGCCGTTTTCGAACTGACGCTGTTATCGGGCATCGTGAAGGCCGACGCCGATGCACAAGCGGCGGATCGCGCCAGTCAGCACAGCCAGGACGTGCTCGCGCAGGCGGGGCGCGTGCTCGAGCCGGTCCTGATCGAGTCGGTGAGGCTGCGCGGGGCCGTGGTGGCCGGCGACATCCAGTTCAGGACACCGGAGTCCATGTGGATGGACGTCGATCAGCGCATCGACCGTCTCGTCGAACTCGTCTCGGATAATCCCGGCCAGGTGGAGCGCGCGGTGCAGATCCGCCAGGCCGTGGAGAACTACCGGCAGTGGTCGGACCGGATGCAGGACCTGTTGCACGCGAAGCGGCGCCACGAACTGACCGAGCGCTTTCGCCTGCTCGCGGACACCGACGTCCTCGACCACGTGCGTGCGCAGATTACGTCGTTCCAGTCGGAGGAGCGGCGGCTCGATGTCATGCGCGTGACGGTGGCCGAAGCCGCGCGTGCCCGCCAGCAGACGCTCGTGATGGCGGCCGTGTTGGGGTCGATCGTGCTGGTCGCGTTGTCGGTGTGGCTCTTCACGCGCGGCGTGCGCGGCCGGCTCAACGCGCTCTCCGATAATGCGAGCCGTATCGCGGGCAACGAGCCGCTCGCGCCGTTCACGGGCGGCAACGATGAAATCGCACAACTCGACCTCACGCTACATCAGATCAGCCAGCGTCTGATCGAAGCCGAGCGTATGCGCATCGGCTTCCAGGCGGACCTTGCGCGCCGTGCGGACCAGCTCGCGCGCATCAATGAAACGCTGTGGCAGCAGACGCAGGAAAACGAGATGTTCATCCACAGCGTGTCGCATGATCTGCGGGCGCCGCTCGTCAATCTCCAGGGCTTTTCGCGTGAGCTGCACCATGCCTTCGACGACCTTCGCAAACTGGTCGCGCGCTCGTCGCTCGCGCCGCAGGCGCGCGAGCGCGTCGAGCACCTCATCAACGAGGAAATCGGCGAAGCGCTGCGGTATTTGCAGACCGCCGTGCTGCGCGCGTCGCACATCATCGACGCGCTCCTGCGCCTCGCGCGCGTGGGGCGCGTCGAGTACCGGCGGCAGCGCGTCAACGTGGGGGAACTGGTGCAGCGCGTCGTCGATGCGATGCACGGCTCGATCCGCTCGCGCGGCGCGCAGGTGCGTGTGCGTCCGTTGCCCGATGTCTGGGGCGATCCGACGGCGCTCGAACAGGTTTTCGGGAACCTGATCGGCAATGCGCTCAACTACCTGGACCCCGCCCGCGATGGGCAAGTCGAAATCGGCACGGCGTCCGCACCGCCTGGCGTCGAATCGCTGCAGATTTTCTACGTCCGCGACAACGGGCTAGGTATTCCCGAAATCGCCCTGCCGCGGCTTTTTCAGGCGTTTCAGCGCATGCACGGCAATATCGCGCCGGGTGAGGGCATCGGACTTGCGCTCGTGCGGCGCGTGGTCGAGCGCCATGGCGGGCGCGTGTGGGTGGAATCGACCGAGGGTGCGGGCACGACGTTCTATGTGTCGCTGCCGGACGCACTGGCGGTCGTGCCGCCCGCGCCGGGTGAGGCCGAGCATGCCGTCGCTGCAGGATGGGCCACAAGCGGCGACACGGAGCAGGCGTCGGCCGGGGACACCGGTGAGTCGGGTGACGCGGCGGATGACAAGACAACCGGCGACGACGGGCCGATGCCTCCGACTGTTTTAGCTGCTGCGCGAAGGCGCGCAGGCGGCACGCCGGAAGAGCTCTAGCAGGCGCTGAAGAGGGGCCGTGGCCGGAGCAGGCGCAGGCCGCGCATCGACCAGTTCCCGCCCGCCACGAAGAGCAGCAGCGCGAGACCCAGCACGGCTTGTGCGCTGAGCTTCAGGCCGAACGGCATGGAATCTGGCGAGAACAGGCTGTAATCGAGCGTGAGCAGCGCACTCCAGAGGGCGATTGCGCCTTGCACGAGAAGCCGTGTGCCCCGGCGGTGCCGTGCGCGATCGACCAGATCGACCAGCGCGAAGTTTCGGTTCGAGCGTGAGCAATAAAAAGCGATCGCCATCAAGGCGATCGCGAGTACAACGATCCAGTCCGTCAGTTCCATTACCACCATCCCTAAAGCATGCGCGTACTTTAGGCAGCGGTTATCCCGGACGATATAGGACCGATCCCAAATGGTTGAGCGACGGTGCGATTTCTTGCGCTCGATTAGCTTCGCCGCTCTACACGAATCAGGGTTCGATGCGGGTACCGAGCAGTACCAGGAACTGGCGCAGCCATTCGGGATGCGCGGGCCAGGCCGGGGCCGTGACGAAAGGGGCGTCGGTGATGGCGCTGTCGATCGGAATCTCGGCGTATTCGCCGCCCGCGAGGCGCACTTCCGGCGCACAGGCCGGATATGCCGAGATGCGCTTGCCGCGGATCACTTCAGCCGCCGCGAGCAATTGCGCTGCATGGCAGATGGCCGCGATCGGCTTGTTCGCGCGGGCAAAGTGGTGCACGACATCGATCACCTTCGGATTGAGTCGCAGGTATTCGGGTGCACGGCCGCCGGCGATGGCGAGCGCGTCGTAGCTGGCCGGGTCGATTTCGTCGAAAGTGGCGTTGAGCGCGAACTGGTGGCCCGGCTTTTCGGTGTAGGTCTGGTCGCCCTCGAAGTCGTGAATGGCGGTTTTGATGCGCTCGCCAGCCTTCTTGCCGGGGCACACGGCGTCGACGCGGTGGCCGACGGCCTGCAGCGCCTGGAACGGCACCATCGTTTCATAGTCCTCGGCGAAGTCGCCGGTGAGGAAGAGAATCTTCTTGACTGCCATCGTCTGACTCCTGGGTTGGTTAGTGGAACGCATCGGATGCTCACGCAGTCTACCTCACCATGTCTGACGCTATTGTTCGGGACTCTCCGTCGCCATCCATCGAATTGCGCACGTATGTGCCGGAACGCGATGCGGCAGCACTTGCCTCGCTCTTCCGCGCATCGGTGACGGCGCTCACTGCCGCGCACTACGATGCCGCGCAGCGTGCGGCGTGGGCGTCGTCGGCCGATGACGTCGCGTCGTTCGGCGCGAGCCTCGTGCGCGGCACGACGCTCGTCGCGGTTCGCGATGGCGTCCCCGTCGCATTCGGGCAGCTCTGGCCGGTCGATCACGTCGAGATGCTCTACGTCGCGCCCGGGTGGACGCGGCGCGGGCTTGCGACGGCGTTGCTGACACGGCTCGAGAGCCTGGCGCGCGAACAGGGTGCGAGCGTACTGGGTACCGATGCCAGTGCGCTCGCGCGGCCCGTGTTCGAGCGCGCGGGCTTCTCGCTCGTTTCAGCGCAGACGGTATGGCGCGGCGGCGTATCATTGTCTCGTTTTCACCTCGCCAAGCCGCTTCACGGGACTGATCTTTGAGGACGACCATGTCTTTGCACGCCTCGATACGCCGGGCCGCCGTGCCCGTTCTGGCCTGCGCGGTGCTCGCCGCATGCAGCAAGCAGGATGCATCGGCGCCCGGCAGCAGTGCAGGCCAATCCGCCGCGGCCGCGCAGCAGGCGGTTCAGCAGGCCGCACAACAGGCCGCCCAGCGGCTCGATCAGGCGGCGAGTTTCGTGAACCGGCAGATCGATGCCGCTTCGTCGCAGACGGCGGGCGCGAGTGCTTCGACGGCGGAACTCGCCTCTTCCGCACGGGGCCAGTTGCGCGACGCGGCGAGCGCTGGACAGGCCATGCTCGGCCACGCTGCGGCGGCCACCGGCGCGGGGTTAGAAGTGGCCGGACGTTCGCTGCAGCAGTGGGCGAGCGGCGCGGCGGCGTCGGCTCCGGCCCCTGCCGTCAATGCGGTACCGGCTCCGGCCTCGGACGCTGGCGACTAGCCAATTCGAAGTGCGGCGCTCGAGGCTCAGATTGGGCGTGATCGCAACGGCCGCGTTTTCGGTGCGGGTCCGCCGCGAGTGCAGATGCCAACTTTGCGTATGCTGTCGCGCTGCGCGTACGTGGCGGATGCAGCAGGCGGGCGCTCGGTCCTTGAATATGTAACTTGCTTATACAGCCAGCACCGAATTGGCGCGGATGGACCGATCGCCGATGCAAGATGTTCGGGCCGCATCCAGGCACAAACCGACCTGGTCGAGTTCGTCGACGAACTGGAGTCGACCGGTTTAGTCACCGGGTCGCCCAGGCCGCTGACTGCTGCGACGGAGGCTACGCGAGTGGACGCTGACATTCTGTTACGCACGCGCGCCACGCGGTTCAGCGTAGTGCGGCTAGACTGGTGCAATCCGACTTCGCCCCTTTCACCATGACTTCACGCTCCGGACGGGACGATACGCGCGCGCGTTGGCGGCATGCTGTGCCGCCCGCCAGGGGTTCGACTCCCGGCTTGCGAACCGCGTGCGCGGCGCTGAGGCGCCTGCGCCGTGCGCCGGTCGTGTTTGCGTGGCTAGCGGTCGCGTTGGCATGTGCGATGGCGTGTACGAGACCCGCCGTCGCCGAGGTTGCACCTGCGCCCCTGTTGCCGACACTGAAGAGCGTTATCACGGGCAAGCCTGCTGCGGCTTCGGACGCATCGGCGGCCGAAGCTGCGTCCGCGCCGAGTCCTGCCAGCGCGGCCGAATTCGCTCACTCGCTCGACAGCGTGATCACCACGCTCGAGAACGATCGCCAGCGCAACGCGCTCGTGACCCAGTTGAAGAAGCTGCGCGAAACTTCGAGCAACGCCGCGCCGGCACCGGCTTCCGGCGTCGCCGGGGCGTCCGGGTTGCTCGGCGCGATCGCGTCGGGAATCACGTCAGTCGAAGCCGACGCGCGGCAGGGCCGCAACCCGCTGCGTTACTGGACAGGGCGTTTTTCCGCGGCCGGCAACGAACTCGTCACGCTCGCCGTGGGCGAGGGCGAAGCGAATACAGGCCAACTGATGCTCGACGTGGGCGAGATGCTGGCAGGTTGGGGCATAACCGCTGCCGCGCTGCTCTGGCTCGTGCACCGCCTGCTGCGGCGTTTCTCGGTCGCAACCGATTTGCAGCCCAATCCGACCACGCTCGAACTTGTCGTTTTCGCGCTGCATCGTGTCGGTCCGTTTATCGTCGCGTTCTTCGTGGTGCTCATCGTCGAGCGCGCGCTGCCCGACGCTGTCGGCCGCACGATAGGACTTGTGATTGCGTATGCAATCGTCGCGGGCGCGGTGTTCTCGGCGATCTGCCTCACCATGTTTTCGCTGTTTGGCTCGGGGCACCGGCGTGCCGCCGTGCGCATCCTGATCGCGCGCGGGCGTCGGCCGCTCTTCGCGATCGGCGTACTCAGCGCGCTAGGCGATGCGGCGACCAACTACGAAATCGCATTTCAGATCGGCACGAATCTGGCCGCGCTCGTGTCCACATTCGCAAACATGTGCGCCGCCGTGATGACTGCCACCTTCGCCGTCGCGTTCAGGCGGCCCGTCGCGCAACTGATCCGCAATCGCAGCTACGTGCTGCGCCACGACCACAAGGCACTCACCGAAATCTTCGACGTGCTCGCCTCGCTCTGGCATGTACCGATGCTGGTCCTCGCGGTCGCCTCGATCGTTGCGACGATAGGCGGCGTCAATGGCGGTTCGAACGTGCTGCAGAACTCGATCGTCATGGCGCTTTTGCTCGTGCTTGCGTTCTTCCTTTCGGCGATCGTGCGTCGCATCACGCGGCCCGATCCCAAGCGCGTGCGGCGGCGCTCGCCGTATCTGTGGCGGCTCCTGCGCTTCGCGGGTACGCTCCTCACGGTCTTTATCTGGCTCGCCTATTTTGAGTCGTGCGCGCGCCTGTGGGACATCTCGATTGCGCGCATCATCGAGGCGAACGTGGCCGCGCGCGGCATCGCGCACGCGATTTTCGCAATCGGTGCGACGCTGTTTCTCGCGTGGCTCGTGTGGATCATCCTCGACACTGCGATGCTCGAAGCGCTCAATCCGAGCAGCCCGCGTGGCAAAGTCCGTGCGCCCAGCACGCGTGCGCGCACCATGCTGCCGCTCGCACGCAATGCGCTGCTTGTGACGATCGTCGCGATTGCCGGGATTGTCACGGCGGCCAAACTCGGCATCAACGTGACGCCATTGCTCGCGGGCGCGGGCGTCATCGGCCTTGCGATCGGCTTCGGTGCACAGTCGCTCGTGAGCGACCTCATCACAGGTCTGTTCATCATCATTGAGGAGACCATATCGGTCGGCGACTGGATCGACCTCGACAACGGCCACGCTGGCACCGTCGAGCATCTTTCGATCCGCACCGTGCGTCTGCGCGACGGCCAGGGTGCGATCCACGCCATCCCGTTCTCGCAGATCAAGATCGTGAAGAACCTGTCGCGCGACTTTGCGTTCGCGGTGTTCGAGGTGCGCGTGCCGTTTTCAGTAGAACTCGATACGGTTACGCGGATGATCCGCGACGTGGGTGCGGAACTGGTCGCGGATTTTCGTTATCGGCGCGAAATTCTCGGGCCTGTCGAAGTGTGGGGCCTCGATCGCTTCGATCCGAACTGGATGGTGGTCAAAGGCCAGATCAAGACGCGGCCGCTGCAGCAATGGAGCGTCGCGCGCGCGTTCAACGCGCGCCTCAAGCGACGCATGGACGAAGCCGGGATCGAGATACCCGTGCCGCAGATGCAGGTTCACATGTCGTCGCCCGGTGAGCCAGCCGCGCCGCTCGACGACGATCTGGCGCTGCCGCGAAAGGCGGCGAGGGCCGGCGTGCCGCGCGACGCTTCGCACGAGCCGCGGCCCGCTCCCCCGACGACCTCCGGTCCCGACGGCTCGCCGCCGCAGATTCCGACTGCGGGCGGCTCGGGAAGCCGCGGTTAGTCGTGCGCGGTTAATCGTGCGTGGTTAGCCGCGGCTAGGCGCGTGCGATGCGTGGCGAAACGTCGTGCGCACGCGCGTCGCCGTTGACTTCCCGAACCGCGCACGGCGCTGGTGTAGCGAGTGGCAGTACGTCGTTCACGTGCGTCGCGATGCGCTCGGCGTCCACGCCATAGACATGTAGCGAGACCGCTTTGGCATGACTGTCGTTCGACAGCCTGTGAATGCCGCCGTGACCGCTTCCGCTTCTACACCCACTTCCGACGAACGACACCGTGCCTGGCGCACGCAGATGGTCGCGCACGGCATTCGCGCCGCCGCGCGTTGCTTCCCACGAGTAGAGCGTTTCGGTCAACGTGCCTTCGAGCACCGTGAAGCCGCACCAGGTGTGGTGCGCGTGAATCGGACTTGCCTGGCCCGGCTGCCAGACGAGCGCCGCGACCGTGTAGCGGCCCGCGGGGTCGGCGGCGATAACGTGGCGGCGATATCGTTCGCTGCTGCCTTCGCGTTGTCCGGCCAGGATGATCGCCGGCTCGGCGAGTGCGACGGCGAGCGCGCCGCGCATGCCGCGCGCAAAAGCGGGGCACTGCGACGGATCGGCGGGCGTTGTGCAAGCGTCGAAGGCGGCATCGAGCGCTGCGTGCAGGCCGGCCACTGCCGCTGCATGGTCCTCGATGGCGTACGCGGCGCGCAGGAAAGCAGGTTCGGCAGGGGAGTTCATCGTCGATCTCGCACGGATGGTCCGGATAAACCTGTTTATACCCGCTTGCGTCGAGAAAGAGTTTCCATATAATTTCGCTGTACCGTCTCTGAATAGAAAAAATTACTACAACTGGGGAAGAGCAGAAATGGATGTCATCGACAGAAAGCTCATCGAGCTGTTGCAGCAAGACGCCACGATGCCGGTCGCCGAACTGGCCCAGCGGGTGAACCTCTCGCAGACGCCCTGCTGGAAGCGCGTGCAGCGTCTCAAAGAGACGGGCGTGATCCGCGCGCAGGTGGCGCTGTGCGATCCGAAGAAGCTAGGCGTGGGGACGACCGTGTTCGTCGCGGTGCGCACGAACCAGCACACTGAGGCGTGGGCGCAGACCTTCACGCGCGCGGTGCAGGACATCCCGGAGATCGTCGAGGCGTACCGCATGAGCGGCGAGACGGACTATCTGTTGCGCGTCGTGGTGGCGGACATCGACGACTACGACCGCGTCTACAAGCAACTGATTCGTGCCGTGCCGCTTTCCGACGTGAGTTCGAGCTTCGCGATGGAGCAGCTCAAATACTCGACGGCGCTGCCGGTGCGGGCCACGCGAATGGAATAAGCCGGCGGCGCGCAGCACCTGCGCCGCAAGCTGTCTGCAAGGCGCCGCGGCGTAGAATGCCCGCTCGCCCTTTATCGCTCCGGTAAGCCATGAACGATCCGCACAAGAAGAACCCCGTCTTTGGCGTAGGTGTTTTCATCGTGGTGGTGGTGCTTCTGGTGATCGGAACCGTGCTCTTCAATGCAGTTCGCGACAAGCGCGAATACGAAGAAGCCACCCAGCCGCAGCCCGCCAGTGAGGCCGCGAGCGAAGCCGTTTCACACGCGAGCGGCGCCGCGCAGTAGCGTGGCGGCCATTCGTGCGGCCACGCGGCGCGTCATTCCGGAAGCCGGATCACGCTCGCATCTTTGCGTATGATCCACGACGCCGCGATCATCTGCTTGCACTGATGCGAAAGCAGTTTCAATTCCTGCGTCAATTCTCCGTACGCCCCGAGCGTGCGCTCGGCGCTGACCACCATGGCATCGAGATCGCGTGTGAGCCGACGCGTCGCGTCGAGCTGGTCGGCGGGGGCGGGCGTGCCGGCTTCGGCCGCGCCGAGGTTCTCGCTCACGCATGAGAGCGCGCGTTCCAGCGCGTCGAGTGGCACGGCGCGTCGGGGCTTCGCCGCGCTGCGCAGGAGCGGAGCCGCTGCCGTGATCTGCGATGCCAGCACGTGGCTGCGGACCAGCAAGTCGTTCAGTTCTGCGACGAATTTTTGAGCCGACTTCGGCTCGAGCATCATTCGCTGGAAGGCCTGACCGAGATTCGCAAACGCGACGTGGACGTTCTTGCGGGCGAGGCGGTAGCGGTAGTCGCTCTCGACTGCATTCGCCGATGTGCTTCCCTGCGTGCCCGCTTTTGCGCCCGGCGCAGCGGCGGTGAGGCCGCGCGTCACGCCAGAGGAGATGGCTGCCTCCCCGCTCGCTGTGGCGGGACTGTTCGTGTGTGTGGTGGCGTCGACGCCGGCCGTTGCATTTGCGCCCGGGAGCGCGTCGGCCCCGGCTAGCGACGCCCCGCGTGTACCGATCCCCCACCAGCTCGCGTCAAGATACTGGCGCATGGAGGCGATCATGTCGTGCACGAGCTTGCCCATCAACCGGTACTCCCAGTACGGGAACAGACGGCTCGCAGCGATCGCGATCATGCAGCCCACCACGGTGTCGATCGCGCGTTCGCCGATGATGCGCATGTTGCCCGGCGCGAGCAGATGGAACATCAGCAACACATAGGACGACGTGAACACCACGCTCGCCGTGTAGTTGAAGAGCAGAAGGCTGTAGCTCATCACCATCGCGGCGAACATCGAGACGAGCAGCACGAGCGGCTCTTTGACGAGCAGAATCATGGCGACGCTCGCCGCGCAGCCGATCAACGTGCCGACGATACGCTGCGCGTTGCGCTGGCGTGTAAGCGAGTAGCCGGGCTTCAGGATGATGATGCTCGTCATCACTATCCAGTACGCGTTCGTGAGCGGCAGGAGTCGCCCCAGCCAGAAACCCACCGCCACCGCGATCGTCACGCGCAGCGCGTGCCGAAAACTCGGCGAGGCCATCGTGAGATTCGAGAAGATCTGCATGTACGACACGTTGCGGCTCGTGACGAAACGCTGCAGCGCCGCGTCGATGCGCAGCTCGGTTTCCGTGGTCGGCACTTCGCTAGCAAGACTGCGGCGCATGCGATCGATGAGACGCGTTGCGCTCCAGATGCGCCGGAACGACGCCGAGATCGCCGAATACGCCTCGGGATCGGTCGAGGGCAGATCGCGTTTCTTGAGCAGCTCCAGTTCGTACTCGATCGCGCGCAGCTCGGCTTTCACGTTGACGCTCGCGCGCGGCACCTGGTTCTGCAGCACAGCGAGGCCGATGTCCTCGAGATCGGCGGCGGCCTTGCGGATCAGATCGCGGTAAAACACCAGCAGATCGGAGCCGCCGAACGTGTTGCGCACGAGCGGGTAGTCGGTGTGCGCGCCCACGAAGAGTTCGTGCAGATCGACTGTGTTGATGAACAGATTGAAGTGCATCGCGCGGTGCGGATCAGGCTTGCCGCGCCTGAACTTCGGCAGATTGCGCAGCACGATATCGCGCGCGGCGTCCTGGCGCTCGACCGCCGCGATCTGCTTCGCGACGAGATTGCGATAGCAGTCGTCGAGATCGTTGTCGAGGTCGTAGAACTGGGCGCGCGCGAGCAGATAGTCGGCACAGGCGAACACATTTTCCGCGAGCGCCTGCTGCTCGATGCGATCGAGCATGAGCCGGCTCACGAGGGTGGACCAGGCCGTGTACCAAAGCCCGCCGAGCAGGATCCACAGCGCGTTGACGAGCGCCTGATGCGGCGTGAAGTGCTCTTCGAGCGTCATCACCATCATGAAGAGCGTCGCGAAACTGATCTGCGGCCAGCGGTTGCCGTAGACCACGACGAGCGACAGCACGAACGTGAGCGGCACGACGGTGGCCCAGAGCGCGATGGAATTGACGGTCGCGAGGCCCGTGGCGTAAGCGGCCAGAAAACCGATCGCGCTGCACGCGAGCATTTCGTTGCGCTTGTACTTGAGCGGACCGGGCATGTCGACGACACACGCGCCGAGCGCGCCGGTCGAGATGGTGAAGCCGAGTTCGCTTTTGTCGAAGACGAGCAGGCACAGGATGGCCGGAAGCGAGATGCCGATCGCGATGCGCAGGCCGCCGTAGAAGTACTGGCTGTAGAGAAACTTGCGGATTTCTACCGAGTAGCGCATCGACTGCCGGTGAAAGTTCGGGAGCGGACGGTGAGTCTAACTGATTTCAACCACGCCCAGATCACCCCCACATGCAACGTGATGAACGGCGTCGCGCACGGGCGCGGCGTGCCGTGTCAGGCGGCTGGGTCGCCGAGCAGTCCGTTGGTGCCATGGATGCGCCGCATGCGTGTGCGATACCAGAACGTCCACGCGAGCAGACCGCCGAACACACTGTAGCCGAGGATCGGCGAGACGATGAGGAAGCGCTCGATCGGCCAGGTCGCGGCGAGCCAGGCGCGCAGCGCGCCGTCGAAGGTCATGCCGATACCCCAGACGACGGTGAGCATGCGCATCGCCGTCGCGAACTCGCGGCGCTCACTCCAGAGCCGCTCGAAGCGTGCGACGCCTTCGGGTGTCTCGCGCGCGACGGTTGCACGCGCAAGGTAGAACACGAGCGGTCGGCGCGCGAAGAGCGTCACGAGGAAGGTAACGCCGATGGCGCCCGACGCAAAACACTCGCGCATGAGCAGCACGCGCGGGCTGCCGCCGAATGCCATCGCGACGAGCGAGAGCACGATGCCGAGCAGCACGATCGAGGAGAGCGCGTCGACGCGCTTGAAGCGCACGAGTTCGACGATGCTCCAGACAAGCGGCGGTACGGCCGAAGCGACGAGCCCACCGAATTCGCCGTAACGCGGGTGCGCGAGAGAGTAGGCCACCCAGGGCAG
This sequence comes from Paraburkholderia dinghuensis, assembly GCF_003837865.1. GTDB lineage: Bacteria > Pseudomonadota > Gammaproteobacteria > Burkholderiales > Burkholderiaceae > Paraburkholderia > Paraburkholderia dinghuensis. The sequence goes on along the minus strand of NZ_RQIS01000005.1, from coordinate 276,223 downwards.
GAGCAGATTGACCGCCAGTTCGGCGACGAATGCCGGGCGCAGCTTCATCAGACGCATGCTCCAGTCAGTGTTTCGGGCGTTGGAGAAAGTATGGCCGAAGGACTGCCGATCGGCAAACGGCGAGCAAACGGCGTCTTCGCGGAACGCGCGGTGAAGCTTGCGTCGAGCATGCCCGGAAACATGTCTGCGAGTCGGAGCCTGTGCGACACTCGCGCATGCGTCATCGCATGCCCGCCGTCGCACACCATTCCACCCCCTTGTACTCCAGTCCGATTCACTGCCCGACATGACCACTCGCCATCCCATCGCCCCACATGAGGTCGAACTGGTCGCCGTTCGTGCACAAGGCGCGGGTGGGCAGAACGTGAACAAGGTGTCGAGCGCGATTCATCTGCGTTTTGACATTCGGGCGTCGTCGCTGCCCGAGGTGGTGAAAATGCGGCTGCTCTGCCTGAACGACCGGCGTATCTCGCGCGAGGGCGTAGTCGTGATCAAATCGCAGGAGTACCGCACGCAGGAGCAGAACCGCGCAGCCGCGCTCGCACGCCTCGACGAACTCGTCGACAGTGTGAGTGTGACCCGCAAGGCACGCGTGTCGACCCGGCCCACCCGCGCCTCGAAGCTGCGACGCCTCGACGGCAAGGCGCATCGCGGTGAGGTGAAGGTGGCGCGGCGGCGCGTGGTCGAGTGACGCTGCGCTGGGGCAACGGCTTTGCGGCAGAATTCGCTAGTTCAGGAAGGGCAGGTGAAACACAGCCGCACAGCATGTGCATCGCACGGGCGAAGCCGGGCGTGCTGGCGACACAGCAGTTGCGTTTGCAATCGTTGGAGGGACATGCAGGGAACACGACGATGCGTCCCGGCGCATACAGCGCATACCGGGCGGTCCTGGCATCATTGGCGCATCGTCGTTCTGGCCGTCCTGCGCGGTTCAGCATCCGCGCGGCGGCCGCGCCGGGATCAATGTGCGGAATTGGGTACGTCGAGAATCAGGATGATGGTCCAGTCGGCGTCGCCTTCGTGATGATACTGACGCTCGGCGACGATGAACGGCTGCTGCTTGCCTTGCGGCCCGAGGAACAGCACGTCGCCTTCCATGGGCAGGCATTCGATCGGCGGCAACGCGAGGAATGCGTCCTCTTTGTCGCGCGGCATCAATTTTTCGATCTTGCGCGATGCTGCTTCGGTCCATTCGATGTCGAGCTGAATGTTGCTCATTCTGTTCTCCGCGCGAGGGGCGCACAGTGGGTGGGTCAAATCGAGGTGCGCGACTTTAGCATACCGCGGCGCGGCATCCGTTCGGGCGGCGACGGCGCGCACGACGCGCGCGGGCGATAAAAGAAGGCCGACGCCGGTGGCTCCGGCATCGGCCTCGTCGCCCGTGGAGATGGGCCGGATGCGACACGCGTGAGCCGCGCCGCGCTATGTAACGCGGCGCGCAGCATCACTCCGCAGCCTTCTTCTGGTGATGGTGCTTCGTATGGTCCTTCATTGGCATCGCTGGCGCTTGAGCCGCTTGCTGCTGCTGCGCCTGCACTTCCTGCGCGTGCTGCTCGAATTGCGCAACTTTTTGCGGATCGGTGCTCATGATAACGCCGCCTTCCGTCTGCGCGTGGACGGCACCCGTCAGCGCGGAAAGCGAAATCAGAATTGCGAGGGACACTTTGTTCATCTTTACCTCCGTGGGAGCGGTTTGAGGACCCAGCCGTTGCCTGTCCAGACGGAATGGCCATGCCATCCTAGTGAACAAATATACGCTCCAGATGACGGCGCGTATTTCTGAGTGCGCGTCTGCGTGCGCGGTGTTACATCTTGTTACTCATGGTGTCGCGATGCGATGCTGTCAGAACCATCCAATCATGCGGTAAGCATGAAACTGGACCATGCCGAACAACTCGTGGAGCGCGATCTGCGCGCCGCAAAGATTGACAAGGCGGGGCCACCATCCGGTCTGCGCATGACGCACGCCTGACACCACCGGCACGGGATTTGCACCGAAGCGCTGGAAGTCGAGCAGGGCACGCTGCATGTGATACGCCGAAGTGATGAGAAACAGGATGTCGTCCGGTTGTGCGCGCTGGAGGTACATCACGTTGCGCGCGTTTTGCCAGGTCGTGAGGCTCGTGTTTTCCAGGACGAGATCGACGCTCGCAACGCCAGCGCGCAGGAGATAGGGCGCGTAGGTGTCGGCCTCCGTGGCCGTATGGCGCTGTGGATTGCCGCCGCTCACGATGACGCGGCAGACGCCACCCGCGAGCTTGCATTGCCGGTAGAGGGAAGCGGCGGCCGAGAGGCGCGCGTAAACGTCGCGCTTTGGCACGAGCACCCCGTCGTCACCGGTTCGCGTGCCGCCTCCCAACACGACGATGCCCGTCCGCAAACCAAACGGTGCCGGCAGCTCCTGCGCAGGGTCATAGGGAGTGCGATATATCACGGGTTGGGCCAGATCGAGCAGCATGCCTGTCAGCCAACCTGAAGCAAGCAGCCAGAATAGGACGCCGGTGATGACAGCGATGGCCGTGCGGGCGCTGCGCCACAGCAAGGACACTGCAATAAATGCCACAAAGAAAACGAATAGAATCAATTTGAATAAGGTAACGTATGGTTTTCGGGATGTGGCACCCTTGCGCTTTTGCGCCGCGATCGTGGCGCCGCGCTGGCGGTGCGGGGAGCGGCTTGCCACTCTCACGGGGGCCCGGATCATCTGCAGATCTGCCGCGTGCTTGTCCGGCGGCGGACGCGCGTCGACAGCCGGTTACGGTGGGCTGCTCACTTCGCCTTTGTGCGTAGCCGGGCATAACCGTTCGAAGGCTGCATTTTAAGAAAGAAGCGAGATGAATACGTATTCCAACGAAGCAGTACTCGAAGCATTGCGGCGGGTGCAGTACCGGCAGGTCCCCTGGGCGCGGCGTCCTGAAGTCTTTCAATATCTGCGCGATCTGGGTTTGATGGACACGGTGAGACAGCGCACCGTCGCGCCTGCGCCCGGCTTTCACGCGCCCGTCGACATCGCCGTCCTGACCGAGCGCGGCCGCGCCGAATTTGCGCGCCTCGCACGCGACGAGCGCACGCTCCAGTGGTCCGCGCACCGCGTCGCCGACTACGCGCTGCAACGCGTGGCGCAAGCCGGGCTGGAAACCCCTCAGTAAGGCTGCCGATAAACCCGGTTGCCGCCTCGCTCCGGCAGCCCGGGTCCCCCGGAAAAAAAGAAGCCCGCATCGGACGATACGGGCTAACCGGAATTACTGCTGCCACGCTGTGCTTAATGGCTTAGGGTAGACCTGAGGCAGGCGCAGTGGTTCCCGGTCTTTTCGTTCGGTGCGCCGGCGCGTGGCAAACGCTTTATCTGGCGTTCAACTGCATGCGTCGTGCGAACCGGCCAGAGGAATGTCCGGCGATATCCGGCGCTCAGTGACGTCGCTGTTCCGGCGATGCTGGTCGGGATGGGGAGGCTCGCTGGCGGGCGTGATCGGTGATGTCGCCGCGCAGGTCCCCGCGCGGTACAGCTGGATTCTGGCCACCCTGCCGAGGCGCCCCATTGGGCGGCGAAGTTGCGACGCGGGGCATGGACCAGCCCGGCGAGCCGGGGCGCGGCGGCTGGGCAGACGCGCCGGACGATGCGATCGATGCAATCAGGGCGAGGACGCCGAGCGAAACCATGATGCCCGGAGGGAGCAGCGGCATGGACTTCATGGCAGTTTCCCGTTAATGCGGGCCGTCGACGTTCGTAGACATGGTCTTACCCTAACGTCTTACGCGACACGGGGTTGTGAATATTGGTAAAGAGATGTTTCGCCCGCCCGTGTACAGAGGGAAAGCGGGGTGAACGGGACGATCGGACGCTGCGCGCGCCAAGGCGCGAGTGCGTCGTGCATAGGGGAGCGCCGGGGAGGGAGTCCGGCGTTGCCGGACGCGTGGACGCCCGGCAGCAGCGAACCTGGTGATCCGCTCAGGCCATCTTGACCGGAGCGCGCCACGACTCCGGATTGGTCCAGAACGCGCCGCGCAGACGGTCGCGGCTCGGCGGTGCCGGCGGTTTGGTCGCCGTTGCGCCGATACGTCCGCGAAGCGAAATTTCGCGACCGTTCGAACTGAGGCGCTTTACGATTTCGGCCAGGGTGCCGTCGGTTTGCCACTCGTCGAAACGGCGTCGGCAGGTGGGCGGCGACGGGTAACGTCCGGGCAGCTTCGACCAGCCCTCACCAGTAGACAGTACCCAAAGCACTGCGTTGACCACGGCTCGTGCTTCGACGCGAGGCCGTCCGCGCCGTTCGCTCCGCGCGGGTTCCGCACAGAACAACGCCTCGACCAGCGCCCATTCGTTATCTCTTAAATCGTCGAACAGCATCATGTTTCACCTCAGCGAGCTATCTCTGGTGCGCTGCCCCGCGCTGCGCACTCTTCAAGCACTCCATCAGGGTGACGGAGTGCCAGGCGGGATCTGGGTACGTTGCCGGATTTGAACGCTCCGCAACGTCCGCCGATCCTGTACATGCCCAGATGCGAAAAGCGTGCCAACTCATACGCTTTCGTTTCGAAGCCGCGGGACATCAAGCCCGCGCAGGTGCTTGCCAGGGCCGTATGAGACTAGAAATTACCGGGTGCGGAAATCAGGACAATCACCAATTTTGTGCAGTCAGGCCCGTCAGACGTGCGCCTGCGCTGCATTGCTGCGCTGCGGAAACGATGCTCGTTGAGGTATATCAAGATGCCGCAATCGACGCTGGCGGGGATAAAATCGCATGAGAAGTCATGATTGATGAGAATAAGCGATGAATGTGACGTTGCGGCAACTGAGGGTGTTCATCGAGGTGGCCCGCCTGCGGAGCTTCAGCCGCGCGGGTGTCGAAATCGGGCTCACGCAGTCCGCAGTGAGCCGGTGTGTGCGCGAACTCGAGACGGAAATCGGCGTTAAGCTCGTCGACCGGACGACCCGCGAAGTCCAGCTGACAGACGTCGGTGTCAACCTGATCGCGAGCGTCGGGCGTTTGCTCAACGATCTCGACGACGCCTTGCAGGAGATTCGCGAGATCGGCGAGCAGCGGCGCGGGCGCGTGGTGGTCGCGGCGAGCCCGACTGTCGCCTGTCGCCTGATGCCGCAGGTCGTCGCCGAATGCGGGCTGCAATACCCCTACGTCACGCTCGGATTGCGCGACGACGTGCAGAGCGACGTCGTGCGCAAGGTCCGCTCGGGTGAGGTTGATTTCGGTGTGATCATCGGTCCGTTCGCAGCGGAGGATCTCGAAACCATGACGCTGACTACTGATTCGTTCTGCGTCGTCGTGCGGGGCGATCACGCGTTCGCGAGGCGCGAGCAGGTGGGCTGGCATGAGCTCGACGGCGAGCGCCTCGTGATGCTCGACTACGCTTCGGGCAGCCGGCCGCTGATCGACACGGTGATGAGCGAGCAAGGCGTGCACGCGCGGGTCGTCCAGGAACTCGGGCACCCGGCGACCGTATTCGGGCTTGTCGAGGCGGGTGTGGGCATCAGCGTTCTGCCGTGGCTTGCACTACCCGTGCCCGCCGGCTCGTCACTGCTTGCACGGCCGCTCGTGCCACGCGCCGAGCGTACGGTCGAACTGGTGCGGCGCCGCGACCGCTCGCTTTCCCCGGCCGCAGAGGCCGTCTGGGCGCTGATCCACCAGATCGGCGGGCGTCCGGAGGAACTGCGCGGGGCGTAACAGCGTCGCTCGGTGGTCGAGGCCTCCACGTGTGACGTGCGCGCGCTACACTGCGTTTTTCTGCAACCGCCGAACGCCCAGGAAGCCCCCTCGATGAGCGATCCCGTCCTGCCTTCGACTATGACTGCAACCTCCGATTCACCACAAGCGCGCCATGCCGTGCGGACACTGCGCTCGTCGCAGATCCGCGAGGTCGCGAACGCGGGTTTCGGCGTGCCCGACGTGCTGCCGTTCTGGTTCGGGGAATCCGATCGCGTGACGCCGCCGTTTATCCGCGAGGCCGCCGCAGAAGCGCTCGGGCGCGGCGACACGTTCTACACGCACAATCTCGGCATCGCGCCGTTACGCGAGGTGCTCGCCCGATACGTGAGCGGGCTGCACGGGGCCACATCGGTCGAGAACATTGCCGTGACGAGCGCGGGCGTGAATGCATTGATGCTCGCGGCTCAACTCGTGACCGGCGCGGGCGACCGCGCGGTCGCGGTCACCCCGCTGTGGCCGAATCTGGTCGAGATCCCGAAGATACTCGGCGCGACGGTCGAGACGGTGTCGCTCTCGTATGGCGAGCGCGGCTGGACGCTCGACCTCGAGCGGCTCCTCTCCGCGCTCACGCCGGGTACGAAACTGCTGATGATCAACTCGCCGAACAATCCGACCGGCTGGGTGATGACGCGAGACGAACAGCGCGCGGTGCTCGATCACTGCCGCCGTCACGGTATCTGGATCGTCGCGGACGAAGTCTACGAGCGGCTCTACTACGGCGAGGCAGTCGAGCGCGCTGCGCCTTCGTTCCTCGACCTCGCGTCGCGCGATGAGCGCGTGATCTGCGTCAATTCGTTTTCGAAAGCGTGGCTCATGACGGGATGGCGGCTCGGCTGGATGGTCGCGCCACCCACGCTGATGGACGATCTCGGCAAGCTGGTCGAGTACAACACGTCGTGCGCGCCGTCTTTTGTGCAGCAGGCGGGCATCGCGGCGGTCGAGCACGGCGAGCCGTTTACGCGTGCGCTCGTTGCGGATCTGCGCGCGTCGCGCGACCACCTGGCGGCGGCGCTCGCGCAGTTACCTGGCGTTGATGTGAAGGCGCCGCCCGGCGCGATGTACCTGTTTTTCAGACTGCCGGGCGCCCAGGAAAGCCTCTCGCTGTGCAAGGCACTCGTGCGCGACGCCGGCCTTGGGCTCGCGCCGGGCAGCGCATTCGGCCGCGAGGGCGAGGGATTCGTGCGGTGGTGTTACGCGTGCGATCCGGCGCGCCTCGATAGAGGTGTCGAACGTCTCGCGGGTTATCTCAAGGCGCGGGGCGTGCGCTGAGCGTGTGCCGCATGGCGGCGCGTTGGGCCAACGCGCGAGAGCGTCTTTACGCACCCGGTGTTTTTGCGTAATATGGCGCTTAGTCTTGCGATTCCCTACGGGATTTTCGCGGCTCCCCGGCTGGGTCAGGCTCTAGTGCCTGTATTGCGACCCCCCGGTGCGTGCTCCCATCAATATGACCGATCAGAATCGGGCGAGCGCGTCTCCAGTTCCATATCGTCTCTGTCTGATCCGGTTCCCTGAACCCGACTTAAGGTCTGACCTGGCTGCATGAATACCCAAGAGGCGAAGATCGTCCTCGAGACTGCATTGATCTGCACGCAAGAGCCGCTGAAGATCGGCGACCTGCGCAAATTGTTCGTCGATGACATTTCGGCCGACACGGTTCGGCATCTGCTCGAAGATCTGAAGCAAGAGTGGTCTGGGCGCGGCGTCGAGCTGGTGGGGCTCGCGTCCGGCTGGCGCTTCCAGAGCAAACCGGAGATGCGGACCTATCTGGACCGCCTGCACCCCGAAAAACCGCCGCGCTATTCGCGTGCGGTGCTCGAAACGCTCGCGATCATCGCGTACCGGCAGCCGGTTACGCGCGGCGATATCGAGGAAATCCGCGGGGTGACGGTGAACACGCAGGTCGTGAAGCAACTCGAGGACCGGAGCTGGATCGAGGTGATCGGACATCGCGATGTGCCGGGCCGCCCGGCGCTTTACGCGACGACACGGCAGTTCCTCGATGACCTCGGTCTGAAGTCGCTCGACGAGTTGCCGCCGCTCGGCGACCCGTCCTCGCAGATCGGTGAGCAACTGCTCGCGCAACATGCCATCGAGTTCCCGGACAGCGAGGTGGCGCAACTACTCGCGGCTGGCGGTGGCGAATCCGGCGGTGACGTGCCGGCCGCTGTGGCCGATGCCGTCGAGGCGCGCGAGGACGTTGCCGAGGCTGCTGTCGCGAACGAGCCCGACGAGACGACTGCAACGCAGACGCAGGAGCCCGCACTGGCCGAAGCGTTACCGGTCGCGGATCCCGTGCAAGTGGACAGCGCGCAGGAAGATCAGCGCGAGATACCCGCTGCGCCGGACGATTCAGAAAGCGTTGTAGCCGCTGAGCCGCAACGCGAAGGACACGAGGAATCGCCCCGCGTCCAGCAGGACGAGCGCGCCGCCCAGAAGGCGTATTGGCCGTATCCGGTCGCCACGCCCGAAGGCGAAGGCTGAGAGCGAACAGGAAGGCGCCGCGACGCGGCGCGGGACGACTCCGTCACGACGACGGACGACGAAGCCGCCCAACGCGGCATCTGATGCAAAGAGCATTTTTGACGCGCCCCGCAATGGGGCGCGCAACCTGACATTTTGAGGTTGTTTTGACTGATATCCACGACACCGATTCGACCGACGCGTCCGAATCCCCGCGCCGCGCGGCTTCCGCGCGTGCCGACGAACCTCGTGCCCGTGAAACCGGTGGCGACGCCGCCGAGGTGCCGACGTCCGGTGGCGGCGAAGGCGAGGGCGAGGACCGTCCGCGCCGCGGCCTGCGCCGGGGGCCGCGTAGCCTGATCGCGCGCCGCCGTGCGGGCGCGAAGGCCAAGACCACGGATGCCGTACCCGCGGAAGGCGTTCCGTCCACGACCGAAACGCCGCCGGAAGGCGAGGTCGCCGCGCAACCGCGCGCACCGCGCAAGGAAGGCGCAGCGAAGAAGCCGGGCCGTCGCAACCAGGGCGCGCAGGCCGATCAGGCCGCCGCCGGGGCTGGGGCTGGGAAACACACGGGCAAGGGTCGGAAGGGTCAACAGGCGGGGCAACCGGGCCATGGTCGCACAGACACCTCGCCCGCCGCGGCGGGGAGCGCGCCCGACGACCTGTTCCTGTACGTGACGTCGCCTGCCTTCGACGCCGACAATACCGGCGGGGCCGGCGTGCGTGCGCCGATGCTGCGCCGCGGCCGCGTGCAGCAGGCAAAGCGCGAACTGAGCGCGGACGACGACGCACCGAAGCTGCACAAGGTTCTCGCAGACGCGGGCATGGGCTCGCGCCGCGACATGGAAGAGCTGATCATCGCCGGGCGTGTTTCGGTGAACGGCGAACCGGCGCACATCGGCCAGCGCATTCTGCCGACCGACCAGGTGCGCATCAACGGCAAGCCGATCAAGCGCAAACTGCCGAACAAGCCGCCGCGCGTGCTGCTCTATCACAAGCCGACCGGCGAGATCGTGAGCCATGCTGACCCGGAAGGCCGTCCGTCGGTGTTTGACCGACTGCCTCCGATGAAGACGGCGAAATGGCTTGCGGTCGGCCGTCTCGACTTCAACACCGAAGGTCTGCTGATGCTGACCACTTCGGGCGACCTCGCCAACCGTTTCATGCATCCGCGTTACAGCGTCGAGCGTGAGTATGCCGTGCGCGTGGTCGGCGAACTGACGGAAGGGAATCGCCAGAAGCTCTTGAAGGGCGTCGAACTCGAAGACGGTCCGGCGAACTTCCTGCGCATCCGCGACGGCGGCGGCGAGGGCACGAATCACTGGTATCACGTCGCGCTGGCCGAAGGCCGTAACCGTGAAGTGCGCCGCATGTTCGAGGCGGTTGGCCTGATGGTGAGCCGTCTGATCCGCACGCGTCACGGCCCGATCGCGCTGCCGCGCGGACTGAAGCGCGGCCGCTGGGAGGAACTGGAGGACAACCAGGTGCGTACGCTCATGGCGTCCGTTGGCCTTAAGGCCCCGGCCGAGGAGAAGGGCGGTCGCGGTGGCAATGCGCAAGAGCGTCGTCAGCCGGATCCGATGCAGACCTCAATGGGTTTCATCAACCGCGAGCCTGTGCTGAGTTCCCATGGTGCGATGGGGCAGCCGCGCACCGGACGTCGCGGCGCCGCGGGTGGCGCGGGCGGTTTTGGCGGCATGGGCGGTGGGTTCGGCGCGGGCGCGGGCGCAGGCTTTGGTGGCGGTCGCAGCGGCAACCGCACGGGCGGCCGGGATGTCGATGGAAATCGCGCGCCTGGCACGGGCAAGCGCATGGGCGGCAACGCGAACGCCAACCCCAATAGCAATCGCCGCGGCGCTCCGGGCGGCAAGGGCAACCCTGGCGCCAACGCCGGCGGTAACCGTCCGGCGGGTGGCAACCGTGGCGGTCAGCGCGGCACGCCGCGCAATCGCACGCGCGGTCACTAAGCAGCGTACGGCGCCGCTGCGGCAGAAGCAGCGGGCGCCGTCACGAATATCCGGGATCGCTAATGCGGCGCTCGTGTCGTTTCGCAAGATATGCCGCAAGATGCACGCCGGACTCGCATCAAGCCTTTCCCGACAGGCATTTAGCGCGCGTCGGATTGCGTTGATGTCGAAAAAAGGCTAGAATCTCGTGGTCGCTGGGCGTGCGGCTTTTATTTGCGCCCCAGGTGCGACCACCTTGGCAATAAAAGAAGATGGGCGTTTCGCCCATTTTTTTTTGGTCCGGCCGTTTTGCAGTTTGCATACAGTCTCGCGCGGGTTTCAAGCGAGGCTAAAGCGAGCCTCAAGCAAAACTCAAGCGCTGAAAGCAGACTGGCGCCGGATTGCTGGCGGACTGGAAGCAGGCCGAAAAGCGCAGGGCCCGGATCGGGTCGCGCAGGGTGTGTCGCCCGGGGGGGCAGGCAATGTGCAAGAGCGCGCGCTCACTTGGCGCGCGGCCCGCGAAACCGGTTTTCTGGAAGTTGCAGGCCTGCCGCGCGAATATCTGGAGTAGGCATTGTGCAACTGACGGAACTGATTGAAACCACGGTCACCGGACTCGGTTACGAGCTGGTTGACCTGGAGCGCACCGGGCGCGGCATGCTGACCATCTACATCGATCAGCCTGCCGGCATCGCGATCGAGGACTGCGAGAAGGTCACGCGTCAGCTGCAGCACGTTCTGACGGTCGAGAACATCGACTACGAGCGACTCGAAGTTTCGTCGCCGGGCCTCGACCGTCCGCTGAAGAAACTGGCGGACTTCGAACGCTTCGCAGGCTGCGAGGCGGTCATCACGCTGAAAAAGCCATTGGACGGACGGAAATCGTACCGGGGCATCGTGCATGCACCCGAGGGCGAGACCATCGGTCTGGAATTCGAAGGGAAGGCAGGTCCCGCGATGCTGGATTTCACACTCGCGGACATCGACAAAGCTCGCCTTATCCCCAAAGTTGACTTTAGGAGCCGCAAACAATGAGTCGCGAAGTGTTGATGCTGGTGGACGCGCTGGCACGCGAGAAGAATGTCGACAAGGACGTGGTGTTTGCCGCCCTTGAAGCGGCGCTCGCATCCGCCTCCAAGAAACTCTTCGACGAAGATGCGGACATCCGCGTGCACATCGACCGCGAAAGCGGCGAGCACGAGACGTACCGCCGCTGGCGCGTCGTGCCCGACGAAGCGGGTCTTCAGGAGCCGGATCAGGAAATCCTGCTGTTCGAAGCGCGCGAGCAGAATCCCGACATCCAGATCGACGAATTCATCGAACAACCGGTGCCGTCGGTCGAGTTCGGCCGTATCGGTGCGCAGGCCGCCAAGCAGGTCATCCTGCAAAAGGTGCGCGACGCCGAGCGCGAGCAGATTCTCAATGACTTCCTCGAGCGCGGCGAAAGCATCATGACCGGCACGGTCAAGCGCATGGACAAGGGCAACTTCATCGTTGAATCGGGCCGTGTCGAAGCGCTGCTGCGCCGCGACCAGCTGATCCCGAAGGAAAACCTGCGCGTGGGCGACCGCGTGCGCGCCTGGATCGGCAAGGTCGACCGCACGGCACGCGGTCCGCAGATCGAACTCTCGCGCACCGCGCCCGAGTTCCTGATGAAGCTCTTCGAAATGGAAGTGCCGGAAATCGAGCAGGGTCTCCTTGAAATCAAGGCGGCTGCGCGCGATCCGGGCGTGCGCGCGAAGATCGGCGTCGTCGCTTACGACAAGCGCATCGATCCGATCGGCACCTGCGTCGGCATCCGCGGTTCGCGCGTGCAGGCGGTGAGGAACGAGCTCGGTGGCGAAAACGTCGACATCGTGCTATGGTCGGAAGACCCCGCCCAGTTCGTGATTGGCGCGCTCGCGCCGGCTGCCGTGCAGTCGATCGTCGTCGACGAGGAAAAGCACTCGATGGACGTCGTCGTCGACGAAGGCGAGCTTGCGGTTGCCATTGGCCGTAGCGGCCAGAATGTGCGTCTCGCCAGCGAACTGACCGGCTGGCAAATCAATATCATGACGCCGGACGAAAGCGCGCAGAAGCAGAATCAGGAGCGCACCGTGTTGCGCGATCTGTTCATGGCGCGTCTTGACGTCGACGAAGAAGTCGCCGACATCCTGATCGACGAAGGCTTTACGAGCCTCGAAGAGATCGCCTACGTGCCGCTCAACGAAATGCTCGAGATCGAGGCGTTCGACGAAGACACCGTGCACGAGTTGCGCAACCGCGCGCGCGACGCGCTGCTCACGCAGGCCATCGCGAACGAGGAGAAAGTCGAAAGCGCCGTGCTGGATCTGAAGAGCCTCGACGGCATGGACCAGGATCTGCTTGCGAAGCTGGCTCAGCACGAGATTCACACCCGCGACGAGCTCGCCGAGCTGGCCGTGGACGAGCTGACCGAAATGACGGGAATGGAAGAGGACGCCGCGAAGGCGTTGATCATGAAGGCACGTGAACACTGGTTTCAGTAATGAACCCAGTGAAGAACGAGCAGGAAACGACCATGACCCACTGAACTGATCGCGGCCGGTTCCGTTTTTGGTGCAGGTCCTACGGGACCTCACAGTACCTAACGGGACCACAAGGGCCGCATGAACCGATGTCAACCGCAAGGAATCGCTCCTTGCATTAAGAGGAATGAATGGCGAGTAACAACGTAGCCCAATTTGCCGCGGAACTGAAAATGCCTGCAGGCGTGCTGCTTGAGCAGCTGCAGGCGGCGGGCGTCCAGAAAGCGAGCGAGGACGATGCCCTGTCGGAAACCGACAAGGCGCGTCTGCTCGACCACTTGCGCAAGTCACACGGCTCGACCGACGCGGACAAGCGCAAGATCACGCTGACGCGCCGGCATACGTCGGAGATCAAGCAGTCCGACGCGACGGGTAAGGCTCGCACCATTCAGGTTGAGGTGCGCAAGAAGCGCACGTTCGTCCGCCGTGACGAATCCGCCGATCAGGCGGAGGCATCGAATCATGCAGCCGACGCAGCCGCTGCCGCCGAAGAGGCGGAGCTGCAGCGCCGCGAAGAAGAAGCTCGCCGTGAGGCCGAGCTGCTCGAACGTCAGGCTCAGGAGCTCAAGGAGCGCCAGGAGCTTCTCGCCCGTGAAGAGGCCGAGCGCCTCGCACGCGAAGAAGCGGCCGAGGCCGAGCGCCGTCGCGCCGAGGAAGAGGCTGCAAAGAAGAAGTCCGCAGCGGACGTAGCCGCCCGCGAACTGGCTGCGCAAGCCGTCGAGGCGCAACGCAGCGCCGCGGCCGAGGCACAGTCGAAGCAGGAATCGCAGGTCCAGCAGGAACAACAGGACGAGCAGCGCGCCGCTGCCGAACGTGCTGCCCAGCGCGAAGCCGCGCAGAAGGCCGAGGCCGCCGCGCGCGAGGCCGCTGAAAAGGCGCGCCAGGAGCAGGAAGAGATCTCGCGCCGCCGCGCGGCCGCCGAGGCCGAAGCGCGCGCGATCCGCGAAATGATGAACACGCCGCGCAAGGCGCAGCAGGCCAAGCCGGTCGAACCGCCGAAGCCCGCTGAGCCGGCGAAGCCCGCCGAAGCGAAGGGCACGCTGCACAAGCCGGCGCGTCCGGAAGGTGCTGCACGTCCGGCAGCTGGCGCTGGGGCGAAGAAGCCGACTACGACGACTGCTGCTGCGCCCGCCGCGGGTGCACCGGGCGCCGGTGCGGGCGATCGCAACAAGAAGCCGGGCGCAGGCAAGGGCGGCTGGCAGGACGACGCCGCGAAGCGTCGTGGCATCAAGACGCGTGGCGATTCCTCGGGCGGTGTCGACCGTGGCTGGCGCGGTGGTCCGAAGGGCCGCGGCAAGCATCAGGACAACGGTTCGACGTTCCAGGCGCCGACCGAGCCGATCGTGCGTGAAGTGCACGTGCCGGAAACCGTCACGGTGGCCGACCTCGCGCACAAGATGGCCGTGAAGGCATCGGAAGTCATCAAGGCGATGATGAAGATGGGCCAGATGGTCACGATCAACCAGATGCTCGACCAGGAAACGGCGATGATCATCGTCGAGGAACTCGGCCACCGTGCGGTTGCCGCGAAGCTCGACGATCCGGAAGCGCTGCTGGTCGAAGGCCAGGAAACGGCGACGGATGCAGAGCAGTTGCCGCGTCCGCCGGTCGTGACGGTCATGGGTCACGTCGACCACGGCAAGACGTCACTGCTCGACTACATCCGTCGCGCGAAGGTTGCCGCGGGCGAAGCGGGCGGCATTACGCAGCACATCGGCGCTTACCACGTCGAAACGCCGCGTGGCGTCATCACGTTCCTCGACACACCGGGTCACGAGGCCTTTACGGCCATGCGTGCACGCGGTGCGCTGGCCACCGACATCGTGATTCTCGTGGTCGCGGCCGACGACGGCGTGATGCCGCAGACGAAGGAAGCGATCTCCCACGCGAAGGCAGGCGGCGTGCCGCTCGTCGTCGCGATCAACAAGATCGACAAGCCTGACGCGAATCTCGATCGCGTGAAGCAGGAACTCGTCGCGGAAGGCGTGGTGCCGGAAGAGTACGGTGGCGATTCGCCGTTCGTGCCGGTGTCGGCGAAGACTGGCGCGGGCATCGACGATCTGCTCGAAAACGTGCTGCTGCAGGCCGAAGTGCTGGAACTGACGGCGCCGGTCGAAGCACCCGCGAAGGGCCTCGTGATCGAAGCGAAGCTCGACAAGGGTAAGGGTCCGGTTGCGACGGTGCTCGTGCGTTCGGGTACGCTCAATCGTGGTGACGTTGTCCTCGCGGGCAGCGCCTACGGTCGCGTGCGTGCCATGCTCGACGAAACCGGCAAGCCGACGAAGTCGGCGGGTCCGTCGATCCCGGTCGAAATCCAGGGTCTCTCGGAAGTGCCGGCTGCCGGCGAAGAAGTCATCGTGCTGCCCGATGAGCGCAAGGCGCGCGAAATCGCGCTGTTCCGCCAGGGCAAGTTCCGCGACGTCAAGCTTGCGAAGCAGCAGGCCGCGAAGCTCGAAAACATGCTCGAGCAGATGGGCGAAGGCGAAGTGCAGTACCTGCCGCTCATCGTCAAGGCCGACGTGCAGGGCTCGCAGGAAGCACTCGTTCACGCGCTGCTCAAGCTTTCCACCGACGAAGTGCGCGTGCAGATCGTGCACGGCGCGGTTGGCGGCATCAGCGAAAACGACGTCAACCTTGCAACGGCTTCGAAGGCGGTCATCATCGGCTTCAACACGCGTGCCGATGCTCAGGCGCGCAAGCTGGCCGAAGCAAACGGCGTCGATATCCGTTACTACAACATCATCTATGACGCTGTGGATGAGGTGAAGGCCGCGATGTCGGGCATGCTCCCGCCGGAAAAGCGCGAGACCATCATCGGCATGGTGGAAGTGCGCCAGGTCTTCAAGGTGCCGAAGGTCGGCGCGGTGGCCGGCTGTATGGTCACGGACGGTATCGTCAAGCGTTCGTCGTCGGTGCGCGTGCTGCGCAACAACGTGGTCATCCACACCGGCGAACTCGATTCGCTCAAGCGCTTCAAGGACGACGTCAAGGAAGTCAAGCAGGGCTTCGAGTGCGGTATGTCGATCAAGAACTTCAACGATATCGTCGAAGGCGATCAGTTCGAGGTGTTCGAGATCACGGAAGTCGCGCGTACGCTGTAACGAACAGGCGCGACGCTAGACGGGCGGGGCGGGCGCTGGCCAGCCCCGCCCGTTTGTTTTTGTACGGACGGTTTTGTTTGCGAAGCCGTCCGGTTTTAAGGCCGCCGAAACTGGGTGGATAAATCATGACGAAAAAACGTTCCTCTCCGAATCGCAACGTGCAGATCGCCGACCAGATCCAGCGCGATCTTTCCGAACTCGTGTCGCGCGAAGTGAAGGACCCGCGCATCGGGCTCGTCACGATCCAGAGCGTCGAGCTGACGCCGGACTACGCACACGCGAAGGTCTACTTCACGACGCTCACCGGAGACCCGCACGCCACGCAGGATGCGCTGAACCACGCAGCGGGCCATCTGCACAACCTGCTCTTCAAGCGCCTGCACATTCATACCGTGCCGACGCTGCATTTCCACTACGACAAGACGGTCGAGCGGGCCGTCGAGATGTCGCGCCTCATCGACGAAGCCAATTCGACGCGCGCAAAGGAAGACTAAGCGCGGCCGGCCGGGCGCGCGCGCGCGTGCATCAGGGCGACGCCCGCCGGATGGCGGCGCGCTTTTGTGTCAGCGATTCGTCCGGTTGTCTGTTCTGCCTGACATGACAGCATCCTCTTCTCCCACACAAGCCGGCTCGGGCCGGCCGAAGGTCCCGCGTCGCTTGCTCGACGGCGTGCTTCTGCTCGACAAACCCGTCGGTCTTTCCAGCAACGACGCATTGATCCGTGCGAAGCGGCTCTATCGCGCGAAGAAGGCGGGCCACACCGGCACGCTCGATCCGCTCGCTTCGGGGCTGTTGCCGCTTTGTTTCGGCGAAGCGACCAAGTTCTCGCAGGATCTGCTCGACGCCGACAAGACCTACGAGGCGACCATGCGCCTTGGCATTCGCACGGCGACCGGCGACGCCGAAGGCGATGCCGTAGAGACCCGCGACGTGACATGCGCCGAAGCCGCTGTGCGCGACGCGATGACGAAGTTCGTCGGCGATATCGTGCAGGTGCCGCCGATGTACTCCGCGCTCAAGCGCGATGGCAAGCCGCTTTATGAATACGCGCGCGCGGGACAGGTCGTCGAGCGTGAAGGGCGTCAGGTGACGATCCTCGCGCTGGAGATGATCGCGTGTGATCTTCCGGACGTGACGTTTCGCGTGACGTGCAGTAAGGGCACGTATGTACGCACGCTCGCCGAGGATATCGGCGAGGCGCTCGGCTGCGGCGCGCATCTCGTGATGCTGCGGCGTACGGGCGTAGGTGCGTTGACGCTCGAGCACGCGGTGACGCTCGATACGCTTTCCGATGCCGACGATGCCACCCGCGATGCGTGGCTGCAGCCGGTCGACGCGTTGCTCTCGACGTTTCCGGCCGTGACGCTCGACGATGAGGCATCGCGCCGTTTCATGCACGGTCAGCGCTTGCCGCTCAATGAGCTTGTGGCGGACCGGGCGCAATGGGGCGAGGTGCAGCGCGTGCGCGTCTATGGCGACGACGCCCGGTTGCTGGGCGTCGCGAAGGCCGCGAACGGCGTGCTCGCGCCCGAGCGGCTGGTGGTGAGCGCAGCCACGTAGGCGTCTCGCGGGGCTCAAAGAGAAACGGCACACCGGTCTGAACCGGCGTGCCGTTTTCGTTTGCGCGGGCGCTGTGAGTTGCGCCCGCCGGATCGACGACTCAGTGTGCTGCCGACGCCGCTGCTCCCGCGTCCGCGCTGCCCGCGCGTTCGGGGCGCGTGATCCAGATCAGCGCGATCAGCACGATGAAAATGGCCGACGAAATGTAGAACAGATCGTTCACGCCGAGCTGCGCGGCCTGCTGCGACAGCATCCGGTCGAAGAGCCCGTGTGCCTGCGCCGGGTCGAGACCGGCCACGTTCTGCATTTGCTGCATCGACTGGTTGAAGATCGGGCTCGTCGGTGTGGCCTGCTCGGTGAGGCGCGCGTGATGAAACGTCGTGCGGTGATCCCACGCCGTTTCGAAGATCGACGTGCCGATGCCGCCGCACATGATCCGCACGAAGTTCGAAAGACCCGATGCGGCTGGAATGCGGTTGCCGGGCAGTCCTGACAGCGTGATCGACACGAGCGGAATAAACAGGCCTGCCATGCCGATGCCCTGAATCAGCGTCGGCAAGGTGAGGGCCCACGTGTCCACGCCGGTCGTGTAACGCGAACGCAGCCAGAAGCAGAGCGCGAACACGATGAACGCCGACGTCGCGATGTAGCGCGGATCGGTGCGCGGCAGGAGGCGGCCCGTGATCGGCGAGAGCATGATCGCGAAGAAGCCCACGGGCGCCATCACGAGGCCTGCGTCGGTTGCGGTGTAGCCGATGTCGGTCTGCAGCCACAGCGGCAGCAGCACGAGATTGCCGAAGTAGAGGCCGTAGCCCACCGAAAGTGCGATGGTGCCGCCGGTAAAGTTGCGCCGCGCAAAGAGCGAGAGATCGACGACCGGGTGCTTCTCGGTCAGTTCCCACACGACGAAGAATGCGAACGCGATGACGGCGGTCAGCGCGAGCACGACAATCGTCGTCGACGAGAACCAGTCGAGGTCCTTGCCCTTGTCGAGCATCACCTGGAGCGAACCGACCCAGACGATCAGCAAGGCGAGGCCGACGCCGTCGATCGGCGCCTTCCTGATGACCGAGTCGCGGTCGCGGAAGATCGACCACGTGGCGAACGCGGCCACGATGCCGACCGGGATGTTCACGTAGAAGATCCACGGCCACGAGATGTTGTCGGAGATCCAGCCGCCGAGAATCGGCCCGGCCACAGGTGCGATGAGCGTGGTCATCGACCACATGGAGAGCGCCATCGGCGCCTTCGCGCGCGGATAGCTCGCGAGCAGGAGCGTCTGCGACAGCGGGATCATCGGGCCCGCCACGGCGCCCTGCAGTACGCGCGAAGCGAGCAGGAAGGGCAGCGTGGGCGCAAGACCGCACATCCACGACGAGATCACGAACAGGATGATCGACGCCATGAAGAGGCGCACCTGACCGATGCGGTCGGTGAGCCATCCTGTGAGCGGCACGGAGATCGCGTTTGCGACGGCGAACGACGTGATGACCCAGGTGCCCTGATCGGACGACACCCCGAGGTCGCCCGAGATCGACGGAATCGACACGTTGGCGATCGAGGTGTCCAGCACGTTCATGAACACCGCGAGCGACACCGCGATGGTGCCGAACACGAGTTTCGCGCCTTGCAGCGGCGGATGGACTGCGCTTTGTTGTTCTGCCATTACTTCGCTTCTTGTGGGCTCGTGCGGCTTACATCACTTTGGCTGCGTGCGGGGCCGACGACACCGTCGCCTTGCCAGCGCTTTTGTTCGTGCTCTTACCCGCGCCTTGACCCGAACCGGACGCATTGGTGCCGGCATTCTCCGCAATGATGCGAGCGATCGTGTCGTCGGCTTCCTTGCCGTACTTGTCGAACACATCCGTCTCATAGACGGTGTTTTGCGCGTTGCCGAGCTGGCTGCCCGTGTCGTCCTTGATGTTCACGTCTACCGTCATCGAGAGGCCAATACGCAGCGGGTGCTTCTCGAGATCAGCCGGATCCAGCAAGATGCGCACCGGAAGGCGTTGTACGACCTTGATCCAGTTGCCCGTCGCGTTCTGCGCTGGCAAGAGCGAGAAGGCCGAGCCCGTGCCCGCCGAGAAGCCCGCCACCGTGCCGTGATAGACCACCGACGAACCGTACACATCGGCCCTCATCTCGACCGGTTGGCCGACGCGCATGTGCTTGAGCTGCACCTCCTTGAAGTTCGCGTCGACCCACAGAGCGTTCAGCGGCACGACCGACATCAGCGGCGTGCCCGGCGCGACGCGCTGTCCGACCTGCACCGAGCGCTTCGCGACGTAGCCCGTCACCGGCGCGGGCAGCGTATTGCGCGCGTTGGCGAGGTACGCGTCGCGGACCTTCGCAGCGGCGGCCAGCACGTTCGGATGGTTGGAAATGGTCGTGTTCGCGGTCAGCGCACGGTTCGCGGCGAGCTGTTGCTGCGCGGCTTCCAGTGCGGCTTCGGCGCTTCGCTGGGCATCGCGTGCGTGCGAGATTTCTTCCTGCGAAACGGCGCCCGTCTGCGCGACCTGCATGCGGCGGCGCAGGTCGTCCTGCGCGCGCGAGAGGTCGGCCTGGCGCACTGCGACCTGGGCCTGGTACTGGCTGTCGCCGGCGAAAAGACCGCGCACCTGGCGCACGGTCTGCGCGAGATTGGCTTCGGCCTGCTGCAGCGCGATGCGCGAGTCAGCAGGGTCGAGCAGCACGAGCGGGTCGCCGGCCTTGACGGTCTGCGTGTCGTCGGCCTTCACCGCGACGACCGTGCCGGTCACCTGCGGCGTGATCTGCACGACGTTGCCGTTCACGTAGGCATCGTCGGTGCTTTCCGAGAAACGGGCGACGAGGAAGTAATAGAGGCCGTAGGCAATGGCTGCAATCGCGATGACGAGGATCAGCATCGTCATCATGCGGCGGCGCTTGCCGTTGCCTGCGCTCGGCTGCGGATTGGCTGCCGGTTGCTGGGGGGTGCTCATGGAAATGATCTCCGGGTTCTCTCTTGCTGTTCGGTCGATGATTCGATCGAGGCTGTATTAATCGTGCGGGTGCGGTCTCAGTTCGACGGCGTTGCTGCCGCCGTTGCGCTTTGGGCGGGCACCATCGTGCCGCTCCACGGCACACCGCTCCACGGCGCACCGTTCGGCCCCTTCGCCTCGCTGCCGATTTCGGTCGGTGGCACGAGGTCCGAGCTTTGTGCGTCGAAGCCGCCGCCGAGCGCCTTGATGAGCGCCATCTGGTCGTCGCGCCGCTGGGCCTTCAGGTTCGCTACGGTCTGTTCGGCCGCGAGGCGGTTCTGGTCGGCGTTGAGGACCTGGAGCTGTTCGGAGAGGCCCGCCTTGTAGCGGATCACGGCGAGCTGGAACGCATTCGTCGATGCGTCGAGCGCGCGCTGTGCGTCGACGAGCTGCCGGTCGGCCGAGCGGATCGACGACACTTGGGTCGCGACGTCCTGGAACGCGCCGATGAGCGTCTGGTTGTAGTTCGCCACGTCGAGTTCGAAGTCGGCGTAACGGCCTCTCAGCTGCGCCCGCAGCGCGCCCGCGTCGAAGATCGGCAGATGGATTGCCGGGCCGAACTGAATTTGCCGGCTCGACGAGGTCAGGAATTTGCCCCAGCCGAATGCATCGAAACCGAAGCCCGCCGCGAGGTTCACGTCGGGATAGAACTCGGCCTTGGCTTCCTTGACGTCGTGCATCGCGGCTTCGATTTGCCAGCGTGCCGCGACGATGTCCGGGCGGCGCGACACGAGGTCGGCGGGCAGGTTGTCGGGCAGCGTGAGGTTGGCAGCGGGGTTCAGCACCGGCTGCGCGATCTGCAGGCCGCGGTCCGGGCCCTTGCCGAGCAGCGCGCCGAGCTGGTAGCGCACCGACTCGATCTGGCCGTCGATCTGCGAGAGGTTCGCCTGGCTCGTCGCGATGTTGCCGTTCGCGGTCTGACGTTCGACGTTGGTGTCGAGGCCCGCTACGACGCGCCCGTTCGTGATCGTGCCGATCGTCTTGCGGTTGTCGATCTCGCTCACCGCGATGTCACGTAGCGCGTAAAGCTGCGCGAGCTGGTTATAGGTGCGCGCGACCGAGGCGGCGAGCGTGATGCGCGCCTGCTGCATGTCGGCGAGCGTGGCTCTCTGTGTGGAGACCGCCTGCGCGAGGCGCTGGCGGTTCTTGCCCCAGAGGTCGAGGTCCCAGGAGGCGCTCGCGAGCACATTGTTCTCGCTATACCACGTGCCGCCGTAGGGCGGCGGGAAGAGCGCGTTGGCCGAGTACAGTTCGCGGGTCCATGAGTAACTCGCGCTGGCCTTCGGGAAGAGCGCGGACCTCGACGACTCGATGTACGACGACGCCTTGGCGATGCGAGCCTGCGCCTGTGCGATCGTCGGGCTGCCTTCGAGCGCTTCGTCGATCAGCTTCGGCAACTGCGGGTCGCCGAACTGGTTGGCCCACTCGAGCCTGGGCCACTGGCCGCCCTGCGAGGGAATGCTCTGCGAGGTCTCGAACTGCTGCGGCTGGGCGATGGTCTTGTCGCTCCGGATGCCGAAGTAGTTCACGCATCCCGAAAGGGCCAACGCCGTTACCGCGGCGGCAACGGCAGCCCGGCACGACACTGGCCGTGATAGCGCTATCCGGGACATGAAAGGGGAGTTCATTGCTCGTCTCGACGCGTGAGAAGTGAAAGTGATACTGGACGCTGCAGCGATTTTATTTTGCGACGCTTTCAAATTTGATTGCCCCGTCATGAATTGGTGGGCGCGTTCTGGCCTGGGTTTTGATTTGTGTTTTGGCTGGCCTCGCAGCCGTTCGCAAGTACCCGCCGCAGCATGCTCTTCAGGAAGCCGACTTCCTCGGGCGAGAGGCCGTTCAGGAGCGTTGCGGCGATGCCGGTGAAGATCGCCGGCATACGCGCGGCGATGGACTGTCCCTCGGTCGTGAGCGCGAGGCGCACTGCGCGGCGGTCCTCGGAACTACGCACGCGTTTGAGCAGCCCCCGCTTTTCCAGCCGGTCGACGAGGCGCGTCACGGCGCTCGCGTCGATCCCGTACTCGCGCGCGAGTTCCGCGGCGAGCACACACTTGCCGCTCGCGACCATGAACAGCACGCTTGCCTGCTGAACCGTCACGCCCAACTCGGCGACGGTGCGCTGGTTGATCAGGTTCGACATGGTCGATTTCACGCGCGAGATGAGATAGCCGACGCTTTCTCCGAAGTCGTATTCGACGACTTCGGACAGTGGTGTAGGTGTCGGGTCCGTCATGATTCTGCTGCGCCTGCAATGGTTGACCAGGCAGGGATTATAGAGTGCGGTTACTTGACGCGGCAAGCGTCAATTACGCGTTTGCTGAAAAACCTTTGCAGAATCGGGGCTTAATCATCTTGGGGTCGTATGGGAAAATCCCCGGTACCAGTGGGGTTAATAGTTGGTTTCGCCCCGTCTTTGCCCCACCGCACTTCATCCCCACGCGTTCATCGCCGTTATTCCGCCACGCCCTCCATTGCATTGCAGGGCGCCGTGAAGACATGTGTCAGAGAGAGTCATCTGCACATGCTATAATTTCAGGTTCCCAAGAGTGTGCTTTTGCCTCGGGTTGTGCCGGTCCATCCGGCGCCGGGCCAATGACAGCGGACGAATGGGGTATCAACGTCGGGGCATCGAAGTCGTAGCGCTCCCGAATAGTGATGCCCGACGCCCCCTTGCGCACCTAACTGTACCCAGGTTCCTATGTCCCGCGCCCTTCGCAACATCGCCATCATTGCCCACGTCGACCACGGCAAGACCACGCTCGTCGACCAACTGCTGCGCCAGTCCGGCACCTTCCGCGACAACCAGCAGATCGCCGAACGTGTCATGGACTCGAACGACATCGAAAAAGAGCGCGGCATCACGATTCTCGCCAAGAACTGCGCGGTCGAGTACGAAGGCACCCACATCAACATCGTCGACACCCCGGGCCACGCCGACTTCGGCGGCGAGGTGGAGCGCGTGCTGTCGATGGTCGACTCCGTGCTGCTGCTCGTCGACGCCGTCGAAGGTCCGATGCCGCAGACGCGCTTCGTCACGAAGAAGGCGCTCGCGCTCGGCCTGAAGCCGATCGTCGTCGTCAACAAGATCGACCGTCCGGGCGCGCGCATCGACTGGGTCATCAACCAGACGTTCGATCTGTTCGACAAGCTCGGCGCGACCGAAGAGCAGCTCGACTTCCCGGTCGTGTACGCGTCGGGCCTGAACGGCTACGCGTCGCTCAGCGCAGATGCGCGCGACGGCGACATGCGCCCGCTGTTCGAGGCGATCCTCGAACACGTGCCGGTGCGCGACGCCGATCCGGAAGGTCCGCTCCAGCTGCAGATCACGTCGCTCGACTTTTCGACCTACGTCGGCCGTATCGGCGTGGGCCGCATCAAGCGCGGCCGCATCAAGCCGGGCCAGCCCGTGGCGCTGCGTTTCGGCCCGGAAGGCGAGGTGATGAACCGCAAGATCAACCAGGTGCTGTCGTTCAGCGGCCTGGAGCGCGTGCAGGTCGAATCGGCGGAAGCCGGCGACATCGTGCTGATCAACGGCATTGAAGACATCGGCATCGGCGCCACGATCTGCGCGGTCGACAACCCCGAAGCCCTGCCGATGATCACGGTGGACGAGCCGACGCTCACGATGAACTTCCTCGTGAATTCGTCGCCGCTCGCGGGCAAGGAAGGCAAGTTCGTGACGAGCCGCCAGATCCGCGACCGTCTCACGAAGGAGCTGAACCACAACGTCGCGCTGCGCGTGAAAGACACCGGCGACGAAACCACGTTCGAAGTGTCGGGCCGCGGCGAGCTGCACCTCACGATCCTGATCGAAAACATGCGCCGCGAAGGCTACGAGCTGGCCGTGTCGCGTCCGCGCGTGGTGCTGCACGAAGTCGACGGCGTAAAGCAGGAGCCGTACGAAATGCTGACCGTCGACGTCGAAGACGCCCACCAGGGCGGCGTGATGGAAGAGCTGGGCCGCCGCAAGGGCGAAATGCTCGACATGGCCTCGGACGCCCGTGGCCGCACGCGTCTGGAATACCGCATTCCGGCACGTGGCCTGATCGGCTTCCAGGGCGAGTTCATGACGCTCACGCGTGGTACGGGCCTCATGAGCCACGTGTTTGACGCATACGGTCCGATCAAGGAAGGTACGCTCGGCGAGCGCCGCAACGGCGTGCTGATCTCGCAGGACGACGGCGCGGCTGTTGCCTACGCGCTGTGGAAGCTGCAGGACCGCGGCCGCATGTTCGTGAAGCCGGGTGACGCGCTGTATGAAGGCATGATCATCGGCATCCACAGCCGCGACAACGACCTCGTCGTGAATCCGATCAAGGGCAAGCAGCTGACCAACGTCCGCGCGTCGGGCACCGACGAAGCCGTGCGCCTCGTTCCGCCGATCCAGATGTCGCTCGAATACGCCGTCGAATTCATCGACGACGACGAACTCGTGGAAGTGACGCCGCAGTCGATCCGTCTGCGCAAGCGCCACCTGAAGGAACACGAGCGTCGCCGCGCGAGCCGCGAAGGCGCTGCCGATTAAGTCGGGCCAGCGATTTTGCGCACCGCAATGCAAGTAAGGACGCAGCGAGGAAGCCGCCCCTATGGGGGCGGCTTTTTTGCGTCCGGCGGGAATTGTGTTGCGGTGCAGAAAGAGTGTGTCGCAATCGCCGCAAAGGCCCATGTACAAAGGGTTTGCGTGCGATCCTGTGCCGCATTGCATCCTTTAGGGGATATCACTTATGTGATATCCTCCGCGGATGCATGATTTAGGTCCTTCCAAGCAGACTTGATTCGCAATCCGCTAAACGGTCAGGCCGTGGCGCGGAAGGTTGAGTAACCCGCTATTTCTCGAGAAACTCGAAGAAAGGTGAGCGTAAATGTCGGAAACGATGAAGCAGTTCCAGCTGAACTCCTACCTGTTCGGCGGTAATGCTCCGTATGTCGAAGAGCTATACGAAGCATATCTTGATAACCCCGCGTCCGTTCCGGACACCTGGCGTGAATACTTCGACGCACTGCAAAACGTGCCGTCGTCGAGTGGCACGGCCGACAGCGACGTCGCCCACGGGCCGATCGTCGAGTCGTTTGCCCAGCGTGCCAAGGCCAACGCATTCCTCCCGCGCGGCGGCGGCGAAGATCTCGCCACGGCGCGCAAGCAAGTCTACGTTCAGTCGCTGATCGGCGCGTATCGTTTCCTTGGCTCGCAATGGGCCAACCTCGATCCGCTCAAGCGCCGCGAACGTCCGAATATCCCCGAGCTCGAGCCTGCGTTCTACGACTTCACCGAAGCCGACATGGACCAGACGTTCAGCGCGACGAACCTGTACTTCGGTTTCGAGCGTGCGACGCTGCGCGAGATCGTCAAGGGTCTGCGCGATACGTACTGCGGCACGATCGGTGCCGAATACATGTACATCAGCGATCCGGAACAGAAGCGCTGGTGGAAAGAGCGTCTGGAGTCGATCCGCTCGACCCCGAACTTCTCCAGCGACAAGAAGAAGCACATCCTGCGGCGCCTGACGGCTGGCGAAGGCCTCGAGCGCTTCCTGCATACCAAGTACGTCGGCCAGAAGCGCTTCTCGCTCGAAGGCGGAGAGAGCTTCATCGCCTCGATGGATGAAGTCGTACGCCACGCAGGCGCCAAGGGCGTGCAGGAAATCGTCATCGGCATGGCCCACCGCGGCCGCCTGAACGTGCTGGTCAATACGCTCGGCAAGATGCCGGCTGACCTCTTCGCCGAATTCGAAGGCAAACACGTCGACGACCTGCCGGCAGGCGACGTGAAGTACCACAAGGGTTTCTCGTCCGATATGGCGACCGAAGGCGGCCCGGTCCACCTGTCGCTCGCGTTCAACCCGTCGCACCTCGAAATCGTCAACCCGGTTGTCGAAGGCTCGGCCAAGGCCCGTATGGACCGCCGTGGCGACGACAACGGCCTGCAAGTGCTGCCGGTCCAGATCCACGGCGACGCGGCCTTCGCGGGCCAGGGCGTCGTGATGGAAACGCTGAACCTCGCACAGACGCGCGGTTACGGCACGCACGGCACGCTGCACATCGTCATCAACAACCAGATCGGTTTCACGACGTCGGACCCGCGTGACGCGCGCTCGACGCTCTACTGTACCGACGTGGTCAAGATGATCGAAGCGCCGGTGCTGCACGTGAACGGCGACGATCCCGAAGCCGTCGTGCTCGCCACGCAGATCGCCATCGACTTCCGGATGCAGTTCCATAAGGACGTCGTCGTCGATATCGTCTGCTTCCGCAAGCTGGGTCACAACGAGCAGGACACGCCGGCGGTCACGCAGCCGCTCATGTACAAGAAGATCGCGCAGCACCCGGGCACCCGTGCGCTGTATGCCGAGAAGCTCGTGCAGCAGGGCGTGATCACGGCAGCCGACGCGGACAACTACGTCAAGGAATACCGCGCGGCGATGGACGAAGGCCATCACACGGTCGACCCGGTGCTCTCGAACTACAAGAGCAAGTACGCGGTGGACTGGATGCCGTTCCTGAACCGCAAGTGGACCGATGCTGCCGACACGGCTGTGCCGCTCGCCGAACTCAAGCGCCTCGCAGAACGCATCACGACGATTCCGGAGAACTTCAAGGTTCACCCGCTCGTCGAGCGCGTCATCAAGGACCGTCGTGTGATGGGCCAGGGCGAAGCGAAGCTCGACTGGGGCATGGGCGAGCACCTCGCGTTCGCGTCGCTGGTTTCTTCGGGCTACGCCGTGCGTCTCACGGGCCAGGACTCGGGCCGCGGCACGTTCACGCACCGTCACGCGGTGCTGCACGACCAGAACCGCGAGCGCTGGAACGACGGCACGTACGTTCCGCTGCAGAACGTCAGCGAGAACCAGGCGAACTTCACGGTGATCGACTCGGTGCTGTCGGAAGAGGCAGTGCTGGGCTTCGAATACGGTTACTCGACCGCTGAGCCGAACACGTTCGTCGCGTGGGAAGGTCAGTTCGGCGACTTCGTCAACGGCGCGCAGGTCGTGATCGACCAGTTCATCTCGTCGGGCGAAGTGAAGTGGGGCCGCGTATCGGGTCTCACGATGCTGCTGCCGCACGGCTATGAAGGTCAGGGTCCGGAGCACTCGTCGGCACGTATCGAACGTTTCCTGCAGCTGTGCGCCGATCACAACATGCAGGTCGTCCAGCCGACCACGCCGGCGCAGATTTTCCACCTGCTGCGTCGCCAGATGATCCGCCTCTTCCGCAAGCCGCTCATCGTCTTCACGCCGAAGTCGTTGCTGCGTCACAAGGAAGCCGTGTCGGATCTGTCGGAACTGGCGAAGGGCTCGTTCCAGCCGGTCCTCAGCGAAACGGACGAGTCGATCGATCCGAAGAAGGTCAAGCGCGTCGTGGCCTGCTCGGGCCGCGTGTATTACGACCTGGTCGCTCATCGCCGCGAAGCGAATGCGAACGACGTCGCGATCCTTCGTATCGAGCAGCTCTATCCGTTCGCGCACAAGCAGTTCGAAGCGGAAATGAAGAAGTTCGACAACGCGACCGAAGTGGTCTGGGTGCAGGACGAGCCGCAGAATCAGGGCCCGTGGTTCTACATCGAGCACCACCTGAAGGAAGGCATGAAGGAAGGACAGAAGCTCGCGTACAGCGGCCGTCCTGCATCTGCCTCGCCGGCCGTCGGCTACTACGCGAAGCACTACGAGCAGCAGAAGGCGCTGATCGAAGGTGCGTTCGGCCGCCTGAAGGGCGCGCAGGTCGCGAAGTAAGCCAACGTATTAAGCCGCAGTTGCCACGCTAGATAGAGCAAATCGAACCGGGAAAGTGTGTACCAGGCGTGTACCAACTGACACGCGCTTTCCCGCACTCATCACGTGCGCGAACCGGTTCGTCCTAGACACGTATTCAGGAAATTCAAATGGCTATTGTTGAAGTCAAGGTCCCCCAGCTTTCGGAATCGGTTTCGGAAGCCACCATGCTGCAGTGGAAGAAGAAGCCGGGCGAAGCTGTTGCCCAGGACGAAATCCTCATCGAAC
This sequence comes from Paraburkholderia dinghuensis, assembly GCF_003837865.1. GTDB lineage: Bacteria > Pseudomonadota > Gammaproteobacteria > Burkholderiales > Burkholderiaceae > Paraburkholderia > Paraburkholderia dinghuensis. Next base: position 247,894 of record NZ_RQIS01000005.1, on the reverse strand, counting down.
TCGAGACCGACAAGGTCGTGCTCGAAGTGCCCGCACCGGCCGCCGGCGTGCTGGCCGAGATCGTCGCCAATGACGGTGACACCGTCGTCGCCGATCAGGTGATCGCGAAGATCGACACGGAAGCCAAGGCTGGCGCCGTTGCCGCTCCGGCTGCTGCTGCCGCTCCGGCCGCTGCACCCGCTGCTGCTCCGGCAGCCGCCGCTGCGGCGTCGAGCGCGAGCAGCACCGTTGCCTCGCCCGCCGCTTCGAAGCTGATGGCCGAGAAGGGCCTGTCGGGTTCGGACGTTGGCGGCACGGGCCGCGATGGCCGCATCACGAAGCAGGACGTGCTCGGCGCCGGCGCGCCGAAGGCCGCTCCCGCTGCCGCACCGGCTGCGAAGCCTGCTGCCGCGAAGCCGTCGCTGCCGCAAGTCGGCGCACCGGCATCGGCTGCCACGTTCCTCAACGACCGTCCGGAACAGCGCGTGCCGATGTCGCGTCTGCGTGCGCGTATCGCTGAGCGTCTGCTCGAGTCGCAGCAAACCAACGCCATCCTCACGACGTTCAACGAAGTGAACATGGCGCCGGTCATGGACCTGCGCAACAAGTACAAGGACAAGTTCGAGAAGGAACACGGCGTGAAGCTCGGCTTCATGTCGTTCTTCGTCAAGGCGGCTGTCCACGCGCTGAAGAAGTTCCCGCTCGTGAACGCGTCGATCGACGGCAACGACATCGTCTATCACGGCTACTTCGACATCGGTATCGCTGTCGGCTCGCCGCGCGGTCTCGTTGTGCCGATCCTGCGCAACGCGGATCAAATGAGCCTCGCGGACATCGAGAAGAAGATTGCTGAATTCGGCCAGAAGGCGAAGGACGGCAAGCTTTCGATCGAGGAAATGACGGGCGGTACGTTCTCGATCTCGAACGGCGGTGTGTTCGGCTCGATGCTCTCGACCCCGATCATCAACCCGCCGCAGTCGGCAATTCTCGGCGTGCACGCCACGAAGGAGCGCGCGGTTGTCGAGAACGGCCAGATCGTGATCCGTCCGATGAACTACCTCGCGATGTCGTACGACCACCGCATCATCGACGGCCGCGAAGCTGTCCTGTCGCTGGTCGCGATGAAGGACGCGCTGGAAGATCCGGCTCGCCTGCTGCTCGACCTGTAATCGGGTCGCTTATCGGGCTATTCAGTCCCGAAGCATCAAGTCTCACTCTGGGCGCTCTCGCGCGCGGGCGGTGGAAGCCGCCGCCCGCGCGCCGCGCCCAAGTCACGAAAGGATAACCATGTCCAAAGAATTTGACGTCGTCGTGATCGGTGCCGGCCCCGGCGGCTACATCGCAGCGATTCGCGCCGCGCAGCTCGGCAAGTCCGTTGCGTGCATCGAAAAGTGGAAAAACCCGGCCGGCACGCTGAAGCTCGGCGGTACCTGCCTGAACGTCGGCTGCATTCCGTCGAAGGCGCTGCTCGCTTCGTCGGAGCAGTTTGAGAACGCCCAGCATCACCTGGAAGACCACGGCATCAGCGTGTCGGACGTCAAGATCGACGTCACGAAGATGATGGGCCGCAAGGACGCCATCGTCGAAAAGATGACGAAGGGTATCGAGTTCCTGTTCCGCAAGAACAAGATCACGTGGCTCAAGGGCCACGGCAAGTTCGTCGGCAAGAACGACGCCGGCGTGCAGATCGAAGTGAGCGGTGAAGGCGAGACCGAAGTCGTCTCGGCGAAGAACGTCATCATCGCGACGGGTTCGAAGGCGCGTCATCTGCCGGGCATTCCGGTCGACAACAAGATCGTCGCCGACAACGAAGGCGCGCTCGCGTTCGACGCCGTGCCGAAGAAGCTCGCCGTCATTGGCGCGGGCGTCATCGGCCTGGAGCTCGGCTCGGTGTGGCGCCGTCTTGGCGCAGACGTCACGGTCCTCGAAGCGCTGCCGGAATTCCTCGGCGCCGCTGACCAGGCACTCGCGAAGGAAGCCGCCAAGCTGTTCAAGAAGCAAGGTCTCGACATTCACGTTGGCGTGAAGGTCGGTGAAGTCACGACGACCGACAAGAACGTCACGATCAACTACACCGACAAGGACGGCAACGCGCAGAAGCTCGAAGCCGACCGCCTGATCGTGTCGGTCGGTCGCGTGCCGAATACCGATAACCTCGGCCTCGAAGCGATCGGCCTGAAGGCGAACGAGCGTGGTTTCATCGACATCGACGACCACTGCCGTACGGCGCTGCCGAACGTGTATGCGATCGGCGACGTGGTGCGTGGCCCGATGCTCGCGCACAAAGCTGAAGACGAAGGCGTGCTGGTCGCCGAAATCATCGACGGCCAGAAGCCGCACATCGACTACAACTGCATTCCGTGGGTGATCTACACCGAGCCGGAAATCGCATGGGTCGGCAAGACGGAGCAGCAACTGAAGGCCGAAGGCCGCGAGATCAAGACGGGCCAGTTCCCGTTCATGGCGAACGGCCGCGCGCTTGGCATCAACAAGGCCGACGGCTTTGTGAAGATGATCGCCGACGCGAAGACCGACGAGCTGCTCGGCGTGCACATCATCTCGGCGAACGCATCGGACCTGATTGCGGAAGCCGTGGTGGCGATGGAATTCAAGGCTGCCGCTGAAGACATCGGCCGCATCTGCCATCCGCACCCGTCGCTCTCCGAAGTCATGCGCGAGGCAGCGCTCGCCACCGACAAGCGCGCCCTCAACATGTAACGCGCGCGGGCAGAGCGGCCGGTTTTAGCCGACCGGTTTTAGCCGATTCCGGCCGGCGTCCTGCCGCGTGGTAGTTTGCATCACAACAAAGAGGCGGGTGGGGTCGATCCCTCCCGCCTTTACTCATTTGTGGTTCATGTAATGAACGTCGCCGAATACTACGAGAAAGAACTGCAGAACCGGGGATACAAGCCCGATGCGGCTCAGCGCGCCGCAATCGACCGGCTGCAGCGGTGTTTTGACGAGTGGGTCGCGTACAAGGCGCGCCGCTCGAACGCGTTCAAGAAGCTCATCATTCACCCCGATCTGCCGCGCGGCGTGTACATGTGGGGTGGGGTGGGCCGCGGCAAGAGCTTCCTGATGGACAGCTTCTACGCGGTGGTGCCCGTGCAGCGCAAGACGCGCCTGCACTTTCACGAGTTCATGCGCGAGGTGCATCGCGAACTGGAAGAACTGAAAGGCCAGGCCGATCCGCTCGACGAACTCGCGCGCCGCATTGCGAAGCGCTATCGCCTGATCTGCTTCGACGAATTCCACGTCTCGGACATCGCCGACGCAATGATCCTGTATCGACTGCTCGACCGTCTCTTCACGAACGGTGTGCAGTTCGTGATGACGTCCAACTACGATCCCGACACGCTCTACCCGGACGGCCTGCACCGCGACCGCATGCTGCCCGCGATCGCGCTGCTAAAGGACAAGCTCGACGTGCTAAACGTCGATGCGGGCATCGACTACCGCCAACGTACGCTCGCGCAGGTCGAGATCTATCACACACCGCTCGGGGCCGAGGCCGATCGAGCGCTGCGTCACTCGTTCTCACAACTTGCGGCCGTGCCCGACGAGAGTCCGCTTCTCCACATCGAGAAGCGCGAGCTGAAGGCATTGCGTCGCGCCGACGGCGTCGTCTGGTTCGATTTCGCGACCCTGTGTGGCGGACCGCGCTCGCAGAACGACTATCTGGAACTGGCAAGCCGCTTCCACGCCGTGATTCTGTCAGAAGTGCCGCAGATGACCCCGCGCATGCAGTCCGAAGCGCGCCGCTTCACGTGGCTCATCGACGTGTTCTACGACCACAAGGTGAAGCTGCTGATGTCGGCGGCAGTGAGACCGGAGGAACTGTACGTCGAAGGCCCGATGGCGAATGAATTCACGCGCACGGTTTCGCGGATCGTCGAAATGCAGTCGAAGGAATATCTTGAGGCGCCGCGCCGTATCGTCGATACATCGCTCACCTGAGAATGAATCCGTCCCCAGGATGACATCTCAAAAAGGATTTTTCGTCACTATTTCAGGATTCAGACACATCTGATATTCGCCGCGTGGTCAAGTCGCTATCGTTTGTCGGGTACGTTTCGACATTGGAGAAGACCATGACCCCGCATCGCGATATTACTGAGGACGAGTGGCAACGCGTCCTGCCACTGCTCCCCGAATTGCGTCCCCGTGCCGAATTGCGTGGCCGTCCGCTCGCCAACACCAGGTCGGTGCTCAACGGTGTCTTGTGGGTGATGTATAGCGGCGCCACCTGGTCAGCCATGCCGCGCCGCTACCCCTCGTACCAAACCTGCCATCGCCGGTTCAAGGCATGGTATGACGACGGCGTGCTCAAGCGCGTCATGATCGAACTGTTCGGCGAAGAAGGCGTTGCGCTTTGCGATTCAATCGAAACGCGCATGCGCAAGCATCTGAGCGGCGAGGAAAAGGAAGCGCGCAACGAGCAGCAGTCTGTGTCGCAGCCAACGAGTCCGCTGTATGGCAGCGTTCCGCCTGCCGTGCCGCAGCCGTTCGCGTACCCGCGCACGCTGTTCCGTCACACTGCCTGAGTGCGCGCCTGAGTCCGGATTTTTGTCAGCGTGCCGGCGCGGGTGTCGGCGGGTTGCTGAAGATGTGCTGCGTACCCGCTTCGCCCCATTCGCGCCGGCAGTCCTTTTATTGCTCGCGCGTCCAAGTCTGTGATCGGCCGAGCAGTGAAATGCCCAGATAGCCGCGCACGACGAGCTTTTTGCCACTGTCCTCAAGGTGCATCTTGCAGCGATACACCTTGCCGTTTTCCGGGTCCAGGATGTGTCCGTCGTCCCAGCCGTCGCCGGTCTTCTTCATCCCGTCGATGATCGTCATGCCGATAATCGGCTGATCCTTGCGCTCATCCGTGCATGCCGTGCACTTGCGGTCCGGCTTTGAGGTGGGGTCGAGTCCATTGATGACCTTGCCGTTGAGCTGGCCGTTGCCGTCATCGCTGATCTGGACGACTGCCTTCGGCTTGCCCGTTTGATCGTCGATGGTGTGCCACACGCCGACAGGCGTAGTGCTTTGTGCTTGCGCGGCGATCGCGCCGCCGAGCAGGGCGCCCGCGAGCGCCAGCCGGGTTGCCGCGCGCGCGGCGAATGCAGCGGTGCGTCCGTTGCTCCGGTTCATGTGTCGTCCTCCACTGTTTGTGTTGTCGTTCGTGATTGTGTGCAGACCGCGCGTGTTGAGCCACATGCGCACGCCGGTTTAGGGAGCATACGCGAAAGCATTCCGGTCGTTGGAGAGGGGGGACTCTAGTTGCGCTGTGCGCGTCGGGTTCGGGGTGTCCGGTATGAGAGGGCCGCGGTCGCGTGTGGGCTCGACCAGTGCATCCTGGCGCGCTTTTGTCCCGCTAATGCTTGCCGTGTGAATCTGGCCCCACTGTACGTTCGCGTATCGCTGAAAGCCGTTGGGCGCGTACAGTCGATGCCAGGGCGTCGAACGCGACTGCGTGATGTACGTAGGCATCCTGATTATTAACGGAGTCAAGATCCTCAGGTTGGTTAGTAGCACCGTCTGCCAGTGCTTGCCGCGTTCTCCTGCGGACTTTCCGCTTGGGACACGGTCTTTCCACACATGATGTGAACCGCGCCTTGTGGGAAGTCCCTCCGGGCATCCGCACGTCCTGCCGCCGGCCTTTACATGCGCAGAACTGCGCAAAATCGTTTCGATTTTCGTCCTTCAGTTATTCGCGCATCAGGTGCAGACCGTGATCGAGTCGTGCTTGTCACGCAAGCCCGGTCCACGTACGCACCAGCCGACGCGATCAACGCCGTCGCCAATGGGGAGGCAAATGTGCCGCGCACGGAGAACGCGGACCGACACGGAGAGCCTGACCGGGGCGTTTACACGGTTTACGGTCGCCACGTTGCTGTGGCCGTTCGTCGCAATCGCGGGGCGGGTGTCGCCGCGTTCCCGCTCCCCATTCGGTAAGTCGTCATTCGGTATCTGCCATGGATTTCCCCAGGCAATTTTCGCGAGTTGCACAATCTCGCGGTGCGTATCGGCGAGGGCGCGCCGCGATGGGCGTCGGGGACGTGGCAAACTCGCTGCTGCCTACCCGAACCTGCCCTGGCGCAGCCGCCTGCTCGCCGCACCGGATCAGTGCAGCCGTCTGAGGGAAAACGCGGCTCGGTTTCCTGGTATTGGCTGCGAAGTGTTGTGAGAAACGATACACAAGCATCAAATTTGCAATGGAGATCCCGAAACCTAGGAAAGTGAGTAATAATTAGATGGTTTTGCCAAAACTAGAACTGTTCAAAGCAGGAACTAAATGGACTACAACCGGAGAGTTCGACAGGCAGCACTGGCGGTAATGGTGCTGTTCGGGGGTACTCAGGCGGGCTGTGCGCAGCCGATACCGCAATCCGCTGGACCGACCACCCAGCAAGAAACCCAAGGTGCCGACGCGACGAACGCGGCTTCGGTGACCGTGGCGGCTCAGCCGGCCGACGCGGCATCGGCGGCTGCACAAACGGCAGCGCCGAGCCAGGCGACCGTGCTCACGCCGGACGAAGCGCAGCAAAACGCGGCGGGGAATGTGGCCGAGCTTCAGCAGATGCTCCGCGGGTCGGAACTCAATGAGCTACGCACGACCTACAACGGCTCGTACGGTGCAAGCCTGCTGTTTTATGGCAAGGAAATGACGTACTACGTCACGCTCTTCCAGAACAAGATGTTCTGGCGCGTCATCAAGACGAGCGACGAAACACGCGCCGAAGCCATCTACCGCGATTTCGCGGCGAAAAGCCAACAGCTTGCTGACGTGGAGATCCGCCGGATCCGCCTGGAAGCGCAGAAGGCGTTCACGCAGCGCATGATTGCTCTGACTCAGGACCACGCTAACCGGCTCCAGGCCGACCTCACGATTGCGCGTCAGCAGCAGGCGCTCGTGATGGACCAGCAGAAGCAGACGCGCGACCAGGCGAATGCACTGCAGGCCCAGAAGACGGCGGCGCAGGGTCAGTTGCGCGACGTGCAGCGTCAGGTGCGGGAACTGCAACGTCAGGTCGAAGGCGGCTTGCCGACGCAGTAAGCATCGTGCTGCCGCAGCAGCGCGCAGCGGCGTGAAACTGTCGAAGTGACAAGGCTGGCGGGCGTCGCCGATGCGCCGCCGGTCTGACTTCGCCACACGCGGGCGCTCTGCTGCGACGCCGTTGTGTTGTTTTTTTGCGGTTGCGTCAAATAATCGCAGCCCTTGGCGGTCCTGTCCCTTTTCCTCTGCTTCAGGGGCTCGTGCCGCCACGTCCCGGCGCTTTCCATCATTCGCTGCCGGTATCGTTTATCGTCCGCTGCGCACTCAGCGGCACGCGTGAACCGCGCGTTGGCCTGGCAGACCTTCCCAAGTCACCATCGCGATCAGCAAAGTAGTCGTGAGCGCACCTGTCGCAAGCAGGTCGTCAGGCTATGCCACTGGTCGGAAAATGAACGCAGGCGAACCCGCCCCCACCTCGAAGGCGGCGGTGAATCTCGTGTGGATCAATGCTTGCCGCCGTGGTGGCCGGCTTCCCGTCCTTTTTTCTTTGCGTCGGCGGCTTGCGCTCGCTTTTGAGGCGGGGGATCGACCGCGATTGGATCGCTGGCAGGGAAGGTTTCCTCGAGCGCCTCGTCGAGCGGGTCAACGGGTGGCTGCCTGGGGGGAGTTTTCGACGCGCTCATGATGTTCTCCGTTGCGGGGATCACGCGTCCCAGCATATCGCAACGGGCGAACGTGAGCACTGGCTGCTGCGGACTGCAGCGACACCAAGGCCCGATGTGGAAAGAGGAACCGTGCGCGGCAACCATGCCCCCTCGGGCAAGCGCGGCGTGCATGACGCCGCCGCGCCCTGGCCGCGAGCGCGTTACCGGGCGCAGCACAAGCGCGCGGGTACTGCGTGCGTAGCTCAGGTGTTGCCGGAACCGTCGCCGCCGTTATTGCCACCGTTATTGACGGAGCCGTAGAGCCGGCGGCGGCGCGTGACGACCACCGGGCCATCCTGCGAAGGGCGATCGCCCGACTGCGCGGGCGCGGGCCACGATTCACGCGGTTCTCTCGGCTCGCGGGACTCGCGCGGTCCGTGGCCGCCGTGGATCCCGTGGGCCCCGCGGGTTGTGTGCTCGCCAGCGTGCGCCGGGCGCGCTGGACGCGGACCCGGCCGCGTGCCGGTGTCGAGCTGGATCGTGGAGATGGCACGCTTGTAGATGCCTTGCAGGCCGACAGGCGTGCGCAGCATCACGAGGTACTGATCGAACGACTCAATGCATCCGGTCAGGCGGATACCGTTGACCAGATAGATTTCGACGCGCTTGCGTTCCTTGCGCGCGGCATTCATGAAGTCGTTTTGAGGATGTGATTCTGCGGAAGGCATGGACGAAATTAGACCTGGCGGCTCGATGCCGCATTCAGTTGGAAACGTTTGCTCGCGAGGGATTCTACCCTGTGTCGGCGAGACGCGCGTGCGTGAATATTGGCCATTGCTGGACTATACCGACTCGACCTGCCTCGGGCGCCTCAGGTGTCCGGTAGTACCGGACACCGCACCCACTCTGTGTCAGTACGCCGCATTCGCGGCACATGCCCTAACAGCGTAGTGCAAAGCGGCGGCCTGTGCTCGACCGATTCGGGTGCGTTTCCGACGCACAGCCTTCATTTTGGGGTACACGCGATTCTCGTCGGTCGTACCCCATTGTTTCCGTGCGCCGCCGCACACGAACGATGGACCCGATCGCACCGTTAATACGCAGAACCGCATGATGTGCAAGAGGGCAAGTGCGCAGCACACGCCGGGAATAACCAACCCCATCGACACGTTTATATCGGTGTCGGCGCCTGGAACGCCTGGGCGCGCGCTTTGCAAGATTTTCGGGACGACTCGGCGGGGCGCATCCTCATCCTGCACAGGAGGTGACGATGAAGTGGTTTCGCAAATTTCTGGTGTTGGTGGCTCTGGCTGCTGTCTCCTCGACAGGAATGACCGCGTGCAGCGACATGAATTCGGGCGGCAGTTCGTCCGCCGGCAGTTCGGGCGGCAGCTCGGGTAGCGGCGGCTACTGACGGGCGGATGGCGTGCCCCGCCCCCCGACGCGGGAGTTCGAGGCGCAAGTCGTGGCGCAGCTCGCGCCACTGCGGCGCTATGCGCGCTCGCTGACTGGCGACGTCGCGTGGGCCGACGACCTCGTACAGGACGCGGCGGAACGCGCGCTGTCGCGCTGGAATTCGTTTCGGCCCGACAGCAATCTGCGCGCGTGGTTGTTGACGATCCTGCGTCACCTTTACATCGACCAGTTGCGCGGGCGTCGTGAGATCACGGTCGATGACGAAAGCGCGCCATGGCGCACGCTCGAGGCGCCGCGCGGCGAGGTCGACGGACTGGAATTGCGCGATCTCCAGCGCGCGCTTTATCTGCTTCCCGTCGCACAGCGTGAGGTGTTGCTGCTCGTGTGCGTCGAGGAATTGAGTTATCAAGAAGCGTCGGCGGTGCTGGGCGTGCCGTCCGGCACCGTGATGTCGCGCCTTTCTCGCGCGCGCGAACATCTGCGGGTGCTGCTCGGCCAGGATCCTGGACGGCGTACCGCATCGCTCAGGGTGGTGGGGACAACGCGATGAATCACGACGATAGCCAAAAGAATCGCGATCGTGCCGGGCACACGGCGGCCGATGGTGCAGGCGGCGTGCTGCCTGAAGACAGGACTGACGCCGATCTCGTCACGCTTTCGGCGTTCGTGGACGGCGAGCTGCCGCCGGTTGACGAAACGGTGTTGCACGCAAGGCTCGCGAGCGATCCTCTCGCCGCAAGCCGTGTTTTCGCGTATTGCGCGCAGAAGTCGGCGTTGCAGGCGCTTTGCCGTACGAGCGGCGAGGACCCGGCGCCGTCGCCGTATCTCGTGCTCCGGCATCGCGACCCGTGGTGGTGGCGCTTTGGCATGGCGGCCGCGTGGTGTCTGGCGGGCGCCGGCGTCGCACTCGCGGCGACCGTGTTTGTGCCGCGCGGCGGTTCGGGTGACTCGGGCGTGGGCAGCGTCTTTGCGACTGGCGAGCCTGACACCTTCGCACGCCGCGCGGACGTCGCCTACGCGGTCTACACGCCGGAGCAGCGCCATCCGGTCGAAGTGGGTGCGGCCGATGAGGCGCATCTCGTCGCGTGGCTGTCGAAGCGGCTTGGCAAGCCACTTTCGGTTCCGTCGCTGCAGGAGTACGGGTACGCGCTCGTCGGTGGACGGCTGCTGCCCGGCGCCTCAGGGCCGGCGGCGCAGTTCATGTACGAGAACGATGCGGGCGAGCGTCTTACGCTGTACGTCGGCTCGTCGGGTAAGGACACCAGTAAGGTGCGCCTCCTGAGCGACGGCAATCGGCGCACGTTCTACTGGACCACCGACCGCATGGGCTATGCGCTGTCCGGCCCGCCCACAGAGGGCCACTTGCGCACCATCGCATACGAAGTCTGCGGCGCGCTGGGCGGCGATCGGTCGCAATGGTGACGGGCGGCACGATGGGCGATGCCGCGCGCGTTTTGCCGCCAGGCATGAGCGAGTCGCACTTCGAGCGCGCACTGGCGGCATTCGAAGCGATCGTCAGCGCGCCCAATGTGTGTCGCGGTGGCGCGGCGCTAGAACTGTATCTCGATCCGTTCATGCCGGCGGCCAATCCGCGCGCGTTCGCGCCGTCTGCTGCGCTGTTGCCAGCGAACGTCGACGAAATCCGCGCGATCCTGCGAGTCGCGAACGAAATGCGCGTGCCGCTCTGGACGGTCTCGACGGGGCGCAACTTTGCCTACGGCGGCGCGGCGCCGCGTTTATCAGGTTCGGTCGTGCTGGACCTGCAGCGAATGAACCGGATTCTCCATGTCGACGAACGGCTCGCTTATGCGCTCGTCGAACCGGGCGTCAGCTACTTCGATCTGTATGCGCATCTGCGCGATGGCGGCTACCGGCTGTGGGTCGATCCGCCCGCGGCCGGGTGGGGCAGTGTGATCGGCAATTCGCTCGAACGCGGTTTCGGCACCACACCTTACGGCGATCACGCTTCGACGCAGTGCGGCATGGAGATCGTGCTCGCGAACGGTGATCTCGTGCGCACCGGCATGGGCGCGATCGATACCGGCACAGCATGGCAGCTCTACCGACCTGGCTACGGCCCCGCTTTTGACGCGCTCTTCACCCAGTCGAACTACGGCGTCGTCACGAAGATGGGCGTCTGGCTGATGCCCGCGCCGCAGGCGTATCTGCTCGGCGAGGTGCAGGTGCCGAACGAAGCGGATCTGGCCGCGCTCGTCGATACGCTGCGCGTGCTGCAGCTCGACGGCACGATCCGCAATCATGCGGCGATCGAAGGCGCGATCCGGCGCGCGGCCGGCATCGCGCTGCGTACGCGCTGGTTCGACGGCGCAGGGCCGATGCCCGAGCCTGTCGTGTCGGCGATGCAGCGCGATCTGGGGATCGGACGCTGGAATCTGCACTTCGGCCTTTACGGCGCGCCGGAAGTGATCGACGCCGAGCGGCGCGTGGTCGAGCGCGCGTTCGCGGCGGTGCCGGGTGCGCGCGTCACTGCCACGCGCTATGTAACGGGCGACAAGCGGAGCGACGAGCACAACGACAAGCCCTATGACGAACCCCAAGGCGGTGCCGACCGCAATCTGGCGGGCATCCCCACGATGAGCGCTTTTCGCATGCTCGACTGGCTGGGTGGCCAGGGCGCACATGTCGACTTTTCGCCGCTGTGTCCAGCCGACGGCCGCGACGCCATGCGTCAGTACATGCTCGTAAAGACGCGCGCGGCCGAATACGGCTTCGACTATTACGGCGGTTTCACAGCAGCGGGCCGGCATCTGCATCATGTTTTCGCGGTGATCTTTGCACGCGAAAGACGCGCGGATGCCGAGCGCGCGGGCGACTTGCTGCGCGCACTGATGAGCGACGCGCGTGCGGCCGGTTATGGCGTGTACCGGTCGCATCTGCTGTACATGGACTTCGCGGCAGCACAATACAGCTTCAACGATGGCGCATTGCTGCGTCTTGCAGAGACGCTCAAGGACGCACTCGATCCCCAGGGCGTGCTGTCGCCGGGCAAGCAGGGCGTGTGGCCGGCGGTGTGGCGGCACGAGCGCGGCTACACCTGAGCGGGGAGGGCGCGATGGATCGGCGGACATTCCTGTGCGAGACCGGGGGCACGCTGCTCGGCGCCGCGTGCAACGTTCCGTTTGCGCGAACGGTTGCGGTGCGCGCGAGCGCGCGCGTCGCGGTTTTCGATCCGGCGCTGGCATCCGGTCGGGTGCTCGCTGGCTACGCGGCACGCGCAGGCATCGCAGCGTGGCCAGCCACCGACGACATCGGCACGCTCTGGCACGCAAAGCTCGCGCGCCGCGCCGGGCCGCTCACGCCGATGATCACCGCGCTGCGGCCCTCCGATCAATTCGTGCTGACGCGGTTCGCGGCATCACGCGGTGCCGTCGTGCTGGCGCTCGATGCCCAGGCTAGAAGCGGTAGTCCGGGTTCTTCGAGTCGAACGTGAGGGCGTCGAAGGACTTCGGCTCCATCTGCTCGAACACGACTTCTTCGAAGAGCCGGCCTTCGCTGTCGTATGACTGCGCAGTGCGGAACCACGGATGGCGCAGGTCGAGCCCGAGCGTCTCCTTGCTCGCGTAGAACCCGTTCACGCCGCGCGGCGCCTCCCAGGTGAACGCGACGACGCGCACGCCATCCACCGTTTTCACGTCGATCTGCGCCGGCCGCACGAGGCCGGCCTGTTCGAGGCGCGTGTTTTCATCGACAAAGCGGTGCGCGATGAATTCGGTGCCGAGATCGGTCAACCGATGGCGCGACTGCGCATGCGCGAACGAGCCGTCGAGTCGCGCCCACATCGACACCATGCCGAAAAACCCACCGGGGTGGCCGTACATCTCGTCACCGCGACGCGTGGCGTCGTAGAGCACCTCCTGGCCCGCGTGGGCGCCGTCGGGCAGCCATTTTGCGTAGATGCGCAGCGGATCGTGCGCGATCCGCACGAGCATGTGATCGGGCGCGGCCGGCCAGCGACCGTGGATACGTTCCCTGCGCAGCATCACGAACTCGCACGACGCGTAGCCGTGCGGGCCCGCCGCGATGTAGCGCGGCAGCGCACGCGGATCGAGGGAAGAGAAGAGAGTGACGAGCTGTGCGTCGTCGAGCTTCGCGAGCGCACCGTTCTGCGCGGTGTGCTGCAGCCAGCGAACCTGCTCGTCGAGCGGCAGGTGCGCGACGTCGGCAGTGGATTGGTCGGCTTGCGCTGTGGCGGGCGCGTCGTCGGCGTCCGCCGCAGGAAGTGACTGCGCGCTTGCGCAAACCAGGGCGAGCGCGGCGCAGAGGGTCAGGAGACAGGCTGGCGGCGTTGTGCGGAACCTCATCGGCGCACGCTCCACGAATTCGTCAGACCTTGCCGGCAGGTGCCGCAAAGCGGCGCCTGCGCTACGTCAACGCGCGCGTCGGCGTAAGCGCGGCAGCAACACGGTATGAACGTATCAGGCCGGCGCTTTCTTCCCGATTTCTTCGTTGCGCAACTCGCGGCGCAGGATCTTGCCGATGTTCGATTGCGGCAGCGCATCGCGGAACTCGACGAGACGCGGGACCTTGTAACCCGTGAGCTGCTCGCGGCAGTAGTGGATGAGCGCGTCCTCGGTGAGCGTCGGGTCGCGGCGCACGACGAACACTTTGATGCGCTCGCCCTGCACCGGATCGGGCACGCCGATTGCCGCCACTTCGCTCACGCCCGGATGCGCGGCGATGACGTCCTCGATCTCGTTCGGATACACGTTGAAGCCCGATACGAGGATCATGTCCTTCTTGCGGTCGATGAGCCGCACATAGCCTTGCGCATCCATCACGCCGATGTCGCCGGTCGCGAGCCAGCCGTCGGCGTCGAGGACCTTGGCGGTTTCGTCGGGGCGGTTCCAGTAGCCCTGCATGACCTGCGGACCCTTAACGCAGAGTTCACCGGCCTCGCCGATGTTCGCCCACGTGCCGTCGTCCTTGCGAAAGCGCACTTGTGTCGAGGGCGCGGGCAGGCCGATCGTCCCGTCGAAATCGTGCACCTGATTGACGTCGACAGGATTCATCGTCACGATCGGCGAGCATTCGGTCAGGCCGTAGCCCTCGGAGATCGGTGTGCCGGTCACGGCCTTGAATCGCTCCGCAATGGCGCGCTGCGTGGCCATGCCGCCCGCCATCGCCAGCTTGAGGCCGGAGAAGTCGCGCTGGCGGAACTCTTCGTTATCGAGCAGCGCGTTGTAGAGCGTGTTCACAGCCGAGATGCAGCTGAACTTCTCGTGGCGGATCGTCTTCATCACGCGTTTGATGTCGCGCGGATTCGCGATCAGGATGTTGCGGCCGCCGAGCGCCATGAAGATCATCGCGTTCACGGTCAGCGAATAGATGTGATAGAGCGGCAGCGGCGTGAGGACGGTTTCCTGGTCGGCGCCGAGCTGGCCCGCGGTCCATGCCTTCGCCTGCAGCAGGTTCGCAACGATATTGCCGTGCGTGAGCATCGCACCCTTCGCGACGCCCGTCGTGCCACCCGTGTACTGCAGGAACGCGAGATCGCCGGATTTGACGTTGACGGGCGCGACGGGGCGCCGCGCGCCTTGTGCGAGCACGTCGACGAGCTTCAATGCGTGCGGCAGGCTATACGCAGGCACGAGCTTCGCAACGTGCCGTAGCATGAAATTGATGAAGTGGCCCTTGAGATTCAGGCCCTCGCCGAGCAGATCGCCGAGCGCCGTCACGACTATGTTCTTCACTTGCGTACCGGGCAGTGCGGTTTGCAGCGTCTTCGCAAAGTTCTCGAACACGACGATCGTTTGCGCGCCGCTGTCCTTCAGCTGATGGGTGAGTTCGCGCGCGGTGTAGAGCGGATTCACGTTCACCACGACGGCGCCCGCCTTGAGGGCCCCGAAGAGCGCGACGGGATACTGGAGCGTATTGGGTAGCATGATCGCGACGCGATCGCCCGGCTTCACGCCCGCACCCTGCAGCCACGATGCGAACGCGGTCGCCTTGCGCGCGAGCGCGGCGTAGGTCATCGGCGAGCCGGCGCTCACGTAGGCGACGCGCTCGCGAAAGCGTGCCGTGCAGTCGTCGAAAAACTGGGCGAGCGAGGCGTATTGATGCACGTCGACTTCGCGGGGAACATGCGCGGGATACGACGCGTACCAGGTGCCGTCGGTGTCGGGCGCTGCGGTCGCGGTCGCGCAGACTGTCGAGAGGGGGCGGGGCGTGTCGGTCATGAGGTCTCTCCCTGGCGGATTATTTTGAGTATGTGGCGCGCTCATCATGCACGGAGTGTCGCGTGAAGGGCAGCGGGTTTTCCCCCGACGAATTGCCATTCGTCAGTCCGGATCGTGCCATGCAGCGGCCAGGCGGGTAAGCGTGCCGCATGTCGCGTCCAAAAGCAAAGGCCGCGCGGACCCAGGTCCGGCGCGGCCTCATGTCGCCGTAGAGCAGCGCGGCGCCGCTCTATGCAGGGGCGATCAGGCGACGCTCGACACTTCCTTGGCCGACTGCGTCATGTCGACGCCGCGGCGCTCGCGGCTGAACTGGATCATCACCGCGATGATGACCGCCACGGTACCGGCCACGGCGGCCATCGCGAGGCCGTAGTTGTCGTCATGCGAAGCGGCGAATGATGCCTGCATCGTCGCGTTGACCGCCGCGAACAGGTTGCCGAGCTGGTAGACGAGGCCTGGGAACGTTGCGCGAACTTCATCGGGCGAAATTTCATTCAGGTGCACCGGGATCACGCCCCAGGCGCCTTGCACGGAAATCTGCATGAGGAACGCGCCGGCCGCGAGCAGGACCGGGCCAGTCGAGAACGCCCACAGCGGCAGCACCGGCAGCGCGATGAGGGCGGCGATCGTGATCGCCTTGCGGCGGCCGATCCTCTCCGACAACGACCCGAAGAAGAGACCACCCACGATCGCGCCGAGATTCAGCACGATGGTGATGATCGAGACCGTATGCGGATCGAAGTGGTGCTGCTCGCGCAGGAACGTCGGATACAGATCCTGCGTGCCGTGCGAGAAGAAGTTGAAGCAGGTCATCAGCACGATCGCGTAGATCGAAAGCCCGAGATTGTGCTTGAGCGTCGTGATCAGGCTCGGACGCGCGCGCTTTGCCATCTCCTTGAATGCGGGCGATTCCGGCACACTGGAGCGGATATAGAGCACGAGCAGCGCAGGCGCCACGCCGATGAAGAACATGCCGCGCCAGCCTACGTACTGGAACAGCAGGCCGAACACGATCGAGGCGAGCAGAAAGCCGCTCGGATAGCCGGCCTGCAGGAGGCCCGACACCACGCCGCGCGATTTCGGCGGGATGGTTTCCATCGTGAGCGCGGAGCCTACGCCCCATTCGCCGCCCATCGCGATGCCGAAGAGCGCGCGCAGGACGAGGAAAGTCATGAGGTTCGGCGAGAAGCCAGTCAGCGCTTCGAGCACCGAGTAACACGCGATGTTCACCATCAGCGTGGGGCGGCGGCCGTACTTGTCGGCGAGGCGGCCGAAGATCAGCGCGCCAATCGGGCGCATGGCCAGCGTGAGCGTGATCGCGAATGCAACTTGCGGAATTTTCGTGCCGAATTCGGCGGCAATATCTTTTAGAACGAAAACCGTTAGAAAGAAATCGAATGCATCAAGCGTCCAGCCGAGATAGGCGGCGATCGTGACGTTTTTCTGTTCCCGCGTCCAGCTCATATGTTGTTCTCCTGATATTCGAATGCAACGCCGTCTTTTGCGGCCTTATCGCGTACAACCCGTATGTCCCGCGCTACGAGGTTGCGCCGAGTGTACGCCCGGGATTAAACATTTGCATGGTTGTCGGGGGTAACTTCGGGCTAATCCCTGGGCGATTTCTTTCATCGTGAAAGTAATCAGGCTTTTATAGTAATTAATATGTAATTAAAAAGAAGGCATAAATTAACGCGTTCAGCATCAGCATGTTCGCAAACTGCACCTCGTCGCTTCATGCTACTGGATCGTGTTTTTGAAGGCATTCGGGCCGCGATCGCAACCGTGCGAGGACTGGCAAACCATTGCCGCCAGTGGTCGGCAGTACCGGCCGTGGTGGGCGAACGATCGTGCTTCTCCTTGTTTACGTCATGGAAGGGCGTCGCTAGAATCGGTCGCCATCGCGAGAAATCTGTGGAACCACATCCGCGCGTTCCGCGCGCGGCAGAGAAGTTCAGGGGGAACGAAGCATGCACATCAGGGACATGTTCGAATTGGGCGATCAGGTGCCGCTCGTCACAGGCGGCTCGCGCGGCCGTGCGCTGAAGCTGGCTGAGGTGCTGGGCGAGATGGGTTCCCGCGTCGCGTTCCTCGCAAGCGCCGCTTCGCGCGATGTCACCGGCCAGTACCTGGCTGTCGATGGCGGCGCGTGCATCGTTTGACGTAACATCGCGGCCGGGGTGCGTTGCGCCGAACATGGCGCATGCACCGATTGCACCACTGGCGCGCCGTGACTGTGGCGCGCGTTCACCGGGACGGAGTCCGTCATGTCCACGTCAGCACAATCCGCTTCGCAAGCTGGGATGCACGCCCGGGCGCGGTTGCCGTCGCCACACTGGCCGCGACATCTCTCGCCGCACCTCACGATTCCGGCCACGAATCTGTTCCATAACGCCGAAGTTTCTGCGGCCCGCTTTCCGGACAAACCCTTTATCTATTTCTACGACACGCCCGTCACGTTCGCGCAATTCAAGGACGAGGCCGAACGCGTCGCGGGGTATCTGCAACAGCACTGCGGGGTGAAGGCAGGCGATCGTGTGCTGCTCTACATGCAGAACAGTCCGCAATGGGTGATCGCGTATTACGGCATCCTGCGCGCCAATGCCGTGGTCGTGCCCGTGAATCCGATGAACCTGTCCGACGAACTGTCGCATTACGTCGAAGACAGCGGCGCAACGACTGCGTTTGTGGCTCAGGATCTGTATTCGCGCATTGCGCCGCTAGTTAGTGAGGGTGGTGGGGCGGGGCTGCATCATCTGCTGGTCGCCACTTACGGCGATTACCTCAAGTGCGAGCCGTCGTCGTCGCCGCCTCAGTTCGTGACGGCGCCGCGCCAGGTCGCCGGTCCGGGCGTCATTCACTGGGCCGACGTGCTGGACGCCCGTTGCGCGCCTGGTCCGCTGACCGCTTGCGCGGACGACCTGTGCGTGATGCCCTATACGTCGGGCACGACGGGCAAGCCCAAAGGCTGCATGCATACGCACCGCAGCGTAATGAGCACGGCGGTGGGCGGTTGCAACTGGTTTGGTACTAATCAGGACGCCGTACTGCTTTCCGCGTTGCCGTTTTTTCACGTCACCGGCATGCAGGGCGGCATGAACAGTCCGCTCTACGCAGGCGCGAGCATCGTCATCCTGCCGCGCTGGGACCGTGACGCCGCGGCACGCGCAATCGGACACCACCGCATCACCGGCTGGCAGGCGATCGCGACGATGGTGGTCGATTTCATTTCGAATCCGCGCATCGGCGAATACGATCTGTCGAGTCTCGCGTGGATGCGCGGCGGCGGTGCGATGATGCCCGACGCGGTCGTGAAGAAACTGCGCGATCTCACGGGACTCGAGTACGTCGAGGGATACGGCATGTCCGAAACGATGGCGGCTACACACATCAACCCGGCGCAGCGTGCGAAGCCGCAGTGCCTCGGCATTCCGGTGTTCGATGTGGACGCGCGCGTGATCGACCCCGATACGCTCGAAGAAGTGCCGGACGGGGAGTCGGGCGAACTGATCATGCACGCGCCGCAGGTGATGCAGGGCTACTGGCGCAATCCGGAGGCGACGCGCGAGGCGTTCATCGAACGCGACGGAAAGCGCTTCCTGCGCACGGGCGACCTTGTTCGACGCGACGAGGAAGGCTACTACTTCATGACCGACCGTCTCAAGCGCATGATCAACGCATCGGGTTACAAGGTGTGGCCGGCGGAAGTCGAAGCGCTGATGTATCGCCATCCGGCGATCAAGGAGGTGTGCGTCATCGGCGCGAAGGATGAACGGCGCGGCGAGACCGTGAAGGCTTATGTCGTGATCGATCCAATGCAGCTTGGTAGCGTGAACGAGGACGACATCATCGTATGGGCGCACGACAACATGGCGGCCTATAAGGTGCCGCGCATCGTGCAGTTTGTCGATGCGCTTCCAAAGGCGGGCAGCGGCAAGATCCTGTGGCGCAAGCTGCAGGAAGACGAGGCGCTCGCACGCGCCTGATTCGCGGCGAGCGCGCACGACTGGATCGTTCGCCGTGGCAGGTGCGCGGTGAATCGTCGACTGAAGCCGCGGTTACGCCGCGGCCGCGTCGAAATACCTGGTAGTCCGATGCAGTGTCGACGGGCTTCGTTTCGAAGCCCGCGCACGCATCAGGCGCCGGCCAGCGCTGGCAGCCCCAGACCCGGATCGCGCCAGTCCGGTACCCAGCCGCAGGGCAGGGGGGGCCGCTGCGTCGGCTGCTCCTGTTGCACGACATGCCCCGCGAACCATTCTCCGGGGACCTGAGCATTCTTGAGCGCAAGGATCGCTTCGGACAGGAAGTCGATGCTGTAGGCATTCAGAAGGTGCGGATGATTCGCTTCGATATAGGCGGCGATGCGAGCGCGCTCACCGTCAATCGACGCGAGCGAGTAGAGCGTCTGTGCGTCCCAGCGAAACCGCAGGCCCAATTCCGCGAAGGCCGAATTGAACGCGCTGAGATGTGCGTGAAGGTGCGGGTCTCGATCGGTGGCGTGCGCCTGGCTCATGGCAGTCTCCTCAATGTCGAATGACGTGAACGAAGCGTAGGGTCGCCGATGAATAAACGATAGTTAAAGTTTTTTGTGATTTGTATAAACCAGTATTTATCGTTCTGGAGAGACGGCTGACTTCCCGGACGAGATGCGCGTAAACCCGGCGTAGCTGCATTCTGGTGTCTGATATATTGTATTGGAAATATGAAATTTCCCCAGTAGAGCCGGCAAATCAGAACGTTGGAGACAAACGACCGATGTCCGCCGATAAGCAAGTGGTTACCGGGGCCGCCCCGCTAACCTTGACGCTCGAACCCATCAACGCCGCGGCGTCGTTGCGCGATCAGGCCTATGCGAGGCTGAAGCAGGCTATCGCTGAGACCGATATCTATCGTTCGCGTGATGAAATCCGTCTCGATGAAAAAGAGTTGACCGAGAAACTCGGCGTAAGCCGCACCCCCGTGCGTGAAGCCATGACGTTACTGGAGCAGGAGGGTTTTCTGCGGACGGTGCCGCGGCGTGGTGTCTATATCCTGCGCAAGACGCGCCAGGAAGTCGTCGAGATGATCTACATGTGGGCGGCGCTCGAAAGCATGGCGGCGAGGCTCGCAACGCAGCGCGCCTCCAGCGACGACATCGCCCGCCTGCGGCACATGTTCTCGGACTTCAACGATACGACGCCTTCCGACCATATAGAGGAATACTCGGAGGCGAACATCATGTTCCATCAGTCGCTGGTGGAACTGTCGAAGTCGCCCATTATTGTCGACACCATCAAGAACATATTCATGCACGTTCGCGCAATCCGGCGCATGACGATCGCACAGAGCGATCGCGCGTCGCGTTCGATCGTGGATCACATGCGGATCATCGAGGCGCTGGAGCAACGCGACACCGAGCGCGTCGAGCAACTGGTGCGGCAGCACTCGATCGATCTCGCCCTGTTCGTCGAGGCGAATTGTGATTTTCTCGACTAGGCGCGCCCATTCATAAGTCTTTCGTCTGAATCGCCGGGTGAAGTAGGCCGCAAATCGATTCGGACTACGTAATTTGTTGGTGAAGATGGAATCAGCCGGGACGTACCGGTGTGCCGCCACATCGGCGCCGCGATCTCTGTTGCAGTGCCGCACATGCAGGATCGGGGAAAAAACGTCTTGACTAATATTGTGTGTGGAATATTGTATATCACGAGCAGCACAACGCCCCGCCAAAGAGGAGACGTCATGGCAGAAG
Source organism: Paraburkholderia dinghuensis (assembly GCF_003837865.1). GTDB lineage: Bacteria > Pseudomonadota > Gammaproteobacteria > Burkholderiales > Burkholderiaceae > Paraburkholderia > Paraburkholderia dinghuensis. The sequence continues at coordinate 226,948 of NZ_RQIS01000005.1, read as the reverse complement.
CAGGCATCAACGAGGCGCAGAACAGCCCCGCGCCGGAAGCACAGCAAACGACCGACGGCTTTCATCTCGTCATCGACGCGCTGAAACTGAACGACATCGACACGATTTTCGGACTGGTCGGCATTCCCATTACCGACCTCGCCCGGCTCGCGCAAGCCGAGGGCATGCGCTTCATAGGCTTTCGCCATGAGCAGAACGCGGGTAACGCGGCAGCGGTCGCGGGCTACATGACGAAGAAGCCCGGCGTCTGCCTCACCGTTTCGGCGCCGGGATTCCTGAACGGACTCACCGCGCTCGCCAACGCCACGACGAACTGTTTTCCGATGATCCTCATCAGCGGGTCGAGTGAGCGCGAGATCGTTGACCTGCAGCAGGGCGATTACGAAGAGATGGATCAGCTCAACGCGGCGAAGCCCTATGCGAAGGCCGCGTATCGCGTGCTGCACGCCGAGGACATCGGCATCGGCGTGGCGCGCGCCATTCGCGCTGCCGTGTCCGGCCGTCCCGGCGGCGTCTATCTGGATCTGCCAGCAAAGCTGCTCGCGCAGACGATGGACGCCGTGAAGGGCAAGCAGTCGCTCGTGAAGGTGGTCGATGCCGCGCCGCGCCAGATCCCGGCGCCCGAGTCGGTCAAGCGCGCGCTCGACGTGCTCAAGGGTGCCAAACGTCCGCTGATCCTGCTCGGCAAGGGTGCCGCCTATGCGCAGGCCGACGCGCAGATCCGCGCACTCGTCGAGAAGACCGGCATTCCTTATCTGCCGATGTCCATGGCCAAGGGCCTCTTGCCCGACACGCACGAGCAGTCGGCGTCGGCTGCGCGTTCGTTCGTGCTCGCCGAGGCGGACGTCGTCATGCTGGTCGGCGCGCGGCTGAACTGGCTGCTTTCGCACGGCAAAGGCAAGACGTGGGGCGCGGAAAGCGGGCCGAAGCAGTTCATCCAGATCGACATCGCGCCTACCGAAATCGACAGCAACGTTGCAATCGAGGCACCGGTGATCGGCGATATCGGCTCGTGTGTCGAGGCGTTGCTTGAAGGCGTCGGCGACAACTTCCCGCAGCCCGGCGCCGAGTGGCTCAACGCCATCGCTGAACGCAAGAACAAGAACCTCGCGAAGATGGCAGCGACCCTGGAGAAAAATCCGTCGCCGATGAACTTCCACAGCGCCTTGCGCGCGATTCGGGACGTGCTGAAAACGCGCCCGGATATCAACGTCGTGAACGAAGGCGCGAATACGCTGGACTACGCGCGCAGCATCATCGACATGTACCAGCCGCGCAAGCGCTTCGACTCGGGTACGTGGGGGATCATGGGCATCGGCATGGGCTTCGCGGTCGGTGCGGCGGTGACGAGCGGTACCCAGGTCGTCGCCATCGAAGGCGATAGCGCGTTCGGATTCAGCGGCATGGAACTCGAAACCATCTGCCGTTACAACCTGCCCGTTTGCACGATCGTGTTCAACAACAACGGCGTTTATAAGGGCACCGATGTGAACGCGAGCGGCGGCGCCGATATGGCGCCCACCGCGTTCGTCAAGAACGCGCGCTACGACAAGATGATGGAGGCGTTTGGCGGTGTCGGTCACAACGCAACCACGCCCGAAGAACTCACGGCTGCGTTGCTCGAAGCGATCGCATCCGGCAAGCCCACGGTGATCAACGCTGTTATCGACGAATCGGCTGGCACGGAGAGTGGCCGTCTCACGAATCTGAATCCGCAAAGCGCGGCAATGAAGAAATAAAACCAACCGATCAGGAACCAGGAGATACGCAATGAGCAAACCCCTCGAGGGCATCAAGATCATCGACTTCACGCACGTGCAGGCAGGCCCTGCCTGTACGCAGATGCTCGCATGGTTCGGCGCAGACGTGATCAAGGTGGAGCGTCCCGGTGCAGGCGACGTCACGCGCACCCAGTTGCGCGACATGCCCGATGCCGATGCGCTGTACTTCACGATGCTCAACAGCAACAAGCGGTCGCTTACGCTCGACACGAAGAAGCCCGAAGGCAAGGAAGTGCTTGAAAAGCTGATCCGCGAATCGGACGTGATGGTGGAAAACTTCGGTCCCGGCGCGCTCGATCGCATGGGCTTCACGTGGGAGCGCATCCAGGAACTCAACCCGGGCATGATTCTCGCCTCGGTCAAGGGCTTTTCAGAAGGCCACCACTACGAAGACCTCAAGGTCTACGAGAACGTCGCGCAGTGCGCTGGCGGCGCCGCTTCGACCACCGGCTGGTGGCAAGGCGACAATTCCGCCCCGACGATCTCGGCGGCGGCGCTTGGCGACACCAACACCGGCATGCACCTCGCGATCGGTATCCTGACCGCCTATCTCGGCCGTCTCAAGACGGGCAAGGGGCAGAAGGTTGCCGTGTCGATGCAGGATGCCGTGCTCAACCTGTGCCGCGTCAAGATGCGTGACCAGCAGCGTCTCGATCGCGTCGGCTACCTCGAAGAGTATCCGCAGTACCCGCACGAAATGGAATATTTCAAGGACGGAGCGGTACCTCGTGGTGGCAACGCCGGTGGTGGCGGCCAGCCGGGCTGGATCCTGAAGTGCAAGGGCTGGGAGACCGATCCGAATGCGTACATCTACTTCACGGTCCAGGGCCATGCGTGGGAACCGATCTGCGACGCGCTCGGAAAGCCGGAGTGGAAGACCGATCCGAACTACACCACGCCGCGCGCGCGCCAGCCGCACATCGACGAGATCTTCGCCACGATTGAGGACTTCATCAAGGACAAGACCAAGTTCGAAGCGGTCAACGTCTTCCGCAAGTACGATATTCCGTGCGCACCGGTGCTGTCGATGAAGGAACTGCTGCACGACGAATCGTTGCGCAAGAGCGGTTCGATCGTCGAAGTTCCGCACAAGGTGCGAGGCAGTTACTTCACCATCGGCAGCCCGATCAAGTTCTCGGACATGAAGCCGGAAGTGACCGCTTCGCCGCTGCTTGGCGAGCACACCGACGAAGTGCTCGCCGGTCTCGGCTACACGCCGCAGCAGATCGCGGCGCTGCACGAAGGGCGCGCGGTTTAATGTCGTCAGCCGGCACGGCACGCGCCGTGCCGGTGCGCGAACACAGCAAACAGACAGAGACGATGGTGCGCTGCGAACTCGATGCGAGCAGCGCACCGCATATTCACGGTGCTTCGCCGCCAATCCGTCAACCTATCGCCATGCAATCCGCCATCGACTACGCGCAACTCGTCAACGCCATCGGCGACGCCGTCATCATCTCGGACGCCGCCGGCGACATTACGTGCTGGAATCCTGCGGCGACTCGCATGTTTGGCTATACGGAATCCGAAGCAATGGGCAAGACACTCGACCTCATCATCCCGGAGCGTCTGCGTGGCCGGCACTGGGACGGGTATCAGAAGACGATGGCGACGGGGCAGACGCGCTACGGCAGTGACGTGCTGCGCGTTCCGGCCGTCGACAAGGAAGGCCGTGCACTCTCGATCGCATTCACGGTTGCGCTGCTGCGCTCGCCACAGGGCGAATTGACGGGGATTGTCGCTGTTATCCGGGATGAGACGGCGCGGTTCCAGGAAGAGCGCGGTCTGAAGAAGCGCATCGCCGAACTGGAAGTGCAGGCGCAACAAATTTAAGCGCGCAAAGGAGCCTTCGATGCAGACCGAAACACTCGGTCACTACGTGGTCGAACTCTCGGCACGCCAGCTGATTCACAACGGCGGCTGGGCTGCCTTTGCCGCCATTCATGCGCGCGGCGACGAGCCACGGGAAGAACCACAAGCCGCATTCCCTATGCACTGGATGATCGACGGGACCGTATTCGCGAGCGAAGCGGCCGCCATTGCGGGCGCACGCGAAGCCGCGCTTGAATTCCTCAGATCGGGGAACCCGCAACCCTGAGCCGGACCGGAGAACGACGCGACACCCGTCGACAAGCCGCGGCACACACAGAATTCCAACATCGAGCAGGAGACGTTTCATGAAGTCATGGCAACGCATTCGGCGCGCCAGGCCCTTCGGCGCGCCGCCGATCTGTTGTGCCCTCGTCATTGCGACTGAACCGTGGACAGGTGCGCCATGGTGATGACCCTTGCCGTTCCGCGCGAAACACATCCGGGTGAGCGTCGCGTGGCCGCGACGCCTCAAAGCATCGCAGAGCTAATCAAACTCGGCTACACAGTCAACGTCGAGGCTGGCGCGGGAGCGCTCGCATCGTTTAGCGACGAGGCGTACACGCTCGCGGGCGCACAGATCGTCGCCGATGCAGCCACGCTTTGGGCGACCGCCGACGTCGTGACCAAGGTGCGGCCGCCATCGATCGACGAAGCGCGTCAGCTCAAGCCCGGCGCGACGCTCATCAGTTTCGTCTGGCCCGCGCAAAACGCCACGTTGCTCGACGTGCTCGCCACGCGCAGCGCCTCCGTGCTCGCGATGGACTGCGTGCCGCGCATTTCGCGCGCACAGAAGCTGGACGCGTTGAGTTCGATGGCGAACATGGCCGGCTATCGCGCCGTGATTGAGGCGGCGCAGCATTTCGGGCGTGTTTTCACCGGACAGATTACGGCGGCGGGAAAGATGCCGCCTGCAAAAGTGCTGGTGATCGGTGCTGGCGTCGCCGGACTGGCGGCGATTGGCGCCGCGCGTGGGCTCGGCGCGATCGTGCGAGCGTTCGATACGCGGCCCGACGTGGCGCAGCAAGTCGAGAGCATGGGCGCGGAGTTCCTCGGCATCGATATCGACGAGGAGGGCGGGGGCACGGGCGGTTACGCGAAGCAGATGAGCGCGAAGTTCATCGAAGCGGAAATGGCGCTCTTCGAAGCGCAGGCTCGCGAGGTCGACATCATCATCACGACCGCGCTCATTCCGGGCAAGACCGCGCCGCTGCTCATCAACGCGCAGACTGTGGCGTGCATGCGGGCGGGAAGCGTGATCGTCGACATGGCGGCAGAGCAGGGCGGTAACTGCGAACTGACGCAACCGGGCGAAGTGGTAAGCGTGAACGGCGTGACGGTGATCGGATATACGGATCTTCCGAGCCGCATGGCAAACCAGTCAAGCCAGCTTTACGCGACCAATGTGCGCCATCTGCTCACCGACATCACACCCGGAAAGAATGGCGAACTGCAACTCGACATGGACGACGTCGTGCAACGCGGCACGACAGTCATGCAGAGCGGCACCCTGTGTTGGCCGTCGCCCGTGGTGGCGCCTTCACCCGCGCCGACGCCCATGTCGCCGACAGCGAAAGGCGTGGCGAGCGCGACGCCGGATGCAGCCGATGCGCATGCCGCACGCCGGCATGGCGTCTGGTCGCTTGTCGCGTTGATGGCCACCGCGTTGCTGCTGCTTGCGCTCGGCGCTGTTGCGCCGGGGGCGTTCGTTGCGCACTTCACGGTGTTCGTACTGGCTGTTTTCGTCGGCTATCAGGTGGTCTGGAACGTGACGCCTGCATTGCATACGCCGCTCATGAGCGTGACGAACGCAATCAGCGGCATCATCGTGATCGGCGCGCTGCTGCATCCAGGCGGCACCGGCACGATTGTGAGCGTGCTCTCGGGCATTGCGCTTGTAGTGGCGACGATCAATATCGCGGGCGGATTTCTCGTGACCCAGCGCATGTTGAAAATGTTCCAGCGAACCTGAGGAGACGTCATGCTGAACGGAATCGGAAATATGGCGTGGCTCGGCGCAGCGACGCTCTTCATCCTGAGCCTGCGGGGCCTCGGGCATCCCACGAGCGCGCGGCGCGGCAATCTCTATGGCATGGCAGGAATGCTGATCGCGGTGCTCGCTACGCTGCTCGTCACGGGTGGAGCGGGATTGCAGATTGCGCTCGTCGCAGCGGTGGTCGGTGGCGGATTCGGCGCCGTGCTGGCGAGGCGCGTGGAGATGACGCAGATGCCGCAACTGGTCGCGATGCTCCACAGCTTCGTCGGTCTGGCCGCGGCATTGATTGGCATCGCGAACTATCTCTCTGCTGATGCGACATTGAGTGGCGTCGAGCGCACGATACACAACACTGAAATCTATATCGGTGCGTTCATCGGCACAGTGACCTTCAGCGGATCGATAGTCGCGTTCCTGAAATTGCAGGGGACGGTGAGTGGCAAGCCGCTCGTTCTGCCCGCGCGACATTGGCTGAACCTCGCCGTGCTCGCTGCGTGCGTCGTGCTGGGCTATCGCTTCTTGAGCGTGCCCGCAGGTACCGACGGCCTCTACGCCCTGCTCATCATGTGTGCGCTCGCGGCGGCGCTCGGCGTGCATCTCGTCATGGCGATCGGCGGGGCCGACATGCCCGTGGTGGTGTCAATGCTCAACAGCTATTCCGGCTGGGCCGCTGCCGCGACCGGTTTTATGCTCGACAACGATTTGCTCGTCACGACCGGGGCGCTCGTCGGATCGAGCGGCGCAATTCTCAGCTACATCATGTGCCGGGCGATGAACCGCAGCTTCGTCTCGGTGATTCTCGGCGGCTTCGGCGCAACCGCGTCGACGACAAGCTCGACGCCGCAGGGCGAGGTTGTGGCGACGTCCGTGGACGAAGTGGGTTCGCTGCTGCGCGACGCGAGCGAAGTGGTCATCGTGCCAGGTTTCGGTATGGCGGTCGCCCAGGCGCAGGGCACGATCAGCGAGATCACGCGACGTTTGCGGGCTGCCGGTGTGCGCGTGCGCTTCGCTATCCATCCGGTCGCGGGCCGTCTGCCGGGACACATGAACGTGTTGCTGGCCGAAGCCAAGGTTCCGTATGACATCGTGCTCGAGATGGACGAGATCAACGACGATTTCACGAGCACCGACGTCGTGCTGGTGATCGGCGCGAACGACATCGTGAATCCGGGCGCGCAGGAGGATGCGGCGAGCCCGATCGCGGGCATGCCAGTGCTCGAAGTGTGGAAGGCGCGCACCGTAGTCGTGTCCAAGCGCAGCATGGCGACAGGTTACGCGGGTGTCGACAATCCGCTGTTCTACAAGGACAACACGCGGATGCTGTTCGGCGATGCGAAGGGCAGCGTGGATGCACTGTTGAGGCACCTTGAAGCGGCGTGAGACTGCGCCTCGGGGTTGAAAACCGCCGTTTTCAACCGCAGTCGAAAACCAGCATCGAAAACAAAAAAGCCCGCAATTTGCGGGCTTTTTTGATCGATTCTGTCTTGAAGAGCGTGGTGCCCAGGAGAGGACTCGAACCTCCACAGTGTTGCCACCGCCAGGACCTGAACCTGGTGCGTCTACCAATTCCGCCACCTGGGCACGTCTTCAAGCTAGACCGCAATTATAGCGGGCTGATGAAACCTGTCAACGGAGTTTTAAGAATTTTCTCCAGAGTCGGAGCGAATCGTGCAGGGTGCGCAGGGCGGCCGAATAGCGAACCAGATGAAGCGTCGTGTGCAGGGAATGAAAACCGATGAATCGTGGGTGGGGGCGACTTGCGTTCCGATTCCTGATGCGTACGCTACGGCATCGACCGGGAGAAGCGCGAAAGAGGGAGCACGAAAACAAAAACCCCGCCGGCGTAAATCGCTATGCGGGGTCTCGCTGATGAACTACTTCCAGAGAATCGCTGGAAAGAGTTTTTTGGTGCCCAAGAGAGGACTCGAACCTCCACAGTGTTGCCACCGCCAGGACCTGAACCTGGTGCGTCTACCAATTCCGCCACCTGGGCAAGGTGTCGATTGCTGAACGGTTGTATCGTGCAGCAAAGACGATGATTATAACGTGCCCAAGGGCTTTGTCAAGCGTTTCGTGAAGCCGGTCGGATCGATCGCTCGCGCGGCCTCGCGAAGCGCAGGTTGCCGCTCCGGAAGGGGCACGAGCAGGGCGCAAGCGTTCTCAGAGGCGTCTGTCGCGCGCAAAGCGGGTGTTAGAATGCCTCGCAGCAGGCCGCCGGTACGCGACGCGCGATGTGAGCGGTCCACCGGACTTCGCCGGCCGCTGAACTGATGCTGTGGTACTCGAAGAACGCGGCGCCGTCCGGGCAACGCCTGGCGACGCGACAGATCCGACATCGACGCAACGAGAACAACCATCGACAAGCCCTTGAGCAAATATCCGTACCCGATTCCCAGCCGCGAAGAGATCCTCGGCGTGCTGCGGACCAGTGACTCGCCCTGTACCGCGAACGATATCGCCGAGGCACTCTCCATCAAGCGCCAGGAGCGCGAAGGGTTCTTCAGGCGGCTCGCCGCCATGGAGCGCGACGCCCAGATCCGTCTTGACGCGCGCGGTCATTATCAGCTCGCCCATCCCTCCAGCTTCGTTGCCGGCCGCGTGCAGGGCCATCGCGACGGCTATGGATTCCTCGTGCGCGACGACGGTCAGGACGATCTGTTCCTGCCACAAGGCGAAATGCAGAAGGTCATGCACAACGATCGCGTGCTCGCGCGCATCGTCGGCTACGACCGGCGCGGGCGTCCCGAGGGGCATATCGTCGAGGTCACCGACCGCGCGAACCGCAGGGTAATCGGGCGTCTCCTGAACGAAAGTGGCGCGATGATCGTCGCGCCAGAGGACAAGCGCATCGGCCACGACATTCTGGTCACGCAAAACACGAAGAAGGCGAAGGTGGGGCAGGTCGTGGTGGTCGAGCTGACCGACTTCCCGAGCCGCCATTCGCAACCGCTCGGTCGTGTGGTCGAGGTGCTCGGCGATATCGACGATCCCGGCATGGAGATCGAGATCGCCGTGCGCAAGTACGGTGTGCCGCACGAATTCAGCGACGTGGCGCTTGCCGAAGCCGCAAAGCTGCCCGACGCCGTGCGTCCGGCCGATATCCGCTATCGCGTGGATCTGCGCGACGTGCCGCTCGTGACGATCGACGGCGAGGACGCACGCGACTTCGACGATGCCGTTTATTGCGAGCCGATGCAGGTCGGCCGTGGCGAGGGTTTCCGCCTGATCGTCGCGATCGCCGATGTCTCGCACTACGTGCTGCCCGGCGGCGGTCTCGACATCGATGCAATCGAGCGCAGCACTTCGGTCTATTTCCCGCGCCGCGTGATTCCCATGCTGCCCGAGAAGCTCTCGAACGGGCTGTGTTCGCTCAACCCGCACGTCGACCGCTGTGTGCTCGTGTGCGACATGGTGATCACCACGCGCGGCGAGATCAAGGCGTATCAGTTCTACCCGGGCGTGATGCACTCCGCCGCGCGCCTCACGTATACCGAAGTCGCTGCGGTGCTCAAGAACACCAAGGGACCGGAGGCGATGCGCCGCCAGTCGCTCCTTCCGCAGTTGCAGAACCTCTACGGCGTGTACAAGGCGCTTTTCGCCGCGCGCCAGAAGCGCGGCGCCATCGACTTCGACACGACCGAGACGTATATCGTGTGCAATGCGCAGGGCAAGATCGAGCAGATCGTGCCGCGTCAGCGCAACGATGCGCACAAGCTGATCGAAGAATGCATGCTTGCGGCCAACGTGTGTGCAGCGGATTTCCTGAAGCGCAATAAACACCCGGGCCTGTATCGCGTGCACGCGGGCCCGACCGCGGAGAAGCTCGAGAACCTGCGCACTTTCCTGCGCGGCATGGGCCTTACGCTGGGCGGCGGTGACACGCCGCACGCGAGCGACTACGCCGCGCTGATGGCGCACATCCGCGACCGGCCCGACGCCCAGATGCTTCAGACGATGCTGCTGCGTTCGATGCAGCAGGCCGTCTACAGCCCGGACAACATCGGTCACTTCGGTCTCGCGTATGAGGCCTACGCGCACTTCACGAGTCCGATCCGCCGCTATCCTGACTTGCTCACGCACCGCGCGATCTACGCGATCCTGCAGGGCAAGAAGTACCAGCCGCACGCGCCCGAGGGCGTGGAGCTGAACACGGCGCTCTCGCCGCGCGCCCGTGCTCTGCAGGCCGAGGACGAGGAAAAGCGCGGCAAGCGCGCGCGTGGGAACAACACGGCCATCTGGGAAGAACTCGGCCTGCATTGCTCGGCCAACGAGCGGCGCGCCGATGAAGCGTCGCGCGATGTCGAAGCCTGGCTCAAGTGCTACTTCATGCGCGACAAGCTCGGTGAGGAGTACGGCGGCATGGTGAGCGGCGTGACGTCGTTCGGCATTTTCGTGCAGCTTGACGCGCTTTTCATCGAAGGTCTGGTGCATGTGACGGAACTGGGCGCCGATTATTTCCAGTACGACGAGATCAAGAACGAACTGCGCGGTGAGCGCACCGGTATCCGCTACCGCCTTTCGGACCGCGTGCGCGTGCAGGTTGGCCGTGTCGATCTCGATGCGCGCAAGATCGATTTCCGGCTCGTGCGCGATACGCCTGTGAAGCCTGGAGTCAATCGTCTGGCGTCGTTTGACAAGGGTGCCGCCGATGTCGGTCCGCGCGTGCGCGGACTGCCGCAGGGCGAGCCGTCGCGCCGCAAGAAGGCCGCACCTGCACCGAGCGCCGCCGTGAAGGAAGCCCGTGCTGCGCGCGGCGCGGCGAAGACGGCGAAGAAGCATGCCGCGTCCAAGGCGGCGTCGAAGAAGGCGATTTCGCGCAAGAAGCGCTGAGCGTGCCGCCAGCGCGGCGGTCGCCCAATGCGGGTGTCGCCGCGCCGCCCGGTCCGCGTGTGGCGGCCGGGAGAATTACATTCGTTCGCGATGCGCGTGATGCATCGCGGGCAGTTCATCAGAGGTTGTCTAATTCATGTCACGTCTCAAGGTTCTTTACGGTTTTCATGCGGTGACCGCACGTTTGCGGCACGACGCGTCGACGGTCGAGGACGTCTATTACGATCCGACGCGGCGCGATCGCCGCATGCAGGACTTCCTGCAAGCCGCGAAGGACGCCGGCGCGCGCGTGATCGCAGCCGACGAAACGCGGCTTTGGGGTCTCGCGCACACGGAGCGCCACCAGGGTGTCGTCGCGCGTGTCCACGACATGCCGCTCGCGCAGAATCTGGCGGAGCTGCTCGACGGCATCAACGGCTCGCCGCTGTTGCTCGTGCTCGACGGCGTGACGGATCCGCATAACCTCGGTGCGTGTCTTCGCGTCGCCGACGCCGCTGGCGCGCACGCGGTGATCGCTCCGCGCGACCGCGCCGTGGGCCTCAACGCGACCGCAGCGAAAGTCGCGAGCGGCGCCGCCGATACCGTTCCGTACATCACCGTGACGAATCTCGCGCGCGCGTTGCGAGAACTGAAGGAGGCGGGGGTGTGGGTGGTCGGCACGTCGGACGATGCGAGCGCCAGCGTCTATCAGACGAAGCTTGACGGCCCGGTGGCGATCGTCATGGGCGCCGAAGGCGAGGGCATGCGCCGTCTCACGCGCGAAACGTGCGACGAAGTCATGCACATTCCGATGGCGGGGACGGTCGAGAGCCTGAACGTGTCCGTCGCATCGGGGGTGTGTCTTTTCGAGGCCGTTCGCCAGCGGACTGCCGCGAGATAAACGCCCGGAAATGTCGTTTCATCGCTTTGCCTTGCGCGCCGCGATGCTTGCGCTTGCACTCACACTTGCGGCCTGCGTCAGCAGCACGAAGGTCGATCGCGGGACGTATGTCGCCGACACGAGCCATCACGCGCAGAGCGCCGACTCGCGCATCCGCTTTCTCGTGATGCACTACACCGAGATCGACGAAGCCGGATCGCTCAAGGTGCTCACGACCGAAGCGGTCAGCTCGCACTATCTCGTGCCCGAAAATCCGCCAGTCGAAAACGGCAAGCCGGTCGTGTGGCAACTGGTGCCGGAATCGCAGCGCGCGTGGCATGCGGGCGCGAGTGAATGGCAAGGGACGACCGAACTGAACGCTGCGTCGATCGGCATCGAGAATGTCAATCTGGGGCCGCGCGACACGCCGCAGGGCCGCGCGTGGCAGCCGTGGCCGCCCGCCCAGGTCGATGCGATCATCCGGCTCGCAAAGGACATTGTCGTGCGATACGGCATCTTGCCGACGCGCGTGGTTGGTCACAGCGATATCGCACCGCAGCGCAAGATCGATCCGGGCCCGCTTTTTCCGTGGAAGCAGCTTTACGATGCTGGTGTGGGCGCCTGGCCGGACGACGCCACGGTCAAGGCTGATCTCGCGGGCCGCGCGCCCGACGGCCCCGCCGATGTGCGCGGTCTGCAACTCAAGCTCGCACGTTATGGCTACGACGTGGCAACCGACGGCGTGCTCGACGAGCGCACGCGCCGCGTCATCGCGGCGTTCCAGATGCATTTCCGTCCGCGCGACTATTCGGGCACGCCTGACGCTCAAACCGACGCCATCGCGCAGGCGCTGCTCGACAAGTACATGCCCGCACAGCCCGGCGACACCGACCTCACGCGTTGAATTCGCGGCGCGGTGGGGGACGCTGCGCCGGCTGCCTCGCGCAACTCCGGTAAACTATCGACTTTCCGCCTTTTCCCCCTCCTCGGGCAGTTTTTCCATGACTCAAGACGAACTTAAGCAACTGGTCGGCCAGGCCGCCGCCGACTATGTGAACGCCAACGTACCGCAGGGCGCCGTGATCGGCGTCGGTACCGGTTCTACCGCGAACTGCTTTATCGATGCGCTCGCGGCGAGCAAGGACCGCTATCTGGGCGCGGTGTCCAGCTCGGTGGCGACGACCGCGCGGCTTCAGTCGCACGGTTTCCGCGTCTTCGATCTCAACGACATCGAGTCGCTGACCGTCTACGTCGACGGTGCCGACGAGATAGACGCGCAAGGCGCGATGATCAAGGGCGGTGGCGGGGCGCTTACGCGCGAGAAGATCGTCGCGTCCGTGGCGGACGTGTTCGTCTGCATTGCCGACGCGAGCAAGCGCGTCGACGTGCTCGGCCAGTTCCCGCTGCCGATCGAAGTGGTGCCGATGGCGCGCACGGCGATCGGCCGGCGCGTGAGCGCGCTGGGCGGTGTGCCTGTGCTGCGCGTGCAGAAGGATGGCTCGCCCTACCTCACTGACAACGGCAATGAGATCCTCGACGTAAAGGGCTTGCGCATCAGCGACCCGTGCGGGTTCGAGGCGCTCGTCAACGCATGGCCGGGCGTCGTGACCGTGGGTCTTTTCGCGGAACGCGGCGCCGACCTGTGTCTGCTGGGCACGGAAACGGGCGTCGAACGTATCGACTATCCGAAGCGCTGACGCTTGCACGAGCGGCGCGTGCGCCGCTCGTTGCAGGGCCGGTCGATGGCGTTGTGGCCAGCATTGATTTTCGGCTCGCCAGTTTCGGATAAATAATAAGTAATCCTGTTTTTATCGATGCGTTGTGCGCGAAACGAAGCGTAACGGCACAGCGCTGATGCACGATGTTTCGCGCAACTGTGCTGGCTGCGAGCGATAAGCGTTTTCGAGCGGCGTTCCGGTCCGCCGGGCTCGCGCCTGATGCGCACAGCCAGCCGAAAAAGACGTGCGCGCGAGTCGCCCCGCGCGACGCATCACTCCACCGTTTCTGCCTGACGCAGGCGGGGCAGCAGCCGATCGAACTCACGCCGCACGAGGCCGTAGCACTCGCAGGCGCGCGATTCGAGGCCCTCGCGGTCCAGCACGCGGATGTGACCACGGCTGTGATGGATCAGCCCATCGTCATGCAGCTTGCCCGCGGCTTCCGTGATGCCTTCGCGACGCACGCCGAGCATATCGGCGATCAGTTGCTGCGTGACCGTGAGGTCATTCGATGCCACGCGATCCACTTCGATGAGGAGCCACCGGCACAACTGCTTGCTAAGCGAGTGGTGACGGTTGCAGGCAGCCGTCTGTGCAACCTGCGTGAGCAGCGCGTGCATGTAGAGCAACATGAGCCGGCGCAGGAAGTCCGAACGTGCGAACTGCTGCCGGAGGCTCTGCGCGCTCATGCGATACGCGAATCCCGCGGACTGCACCTGCACGCGGTTCGGCATGGTTTCGCCGCCGGTCAGGACGGGCACGCCCGTCATGCCTTCGCGCCCGACTGCCGCGATTTCGACGGAGCTGCCGTCTTCCATCGTCGAAAGCATCGAAATGATCGCAGTGGTCGGAAAATAGACGTGGTGAATGCGCTGGCCGGAATCGCACAGCAGTTGTTCGGTGCGCAGGTGAACGAGTTCGAGATGCGGGGCGAGTGCTTGCCATTCGTGCGACGGTAACGCGCCCAGCAGATGATTTCCGTGCAGATCGGATTGAAGGGTCAACATGATTGGTCCTCGTCTGAGGCGGCAAGCGCTGCCTCGTTGTTATCTCATTCCGGCCGGCGAATCTGTCGTTATGTGCCGCTTCCCGTTCGGCTATACGTTCGTCGTGCCAGCCCCATAGTCTTGTGGGCTTCCGCCATTTCGATTCCAGGCGTTTGCCTCGGTGTGGCGACTGATCTATAGCAGGGGGTGTGCCAGAGTGCCGCAAACCTCCATGGCTGGTGTCTCTGCGGGCGGTGTGTGCGTTACCGGACGGGCGGATGGGCCATTTTTGTTTCAGTTCTGCACAATGACTTCGGCCCCCCGCGTTGAGGTCATACGATATTTTGTCGATTCAAGTCGTTGATTCGGTGCGGTTATTTTCGGGCGTGACGCACGTGCACGAATATGACTCCAAGCTGAAACATGCCTCACTTGCGTTTAGCGAGCGTGCCGCGTCGCACGGAAGGTATTCGTCGGCTTTGATTCAAGGCTGCTGCGGCGCATGACGTGTGTGCGCCGCACAGTTCGGCGCTGAAACATGGTTCGCCTCGTGCCGCGAGACGTTACGTGGACGAACGATGCGTCCGCGAAACAGCGCACGATCAGTGTGTGCATGCGAACAGAGCTAAACCTCCACGTTTGTTCCAATGAATGCCCAGGTAGCGCGTGCGGCCACGTCCGGACTGGTGACGGAGGTGCGCATTGTGCATATACACATCGACGGGGAGCAGCGCGTATGAATCACGTCGTGCCCCATGCGGGCTTGATCGCGGCGGAACAGAAAGTCGAGGACACGCTTATCGTGCAACCCGTGGTGCTGGCGGGTGGCTCGGGCACGCGTCTGTGGCCGCTGTCGCGTGAACATTGTCCGAAGCAGTTAATCGATTTGCTCGACGGCGAGTCGCTCCTCGAGACCACCGTGCGCCGGCTCGAATGTGCATTCACGCAGCAAGGTGCCGCGGCTCCCGTGCAGAAGGCCGCGCCGCTCGTCGTGAGCAGCGAGGAACTGCGTCTGTTGACCGTCGACCGGCTTGGCCGCAGTGGTGTGACCGCCCGTATTGTTCTTGAACCGGTCGCGCGCAATACGGCACCCGCATTGACCGTAGCCGCGCTTGCCGCGCGCCATGAATGCAAAATTCAGGGCGGCGGCGACACGGATTACGATCCCGTGCTCGTCGTCATGCCGGCCGATCATCTGGTCGCCGACCGCAGCGCCTTCGGCCGTGCGCTCGAACATGCCGTGACCTACGCGGCGCGCGGGGCGATCGTGACGCTCGGCGTGCCGCCACAGCGCGCTGAAACCGGTTATGGCTATATCGGCGTGGGCCGGTTGCTCGACGCAAATGGCGCCCGGCCGATCGAACGCTTCGTCGAAAAGCCCGATGCCGAACTCGCGGCCCGCTATGTCGCCTCGGGTGACTACTGGTGGAATAGCGGCATCTTCGTCGTGCGTGCTTCGGTGTGGCTCGCGGCAATCGAGCACCGTCGCCCCGTTATTGCGGCGCAATGTGCGGCCGCGTTCGAACGGGCCACGCTCGATGCCGACGGCAGTCTGCATCTCGACGCGGCCGCGCTGGCCGCATGTCCGTCCGACTCGATCGACTACGCGGTGATGGAATCCATCGGCGTCGATGCACGGGTTGCGGGCGTCGTTGTGCCGCTCGTGGCGGGCTGGTCGGATGTCGGCGCGTGGGACGCGGTCTGGCAGGTGTCGGACAAGGATCCGAACGGCAATGTCGCGCGTGGACGCGTGCTGCTAGAGGACGTGACCGATACCTTTGTTCATTCGGACGGACGACTCGTTGCGTGCGTCGGCGTGCATGGGGTCGTAGTGGTCGAGACGGCCGATGCCGTGCTCGTCGCCGCGAAGAATCGTGTGCAGGACGTAAAAGCAATTGTCGGGAAACTGAAAGATCAGCATGGCGAGGAGGCGCAGCACCACCGGCGCGTCGAGCGGCCGTGGGGCTGGTACGATTCGATAGACCGTGGCGAACGTTTTCAGGTGAAGCGTATCGTCGTGAAGCCGGGCGGACGGCTCTCGCTGCAGATGCATCACCATCGCGCGGAGCACTGGACCGTCGTGCGCGGAACCGCGCGCGTCACACGCGGCGATGAAGTCTTTTTGCTTTCCGAGAACGAATCCACCTATATTCCATTGGGCGTGAAGCATCGTCTGGAGAATCCCGGCAAGACCGCGCTGGAGATCATCGAGGTGCAGTCGGGCGGCTACCTCGGCGAAGACGACATCGTTCGTTTCGACGATCAGTACGGACGTACCGACGCGCAAGGCGCGAACGGCGTGCGACGATGATCGACCCCGTGGCATCGAATTTGCGTAACCAGACACAAGCACAAGCGGCGTCGAGTAAATACGCACTCCATACATCTAACCGGACCGCGTGGCGCGTGAGACAAGCGGTCCGGACTTGACGTGGGGTGATGAAGAAAACGCCACGGGCAGGGCGTTTTTCAGGCGATAGTCTCGTCAGGAGATATCCTGGCTGGTGAGGTATGCAATCACCATGCAACGTACCGGTATTGGTCGACGACGCACAAGGGCCCGCAGTAACCCGCAAACAGGGGCGATACCGCCGAATCGGGGGAGTCTCATGGAACTGGTGAACAAGGAACGCTCGCTCGTCAGCAAGGTCATGGACGGCCTGATCGCAGGCATCGTCGAGGACCGCTATGGCGCCGTCTTGCCGCCGCAGGACGTGCTGTCCAAGGAATTCGACGTGAGCCGTACGGTGATGCGCGAGGCGCTTTCCATGCTGCTCGCGCGGCACATGCTCGATGTGCGGCCGAAGATCGGCACGCGCATACGGCCGATGCGAGACTGGCGCATGATCGACGAAGACGTTGTGAGCTGGCGTTTTCGCGCGAAGCCGGACAAGACGTTTTTGCGCGACGTGATCGAGTTTCGCGGTCTGATTGAGCCGGCCGCGTGCGGGCTCGCGGCGACGCGCGCGAGTGCGGCGGAGATTGTGGGCATCCGCGACGCGTTCGAGGCGCTGAGCCAGACGAGTCCCGGCGACTCAGGCTGCCAGGCGGCCGATACGCTGCTGCACACACGCATTCTTGCCGCGAGCGGCAATCAGTTTTTTCAGCAGATGGCGGCGATCATTCGTGGCGCGCTGTCGCTCGTGAACCCGATCCTCAACGAGCGGGACGATGGTTGGCGCAACATCGTGCAGGCGCACGGACGCGTGGTTGACGCGATCGAGCGGCGCGAGGCGAAGGAAGCCGAAGCGGCTGCGCTGGCGATGATCGAATATACGGCCGACGAACTTCAGCGGGCGCTGTCGCCGGAGCCTGCCGTGCAGCGTTGAGCGACGCCGGTGCGCGGCTTGCGCGGTAGCGTCGTTGTGACGTGCCGCGCGGGAACCGTGCCTGCGGTCGGGTCGCGTTTCGCCCGCGCGAGAGCCGCGTGTAACGGTCTCGCGCGCGCGTTGATCCTCAGTGCCGCGCAGGCAGCGCGAGGCGCTTCTCGTACCAGTGCTGGAGCCATTCCAGCACCTGGCACAGCAGCCAGTAGAACGCGGCAGCCGCGAGATAGAGCGGCAGCGGCTGGTAAGTCGACGCGATGATTTCCTGCGCGCTGCGCAGCAACTCGGTCACGGTGATCACCGAGACGAGCGAGGTGTCCTTGATGAGGCTGATGAGGCTGTTCGAGAGACTCGGCACCGCGATCCGCAGCGCCTGCGGCGCGATCACGTAGCGCAGCGTCTGGCGCCTCGACAGGCCGAGGCTGTATGCCGCGAGCCACTGCCCGCGATGAATGCCGAGAATCGCGCCGCGCATGCTCTCGGAGAGATACGCAGCCACATTCGCGGACAACGCGATCACACCGGCGGGCGTCGGTTCGAGCGAGATGCCGATGCTCGGCAGTCCATAGTAGACGACGAAAATCTGCACGAGAAGCGGCGTGCCGCGCATGAGGCTTATATAGACGCGCGCGATGCGCGGCAGCGCGCGGTTCGTGCTGATGCCCATCAGCGCGAGCACGATGCCGCCGGCGAGGCCGAAGATCATCGAGAGTACGGCGAACTTGACCGTCAGCACTGCGCCCTGCGCGAGCACCGGCAGTGACTGGATGATGAGCGTAGTGATGGGCATGGGCGAACGGATCGAGGTTGAGGAAGACCGTTTGGGCGCACCAAAAAAACAAGGGGCGGCATCGTGCGATGCCGCCCCGCGTCAGGCGTCAGGTCACGGTGACGTTCATTGCGTAACCGGCTTGCTCACGTCGATGCCGAACCACTTCTCCGAGATCTTCGTGAACGTGCCGTCGGCTTCGAGCTGGGTCATCGCGTCGTCGATGGCCTTGGCGAACTTCGGATTGCCCTTCTTGAAGGGGATCGCGGACGGGTTGCCATTGCCGACGATCGCGCCCGTGCGCAGCGGCAACTGCGAATTTTTCATCAGGTACGCGAGCATCAGGCGATCGTTGAGCGCCGCATCGAGCCGGCCGGCCGCGAGATCGCGCAGATATTCGGGGGCGCCCGGATACGTCTTCACGTCGATGCCCGGCACGGACTTCGCCATGTCCATGTAGTTGGTGCCGAGTCCGACGCCGAGCTTCTTGCCCTTGAGGTCATCGAGCGACTTGAACGCGCGCGTATCGTCCTTGCGCTGGATGAGTTGCGCGGCCGAGTACGTATACGCCGGCGAGAAGTCGAGCACGGCCTTGCGCTGGTCGGTGACGCCCACCTGATTGACGATCACGTCGAACTTGCCGGCCTGCAGGCCCGCGATGATTCCGCTCCATTCGGTCGTGATGAACTCGGGCTTCACGCCGAGCTTCGCGGCCACAGCCTTCGCGATATCCACGTCGTAGCCGACGAGCTGGCCGTCCGGCGCCTTCGAGTCGAACGGCGGGAACGTGCCTTCGAGGCCGATGCGCAGCGTGCCGCGCGCTTTCACCTGGTCGAGCAGATCGTCGGCCTGTGCGCTGGCCGAGACGAACGACGCGCCGATCAGCGCGGCCACAAGGAGTTTCTTCAACAGGGCGAGCTTCATCTTTTTCCTCTTGTTTTGCGGCGGTTTCAGGGCGATGTTGCCTGCGCGGCGCGGCCAGCGAGCGCCGCGCGTTGGCTGCAACTATATCGTCAGGCGCGGCCCGAGGCCAGAGCGCGCACGCATTCGCCGACGAGCGCCGGACCGCGGTAGATAAAACCGGTATACAACTGCACGAGCGAGGCGCCCGCGTCGATCTTCGCGCGCGCATCCTCCCCCGAGAAGATGCCGCCCACGCCGATGATCGGTACGTCGGCGCCGAGTTCGGCGCGCAGCTTGCGGATCACGGCATTCGACGCATCGAACACGGGCCGCCCCGAAAGGCCACCCGTCTCGTCCGCGTGCGGCAGGCCCTGCACGGCGCTGCGCGAGAGCGTCGTATTGGTTGCGATCACGCCTTCGATCTTGTGGCGCAGGAGCGTATCGGCGATCTCCTTGATCTGCTCATCGTCGAGGTCCGGCGCGATCTTCAGCGCGAGCGGCACGAGCTTGCCGTGCAGGTCGGCGAGACGCTGCTGCTTGTCCTTGAGCGCGGCGAGCAGCGCATCGAGTTCGCCAGCGCCCTGCAACTGGCGCAGGTTCTTCGTGTTCGGCGACGAGATGTTGATCGTCACGTAGCTCGCGAACGGATAGACGCGTTCGAGGCAGAAGAGATAGTCTTCGGCGGCGCGCTCGATGGGCGTATCGGCGTTCTTGCCGATGTTCAGGCCGAGGATGCCGCGATAACGTGCGGCCTGCACGTTCTTCACAAACTGCTCGACACCGTGGTTGTTGAAACCCATGCGGTTGATGATCCCGCCCGCCTGCGGCAGCCGGAAAATGCGCGGACGCGGATTGCCCGGCTGCGGGCGGGGCGTCACGGTTCCCACCTCGATAAAGCCGAAACCGAGCGCCGCGAACCCGTCGATCGCCGCGCCTTCCTTGTCGAGCCCGGCGGCGAGGCCGACCGGATTGCGGAAGGTGAGACCCATCACGGTGCGCGGCGCGTCGGGGACGCGCGGCGCGAGGAGCCCGGCCATGCCGGTGCGGCCGGCCGCGCCGATGGCGCGCAGCGTCAGATGGTGGGCGTCTTCGGCGTCCAGACGAAAGAGCTGGTTGCGCAGGAACGGATAGAGGGAGCTGAACACGGGCAGAGGGCGCGGACGCCGGAAAATGAGAACCCGCTATTTTAACGGCATTGCGCACACCGGGCGGCGCGCGCGAGGCACGGCACGTTTCTAGCGCGCTTCACGCGCCAGATCGGGATCGAGCGTGGACCAGACCCCGTCGAGTAGACCTTCGAGCGGCCGGAAGTGCGCTTTGTAGGCCATTTTGGGGCTTTCGCGGATCCAGTAGCCGAGGTACACGTAAGGCAGTTGCAGACTGCGCGCCTGCTCGATCTGCCACAGGATGTTGTAGGTGCCGTAGCTCGTGTGCGGCTCGTCGGGTTCGAAGAACGTGTAGACCGACGAAAGTCCGTCCCCCAGGATGTCGATCATGCTAACCATGCGCAGCAAGCCGGGGCTTTCCGGGTTCTGCGTGTCGGGCTCGCGGAATTCCACGAGGCGCGAATTGATCCTGCTTTGCAGAAGGAATTGCTCGTACTGGTCGCGGCTGTCGCGGTCCATGCCGCCGCCTGCGTGGCGCGCCGACTGGTATCGCATGTAGAGCGCGTAGTGCGCTTCGTCGTAGTGCAGCGGCGCGACCGTCGCCACGAGGGGGCCATGATGGCGCAAGACCCGGCGCTGCGTGCGGTTCGGCGTGAAGAGCGCGACTGGAACACGCACCGGAACGCAGGCACGGCAGCCGTCGCAATACGGTCGGTAGGTGAAGACGCCCGAGCGCCGGAAACCTGCCTTCACGAGATCCGTGTAGACGTCCGAGTTGATCAGGTGGCTTGGCGTCGCTACCTGCGAGCGCGCGATACGCCCCGCCAGATAACTGCAGGGGTAGGGCGCCGTTGCGTAGAACTGCAGCGCCGAAAGGGGTGAAAGCGGCAGCTCGTTAGGATGCGTCACGTTGGCAGCTCTCATGGCAGTTCGGATCGTCGCTGGGATGGCGCTTGCGGCCTGTGTGCGCGGTTTCCAGCGCCGTTTCCAGCGTGGTTTCCAGCGCGGTTTCCAGCACAGGCCGCTCCGGCGGCGTGTTCTATCTTCAGTCTAACATCGGCGCCGAGCCGGAATCCATTGAATTGCACGGCACTGCGCCGTGCGCGCAACGCCTCCACCTTCGGGCGGCGGTATGGTCAGGCAGCCGGGACTGCGCCGCCGCTTCCCACCAGATCGGCGAGGACGCGCTTGTCGAAGCGCCACGGAATGCGTGGTGCGTCGACCGTTGCGCGCACGTGGGCGATGAAGGCTTTGCGCGCGATCTCGTGCCCGCCGAGCGAGGCGAGGTGCGCCGTGTTCTGCTGGCAGTCGATCAGCGCGACGCAGTGCCTGCGCAGATGCGCGACGAGCGCGGCGAGTGCGATCTTGGAGGCGTCGGTGACGGAGGCGAACATCGATTCGCCGAAAAACATCGTGCCGAGCGAGACGCCATAGAGTCCGCCCACGCGTGCGCCGTCGCACCAGGCCTCGATGCTGTGCGCGTCGCCGATGCGGTGCAGCGTCAAATAGGCGTCGATCACTTCGGTGGTGATCCAGGTGCCGCGCTGGCCGCGGCGCGGTGCGTTCGCGCACGCGCGCATCACGGCGGCAAAATCGTCGTCGACGCGGATTTCCCATGCATCGTCGCGCAGCACGCGCCGAAGCGTCTTTTTCAGCGACGGCGACACCTTGAACTCGTCAGGTCGCAGGATCATGCGCGGATCGGGGCTCCACCAGAGCACGGGCTGTCCGTCCGAATACCACGGGAAGATGCCGTGACGGTAGGCGTCGACGAGGCGCGACGGCAGCAGATCGGCACTTGCCGCGAGCAGGCCGGGTGCGCCGCTGTTCATGCCGAGCGAACGCTCCACGCTGGGGAACGGGTCTTCGGGCCCGAGCCAGGGAACCATCGGCGGACTTGAGTCAGGGCTCGCGCAGCGAGCGAAGCACATCGCCGGTATGCAGCCCGTAGCTGCCCGACTGACGATCGGCGAAGAAGAACCGGAGTGTCTGCCCGATCGTGGGAAACGCGAGGTCGTCCCACGGAATCTCGTGTTCTTCGAAGAGCCGGACCTCGAGGCTTTCTTCTCCCGCGGCGATATTGGTGTCGAGCAGGCGCGCGAGATAGAACAGATGGACCTGATGCACGCGCGGCACGTTCAGGAGCGAAAAAAGACTCTGCACTTCGACGCGCGCGCCGGCTTCTTCGAGCGTCTCGCGTACGGCCGCTTCGGACGTGGTCTCGCCCATTTCCATGAATCCGGCGGGGAGCGTCCAGTAGCCATAACGCGGTTCGATCGCGCGGCGGCAGAGCAGCACCTTGTCTTCCCAGACGGGGACGGTGCCGACCACGTTGCGCGGATTCTCGTAATGCACGGTACCGCAGGCCGAACAGACAAACCGTTCGCGATTGTCGCCGGGCGGTACGAGCAGGCTGACCGTCTGACCGCAAGTCGAGCAGAATTTCATGAGCACGATGGGGGGAAGGGTGATACGAGTGTATCACCGCGGCGGGGGCGGCCGGGAGGGCGGCGGGCGGTACGGGGCGGCAGCTATTGTGGCAGGCACTTCAAGGCAGTCTCGCGTCAGAAGCGCCAAAAATAGCAGAAACGAGTATGCGATCGGGAAGGTGCGCGCCGCGTCACCGGATTGTCGCCGGGCGGTACGTAGCGGCTGACCGCAAGGATTGTTCGACATGCAACGGCATGTCACGTTCACGGCGCTGCCGCTTGCCTGTGTGAGCCGGTTGCTTCCTGGACGGGTTCGCGTACAGGCGTGAGGCGTGAGCTTGCTCGCGGGCCGGCGCTTCGTGGGAAGCGCCGGCCCGAGGGATCATACGTGTTAATCGCCGCCTCTCAGGCCAAGGCCCGGCAACGTGTCCGTGCCTTCAACTGCAACGGCGTGCAACAGGTGCGGATCGAGATCGAGCGCCTTGAGGATGGTGGGCGCAACCTGCGTGGTCTGGACGCGCTCATCGACACGGTGACCCGCATGGTGCAGTCCCGCGAACGAAACGACGAGGCCTAGATGGCTGTCGTCGGGCGCGTTGCCGCCATGCTCCTCATCCTTCGTTTTGCTCGACGTGTAGATCACGCCCGGATTCGGCTGGACGATGATATCGGGCGTGCGGCCTTGCGCCGGATCCCCGAAGCGCGACGCCAGTGCGTTACCTGAGAGGATGTACGCTTGCGGGCCATCCGCGCAGATGCCGGGTGCGTTGCACGAGAGGTTCTGCTTGAGCGTCGCGATCACGGCGTCGCGCTGCGATTGATCGCGCAGCCAGATGAGGCCCACGTCGTCGGTCTGGACCATGCCAGTGTCGACGAGACCCGTGCCATCGTTCAGATTGCCGCTCGCCGTGTTGAACTGGCCGAAGTTGCCATTCGGGTCGAGATAGTTGTTTGCTTCAAGCAGTTTCGTGAGCGTGTCGCCGTTCTTCACGAGCTTCGTGTGATCGGTCGGCGACTGGCCGTGCTTGGCCGTCACGATGATGAGCGTCGAATTGTAGAGATTCTGCTGCTTGAGCGCGTCAACGATTCTGCGGAGCGAATTGTCGATGTAGTTGATCGCGCCAGCCACTTGCGGACCCGGCGTGAAATCGGCGTCGAGATAGCCGCCGCCCGTGGCGACCGTGGCCTTTTGCGCCACGCTCAGCGTCTGGAAATTCGCACCGAACAACGTCGGCACGGGCTCGTTGCGAGTGCCCGTGGAGTCCTTGCCACCTATCTCGTTGATGAGTGCCTGCACGTGGTAATCATCGAACTTTTCGGTGTGCGTGTACGTGTCGAGGTAATAGCTGTTCGTGGCGGGGTCGATCGAATTGATCTCGGTGCGCGCCAGATCATCCACGCCGTGACCGGACGGGCCATTCAGCCAGTCGTAGCCCCACGCGTGTTTGTCGGCCCAGGCGGTGTGCGAATTGGGAACGTGCTGTTTGACGACCTCGAAGATCGTGTTCGTCTTCACGTAGTTGTGCGGATAGACGGGAACGCATTTGCCGCCCTCGCGCGCGTGCGGAATCGCTTGAGGATTGAACGCGCCGCCGCCGTCCAGATGCACGAGCGCGCCACCGTTTTCACCGTCGATACCCGTCGTCTCGTCGAACACGACGTTCCAGCCCTGCTTGCCGACGCAACCTGTGTCGCTGGGCGCGTAAAGCGTCCGGTCATACGAAACGTCATAGAAAAGGCCGGCGGTTTTTGGCGAACCACCCGTCACGAGCGCGGAGAGGCCGGGGAACGAATCGGAAAGACCCGGCGTATAGGCATTTGTATACGTGACGCCAGATTTCGCGAGAAGTGCGAGATTCGTGCAGGTATTGCCCGCGATGCAGCGCGCGACGTCCTGTTCATGCAAGCCGTCAAAGCTGATCAGCAAGACGTGTTTGATCTCATGCGTCTCACTCGCCTGTGCCGGCGCGAGTACGCCACTTAAGGCGAGTGCGCCTGCTCCGAGCGCCACCAGACCTGCCGACCACCTGCTTGCCTCTTTCATCGTTCACCTCGTTTGTATGTTGAGGAACATCGTGCGAAACCACGTAAATTTGCAGGGGTATTGCGGCGGAGCCATGTCCATTTGCTTTCAATTACATATTCTTACACTCGAGTCGCGCGGAGGATTTTCGGTTGCTCGATGGTCGATACGGGACGTGGGGATGGAGGCAAAGTCGTCCGACATGCCTTGCGAAAACGATGTCGTCGCAACAGCACTTCGTGGCAATCGGCGATGCGTGAGACGGGGCGCGTGAAGATCGAATACACGCGAATCGAATTCGGCCGGACGTGACCGGTGTGGCGCTCCAGGCCATCAGGCGATGTGGCGGTGAACTAGTAAGGATTCCGAAAACTGGAAACCGAGACTCGACGTGCGCCACCCGCATATCCGGACTTCGAAGAGGATCTGGGGGATCTGCAGCGTGAGTGGCGTTAGAACCAGCAGGCTGCGCAGCGCGATCGGCTACCCGAAAACAAAAACCCGGCGCGAGGCCGGGTTTCTTCATCCTGCGTGTTCCTGGCTGGAAGCCGGATCAGCACTCGCCCTTTTTGGCGTGTCCGGGCGGGCAGTGCCAACCCTTATCGTGGTGGTGGTGCTTTTCCCATTCGTCCCGGTTCCAGTAGCGACGACCGTCCCAATAGCGGTCGCCGTGCCATCCGGGCGTGACGACGACGGCGGGCGGCGGCGCGACCACAACAGCGCCGGGCGTACCCACATTGATGCCGACATTGACATCAGCCGCGTGTGCGGTGCTGGTCAGGCTGATAGAGGCAGAGACGAACGCCAACTGTACGAGTGCGTGTTTCTTCATGGAAAAGCCTCCAAAAATATGAACGTCTGCTCGGGGCGGATTTCACTGGACAACAAAAAACCCGCACGAAGGCGGGTTCATTGGCGCGACGGATGCTTGCAGGATATACGTGGGTTTTGCCCACGTAGAGCCCAAATTCGGGGAAAAATCGCGTTCTCGAAACTTGGCTGAATCGCGCAAAGCCTTAAAAGGCTTTGGTTGCGGGGGTAGGATTTGAACCTACGACCTTCGGGTTATGAGCCCGACGAGCTGCCAGACTGCTCCACCCCGCGTCCGTCGAAGAAAAGAATTATAAGGCTATTGAAACCATATTGCAACATGAATCGACGTTTCGCCTTCTAACCGACTGCAGCCCGATTGAGAAACGCTTGCCGCAGCGAGGACATCTGGGGCCAGGCTAGAATCGTAAATCCAGTCGGCGCCAGCTTACTTCCGGGCGGCTACGTCCCGGCGTTGCAGCAGCGCCGTCGCCATTACGGTTCGTCTCCATGGACATCGCACACGATCTGCAGACGATCGCCGCGCAGGAACAGGCGCTCGTTTTCCCCCGGTTCGACGCAGCCCGTGCGTGGGCACTCGGTTCACATCTGCACGAACTCGCTGTCGCGCGTTCGCTGGTGGTCGCCATCGATGTGCGTACGTTCGGGCAACCGCTCTTCTTCAGCGCGCTTGAAGGCACGACGCCCGACAACGTCGACTGGGTGCGGCGCAAGTCGCGCGTCGTCGAGCATTTCCGGCGCAGCTCGTACTCGATCGGCCTGCGCATGCAGCAAGCGGGCACCACGCTCGCCGAGAAGCACGGCCTGTCCGTTGTCGACTATGCGCCACACGGCGGATCGTTTCCGCTTGCCGTTGTGGGGGCAGGGGTGATCGGCTCGGTGACGGTGTCGGGGTTGCCTCAGCGCGCCGATCACGAACTCGTCGTCGAAGCGCTATGCGCGCACCTCGGCGTTGAGTACGCCCAGCTTGCCCTCGGAAAGGCGTGACGCGATGCGGCTGAACGCGTGGACCTGGCTCGTCGTCGCCATCATCGCCGAAGTCGTCGCGACGTCCGCGCTGCGGGCATCGAACGGCTTCACGCGCCTCGTGCCCTCGTTGATTGTCGTCGCGGGTTACGCGCTCGCGTTCTATGGGCTTGCGCTCACGCTGACGACCATTCCAGTGGGCATCGTCTATGCGGTGTGGTCCGGCGTGGGCATCGTACTGATCACGCTGGTCGCGATGGCGCTCTACCGTCAGGTGCCGGATCTTCCCGCCGTGCTGGGCCTCGGGTTGATCGTGGCGGGTGTCGTCGTGCTCAACGTCTTCTCGAAGATGGAAGCGCACTGAGGTGTCGTGGTTGCGCGAGCAGCGCGCGGCCAACTATTAGCGTCGAAGGAACCGGCGGCATTCGTCTGCTTCCGTGTGCGCACCCGCACGCACGTTCGCGACGGCGCAGTGGGGCAAGGCGTAACATTGGCGGTCATTCCCGCCGGCCGCCGGTGCGGATTTTCTTCTGATGAATTGCCGACGAGGCTCGAGATGGACATCCGCTTTTCTTCCGACGCGCCGCTCTATCGCGATTCGAATCTGACCGTCGTGTTCGCCGCATTCGTCGATGGCGCACGCGTGCCGTGTGCGATTTCGGTGGAGGCGCTCGAAGATCATTTTGGCGCGCCGGCCGCGAGCCGCGATGCGTCGATGAAGGCTTTCAACGCTGGGCGCGCGCGCATCGAGCAGGTGGCCCGCGCGCACCTCGAACTCAGCAACGGCACGCCCGTCCTGCTCAAGAGCGGGCATTTTCCTCCGGGACGTCTCGCTGCGTAACGCCGTCCAGGGCGCATCGACGCGTGCGCCCGCGACAATGGCAATTGCCCACAATGGGAATTCCCGACCAAAAAGGCTCCTCAAACGCCGTCCAGCAACCGGCATTGCGACAGGCGCTGCGCGCTCGCATTCTCGATGCCGCGCGGCGCATCGTGACGCGCGATGGCTTTACGTCGCTATCGATGCGCAAGATCGCTGATGCGATTGGCTACTCGCCGGCATCGATCTACCTGTACTTCGAAAACCGCGACGAGATCGCGCGCGCACTCGGTCACGAGGGCCATGCGCAACTGCTTGCGCAGCTCGAACCGCTCGTGCTGATCGCGGATCCGCGCGAACGTCTTCGCGCACTCGCCCAAACGTATGTGGCATTCGGGAGGGCGCATCCGCAGACTTATCGGGCGGTGTTTATCGACGTGCCCGGCGCCGCGGATCCGGGCGGACAGATTGTGGCGTTATTTGCCGATGCCCTCGATGCAGTGCATGGCGCCGATGGGGCGGCGCGCGCCGAGGCGTTCTGGGCAACGCTGCACGGCATGGTGGCGCTTTCGCTCACTTGTCCCGGTTTTCCGCGCTCTCCGCTTGGGCAAGTCGTGGATGCGGCACTGGACGCCTGGTCAGGTGCGCAAGCCGGCGCGCCAACGGACGCTGGAACGTGCGTCGCGAAGAGAACGAAGGCATCGACGACGTGATAGCCTCACAAGCCTGACCTCGCTAACGTCGAGTGTTTTCACTGGACTTTCGATTTCTCGTGTCGCCATGTCACCGGTAGCCCTTTCTGCCAGCAACGATGACCAGTACGTCGTCGCCCGCGTAGCAAACCGCATCGGCTTTATCGAGCTTGAGCGTCCGCAGGCGCTCAACGCGCTTACCACGGGCATGGTCAACGCGATGCTCGCCGCGCTCGTGCGTTGGCGCGACGATCCGGACGTGCTCGCGGTGGTCGTGCTCTCGCGTCACGCGCGATCGTTTTGCGCCGGCGGCGACATCCGTTTTCTCTACGAGTCATTCCGCGCCGGCGATCAGGCTGCGCTCGACGCGTTCTTCTCCGACGAATACCGCCTCAATCACGCGATATTTACCTATCCGAAGCCCTATGTCGCGTTTATGAACGGTGTGGTGATGGGCGGCGGCATGGGCATATCGCAGGGCGCTTATCGCACGGGCGGTCTGCGGGTGGTGGGGCCGTCGACGCGTGTGGCGATGCCTGAAACGCGCATCGGCCTCTTTCCGGACGTGGGCATGGGCTGGTTTCTCGCGCGCACGCCTGGTGCGCTCGGCCGCTATCTTGCTGTGAGCGGCGAGACGGTCGACGCCGCCTGCGCGCTTTACGCGGGTCTCGCAGACGTTTATCTCGACGATGCCGCCTGGCCGGCGCTCATCGATACACTGGAAACGGAGCCGTTCGCGTCGGGCGAGGAACTCGTCGCGCGTATCCGGCGCGAGGCCGCGACTCCCGAGATCACGCAGCAGACCGCGGACGCATGTGCGCTTGCGGCGGCACGAGCGTGGATCGACAGGCATTTTTCGCACACGGACGTACCGGCTATCCTGGCGTCGCTTGAAGCCGCGACGCGTGACGCCGGAAGCCCCGACACATCAGAGGCCGAGTGGGCCGGACAGATGATCGGTGTGCTGCGCGAGCGTTCGCCGCTGTCGATGGCGGTGTCGCTGGAAGTCGTGTCGCGCGCGGAGGACTCGATGGCGGACGTGTTGCGCCGCGATCTCGATCTCACGCGATCGAGTTTCGCGCAGGGCGATGTGATGGAAGGGATACGCGCGCGCATCATCGACAAGGACAATCGTCCGACGTGGCGTTTCGCGCGCATCGAGGATGTGACGGCGAGCGACGTCGAGAAAATGTTCGAGAGCCCATGGACGGTCGAGGACCATCCGCTGCGCGATTTGATGGAGTGAGCCGCGCCTCACTTGTCTGCCGGGCGCGCGTCGTTCAGTCCTCGACGGTTTCGCTCATCAGTGCACGCATGAACACGAGTGCACCCCATCCCCACATGGCGTTCGACGCAAACCCCATCGCGAGGCGCGGCAGCATGTTGCCGCTCGGCCAGATGCCGCGCAACGGATCGACGACGAACACCATCCCCGCCGTGAGCACGAGGCCGCCGAATACGAACGCCGGCACCCACGGCGCGGGCCGCGAAGGCGACACGCGCAGCAGCCACGCCATCGGCACGGCCCAGATGGCGCTCCAGAAGGCGTTCACGAGAAACTCCGGCAAGCCGAGGGGCACGAACGGTTGTGTCGAAAAGCCCGATGCGTCGATGAACTGTGCCGCATGCAGCAGCGCGAGCGTAGCTTCGCGAAAGAACAGCGACGCCAGAAAGCCCGATACGAACGGCAGAATCAGTTTTTGCATATGAAAAAGCGAAGGTGCAAAGCATCGGCACGTGGCGCGTAAAACCGCGCGAAGTGGCGCCCGTTACGGCCTGTTGGGCCGTTCAGGGCGTGCGCCATTATATCGGCGCATCGCGGCTGTGACTGCAGTGGCGTGCGTTCGAGCGTCGTACTCGTTATGAAAGTGAAAGGGCGCCCGAAAATGACGACGCTGGTGAAGTCGGTGCTGGTGTCCGCCGCGCGGCAGTCGCGCGCGGGGGAGTGCTAGGATGGATTGTCTGCTTATGACGGAGACGGATCATGGAGCCGAAGGGCCTCGACATGGGCGACTACGAGGAGCACTACAAGGACTGCGACATCGAGGTTGCGGTCGAGCAGGTGCTGACGGGCGTGAAGGCGCATTTTCGCGTGCTGAAGGGCGATGCGGTCGTGCTCGACTGGCAACTCGTCCATATCGACCGGTTGTGGACGACTGAGCACGCAGCCGCGGAGGCGGGCTTCGACGCAGCGCGGGCGTGGATCGATGCACGTCCGGCATGAGGTTGATTAGTGTCCGCGTGGTGGTATCCCCGGGCGGAATGCTTTGGGGCGGTCGCTCGATCGCAAGTGCCCGCGGCTTAATCGTTGGTGGCCGGACGCGTCTTTTCCCAATGACGTAGTGTCGGTAACGTGTCGGCCCACGCGTAGAAGCGATTTCTGAACGGTACCTCGATATGGCGATGAAGCAGGACGTGCTGAGGGCCAATCCGGCTATGTTGTCAAATCGGATGTAATTCGCATTACTAATCTACCGCGCTCATTCCTGCCCGGCAACACCGGCTTTTCCAATTTGATCGAGTTGCGCGATCACATCGTCCGGCAGATCGAGCGTGGCAGCGGCCAGATTCTCGCGCAGGTGCGCAACGGACGACGTGCCGGGAATTAGCAGAATGTTCGGCGCGCGGCGTAGCAGCCAGGCAAGGGCGACTTGCATGGGAGTCGACCCGAGACGGGCAGCGACGTCGGAGAGGCTCGATGACTGCAGCGGCGTGAAACCGCCCAACGGGAAGAAGGGCACGTAGGCAATCCCATCGCGGGCGAGATCGTCGATCAAGGCGTCGTCGGCGCGATGCGCGATGTTGTAGTGGTTCTGAACACAGACGATTTCGCAGATCTGTCGCCCTTGCGCAATCTGCGTGGGCGTGACGTTGCTCAGTCCGATATGACGCACGAGCCCCTGTCGCTGCAATTCGGCGAGCGCAGTCAACGGCGCTTCGATCGATCCCTCCGCGGGCCCGTGCACGCCGAACATGCTGCGCAGATTGACCACGTCCAGTGTGTCGAGGCCGAGGTTGCGCAGGTTGTCGTGCACCGCGCGGGTCAGTTCGTCGGCTGAAAACGCGGGCAGCCATGAGGCATCGTCGCCGCGCCGCGCGCCGAGCTTGGTCACGATGACAAGATCGTCGCGATACGGATGCAGCGCCTCGCGAATCAATTGATTGGTCACATGGGGACCGTAGAAGTCGCTGGTATCGATGTGATTGACGCCGGATTCAACCGCCTCGCGCAATACCGCCAGCGCGGCGTCGCGATCCCTGGGCGGTCCGAATACGCCGGGACCTGCGAGCTGCATGGCGCCGTAACCGAGCCGATTGACGACGGAATCGCCGAGCTTGAATGCACCGGATGACTGGACACTGGACATACCGTTCTCCTTGCAGTGGATGACCAGAGCTTAGAACTTGAATCATTGGTCGATAAGCCATCATAATCCGCACAGGTTGTACGGGGATACGCACAATGCAGATCGATCTCTCTGATTTGAACGCTTTTGTGGCGGTTGCGCGGGCGAAGGGCTTCCGGGAGGGGGCTCGCGCCATCGGCTCCAGCGCGTCCGGGCTGAGCGAGGCGGTCCGCCGGCTGGAAGCGCGGCTCGGTGTAAGACTTCTGCACCGCACGACGCGCAGCGTGGTGCCCACCGAGGCGGGCGAGCGCCTGCTCGAACGTCTGCGCCCCGCGTTGAACGAAGTGGAAGCGGCACTCGACGTCGTCAATACCTTCCGCGACCGGCCGGCGGGCACGCTTCGGCTCAACGTGCCGCTCAGTGCGGCGCGCCTGATCCTTCCCGCCATCGTGCCTGGCTTTCTCGCCGCCTATCCTGAGATTCAGCTGGAAGTCATCGCCGAGGAGAGTTTTGTCGATGTGCTGGCGGCCGGATGCGATGCGGGCATCCGCTACGGCGAGCGGCTGGAGCAGGACATGATCGCCGTGCCGATCGGCCCGCGCACTCAGCGCTTCGCGACTGCCGCCTCGCCGGCTTACCTCGACCGTCGCGGGCGCCCGGCGCATCCGCGCGATCTGCTCGGCCACGCGTGCTTTCGCGGGCGTTTTGCGAGTGGGGCGATGCCGCCCTGGGAATATGAGCGGCATGGCGAAGTGGTGCGCGTCGATCCCACCGGCCCGTTGCTGGTTCAGGTCGGCGGGGCCGTGGATCTTCTCGTTGATGCCGCCGTTGCGGGGACCGGACTGGTCTCTCTCTTCGAAGACTGGCTACGTCCGCATTTCGAAAGTGGTGCGCTCGAACCTGTTCTCAAAGACTGGTGGCCCGCTTTTCCGGGCCCATTTCTCTACTATTCGGGGCGGCGTCTGGTGCCTGCGCCTTTGCGTGCGTTTGTCGACTTCATCAAGGCGAACTGACGCCGGAGCTGTACCGCTTCTATCGCGTCTTGGGTTGCCGGTACATGAGTGGCCGTTTCCATAGCGGTTCGCAAATGTCGTGCCGCTTCAATCGCTCAGGCCTCCACCGGATGCTCTCTGTCCCGATGATGGTCCGCGGCGAGGAACATATACATCGCGGGCACGACGAACAGCGTGAATAGCGTGCCGATCGACAGCCCCGTGAAGATCACGAGCCCCATCGCGTTGCGCCCGGCCGCGCCCGCACCCGATGCGATCACGAGCGGCAGCACGCCCAGCACCATCGCGGCCGTCGTCATCAGGATTGGCCGCAAACGCACGCCGGCCGCTTCTTCGAGTGCTTCGCGCTTGCCACGCCCCGTGCGTTGCAGTTCGTTCGCGAACTGCACGATCAGAATGCCGTGCTTGCTGACGAGGCCCATCAGCGTGACTAGACCCACTTGCGTGTAGATATTGAGCGTCGTAAGGCCCACGTTGATGAAAATCAGCGCGCCGAACAGCGCCATCGGTACCGACACGAGAATCACGACCGGATCGCGGAAGCTCTCGAACTGTGCGGCGAGCGCGAGAAACACGATGATCGTCGCGAGCAGCAGCGTAATCAGGAAGCCGCCGGACTCCTGCACGAATTGTCGCGACAGACCTGAATAGTCGGCCGTGTAGCCCGTGGGCGCGGCGTCGATGGTGGCTTTGCGCAGGAAGTCGAGCACTTCGCCCTGGGAGATGCCCGGCGCGACCACGCCGGAAATCGTTGCCGAATTGAGCTGCTGGAAGTGATTGATCGACTCGGGCACGACGTTCGGCTTAAGCGTCGTGACCGTCGCTGCAGGTATCACGCTGCCATCGGGTGTGCGCAAGTAATAGTCGAGCACTTGCGACGGGTTCAGCCGGTCCGTTTGCAGTACCTGCGGAATCACTTTGTACGAACGGCCCGCTATCGAAAAGTAGTTGACGTAGTTGCCGCCGAGCGCCGCGCCCAGCGCTTGCCCGACATCGCTTTGCGTCAGGCCGAGCGACGCGACTTTGTCGCGGTCCACGAGCAACACGCTTTCTGGTTTGTCGATCTTCAGATCGCTGTCGACGAAGAAGAACATGCCGCTTTCGCGCGCCTTTTGCAGCACGGCTTGCGACACTTCGTTGAGATTCTCGAACGGCTCCGTCGTGCTAATGACGAATTGCACGGGCAAACCTTGCGCGCCCGGCAGCGGCGGAAACTGAAACGCGGCGACACGCGCGCCCGCAATGCCGTTCCACTTCTCCTGCAATTCCTGCTGCAATTGCGTTGCGCTTTTCTTGCGCTTGTCCCACGTCTTGAAGAGCACGCCGCCGATGCCCTGGTTCAACGTCGGCGCGCCCGTGAGCTGGAACATCTGTGCGTATTCGGGGAACTGCTTCGAGATATCGAAGACCTGGTCCGCGTAGGTCTGCATCTGCTGGATCGTCGCATTGGGCGGCCCCTGGATCTGGGATAGCACGATGCCCTGGTCCTCCTGAGGGGCGAGCTCCGATTTCGACGTCATGAAGAGATACACGGCGCCGCACAGGAGCAGAGCGCCCATCACGATGAATACAGGCCACGTGTCGAGCATCGCATGTAACAGACGCCCGTAACCGTGACGCACGCGTTCGAACTGCCGGTTGACGAAGTGCGCGAAGCGGCCCGACTCCTGGTCCTTGCGGAAAAAGCGCGAGCACAACATCGGCGAAAGCGTCAACGCGATGACAGCCGACACCGTGACGGCCCCCGCCAGCGTGAACGCAAACTCGGTGAAAAGCGCGCCCGTTAGTCCGCCCTGAAAACCGATCGGCACGTACACGGCGATCAGCACGACTGTCATGGCGACAATCGGACCGCCGAGTTCGCGCGCGGCGATCAGGGCGGCTTCGAACGGCGGCTTGCCTTCTTCGTTCATATGCCGGTCGACGTTCTCGACCACGATGATTGCATCGTCGACGACGAGACCGATTGCGAGCACGAGCGCAAGCAAGGTCAGCAGATTGATCGAATAGCCGAGCACCTGCATCACGAAGAACGTGCCGATCAGCGAAAGCGGCATCGCGATCACGGGTACGATCACCGCGCGGAAACTGCCGAGGAAAAGAAAGATCACAGCCGTCACGATCAGCAGCGCTTCGATGAGGGTCTTCACCACTTCGACGATGGCGGTGTTGATGAAGTCGGTCGCGTCGTAGACGATGTCGCCCGTCATGCCGGTCGGGAACTGCTTCTGCAGGTCCGGGAAGACAACTTTCACGCGCTTCGCGACGTCGAGCACGTTCGCGTCGGGCGCCACCTTGATGCCGATGAACACCGATCGCTTGCCGCTGAACGCGACGTTGAAGTCGTAACTATCCGCACCGAGCACGACATTCGCGACGTCTTCGAGGCGCACGATAGAACCGTTCTTCTGCGTGACAACGAGCTTCTTGAAGTCCTCGACGGAATGCAGGTCGGTGCCGGCATTCAGATCGACGCTGATCATCTGGCCTTTGGTCGTGCCGAGCGTCGCAAGATAGTTGTTGTTGCCAAGTGCCGTGAAGACGTCGGAAGCCGTCACGTTGTGTGCGGCGAGCTTGCCCGAGTCGAGCCATGCGCGCAGCGCGAACTGGCGACCACCGAGAATTTCCGCCGTCTGTACGCCCTGGATCGAATCGAGTTTCGGCTTCACGACGCGCAGCAGATAATCCGTGACGTTGTTGCTTGGCAGCACGTCGCTGTAGAAACCCATGTACATCGCGTCGGTGGTCTGACCCACTTGCACGGTCAGCACCGGCTGTTGCGCTTGCGGCGGCAACTGGTTGCGCACCGATGCGATCTGCGTGTTGATCTGTGTGAGCGCGCGATTGGAGTCGTAGTTCAGGCGCAGCGTCGCGGTGATCGTCGAGACGCCCGTGCTGCTTGTCGACGACATGTAGTCGATGCCCTGCGCCTGCGCGATCGCGGCTTCGAGCGGCTGCGTGATGAAGCCGGCCATCGTGTCGGCGCTCGCGCCATAGTACGCGGTGGTGATCGTCACCACGCCGTTTTCGGTTTGCGGATACTCGCTGACTTTCAGCGCCGCGAGCGAGCGCAAGCCGAGCACGAGTATCAGCAGACTTACCACCGATGCGAGCACCGGACGTTCAATAAAGATGTCGGTGAATTTCATCGCGCGGCCTTTTATTGTTCCTGAGGCGTCGGATTCGGGTTGTTTGCAGGCAGCACGCGGTTGTCGATTACGAGCGGTGTGCCGTTTTTAAGTTTCAGCTGGCCGCTCGTCACGACCTGTGTGCCTTCGCTGATGCCTTTGAGAATCGCGACCTGGTCGCCGCGCGTTGGACCCGGCGTGACGAACACCTGTTGCGCGACCGGCATGATCTTGCCTTGCGCATTCTTCTTCTGGCCGGGCTTCACGACGAACACCGTCGCGCCATACGGGTTATAGGTGATCGCCGTTTGCGGCAAGGTCAGATAGCGCTCCACGCTGCCCGCATCGATCTTCACGTTCGCATACATGCCGGGCAGCAGCTTGCGCTCGCGATTGTCGACGGTCGCCTCTATCTGCACGTTGCGCGTCGCGCTGTCCACGCGTGGATTGATAGAGCGGATCTTGCCGTCGAACGCGCGATTGCCGAACGCATCCGTATCGACGACGATGGCCTGGCCGACCTGCAATTGCCCGAGTTGCTTTTGCGGCAGAAAGAAGTCGGCGTAGATGGGGTCGATGGCTTGAAGCGTGACGATGGTATCGCCCGGATTGATGTACTGGCCGGGATTGACCGTCGTGATACCGACGCGTCCCGCGAACGGCGCGCGTATCGTCTTCTTTTCGACGAGGGCGGCCTGCTGATCGACCTGGGCTTTTTTACTTTTGAGGTCGGCGGCGTCGGCGTCGAGCTGCGCCCTGGCAATTGCCTGAATGCCGAACTGCGCCTGGTCGCGCTTGTAGACCGTTTGCGCAAGTTCTGCTGCTGCTTGCAGCGACGCGAGCTGCGCGCGATCCGAATCGTCGTTCAGGCGCACGAGCACCTGGCCTGTCTTCACCTCCTGGCCGGAGTTGAACGCGATCTCGCGCACGAGTCCGGCCACTTCCGTCGTCACCTCGACGCCGCGCACTGCGCGCAGACTGCCCACGGCGGCGAGCTGTGGCTGCCATGTCTGATAGCTTGCAGTAGCAGCGGTTACGGTGGCGGCCGGCGCGGCGTTGCTCGCCATGAACTGCTTGATCATGTGCGCCCTGAAGAGATTGAAGCCGACCAGCGCGCCGAGCAGCAGGCCAACGCAGATCAGCATGATGATCATCCGCTTTGCCATCGGTTTTTTCGTCGTCATCGTCGCGTCCTTGCAGGACAAACAATTCTGCGTACGAGGGGAGTAAGCGCTAAAGCCCTGACTCCCGTCGACAGCTTTGCATGGGACCGGAGTAAGTGCCGAAGCGCTAACTCAGATCGACGGTTGAGGCACTTGCTCTTGCGGTGCTGCTACGGTCTGATCGCATGCGACGCGCGGCCACTGCGAGATATTCACTTCGGCGTAACCGGCGTGGGCTGGGCTGCCTGGCTCGTTGCCGTGTCGTTCCACCAGCCGCCGCCAAGCGCCTGGAACAGTGCCGCCGTGTCCGCGTAGCGCGCGGCCTGCGCTTGCGCGAGATTCACGACGGTCTGCTGGTATTGACGTTGCGCATCGAGCAGCGCGAGATAGCTGACACCGCCGAGGCGAAACTGACCGCGCGTCAGGTCGAGCGAACCGCTGGCCGCGTGCCATGCTTCCGTCTGCGCCCGCAGGCCGGTTGCATCGTGTTCGAGCGCGCGCAGTGTGTCGGCGACATTCTCGAACGCGAGCAGCACCGTTTGCCGGTATTGCGCATTGGCCTGATCGAATGCAGCTTCTGCTGCGCGCTTTTGCGCGGTTAGCTGGCCGCCGTGAAAGATCGGCTGCGTGATGCCTGCGCCGATGTTCCAGATCATGTCGGCGTACTTGAGAAGGCCCGCGGGTGTCAACGCCTGCGGACCGTAACTCGCGGAGAGCGTGAGCTGCGGATACAGGTTCGCCGTCGCGACGCCGACCTGGGCGCTCGCCTGATGCAGCGTGGCGTCGGCGGCGAGAATGTCGGGGCGCTGCCGCACAAGCGACGACGGCACGCTGACCGGCAGCGTTTGCGGCAGCGTGAACATCGATAGCCTGAATTCAGGCACGTCCGTATCGCTCGGCGGCTTGCCCGCAAGGACCGCGAGCTGGTGACGCATCTGGTCGAGCGACTGATGCAGCGGCGGCAATGTCGCGCGTGTCTGCGCCACGAGCGTTTCCTGTGAAAGCACGGCGGCGCGGCTCACGCCACCCAGCTCGAACTGGTGGCGCAATACGCCGAGTTGCGCGTCTTCGTCGTCGGCGATGCGCGCGGTCGCGTCGATTTGCTCGCGCAGCGAGGCTTCCTTGATGGCCGCCGTCACGATGTTTGCGGACAACGCGAGATACGCGGCCTGCAACTGAAAGCCCTCGTAATCGACCTGCGAGCGCAGTGATTCGATTTCGCGCCTTCCGCCGCCGAACACGTCGAGGTTGTACGACACGTTCACCGAGGCGTTATAGAGGTTCAGCACTTCCGTGAGTTGAGGCTCGCCGAACGTGACGCCGTTGAACTTCTCGCGCGTCGCGTTGGCCCTCGCGTCGACGGACGGATACAGCGTGGTGCCCATTTGCGCGCGAAGATTTTCGGCGGCCTGCCTGAGCGCGGCTTGCGCCGCGGCGACGTTGGGGCTGTTGGCGAGCGCTTCGCGGATCAGAGCGTCGAGCGGCTCGCAATGGAAGAGCGTCCACCACTGGGCGGGAATGTCCAGGCCGGCCACGAACTGTTGCGGGCTGCCCGATGCGCCCGGCGAGGAGGCCGTTTGATCGGGTAGCGGGGTGGATGTGTAGGCGTCGGTAGCGGGCGGAGCGGGTGTACGGTAATCAGGGCCGACCGTGCAGCCGGAAAAGGCGATCAGGGCAGTGGCCAATGCGGCACGCGTGACCGTTTCGCACGTTGCATGGCGGTGAGGCGCACTGCGCGAATGCCAGTGCAACTGACTGCGACTGAAACTGCGGTTGACGTCATCGATCATGTATCCACCCTGTTTCACCGCGCGGAGGACGAACGAAACAGCCGGTGCAGCGTTTGAAATCATGCCACAACGGGTTCATGTGAACGGTGAACGGCGAATGTCCTGCAGGAGTCAGCCGCATGCGATTCCGGCTGCATTCCGCCTACGTGCAATCCGGCCTGGATTTGGCAGCGCGCCGGCAATCGACGTGAATCACCGGATTGGTTCGAGGTTCAATCGCTGGGGCAGTCGTTCAGCGGAACCTGGAAAGTCGTCCGCATAGTTTCTTTTTTGGCCAGCGATTCACGGAACCTAGGAGCGCGGTCCGGTGGGCGTGTTAGGCATTGTCGCAACGTCGTTGCGAGCAACGAGTGTGCGTCGGGCGCATTCATTCGGGAGCGGGCTCGAACCCCTGCGATGGCTTGGCGCCTTGCGCCAGCTGTTTCGCGGCGCAGTGGCCTTGCTGGGACGTCCGTTCGATTGTCGCCGTCGATGTCGACCGCGGCTCTCCGGGCGCAGCGACCGGTGGAGTCGGCATCGACCTGGATTGGGTCCGGTCGAGTCCAGTCACACACGGGTTGCACAGATTCCAGAAAGCAAAAAGCCCAGTCACATGGACTGGGCTTTTTGTCTGAATTCTCTGGGGTGGCTGATGGGACTCGAACCCACGACGACAGGAATCACAATCCTGGACTCTACCAACTGAGCTACAGCCACCACTGAACAACTTTCCCGGCATTCGCAGCATGATAGTGCGGCGTCAATCGAGAAAAAAGATTATATACACACTCTATTACGCTTGCCTAGCCTTTTATTCAAATATTTCGGCGGGTGTTTCGTTGGGCGTTTGCGCGTCCAAGGTCAAAGAAGAAGCGAGCAGATGCTCGCGTGCCGCGTCGAAGATAGCGAGATCGCCTTTCGCGAGCTTCCGGTTGTCGGAGAGCACGCGCCGCCAGCCGCGCGCACCCGAAACGCCGCGATAGAGCCCCAGCGCGTGACGTGTGATGGCCCCGAGATACGTGCCGCGCGCCATTTCGTGTGCGCAGTATTCAATCAGCTTCGCTTCGATCGCTTCGCGTGTGAGCGCCGGGTCGCTCGCGCCATAGAAGCGCGCGTCGACATCGGCCAGCACGTAGGGATTGTGATACGCCTCGCGGCCGAGCATCACGCCGTCGACGTGCTCCAGATGCGTCTCCACCTCATCGAGCGTCTTGATGCCGCCGTTGATGATGATCTCGAGCTGCGGGAAATCGCGCTTGAGTTGATACGCGTACTCGTATTTGAGCGGGGGAATCTCGCGGTTTTCCTTCGGGCTCAGACCCTTGAGAATCGCGTTGCGTGCATGGACGATGAACACATCGCACCCTGCCTCTGCGATCGTGCCGACGAAGTCACGCACGAACGAATACGCTTCGACGCTGTCGACGCCAATGCGGTGCTTTACGGTCACCGGCACCGAGACGACGTCGCGCATTGCCTTCACGCAGTCGGCCACCAGCTGCGGCTCGTTCATCAAACAAGCGCCGAACGCGCCACGCTGCACGCGCTCGGATGGACAGCCGCAGTTCAGATTGATCTCGTCATAGCCCCATTGTTCGCCGAGCTTTGCCGCGCGCGCGAGGTCATCGGGCTCGCTGCCGCCCAGTTGCAGCGCTACGGGCGCTTCGGCTGGCGTAAACGCGAGATGGCGCGGCACGTCGCCGTGGAGCAGGGCGCCCGTCGTCACCATCTCCGTGTATAGCCACGTGTGCCGGGAGATGAAACGGTGCAGCGAACGGCAGTGGCGATCGGTCCAGTCCATCATCGGCGCGACGGATACGCGACGAGGACTGGAAATACGGTTGGCGGACATGGCAGATCGGCGGGCTAGCGTGGAACAACCTTGCATTTTAACCCATCCGTCAAAACGCTCTTCGCGCTTCGCAAAACCTACGGAATCACTCCCGGTGTCCGTAAAACCCTCTTGAAGGTATGTATTCCGCGCCGGATTTTGTGCGTCGCAAAATTATTTCGATGACGCTTATTAGGGTCTGTCCGTCTGTCAGCCTTATGCGGATTGACTGTCAGGATTGTTTCCGAATCAGGAATGGTTAATTCAAATTATCGTTATTATTTTTCGATAGTAGGTGTATACACTAGGTTCCGTTGACGCAGCTCATGGGCTCAAAGCTCCCGGGTGCGGCGCAATTTCGAATCGCAACTGAACCTGATATTGGAGTCCATCATGAAGACCAAACTGATCGCAGCACTGCTCATCGCAGCTTCCGCTTCTGTTGCTGCTCCGGCGTTCGCCAGCGGCTATGGCCCGGCGCCGTTCTACCGTCCGGCCGTCGGCGCCCCGGCGTCGCAGCGCGGCGTGAGCGCCCAGACCGTCGCGGCTGAGCGTAGCCAGCAAGGTGCCAACGTTGCTTACGGCGGCGTCGTCTCGTCGGCGTCGCAGTCGGGGAACCACGCCAGCGGCTCGCAGTCGGTGTCCAACGGCCAGTAAGTCTCGTCGCCCGCCTTGTCGGGCAGCGGGGGCAAACAAAACGCCGGGTGTCCACAAGACACCCGGCGTTTTGTTTTGTCCGGGCAGCACTTCAGTTGGACGCAGCCACTCCTTCGTCGATGGCGTAGGGGATCCGGTCGAGCGCGTTGTCCTGGGCGGAAAACACCCGGCGGCGATAGCATCGATCAGTGGCTCGGCCGACATGTCTTCTTCTGTCAGGCCGTGAATCGTCCACGACGAGATGAATGAGCCGTGCGCATGGTCGCGGTCGACGCCGGCGGTCATGTCGAAGTCCATGTACTCGCAGGCGGCTCGGTTTTCCATCGTGTGACTTCACGCTCGGGTGGGGCCGATTCGGGAACGTTTTTGGCAACCGGCGCGCTGCGCTGTACGGGCTGTACGGCTTGCATGGACGCGCCGGAGCAGCTCCCACAAGTCTTGTCGCGCCCTGTACTAAGATGACCAGCATAGGGTGTCCGTGTGGCGGACCGCACGGACTGACACCGCAGCGCCAGGCCGTCACAGGCAAAACAGGAGGTGAACGATGGATAGACGTTCCGTGCTTCTCGCCACGCTGGCCCTACCGGCCATGCTGGCATCGTTCTCGACGTTCGCGCAGACGCGCCCCCCGGGGACCTATCGCGGTGGTGAGCCGCCGGCCCACATGCCGCCGGGCGACCTGCCGCCGCAATTGCAGAAGGGCGACCGTGTCGACCCCGAGTTCCGCAACCGTCAATTCGTGGTCGACGACTGGCGCCAGCACGGTCTGGAGCCGCCGCCGCGTGGCCGTCACTGGGTCGGCATCGCGGGGCGGTATTACCTCGTGCGCAGCTCGAACTGGACTGTCGAGCGCGTCGGGCCGTAACGGCCCTTGGCGCAGCATGTCGTTTCGCCTCACCGCGGCGCGATCCGCGCGCAGCCGGACCGGCCATGCCGGCTCCGGCTTTTTTGCGTGAGGCCGACGAGCGCGCCGTGGTCGCGTCCGTGAAAAATCTGGCGCGCCGTGGTAGTTTCGGTCTCCTCCTCAACTGACAATCAACGGAATACGTTTCGATGGAATACCGCACACTCGGCGACACGAACGTCAAGGTGAGTCTGATCGGTCTCGGCACCATGACGTGGGGCGAGCAGAACACAGAGCGCGACGCGCACGAGCAGATCGACTACGCGCTCGATCACGGCGTCACGCTGATCGATGCCGCGGAGATGTACCCCGTGCCGCCGCGCCCCGAGACACAAGGTTTGACGGAGCGCTACATCGGGACCTGGCTCGCGAAGCATCCGGCTGCGCGCGAGCGCGTTGTGCTTGCGACCAAGATCGCCGGACCCGCACGCCAGCCGCACAATCCCCGGCACATTCGCGGCGAGGCGAACCAGTACGACCGCAAGAACCTGATCGAGGCGCTCGACGGCAGTCTCAAGCGTCTTCAGACGGATTACGTCGACCTTTATCAGCTGCACTGGCCGGACCGCAGCACGATGACGTTCGGCCGCAATGCTTATCCGTGGATCGACGATGCGTACACCGTGCCGATCGAAGAGACGCTTTCTGTGCTCGCCGAGTTCGTCAAGGCGGGCAAAGTGCGTCACATCGGTGTGTCGAACGAGACGCCGTGGGGCGTCGCGCAGTTCCTGCGCGCGGCGGAAAAGCTCGGCTTGCCGCGCATCGTCAGCATTCAGAATCCGTACAACCTCGTGAACCGCACGTTCGAGAGCGGGCTTTCGGAGTTCACGCACCGCGAAGGGGTCGGCCTGCTGGCCTATTCGCCGATGGCATTCGGCTGGCTCTCCGGCAAGTACGAGGGCGGGGCGCGGCCGGAGGGCGCACGCATATCGAAGTTCGAACGCTTCACGCGCTACAGCAAGCCTGAGGCCGTCGCGGCGACGTCACGCTACGTCGCCCTTGCGAAGGAGAACGGCATGACGCCTGCACAACTGGCGCTGGCATTCGTCAACAGCCGGCCGTTCGTGACGAGCAATCTGATCGGCGCGACTTCGATGGCGCAGTTGAAAGAGAACATTGGCAGCGTCGATGTGACGCTCTCGCCCGAGGTGCTCGCTCAAATCGACGCGCTGCACGAGCTGCAGCCCAATCCCGCGCCGTAAGCGTTCCGCCATGCCCTGCGCCGCCGCAACGGCGGTGCGCACACTCGATCGGTCCCGGCGAGAGGGGTGTCCCGCATTGCGTGCCAGAATACGGCCCGCCGCCGCGAAACCCGTTGGCGATTCGCGACCCATACACTACGATCCAGCTTGCGCTGCGGGGAGCGCATCAAACGATGCGCCCCCCGCAGCTGGCACAACACTCTTCCGGAGCAGTTTCACAATGACGACCGCACGCGACGCCCAGACGACGCCTTCGTATGGCTGGCCCATCTTCCTTTTGCTGGCCGTCGCCGGTCTTTTCTATGTGAAGTGGTTCCCGTACTACCACCGCGCCTTCACGGCCGAGGCAACGCATTCGATCGGCAAATCCATCCTGATGGGCACCGAAGCGAGTCCGCCTGCGCCGTCGCTCTCTGCGGCGCTCGACTACGCGTGGGCTTACGGCAAGGCGATCTGGCAGGCGATGGTGCTGGGCCTTCTGCTCGGCTCGGCGGTCCAGGTCCTGCTGCCCGTGCAGTGGGTCGCACGCGTGCTCGGCCGGCACGGCTTCGGCAGCGTGGCCGCAGGCGGGCTGCTCGCCGTGCCCGGCATGATGTGCACCTGCTGCGCCGCGCCGGTCGTGGCCGGATTGCGCTCGCGCAACGCCTCGGCGGGCGGAGCGATTGCGTTCTGGCTCGGCAACTCCGTGCTCAATCCCGCCACGCTCGTCTTCATGGGCTTCGTGCTGGGCTGGCAATGGAGCGCGCTGCGTCTGGTGCTCGGCGTACTGATGGTGTTCGGGCTCGGCTGGCTCGCCAACCGGCTCGTCACACAAGACGAGGCGCGTGCCGCCGACGATCGCCTGGCCCAGCTCACGCACCAGCAGGCGAGCGGCGGCAACGTGTTCGTGCGTTGGCTCCAGCTTTTCCTGCGCATGGCGGCGCGGCTCATTCCTGAATACGTCGTGCTCGTGCTGCTGCTCGGCGCAGCGCGCGCGTGGCTCTTTCCGCATATCGGGCCGGACGTGACCAGCAGCCTCGGCTGGATCGTCGCCTTCGCGGTGGCGGGCATGTTGTTTGTAATCCCGACGGCAGGCGAGGTGCCCATCATCCAGGCGATGCTCGCGCTCGGCATTGGCGTAGGTCCCGCAGGCGCGTTGCTGATGACGCTGCCGCCGGTGAGCGTGCCGTCGCTCGCCATGCTGGCGGGCTCGTTCCGTGCGCGTGTGCTGGCTATCGTCGCGGCGGTGGTGGTGCTCTTTGGCATCGTTGCGGGCTTCGCGGCGCTTGCACTGGGTTTTTGATGTCCGGCCAGGTTGGCGCCTTGGCGCTTACTCAGGTTTCGCGCCCGAAGGGCGCAGCTCGCCGCTTTGGCATGTCAAAGCGGCGGTACAGGTCTTGCGCCACGCTCGCAATGCAAGGATTGAAGCATTGCATGGCGCATGAGTGATGCAGCAACGGCGGATGCTTACGTGTCCGTTGGCACAGGAGAGGGCCGCGGCCCTGAAATCAGCATGGCACAGCAAAAGACGAATCCGAAGCTCGAACAGGCACTGACGCGCGGCGACCTCGCCATCCGGCAGGCGAACTCGGCGCGCGCGACCGCCGTTTTGCGGGCGCTCGGCAAGATGATCGTGGAGGCGTCGGCGACGATCGGCGTCGAGGCGGACACGTCGATCCCCGAAGGCGATCGCATCTACGATCCCGCCGATGGTGTGTGGCCGCA
Organism: Paraburkholderia dinghuensis; assembly: GCF_003837865.1. Lineage (GTDB taxonomy): Bacteria > Pseudomonadota > Gammaproteobacteria > Burkholderiales > Burkholderiaceae > Paraburkholderia > Paraburkholderia dinghuensis. The sequence goes on along the minus strand of NZ_RQIS01000005.1, from coordinate 182,326 downwards.
GTCGCTGCTGGTGTCGCTCGACGGTCCGGTCGAGGATTCGGATCCCGAGGAGATCCGCACCGTTCGTCTGCTCTCGCAAACCACGGCGACGACGTTCCGTGTCGAATGGCATCGTGCGGACGGAAAGCTCGGCCGCCAGGAGGGCGGTCCCTTCGCGACGGTCGCCTTTATTTCGGACGTCGATATTCCCTGGGGCGACGACGAAGAGTGATTCGTCGGTTTTTCCCCGCTGTACGTGGGCGGCGCGCCTTTGCGCCGCACGCGCTCTCAGCGCATCATGCGCCTGCGGAACAGCACCGTCGCGATCGCGAACGGCACCGCCACATAAATCGCCAGCACGAATAGATGCAGCCCCGCGTTTTCTATCGGGCGCCCGAGCATCGCCGGGCGGATCAGTTCGACCGCGTGCGCGAGCGGCAGCATCAGCGTGATGTGCTGCGCGGGGGCCGGTAGCTGCGTGATCGGGAAAAACACGCCGGAGAGCAGCAGCATCGGCGTGAGCACGAGCGTCTGGTAGAACATGAAGAAGTCGTATGCGGGCGCGAGCGCCGTGACGATCATCGCGCAGCTCGCGAACGCGAGGCCGCAGAGCGCGATCACGGGCAGCGCGAGCAGCATCGACGGAAAGCTCGCGTAGCCGAGCGCGCCCGCTACCAGCATGATCGCCGCACCCGAGAGCATCGACTTGCTCGCGGCCCACACGATCTCGCCAAGCACGATGTCGCCGAGCGACAGCGGCGTATGCATGATTGCCTCCCACGTGCGCTGGACGTGCATGCGCGAGAAGCCCGAATACATCGCCTCGAAGCTCGCCGACATCATGACCGACGACGACACCGTGCCCGCCGCGAGGAACGCAATGTACGACACGCCGTCGACGTGCCCGACCATCAGCCCGAGCCCGAAGCCGAGGCCGAACAGATAGATCATCGGATCGGCGAGGTTGCCGAACATCGACGCGATCGCGAGCTTGCGCCACACGAGATAGTTGCGCCGCCAGACCGCGATCCAGTGCGTCGCGTTCGACGGCAGCGCGGCGCGCGGATCGCGCTGCGGCGTGCTGGCCGGGTACGTCGGCGGCGGGTTGTTGGTGCGTGCGTCCATGGTGTCTCGCGAGTGGGCCTGCGGGTTTGATCCTGCTGGTTTCGTACTGCCGGGTTTAATCCTGCCGCGTCTAATCCTGCATCTCGCGACCCGTCAACCGGAGGAATACGTCTTCGAGATTCGCGGGCCGGTGCAGGTAGCGCAAATCGGAGCGATGCCGCAACCGTTGGTGAATGGGCTGCGGGTCGTCGACGTAGCAGAAGAGCGTCTCGCCGCTTATTTCCGTGCGTTCGGCGAAGGGCGCCAGTTCATCGCGCAGCGCGGCCGGATCGGGCCCGTAGACTTCGACGACGTCGTACCCGATCTCCGACTTGATCAGCGTACGCGGCGCGCCCTCGGCAATTTTGCGCCCTTCCTCGATCACGCAGACGCGGTTGCAGAGGCGTTCGGCTTCCTCCATGAAATGCGTCGTGAGCAGGATCGTCTTGCCGCGCGCGAGCAGCGAGCGCAGGCGCTCCCAGATCAGATGGCGCGCTTGCGGGTCGAGGCCTGTGGTCGGCTCGTCCATGACGAGCACATCGGGATCGTTGACCAGTGCGCGCGCGAGCGTGAGACGCCGCCGCATGCCGCCCGAAAGCTCGCCGACGCGCGCATCGGCCTTGCTTTCGAGCCGCGCAAATTCGAGCAGCGGAGTGACGAGCGCGCGCGTCTCGCTCGCGGACAGACCAAAGTAGCGGCCGAACACGAGCAGGTTTTCGCGGACGGTGAAATCGGGGTCCAGGTTGTCGAACTGCGGCACGACACCGACGCGCGCGCGGGCCTCGCGCGCACGCGCCGGTACGGGTTCGCCGCACAGGCTGATGCGTCCGGCGTCGGGCGCGACGATGCCGAGCAGCATGCGCAGCGTCGTGGTCTTGCCTGCGCCGTTGGGTCCGAGGAGTCCGAAGCACTCGCCGGGGACGACGTTAAACGACAGGCCGTTGACGACCGTCCTGTCTCCGTAATGTTTGATGACCTGCTCGAATTCGATGGCGGGTGCGGGCATGGAACGTATGAGCGTAAGTCCGGTGGCGTGGCACACACAGGGTGCACCCTGAGGCGGCCTATTCTAGAACATTGCCGAAGAGACGGCTGGCGGTGAACCTTTCCGTCTCAGGCACCGTGGTGGTGCAGGAGTGGTATCGGTGCCGGACCTGGCGTTTTCCAGCGCTTGCATGTGGAATTGCGGCGCACCATGATGAAGATGCACGGTCGGCGATCCGCATTGGCCGGGGAGAGATCATCATGGCGAGCTACAAGAAAATCCTGCTGTGTTACGACGGCTCGCGCGAAGGCCGCAAGGCGCTACGTTGCGGCGCGGATCTTGCGCTGGATCTGGGTGCTGAAACACACCTGCTCTCGGTCGTCGACATGCGCTCGACGATCGCACAGAGCGCCGGCCTCCTGACCGACGTGGCCTGTGGCCGCTTCGAGGAAACAGCACGCGAAATTCTTCAGGAAGGCGTGGACTGGCTGACCGAGCGGGGCGTGCGCGCGCAGGGCCATTTCGCCTTCGGACACCCGATCGACGAGATTGCGAACCTTGCCAATGAACTGCAGGTGGATCTGGTCGTGGTGGGCCACCGTTGTCGCACAGGACTCTCGCGCTGGTGGATGGGTGCGGGGAACACGCCGCTGCTCGACCGCGTTTCCTGCAGCATTCTCGTGGCGTGTTCGTCGGCGGCAGAGCAGAAGCAGGAGCAAGCGGCCGCCTGATGGTCGCGCTGGATGGCTACGCTCACCGGCAACGCCCAAGGGCTCGCTAACGCGCGCTAGCGAGCCCTTTGGGGCGCTAATGAACGGGTTGTGCAGGTTCGTTCAGTTCGACCGCCGCAAGCTTCCATGAAAACAGCCCGTGGCGCTGGAGGACGGCGGAATAGCGTTCGCCGTTCGCGCTGTGCTGCCACGTTACGACGAATTCGTTGAGGCTGCGGTAGCCCGCCGTCGATTGCGGGCGAGCCTGTTTGTTCTCGGCCGACGCAGCCGGCGCACTGGATCGAGCAGGCGCATCGGTCGGCGCGGGCGAGTGCGCCTCGCCGCCATCACTGACAGGTGGCGGCGTATCACCCGGCTTACCGTTGGGCGGTATCCCGTTGAGCAGCGCGGCGACGCCTTCAGGTGTCGCATAAGCATCCACAATCGGCCCGATCAGCGCCGTGCCGATCGCGGCGCCGAACAGCAGCAGCGGATTGTTGCTGTGTTCCGCCCCAATCCGGCGCTGCACCATCTCGCCCGCCTGCTCCTTGAGGCTCACCCGCAAGGCCGGATAGTCGACGTAGTCGTTGAGCGAGGCAGCATCACGGGCATCGGCTGCAACTTTCAACCGGTGCAGCACCACATACGGTGATGCATAGCTGTAGCCCACCGTTACCACGACCAACGCCACGGCTACGGCGATCGCGACAGGCTTCATCCAGCGTTTCGTCGATTGGGTCGAAACAGATTCGGTCATCTTCAGGTTTGGTTCGTCAAAGGCACATTACGTGTGGACCGCGCAAGCGCCCAAACGATCCCGCAGCCGGCATTTCCTGACTTCGATTTCCTTACTTCGAGAGTGCCGCGGGCATGTCTGCGTGCTGCTCGGCGATGCAGCGGTCGATCATCCGGCAGACGGCATCGACCGTGCCGACCATGATGAGCCGCGATGGTCCGTGGTACACGCGTACCGGCGCACGACGTTGCGGATCGGCGTTGTTCAGCGTGCTGTTGAGCGAGACGCGCGCAAAGGCGGGCTGCGCGGAGGGCAGCGGGGGGAGATCGGACGTATGCGCGGCTAAATGCGCGGCCAGGTGCGACTTCTGGCCTGGACCGACTTCGGCGAGATCGTCAAAAAGCGAGCCGGACAACGCCCCCGCTGACGCGCGCGCATTTTGCGCCGCGCAACCGGCAAGGCCACGCAGATGCCGCAAGCGGCCGAATTGACGAAAGGGCAACAGACGGGCAAGGCGTTCCATGACTCCCTCCAGACAGCGTTCAGATGATCAGAATTCGGTCGGCCGGATCAGGCCGACAGCGATGCCTTCGAGCGCAAATTCCGCGCTGCCCGCCTCGACGAAGATGTTGTCGTAATCGGGGTTCTCGGCAATCAGTTCGAGGCCGTTGGGACGGCGCTTCAGGCGTTTCACGGTGACGTCGTCGCCCAGGCGGGCCACGATGATCTGGCCGTCCTTTGCCTCGCTCTTTTTCTGCACAGCCAGCAGGTCGCCATCCAGGATGCCCGCGTCGCGCATCGAGAGTCCGCGCACCTTCAGCAGGTAGTCGGGCTTGCTGGAAAAGAGCGCCGGGTCACACGCATAGTGCTGCGAGATATGTTCCTGCGCGAGGATCGGGCTGCCCGCCGCGACCCGCCCGATGAGCGGCAACGAAAGCTGCATGATGCTCGCGTGCGGCAGCGTGAACTGGTGCGGGAGGTCATCCGGGCCGGGCATGAGACGGATGCCGCGCGACGCGCCCGCAGCCAGTTCGATCACGCCTTTGCGTGCCAGCGCGCGCAGATGCTCCTCCGCCGAATTCGCAGAACTGAAGCCGAGTTCGGCCGCGATCTCGGCGCGCGTAGGCGGGAAGCCCGTGCGCTCGATCGCGCGCCGGATCAGATCGAAAACCTGTTGCTGTCGTGCGGTGAGTTTGGTCATGGCGCCACTGTATGGATAGACAGGTGACTGTATTTTTATACAGTATTCGGCGCTTTTCAAGTGTTACTTGAAGTTCTCCATCCGGATGTTGCGATTGAGCCGATTTGAGGCCTCCATACGGGCATACACGGACGGAACCGCGGGCAAAACCGTGGACGAAACAGCCCGCGCGCGGCCGAAACGGCAGTCTTTACCACTTTTGAGTATTAAAAAATGATTAAACATTATTTTTAATGATTAACAACGATCGTTAGACTGCCTTTCATCGAGGGTCGCATGCTCTCAACACAACACGGAGAAGCGCGGATGGGCAGGCAGAACACGGGGAAGGCAGGCTGGCTGAAGACGCTGGCGGCGAGGCTTGTCATCGGAGCAGCGCCGCTTTTTGGCATGGCCGCGGCGCATGCGGAGACGTCGCTGCTCAACGTTTCCTACGACCCGACGCGCGAGTTGTATCAGGACATCAACACGGCGTTCGCCAAAGACTGGAAGGCGAAGACGGGCGAGACGCTCACGATCAAACAGTCGCATGGTGGCTCCGGTGCGCAGGCGCGCTCGGTGCTCGACGGACTGCAGGCCGACGTCGTGACGCTCGCGCTCGCATGGGACATCGACGCGCTCGCGAACAAGGGCATCGTGAATGCGGACTGGCAAAAGCGCTTGCCCGACAACGCGTCGCCTTACACCTCGACGATTGTGTTTCTTGTGCGCAAGGGCAATCCGAAGCACATCAAGGATTGGGACGACCTCGTGAAACCGGGCGTTTCGATCGTCACGCCGAATCCGAAGACCTCCGGCGGCGCACGCTGGAACTACCTCGCGGCGTGGGCGTACGCGGAGCACCAGCCGGGCGGCAACGACCAGAAGGCGAAGGAATTCGTCTCGAAGCTCTACAAGAACGCGGGCGTGCTGGACTCGGGCGCCCGTGGCGCGACGACGAGTTTCGTGCAGCGCGGCATCGGTGACGTGCTGATCTCCTGGGAAAACGAAGCGTTCCTCTCAGTCAAGGAGTTCGGGACGGACAAGTTCGAGATCGTGGTGCCGTCGGTGAGCATTCTCGCCGAGCCGCCTGTCGCCGTGGTCGACAAGGTGGTCGACAAGCGCGGTACGCGCAAGGTGTCCGAGGCCTACCTGCAGTTCCTTTACACGCAGGAGGGCCAGGAGATTGCCGCGAAGAACTTCTATCGTCCGCGTTCGGACAAGGTCCCGGCGGCGCTCACGGCGAAGTTTCCGAAGCTGAAGCTCTACACGGTTGACAACACGTTCGGCGGCTGGGCGAACGCGCAGAAGACACATTTCACGGACGGAGGGGTCTTCGATTCGATCTACCAGCCGCAGTGACGCAAAGCGGCAATCACACGAGGCGCGCCCGTAAGGTCGCGCTTTTTGGCGCATGGTGCGCCTGAGTTCATTGAAAGAGCAACAAGCATGACGACGTTCCGATTTCACAAGCCGAGTGCGTTGCCGGGCTTCGGCCTGACGCTCGGCATCACGCTGGCTTATCTGAGCCTCGTGGTGCTGATTCCGCTCGCGGCCACTTTCCTCAAGACCGCTACCCTCGATTGGGATCAGTTCGTGCGCGCCGTGGCGTCGCCGCGCGTGATCGCGTCGTACCGGCTCACGTTTTCTGCCGCGCTCGGCGGCGCGCTGATCAATGCGGTGTTTGGCTTCCTGCTTGCCTGGGTGCTCGTGCGCTATCCATTCCCGTTCAAGCGCGTCGTCGATGCGATCGTCGATCTGCCGTTCGCGCTGCCCACTTCGGTTGCCGGCATCTCGCTCGCGGCTGTCTACGCGGGCAACGGCTGGCTCGGCCAGTTCCTCCAGCCGCTTGGGATCAAGGTCGCGTTTACGCCGCTCGGCGTGCTCGTCGCGCTCACTTTCATCGGTTTGCCGTTCGTCGTGCGCACGGTGCAGCCCGTGCTCGAAGATTTCGAGCGCGAGCAGGAAGAGGCCGCCGCGTGTCTCGGAGCGTCGCGCTGGCTCACGTTCCGCCGCGTCGTGCTTCCCGCCGCGCTTCCCGCGTTGCTGACGGGTTTCGCGCTTGCTTTCGCGCGTGCGCTTGGCGAGTACGGCTCGGTGATCTTCATCGCGGGTAATGTGCCGATGAAGTCCGAGATCACCTCGCTCCTCATCATCACCAAGCTCGAACAGTACGATTACGCGGGTGCGACGGCGCTCGCAGTCGTGATGCTGTGTGCCTCGTTCGTCATGCTGCTCATCATCAATTCGTTGCAGTGGTATCTGCAGCGGCGCACTAGTCGCGGTGCCTCGTCTTCTACGCCACGCAGCGGCGACGCCGCACTCGGTGCCGTCGCGGGAGGTGCGCAATGAGCACGTCCGCACGACAGCCACGCACGCCGCACGGCCCCGATCCGGTGATCGAAGCGCCCTGGGTGCGCTGGGTCCTCACCGGCATCGCGCTCGTCTTTCTCGCGCTCTTTCTCGTGGTGCCGCTCGTCGCGGTGTTCTGGCAGGCGCTGTCGAAGGGCATCGGTTTCTACTTCGCGTCGCTGACCGATCCCGATGCCGTTTCCGCGATCAAGCTCACGCTCATCACCGCAGCGATTGCCGTGCCGCTGAATCTGGTGTTCGGCCTCGCGGCGTCGTGGGCGATCGCTAAGTTCGAGTTTCGCGGCAAGGCGCTGCTCACCACGTTGATCGATCTGCCGTTCTCGGTCTCGCCCGTGATCTCGGGTCTCATCTACGTGCTGTTGTTCGGCGCGCAGGGCTGGCTCGGACCGTGGTTGCAGGACCACGATGTGCAGATCGTCTTCGCCGTGCCCGGCATCGTGCTCGCGACGATCTTCGTCACGTTCCCGTTCGTCGCGCGCGAGCTGATCCCGCTGATGCAGGCGCAGGGCAACGACGAGGAAGAAGCGGCGCACGTGCTGGGCGCGTCCGGCTGGCAGATGTTCCGCCGCGTCACGCTGCCCAATATTCGCTGGGGGCTGCTCTACGGCGTGATTCTCTGCAACGCGCGCGCGATGGGCGAGTTCGGCGCGGTATCGGTGGTGTCGGGGCACATCCGCGGTCAGACGAACACGATGCCGCTGCACGTCGAGATTCTCTACAACGAATACAACTTCGCGGCGGCCTTCGCCGTGGCGTCGCTGCTTGCGCTGCTCGCGCTCGTGACGCTTGGGCTCAAGCTGCTCGCCGAGCGTCATCTTTCAACCGAACGCGCGGATACCGGTGCGGTGCCGGCGTATGCGGGGCCGCCGCGCGCGCAGTCGGCTGCGCAGGTGATCGTCGCCGATGCGCAGCACGGTGCACCACACGCTTCGCGACCGGGCATTGCCCGTCACGCGCAATAGTAACGATCTTGCATGGGGTCCGGGTAAGGCACTGAAGAGCCGACTCTGGCCGGCATGCCACAGGAATGGGACGGGAGCAGGCGCTGAAGCGCCAACTCCTGTCGACACAAGGAGAGCTGTAAATCATGGGCATCACCGTTCGCAATCTGCAAAAACGTTTCGGCGACTTCACCGCGCTCGACAACGTCTCGCTCGACTTTCCGCCGGGTGAACTCGTCGCGCTGCTCGGGCCGTCGGGCTGCGGCAAGACCACGCTCCTGCGCGTGATCGCGGGCCTCGAATACGCAGACGCGGGCCAGGTTGTGCTGCAGGGCGAGGACGTGGGCACCGTGGGCGCACGCGAGCGCCAGGTGGGATTCGTATTCCAGCACTACGCGCTGTTCCGCCATATGACGGTGTTCGAGAACGTCGCGTTTGGACTGCGCGTCAAGCCGCGCAACGAGCGGCCATCGGAGTCGGTGATCCGCGAGAAGGTGCACGAACTCCTCAAACTCGTTCAGCTCGACTGGCTTGCGCAGCGCTATCCATCCGAACTCTCGGGCGGACAGCGCCAGCGCATCGCGCTCGCACGGGCGCTCGCTGTCGAGCCCAAGGTGCTGCTGCTCGACGAGCCGTTCGGCGCGCTTGACGCAAAGGTGCGCAAGGAACTGCGCAGCTGGCTGCGCCGGCTGCACGACGACCTGCACATTTCGACGATCTTCGTCACGCACGACCAGGAGGAAGCGTTGGAGGTGGCCGACCGCATCGTCGTGCTCAATCACGGGCACGTCGAGCAGGTGGGCCGCCCGCAGGACGTCTACGATCATCCTCAGACGGCGTTCGTCTACGAATTTCTCGGCGCAGCGAACCGCCTGCGCGGCCGTGTGAACGCGCAAGGCTTCGTCGCCGACGGCGCGACGCAGCCAATCGCCGTCGAGGCAGGTTTCGACGGCCCGGCGCTCGCGTATGTGCGGCCGCACGATCTCGTTCTGCATCCGCAGCGGACTGCGGATAGCGACGGCATCGTCGTCGATGTGCGCCGCGTGGTGACGCTCGGCGGTTCCGTGCGTGTCGAACTGGAAAGCAGGGCAGGCGGCGGTGCGCTCGAAGCCGAACTCGACCGCGAGACGTGGCGTGCGCTGAGTCTCTCGGTCGGCGAGAGCGCGACCGCAGTACCGCGCGGATTGCGCGTGTTTCCCGCGCAGTGAGCCGCAGTCCCGCGCGCAGTTCCGCGTATTCAATCGGAGTCCAATGGCAGTGCCGGAGACAAGAACATGAATTTCCAGCAGTTGCGCTTCGTGCGCGAAGCCGTTCGTCAGAACATGAACCTGACCGAAGTGGCGAACGTGCTTTACACGTCGCAATCGGGTGTCTCGAAGCAGATCAAGGATCTGGAGGACGAACTCGGCGTCGATATTTTCATCCGGCGCGGCAAGCGCCTCACGGGCCTCACCGAGCCGGGCCGGGCAGTCCATCAGCTCATTGAGCGCATGCTGCTCGACGCCGAGAATCTGCGGCGCGTCGCGCGCCAGTTCGCCGAAGAGGACAGCGGCCACCTCGTCGTCGCGACGACCCACACGCAGGCGCGCTACGCGCTGCCCAAGGTCGTGCATGAGTTCCGGCAAGTGTTCCCGAACGTGCGTCTCGCGATGCGCCAAGGCAGTCCGCAACAGATCGCGCAGTCGATCATCAACGGCGAGGCCGATATGGGCATCTCGACCGAGGCGCTCGACCGCTATCCGGACATCGTGACGTTCCCGTGCTATTCGTGGCATCACGTCGTGGTCGTGCCGAAGACGCATCCGCTCGTGGGACGCGAAAACCTCACGCTCGAAGAAATCGCCGAGTATCCGGTCATTACCTATGACCAGGATTTCACGGGCCGCTCGCATATCGACCAGGCGTTCGCGAAGGCGGGCTCGGTGCCCGATGTCGTGCTGACGGCGATCGACGCGGACGTCATCAAGACCTACGTCGAACTCGGCATGGGCGTTGGCGTGGTGGCCGCGATGGCCTTTGATCCGGCGCGTGACACCGGACTCGTCGCGCTCGATACGCAGCATCTGTTCGAGGCGAGCACGACGCGCATAGGCCTGCGCAAGGGCGCGTTCCTGCGCCAGTACGCGTACCGGCTGATCGAGATGTTCGCGCCGCAGTTGACTGAGCAGCAGATCGCGAGTCAGTTGCGCGAGACGGCCTGAGGATTTGGGGCGGTGGCCGGCCGCGTGCGCTGCGTGGTTGGCCATTTGGCCAGGTGGCGCGCGGCGGTGAATCGCTTAAAATCGCCGCCATGAATACGCCCGTTTCCACTTCATCTTCTGCGACGGCGAAGCCGCTGCCACGCATCGCTTTGCTCGCCACCGGCGGCACCATTGCAGGCGCCGCGCCCGACGCGGCGAACACGGCCGGCTATCGGGCCGGTGTGATCGGTGTCGCGCAGTTGCTCGCGGCCGTGCCAGGTCTCGACGCCATCGCGCAGATCGAGGCCGAACAGGTCGCGAGTATCGACAGCAAGGACATGCCGCTGGCGCTGTGGACGACGCTCGCACAACGCGTGAACGCGTTGCTGGCGAGCGATGACATCGACGGCGTCGTCATCACGCACGGGACCGACACGCTCGAAGAAACCGCTTATCTGCTGCACCTTGCGGTGAAGAGCACGAAGCCCGTTGTGATGACCGCGGCGATGCGGCCCGCCACGGCGCTTTCAGCCGACGGTCCGCTCAATCTGCTGAATGCGGTAACGCTCGCGGCGAGCAGTGCGGCGGCGGGACAGGGCGTGCTCGTCGCATTCAACAACCGCATTCACTGCGCGCGCGACGTCACGAAAACCAGCACGTATGCAGTCGATGCGTTCCAGTCACCCGAAATCGGCGTCCTGGGGTGGGTGCAGGACGCTCGCGTGGAATTCCAGCGCCGCGCGCTGCGTCCGCATACCGTCGATTCGCTGCTTACCGCGGACATGCCGTGGCCGTCTGTCGAGATCGTCTCGAGTTACGCGGGCGTTTCGCGCGTTGCCGTCGATGCGCTCGTCGCGGCGGGTGTACGTGGGATCGTCGTGGCGGGCACCGGCAATGGCTCGATTCACGCCACCCTGCAGGAAGCGCTGACTGAAGCCACGGCCAGGGGTGTGGCCGTGGTGCGCGCGTCGCGTGTGGGTTCGGGTCACGTGATGCACAACGGCGCTGCGAACGACGACGCGCTCGGCTTCGTTAGCGCCGGCACGCTCAACCCCTACAAGGCGCGCGTGTTGCTGGCGCTTGCGCTGGCGGCTGGAATCCGGGAGCGAGGCGAATTGCAGCGCGTGTTTGATACCTACTGATTGATCGATTCGTCTGCCCAGGTGCAGAGATGCAAAGCGCCACATTAACGCGTGGCGCATGCGCACGAGGCAAAGGGCGGTGCTCCGCCCAACGTCTCGTTGACGCCAGGGGCGGAATCACCAGCGCCTGACGCAGATAGATCTTCTCGCAGGAACTGTGAAAGTCGCGCGTCGTGCGATATGCGCGCATGAATGTGGGTTGTGTCCCCGCAGCGAGGCAATCCGACAGGCGGACACCCGATGACGACGTCTGACCGACCAAGGCTTCCCCGCCGTCATCGGGCGCCGCTGCGGACCCCACAGGCCGCCCTCAGCCAGGGAGCGGCCCCGATTTGCTCCACGACGGTGCCGCCGCCGCGGAGCGCCCCACCAGTGGCCGTCGCGGTCCTTTCGCGCCAGCCGGAATTCGTTTGCGACAGCCTTGGTTTGCGACAGCCGTGTCATGGCTGGCGTCGCGGAGGCGAAGCGCGGTCCTCACCGCACGTTCGCACGCTCGCGCAAGCGGCGGGCCGCGCCGCCCGTTCACTTCACGTTAGAGGCGTCAGGCAACCGGCGCCTGACCGTCTCACGCGCTGGCGATCTCGAAGTTCGCCATGATTTCCAGCGCGCGGATCATGGCCGAGTGGTCCCACGCCTTGCCGCCGTTCGCGACGCACGCGCTGAAGAGCTGCTGCGCGCTCGCCGTGTGAGGCAGTGAGATGCCGAGCTTGCGCGCGCCATCGAGGGCGAGATTCAGGTCTTTCTGGTGCAGTTCGATGCGAAAGCCCGGGTTGAACGTGCGCTTCGTCATCCGCTCGCCGTGTACTTCGAGAATGCGCGACGAAGCAAAGCCGCCCATCAGCGCACGGCGCACGCGCTCGGGATCGGCGCCCGAGCGCGAGGCAAACAACAGCGCTTCGGCCACGGCTTCGATGTTTAGCGCGACGATGATCTGGTTCGCGACCTTGCACGTCTGACCCGCGCCGTTGTCGCCGATGAGCGAAATGTTCTTGCCCATCAGTTCGAAGAGCGGCTTCGCGAGGTCGAACGACTTCTGCGGGCCGCCTACCATGATCGTGAGCGTCGCTTCCCGGGCGCCGACTTCGCCGCCCGAGACCGGCGCGTCGAGGTAGTCACAGCCGAGCGCATTGATTTTCTGCGCGAACTGTTGTGTATCGAGCGGGGAGATGGAGCTCATGTCGATCACGAGCTTGCCGGACGAAAGTCCCCTGGCGACGCCGTCGTCGGCGAACAGGACGTTCGCGACGTCAGGCGTGTCCGGCACCATGATGATGACGATGTCCGCGGCTTGTGCGACAGCCGTCGAATCGGCGACGACCTGGGTCTGCGTGCGCAGATCGTCCGGCACCGGATACTTGCCGTTGACGGTGAGCGAGTGGCCGCCCTTGATGAGGTTGCGCGCCATGTGCGAGCCCATGATGCCGAGCCCGATGAAGCCGATCTTTGCCATCTTGCGGTTCTCCGTTGAGTCCTGTGTATATGGTTGGATGCGCGATTGAATGCGGCGCGCTTACGCGAGCGCGGCCGAGCGCTCCCGTGCGCCACGCAGCCACCCGAGACCGTCGAGTGTCGTCGTGCGCGGCTTGTATTCGCATCCGATATGACCTTCATATCCGAGCGTATCGAGCAGGTCGAACAGGAACGGGTAGTTGATTTCACCGGTGCCCGGTTCGTTGCGGCCCGGGTTGTCGGCGAGCTGGATGTGCGCGATCTTCGCGAAGTGCTTTTTGATCGTCGCCGCGAGTTCGCCTTCCATGCGCTGCATGTGATAGATGTCGTACTGCAGGAAGACGTTTTCCGAGCCCGTCTTCGCGATCACGTCGAGCGCTTCGGCCGAACGGTTGAGCGCGAATCCCGGAATGTCGTACGAATTGCATGGCTCCACGAGCAGGCGGATGCCCTCGCGTTTGAGCGCGGCCGCGGCGAACGTCAGGTTGTCGACGATGTTGGCGAGCGCGGCGTCGCGCGAAACGCCGGCCGTCGGGATACCGACGAGGCAGTTCAGTTGCGGCACCTTGAGCGCTTTCGCGTACTCGATTGCGCTGCCCACGCCCTCCTGGAACTCGCCTTTGCGTCCGGGCAGGCAGGCGATGCCGCGCTCGCCTGCTTCCCAGTTTCCAGCGGGCAGGTTGTGAAGCACGAGTTTGAGCTTGTGTGCGTCGAGCCGTTCGGCTAGTTCGCTGGCTTTGTACGGATAGGGGAACAGGAATTCCACGGCGTCGAAGCCCGCCTCGGCGGCTGCGGCAAAGCGGTCGAGGAACGGCACTTCGTTGAACAGCATGGTGAGGTTTGCTGCGAATTTCGGCATGGTGCTTGTCTCGCTGGTCGGTCAGTGGATGAATCTGAATCGCCTTGCGGTGAACCGGGGTGCACACCGCAAGGCGGTCAGCAGGGGGTAACGCTTACGCTTCGTCCGGCACTGCGATCGCGGTCGGTGCGTGTTCGGGCTTTTCGGCAAGTTCTTCGAATTCGTTGATCGCGTCGATCTCGGTGCCCATCGAGATATTGGTCACGCGCTCGAGGATGACTTCGACCACGACCGGCACGCTGAACTCGGCGGCCATCGACTGCGCCTGTTTGAGCGCCGGCGCGATCTCTTCGGGTTTGAAGACGCGCAGCGCCTTGCAGCCGAGCCCTTCGGCGACGGCGATGTGATCGACGCCGTAGCCGTTGAGCTCAGGCGCGTTGATGTTCTCGAACGCAAGCTGCACGCAGAAGTCCATGTCGAACTGGCGCTGAGCCTGGCGGATCAGGCCGAGGTACGAGTTGTTCACCACGACATGAACGTAGGGCAGCTTGAACTGCGCGCCGACGGCAAGTTCCTCGATGAGGAACTGGAAGTCGTAGTCGCCGGAGAGCGCGACGATCGGGCGGGTAGGGTCGGCCGCGCGCACGCCGAGCGCCGCGGGAATCGTCCAGCCGAGCGGGCCCGCCTGGCCGCAGTTGATCCAGTTACGCGCCTTGTAGACGTGCAGGAACTGGGCACCGGCGATCTGCGAAAGGCCGATGGTGCTCACGTAGCACGTATCGCGCCCGAACACCTTGTTCATCTCTTCGTACACGCGCTGCGGCTTGATCGGCGTGACATCGAAGTGCGTCTTGCGGTGCATCGTGCGCTTGCGCTGCTGGCAGTCCGCGACCCACGCGCCGCGATCCTTGAGCTTCCCCGCGGCTTTCCATTCCTGCGCGACTTCGACGAAGAGTTCGAGCGCGGCCTTCGCGTCCGACACGATGCCGAGATCCGGGCCGAACACGCGGCCGATCTGCGTTGGCTCGATGTCGACGTGCACGAACTTGCGGCCCTTCGTGTACACCTCGACGCTACCCGTGTGGCGATTCGCCCAGCGATTGCCGATGCCGAGTACGAAGTCGGAGGCGAGCATTGTCGCGTTGCCGTATCGATGCGACGTCTGCAGACCGACCATGCCGGCCATGAGCGGGTGATCGTCGGCGATAGCGCCCCATGACATCAGCGTCGGGATAACAGGAACGCCGACCGTTTCGGCAAACTTGACGAGCAGATCTTCTGCAACTGCGTTGATCACGCCGCCGCCAGAGACGATGAGCGGCTTCTCGCTCGCGTTGAGCAGCGCAAGCGCGGCTTCGATCTGCTTGCGCGTTGCCTTCGGTTTGTAGAGCGGAAGCGGCTCGTAGAGGTCGATGTCGAATTCGATTTCCGCGAGTTGCACGTCGATCGGCAGATCGACCAGCACCGGACCCGGGCGGCCCGAGCGCATCAGGTGGAATGCCTGCTGGAATACGCGCGGCACGAGGGCGGGCTCGCGCACCGTCACGGCCCACTTGGTGACGGGCTTGGCGATCGACTCGATGTCGACGGCCTGGAAGTCTTCTTTATAGAGCCTGGCGCGCGGAGCCTGACCGGTGATCGCGAGGATCGGAATCGAGTCCGCCCACGCCGAATAGAGCCCGGTGATCATGTCGGTCCCGGCCGGTCCCGACGTGCCGATGCACACGCCAATATTGCCCGGCGCGGCGCGCGTATAACCCTCGGCCATGTGCGAAGCGCCCTCGACGTGGCGCGCGAGCAGGTGCGTGATGCCACCGGCCTTCCTGAGCGCCGAATAGAACGGGTTGATGGCAGCGCCCGGCACGCCAAAGGCCGTGTCGATCCCTTCTTTCTCGAGTACCAGTACCGCGGCGTCGACGGCTCTCATTTTGGCCATGACTGTCTCCTGAATTTCGCGAACTGCACAGATTACGGGTTGTTGAGACGCACTTTAGGATCGTACGAAAGGTTTGATAAGATCAGTCCATGTCGCTTATTTCGAAACTAAAAGTATCGAATGCCGTGGAGAGAGGAGACACCCCGTGGACCGCTTCAAGCAGATCGAAACGTTCGTGCGCGTCGTCCAGGCTGGCAGCCTCGCGGCAGCGGCGCTCGAGGAGGGCGTGTCGCCCGTGATTCTCGGGCGACGCATTGATGCGCTGGAGAAACGGCTCGGCGTGAAGCTTCTGTATCGCTCGACACGGCGGCTCGTCGTGAGCGAAGAGGGCGGGGCATTTCTCGAGCGCTGCCGCGGCCTCCTCGCGGAATGGGAGCAGGCGGAAAACGAACTCTCGGCTGGGCGCCGCGTCGTGAACGGGCATCTGATCGTGTCGGCGCCGGCGGCCTTCGGGCGCAAGCATGTCGCGCCACTCGCGCCCGCGTTTCTTGCCGACAAGCCCGAACTCCAGATGTCGTTCAACCTGACCGATCGCGTGGTCGATCTCGTGCGCGAGGGATACGACCTGTCGATCCGGATTGGCGGCGCGGTCGATCCGAACTTCGTCGCCGTAAAACTGGCGTCGAACCGGCGCGTGGTGTGTGGCACGCCCGACTACTTTCGCCGACATGGCAGGCCGAAGACGCTCGAAGACCTGCAGAACCACAACTGTCTCGCGTTCAACCTGCAGGGCGGGCAGAACCGCGGCTGGTATTTCCGGCGCAACGGCAAGCTCGTGACAGTGCGCGTGAGCGGCACGCTCGACTGCAACGACGGCGAACTGTTGCATCGCTGGGCCGCGGAAGGGCTTGGGCTCGGCTGGCGGTCCACGTGGGAGATCGACGCGCAACTCGCGCGCGGCGAACTCGAAACGGTACTCGACGACTATGCGCTGCCCGACTACGACATCCTCGCGGTCTATCCGCAGCAGCGTTACGTGCCGGCCCGGGTGCGCTATTTCATCGATTACCTCAAGCAGGCCTATACGCAGCCCGGGTACTGGAGCGGCGCAGCGACCTGATCTGCCGCGCCGCTTCAGGCGGGAGGGCATAGGGACCTCCTGTGGAGCGGATGTGACGGTCGTCCCACCTGATCGCGCTGCCCATTCGCGATTTATTTTTCGCTCGCGAAAAGCTAAAGCGGGAATACACTTGCTGCGGTGCCGGTAGTGCTAGCAGGAAGGTGACGGCGGTTCGAAGGACGAGGGACACCGTAGTGGGCACGAGGGGCGAGCGTGGGCGCGAGCGCGAACGAGCAGATCGATCCGTCTGAAAGCGATGAGGCTGCGCGCAGCCGCCGTTTTCAGTCGCTCGCGATGCCGCATCTGGACGCGGCCTACAACCTCGCGCGCTGGCTCTCGCACAATTCGCGCGATGCCGAGGACATCGCCCAGGAGGCGTACCTGCGGGCATTCCGTTTTTTCGACACGTTTCACGGTGACCTTGCGCGCCCCTGGCTTCTGACGATCGTGCGGCGCGTCTGGTACGACGAATGGCGGCGGCGGTCGACGTCGGAAGTAGTGACGCCCATCGACGAACTGCGCGACGACAGGCCGCCCGAAGGCTGGGAGACCGCGAGCGAAGATCCGGAAACACTCGCGATGCGCGCGGAGGACGCGCGCAACGTGCAGGATGCGCTGCAACGGCTGCCGGTCGAGTATCGCGAAGTGCTGGTGTTGCGCGAGATGGAGGATTTGAGTTATCGCGAGATCGCGGTGATCGTGGACGTGCCGGTCGGGACTGTGATGTCGCGGCTCGCGCGTGGACGCCGGCGCCTCGCGACGCTGCTGGCGGCTCAACAGGGGCGCACGGATTACGACGCACCACAGGTGCGGCAAGTAAAGAGCAACAGCCCAGGCAATGGGGAAAGCAGTCAGCCAGGGAGACCATCCGTCCGGGAAAACGACGGCCGGGTCCGCGAGGAACCGGCCGTCGACGGCGGACCGCAGCCGCGTACGAGCGGCCACACTACGGAGGGAGGCGCTCGATGAACTGTGACGACGCGCACCCACTCGTCGACGCTAGCGTCGACCGCGAACTTTC
Organism: Paraburkholderia dinghuensis; assembly: GCF_003837865.1. Lineage (GTDB taxonomy): Bacteria > Pseudomonadota > Gammaproteobacteria > Burkholderiales > Burkholderiaceae > Paraburkholderia > Paraburkholderia dinghuensis. Next base: position 164,731 of record NZ_RQIS01000005.1, on the reverse strand, counting down.
TGCCGGCGACGAACTGCGCGTGCGTGAGCACATGGCTGGATGCGCGCAATGCCAGCACGAAGAGCAGGTTGTGCAGGCGATTTCGAAGGCCACGAGATCGGCGACCTATTACCGCGCGCCCGAGGCGCTCGGTGCGCGCATCACTGCCGCTTTGCCGCCGATCGCTTCGGGTGAGGATGCATTCGCGCGAGAAACCGGCGCGCAACCCGTGCGTCCGCGCGCGCGCAAACCGGGCTGGGGCGCGTCGTCCTGGCTTACCTGGCCACGTCTCGACGGAATCGGCTCCGGCGGTCGTGTGGGCACGCCGTCGGCGGGATTCAGCTGGCTGACTGGTGCACTGCTCGTGCTCTTCGCGCTCGGACTCGCGGCGGCGCTGAATCTGCGCCATCCGGCGGCAGGCGGCGCGTTCGTCGACGAAATCGTGTCGAGCCACGTCCGCGCCCAGATCTCGGGTCGCGACCTCGATGTGATCTCGACGGACAAGCACACGGTCAAGCCGTGGTTCAACGGCAAGATCGACTATGCGCCGCCCGTCGAGGATCTCGCGGCGGCGGGCTATCCGCTCGTCGGCGGGCGGCTCGACTATGTGGGGCGCGAACGCGTGGCGGTGCTCATCTATCACCACGACAAGCACGTGATCGATGTCTACGTGTTCCCGCCGGGCAGCACAGGGCCCGCCGTGACGGCGAGCCCGCCGCCCACCAGCGAGGGCTACGCGCTTGCGCGCTGGGAGGCGGATGGCATGACCTGGTGGGCTGTTACCGACGGAGAGGCTGGGGTGCTCACAGGCCTGCGCGACGCGCTCCTCGCGCGGCTGGGCGGCGGCTGAACGACCACTGAACGGCCACGAAGGGCCCGTGAAAACCTGAAAGAGCCCGCGCGGAGCTTTCACGGCTAGCGCCCCATGGACGAGGCGCCGCGCAAGTCATTGAAAACACGCCCGATTCGCGGCACGATCCATACCTTGCCCGGCCGATTTCAGTTGCGCGCGCAGTGCTGTCGCGTTACAATCTTCGGCTTCTCACTTGCCGCACCGGTTCGACGCCCGGGCGGCTTCTATCCAAAAGTCAGCACAAGGAGTGTGTATGCGTCATTATGAAATCGTCTTTATCGTGCACCCCGATCAAAGCGAGCAAGTGCCCGCGATGATCGAGCGCTACAAGGGCACGATCACGTCGCACGGTGGCCAGATCCACCGCATCGAAGACTGGGGCCGTCGTCAACTGGCCTACATGATCGAGAAACTCGCGAAGGCTCACTACGTCTGCATGAACATCGAATGCGACCAGACCACGCTCGACGAGCTGGAACACGCGTTCAAGTTCAACGACGCCGTTCTGCGTCACCTGATCGTCAAGATGAAGAAGGCCGAAACCGGCCCGTCGCCGATGATGAAGGAAGTGCAGCGCGAAGAAGCCAAGAAGGCGGCTGCCCAGCCGACCGAAGCGCAGGCTTAATTAATCAAGCCATCAGGATTCAAGCGCGTTTGTGTAAATTCGCCACGTGAACAGGCTGCAACTGACGGCTAGCGTCGTCGAACGCGAACCGGTGCGGTACACCCCGGCCGGCGTTCCGATCGCAAGCTGCACGTTGCATCACCGCACCGAAGTCGTCGAGGCCGGTATCGCCCGCCTCGTGGAACTGACGATGGATGCGGTGGCCGCCGGTGAGGCATGCGGCAAGCTGGAAAGCTGTGAGATGGGCGTCGAGACGCTTTTCACGGGTTTTCTGGCGAAAAAACACCGCAACGCACGAACCCTGGTGTTTCACATCACAGAAATGCAAGGTACAGGAAAGGACTAATCATGCCCCGCCCGACTGGTAAAAAATTCGACAAGCGTCGTCAACAGCAAAACCCGCTCTTCAAGCGCAAGAAGTTCTGCCGCTTCACGGCTGCAAGCGTCGAACAGATCGACTACAAGGACATCGAAACGCTGAAGGACTTCATCGGCGAGAACGGCAAGATCACGCCGGCGCGTCTGACGGGTACCAAGGCCCACTATCAGCGTCAGCTGGACACGGCTATCAAGCGCGCGCGTTTCCTCGCGCTGATGCCGTACACGGACCAGCACAAGGCCTAACCCGACGACGCTATAAGGAGCATCCGAATGCAGATCATTCTTCTCGAAAAAGTCGTCAACCTGGGTAACCTCGGCGACATCGTCAAGGTGAAGGACGGTTACGCCCGTAACTTCCTGATCCCGAACAAGAAGGCACGCCGTGCAACGAAGGACGCGATCGCCGAATTCGAAGTTCGCCGCGCCGAACTCGAAAAGGCCGCCGCTGCAAAGCTGGCAGCCGCTCAGGCAGAAGGCGAGAAGCTGAACGGCCTGACCGTTCAGATCGGCCAGAAGGCTGGTGTGGACGGCCGTCTGTTCGGCTCGGTCACGAACGCCGACATCGCCGACGCGCTGACGAAGCAGGGCTTCGCAGTGGAAAAGGCGCAAGTGCGCCTGCCGGAAGGCCCGCTGAAGATGGTGGGCGACCACCCGGTGCACGTTTCGCTGCACACCGACGTCCTCGTCGACGTCACAGTGTCGGTGCTGGGCGAGCACGCCTGAGCGCCGCAGCGGCTCGCCAGGGCCGCTCGATCGCCGTCATTTTGAAAAAGGCAGGAGCCCAACGGCTTCTGCCTTTTTTGTTGTGTGCCGGGTCGCAGAAGTTTTGCTGTTTTGCTGCTTGTTCCTGACGGGCGGCTTGTCCGATAATTGCCCCTCATGAACGCTCCGAACGATCCCCAACTTGAGTCGCTGAAAGTCCCCCCGCATTCGATCGAGGCCGAGCAATCGGTACTCGGCGGCCTGTTGCTGGACAATGCGGCCTGGGACCGGATTGCCGACTTTCTCTCCCAAAGCGACTTCTACCGCTACGATCACCGCGTCATCTTCGAGCATATCGGACGCCTGATTTCGTCCGCGCGCCCGGCCGACGTGGTGACCGTCTACGAGGCGCTCGGCAACGCCGGCAAGGCAGAAGATGTGGGCGGCCTCGCGTATCTGAACGCGCTCGCGCAGAACACGCCGAGCGCGGCGAACATCCGACGCTACGCCGAAATCGTGCGCGACCGCGCGGTGCTGCGACGTCTGGTGTCGGTCGCCGACGAGATCTCGGCGGACGCGTTCAATCCGCAGGGCAAGGAAGTGCGCCAACTGCTCGACGAGGCCGAGGCGAAGGTGTTCTCGATCGCCGAGGACGGCGCGCGCGGCACCCAGGGTTTCCTCGAAATCGGGCCGCTGCTCACGCAGGTCGTGGAGCGTATCGATACGCTCTATCACACGGCCAATCCGAGTGACGTGACGGGCACGCCGACCGGCTTCCTGGACCTCGATCGCATGACTTCGGGCATGCACGGCGGCGAACTGATCATCGTGGCGGGGCGCCCGTCGATGGGTAAGACCGCGTTCTCGATGAACGTCGGCGAGTACGTTGCCGTGGAGTACGGCTTGCCCGTGGCGGTGTTTTCGATGGAAATGCCGGGTACGCAGCTCATCATGCGTATGCTCGGTTCGGTCGGGCGTCTGGATCAGCACCGCATGCGCACGGGCCGCCTGACCGACGAAGATTGGCCGAAACTCACGCACGCCGTGCAGAAAATGAGCGAGGCGCAGATCTTCATCGATGAAACCGGCGGCCTGAACCCAATGGAACTGCGCTCGCGCGCCCGGCGCCTGTCGCGGCAATGCGGCAAGCTCGGGCTCATCATCGTCGACTACCTGCAGCTGATGAGCGGGTCCTCGTCGGGCGAGAACCGTGCGACGGAAATCTCCGAAATCTCGCGTTCGCTCAAGAGTCTCGCCAAGGAACTTGATGTTCCAGTGATCGCGCTCTCACAGCTGAACCGGGGTCTGGAGCAGCGTCCGAACAAGCGGCCGGTGATGTCGGACCTGCGCGAATCGGGCGCTATCGAACAGGACGCGGACGTGATCCTGTTCATTTACCGCGACGAAGTGTACAACCCCGACAGTCCCGACAAGGGCACCGCCGAAATCATTATCGGCAAACAGCGTAACGGGCCGATCGGACCTGTTCGCCTTACGTTCCATGGTCAATTCACGAAATTCGATAATTTTGCCGGAGCGCAGACTTTTTACGGCGAGTAACGTCCACTAACACGCGTTTGCACCCCCGTGGTCAAACGCCGCGCCCCTGTCCGTCAAGAAGTGCGGGTACTTCCGTCCGACGTTACAATGTGGCCGGTTTGTGACGGCACGCTTGCCGTTTTATGACGGATAGCTTGCCGTTTCACAACGGCAATCCGAGACCTATTTCCGGGATTCAAATGTTCGGCCGATTCATGCCCACTGAGGGCAAGTTTTTCGAAATCTTTAATGCGCACGCAAAGTGCCTCGTTTCTGCAAGCCGGGAGCTCGAGCTTCTGATGGACAACCTGGCCGATGCCGAAGTCCACAAGCAGAATGTCCAGGCCGCCGAGAAGGCGGCTGACAAGCTGACCCACGAGGCGATCGACCTGCTGCACAAGACCTTCATCACGCCGCTCGACCGTGACGAGATCCACAAGCTGATCTCGACGATGGACGACGTGCTCGACCTGATGGAGGACGTGGCCACCGCCATTTCGCTCTATGACGTTCAGGCAGTGACGGCCGAAGCGAACCAGCTGGCACGTGTCTGCACGGCATGCGTCGGGCGCGTCGAAGCCGCCGTCGCGCTGCTGTCCGACATGAAGCAGGCGCGCGAGATCCTGAAGGCCTGCGAGGAGATCGACCGGCTCGAGTCCGAGGCGGACCGGCTGCTGCGTTCGGCGATGTCGAAGCTCTTCCGCGAGGAAGACAACGTCAAGACGCTGATCAAGCTGAAGGCGATCTACGAATTGCTCGAAGCCGTCACCGACAAGTGCGAGGATGTCGCGAACATCATCGAAGGCATCGTGCTGGAAAACGCCTGAGTCCGCCGCGATGCAATCGATACAACTCGCCATCTGGGTGGTCGCGTCGCTCGTGGCCATTTCGCTCATCTTCGACTTCATGAACGGCTTTCACGACGCGGCGAACTCGATCGCCACCGTCGTGTCGACCGGCGTGCTCAAGCCGCAGCAGGCCGTGGCTTTCGCGGCCATGTTCAACGTCATCGCCTATTTCGTCTTCCACCTGAAGGTGGCGCAGACGGTGGGCAAGGGCACCATCGACCCCGATATCGTCGATCACTACGTCGTGTTCGGCGCGCTGATGGGTGCGATCGGCTGGAACGTGCTGACCTGGTACTACGGGATCCCGTCCAGTTCCTCGCATGCGCTGATCGGCGGTCTCGTGGGGTCGGCGCTCGCGAAGTCGGGCTGGCACTCGCTGAACATGCACGGCCTGATGAACACTGTCGCGTTCATCTTCCTCTCACCGCTGCTTGGTTTCATCCTCGGCTCGTTCTTCATGCTGCTGGTGTCGTGGCTCTATTTCCGCACACCACCCAGCAAGGTGGACCGGCGATTCCGTCGCCTTCAGCTGATTTCCGCGAGTCTCTACAGCCTTGGCCATGGCGGTAACGACGCGCAGAAGACCATCGGCATCATCTGGATGCTGCTGATCGCCACAGGCTACGCTGCAGCTACCGCCGACGCGCCGCCGATCTGGGTCGTGGGCGGTTGCTACCTGTCGATGGGCCTCGGCACGCTGTTCGGCGGCTGGCGGATTGTCCGGACGATGGGGCAGAAGATCACCAAGCTCAAGCCGGTCGGCGGGTTCTGCGCAGAGACGGGCGGGGCGATGACGCTTTTCACTGCGTCCTGGCTTGGCATTCCCGTTTCGACGACGCACACCATCACCGGCGCGATCGTCGGTGTGGGCGCCACCCGGAAGCTTTCGGCTGTGCGCTGGGGCGTGGCAGGCAATATCGTCTGGGCGTGGATTCTGACTATTCCGGCTTCGGCGGCGCTCTCTGCCGCGGCCTGGTGGATCGGCCACCGCCTGATGTAAGGCGATGCCCGGCGCTGTCGCACGTGGCAGCGCCGGACCGTCGTATCAAAGCGCCGGTCGCGCGCGCAAATCAAGCCCCGGTCAGATGATCGGCGCGCCCCCGCCGTCCATCGGAATGAGCGCTCCAGTGACATAGCTCGCACGGGGGCTCGCCAGAAATAGCGCGACGTCTGCAATTTCCTCGGGCTTCGCGTACCGTCCGAGCGGCAATTTTGCTTGCCCGCGCGCGAGCGCCGTTGCTTCGTCGATGCCTTCCCGTTCTGCTTCCAGCTTCAGCGCTTCCTGCAGTCGCTCCGTGAGCGTCGCGCCCGGGTTGATGGCGTTGATGCGGATGCCGTAGCGAGCGTGATAGTGCGCAAGTCCCACCGTCGCGAGCATGAGTGCGGCATTGGCGGCACCGCCCGCGATATGGATGTCACTAGCGTGCTTCCCGCCCATGCCGATGATGTTGATGATCGTTCCGGGTTCGGCCGTCGCGCCCGCTTTCATGCCGGCCTTTGCGCGTTCCACCATCCGCCGAAGCACTTCCTGTTGCGGGTAGATGTACGGAAAGTACTTCGCTTCCATTGCCGCCTTGAACGCGTCGGCGTCTAGCGTTTCCGGATCGTAACGGCGTGCCGCGCCCGCGCTGTTGATGAGGATGTCGATTGGCCCTACGGCTGTCGACACATCTTCGACTACGTCCGCCGCGCTGTGCGGTTCGTGCAGGTCGGCGCGCGTGAGATGGATGTGCAGGCCCTCACTCGCGAGTTGCTCGCGCGCGCGGGCGAGGTTGGCCGGGTCGCGCGACACGATTGCGACTTTCGCACCTTCTTTCGCGAACGCGCGGGCGCAAGCGAGCCCGATGCCCTTACTACCACCCGTCACCAGTACTACCTTGTTGCTGAGTCCGAGATCCATCGCTGCCTCGCTGCGAAAAAGTACCAAAACGATAGCAGACGCAGGGGGCCACGAAAACCTTGCTGGCCATTTGGACAAGGACGCGGACAAGGGCGCACGCCGGAGCGTGCGGGAAATCAGAAAGCGCTGTTCGCGAAGCGGGCGATAGGGTCGTCGATTGTTTGCGCCGGTGCGCGCGGCGCGCCGATGGTCGTCGAAGCGCGCACGAACGGCGCCGGTTGGGTCGAGGATGCCGGGGGTGTGACAGAAACCGACCCCGCCTGCGCAGCCTGCCGCGCGGCGGCAATGGCGGCGGGCGGAGGCGGTTCGAAGGCGTCCGCGGTGGCGTTGATCGGGTCAGGCTGACTCGGCACAGCCGGCGTGCTTGCGTTGGCAATCGGGCCCGGCGTGGCGCCACCGCTGCCGGTCGCAATCGAAGTGGACGGCGCAACAGCCGGTGTCACTGCCCCAGCGCTGCGCGCCTGCACATGCGCCGTGCTGAGGGCTGCGGGAGGCGGCTCAAACGCGTCCGCCACTGCCGGTGCGGGCGGCGAGGCGGGTGCAGACGGAGCAGTGGGCATTGGCCGGCTCTGCTCCACCGCCGTTGCCGTAGCCACGGTGGCAGGGTGTTGCACCGGCGCGGACGCCTCCCATGTCGGCGTATCGAACGGTGCCGGTGCGTTCCTCGGTGGCGCCATTCGACGTATGCCGTCGAAGCGTTTGGCCCAGTAAGAGTTCGTCAGATAGTCGAGTCGCACTGTTCCGCCCGTCGAGGGCGCGTTGACGAAGCGCAGATTGCCGACATAGATGCCGACATGTGAATGCGGACGCCCGGTCGTATTAAAAAACACGAGGTCGCCGGCGGCGATTTCGCCGGGATCGATCGACTGGCCGCGCTCGCTCATCTCGGCGGTGGTGCGCGGCAAGCTAACGGACGCCGATCGCGCGAGCACGTATTTGACGAGGCCGCTGCAATCGAAGCCGCTATCGGGCGTATTGCCGCCCCAGCGGTATGGAATGCCGACGAGCCCCATCGCCTGGATCGAGATCTCTTCGCGGCCGATACTGTGATCGACGAAATTCGGGAGGCCGGGCGGCCGCGTGCGCAAGGCGTCAGAGCCTGTGGACGAGCTGCCGCTGCGCGCGACTCTATCCGGCGTACTCGAACACGCCGCGAGAAAGACCACGATCAGTAGCGGAAGCCAGAGTCGGCGCATGAAACGCTGTGGCGGGCGAGGGCGCTCGCCGCGGTGGATAGCTGGTGATGCGGCGATGGTAGCCCGTCTGGCGGGGCGCTCGCAAGAATTCTTGACAATTTACATGAGGTTCGTGCGCCAACTGTTGCTTTACCGGGACGCTCGACCATAAAAAAGGGCCGTATCTGGCGATCCAGTTACGGCCCTTCAGAACGGCGTGCGCGGTGCGCCCGCGATGTGCTTACAGGATATCCGATGCGTAATCGGCCAGTCGCGAGCGTTCGCCGCGTGCGAGCGTCACGTGGCCGCTGTGCGCCCATCCCTTGAAGCGGTCGACGACATACGTGAGGCCCGAGCTGCCTTCGGTCAGATAAGGCGTGTCGATCTGCGCGATATTGCCGAGGCACACGATCTTCGTGCCCGGACCCGCGCGCGTGACGAGCGTCTTCATCTGCTTCGGCGTGAGGTTCTGCGCCTCGTCGATGATGAGGTACTTGTCGACGAAGGTGCGTCCACGCATGAAGTTCATGCTCTTCACCTTCAGCCGCGAGCGGATCAGTTCCTGCGTGGCCGCGCGGCCCCATTCACCAGCCGCGTCATCGGTTTTCTGGAGCACTTCGAGGTTGTCGTCGAAGGCACCCATCCACGGCTGCATCTTTTCTTCTTCCGTACCCGGCAGGAAACCGATGTCCTCGCCCACCGGCACCGTCGCGCGCGTCACGATGATTTCGTTGTAGCGCTTGTCGTCGAGTACCTGCGCGAGACCTGCCGCGAGCGCAACGAGCGTTTTGCCCGTGCCCGCCTGGCCGAGTAGCGTGACGAAGTCGATCTCGGGGTTCATCAGCAGGTTGAGCGCGAAGTTCTGCTCGCGGTTGCGTGCCGTGATGCCCCACACGTTGTTCTTGTGATGGCCGTAGTCGCGCAGCGTCTGCAGGAGCGCCGTCTTGCCGTTGAGTTCACGCACGATCGCGTGGAACGCCGGCTCGCCGTTCTGCGGCTCCAGATAGACGAACTCGTTCACGAGCATCGATGCGCATTCCGGGCCAGTCACGCGGTAGTAGGTCGTGCCGGTCTTCGTGTCCTGCCACGACTCCATGCCCTTCGCGTGCTTCGTCCAGAAGTCCTGCGGCAACGCACGGATGCCCGAGTAGAGCAGGTCCTTGTCTTCCAGAACCTGGTCGTTGAAGTAGTCTTCCGCGGGCAGGCCGAGCGCGTGCGCCTTGATGCGCATGTTGATGTCTTTCGACACCAGCACGACGAGGCGGTCCGGCCGGTCGCGCTGTAGCGCGCGCACGACGCCGAGGATCTGGTTGTCCGCCTTGCCCTCGGGCAGGCCGTCGACCGGTTCGATGTGCGTGAGCGTCGTCTGGAAGTACAGCCGGCCGAGCGCCTCACGGCTTCCAAGTCGTGCGAGCGAAATGCCTTCCGAGATCGTGCCCGCGTTCGCGACCAGCTGGTCGAGCGTGCGGCTCACCTGGCGCGCGTTGCGCGCCACTTCGGACATGCCCTTCTTGTGATTGTCGAGTTCCTCGAGCGTCATCATCGGCAGATAGACGTCGTGTTCCTCGAAGCGGAAGAGACAGGTCGGATCGTGCATCAGCACGTTCGTGTCGAGCACGAAGAGCTTGCGCACCTGGCTGCTTTCTTCAGGATGCAGACGCTTCTTCGCGGCACCGCGCGTGCCGGCGGCCGCGGTCGTGTCCGGCTTCGCGGGCGACTGCTTGCCGCTGCGTGCGACAGGCGTTTCGGGCTCGGCGCGCGCTTGAACCGGCTGCAGCAGTGCAGCTTGCTGCGGTTGCTTGCGCTTGCGGGCAGGCGCGGCTGTCACAGGCTCGAGGGCGGCCAGCTCCGCGCTGCCGGAGGGCAGCGGCACCGTGCGCAGCGTGGTGGCGGCATTCGCTGCGGGCGTCATCGGCTCGGCAACGTTCGCGGGACTGTATTCCGTCACGTCGCTTGCGTCGTTCTCGCTCGCCGCCTTCCGGGTGCCGCGCGTACTACGCGCTCGCGCCTTGAATTCTTCGGGCGGCAGCAGGTTTCCGAGCTTGCTGGGGGGGGTAGGCAAAGGCATGGTGTCCCTCGAAAATTCGGGTCGAGTGGTCGAGTAGGTGCGCTTTCGGGCGGTGCGGGTGGCACCGGGTGGGCGCCACGCGCTGCCGCGCTCGGTGCGCGCTCAGGTCTGGAAATGCCGGTTCGCCTGGTTTTCGATCGCCTCCTTGGCAAAGACGCGCGACCGGAGGGTAATCCGTCGCGGCGATGGCGGGATTGCAGACAAAAAAGCCAACAAAAAAGCCGCTGCCCCGGCTAACGAGGCAAGCGGCTCGACTGCGGTAGTGGCGTGTTGCCCCGGGTATGCGTAGCCGACCTTCGGAAGTCCGGCTGCACCTCGTTCGCAACGCGACAGAAAATGGGGTGGACAGGCACTCATTAAAACCCAATATAACGCGCCTCAAAGCGCTTGTACAGCCTCCAGAACCTCGTCTACGTGGCCCGGGACCTTGATGCCGCGCCACTCGCGGCGCAGCACGCCGTCGGCGTCGATGAGGAAAGTGGAGCGTTCGATTCCACGAACTTCTTTGCCATACATTTTCTTCAATTTGATGACATCGAAGAGCGTGCACAGCGCTTCGTCCGCATCCGATACCAAGGTAAACGGCAGTTCGAGCTTGGCCTTGAAGTTGTCGTGCGAGCGCACGCTGTCGCGCGAGACGCCGACGATCTGTGCGCCCGCCCGCTTGAACTTCGGATGGAGATCGCGGAACTGCAGCCCTTCGGTCGTGCAGCCTGGCGTGTTGTCTTTCGGATAAAAGTACAGGACCACCTTGCTGCCCTTGAGGCTCGACAGCGTGAAGTCGCCGCCGGTGGCAGGCGCCGTGAAGTCGGGAACGGGTTGGTCGACTGCGATGGACACGTGTTTCTCCGGTCGTTATTGTCGGGCGATGCGCGCGGCGCGCGGAAAGGGCGCTGGCGAGAGCACACACGCCGGTGTGCGCCGCGTCACCGGGACGGCGGCCACCTCGGGGCGGCACGCGCGCACGGGAGGCGGGTTCAGTCGGGCTGCACGATCAGCTCGCCCGAACGGCCGGCGATCTCGCCCCAGGTGACAGGGTACGATGGCAGCATGTCACGGTCCAGCGTGGCATGGTAGTCGCCCATCGTGGCAAATGTGTGGCCCTGCGCGCGCCAGCCCGCGAGCAACTGCTCGAAGACGGGGGCGAGCTTCTGGCCTTCGAGTTCCGCATGCAGCGTGAAGACCTGATCGTGCGGATTGTTCTCCGTGCGCTTGAGCATCCACGCGGCGACGGTGTCCGTATCGATGCCGTCCACGCCGAGCACTTCGTCGAGCGTGGGCAGTGTCGTGGGCATCTGCACATGGTTCAGCGTACGGCCTTTCACTACCGGCAGATACGGCGAATGCCCACGGCCGTCGGACGCGTAGTGCATGCCCCAGGCGTCGATCTGTTCGAAGGCCGCTTCGTTCATCTGCCAGCCCGCTGCGCCGTGCGTGACGGGTGGCGCGCCGAAGATCTGCGCGAAGCGCTCGTAGCTCTTCTGCATCTCGCGCGCGGTCCAGTCGCTGTCGCGGCTACGCACGTTGTCCTGCCAGTAGACGTGATCCCACGTGTGAATGCCGCATTCGAAGCCGGCCTCGTGGATTGCACGCATGTCGGCGGCTGCCCGCACGCCGATGTCCGGGCCCGGCAGAAGCACGCCGTACATCAGCTGCTTTACGCCGTAGTGCTCGACCACGGACGTGCGCGAGACCTTCTTCAGAAAGCCCGGACGCAGGACCCGGCGCAGCGCCCAGCCCGTGTGGTCCGGGCCGAGGCTGAAGAGGAACGTCGCGCGGGCCTTGTAGCGGTCGAAGATGCGCGCGAGATTCGGCACGCCTTCACGCGTGCCGCGCAGCGTATCGACGTCGATTTTCAGGACGATGCGGGCCAAGTTGCCAGGTCCTTGCGTGCGCGTTACTGCTGTTCGACGAGCGCGCGGGCCTCGGCGACGTGGCCTCGGTACGCTTCGAAGATCTTGCGCAGGGCGTCGTCGAAAGTCGACTTCGGCGCCCAGGCGAGTTCCTGCTTCGTGTTGTCGATCTTCGGCACGCGGTTCTGCACGTCCTGATAGCCCGCGCCGTAGTAAGCACCCGACGACGTTTCGACGAGCTGCACCTTCTTGGCGGTTTCCGCGTATTCCGGATATTCGGCGGCGAGCGCGAGCATCTTGTGCGCGAGTTCGCGCACCGAGAAGTTGTTGGTCGGGTTGCCGATGTTGTAGATCTTGCCCGACGCCACGCCGTTCTTGTTGTCGATGATCTTCATGAGCGCGTCGATGCCGTCGTCGATGTCGGTGAACGCGCGCTTCTGTGCGCCGCCGTCGACGAGGCTGATGTTCTCGCCGCGCACGATGTGGCCGAGGAACTGCGTCACGACGCGCGACGAGCCCTCCTTCGGCGTGTAGATCGTGTCGAGGCCCGGGCCGATCCAGTTGAACGGACGGAACAGCGTGAAGTTCAGGCCTTCCATGCCGTAGCCCCAGATCACGCGGTCCATGAGCTGCTTCGAGCATGCGTAGATCCAGCGCGGCTTGTTGATCGGACCGTAGATGAGCGGCGAGGCGTCCGGGTCGAATTCGCCGTCGGTGGACATGCCGTAGACCTCGGAGGTCGACGGGAACACGAGGTGTTTGCCGTACTTTACGGCCGAACGCACGATGGGCAGGTTCGCCTCGAAGTCGAGTTCGAACACGCGCAGCGGCTGCTGCACGTAGGTGGCGGGCGTGGCGATCGCGACGAGTGGCAGGATCACGTCGCACTTCTTGACGTGGTATTCGACCCACTCCTTGTTGATCGTGATGTCGCCTTCGAAGAAGTGCATCCGCTCATGCTTGACGAGATCGCCGAGGCGGTCCGTATGCATGTCCATGCCGAACACTTCCCAGTTCGTGGTTTCGAGAATGCGCTTGGAGAGGTGGTGGCCGATGAAGCCATTCACACCCAGGATCAGGACTTTTTTCATGGACGGGAAGCAGATGAGGTGAGTTCGGCGAACGCGGCCGGCGTGACGATGGATTCGTGACCATCCCGCTGGTGCCGCAGTTCGTGGATCGCGATGGCGCGGCCGTCGCCGCAGACGGCGAAGAGCGCATTATCGCTTACGTGGATGCCGGCGGGCAATCCGGCCAGCGTCGCACCGATCGCGCCCGGTCGCGCGAGGCGCGCGCGGCCGATCACGAAGCGCTCGCCGCCGATGTCGGTGAACGCGCCCGGGTAGGGCGGCGCGACCGCGCGGATCAGGTTGTAGACGTGCTGCGCGCTCTGGCTGAAATCGATGCGGCCGTCCTCGGGCTTGCGGCCGCCGAAGTAGCTGCCCTGCGCGAGATCGTTCGGCAGGTGCGGCGCTTCGCCCGCGATGAGCGCGGGGAGCACGCGCCAGAGCGTCTGCTCGGCCGCGACCGTGACCTTGTCGAAGACCTGCGCGGCGGTGTCGTCGGGCAGGATCGGCACGGGCGTCTGCGCGACGATGGCGCCCGCGTCGGGTTTGGCCGCCATTTCATGCAGCGTCGCGCCAGTTTCCGTTTCGCCGCGCAGCACCGCCCAGTTCGTCGGCACACGGCCCCGGTACTTCGGCAGGAGCGATCCGTGCACGTTGTACGCGCGACGTCCGGCGAGCGCGAGCAGGTCGGTCGGCAGCATGTGCCGGTAGTAGAACGAGAAGATGAAGTCCGGCTGCGCCGCGGCAACGGCCGCACGCAGTTCGGCGCTCTTTGGATCGGCGGGCGTGATGACGTCGATGCCGTGCTCCTCGGCCACCGACTTCACGCTGCCGAACCAGATATTCTCGGTCGGGCTGTCCTCGTGGGTGACGACGAGCGCGACGTCGATGCCGCCCGCGAGCAGCACCTGCAGGCAGCGCACTCCGACGTTGTGATAGGCGAAGACGACGGCGCGAGGTTTCACTGTTGCGCTCCCTGACCGAGCGTGGCCGGTTGCACGGGCTGTGCGGGCTGTACGACGTCCTCGAGCAGGGCCTTGCCGTTACGCTCTTCGAGGATCGTCTGGATGAGGTAGCGCGGACGTGCGCGCACCTGCTGATAGATGCGACCGATGTATTCGCCGAGCAACCCGAGCGCAAAAATGATCACGCCGAGCAGGAAGAACGTGATGGCGAACAGCGTGAACACGCCTTGCACTTCCGCGCCGAGGATGAAGCGGCGGATCAGCAGCAGGACGAAGAGACCGGCCGAGCCGAGCGAAAGAATCACGCCGATGAACGACAGCCATTGCAGCGGCACGACCGAGAAGCCGGTCACGAGGTCGAAGTTCAAACGGATCAGGCTGTAGAGCGAGTACTTCGACTCGCCCGCGAAGCGCTCTTCGTGCGCGACATCGACTTCGACCGGATTCTGCGCGAACGTGTACGCGAGCGCCGGGATGAACGTGTTGATCTCGCCGCAACGGTTGATCGTGTCGACGATCTGGCGGCTGTACGCACGCAGCATGCAGCCCTGGTCGGTCATCTTGATGCGCGTGATGCGCTCACGCAGGTTGTTCATCGCGCGCGACGCCTTGCGGCGCCACAGGCTGTCCTGACGCTGCATGCGGATCGTGCCGACGTAGTCGTAGCCTTCGTGCATCTTGGCGACGAGCTTGCCGATTTCCTCGGGCGGGTTTTGCAGGTCGGCGTCGAGCGTGATGACGATCTGGCCGCGCGACTGCTCGAAGCCCGCGAGGATCGCCATGTGCTGACCGTAGTTACCGTTCAGCAGGATCGCGCGCGTGGTGTCGGGGCGCAGGCGGAACTGTGCTGCGAGCATGGCGGCCGAGCGGTCGCGGCTGCCGTCGTTGATGAAGATGATTTCATACGACGTGCCGAGCTTGTCGAGTGCCGGATACAGGCGCTCGAACAGCGCGTCGAGTCCGGCTTCCTCGTTGTAGACCGGAATGATGACCGAGACTTCCGGCGTTTCCGGGGTCAAGGTGCTGTGTTCCGTTTGACTCATGAGTGCGTCTTTTCCGTTTTCGTTGTGCGGCCGTGTGGTGTGTTGATTATTTTTGTAAGCGGGTTTTCCCCCCGACAGGCGCGGATGGCTGTCATGCGTGCCGCCCCCTGTCCTTGCGTCCGGCCGTGGCGCGTGCCTCAGCCTTTCGCGTACTGCTCGCAGATTTCGTTCACGGCGCGGCATACGCGCGCCACGTCGTCGTTCGTCATCTGCGTGAAGAGCGGCAGCGTGACCGTGGTCGCGCCGAATCGCTCCGCGTGCGGGAACATGCCTGCCTTGAAACCGCGCTCGCGATAGAGCGTAAACAGGTGGATCGCCGGGTAGTGCACGCCCGAGCCGATACCACGTTCCTTCAGTTGCTCCATGAATGCGGCGCGGCTGATCGTGAGTTTTTCGAGCGGCAGCGTGATCTGGAACATGTGCCAGTTGCTGTTCGCGAAGTCCGCCACAGGCAGACCCACGCCCAGCTTGCGCGCCGTGCCGCCCTCGAAGCCCGCGAAGTAGGCGCGTGCAAGCTTGCGCCGTTGTTCGGTGAAACGCTCGATGTGCTTGAGCTGGCCGAGGCCCACGCGCGCCGCGACATCCGTGAGATTGTACTTGCCGCCGAGCACGTCGCAGTCCATGCCGTCGAAGCCCGTGCGCGTGATCCCCTGCAGACGGTACTTCTGGGCGAGCACGGCTTCGGCTTCGTTGTTCAGCACGAGCGCGCCGCCCTCGATCGACGTGAGGTTCTTGTTCGGGTGAAAGCTGAACGACACGAGGTCGCCGATCGCGCCAATGCGCTTGCCGTTCCACGTCGCGCCGAACGCCTGGGCCGCATCCTCGATCACGCGAAGGCCGTGCTGGCGGGCGATCGCGTAGAGGCGGTCCATGTCGACGGGCATTCCCGCCAGATAGACGGGGATGAGTGCTTTCGTGCGCGGCGTGATCGCGGCTTCGAGACGGTCGAGGTCGATGTTGCGCGTGACGGGATCGATGTCGGCGAACACGGGCGTCGCGCCGACTTCATAGATCACGTTGCTCGTGGCGACCCACGACGCCGGCGTGGTGATGACCTCGTCGCCCGGACCGACGCCCGCGATGCGCAGACCGATCTCGAGCGTCGCCGTGCCCGAGTTGAACGTGCGCACCGGGCGGCCGCCGCAGAATTCTGACAGCGCGGCTTCGAACGCCTGGTTTTGCGGACCGGTCGTGATCCAGCCTGAGCGCAGCACGTCGGCGACGCCCTGGATGGTTTCTTCGTCGATCTCAGGTTTGACGAACGGCAGGAACGCAACGTTGGACTGGGTCATGAGTGCTTTGCTCGTGAAGATTGGGACGAGATGCAAGGATGCGCCCGCAACCCTGCAAACTACTTATATGGGGCCTGAAATGGCTTGCCGCAAGGCTCGCGAGACGCTTCTAGCTGCGCGCGAGCACGAACACGCCGATCAGGATGATCCCGATGCCAACGAGCCGCTGGACGGAAAGCACCTCGCCGAACAGGTACCACGCCGCGAAGGCGTTCACCACGTAGCCGAGCGAGAGCATCGGGTAGGCGATCGAGACGTCGACGCGCGACAACCCGACAATCCAGACGACGACGCTCACCACGTAGCAGGCCAGTCCGCCAATGATCGGCAGCTGCGTTGCGAGCTTAAAGCCGATGGGCAGAATGTTCGCACGCGTGAAATCGAAGTGTCCAACAGCATTGACACCGGCTTTCAACAACAGTTGCGCGCAGGCATTCAGGCCGACGCCGGCGAGGATGCAGAAGAGGGAAATCGGATTCATTTCAGGAAAATTCGACAGATATTGGGGGCGGAGGGTGGCGGCACTTACGTGGCATTCGCGTGGCTCCGGCGTGGCACCCGCGCGCCCAGCCGGAATTATCGCCTGGGCGGGCGCTGCCGCCGACCGGCGCTCATGGCTGCGGCGGCCTTTCGACCACCACGCGCCGGGCGTCACGCGCAACTACCTGCATCGGCAGACCCTGCGCGGCCAGTTCGTCGTACCGCTGCGCCGGGAGCAATGCGAGCGCGTAGCGGGAGGCTTTCCAGCGCTGTTTCCACTCGTCGATGGTCGGAATCCACTTCTGCGGTTCCTCGTCGATGCCGAATTTGAGCTCGTCGGTGACCGCGACCATCGTCATGGTGTGGCCCACGTAGAACGGCAGCGTGTGGTCGAGCACGCCAACCGAATAGAACGGCGTGTCGGGCGGTAATTTTGCGATGGCCGCGCGCACGGCTGGCGCTAGCGGCGCGCCCGAACTGACGGTGCCGAAGACGTCGTGGCCGGTGCCGGCGATCGTCGCGAGCAGGAGCCATGCCGTGCCGAGCGCGACGGCCGGGGAGGCCGCGCCAGTCGCGGGCGTGCGCGGCGAGCGGTTCAGCCACAGGCCGATGGCCGTCACGACGAAGCCCACCGCCGCCGCAGCGAACACCCACACCTGGAATTCGCGATAGAGCACGTTTGGATTACGCGCGTCACCGAGTCGCGTGAGGTAGAACGAGCCGATCGCAAGCGCGAGGCACAGGAACATGTAGCCGGCGAGGTGGCGGCGCCATTGTTCGCGGGTCATCAGCGGCAGGTACATGCCGATCAAAAGCGCGAGCGGCGGGGCGATTGGCAGCGTGTAGGACAGCAGCTTCGAGTGCGAGACGCTGAAAAACACGAAGATGAAGACGCTCCACACGAGCATCAGCGTGACGGGTGCGAACCCGTTGGGCTGGCGCGGCGTCGAGAGCGCGTGACGCAGACTTTGCACGCTCACCGAGAGCCACGGCAGGAACCCCACGAGGATCACCGGAACGAAGTACCAAAGCGGGCCGGGGCGATTCTGCTCAGGGGTGAGGTAGCGGCGGAACTGCTGGACGATGAAGAAGAAGTTGAAAAATTCGGGATTGCGTTGCTGGACGAGGATGAACCACGGCGAGACGATCGCGAAGAAGACGATCAGTCCGCTCACGAGGTAGAGGCGCTTCCAGAGCGCCCAGTCGCGCGCAATGAACGTATAGAGGACGAGCACTGCACCGGGCAGGATCAGTCCGACGAGCCCCTTCGAGAGCACCGCAAGCCCCATCGCTGCCCAGCAGACCCACATCCACAGCCGCACCTGGCCCCGTGGCAGACCGGGGCGCTGGGCCAGCAGCAGCGCGCAGAGCGTGAGCTCCATCCAGAACGACAGGGCCATGTCGAGCGTGTTGAAGTGGCCCATCAGGTTCCAGTAGGGGGCGGTCGCGAGCACGAGCGCCGCGAAAAAGCCGGTCGCCGCGTTGAACACGCGCGTGCCCGTGTAGCCGATCAGCAGCACGCCCGCGAAGCCCGTGAGCGCGGTGTAGAGGCGCGCCTGCCATTCGCCGATGCCAAACCACATGAACGTGAGCGCGTTGGCCCAGGTCTGGAGCGGCGGCTTTTCGAAGTACTTATAGGCGTTGTAGCGCGGCGTGATCCAGTCGCCGGTCGCGAGCATCTCGCGCGCCATTTCGGCGTAGCGGCCTTCGTCGCTCGGCAACAGGTGGCGCCAGCCGAGCGGCACGAACCAGATCACAGCGAGCGCCACGATCAGCAGCAGGATCGCGGCGCGGCTCAGCGGCCTCGAAAGCGTTTCGTTCATGGGTTCCAGCCTGTTATTGCGTTCGGGGTACGGCCGCGGCGCCTCATGCGCGCGGCGCGCAAGTGTACGTCATCGGGCCGCCCGGCGGCTTAAGGCTCGATTAACTTGCGAGACAGATCAGCGTTCGATCAGAAGCGCCGCAGCAACCCGGCGGCCCTCGGCCATCAGGATGTTGTAGGTGCGGCATGCAGCCTTGAAGTCCATCGCCTCCACGCCGATCCGCCGCGCCGCCAGCGCCGAGGTCAGGCGCGGATGCGGAAAGCGCAGTCGCTCGCCGCTGCCGAACACGACGACTTCGGGGGCGGGGGCAAGCAGCATGTCGAACAGTTCGGGTGTCAGGGCGTCGAACGAACTCACCGGCCAGGGGATGACCGGCGAGTCCGGCATGACGATGACGCTTCCTTCGTGGCGTTGCAGATTGACTTCGACGTAGCCGGCGCCATAGCCGGTGACGGTGTTGAGCGCGCCGCTCGAGTCCTGGTGTAGTTTCAAAACGTTGTTCCGGGTTGTCGCCGCCTGGTTGCCGCTCAGTGGCCGCCTGATCGCCGTTTGGCGATACGTGCGTTCGCAGTCGGCCTCGCGTGGCGGCCAATTGCCGGGGCGGCGGCCGTCGCTGTGGCGGCGCTATGGGCGTCGCTGGGTGTGGCAATGGGCGCGCCTGGTTGTCATTCCGGATTCTCCGGCACGCCCGGTGCGCCCGACGTCGCGTCTTGCGCATTGCGGAAGTCGGGCAATATCCGCTAAATTATAACTTTTTAGCCGCTGCTGCGGCGCCCCTCGCTTCGCGCGCCGTCTGCCACAAGCTATGCGGCCTGCTCCGCCATCAACAGACGAGCTACCAGGCAGGCCGAGGTTTCCGCCAGACAATCCCGGGATGGGACAAGACGCGCGTCCACCGGGCCGGTTCGAAAGGGCAGCAACCTCGGGGCAGCAACCGGGGCGCGCACCCCGGACCGGGCCGAAGGGCTGCCCACGGCCGTTTTCCCCGGCCGCGGCCCCGTATCTTATTCCACCGAAGTTCCGGTCTGGTCGATGGCGCCCTCTGGGCGGCGTGCCCGGCAAGACGCGGGGGCGCTTGGCAGGCCTGCCAGGGACGCTCGGATCCGGGGTCCGAGCCGTCCGGGCAGCACTGGTTTTTTCGCGGGCCGCTGCGCCGCAAAGCGCAGCCCGTCGCCGGTACACCCCCTGTTCAGCCGTTGTTCGGCCCGATTTACCCCATTTAACTGACTGCTCGCCGTGAAACCGATCCTGAAATCCAACAAGCTGCAGAATGTCTGCTATGACATTCGCGGACCGGTGCTCGAACATGCGAAGCGCCTCGAAGAAGAAGGCCACCGCATCATCAAGCTGAACATCGGCAACCTCGCCCCGTTCGGCTTCGACGCGCCGGACGAGGTCATTCAGGACATGATCCTGAACCTGCCGGGGGCCTCCGGCTATTCCGATTCGAAAGGTGTGTTCGCCGCGCGCAAGGCGATCATGCATTACGCGCAGCAAAAGGGTATCAAGGGTGTCGAACTCGACGACATCTACATCGGCAACGGCGCATCCGAACTGATCGTCATGGCGATGCAGGCGCTCCTGAACGACGGCGACGAAGTGCTGCTGCCCGCGCCCGACTATCCGCTGTGGACGGCGGCGGTGAGCCTCTCGGGCGGCACGCCGGTTCACTACATCTGCGACGAGTCGAACGCCTGGATGCCGGACCTCGACGACATCCGCGCGAAGATCAACCCCAACACGCGCGCGATCGTCGTCATCAACCCGAACAACCCGACCGGCGCCCTCTATTCGGACGATCTGCTGCGCGGGCTCGTGGCGGTCGCGCGTGAGCACGGCCTCATCCTCTTCGCCGACGAGGTCTACGACAAGATCATCTACGACGGCAAGACGCATACGGCACTCGGCTCGCTTTCCGAAGACGTCATCACGGTCACGCTCAACAGCCTCTCGAAGAGCTATCGCGCGTGCGGCTACCGCGCGGGCTGGATGTTCCTCTCCGGCATGACGGGCGAGAACCGCCGCCGCTCGAGGGACTATACCGAAGGGCTTGGCATCCTCGCCTCGATGCGCCTGTGCGCGAACGTGCCGGGCCAGTATGCGATCCAGACGGCCCTCGGCGGCTATCAGAGCATCAATGAACTGATCCTGCCGGGCGGGCGCCTGTATCGCCAACGCGAACTCGCCTACAACATGCTCACGGCGATCCCTGGCGTGAGCTGCGTGAAGCCCGAGGCGGCGCTGTACATGTTCCCGCGCCTCGACCCGAAGCTCTATCCGATCGAGAACGACCAGCAGTTCATCCTCGACCTGCTCCTGCAGGAGCGCGTGCTGCTCGTGCAGGGCACGGGCTTCAACTGGAAGCAGCCGGACCACTTCCGCGTGGTGTTCCTGCCGAACGTCGACGACCTGACCGATTCGATCAACCGCATCGCGCGTTTCCTCGACGGCTACCGTATGCGGCACGGCACCTGAGTCGATCTGACCGGCACAATGACCGGTACGATCACCGGTAAAAACGCGCCACGGACAACACAGCATTCCCTTTCACACATTTGAGACGAACACACGCTGCATGGAACCGATCAAAGTAGGTCTCTTGGGCTTCGGCACGGTGGGCAGCGGCACCTTCACGGTACTGCGCCGCAACCAGGAAGAAATCAAACGGCGCGCCGGCCGCGGCATCGAAGTGACGCGCGTCGCCGCGCGCAACCCGGCCAAGGCCACGGCGGCGCTCGGCAGCGCGGCTGGTACGGTGGACCTCACGACCGACTTCAATGCGGTTGTCGACGATCCGTCGATCGATATCGTCGCCGAAATGATCGGCGGCACGGGCATCGCGAAGGACCTCGTGCTGCGCGCGATCGCCAACGGCAAGCACGTCGTCACGGCGAACAAGGCGCTGCTGGCGGTCCACGGCACCGAGATTTTCGAGGCTGCGCGCGCAAAAGGCGTGATGGTCGCGTTCGAGGCGGCGGTGGCGGGCGGCATCCCCATCATCAAGGCGTTGCGCGAGGGACTCACGGCGAACCGCATCGAGTACATCGCGGGCATCATCAACGGCACGACCAACTACATCCTCTCGGAAATGCGCGAGCGCGGCCTCGACTTCGCGACCGCATTGAAGGGCGCGCAGGAACTCGGCTACGCCGAAGCCGATCCGACCTTCGACATCGAAGGCGTGGACGCGGCGCACAAGGCCACGATCATGAGCGCGATCGCGTTCGGCGTGCCGGTGCAGTTCGACAAGGCCTACGTTGAAGGCATCAGCAAGCTCGACGCCATCGACATCAAGTACGCCGAGGAGCTCGGCTATCGCATCAAGCTGCTCGGCATCGCGCGACGCACCGAGCACGGCATCGAACTTCGCACCCATCCCACGCTGATTCCGGCCAAGCGCCTGCTCGCCAACGTGGAAGGCCCGATGAACGCCGTTGTCGTCCACGGCGACGCAGTCGGCACGACGCTTTATTACGGCAAGGGCGCGGGCGCGGAGCCGACGGCCTCCGCGGTGGTCGCCGATCTCGTCGATGTCACGCGCCTGCACACGGCCGATCCCGAGCATCGTGTGCCGCATCTCGCGTTCCAGCCGGAGAGCCTCTCGAACACGCCGATCCTGCCGATCGACGAAGTCACGAGCGGGTACTACCTGCGCCTGCGCGTCGCCGATCAGACCGGCGTGATGGCCAACATCACGCGCATCCTGGCCGACAACGGCATTTCGATCGACGCGCTCCTGCAAAAGGAATCGGAGCAGATCGACGCGCAAGGCAAGGCGGAGACCGACATCATTCTGATCACGCACCTCACCGTCGAAAAGAAGGTGAACGCGGCGATCGCGCAGATCGAGCAGCTGGCGACCGTGAAGTCGTCGGTGACGAAGCTGCGCATGGAAGGACTGAACTAAGGGCATGGCAATGAATTACGTATCGACGCGCGGCGCGGGCGCCGGCGAGCATCACTCGTTTTCGGACATCCTGCTGGGCGGCCTCGCGCGCGACGGCGGGCTGTATCTGCCGTCGCAGTATCCGCGGACGTCCGCGGAAGAGCTCGCGCGCTGGCGCGGTTTGTCTTACGCGGATCTCGCGTTCGAGATCCTCTCGAAGTTCTGCGATGACATTCCCGCCGAGGACCTGCGTGACATCACGCGCCGCACCTACACGGCGGCGACGTACTGCAACGTGCGCCACGGCGAGGATGCGAGCAAGATCACGCCGCTCACCGCGCTCGGCGAGGAAAATGGCACGCAGCTTTCACTGCTCGAGCTCTCGAACGGTCCGACGCTCGCGTTCAAGGACATGGCGATGCAGTTGCTCGGCAACCTCTTCGAGTACGCGCTCGCAAAGGCTGGCCAGCAGTTGAACATTCTCGGTGCGACCTCGGGCGACACCGGCAGCGCCGCCGAATACGCGATGCGCGGCAAGAAGGGCGTGCGCGTGTTCATGCTCTCGCCGCACAAGAAGATGAGCGCGTTCCAGACCGCGCAGATGTTCAGCCTGCAAGATCCGAACATCTTCAACCTCGCGGTGGAAGGTGTGTTCGACGATTGCCAGGACATCGTGAAGGCCGTCTCGAACGACCTGACGTTCAAAGCGCAGAACAAGATCGGCACGGTGAACTCGATCAACTGGGCACGCGTCGTCGCGCAGGTCGTCTACTATTTCGCCGGTTATTTCGCGGCCACAAAGAGCAATGATGAGCGCGTGTCGTTCACGGTGCCGTCGGGCAACTTCGGCAACGTCTGCGCGGGCCATATCGCACGCATGATGGGTCTGCCGATCGAAAAGCTCGTCGTCGCGACCAACGAGAACGACGTGCTCGACGAGTTTTTCCGCACCGGCATCTACCGGGTGCGCGGTTCCGCAGAAACGTGGCACACGAGCAGCCCGAGCATGGACATCTCGAAGGCGTCGAACTTCGAGCGCTTCGTCTTCGACCTGCTTGGCCGCGATCCGGCGCGCGTTGCGCAACTGTTTCGCGACGTCGAGGAGAAGGGCGGTTTTGACCTCACGGCGAGCGGCGACTTCGCGCGCGTCGCGCAGTTCGGCTTCGTGTCGGGCAGCAGCAGCCACGCCGATCGCATCGCGACGATCCGCGACGTCTACGCACGTTACAGCACGATGATCGACACCCATACGGCCGACGGCGTGAAGGTTGCGCGCGAGCATCTGCAGCCGGGCGTGCCGATGGTCGTGCTCGAGACCGCGCAGCCGATCAAGTTCGGCGAGACGATCCGCGAGGCACTCGATCGCGAGGCCGAGCGTCCGGCGGCGTTCGCGGGGCTTGAGTCGCTGCCGCAGCGCTTCGAGGTGATGCCAGCAAGCGCACAACGCGTGAAGGATTACATCGCCGCGCATACGGCGGACTAATCCCGGTTCAGCCGCTTACCGCCGCTTCTGGCGGACCGGAGTCGACTGCGTAGCGAGGACGCGGCACAGCACCGTGTCCTCGCCGCTACAATAACGGCAGACCAACCGTTGCAGGCGGCTCGAGAGCCGTCTCCCAGACGCTCCGATGTCCAATTCCCCTACTAATGCTCCTGCTGCGCGCGCTCCGATGCTTTCCACGGCCGAGGCGCTCGCGACGCTGCTGGGCGCGGCGAGCCCGCTCGCGCTCGCTGATAACGGGACCGAAACGCTTCCGACGCTCGACGCCCTGAATCGCGTGCTAGCCGCCGACGTGGTGTCGCCGCTCGACGTGCCGCCGATGCACACGAGCGCGATGGACGGCTACGCGGTGCGTGTCGCCGATCTCGTGCAGGGCAACCGCCGGCTGGCGGTCTCGCAGCGCATACCGGCGGGCCATGCTCCAGAGCCGCTGGCGGCAGGCACGGCTGCACGCATCTTTACGGGCGCGAGTGTGCCGCCCGGTGCGGATGCCGTGGTGATGCAGGAGCAGACGGAGGCCATTGAGCACGACGTGGTCTTTGTCCATACGCCAAAGCCCGGCGAATGGATCACGGCGCAGGGTGCGGACATCCGCAAGGGCTCCGTGATTCTGCCCGCGGGCACGCGGCTCACGCCGCAGGCACTCGGGCTGGCTGCGTCGGTGGGCTGTGCGACGCTCGACGTGGCGCGCCGTGTGAAGGTCGCGGTGTTTTTCACCGGCGACGAACTGACGATGCCCGGCGAGCCGCTGCGTCCCGGCGCGATCTACAATTCGAACCGCTTTACGCTAAACGGTCTGCTGCGCAACCTCGGCTGCGAGGTGACCGATTACGGCATCGTGCCGGACAAGCTCGACGCGACGCGCGCGACGCTGCGCGAGGCCGCTGCCGCGCATGATCTCATCCTGACCTGTGGTGGCGTGTCAGTGGGTGAGGAGGATCACGTGAAGCCGGCGGTTGAAGCTGAAGGGCGGCTCGCGATGTGGCAGATCGCCATGAAGCCGGGCAAGCCGCTCGCGTTCGGCGCGGTGCGGCGTGGCGACGCCCAGACGGGCGAAGCGTTCTTCATTGGGTTGCCAGGGAATCCCGTGTCGAGTTTCGTCACCTTTCTGCTGTTCGTGAGGCCGTTTCTGCTGCGGCTCTCCGGTGTGACGCAGGTCAGTCCGCGTGCGCTGTCGTTGCGCGCCGATTTCACACAGGCGAAGGGCGATCGCCGCAACGAGTTCCTGCGCGCGCGTGTCAATCCGGCGGGCGGCCTCGATCTGTTCCCGAACCAGAGTTCGGCCGTGTTGACCTCGACGGTCTGGGGCGACGGCCTGATCGACAATTCACCGAATCACGCGATCAGCGCCGGCGAGACGGTGCGCTTCATCCCTTTCACTGAATTGCTGTATTGAACCGGACGTTATGAAGATCCAGTTGAGATTTTTTGCGAGCGTGCGCGAGGCGCTGGGCGTGGCCGAGGAATCGGTGACGGTGCCGGATGGCATTGCAACGGTGGGCGACGTACGTGGCTGGCTGCGCGCGCGCGGCGGCGCGTGGGCAGAGACGCTGGCGGAAGGCCGCGCGCTGCGCATGGCCTGCAATCACGTCATGACCGAGCCGGGTACGCGGATTACCGACGGCTGCGAGGTGGCGTTTTTCCCACCGGTGACGGGCGGCTGAAGCGCCAAGGAGAGCAGTCATGCCTGTGCGCGTGCAAACCGAAGATTTCGACCTGACGACAGAAGTCGCGCAACTGCGTGCGCGTAATCCTGCGATCGGCGCGGTGGCGTGCTTCGTCGGCACCGTGCGCGACCTGAACGAGGGCAGCACCGTCGCGACGATGGAGCTGGAGCACTATCCCGGCATGACCGAAAAGGCGCTGGAGAACATCGTCGCCGAGGCGCAGCGCCGCTGGCCTGGCATCGAGGTGCTGGTCGTGCATCGGGTGGGCAAACTGGCGCCGCTTGACCAGATCGTCCTCGTGGCGACGACTTCGATGCATCGCGGTGACGCCTTCGCGTCTTGCGAATTCGTGATGGACTACCTCAAGACCGAAGCGCCGTTCTGGAAGAAGGAAGAGACCGAGCATGGCGCGCGGTGGGTGGACGCCCGCGTAACCGACGACGCGGCGCTCGCGCGCTGGGGGATCGCTTCGGGGAATGCGGCGCCGGAGAAGGGGTGAGGGCGCTCGCGTCGCCGGGCGAGGGCATCGGCCGTGATCCATGGGATGGACTTCGACGGTGAAATGCAACTAACAGCCAAATCGTCGGGTCGCTGCAGAGCGCTAGGCCGCGCCACTACCGTCGTCGACGTCTGCCGACCGGCCGACGATTTTCGTGGGAAATGGCTCGCCAGCCGGGCGCGCCGGAACTTTGTGATCGTGGTCAGAGTCCGCAGGTCGCCTGCGCGGCGATATACGCTCCAGCAGCGCCTGCTGTTCGGGCGGAATCGTGTAGTCCCAGCCAAAGCGGCTCAACTGCAGACTCTGCGCGATCCGGAGCGCGGGCTCCATGAACTGCACAGCCGCAGCGGGTTGATAGCGCGACTCGACGGTATCGAGGAACAGATAAAGCCAATGGCTGAAATGGGTCGGTTCGATGCCGGGCAGCGGTTGATGCACCTGCTGCACATTGCCGCGGTACGTCTTGCTGCCGAGCACGAGACTGCCCCAGAATCGGCACATCTTCGGAAGATGGTCGTCCCAGCGGCCCGCCAGCGCTTCCTCGAACACCGGCCCCAGTGTTGCATGCGCGCGCACGCGGTCGTAGAACGCGTAGACGAGGTCGCGAATATTCTCTTCGGTGGGTTCGGCGTGTCGCGTGTCGGCGACGGGGGCATCAGTTGAAGTCATCGTACAACCGGGAATTTCGGACGAGCGTGCCCGCCCTTTTATCAGAAGTACCTATCATACCCAACCAGCGCAAAACCTGCATCGCAACTGCATGTTATTGTATGGTTTTTGTTGCCCGCGTCCGCTGCTGATCATGAAACTGACCGACTACACCGACTACTCGCTGCGCGTCATGCTCTACCTCGCCTTGCGCGGCGAGGAGCTCGCGACGATCCAGGAGATCTCGGATGCGTATGGCATCTCGAAGAACCACCTGATGAAGGTTGTGCAGCGGCTTGGCGAACTGGGCTGGGTGGACACGATCCGTGGTCGCAATGGCGGGCTGCGCCTCGCACCAGATTCGCTCACACTTTCCGTGGGCGAAGTTGTGCGCCATACCGAGAACGACTTCGCGCTGGTGGCTTGTTTCGGCGGCGAGCAAGTCGAGCGACGCACCTGCGTTATCGAGCCGCATTGTCGTCTCAAGCATGCGCTATGGGCCGCCCGCGCGGCATTCCTGGCCGAACTGGACGGCTACACGATAGGCGAGCTCGCGCAGCCGACGGCTGAACTGTCGGGCCTGCTCGGCCTTGCACCCGTCACCATCGTGCCGACGCCGGCAAAAAAGCTGGCGGCGCGCCGCCCCTCGAGCGAACATTAAGCTTCTGCTACGCGCTTCCTGGGCGCGACAATTGACCACAGTGGGCCTCAACGGGCTCCAGCGGGCTCCAACGCCGCGGCCCGAGACGTGTTCGTGCGTCTGATTCAGAAAATCGGAAAAAATGACGTGATGGGTGCTTGAAACCCGAATATTGCCCCTCAGATTTGGTGACAGTTAAGAAACTGGAGGTCTCGTACTAATGAGAATCGACAAACTCACCACCAAGTTCCAGGAAGCGATTTCCGATGCGCAGAGCCTCGCCGTCGGCCACGATAACCAGTACATCGAACCTGTTCACCTGCTCGCCGCACTTGTCGCGCAGCAGGACGGTTCTGCGCGCTCGCTGATGTCGCGCGCGGGCGTGCAGGTTCAGGCGCTCCAGAACGCGCTAAACGACGCAATCACTCGCTTGCCCCAGGTGCAAGGCACAGACGGCAACGTGCAGATCGGCCGTGACCTCGCCGGACTGCTCAATCAGGCCGACAAGGAAGCGCAAAAGCTCAACGACACCTATATTGCGAGCGAGATGTTCCTGCTCGCCGTCGCTGACGACAGGGGCAACGTAGGCCAGCTCGCGCGCAAGCACGGCCTGACGCGCAAGGCGCTCGAAAGTGCGATCGTCGCGGTGCGCGGCGGCGCGCAGGTCAACAGCCAGGACGCCGAAAGCCAGCGCGAAGCGCTCAAGAAATACACCGTCGATCTGACCGAGCGCGCGCGTGCGGGCAAGCTCGACCCCGTGATTGGCCGCGACGACGAGATCCGCCGCTCGATCCAGATCCTGCAGCGCAGGACGAAGAACAACCCGGTGCTGATCGGCGAGCCGGGCGTCGGGAAGACGGCGATCGTCGAAGGGCTCGCGCAGCGCATCGTCAATGGCGAAGTGCCCGAGACACTCAAGGGCAAGCGCGTGCTCTCGCTCGACATGGCAGCGTTGCTCGCGGGCGCGAAGTATCGCGGCGAGTTCGAAGAGCGCCTGAAGGCCGTGCTCAACGACATTGCGAAGGACGAAGGGCAGACCATCGTTTTCATCGACGAAATTCACACGATGGTTGGCGCAGGCAAGGCCGAAGGCGCAATGGATGCGGGCAACATGCTCAAGCCGGCGCTCTCGCGCGGCGAACTGCACTGCATCGGCGCGACCACGCTCGACGAATATCGCAAGTACATCGAAAAGGATGCCGCGCTCGAGCGCCGCTTCCAGAAGGTGCTCGTCGACGAGCCGTCGGTCGAGGCGACCATCGCGATTCTGCGCGGTCTGCAGGAGAAGTACGAACTGCATCACGGCGTCGAAATCACCGATCCGGCGATCGTCGCCGCGGCAGAGCTTTCGCATCGCTACATCACCGACCGCTTCCTGCCGGACAAAGCCATCGACCTGATCGACGAAGCCGCTTCGAAGATCAAGATGGAAATCGACTCGAAGCCCGAGGAGATGGACAAACTTGATCGTCGCCTGATCCAGTTGAAGATCGAACGCGAAGCCGTCAAGAAGGAGAAGGACGAAGCTTCGCAGAAGCGTCTGCAACTGATCGAGGAAGAGATCGACCGCCTGAGTCTGGAATATAAGGACCTCGAAGAAATCTGGACCACCGAGAAGGCCGCGGTGCAGGGTAGCGCGCAGATCAAGGAAGAGATCGAACGCGTGCGCGCCGACATCACGAAGCTTCAGCGCGAAGGCAAGCTCGAGAAAGTCGCGGAATTGCAGTACGGCAAGCTGCCGCAACTCGAAGCGCAACTGAAGCAGGTCACGCAGGCCGAGGCGGACGAGCAGCACAATCCGACGCGTCGGCGTCTGTTGCGCACGCAGGTGGGCGCGGAGGAAATCGCGGAAGTCGTGTCGCGTTCTACCGGCATCCCCGTTTCGCGCATGATGCAGGGCGAGCGCGAAAAGCTGCTGCTGATCGAAGACAAACTGCACGAGCGCGTGATCGGCCAGGACGAGGCGATCAACGCCGTCGCCGATGCGATCCGCCGTTCACGTGCGGGCCTCGCGGACCCGAACCGGCCGTATGGCTCGTTCCTGTTCCTCGGGCCGACGGGCGTCGGCAAGACCGAACTGTGCAAAGCGCTGGCGGGCTTCCTGTTCGATTCGGAGGACCATCTGATCCGCATCGACATGAGCGAGTTCATGGAGAAGCACAGCGTCGCGCGGCTGATCGGCGCGCCGCCGGGCTATGTGGGCTACGAGGAAGGCGGCTATCTCACCGAGGCAGTGCGCCGCAAGCCGTATAGCGTGATTCTGCTCGACGAGGTCGAGAAGGCCCACCCGGACGTGTTCAATGTGCTGCTGCAGGTGCTCGACGACGGCCGCATGACCGATGGACAGGGCCGTACCGTGGACTTCAAGAATACGGTGATCGTGATGACGTCGAACCTCGGTTCGCACCTCATTCAGTCGATGGCGGGCGAGCCGCAGGAAGCCGTGAAGGACGCGGTGTGGAACGAAGTGAAGCAGCAGTTCCGTCCGGAGTTCCTGAACCGGATCGATGAGGTCGTGGTGTTTCACGCGCTCGATCGCGCGAACATCCAGTCGATCGCGAGGATCCAGTTGCAGCGCCTGCGCGAGCGCCTCGAAAAGCTCGACATGGAGCTTGTGGTGTCGGACGACGCGCTGGAGCAGATCGGCAAGGTCGGCTACGACCCGCTGTTCGGTGCCCGTCCGCTCAAGCGCGCGATACAGCAGGAGATCGAGAATCCGGTCGCCAAGCTGATCCTCGCGGGCAAGTTCGGGCCAAAGGATGTGATTCCGGTCGACATCCACGACGGCAAGTTCGTGTTCGAGCGCGTCGTGCACTGAGCAGGACGGGTGCACGGTCCGGACTCATCGGGCCGTGTGTGCCGACACCATAAAAAAGGGCAACGGAGCTTTTCCGTTGCCCTTTTTTTATGCCCGCGCGTGCGCGCGAACGTGACTTACGCCGACTTGTTGCCGCCGAACAGGGAGGCGAGGCTACCCAGCGTGCCAAGTACGTTACTGGTGTTGATCTGGCCGTCGGCGGGCACTTCGCCATTGGGCGTGGCCGCATTGACCACGTGCGGCAGGACCTGGGAGAGCAGGCCGCTCACCTGGTCCGGCTGCATGCCGACCTTTTGTGCGAGGCCCGAGACCACATCGGAACCGAGTACGTTGTGCAGTTGATCCGGCGAAATCGCCTGATTTTCGCCGGTGCCGACCCACGACTGCACCACGTCGCCGAGGCCGCCTTGCTGGAATTTCTGGACGAGGCCGTTGAGGCCGCCGGGCTGGTTGTTGACGAACTCCATCGCCGCTGCGACGAGTTGGGCGTGGCCGCCGCCTTGTTGCTGCGACGAAGAACCGAACAGGGAACCGAGGGTATCTAGCAGGCTCATGACTTTCTCACAGGATGATGGCCACGTTTGGGAACGTGGCCGGAAAACCGGGCGGTGCACACGTTGCGCACCGTGCGTGGCGGACCGGCGTCGGCGAATATCGTCTCGGCCGGAAACCACCGGATAGCAGGCGCCGATAATCAGGCGCCCGAAGCGGCTGCATCGGACGCAGCCTTACTCTTCTTCGACTTTCCCGACTTCTTGCCCTTTGTCTCGGAAGCGGCGCCTGGCGCTGCGGCCGCAGGACTCGCTTCAGCTGCGCTCGCGGCTTCGGCGGCCTTTTCTTTCTTGCTCGCATGCTTCGACTTGCCGGCTTTGGCCTCGGAAGCGGTCTGCGGCGCATTCGCCTCGGGCGCCATCGCCGGATTGGGCGCCGTGTTCGCGGCAGCAGCGGGCGCTGCGCTCGTGGCCGCCTTGCTGCTCTTCGGCGTTGCAGCGGGTTTGCCGGACGGCGGCGCCGACGATCCGTTGATCGTCAGACCAGCCGCTTCGAGGTTCACCACCGATTTCGGGCCGATGCCTTTGACGCGGTTCACGAGGTCGTCGGCGTCCTTGAACGGGCCATGTTGGGCGCGCTCGTCGAGGATCGCCTTCGCGTGGGCCGGGCCGATGCCCTTGACGGACTCGAGCGCGGTTTGATCGGCGGTGTTCACTTCCACGGCGCTCGCCATTAACGCGGACATCGAGAGTCCAAAGGCAACGAACAGCATCAGCAGCTTTTTCAGCATGACTATCACTCCATTGAGGGCAAATCCAGGGAGCCGGGAACGGACGACGCATCCTTCAGGTGTGCTGCGCTACAAGGATAGGACAGTTGGCGTATCCATGAACCGGGCGCGTTCGACTTATACGCCCCGATTTGTGACACGTAAATCGGGCCAAACAATCTTTAATACTTATGTGTATCGGGTAGGCAGAGGATTAGGGGCGGTAACGGTCGCGCGTGTCGCCGTGGGGCAGGCGAACGGTTTTCAGGTGTGATCGCGCGCAACGTTACTTAGCGATCCGCCGGTACGGTGTGGCGTGCAAGATGTCGGGCGCCGTAGAGCGTTGGCGTGCCAGCGATGGGCGTGCAGCGTGGCGACCCTGCGCACGCGTTCGCCAGCCCCGTTTGCCAGCCCGCTAGCGTTGGATGTCGGCGCCGGCGCGCAGATAACGCCGGCTCACGCGCGCGAGATAGACCATGAGTCCGGCGCCCGCAATCACGAGGCTCGCCATGTTGGCGAGCCAGAAGCCCCGTGCGCCGATGGCCCAGGCGGGCACCGTTCCAGTCACGTCGAAGCCGAGCGCGTAGCCGCCGCCGAGGCCGACGCCCCAGAGCGCGACGGCATAGATCACGGTCGGCACGACGGCGACCTTATACGCCCGCAGCGCGAACGCCGTCGAGACCTGTAGCGCGTCGAACACGTGATAAAGCGCGACGATCGCAACAAGCGGCATCGCGGCCACGACGACAGCCGGGTCCGGCGTATAACCGCCAATGATGAGCGGCCGCAGCAGGAAGACGGCGAGGGCGAAGCAGCACGCGATCGTCACGGCGGTCGCGATGCCGTGACGCGCGAGCGTGCGCGCTTCGGCCGGGCGGTTGGCGCCCAGCGCCTGGGCGACGAGCGTCGAGGTCGCGACGCCAATCGAAAGCGGCGTCATGTACAGCACGGCGCCGAGATTGCCGGCAATCTGGTGACCCGCTAGCGTCGTCGTGCCGAGCCGTGCGATGAAGATCGCCATGAAGGTGTACGAGGTCACCTCGATCAGATACGAGAGCCCCATCGGGATGCCGAGCTTGAGCAGTTCGGCCTGACGTCGCCAGTGCGGCCAGCAGAAGTGCCTGAAGATGCCGAATGGCGCGAACACGTCGAGTCTGGTCAGCGCAAGTACGGCGAGCACCGCGAGTGCACAGTTGATCGCGGTGCTCGCCAGCGCACATCCCGGGCCGCCGAGCGCGGGGACGCCGAGTCCTCCGAAGATGAGCCAGCGGTTGAGCAGCACCTTGAGGACGAGCGCGCCCACCTGCATGACCATCACGAGGCGCGGCCGCCCGACCGCATTGGCGAGCGAACTGTAGATGCGAAAGAAGAGGCCGGCAGGCAGCCCGAACGAGAGTAGCCGCAGATAGTCGACGGTGCGCTCGCGCAGCGCCTCGGGCGCGTGGGCGAGGTCGAGCAGCGGACCGGGAAAATAAAGCGCTGCACAGCCGATCACCATCAGCACAAGCGCGAGCCAGCATGCCTGGCGCACCATCTCGCCGATCTGGGCGTCGCGCTGCGCGCCAAAGAGTTGCGCGGCGACGGGTTGCAGCGCACTCAAGATGCCGGTGAGGCTGATATAGACGGAAATGTAGATCGACGAACCGAGCCCGAGCGCCGCGAGATCGAGCGCCGAGTAGCGGCCCACCATGGCCGTGTCGATCACGCCGAACGCGATGATCGCGAGCTGGCCGATCAGTACCGGCCACGCAAGGCCGGCGATACGGCGTACGTCGCCGCGGACGGTACCGGTCACGGCGACCTCAGTCCGGACGTTTGCGCCAGACGTGGTGGGTCGCCGGCGGATGCGGCCGGTCGACGCGCACGTACAGGCGGAAGCGCTCGTCGCGGTCGGCTGCGCGGCGGCCTTCCCAGACCAGGTTCCAGGCGAAGTTCGGCATCGGACTCGGTGCGCTGTAGTCCTGGGTGTCCTGGCGCAGGATCACGTCGCAGTCTTCGTCGAACGAAAAGTTCATGTTCCCGAAATAGGCGAAGGTCGCGATTTGCGCATCGCCGAGCCGGACCGGCGTGATGCACGTGTAATCGGCGGGCAGGTGGGTAGCGATCTGTTGCGCGACGTCGCGATAGGTCCGGCTGTAGTTGACGACCGGCAGCCACAGCGTCATGAGCAGCACCCACATGAGCGTAGTGCCGCCGCTCGACAGCACGACGCTGCGCCACAACACCTTCGGATGCCGGGCGACGCGCCACTGGACGAGCATCATCCAGCAGATGGTCACGGCGAGCGCACAAACGAACGAAAGAATCTTGAACTGCGGCGTGAAGCCGGGCGCGAGGCGCGCGAGATTACGCGCGAGCGGTGCCGGGAATCCGGTTATGCCGGCGAGCCAGACCAGCCACACGAACGTGCCGAGGATCGTGAAGCTCAGCACGGCGAACCAGTCGATCGCGTTGATCGCGCCGCGCTTGAGCGTGGGCAGCGCAAACGTCGCCAGTACCGACAGCGCGGGCAGGGCGATCATGAAAAGGCTGTTTGTTTCGTGACTCTGCACGACCACGAGGATCAGGAGCGGGACGATGATCGACAGCGGAATCGCGATGTGCGGCGCGCGGCGCAGGCCCGCCCAGCTGAAACAGGCCCAGATTGCCAGCGGCCATGCGGGCCACGTGAAGAGCGGCAGATTCTTGGCGGCGTAGCGCAGGACCGTGCCCGGCGGCCCCGAGAAGTAGTTGATGCTCGACTTGATCCACTGATTGAGGAACCAGACGGCATCGTCGGGATAGAGATGCAGCGCGAGGATCGGCCACGACAGCGCGACGATCAGCGCGACCGGCAGCCCAGCCGCGAGCAGCCAGCGTGAGCGCGTCGCGGGGGCGACGGCCAGCATGGCAAGCGTGCCCAGCAGCAGCGCGGCGACTTGCACGAGGCCGCTCGACAGCGTCTGGATACCGAGCGCGAGGCCCCACCAGAGTGCGCCCTGAATCGGCTTGTCGATGGCGCGCACGATGCCGTATAGCAGCATCGCGATGCCGGCGAACTGCATGAGCTGTGGCGTCGTCTCGTGGCCGCGTTCGGCGAGGCCGAAGCAGGCCAGCAGGATCAGAAGCGCACCGTCGCCGAGCGTGCGGCCGTAGTCGCGCGGCTCGGGTTCTCCGCCGAATGCGTATTTGAACGGCTGAACTTCGGGGCGGCGGCCCAGCAGATATGCGCTGTACCAGACGAACGCACAGGCGACACAGAAGAGCACGCCGGTGGCAATGCGGGCGGCGTTACTCGCGTCCACCCACGGCGTGAAGATGCGGATGCTGAGCGCGCCGAGCCAGTAGCCAAGGGGGCCGTTTTCCGTAATGTATTTGCCGACGAGGTTCGGCAGCAGCCAGTCGTGGGAGGTCCCGCCTGCCATGGTCCACATGACGCCGAAGCCGGCTGCGTCCTCGTTCTTCCACGGATCGCGGCCGAACAGGCCGAACGACGCGAACACGATACAGATGGCCAGCAGCAGCCAGCGCGGCAGGGCGCTGGTGGCGGAGGCGGTCAGTCGAATGGCTGGCTTCATTCAGTACGAGAGAGTCGGGTGAGCGGACCGGCTGGCGCGGCCCCGTTGCGCCATTGCCGCGAGGAACGGTACCTCTGGGCGAACCAGGACGGCGCCGATGGCATGCCGGGTCGCTGCAGTGGGCACTAACATCGGGCTGGTCCGAAGCATCCGGCATTCTAGCCGGGCCACCAGCGGCGCGCCACGATGCATTGGCCCGAAACGGTGACCGACCGACCCAAACGTTGATGCGAAGCGTTCCGGTGTGGGCGTGGCTGGTAACCGACGAGACAAAGGGTGCGAAAAGCGGCGCGAAAAAAGAAGCGAAGAGCGGTGCGACAAGGAGCGGCGCAGCAACAAAAAAGGGCAGCGTTCGCTGCCCTTTCTGTTCCGGGACCGGCGCGAAGCCGGTACAGGTGTTCCGCGAAGCTTACTTCGTGGCCTTGCCCGTGGCGCGCGCGCCGAACTTCTTGTTGAACTTCTCGACACGGCCGGCCGTGTCCATGATCTTTTGCGTGCCCGTGTAGAACGGATGCGATTCCGACGACACTTCGATCTTGGCGAGCGGGTAGGTCTTGCCGTTGAACTCGGCGGTTTCGCGCGTCTGGATCGTCGAGCGGGTCACGAACTTGAAGTCGTTCGAAACGTCGATGAACAGGACTTCGCGGTAATCCGGGTGAATGCCTTCTTTCATGGTTTTTCCTTAAATCGGGCGGTAGCCAACCCGCGTGCCTGTAACCCCGTAGTTGCGGTCCGCAGTTGCGGTGTCACAGGACCTTGATCGCGCGAGCCACTTACACAAGGTCGAAAAATGGAGATTATGCCAGATAATCAGCCGGTTGGCGATTATTTGAGGTCTGGCTCGCCAAAACCCGCCAGTGCACCGGCTCGGGCCGGGTCTTGCCGGTAGTAGCGGGCGAGCAGCCGGTACAGTTCGGGATACTCGGCCTCGAACGCCTTCGGCTTGACGAACAGCGCCTCGGTGCAGACCGCGAAGAACTCGGACGGATGGTCGGTCGCATACGGATCGATCAGCGATTCGCGCTCGAAGCGCGCCCAGTGCCGCTGCGGAACCGCGTCAACCTTTGCGCAGAACTGATCGTAGGCGTTGTCGAAGACGTCGGCCCAGGCGGACGCATCGAGCGGCGCGTGCCAGCGGCGATAAAGGGGCGGATGACCGTCCGTCTCGCCGTTCGCCATGTCGATCTTGTGCGCGAATTCGTGGATCACGACGTTGTAGGCGTCGGTGCCGTCGGTCATTTGCGCGTCCTCCCACGAGAGGATCACTGGCCCGCCATCCCATGCTTCGCCGCTCGCATCGTGCTCGACTTCGTGCACGACGCCATCCTCGTCCTCGACGGTCTTGCGGATTACGAATTCGCCCGGGTACACGATCACGCCGACCCAGCCGCGGTACAGATCGAGTGAGAGATTCAGAACCGGCAGCGATGCCTGCGCCGCGATCGATACCGTCATGCGGTCGGTCAGTTCGAGGCCGTGCGCGGTCGAGAACTCCTTTTGCGCTATGAAGAGGCTCGTCAGATCGCGCAGGCGCGCGAGATCGGCGGCATCGAGGTGCGCGAGGAACGGCAGGCCGTTGAGCGTGGCCTGCCAGAGTGCGTCGTCGATCGCATGGGTGCGCAACGCCTTTTCGCGGCGGCGCGCGCCGAACCACTGGGACAGTTTCGATAGCATCGCCGGATTGTGTCGTGATGGGTGCCGCGGATTGTCTTGACCGGTCACTCGATCTGCTTCTGCCAGGCCGCAAAGATACCACCGCAGACGGCCACGCCGATAAGGAAATAAAAGCCGTCGAGCGAACTCAGGAAGCTCGCTTGCTGCGTGACCATGCGGCTTATCTCGGCGATCGCAAGGCCGTGCGCTTCGTCTGGCGCGCGACCGAGGCTTTCGAAGCCGTGCGTGAGCGTCGCGAGGGTGTTCTGGAAGATCGGGTTGAGCGGATTCACATATTCCGCAAGTCGCGACTGGTGCAGCGCGAGCCGGTGTTGCTCGATGATGATGACAGTGGCCGTAGCGAACGAGATCGTCAACTGCCGGACGATGTTCTTGAGCCGGTAGCCGTGGCTGAATTCCTCGATCTCGAAGATGCTGAACGTGAGGTTGGCGACCGGCAGCACGATAAAGAGGAGGAGCAGGCCGCGCAGCAGCAGCGGAGCGATGAGCCAGGCTTGGCTGACGTTGGGCGGCATCCGTGTCATCCAGAAGGCGACGAAGGCCGCGAGCGCGAATCCGGGCACGATGATCCACTTCTTGCGCGGCAACAGCTTCGCATAGCGGAAGTACAGGAAGAGCGCCGATGCCGAGATGAGCGACGTGATACCCGTGAGCCGTCCGGCGTTTTCGATCGGATAGTTGAGGCCACCTTCGAGGAAGCGCGAGATCAGATAGCTGAACGCGGTGCTCTGGAAGTAATAGATCATGTAGAGCAGCAGGCCGACCTGAAAGGTCTTTTCGCGCAGCGCGTGCAGTCGCACGAGCGGTTTCGGATGATGCCACTGATGCCAGACGAACCACGCGAGCGAGCCGATGCCGGCGATGGTGAGCAAGATCAGCCCGGGTGATTTGCTGAATAGCTCGAAGCGCACCTGCTGCATGGCGATCTGCAGTGCGCCCTGCGCGAACGCGAAGATGATATAGGGCCAGAAGTGCGCTTCGCCTCGTTCCTCGGGTTGCACGTGACCGGAGTCGGGCAGGGCGAAAAGCGCAAGCACACCGTACAGGACACCCGCGGGCGCGGTGCAGGCGAAGAGGGCGCGCCAGTCGAAATGTGCGACGACGAGGCCGCCAACGAGTGGCGCCAGCGCGCTGGACAACACGATCAGCGTCAGGAACGCACGTGTCGCCACGGGGCGCTGCTGCGGGGTGAAACTGTTCTGGATGAGGATGCGGCACGTGCCCATCATCGGGCCGATGAAGTAGCCCTGAAAGCCTCGCGCGAAGGCGAGCTGGATCGACGATTCGCTGAGTGCTGCAAAGACGGAGCCCGCCGCGTAAAGAAGCAGACAGCCGCACACATAACGCCGGTACCCGACACGCTCGACCCACCATTGCTGCTGCAGGATGCCGAGCACAGCGGCGACGGCGTACGTGCTGGACGCCCAGACGAGTTCGTCGGGCGACGCGTTGATGCCGCCCGCGATATAGCTCGCGAAAAAGGAAAAGATTGCGTTGTCGAAGTAATCGAGGCCGGTGGCGAACGCCATCACCCACGGATAGAAGTCGCCACGCAGACGCTCCACGCTGAAGATCGGCTGACGGGGCGGGGCGGAATTCATTCGGACGTGTCCCCGTCGCCGCCAGCGGTCCGGCTTTGTCCGCTGCTGGATTTGCGACGCTTCTTCGCGACGAGGCGTTCGTCGATCAGCGTTTCGGACGGCACACCCGCGAGGCGCTTTTTCAGGTAGTCGAGGTCGTCCGCGAGTTCGGTGCGCACTGTCTGCGCTTCCTTCAGTTCGCGTCGCACGGCCGCGATGCGCGCATCGAGTGTATCGATCTGCTGCGCCAAAGCGTCCGCGATATGCCGCAGCGAATCCTGCGAGTAACGTCTGCGTCCGTCGCCGGCGGGTTCGAGCGGGCGCTTGAGCATCTCGGCGATGCCGTGAAGGGAAAAGCCCAGCGCGCGAAGTCGAAGGATGCGCGCGAACTGTTCGAGGTCGCGTTCGTCATAGAGGCGGTAGCGGCCTTCGCTACGCGTTGGCGTGACGAGCCCGCGCTCCTCGTAATACTTGAGCGTGCGTGGCGTGACGTTCAACCGGAGCGCGGCATCGCGCACGTTGAGCGGCGCCTGGGTATTCTTTGACATTGGCTGCGTGCCGGGGACGGCGGCAGTAGCAAGAGCTTCGAATTATAGGTCAACGTGAACGTTCACGTGCAGGTTGAGGGCGATGCATCCATACGCGAATAAAGCGAGCGGCCCGCGAGAGTATTAGCGGCCGGAAATAAAAACGCCCGCATGGAGCGGGCGTTTTGCGCGATGCCGGGGCGATCAGCCGCCGCGGCGCATCATCTC
The DNA here is from genome assembly GCF_003837865.1 of Paraburkholderia dinghuensis. Lineage (GTDB taxonomy): Bacteria > Pseudomonadota > Gammaproteobacteria > Burkholderiales > Burkholderiaceae > Paraburkholderia > Paraburkholderia dinghuensis. The sequence goes on along the minus strand of NZ_RQIS01000005.1, from coordinate 125,652 downwards.
GAAGAACTCGGAGTTGCTCTTCGTCTGGCGAATCTTGTCGAGCAGGAATTCCATGGCCTCGACTTCGTCCATGTCGTGGATGAACTTGCGCAGCACCCAGATCTTCTGGAGGATGTCCGGCTTGATGAGCAGTTCCTCGCGGCGCGTTCCCGACTTGTTGAGATTGATCGACGGATAAACGCGCTTTTCCGCGAGGCGGCGCTCGAGGTGCACTTCCATGTTGCCGGTGCCCTTGAACTCTTCGTAAATCACGTCGTCCATGCGGCTGCCGGTTTCGATGAGCGCCGTGCCGATGATCGTGAGCGAGCCGCCTTCCTCGATGTTGCGTGCAGCGCCAAAGAAGCGCTTCGGACGCTGCAGCGCGTTAGCGTCGACACCACCCGTCAACACCTTGCCCGAAGCCGGCACGACCGTGTTGTACGCACGCGCGAGACGCGTGATCGAGTCGAGCAGGATCACGACATCATGCTTCATTTCGACGAGGCGCTTGGCCTTTTCGATCACCATTTCGGCGACTTGCACGTGACGCGCAGCCGGTTCGTCGAAGGTCGAGGCGATCACTTCGCCTGCCACCGAACGCTGCATTTCGGTCACTTCTTCCGGGCGCTCGTCGATGAGCAGCACGAACAGGATCACGTCCGGGTGGTTCTGCTTGATCGCGTGTGCGATGTGCTGAAGCATCACGGTCTTGCCCGACTTCGGCGAGGCGACCAGCAGGCCGCGCTGACCCTTGCCGATGGGCGCAATCATGTCGATGATGCGGCCCGTCACGTTCTCCTCGCCGCGCATCTCGCGCTCGAGCAGCAGCACCTTGTTCGGGTGCAGCGGCGTGAGGTTCTCGAACATGATCTTGTGCTTCGAGGCCTCGGGCGGCTGGCCGTTGACCTTGTCCACCTTTACGAGCGCGAAGTAGCGTTCGCCGTCCTTCGGCGTGCGGACTTCGCCTTCGATCGTGTCGCCGGTGTGCAGATTGAAGCGGCGGATCTGCGACGGGCTGATATAGATGTCGTCGGTGCTCGCGAGATACGAGGTTTCGGGCGAGCGCAAAAAGCCGAAACCGTCCGGGAGCACTTCGAGCGTGCCGTCACCGAAGATCGTTTCGCCCGTTTTGGCGCGCTTTTTAAGAATCGCGAACATCAGTTCCTGCTTGCGCAGGCGGTTCGCATTTTCGATCTCGAGGCCATTGGCCATCTCGATCAATTCGGAGACATGCAGAGACTTAAGCTCGGAAAGATGCATACGGAGAACCCGTCGGGGAGAACTGCGACGAAATGAAGTCTGGGGGAAAGAATTGAGCGGAATCGCTCTAGGACTTGCTTGGGACTTTTGCTTGCTACTTTATTTGGCGCCGGTTAGACGCTTTATGAATTCTAGCATAGCACACGCCGCTGGCCGCCTGTGTGGCGAGTTGGCATGTTTTTTACGGTGCGTGTTGTCGGTGGACAACACGCACCGTTACTCGCCCGCGGGCCACACGTGAGTTCAATGCGTTCAATGAGAAGCAAACAATGAACAGACAAGGAACTGGGAAGTGCGGCGCGGCGGGCAATGGGACTTACAGGTGGCTGTCCAGGAACGCGGTGAGTTGCGACTTGGAGAGTGCGCCGACCTTCTGTGCAGCGACGGCGCCGTTCTTGAAGAGGATCAGCGTCGGGATGCCGCGCACGCCGAATTTCACCGGCGTCGACTGGTGTTCGTCCACATTGATCTTCGCGATCTGCAGGCGGTCGCCGTAATCCTTCGCGACTTCATCGAGAATCGGCGCGATCATTTTGCATGGACCACACCATTCGGCCCAGAAGTCCAGCAGAACCGGTTTGTCGGATTTCACGACGTCCTGTTCGAACGATGCGTCGCTGATGTGCTTGATTTGTTCGCTCATTTTATGAATACCTCTTTCGATTCGAGGCTGACTAAATTGCTCGCCACGATACACCAAAACGGAAAACTGATCCGGGGTCGACCGAAGGCCGACAAGAAAGCCTGCAAGCGGCCGGACCGATCCGCGCAAGCTCCGTGCGGAGCAGTTGTGCACGGTGGACCCCATTGCTGACGCCAGTGTAGCCTAAATCCCTATGCGTTGCCGATGGTGATAGTACGCATATCGCCATCAGGGTTTCAGCTTCTCAAGCGACACTACGCGCGCATTTTCCGAGCGGCGTCTTCGCTATTCCGGCGGCACCTGAATTGCGTCGAGAGAGATGCCCCCGACCGAATGCATGGCCACACGCACACAATATGGAGGCAGCATGCGCGGTTGCAAGAGCGCGCGGCGCTGAGGCTTTTCGCGTGGGGCAGTCGCATTGCAGCGCAACCAATGCTAGAATGCGCCGTGACGGGCCTCCTCGCATGGAGGGGCGGTCAACCTGGTCAGGTCGGGAACGAAGCAGCCACAGCCGTTTTCCGCCAGTGCCGAGGGTCAGGCTCGTCACCTTCTACTTTCTTCCAGTTGTTCCCGGCAGTATTCCCCCCGGATTTCCCCCCGCCCAGACTCGCAGGCCGTATTGGTCGCGTGCTCGCCGGTGTTTGTCGCGTGCTCGCTCCGCCCACCGGTTCCGATCGTCACTGTATTTGCCGTCGCGGCATGGTTCATATGCGCCGCGCCTGCAGGGCGTGCATGTACAAAGCGCGAGCGCCGCGGCGCATCCGTTCGGGACCCGCCGAATCCTCGGTGGGCGCAGGCGATGCTGATACAATTTCCTGATGACCTACCAAGTTCTCGCACGCAAGTGGCGACCGAAGGACTTCGCTTCGCTCGTCGGACAGGAGCACGTGGTGCGCGCGCTCACGCATGCACTCGACGGCGGCCGTCTGCATCACGCGTACCTCTTCACGGGCACGCGCGGCGTGGGCAAGACGACGCTGTCGCGGATCTTCGCCAAGGCGCTCAACTGCGAGACGGGCGTGACGTCGAAACCGTGCGGCGTCTGTCGCGCGTGCCGGGAGATCGATGAAGGCCGCTTCGTCGATTATGTCGAAATGGATGCGGCGAGTAATCGCGGCGTCGATGAAATGGCCGCGCTGCTCGAGCGCGCCGTCTATGCGCCGGTGGATGCGCGCTTCAAGGTCTACATGATCGACGAAGTGCACATGCTCACGAACCACGCCTTCAATGCGATGCTGAAGACGCTGGAAGAGCCGCCGCCGCACGTCAAGTTCATCCTCGCGACCACCGACCCGCAGAAAATCCCGGTCACGGTCCTGTCGCGCTGCCTGCAGTTCAATCTGAAGCAGATGCCGGCGGCGAATATCGTCGAGCACCTGACGCACATTCTCGGCGAGGAGAAGGTCGAGTTCGAATCGCAGGCGCTGCGCTTGCTCGCACGCGCGGCTGACGGCTCGATGCGCGATGCGCTCTCGCTGACAGACCAGGCGATCGCCTACTCGGCAAACCAGGTGACCGAGGAGGCCGTGCGCGGCATGCTCGGCGCGCTAGATCAGAGCTATCTGATCCGCCTGATCGACGCGCTCGTTGCGAGCGACGGTGCGGCCGTGCTCTCGATCGCCGACGAAATGGCGTTGCGCAGCCTGTCGTTTTCGACAGCATTGCAGGATCTCGCGGGGCTCTTCCACCGGATCGCGTGGGCGCAGTTCGCGCCGGCGTCGGTGCTTGACGAGTGGCCCGAAGCGGCCGATCTGCGTCGCTTCGCGGCTGTTCTCTCTCCCGAACAGGTTCAACTCTTCTATCAGATCGCGACGCTTGGCCGCAATGAGCTGGGCCTCGCTCCCGACGAATACGCCGGCTTCACGATGACCTTGCTGCGGATGCTTGCGTTCGAGCCGGCGACTGGCGCGGGCGGTGTCGGCAATGCACCGGCTTCGAAGCCGGCTGTGGCGGGTCCCGGGGCAAGTGCGGTCACGCCTGCGATGGCGCCTTCCGCCGCGAGTGTCCCCGCTGCCAGCGCTCAACCGGTCGCTGCGCCGGAGGCCATTGCGGCGGTCACCCGTCCGGCAGCGGCGCTCACCGGATCGAGTGCGGTGGAAGTGGCGAAGTCCACCGCCGTACTGGACGTTGGCGCTGAAGCGATGCCTGCGGCTGTTGCGACCACCCCGGCCGCGTCCGCTGCGGTTCGCGTCGTGCCGCCGTGGGAATCGACGGACGAGACACAAGGCGATGCGTCAGACGCCGCGCCCGATATCACGACCGTAGCGCCCGTGGCGGCAGCAACGCCCGTTCCCGTCGAACCGGAGCAGCAATCCCAGTCCGATGCAACCGCAGAACCCGCTGCGGCGTCTGGTGCGCGCGGTGGGGCAAGTGCGGCGCTCGACGTGCTGCGCAGCAAGGGCATGCGCGTTTCCAACGACCGCGGCGCCCGCCCGGCGGCCACTGGATCGGCAGCGACACCCGCTACCGGATCGAAATCCGCGGCGCCGCGCACCGAGGTCAAAGTGCCGACGCCCGATCCGGCCCGTCGCGCTGCGGCTGCGCAAGATATGCAGGCTCGCCAGCTGGCCCGTAATGCGCCCGCGCAGGACGCCTCGTCGGCGTCGCCGTGGGACGACATCTCGCCCGACGACTACGTGCCGCTCGGTGCCGACGACGCCTATTTTGCGACGCCCGACGACAGCTTCGTTCCGGCCTATGACAGTGAACCCGCCGCGCCGCGCGCAGCTTCACCCGCTGCGTCGCCCGCTGTGGCGGTCGTTGATGTGAGCAAGTTGCCACCGGGAATTCCGCTCGACGCGATCGGTTTCCCGGGCGACTGGCCCACGCTCGCCGCGACGCTGCCGCTCAAGGGCATTTCGTACCAGCTCGCGTTCAACAGCGAACTGACTGCGCTCGACGGTGCGCTGCTCAAGCTGAGCGTGCCGGTGCCGCAATACGCCGAGGCCTCGCAGGTCGTCAAACTGAAGGCGGCGCTCGCCGAACGGCTCGGCAAAACCGTCGATGTCGCCGTGGAAGTGGGCCCCGCACGCCGGACGGCTGCCGCGCTCGACGCCGCCGCGCGCGCTCAGGCACAACGCGAAGCAGAACGCGAGATCGGCGCGGACCCATTCGTCCAGCAACTGATTCGCGATTTCGGCGCGAGCATCGTGCCGGGTTCGATCCGGCCGCTCGCGCCGGATGCTGCGGCGGGCCACAGTCCGACCGTCCATTGATTTTCGGCGCGCGGCCTCGCAATCATGCCGCGCGCTTTTCCAGGATCCAGATAGAGACGATTCAGAAGGAGTCACGATCATGATGAAAGGCCAACTCGCCGGGTTGATGAAGCAGGCCCAGCAGATGCAGGAAAACATGAAGAAGATGCAGGAGCAGCTTGCCCAGATCGAGGTTGAGGGTCAGGCGGGCGCCGGTCTCGTCAAGGTGACGATGACGTGCCGCAATGACGTGCGCCGCGTGTCGATCGATCCGAGCTTGCTCGCTGACGACAAGGACATGCTCGAAGACCTCGTTGCCGCAGCGTTCAACGATGCGGTGCGCAAGGCCGAAGCCACATCGCAGGAAAAGATGGGCGGCATGACCGCTGGTCTGCCGCTGCCGCCGGGCTTCAAGCTGCCGTTCTGATACGGTGTCTGCGGGCCGCGCGCTTATGCGCCGCGGCCCGTTTTTCACAGGGCCGCTGTGCTTGAGTGCACGCCGCCCGCATGGTTCGCGGCCGCCGTAAAAAACGGCCGCAAGACTCATCGATCCGCCACGCTGAACCCGCATGAAACAACCTTCCGCCCTGGCTGCGCTTGTCGAGGCGCTGCGTGTGTTGCCCGGCGTCGGGCCAAAGTCGGCGCAGCGCATGGCCTATCACCTGATGCAGCACGACCGCGATGGCGCCGAAAAGCTCGGCCGCGCGTTGATGTATGCGACCGGACACCTGAAGCACTGCGAGAAGTGCAACACCTTCACAGAAGCTCAGGTCTGCGAAACATGTCTCGACGAGGAACGTGATCCCACGCTGCTGTGCGTCGTCGAAACGCCCGCCGACCAGATCATGCTCGAACAGACCATGACCTGGCGCGGCCTGTATTTCGTGCTGATGGGGCATCTGAGTCCGCTCGACGGCATCGGCCCCAAAGAAATTCATTTTGACCGCCTCGTGAAGCGCGCCTCGGACGGTGTCGTCAAGGAAGTCGTGCTGGCGACCAACTTCACGAACGAAGGCGAAGCCACCGCGCATTATCTCGGCCAGGCGCTGAAGGCGCGCGGCCTGACCGTCACGCGGCTTGCGCGCGGCGTGCCGGTGGGCGGCGAACTCGAATACGTCGATGCGGGCACGATCGCCCGCGCGATGATCGACCGCCGCTCGATGTAACCCGTCGTTGACGCGCCGGGCGTGGTGTCGCGCGTCGCGCACCGAAGAACAGCTTCGCACTGGATGTCGGCAACCGCTAAAGCACCAACTGACATCGACAGCTTTGCATGGGATGCACAGTAAGTGCTAAAGCACTAACTGCCATCGACAAAAGGACACTCATGAGCACAGCCACTTCTCCCGAATCCGCAGCCAGCGAGCGTCCGGCAGGCCCGCTCGCCGGCGTAAAGGTGCTCGAACTCGGCACGCTGATTGCGGGCCCGTTCGCGGCGCGGTTTCTCGGCGAATTCGGAGCCGAGGTCATCAAGATCGAAGACCCGAAGGGCGGCGATCCGCTGCGCAAGTGGCGCAAGCTCTATCCGGAAGCCGGCGGAACTTCGCTCTGGTGGGCCGTGCAGGCGCGCAACAAGAAGTCGGTGACCGTGAACCTCAAGGCCGAGGAGGGCAAGGAGATCGTCCGTCGCTTGGCGAAGGAAGCCGACATCGTCATCGAGAACTTCCGGCCCGGACTGCTGGAGAAACTCGGTCTGGGCTACGACGTGCTCTCGAAGGAGAATCCCGGCCTCGTGATGGTGCGGCTTTCAGGCTATGGCCAGAGCGGTCCGTATCGCGATCGTCCGGGCTTCGGTGCGATCGCCGAGTCGATGGGCGGTCTGCGTCACATCACCGGTTATCCGGATCTGCCGCCGCCGCGCATCGGCATTTCCATCGGCGATTCGATCGCTGCGTTGCACGGTGTGATCGGTGCGCTCATGGCACTGCATCACCGCAATACGAACGGCGGCAGCGGCCAGATCGTCGACGTTGCGCTCTATGAGGCTGTGTTCAACATGATGGAAAGCGTCGTGCCCGAGTACGGCGTCTATGGTCTCGTGCGCGAGCGCACAGGCGCGTCGCTGCCCGGCATTGTTCCGTCGAATACCTACCCGTGCAAGGACGGCAGCATCGTGATCGGGGGCAACAGCGATCCCATCTTCAAGCGTCTCATGACGGCCATCGACCGTGAAGACCTCGCCAACGATCCGGACCTCGCGCACAACGACGGCCGCGTGCCGCGCACGCAGGAGATCGACGGGGCGATCGCCGCATGGCTGGCTACGCGCACGATCGACGAAGCACTCGACGTGCTCAATGCCGCCGACGTGCCGGTGGGCCGCATCTTCAGCGTCGCTGACATGTTCACCGATCCGCAGTTCATGGCGCGCCAGATGATCCAGCAGTTCCGCTGGCAAGGTAAGGTTGACGTCGCGTTGCCGTCGGTCACGCCGAAGCTCTCCGCCTCGCCTGGCGACACGCGCTGGCTCGGCCCCGAGCTCGGTGAACACACCAATGAAGTCCTTCTGGCGCTGGGTTATGATGCGGAGCAAATAGAGCGGTTGCGCGCACAACAGATCGTCTAGAAAGCACGAACGAGGCGCGGCCGGGAAGAAAGACAAGCACAACGACCGCAGGAGACTCGCACATGCAACGAAGAACCTTCCTCGCCGGGACGGCCGCGCTCGCGGGCGCCACGCTCGCGGGTCCGTCGCTCGCTTTTGCACAGCCGGGCCAACTGGAAACGAGAAAAGTTTCGATCGCCGTCGGCGGCAAGAATCTGTTCTATTACCTGCCGCTGACCATCGCCGAGCGCCGCAACTTCTTCAAGGACGAGGGCCTCGAAGTTGAGATCTCCGACTTTGCAGGCGGCTCGCAGGCGCTGAAGGCCGCTGTGGGCGGTAGCGCCGATGTCGTTTCGGGTGCGTTCGAGCACATCATCCTGCTGCAGGCCCAGCACCAGATGTTCCGCGAATTTGTGCTGCAGGGCCGCGCACCGCAGATCGTGCTTGCCGTCTCGAAGAAGACGATGCCCGGCTACAAGTCGATCGCCGACCTGAAGGGCAAGAAGATCGGAGTCACGGCGCCGGGTTCGTCGACGTCGATCATGGCGAGCTTCGTGCTCGCGAAAGCCGGCCTCACGGCGAACGATGTGTCGTTCATCGGCGTCGGCGCGGGTGCCGGTGCGGTTGCAGCACTACAGTCGGGCCAGATCGATGCGCTCGCCAATCTCGATCCGGTGATGACGAAGCTCGATCGCGCGGGCGAAATTCGCGTCGTTTCCGATACGCGCACGCTCGCCGATACGCACTCGGTGTTCGGCGGCGACATGCCGGCGGGCTGTCTCTACGCGTCGCAGGCGTTCATCGCGAAGAATCCGAACACCACGCAGGCGCTCACCAACGCGATGGTCCGCGCTCTGAAGTGGCTGCAGGCGGCGACCGGCGCACAGCTCATCGAAACGGTGCCCGAGAGCTATCTGCTCGGCGATCGCGCGCTCTATCTGGCGGCGTGGGACCACGTGAAGGAGGCGCTTTCGCCGGACGGCCTGATGCCGGCCGGCGGTCCCGGCACGTCGCTCAAGACGCTGCAGGCGTTCGATGCGAACGTGAAGGGCAAGCCCATCGACCTCTCGAAGACGTGGACCAACGACTTCGTGACGAAGGCGCTCGCGACCGTCAAGAGCTGACCTTACGCGATCGTGTTGTCACGATTGCGAGGGCGCCGCGCGCCGCGGCGTTTCCACTCCCCGTATCCGTGTAGCTCCTGAATGACGATGACCGTACCCGCACTCGCGCTCGAGAATATTACTTGCACCTTCGCGTCGCGCGACGACCGCTCGCAGCGCTACACCGCCGTCGCGAATGCGACGCTGCGCATTGCGCCGGGTGAATTCGTCTCGGTTGTCGGGCCGACCGGCTGCGGCAAGTCCACGTTGCTCAACGTCGGCGCGGGGCTGCTTGAACCGGGCGACGGCACGGTTAGCGTGTTCGGCGAGCCGCTTTCGGGCCTCAACCGTCGCGCGGGATACATGTTCCAGGCCGATGCGTTGATGCCGTGGCGCAGCGCACTCGACAACGTGATGGCGGGTCTCACGTTTCGCGGCGTCGCGGCCAGCGAGGCTCGCGGGGAGGCCGAGGAATGGCTCAAGCGCGTGGGGCTCGGCGGCTTTGGCGACCGGTTTCCGCATCAACTTTCCGGTGGCATGCGCAAGCGCGTCGCGATGGCCCAGACGCTGATTCTCGATCCTGACATCATTCTCATGGACGAGCCGTTCTCTGCGCTCGACATCCAGACACGGCAGCTCATGGAGAACGAGCTGCTCGACCTCTGGGCCGCGCGCCGCAAGGCCGTACTGTTCATCACGCACGATCTCGATGAAGCGATTGCGATGTCGGATCGCGTCATCGTGCTATCGGCGGGGCCGGGCACGCATCCGATCGGCGAGTTCGCGATCGATCTGCCGCGTCCGCGCGACGTCGCGGAAGTGCGCTCGCATCCGCGATTCGTCGAGCTGCACGCGCAGATCTGGGGTGTGTTGCGCGAAGAGGTACTCAAGGGCTACCAGCAGCAGCTCGCCGCCGGTTGACGCGCGCCGCGCCCGAACAAGAAAAGCAGGAGAGACAACATCATGTGGAAACGGCTGCGCCCGAACCGGGGCAACCTCATCGTGTGGCAGTGGCTGCTGCTCGTCGCGTGCTTCGCGCTCTGGTACGTGCTGACGAGTCCGTCGATCCTGCCGCCGTTCTACTTCGATGACCCCGACAAGGCCGCGTTCCTTTTCGGCGAGCCGCAGAAGGTGCTCGTGCGCATCTGGGAGTGGTTCACGGGCGGCGAGATCTGGCTGCATCTGTGGGTCACGCTGGTCGAGACGGTGCTCGCGTTCGTGATCGGCACCGTGAGTGGACTCGGCGTGGGCCTGTGGCTCGCGCTCGCACCCATGGCAAGCGCGCTTTCCGATCCCTACATCAAGGCTGCGAACTCGATGCCGCGTGTGATCCTCGCGCCGATTTTCGGCGTGTGGTTCGGGCTCGGTATCTGGTCGAAGGTGGCGCTGGGCGTCACGCTCGTGTTCTTCATCGTGTTCTTCAACGTCTATCAGGGCGTGAAGGAAGTGAGCCCGGTCGTGCTCGCGAACGCGCGCATGCTCGGTGCGAACCGCAAGCAACTGCTGCGCCACGTCTATCTGCCGAGTGCGACGAGCTGGGTATTTTCGAGTCTGCACACCTCGGTAGGGCTTGCATTCGTGGGTTCGGTGGTGGGCGAGTACCTCGGTTCTGCGAGCGGCGTTGGCTACCTGATCCTGCAAGCCGAAGGCACGTTCGACATCAACACCGTGTTCGCAGGCATTCTCGTGTTGACGGCGTTCGCGCTGCTTCTCGATGCGCTCGTCGGGTTCGCAGAGAAGCGTCTGATGAAGTGGCAGCCGAGGGCGGCAGACATTGAGAAGCTCTAACGAGCGGCGGTGCCTGCCACGGTCGGCAAAAAAATACGGCGCGCCATGGCGCGCCGTATCCGTTCTGGCCGCAGAGCGCCGGCTCAGGGTTCGATCACGATCTTGCCCACTACGCGACGTGACGCCATGTCCTTCAGCGCCTGAGCCGTGTCGGCGAGCTTGTAGCGCTTCGAGACATACGGCTTGAGCTTGCCTTCTCCGATCCAGCCGACCATCTGCGCGAACGCCGCCGCGTTGTTCTGCGGCTCGCGGCGCGCGAAATCCCCCCAGAACACGCCGACGATGCTCGCCCCCTTGAGCAGCGTGAGGTTGAGTGGCAGCTTCGGTATCTCGCCGTTGGCGAAACCCACGACGAGGTAGCGCCCCCTCCAGCCGATGCTGCGGAAAGCCGGTTCCGCGTAGATGCCGCCGACCGGATCGTAGATCACGTCGGGGCCGTTGCCGTCGGTGAGCGCCTTGATGCGCTCGCGCAGATCTTCGGTGCTGTAGTTGATGGTGGCGTCTGCGCCGAAGCGCCGGCAGACCCCCAGCTTTTCTTCGCTCGATGCCGCAGCGATCACGCGCGCGCCGAGCGCCTTGCCGATTTCGACCGCGGCGAGGCCCACGCCACCTGCGGCGCCGAGCACGAGCATCGTCTCGCCAGGGCGCAGCGCCGCGCGATCGACCACAGCGTGATGCGACGTGCCATAGGCGAGCGTGAACGCGGCGGCTGTCGCGAAATCGGCGCCATCGGGCAGCGCCACGCACGCGGAGGCCTCGGCGATGACTTGCTCGGCGAACCCTCCGGCAGCCACATAGGCGGCCACACGTGTGCCCGGCGCGAGCTTCACACCGGCGCCTGCCGCGCGCACGACGCCAGCGACCTCGGCGCCCGGCGTAAAGGGCAGCGGCGGCTTCATCTGATACTTGTTTTCGATGATGAGCACGTCGGGGAAATTGACGGCCGCGGCCTTTACGTCGATCACGACCTGACCCGCGTCAGGCGTAAGGTCGGGCAGTTCCTCGAGCGTGAGCGAATCGGGCGGACCGTACTGGTTGCAGCGGATGGCGCGCATCGTGTCTCCTGTGTTCTGTCGCGTCGTTCATGAAGCCGGGATCAGCGGACAGTGTACGGCACCGGACCGCGGCGCGAACGACCGTTCCATTCAGTGCGGGCTCTAAAAGTCGGGAAGAAGGGCGCCCGGAATGGAGCGCGGCGTGGCACCCCGGTGTGCGCGCGGCGCTTGGTGGGGGCTTCCCGGACTGTCGTTCGCCTGCCTTCTTTCCTCGGTTACAATCGTCCGATGCGAATACTACTCAGCAATGACGACGGCTATCTCGCCCCCGGTCTCGCTGCGCTTTATGAAGCGCTCAAGCCGCTCGGCGAAGTCACGGTGATGGCGCCGGAGCAGAACTGCAGCGGCGCATCGAACTCGCTCACGCTGTGGCGGCCGTTATCGGTGCTGCGCTCGGCGACGACCGGCTTCTACTACGTGAACGGCACACCCACCGATTCGGTGCACATCGCGCTCACAGGCATGTTCGAGCACAAGCCCGATCTCGTGGTCTCCGGCATCAACAACGGCCAGAACATGGGCGAGGACACGCTTTACTCGGGCACGGTGGCCGCGGCTACCGAGGGCATCATGTTCGGTGTGCCGGCCATCGCGTTCTCGCTCGTCGACAAGGACTGGGCGCATCTCGATTCCGCCGCGCGCGTCGCGGCCGAAATCGTGTCGCATTACCTCGCGAATCCGCTGCCTGGGCACCCGCTCCTGAACGTCAACATTCCGAACTTGCCCTACGACGAAGTCGGCGAGTGGCGCGTTACGCGCCTCGGCAAGCGTCATCCGTCGCAGCCGGTGATCCGGCAGACCAACCCGCGCGGCGAGCCGATCTACTGGATCGGCCCGTCGGGCAGTGCGCGCGACGCGAGCGAGGGCACGGATTTCCACGCGGTGTCGCACGGCAACGTGTCGATAACGCCGCTGCAACTCGATCTGACCCACACGCAGATGTTGCCTGAGACGCACGCATGGGTGCGTCGGGGCGGCAGCGCTTCATGACTGGCGAGCGCACGAAGCGTTTTCCGCTCGGGCTCGCGGACCTCGTGCGCGAGCCGCGCCGTCGCGATGGTCTCGACTCGCGTCACGGCGAAGCACGCGGCCCGCTCGGCGGCGCGGGCAAGACTGGCGTGGCGAAGGACGTGGCAAATCCATCGGTGCCGCGCGCAGGTGGCGGGATCGGTGCCAGCACACCCGGTCGTACGCAGGGCGCTGCCCACAAGAGCCCGGTGAGCGGCGCGTCGACTGCGCCCGCGCGTCCGAACGATGTGCGCCGCGGCAATGCCGCGCCACATGCAGCGCAACCCGCTACGCATCTTTTGCAGGCGAGCGCGAACCGTTCTGCTGCGGCACGCTCCAATACCCCACAGCGCACGAGTGGTACGCCCACATCCGGTGCGCCGGGCGTGCCGCTCAACAGCGCACTTGCGTTGACTTCGGAACGCGTTCGCGAGCGGATGGTCGAACGCCTGCGTGCGAATGGCATTGCCGATGCGCGCGTGCTTCAGGCACTCGCTGGCGTGCCGCGCCACATGTTCGTCGATCCGGGTCTCGCGACTCAGGCCTACGAAGATGCGGCGCTGCCGATCGGTCATCAGCAGACGATCTCGAAGCCTTCGGTCGTGGCTCGCATGCTCGAACTCGCCGGCACCGGTCGTACGCTCGACCGCGTACTCGAGATCGGCACCGGCTGCGGGTATCAGGCGGCCGTGCTGAGCCAGATCGCGCGCGACGTTTATTCGATCGAACGCATCAAGCCGTTGTACGAGCGTGCGAAGAGGAATCTTCGCCCGCTGCGCATCCCGAACATCCGTCTGCACTACGGTGACGGACGGCTCGGATTGCCGTCGGCGGCGCCGTTCGACGCGATCGTGATCGCGGCCGCGGGCTTCGATGTGCCGCAGGCGCTGCTCGAACAACTCGCCATTGGCGGGAGGCTCGTGGCGCCCGTCGCGTCGCCCGCCAGCGCAGGCGGCGAGGCGACCCAGGTGCTCACGCTTGTCGAGCGCACGGGCCCCGCGCAATGGCGTGAGTCGCGGCTCGATCGCGTTTTCTTTGTCCCCTTAAAATCTGGAGTGATCTGAAACCGATGAATAGCGTCGTGATGCCAGGAAACCGCCTGAATGTCGATTTGACCTTAGTCCAGCGCAGCCTCTCGGTCATCGCGCTCTGTCTGCTGACGGCCTGCGCATCGCGGTTCGATCTGGCACCCGTGGAAGACCGCACCGCGCCGGCAGGCACAGCCGCCGCGCAGCCTGCTGTGCCGCTCGGGCCGCCGCCTCCGGGGTACTATCGGGTAAAGCCGGGTGACACGCTCTATCGAATTGCGCTAGAAAACGGGCAGAACTACCGCGACATCGCGACGTGGAATAATCTCGCGAACCCGAATCAGATCGAAGTGGACCAGTTGCTGCGCGTTGCGCCACCGGGAGCAAACGTTGCCGCGGCGACGCCGGGTGTGGTCACCGCGGCGGTGCCGGCCGGCAACGTGCAGAGCATCGCGCCGGGCTCAGCGACTCCGCCGGTCGCAGGTCCGGGCGCGAACACCGCGATGGTGCAACCGCAGGCCAGTGCGGTCGACGCAACAGCGGCGTCGAGCAGTATCGCATTGGGCTGGCCGGTGCGTGGTCCGATGCTCAACCGGTTCGACGACGGGCAGAACAAAGGCATCAATATCGGCGGCGCAACCGGCGATTCCATCAAGGCTGCTGCCGATGGACGCGTGGTTTACGCCGGAAATGGGCTGCGCGGATACGGCAATCTCATTATCATCAAGCATGACGCGACGTTTTTGACAGCGTATGCACACAACAGCGCTTTGATGGTAAAAGAAGGGGATGCGGTCACCAAAGGTCAGAAAATCGCCGAAATGGGTAATAGCGATTCGGACCGCGTGATGCTGCATTTCGAAGTCCGCCGTCAGGGCAAGCCCGTCGACCCACTGAAGTACTTGCCGCCGCAATGAAGCGAGCCGACTATGCCGAAATCGAAGCGCCGTCTGGAGCAAACCGAGACTGACAGCGAGGCCACCCCGGTTTCGGTGGAGGACAGCGCTGCGTCGGGCGACGACGAGACGCTGTCCGAACTCGACAACTCGCGCGAATTCGAAGAGCGCGAGTCGGCCGCTGAAGAGGAAGGTGGCGGTCGCGAAGCCGCCGAACCCGCTTCCGATGCCGACGATTTCCGCGCGCTCCTGCAGGCCGAACTCACGGCCGACACGATCCAGCACTATCTGAACCGCATTAGCGTGAAGCCGCTGCTCACCGTCGAAGAGGAGCAGCGCTATTCGCGCCTCGCGAAGGCCGGCGAGTTCGAGGCGCGCCAGGTGATGATCGAGCGCAATCTGCGGCTCGTGGTGAGCATTGCGAAGGGTTACCTGAATCGCGGCGTTCCGCTGCTCGACCTGATCGAGGAAGGCAACCTCGGCCTCATGCACGCGATCGAGAAGTTCGATCCGGCGCGAGGCTTTCGCTTCTCGACCTATGCAACGTGGTGGATCCGTCAGAGCATCGAACGCGCGATCATGAATCAGGCGCGCACGGTGAGGCTGCCGGTGCACGTGATCCGCGAACTGAACCAGGTGCTGCGTGCGAAGCGTCACCTGGAGAAGAATTCACTGAACGCCGACTCGGCGTCCGAGCGGCGCGATGCAAGCATCGACGACATCGCCTACCTCACGGGCAAGACGACCGAGGAAGTCACCGACATCCTCGCACTCAACGAGCATACGGCGTCACTCGACGCGCCGCTCGACCTCGATCCCGCGAGCAGCCTGCTCGATCTCCTTTCCGACGACCAGAGCCAGTCGCCCGACGCGGAAGTGCAACATCGCGAACTGGAAACGCTTACGCGCGCCTGGCTTGGACGGCTGTCGGACAAGCATCGCCATGTGATCGAGCGCCGCTTCGGGCTGAATCACATCGAACCGGCGACGCTCGAAGAACTCGCCGACGAGATGGGCCTGACCCGCGAGCGCGTGCGGCAGATCCAGCAGGAAGCACTGGTGCGCCTCAAGCGCTTTTTCGCTTCCAACGGCGTGCGCAAGGACGCCGTTTTGTAAATTTCTGCGCACCTAAACCGGATGACACCTGTTCTCGTATTTGACATCGAGACGATTCCCGATGTCGACGGCATTCGCCGTCTCGAAGATCTTCCCGCCTCGCTGACCGACGCCGAAGTGGCCGAACATGCGTTCGCCCCGCGTCGCGAGAAAACCGGCGGCGATTTCCTGCCGCATCATCTGCAGCGCGTCGCCGCGATTTCCTGCGTGTTCCGCGATGGTCAGGGTTTTCGCGTACGCTCACTCGGCACGCCCGAGGACGGCGAAGCCGCGCTGATCCAGTCGTTCTATCGAACCATCGAGAAGTACACGCCGCAGCTCGTCTCGTGGAACGGCGGCGGCTTCGATCTGCCCGTGCTGCACTATCGTGCGCTCGTGCACGGCATCCGTGCTTCGCGCTACTGGGATCTCGGCGAAGACGACCGTGATTTCAAGTGGAACAACTACATCAGCCGCTATCACTCACGTCACACCGATCTGATGGACGTGCTCGCGATGTATCAGGCGCGCGCCAACGCGCCACTCGACGCGCTTGCGAAACTCTGCGGCTTTCCGGGCAAGCTCGGCATGGACGGCGGCCAGGTGTGGACGGCGTTCCAGCAGGGACGCATCGAGGAAATTCGCAACTATTGCGAGACCGACGTCGTCAATACGTATCTGCTGTACTGCCGCTTCCAGCTGATGCGCGGCGGCTTTACCGAACGCGAATACGAAGACGAGATCACGCACGTCAAGAATGCGCTTGCCATCGAACCCGCGCCGCATTGGGCCGAGTATCTCGCGGCGTTCGGCGCCTGAGCGGTATCGGCCAGGCATCTTAGTCCAGTTCCAGCACGATCGGCTGATGATCCGACGCCTGCGTCGTGCCGTCGATCTCGCAGCCTGTTAGCCGCCCGAGCAGGTCTTGCGTGACGAAGATGAAATCGCACGCAAGCGGGCCGGACGACCATTGCACGGTGTCGTAGACACCGGCGGTTGGCGGCGGCGTCGCGCCCGGATGCAGCGCGGTCCACGCGTCGAAGAACGGGAGGCTATCGGCGATCGGTTCCAGCATGCGCGTGTACGCGTCGCTGCCCCACGCACTGTTGAAATCGCCGCAGACGATGGCGCTCGCAGGACGCGCAGTCGATGCGAATGGACCCGTGTCGTTTTCGGCCGGCGCAGGGTGCGCCGCGTGTGCCGCCGCTTCCCGCTGCAAGCGCCGCAGTTCGTCGACCTGTGCGAGGCGCTGACGCGCCGAGTAATACTCGAGATGAGTGACCAGCACACGCAGCGCGCCGCCCGGCGCGTCGAGCACCGCTTCGAGCGCCACGCGCTGCATCGACGGTGCTGTCGGCTCGGCGGGCCAGGGCAGCAGGTGGCGCCACACCTGGGCGACGGGAAAACGACTCGCGATAGCGTTGCCGAACTGGCGCCGGTGTGCGCCCGGCGCGTCTCGCGGCGCGGGAAGATCGACCCCGATTCCCTCGATAATCGTGAAACCGGGCAGAAGCGCCGCCAGTTCGGCGAACTGATCGTCGCCGGGGGCGCCCGGCAACGCGCCAAAGCCGCGCGTGACTTCCTGCAGGCAAAGCACGTCGAAGTCGGCAAACCGCAGCGCCTCGCGCACCGTGCGCGCGAGATCCACGACACCCGCCGCGTCGCGGCCCCATTGTATGTTCCAGCTGAGCAGTTTCATGGGCTATCCAGACGCAAAGCGGTATCGCTTCACTGTAGCCCAAAGGCAAGCCGCGGGAGCGCCGGGGGCAGGTGCGCGCAGTCGCACCGCCCGCCGTAACGGACGTCAGCGCATGCGGCCCTTGCACGCCTCGCGCGTGGAGCTGACCACTCGACCTTGATCGTCGAAATAGACCGCAAGCGGGACATTCTTGTCGCCGAGCGCATACTGGAAGCAGTCACGGCCAGCGTAATCGTAGACGTGATCAGGCGGTCCAAGATGTCGCATCACTTCTGTTTGCGTGAGCCCCGGCGAAACGGAGGCGATAAGTTTTTCGGGCTCCTTGTCGGACGAGGCACAGGCGGCGAGGACGAGAAGCGGCGCGACGGCCGCCGCAAAGCGGAATAACTTGCTCAATTCGGCTCCAGCAATAAAAGTGGGGTGTGATCAATCAGTGTTGCACGCGTGATTTTCCATCGAATTGCCCTAAAGACGCCAGTGTGATCCCTTGCCGGACGTATTGGTAAAACCCCAAGGTGCGGCAATGTGGGTTCCGCTATGGCTCGTCGAGGGCGGCGGTGCCGAGTTCGTCTACAATCTCGCCTTCGCCCATCGTTCACCCCACTGTTTGTCAGGAACCCGCTGGTGTCTCAAGCTGCCCCCGATCCTCAAGCCGACCCCGTCCACGCCGCGCCCGCACCGGATGCCGCCGCCGTTCCCGCGAAGCGCTCGAAGCGCGAGCGTCGGGCCGAACGGCGCGCCGCCGCGGAAGCGTCGGTGCTTCATGCCCCGATTCTGGAGATCGAGTCACTCGACATGGAGGCACGCGGCGTCGGTCGCACCGTTACCGAGACAGGCGAGCCGGGCAAGGTGATTTTCGTCGAGGGCGCGCTGCCCGGCGAGCGCGTGACCTACTCGAGCTACCGTAAGAAGCCGAGCTTCGAGCAGGCGCAGGTAGTGAATGTGTTGCGCGAAAGCTCGATTCGCACGAAACCGCAGTGCCAGTTCTTTGGCACCTGCGGTGGCTGTTCCATGCAGCATCTGGACGTGCGCGCCCAGATCGCGGTCAAGCAGCGTGTGCTCGAAGACAACCTCGCACATCTTTCCAAGGTGCGCGCCGAATCAATGTTCCGGCCGATTCACGGTCCATCGTGGGGTTACCGCTACCGCGCGCGTCTCACCGTGCGCAACGTGCCGAAGAAGGGCGGCGTGCTGGTCGGTTTCCACGAGAAGAAGAGCAGCTACGTCGCCGATATGACGAGCTGCGAGGTGCTGCCGCCGCACGTTTCGGCGATGCTGGTGCCGCTGCGCAAGCTGGTTGAGGGGCTGTCGATCCGAGATCGCATGCCGCAGATCGAGCTGGCCGTCGGTTCGAGCGTGACAGCGCTCGTGCTGCGCATCCTGGAGCCGCTTACCGCAGCCGACGAAGGATTGCTGCGCAGCTTCGCCGACGAACACAACGTCCAGTTCTGGTTGCAGCCGAAGGGCCCGGACACGGTGTTTCCGTTCTATCCGCTCGACGCGCAACTCGATTACACGCTGCCCGAATTCGACATCCGGATGCCGTTCAAGCCGACGGATTTCACGCAGGTCAATCATCAGATCAACCGCGTGCTGGTCGGCCGCGCGCTGCGCCTGCTCGCGCCGCAGAAGGGCGACCGCGTGCTCGATCTGTTCTGCGGGATCGGCAACTTCACGCTGCCGCTCGCGCGGCTCGCGCGTGAGGTGGTGGGGATCGAAGGCAGTGACGCGCTAACGGCGCGCGCGCTCGAGAACGCGCGCGAGAACGGCGTGGACGGCCATACATCGTTTGCTTGCCGCAACCTGTTCGAAGTGACCGCCGACGACATGCGTGCGCTGGGCGCCTTCGACAAGTTCCTCGTCGACCCACCGCGCGAAGGCGCGCTCGCGGTGTCGAGGGCGCTTGCGGACATCGCGCAGAGCGGTGAGGGCCCGCTACCGCAGCGCATCGTCTACGTTTCGTGCAATCCCGCGACGCTTGCGCGTGACGCAGGCCTGCTCGTGCACGAGGCAGGCTACCGGCTCAAGGGTGCGGGCGTCGTGAACATGTTTCCGCACACGTCGCATGTGGAGTCGATTGCGCTGTTCGAGCGCGACTGAGTGCCCGAGATGACGTCGCGCCGCAATCCTGGCGCGGCGCGAAGCGTAAAAAAAGCCCCGCATCTGCGGGGCTTTTTTTCAGCCCGGAAGCGGGCCAAAAACACGATCACCAGATCTGCCACCAGGATTTCGTTTCCTTGCCTGCGCGGGCGTGGCCGGTGATATAGGGGCTGTCCGGGAACGTAGCGGCGAGCACGCGGCGGGTATCCTCGGCGAGCTGCGGCTGATCCAGCTTCTGGTACGAAAGGATCATGATGTGCAGCGCATCTTCGATCGCCGGCGCGCTCTGGTACTCCTTGATTGCGAGCTGTGCGCGGTTGATCGCGGCCACGTAGGCGCCACGGCGGTAGTAGTAGTCGGCCGCGTGCACTTCGTGCGACGCCAGTGCGTTCACGATATAACGCATGCGCTGTGCGGCGTCCGGCGCGTACTTGCTTTGCGGGAATCTGGATACGACGACCCTGAACGCGTCATAGGACTCGCGCAGCGACTTCGGATCGCGCTCGCTCATGTCCTGACCCGAGAAACGGCCGAAGAGGCCGAGGTCGTCGTTGAAGTGGATCATGCCCTTGAGGTAGTACGCGTAGGCGATGTCCGGGTGATCCGGATGCAGCTGGATAAAGCGGTCGATCGCCTGGTCGGCGGCGTCGTTCTCGTTATCCTTCCAGTTGCAGTAGGCAACGTTGATCTGTGCCTGCTGGGCAAAATGGCCGAACGGATCGCGACCCTGAAGCGCCTCGAAGTACTTCGCGCACTTGCCCCAGTCTCCACTGGAGAGCGCGTCCTGGGCCTCCGTATATAATTTGTTGTTGTTCCACGCGGCCGTTTCGTCGGTCTTTTGCGGCAGGCCATGGCAGGCTGCCACAACGGCTAGCGCGGCGCCGCACGCAGCGATGCGAACGACGTTGACGATCTTGCCGATCGCCGTCGTGCTTGATGCAGTGATTGACGCAGTGATTGCTTTACGTGCAGCGCTTCGGGCCATCGCAAGTTGGGCCAATCTCGTAATCGTGTTCAAGGCTCGCATTTTCCAGTTCAGCTTCAGGTCCCAGTTGACCCAGACTCAATGACCCGCTCAGTTAACCGTTCGGCGCTTCCCGGAGTGCTCCCCGGGGTGCTTCCGGCAGGTGGCGCCCCCGGCGCCCCAAATAGCACCGACCATTATAGCCTGGGCGAAGTGCCCAATGACGCAGTGCCGGGTGACTCGATTGACGACGACCTCGACGCCGTCGCGAACGCGTCCGGCGGCGGCGCCGTGGACGCTCGCAAGCGTACCGAAGAGGCGCCGCGCCGTGCGCAAGTGCCCGACGATCTCGCCGGCGAGCGGCTCGACAAGGTGCTCGCCAAAGTCTTCCCCGAGTTTTCCCGCAGTCGCCTGCAGGGCTGGATCGAGGCGCAGCGCGTGCGCGTCGACGGCGCGCCGGCGAAGGTTCGCCAGCCGGTTGCGCTCGGCGCGACGATCGAACTCGTGCCCGATCTGCTGCCCGAGCAGCTTGCATTCACCCCCGAGCCCATTCCGCTCGACGTCATCTACGAGGACGACGCGATCGTCGTCATCAACAAACCCGCTGGGCTCGTCGTGCATCCCGCAGCGGGCAACTGGAGCGGGACGATCCTCAACGGCCTCCTGCATCGCTACGGTGCAAGCGCCGCCGGCCTGCCGCGCGCGGGCATCGTCCACCGGCTCGACAAGGAGACCTCGGGGCTGATGGTGGTCGCGCGAACGCTCGAAGCGCAAACCGACCTTGTGCGCCAATTGCAGGCGCGCACGGTCAAGCGCCGCTATCTGGCGCTCGTCTGGGGCAACGTGGCCGATGAAGGCACGATCGACGCCCCGATCGGCCGCGATCCGCGCGAGCGCACGCGCATGGCCGTGGTGGCGGGCGCGGCGGGCAAGCCTGCACGCACGCACTTCCGGCGGGTCGATTCAACGCTCTGGCACGGCCAGCCGGTCAGCGCGATCCATTGCGATCTTGAGACGGGCCGCACGCACCAGATTCGCGTGCATTGTGCGCATATCGGACATCCGCTGCTTGGCGATCCGGTCTACGGGCACGCACGCGGACGCCGCTCCGTGGCGGCGTTGCCCGACGGGTTTGCGCGTCAGGCCCTGCATGCGTGGCGCCTCGGGCTGGTTCATCCGGTCACGGGCCGCGCGATGCAATGGCGCGCAGACGTTCCCGACGACATGGACGCGCTGATTGCCGCGCTGGGTTTTGGTGCGGAGAGCGATGAGTACGGCTACGACGACGAAGTCTTCGACAGCGCGTACACGGACGAAGGCTACATCATCGGCAGCGATGAGGACGACTACGACGAAGAACACGACGAGAGCGAGGATCCGCACGCATGACGATCACGCCTGAACTGAGCGCTGCGGATTTGTTGCATCCCGAATGGGACGCTCCGCCGAATGTGCGCGCGCTCGCGACGACGCGCGACGGTGGCGTAAGCGAACCCCCGTTCGGGCGCTGGATGGCGACAGACGCAAGCAGAGAAGGGCGCGAACTGCCAGGCGGGCTGAATCTGGGCCGGCTCTCGGGTGACGATCTCGACCACGTCGAGGCGAACCGCTCGCGCCTCATCGCGTATGCGGGCGTGCCGGCGGCGTGGCTCAAGCAGGTGCACGGCGCGGGTGTCGTCGATGCGGTCGTTGCGCTCGATGCCGTGCGTGCCGGCGAACTCCTCAGCGCCGATGCCAGCGTGACGGATCGTCCGGGCATCGCGTGCACGGTGATGGTCGCCGACTGCATGCCGGTCCTGCTCTGCGACAGCGCAGGCCGTTCCGTGGGCGCGGCGCACGCGGGATGGCGCGGCCTCGCTGCGGGTGTCATCGAAAAGACCGCGCAGCGCGTGGCCGCACTCGCGGGCTGCGCGACACAAGACCTCCACGTGTATCTCGGTCCGGCGATCGGCCCGAGCGCCTTCGAGGTCGGGGCAGACGTACGTGACGCCTTCATGAATCACGCGGCCGCTGTCGGCGGGGCACAACGCGATGCGACCGCCGCGGCGTTCGTCGCACGGCCCGAAGCGCCCGGCAAATATCTCGCGGATCTCCACGCGCTCGCACGTCTGAGGCTCGCTGAACTCGGTGTCGAGCGGATCAGCGGCGGCGATCTGTGCACTTACACGCAGCGCGACCGGTTCTACTCGTATCGCCGGGAGCCCGTCACGGGTCGCATGGCTGCGCTGGTGTGGATGACGCCCTGAGGCGCTTTTCGCGGGTCGCCTGACCGGATTTTGCTGCACTGCATCGAGCCGGGCGGAACACGGCGCAGCATTCCAGACCGGGAGAACGGCGGCACCGAGCCGTCGTGCTGCAAGCACTTGGCCCTACGGCACTTTTTTCTCGCGCGCACCGGCGCGCGTTCGCCCGGATCGAACGAGCGGACGATTACATCGGGAAAACGATAATTAAAAAAATATCGCAGTGCGGCAAAATCGGGCGCAAGCATTGACATGCGTTGCAACGGGGAGCAAGAATGTCCTTCACCTACGGGACAGGACGTAACGGGGTGCGACGCGATCGCACCCGTTTGCGTTCCACCTGCCTCTCAACCAGTCCTTCGGGGCACAACGGTCAAAAGCAGGCATGACGGCATCTCAACGTTCCACGAACTCCCCGGGTACGGGCGCTTCAACTAACGGTGCGCAGCAATTCACTCCGGATGCAGCCGGAATGCAGCAGATACTCGACGCCTGGACGTCCGCCTGGCGCAACGCCATGACTGCGGCCCAACAGGCGCAGGGCGCGGCGGCGCCGATGCCGAACGGCTGGTGGCCGCATGTCGGCAATGGTGCAGCGGGAGCCGCAGCGCCATTCGGCGCGTTCAAGCTTCCGAATGCATCGTTCGAGCCGGCCCGTCTGCAGCAACTTCAGGCCGACTACTCTCGCGATGCGCTCGAACTGTTGCGCGGCGCCACCGATACCGCACCGAAAGCCCCGGAACTCAAGGACCGGCGTTTTAGTTCCGATGCATGGAAAACCACGCCCGCGTATGCCTTCACGGCGGCGTGGTATCTGCTGAACGCGCGCTATCTGCACGAACTCGTCGACGCAATCGACACCGATCCGAAGACACGCGAGCGTATTCGCTTTGCCGTCCAGCAGTGGACCGCGGCGACGTCGCCCAGCAACTTCCTCGCGCTCAATCCCGACGCGCAGAACGCCTTGCTCGAGTCGCATGGCGAGAGCCTGCGCCAGGGCGTGATGAACCTGCTCGGGGACCTCACGCGCGGCAAGATCTCGCAGACCGACGAATCGCGTTTCGTGGTGGGCCGCAATCTCGCAACGACCGAGGGCTCGGTCGTCTTCGAGAACGAACTGTTCCAGCTGATCCAGTACAAGCCGCGCACGGCGAGCGTGCGCGAGCGGCCGCTCCTGATCGTGCCGCCTTGTATCAACAAGTTCTACATCCTCGATCTGCAGCCCGAGAATTCGCTTGTTGCGTATGCAGTCGATCAGGGCCAGCAAGTGTTCCTGGTGTCCTGGCATAACGGAGACGCGTCGATTGCGCACAAGACCTGGGATGACTACATAGAAGACGGCGTGCTGGAGGCGATCGACACGGTGCGCAGCATCAGCGGTCGCGAGCAGATCAACACGCTTGGCTTCTGCGTCGGCGGCACGATGCTTGCCACGGCGCTCGCCGTCGCGGCTGCGCGCGGCGAACACCCGGCTTCGTCGATGACGCTCTTGACCGCCATGCTCGACTTCTCGGATACGGGCGTGCTCGATGTGTTCGTCGACGAGGCTCACGTGCAGATGCGCGAGCAGACCATCGGCGGCAAGAACGGTGCGGCGCCAGGCGTCATGCGCGGCGTCGAATTCGCCAACACGTTCTCGTTTTTGCGTCCGAACGATCTGGTCTGGAACTACGTCGTCGACAACTACCTGAAGGGCCGCACGCCCGCGCCGTTCGACCTGCTTTTCTGGAACAGCGACTCGACGAGCCTGCCCGGCCCGATGTACGCGTGGTACTTGCGCAATACGTACCTCGAGAACAAGCTGCGCGAACCGGGCGCGCTCACGGTGTGCGGCGAAGAGGTAGACCTCTCGCGCATCGACGTGCCGACCTTTATCTACGGCTCGCGCGAGGATCACATCGTGCCGTGGCGTACGGCTTATGCGTCGGTGCCGCTGCTTTCGGGGCCGATCACGTTCGTGCTCGGCGCGTCGGGGCACATTGCGGGCGTGATCAATCCGGCTTCGAAGAACAAGCGCAGCTTCTGGAATGTCGAGGCCGACGCGAAGCATTTGCCTGCCGAGGCCGACGAATGGTTTGGCGTGGCCGACGAGAAGCCCGGCAGTTGGTGGCCGACGTGGGCCGAGTGGCTCGATCAGTATGGCGGCAAGAAAGTGAAGCCGCGCGCACAGGCAGGATCGGCGGAATTTCCGGCCATCGAGCCGGCACCGGGGCGTTACGTTCAGCAGCGCGACTAACGCGCCTTGCTGTGGAAATGCGTTATTAACTTGACGGGGCGGCGCCTCTCGCGACGATGTGCTGCCCGGAGGAACTGAAAATGACGGACATCGTGATCGTATCGGCCGCGCGTACCGCGGTGGGCAAATTCGGCGGTTCGCTCGCAAAAATCGCGGCCCCCGATCTGGGCGCTGTGGTGATCAAGGCGGCGCTTGCGCGTGCGGGCCTGAAGCCCGAGCAGGTCAGCGAAGTGATCATGGGTCAGGTGCTCACAGCCGCCTCGGGCCAGAACGTTGCGCGCCAGGCGGCCATCAAGGCGGGCCTGCCCGCCGCGATTCCGGCGATGACGATCAACAAGGTCTGCGGCTCGGGCCTGAAGGCCGTGATGCTTGCGGCGAACGCGATCATCGCGGGCGACGCTGAAATCGTCGTCGCCGGTGGCCAGGAAAACATGAGCGCCGCGCCGCATGTGCTGCCGGGCTCGCGTGACGGCTTCCGCATGGGTGACACGAAGCTCGTCGACAGCATGATCGTCGATGGGCTCTGGGACGTGTACAACCAGTACCACATGGGCGTGACGGCGGAAAACGTCGCGAAGGAATACGGCATCACGCGCGAAGACCAGGATGCGTTTGCGGCACTGTCGCAGAACAAGGCCGAGGCCGCGCAGAAGGCGGGTCGCTTCGACGACGAAATCGTGCCGGTCGAGATTCCGCAAAGAAAGGGCGAGCCGCTCCTCTTCAAGACCGACGAATTCGTGCGCCATGGGGTCACGGCCGATGCGCTCGCGGGCCTGAAGCCGGCGTTCGCGAAGGAAGGCACGGTGACGGCGGCGAATGCATCGGGTCTCAATGACGGCGCCGCGGCGGTGGTCGTGATGTCCGCGAAGAAGGCGGAAGAACTCGGTCTCAAGCCGCTCGCGCGCATCAAGGCGTATGCGAACGCGGGCGTCGATCCGAAGGTCATGGGCATGGGCCCGGTGCCGGCCTCGAAGCGCTGCCTCGAACGCGCGGGCTGGACGCCGCAGCAACTCGATCTCATGGAGATCAACGAAGCGTTCGCCGCGCAGGCGCTCGCCGTGAACAAACAGATGGGCTGGGACACGTCGAAGATCAACGTGAACGGTGGCGCCATCGCCATCGGTCACCCGATCGGCGCGTCGGGTTGCCGGATCCTCGTTACGCTGCTGCACGAAATGCAGCGCCGCGACGCGAAGCGTGGTCTCGCGTCGCTGTGCATCGGCGGTGGTATGGGTGTGGCGCTCGCGGTCGAGCGTCCGTAAAGTGGTAAACGAAGCGGGCCGTGTTGGCCCGCTTCGATGCGCTTTGATGCCGTCACGCGGTGATTCGGGCGATGGCAGCAGGGGCGCAATCGGCGTGGTGCGGGAAACGTGGTGCATGGTGGAGACGCAGCAGGCAGGCCCTGAGCGGCAACACAAGTTGAACAGCGTGAAGGGTCAGGCCAGAGCCGTCGTCAGGCGCTCTGGGAAACGATAATGGAGTTGGGTTTATGTCACAGCGTGTAGCGTATGTAACCGGCGGCATGGGCGGAATCGGAACCGGAATCTGCCAGCGCCTCGCGAAGCAAGGCTTCATCGTGGTCGCCGGTTGCGGCCCGCATTCGCCGCGCCGTGCGAAGTGGCTCGACGACCAGAAGGCGCTCGGCTTTGAATTCATCGCCTCGGAAGGTAACGTTGGCGACTGGGACTCCACGCGCCAGGCCTTCGACAAGGTCAAGGCCGAGGTTGGCGAGGTCGATGTGCTGGTCAACAACGCGGGCATCACGCGTGACGTCGTGTTCCGCAAGATGACGCGCGAAGACTGGACCGCCGTGATCGACACGAACCTCACGAGCCTCTTCAACGTCACCAAGCAGGTGATCGACGGCATGGTCGAGCGCGGATGGGGCCGCATTATCAATATCTCGTCGGTGAATGGTCAGAAGGGCCAGTTCGGCCAGACCAACTATTCGACGGCGAAGGCCGGCATTCACGGCTTCACGATGGCGCTCGCGCAGGAAGTGGCGACCAAGGGCGTCACCGTCAATACCGTCTCGCCGGGCTATATCGGCACGGATATGGTCAAGTCGATCCGTCCCGACGTGCTGGAGAAAATCGTTGCGACGATTCCTGTGCGCCGTCTCGGCGCACCTGAGGAAATTGCGTCGATCGTCGCGTGGCTCGCCTCCGAGGAGTCGGGCTTCGCAACCGGTGCTGACTTCTCGCTTAACGGCGGGTTGCACATGGGCTGATCCGGCGCGCCGCGCATCCTTTCGGGGCGTGCGGCACAGCATGGATCCACAACGGAGGCGCGCCTGTTTGCTCACCGGGGCAGGCGCCGCTACCGGGCAAGTTCCGCGCGCGAGGGGCGTGACGGGCGAACAAGGGCGACATATGACGACTACAAAGAAAACCGCCGAACGACTGATCAAGAAATATCCGAACCGTCGGCTGTACGACACGGAGACGAGCACCTACATCACGTTGAGCGACGTGAAGCAACTCGTGCTCGATCAGGAGGAGTTCAAGGTCATTGACGCGAAGTCCAACGAAGATCTGACGCGCAGCATTCTGTTGCAGATCATCCTGGAAGAGGAGAGCGGCGGTCTGCCGATGTTCTCGTCGTCGATGCTGTCGCAGATCATCCGTTTCTACGGCCATGCGATGCAGGGCATGATGGGCACTTACCTGGAAAAGAACATCCAGGCATTCATCGACATCCAGAACAAGCTCGCTGACCAGTCGAAGAGCCTCTACGAAGGCAACGCGATGAACCCGGAAGTCTGGTCGCAGTTTATGAATATGCAGGCGCCGATGATGCAAGGCATGATGACGAGCTACATCGAGCAGTCGAAGAACATGTTCGTGCAAATGCAGGAGCAGATGCAGAACCAGGCGAAGAACATGTTCAGCAGTTTCCCGTTCAAGCCGGCCGCTCCGGCGCAAAGTGCGCCTGAGAGCAGCGAGGACGAGAAGAAGTAAGGAAGTAAGGCCCGGGGTGGCGGTGGTCCGCAGATAGCGATTCCGCTCAGACTGTCTTCAGGTCGCGCAGCGCTTCGGGATGGAGCGCTGCGACGCGCAGCAGCGTCTGCGCGGCGCCGGTCGGCTGGCGCCGCCCTTGTTCCCAGTCCTGCAGCGTGCGCGTCGACACACCAAGCAGCGCGGCAAACGCGCTTTGCGAAAGGCCCACTTTTGCACGCGCTAGCGCGGCAGCCGTGGGTTCGACGCGCGTGACGCGCGCAGCGCGCCCCGTCTTCATCTCTCCGACGGACTTGAGCAGGTCCGCCTGGAACTGTTCCATTTCCTTATCCATATTCCACCTCTTCGCGGAGCCGGTTGAGAAATGCCGCCGGCAGGTTATCGAATTTTGCCTTCGCGTAGACGATCAGCAGCCAGATACAGCCTTGATCCAGCACGTTGTAGTAGATCACGCGCGTGCCGCCGCGCTTGCCGAACCCGAAGCGTCTCCAGCGCACCTTGCGAAGTCCGCCAGTTCCCGGGATCACATCTCCGGCGAGCGGGTGGTCGGCGAGCCATGTGATGAATGCCTCGCGTTCGCTGTTGCTCCAGATATCGGCGGCATAGCGTTGAAACGTTTCCGTTTCGATGACTGTAAGCATGAACGAGCCATGAATGATTATACGGCTTTGCCGTATATTAGAAAAGTTAGCACGGTCAAGAAGGACGCACGGGGCGACCATCATCCGGCCCGACTTCTCCGAGGCTACCCGGCAAAGCACCGGCGCTCCATATGACATATGGGTAAAATGGCAGATTGGCTTGATCTCGCGCGGCGCGGTTCCGCCCTGCGCCCCACATCCGGACGTACACGTGAAAAACCCTGTTGAATCAACGACCTCCCAGAATCCCGCACCGCGTGTCGGGATGGTTTCCCTCGGCTGCCCGAAGGCCCTCGTGGACTCCGAGCAGATCCTCACCCAGTTGCGAGCAGAGGGTTACGAAATCTCAGGCAGCTACGACGGCGCCGACCTGGTCGTTGTCAACACGTGCGGCTTCATCGACGAAGCCGTGCAGGAAAGCCTCGATGCCATCGGCGAGGCGCTCAACGAAAACGGGAAGGTGATCGTCACGGGTTGTCTCGGCGCGAAGCAGAGCGCGAGCGGTACCAACCTTATCGCCGATGTGCATCCGAAAGTGCTTGCCGTCACCGGCCCACATGCCGTGGGCGAAGTCATGCAGGTCGTGCATACGCATCTGCCCAAGCCGCACGATCCCTTCGTCGATCTAGTGCCACCCGCAGGCGTGAAGCTCACGCCCCGCCATTACGCTTATCTGAAGATCTCGGAAGGCTGCAACCACCGCTGCTCGTTCTGCATCATTCCGTCGATGCGCGGCGACCTCGTTTCGCGCCCCGTCGCCGAAGTGATGCTCGAAGCCGAAAATCTCTTCAAGGCGGGCGTGAAGGAGTTGCTCGTCATTTCGCAGGACACGAGCGCGTACGGCGTCGACGTCAAGTACCGCACCGGCTTCTGGAACGGCCGTCCGCTGAAGACGCGCATGACCGAACTCGTCAGCGCACTCGGCGAGCTGGCCGCGCAGTACGGCGCATGGGTGCGCCTGCATTACGTCTATCCGTATCCGAGCGTGGACGAAGTCATTCCGATGATGGCGGAAGGCCCGTACAAGGGCCACGTGCTGCCGTATCTGGACGTGCCGTTCCAGCACGCGCACCCTGAAGTGCTCAAGCGCATGAAGCGACCGGCGAACGCCGAGAAAGTGCTCGAGCGCGTGCAGGCCTGGCGCGCGATGTGCCCGGACCTCACGATTCGCAGCACGTTCATCGCGGGCTTCCCCGGCGAGACAGAAGAGCAGTTCGAGACGCTGCTCGACTTCATCCGCGAGGCAGAACTCGATCGCGTGGGTTGTTTCGCGTATTCGCCGGTCGAGGGCGCGAGCGCCAACGAACTCGACGGCGCACTGCCGGACGAAGTGCGCGAGGAGCGTCGTTCGCGCTTCATGGAAGTCGCCGAAGCGGTGTCGGCGAAGCGCATCCAGCGCAAGGTCGGCAAGACGCTCAAGGTGCTGATCGACGAAATCAACGCCGACGGCGGCATTGGCCGCACCGCGGCCGATGCGCCCGAGATCGACGGCGTCGTCTACGTCGCGCCTTCGACCAAGGCGTCGAAGCGCTACAAGGTTGGCGATTTCGTGTCGGTGAAGATCACCGGCGCGGACGGCCACGATCTGTGGGGCGAGGTCTGAGCCGTATGAGCGCAGGCGCACCGCACGTTCTGGCGTTCGGCGAGGCGATGGTGGAGTTCAACCAGGCGTCGAAGGGCAAGCCCGAATACCTGCAAGGCTTTGGCGGCGACACCTCGAACTTCTGCATCGCCGCCGCGCGCCAGGGTGTGAGCACGGGGTTCGTCTCGGCCGTCGGCGACGATCAGTTCGGGCGCCTGCTGCTCGATCTGTGGACGCGCGAAGGTGTCGATACGTCCAATGTACGAATCAATGCGAACGCGCCGACCGGCGTCTATTTTGTATCGCATGGCCCGGACGGGCATGCATTCGATTACCTGCGGGCCGGGTCGGCGGCAAGCCGGTACGCGCCGCGCGATCTGCCGCTCGACGCACTCGCTGCCGCGCGCGTGTTGCACCTGTCGGGCATCAGCGTGGCGATCAGCACGAGCGCCTGCGATGCAGCGTTTGCAGCCATCGATCACGTGCGCGCGAATGGCGGCAAAATCAGCTTCGACACGAACCTGCGGTTGAAGCTCTGGCCGCTCTCTCGTGCCCGGGCCGTGATGGGCGAAGTGCTGCGTGCGACGGATATCTGCCTGCCGAGTTGGGACGACGTCGCAGTACTGACCGGCCTCGACGATCGCGACGCGATTGTCGACTGGCTGCTGGCGCGGGGGCCGCAGGTCGTCGCGCTTAAACTCGGCAAAGAAGGAGCCTATGTGGCGACGCAGCGCGAACGCCGCGTGGTGCCGGGCCGCGTCGTCGCGGCTGTCGATGCGACGGGCGCGGGTGACTGCTTCGGGGGCGCGTTTGTCGCGCGGCTCGTGTTGGGCGACGATCCCTTCGTGGCGGCCCGCTACGCGAACGCAGCGGCCGCACTCTCGACGCAAGGTTACGGTGCGGTCGCGCCGATTCCACGCCGCGAGGCCGTCGAGAGGGCGCTGGTCACCTGAATGTCCAGCGCCGTCCCGCAAGCAGAATAACGAAATTCCATGCAGAGAGATGAGGAGCAAGCGATGCAACGAGACGTAGTAGTCGTGAGCGGTGTTCGTACCGCAATTGGCGATTTCGGCGGCAGTCTGAAGGACTTCGCGCCGACCGACCTCGGTGCACGCGTCGTGCGCGAAGTGCTCTCGCGTGGAAGCGTGGAGGGTGATGCGGTCGGTCACGTGGTGTTCGGCAATGTCGTCCACACCGAGCCGAAGGATATGTATCTCGCGCGCGTCGCCGCGCTGAACGGTGGTGTTGCGCAGCACACGCCCGCATTGACCGTGAACCGCCTGTGCGGCTCCGGGCTGCAGGCGATCGTATCGGCGGCGCAGACGATCCTGCTCGGCGATGCGGATATCGCCATCGGCGGTGGCGCCGAAAGCATGAGCCGCGCGCCCTATACCGTGCCGGCCGCGCGTTTTGGCCAGCGCATGGGCGACGCCCCGCTCATCGACATGATGCTCGGCGCGCTTCACGACCCGTTCCAGTCGATCCACATGGGCGTGACGGCGGAAAATGTCGCGAAGAAGTTCGGTATCACTCGCGAGGCACAGGACGCACTTGCGCTCGAGTCGCATCGCCGCGCGGCGAAGGCGATCGCCGAAGGCCGTTTCAAGGACCAGATCCTGCCGATCGCGATCAAGTCGAAGAAGGGCGAAGTCGTGTTCGATACTGACGAGCACGTCCGCACCGATGCCACGCTGGAAGACTTCTCGAAGCTCAAGCCGGTGTTCGCGAAGGAAAACGGCACGGTGACGGCGGGTAACGCCTCGGGCATCAACGACGCCGCTGCCGCGGTCCTGCTGATGAGCGGCGAAGCGGCCCGCGCGCGCGGCGCGAAGCCGCTCGCGCGTCTCGTGTCGTACGCACATGCGGGCGTCGATCCGGCGTACATGGGCATCGGCCCGGTCCCGGCCACGCAGAAGGCGCTGGAGCGCGCGGGCATCACAGCAGCCGATCTCGACGTGATCGAGGCGAACGAAGCGTTCGCGGCGCAGGCCTGTGCGGTCTCGCAGGAACTCGGCCTCGATCCCGCCAAGGTCAACCCGAACGGCTCGGGCATATCGCTCGGCCATCCGATCGGCGCAACCGGCGCGCTGATCACGGTGAAGGCGCTTTATGAACTGCATCGGATCGGCGGCCGCTACGCGCTCGTGACGATGTGTATTGGCGGCGGACAGGGTATTGCCGCCGTGTTCGAACGCATTTGATGCGCCTGAATGACGGATTGTGGCGCGGCGCACTTGAAGGAAGGAATCGGATGGAAGTATCGACCTCGAAGCAACGAGTCGCCGCACCGCGCGGCGTGATGCGCCCGCTGCGCGCGTACGCATTCGCCGCGGCGGCGTTTGCGCTGCAGATTGCGCTGTCGTCGGCGGCCTTTGCACAGGAAGCCGTCGACCCGGTGAAAGCGCTCGCCGCGCCGCCCGCGCGTGAATTACCGCTCAAACCGAGCCCCGAGTTCGCGCAGTTTCCGCGCTATGTCGGTACGCTCGGCGAACGCCAGATCGTGATGCGCCTCGCGCCGAAGTCGGACGATCCGACCGGCGTCCACGGCGAGTATCAGTTCACCGACACGGGCGAGGTGATCCTGATCGCCGGCGACCGCGCGGGCAGCACGCTTGAGGCCGAGGAGTCGAGCGACGGCACGCATATCACGGGCAACTGGGTGGGCACGTTCGCCGACGACGGCTCGCTGTCCGGCGACCGGATGGAAGTGGACGACTCCGACCCCGTAGCCTTCGAACTGAAGCCGCTCGCGGCCGGGCTGCCGTTGCCGGTCGCGTCCGTGGCTGCCTCCAAGGCGGCTACGAACGCTGAACAAGCGGCGCCGGCGCCTGCCGTCGCGCTTCCATCGGCGACGCCGGCGGGCAAGGGTGGCCAGCCGGTGGGCGGGGTCAGCAATCTCAGAACCGGCGAATGACACGATGAAAAAAAACGACTCCAGCCGCGCACTGCAGACGCGCATCGTCCACCCGGAGGGCGAGATCACGCCGGGCTTCGAATCGTTCGCGGCGCCCGTCACGCGCGCCTCGACGGTGGTGTTCCCCGATCTCGCGACGCTGCGCTCGCTCGATTGGCGCAACGACACACAGTGGCGCTACGGCCTGCACGCGACGCCGACTTCGGCGATGCTGACGCAGCGCCTCGCGGCCATCGAGGGCGGCGAGTATGCGCTCTTGCAGCCGTCGGGGTTATCCGCGATCTCGAATGTCTATTTCGGAATCCTGAAGAAAGGCGATGACGTATTGATTCCCGATAACGTCTACTCGCCGAACCGGGAGCTCGGCGACTGGCTCGCCCGCGATTTTGGCATCACGACGCGCTACTACGATCCGCTGATCGGTGCCCGCATCGCGGACCTGATCCGGCCCGACACGAAGCTGATCTGGCTGGAGGCGCCGGGCTCGGTGACGATGGAAATTCCCGACGTGCGCGCCATCACGGCCGCGGCTCGCGCGCGCAACGTGGTTACGGCGATCGACAACACGTATTCGGCGGGGCTTGCGTTCAAACCGTTCGAGCATGGGATCGACATCTCGGTGCAGGCGCTCACGAAGTATCAGTCGGGCGGCAGCGATGTGCTGATGGGCGCGGCGATCACGACCGATCGCGAACTGCACCTGAAGCTCAAGCAGGCGCGCATGCGCCTTGGCATCGGTGTTTCGTCGGACGACTGTTCGCTCGTGTTGCGCGCGCTGCCCAGCATGAAGGCCCGTTTTGAGGCGCACGATCGCAGCGCGTTCGCCTTGGCGAGCTGGCTCAAGACGCGCGGCGAGATTGCGGCCATGTTGCATCCCGCGTTCCCCGACTGTCCGGGCCACGAGTCATTCAAGCGCGATTTTACCGGCGCAGGCGGTCTCTTTTCGGTGGTATTCGACGATCGATACAGCCCCGAGCAGGTCGACGCATTCTGCGAAGCGCTCGAACTGTTTTCAATTGGCTGGAGTTGGGGCGGGGCGCATAGCCTCGTGATGCCGTACCACATCGCGTCGATGCGCACGGCCGCGCATTGGCCGCATCGCGGCACGCTGGTGCGTTTTTACGTGGGTCTCGAAGACGAGGCCGACCTGCGCGCCGACCTCGAACAAGCGCTGGAAAGGGCCTGTCACGGCAAGTCGGTCTGAGTCGCTGAGAACGGGAATGCGACGGCGACAACCGGCGGCCGTCGCAGCATGATCTCCATTCGCAGAACCCGGTGTCTTGCGAACGCTTCGTTATTGGTCCATCTTGTCGGCGGTATCGCAGAGCCGATGATCGGCTTCCCGCAGGGTGGGCGGTCCGTGCAAGCCAGTCAAATCACTCGATTCAATCTGCTAAATGGAAATTGATAATTCGAGGAATATCAGTTTCCACCGCTTATCTTATATTTAGATAATCAAGCAAGATTTGTCCAGTTTGGACTAGACATGTAATCTCGCTTCGGACGCTGTCAGCTATCGTATAGAGTCTCACACGGACTTCCTGTCGCCCTGTCGGGATAGGAGCCTTAATCGACCGCCTCATGCTGTCAGATCTCCCTCGGTTCTCCGCGAAAAAGACGGTGAAGCTGCGTCGTTTATTCCGGCAGCCTTAACTACGAAGTGTCTTGTATGCGCGTGGCGAGACGTCTGCCAGACCGTCATCCCGATTTGCTCACCGGGCCGTGTGCCACGTTAGTTCGCTATGGATAAAGAATTTTCACTGTCTCAGATTAATGCCCGGATGTTCGTACTTGAACGGGAGTGGGCAAGAGCCAACGAGCAGAAAATAAAAATCGAGGAGCATTGCACGCTGATCCTCGGCAAATTTTTGCTTGCACAGCTCAGAAAACGCTACGGGCAAAAAATATCGCTTTCGGATGCGCCGTATCTGACCCTTGGCGATACGTCTCTGGATGAATGGCTCGTGGACGACAGTGAGCGGCGAGTATTCGGCTTGCCTTCACGTGACGATCAATCGCGGTCGACACCCGTTTCGCCTGCTCTGTCCAGCAACAGGGTGGACTATTCCTCGCAGCCCTATTCCCTGGACCAGCCCTATACGCTGTCATCGCTGACAGTCTATTTCTGAGCTGAGGGGCGAGCCGCGCAACCAACGGCTCCGGTGCGTGGCGGACCTGCTGGATATACCCGGCGCTATCAATCAGATCGGGCGAGCAATCACAATATTTTGTTGCAGCACAACCGATGCGCCCTACATACGCAACGGCCGTGTGAACGAGGCGGGGGGATAGCGGCGATCAGAACAGTCGCAACAATCCGTCGAGCCCCACGAAGTTGAACGCCACGCTTGCTGCTTCGCGCACCACGGGTTTCGCACGGAAAGCCACCGACAGACCCGCTTCGGCCATCATCTTCAGATCGTTCGAACCGTCGCCCATCGCGATTGCACGGCGCGGCTCAATGCCGAGTTCCGCGCAGGTTTCGACGAGCGTGCGCGCTTTTACGTCGGCGTTAACGATCTCGCCCAACACGCGTCCCGTCAGCTTCCCGTCGACGATCTCGAGCGTGTTCGCTCGCGTGTAGTCGAGGCCTAGCCGCGCCTTGAGGCGCTCCGTGAAAAACGTGAAGCCGCCCGAGACGAGCAGCGTCTTCAGGCCCGCGGCCTTCGCACCGGCGAGCATCTGCGTCGCACCCGGCGACAGTTGCAGCCGCTCGTCATAGACGCGTTCCAGCGCGCTCGCGTCGAGTCCCTTGAGCAGCGCCACGCGGCGCGTCAGGCTCTCGTTGAAGTCCTTGATCTCGCCGCGCATCGACGCTTCCGTGATCGCCGCGACTTCGGCCTTCAGTCCGCAGAAGTCGGCGATCTCGTCGATGCACTCGATCGTGATGAGTGTGGAGTCCATGTCCATCGCGACGAGGCCGAAGTCCGCGAGTGCGCTACCTGCTTCGATAAATGCGTAATCGAGCTGGTGCGTGCCGCAATAGACGTCGAGATCCGGGCGTTGTGCAGGAACAGCGTTCTCGATACGGATCGCGCAATCGTCAATCGGCGTGAGGCGGCTGCCGCGCGCGAGCGCGAGAAGCGGCTTGTGGTGGGCGGCGGGCAGCGGGGCAGGACTCTGTATGACGAGATTCATGACGTGGACGAAAAGCGGGCGAAAACGGACGAGGGCGCGGCAAATCGTGACATTGTAACTGTTCGCCGATCCCGTCCGGACCGCGGGCGGTTCATCGACGCAGGGTGCTTCAGGTCTGGCCGCGGAACGCGATCTGCAATGACCAGCCGGCCGATCTGACCCTTCGCGCACCTTGCACTGACTTGCGCGCTCATTCGTTGCACAATGAAAGCTTGCGCGGCGGTCCGACGAGGACGGCCGTCGCGTGCCGTCAACCGTTCGCGTCGTGCGACGCGTCGCGTGCCCCGATGCACGCAAGGGGAACCGGTATGCAGGACGCTCGCAGATCCCAACCGACGACACGAGTCCGAACGCCGCGCAGCGCGCGTGAGCAGGCTCCGGACGCGGTCACCCCGGCAACGCAGGCCGTGTTCGTGCAGCGCACCACGCGCGCCGGTCGCCATCTCCCCGATGCCCCGGCCGACGCCGACGTTGCGGGTATTCAGATCACTAGCGCGAGACGCGTCATCGATGCGGCTAGCGGTATCCGCAAGATCGACCTCGTCCGTTATTACGAGCGTGCATCGCGCTGGCTGCTGCCGTATTTGCGTGACCGGCCCGTGTCGCTCGTGCGTGCGCCGCGCGGCCTTGCAGGCGAGATGTTTTTCCAGCGTCATGCTGCGCGTGCGCCGATCCCAGGGCTCACGCAATACGAAGGACTCGATCCCGGCCATCCGCCGCTGCTCACGATCGACTCGGAGGCGGCGCTCGTCGGTGCTGCCCAGATGGACACCATCGAACTGCATACGTGGAACGCTTGCGTCGCCGAAATCGAGCGGCCCGACCGCGTGGTATTCGACCTCGACCCTGATCCGGCGCTCGGCTGGGATTGCATGATCGAGGCTGCCACCTTGACGCGTGCACTACTGCGCGAACTGGGCCTGGAGGCGTTCTGCAAGACGAGCGGCGGCAAGGGGCTGCATGTCGTCGCACCGCTCACACCGGAGGCCGGCTGGGAAGACGTGAAGGCGTTCGCGCGCGCGATCGCGCAGCGTCTCGCCTGGGATTCGCCGACATGGATCACTGCGACGATGGGCCCTGAGCATCGCAAGAAGAAAATTTACGTCGATTACCTGCGCAACGCGCGTGGTGCGAGCACCGTCGTGGCATACGGGGTGCGGGCGCGGCCCGGAATGGGCGTGTCGGTGCCGATTAGCTGGGACGAACTGGCGAATACGACCGGCGGTGCACAGTGGACGCTGCACAATATCGACGAACGCCTTGCGGCGGCTGAGGAGGCCGATCCGTGGGCTGGGTATGGACGCGTGAAGCAGAAGGTGACGGCGGAACTGACGATCGGGCTCGAAGAGCGTGACAGGTAGCGTGGGGCCGCGGCGGGCGGTGCGTTCGCAAGTGCGTTGAGGTATCGACGAGGCCGGACGTCCCAATTGCGCGATCGGCAGGTTTGCACCGAGCGTGGACTGAGGTTCTGCGCGTCAGGCGGGGCTCGCCGGATCGTCGCCATCAGAATTCGGGGCGTGGCAAGCGGGATAAAACCTGGTCCGTGAGTTGCATACGCTCGGCGCACGGCTTCCCGCGGCGCGCTAGACTTCAGGAACGGATCATCCGCCACGATCCGCGTCGTACTGCACGCGTCGCCCCGAATGGCGACGCGCGGCAGCGCCCCTCAGGAGGTGACGCATGCATTGCCGCCGCTCCCGCCGCGCTCGCGCGGCGTTCGTCCGTGTTGCCCTCGCCGCATCGTGCGCGATTGCGCTGCCGGCGCTCGCGGCCACGCCGATCAAGGTCACATCCAAAGCCGCTACCGACGGGCCGATCCACTACACGGTGAAGGTTACGTCGAAGCAGTTCGGCAACGCGTCGGAGACGCGCACGCTGCGCTCGGGCGATACCGACGACTTCACCTGGCGCACTACGCCGCCCGGTGGCGCCGTGCCCGCGCCCGAAGGCTGCCCGGACCTCGCCACGCTTCCACTTGACGCCAACGGTGCAATGGTTC
Source organism: Paraburkholderia dinghuensis (assembly GCF_003837865.1). Lineage (GTDB taxonomy): Bacteria > Pseudomonadota > Gammaproteobacteria > Burkholderiales > Burkholderiaceae > Paraburkholderia > Paraburkholderia dinghuensis. The sequence continues at coordinate 87,582 of NZ_RQIS01000005.1, read as the reverse complement.
GTCAGACACAAGTGCGCCTCACGCCAGTTGTCGACGAGCACGGCACCGCGAACGTCCAGTTGAACTTCCGGGCACAGACGCCGCACGGAACGCGCAGTGTGACGAGCAGCGGGAAGACGCTCACGTGTCCCGACGTCAAGTCGTATAGCCAGATCGTTCACTTCTCGATGCCGACCAACGGCACGCCAAAGATGATCACGCTAAGCGACGGCACCCAGCTCACGATCTCCGCGCAACGCTGATAACGCTGGCGCCCGCGCCGGTGCTACGCGATGCGTTTCTTCGCGGACGCCGGGCGTTCGACGAGCCGCGACGCAAGAAAGCGATGCTCGGCCGAAAAGACGCGCCGGTAGGCGAGCAGCACCGCACCGACCGTCCCCAGTGCTGACGACGCCGCGATCAGGAACATGATCACGATCTGATAGCGCACCGCTTGCAGCGGCGACTCCCCCGCGAGCACCTGGCCCGTCATCATGCCGGGCAGACTCACCACGCCAACGACGGCCATCTGGTTGAGCGTCGGGATCATGCCGGCGCGAACCGCGTCGCGCGCGGGCGCCTGGGCGGCCTCCCAGCGCGTCGCGCCGAGGGCGAGAGCACTGTCCACGCGGTCGCGCCGCGCGGTCAGTTCCTGAGTCATGCGCTCCACGCCGAGCGACACGCCCGTCAAGGTGTTGCCGAGAATCATGCCGAGGATCGGGATCGCATACTGCGGCTGGTACCACGGCCGGATGCGGATCACGACGAACAGGCCCACCGCGGCAACGAGCCACGCGCTGACCCAGATCGACAGGATGCTATCGGCGCGTTGGCCCGCGTACACGTGCGCGCCGCGCTGCGAACCGGCGATGCCTGCGATCAGGGTCATGAGCACCATGAGCGGCAGCACGACGTACCAGCGGTTATACGCAAAGACCCAGCCCAGCACGTAGCCAATCGCGAGCAACTGGACGACCGTGCGCGTGGCCGCCCAGGCGAGCTTGCGTTCGAGATCGAGCTTGAGCAGTACCGAAACTGCGCCGTTGACGAACACAAGCAACGCCGCGATAGCGACATCGCCGAGGCCGAGGTTCTGGAGGACGGGATTCATCGAGCGGCTCCGGTAACGGGCGAGGCAAGGGGGGCAGGATGTGCCGCACCGGCCTCATCGTCGAGAGCGCCCGCATTCATTGCGAGTCGCCGGTTGCCGACTCGCGCGGCCTGTGCGCGATCGTGCGACACCCATATCGTCGCGCGCCTCGACGGATCAGACCCGAACCAGGCGGCCACGATCGTCTCGACGGCGCGCACCGAGTCGGGGTCGAGCGAGGCGGTGGGCTCGTCGAGCAGGAGGACTTCGGGGTCGAGTTGCAGCACGCGCACGAGCGCGACGATCTGCGCTTCGCCACCCGAAAGTTCGGACGCGGGTCGCGCGAGAAAGTCCGCGGCGCGGCCCGCGGCTGCGAGGAGCGTCTCTATACGCACAGGATTGAACTGTTCGCCGCGATAGACCGCGAGCGAATACGGATAGCGCAGGTTGTCCTCCACGGTGCCGTCGAGTAGCGCAGGACGCTGCCTCAGATACGCCACATGGCGGCGAAAACGCGGAATGCCCGCGCGCGGGACGGCATGGCCGTTCCATCGGATCGTGCCGCTGTCGAGTGGATCGAGCAGGGCAAGTGCGCGCAGAAACACGCTCTTTCCTGAACCCGATGGGCCAGTCAGCGCGGCGCGTTCGCCCGGGTGCAGCGCAAAGTCCGTGGGCTGCAGGAGGGTCAGGCCGCGGTGCGGGTCGCGCCGTGAAATCTGGCAGGCGTCCACGATCGGCACGCCATTTGCCAAGCGGCTATCGTCGCTTTGGCTCGAAAAAGTCGGGTTGTTCATCGAATGAATTCAGACAAAATCGCGTCGTCCCGTGATTCAGTGTGATGGCTAACGTAGGCACACGAAGGCGGGCCGGCCACTTTCAGAATGGGCGAAAAGAACACGCGAAAGTCACCGCGTGGCCGTCAAGGCACGGCAACTCGCGGTTTGAGGCATCGGCCGCGTACGTGCCCGGATCTTCGCATGGCTTGTGCGGATTGTCGTCGTCGCGGATATGAAGTTTGCAGCTATCGGCGCCAACTACGACTGGAACAGTGCGGGGCAGTGGGTGAACAAGCGGGGCCGCGAGCCATCGGGGGGCATTCCCGACCGAGGGCGATTTGAATGTGCAGACGTGAGAGCGACACGCAATCGTCGGCTGGTCCCACAGACGCGATTGCCGCCAGGCAGCGACACCGGCAAGTTCGCCGCTCCACAGGCACTGTCGTTGAATCTCTACAAGGAACGCTGACGCGCCTGCGGCGCGTCAGCGTGCTTAGCGCAGCGATCGCGGAGCGGTGTCGCCGGCCGCATCCTGGCGGCGCGTGATGCGCCGCGAACTCACTGTGGGTCGCGATGCACCGAACTCGGGAAGGATCCGGCCACGCGCCCGGCTCGCGAACACAAGGAATCCGAAACCGTCCGCTTCATACCAGTAGCCGCCATTCTCCAGCCCCTCGATAGGCTGTTCGAGCGCATGTGCGATGGACTCGATGCAGCGCCGCCGCAGTTCAGTCGTGCAGGGATAGGGCGGTTGTGCGCCGCGTACGCTGCAAAGCAGGACATCGAGTCCCGGCAGGACATGCGCGTAAAGGACCGGCTCGTCTTGCGCGCGGGCGCGCGCAATCTTGGTGTCGAGTTGACTGAAGGGTTTGAAGTGGCTGAGCACGGTGAGAAAGGACTCGTCGCCGTCCGCCTTGATGCGTTTACGCTTTTTCGGGAAGGACATAAAAATTCGCCTGAAAAAGGATTGCAAATAACGCAGCTGTCCCATGCGACCACTCCCGGTTTTGCGCGCCGCACGTCGATCCTTTATAGCATAGGGTTCTGCAGGATTCACGAGGATTCAGACGCCACACAAACCCTCATTGCGTCCCGCAATCGCCATGCCGGACCGCACGCCGCGCTCATGTAGGTATCCCGGCGCTCTTTTCCGCTGTCTTTACTGTCTCCGCGTCTCAATAATAGACCTGCACGCGCGAGCAGTGGGCGGAACGGGCGTAAAAAAGCGGGCTTTTCTCATCGCGGCCAGACACTCGCCCCATCCGTTGCCATCCAATTATTTCGCGATGATAATGATCCGGTTCTAGTGCCCGCGCCTGTTCAGCACCGCGTGGCAGGCAGCGCGCGCTGCGCTGCACAGACCGCCCGTCAGTCTGAAACGCGCCAAAAACGCCATGAAACTGTTCGCCAAGGGGCTGTTGCTGATTGCGATTCCAGGCGCCATCGAACTGGCGCTGCTCGGGGTCGTGTTCGATACGCAAGCGGCGGCGGCAGGCGCTGCACGCAGCGCACAAAACAGCAAACAGACCCTCTGGCAGGCGTCGAGTCTCGTCGATCCGCTCTTGCGCGAAGCGGCCCGCGTGCGAACGGGCATCGTGCTCGAGGATCCCACTTTCATCGACCGGCACGCGGTCTGGACCGAGTTTGCCGACCGCATCGCGCTGCTCTCCAGCATGGTCGCCGACAATCCGGCGCAACTCAAACGCGTCGATCACATGCGCGCGGCTGCGTATGCGTGGCGCGCACAGGCGGGTGACGTCGCCGATGCGCTGCGCGCGGGCCGAAGCATCGCGTGGGCGCGTCAGGCGGGCGTCGCGTTGCCGCCCGAGATCGAGACCGTGCGCAGCGAGCTTGCCGAATTCATCGACGAAGAAACCCGGCTCGACGAGATGCGCAGCGCGTCGTCGAGCATGACGCGCGCGCGTCAGCAGTACGCGTTGATCGTCGCTGTGGTGGGTTCGATGCTGATATGGGGCGTGACTGCCGTCTTGTTCGCACGCAACGTCGGTGTGCGGCTCGGTGCGCTTCGTGACAATGCCCAGCGCCTCGCCGACGGTGTGAAGCTCGCGCCGGCGCTCTCGGGCGGTGACGAAATCGCGGCGCTCGACGCCGTGCTGCATCAGACGAGCACGCGGTTGCGCCGGGCCGATCGCGAGCAAACGGCGTTGAAGCTGCAGCTCGAGGCGCGTGCGGCCGACCTCGCGGGTGCCAACGAACATCTGCGTCAGGAGACCCAGGACACCGAAATGTTCGTCTACAGCGTGTCGCACGATTTGCGCTCGCCGCTCGTCAATCTGCAAGGGTTTTCGAAGGAGCTGCAGATCTCGTGTGACGACGTGCGTTCGCAGATCGACTCGGCCGAACTGCCGGCAGAAGAGCATCGCGGGATGGCCGAACTGCTCGACAGCGACGTGAAAGAGTCGCTGCAATTCCTGCGCCAGGCCGTGGCGCGCGCCGCAGCGATCATCGACGCGCTGTTGCGCATTTCGCGCGCGGGCCGGCTCGACTATCGCTGGCAGCGCGTGAACATGGGACGGATTGTCGAGCGCGCACTCGCAGCCGCTCGCACACTGCCGGATGCCGCACGTATCGACGTGGGGGAACTGCCGCCCGCGTGGGGCGACCCGGCCGCGCTCGAACAGATTTTCGACAACCTGATCGACAACGCGGTGCGCCATCTCGACCCGGCGCGGCCGGGGCGCATCGCGATCGGCGCGCTCGACATTGCCGACGGGACGGATGCAAGCGTTGTGCCGGGTATGGACGCGAGCACGCGGACCTACTATGTTCGAGACAACGGAGTCGGCATTCCGGCGAGCTACCTGCCGAAGCTATTTCGCGCGTTCCAGCGCCTGCACGGCAGTGACTCGGGCGGGGAGGGCATTGGCCTCGCGCTGGCGCGCCGCATCGCCGAGCGGCACGGCGGTCGCATGTGGGTCGAATCGGAGGAGGGTGTGGGTTCGACGTTTTTCGTCGAGTTGCCCAATCAGCCCTTACGTACCGCATGAACGCACGGAAACGGCGTTCAGGCCGCGTGTGCCATCGAAGGCTGTTGTCCCTTGGAGAGCAGGCATGACAGACGGGGAACGGGTCAGCATCGTGCTGATCGAAGACGATGACGGTCACGCGACGCTGGTGCAGCGCAACCTGCGGCGCTCGGGCATTTCCAACGGCTTCGTGCGATTTTCGGACGGGCAGCAGGCGCTCGATTACTTCTTCGGATCGCCCGGTGCCGATTCGAGCGTTGCGCCCGACGTCCCATCGCGCGAAGACCTCGCGAACTTCGTCGTCCTGCTGGACCTGCGCATGCCGCGCGTCGACGGCTTCGAAGTGCTGCGCCGCCTGAAGGCCGATCCGGTCACCGCGGCGGTGCCCGTCATCGTGCTGACGACGACCGACGATCCGCGCGAAATCGAACGCTGTTACGAACTCGGCTGCAATGTGTACATCACGAAGCCTGTCGAATATGGCGCTTTCATCGAAGCCGTGCGGCGGCTCGGTTTTTTCCTGCAGGTCGTCAAACTGCCGCCGGGGCATCGTCTGGCTCGTCCGTGACGCCAGCGTCGCCCACGCGCCGATGATCCCATTGCGCACACTCGAGCCTGGAGGCATGTCACGCGCATGAACGACGAACGAAACCTGTTGGCGGGTGCGCATGTCCTTGTCGTCGACGACGACGAGGGCATCCTGCGGCTCGCACGCAAATCGCTCTCACGTGGCGGCGCGCGCGTGGACACCTGCACGAGCGTTGGGCAAGCGCGCGCGCTGCTTACCTTGCATACGCCCGATGTGCTCGTGCTCGACTATCAGCTCGACGGCGCCGAGACCGGCCTCGATTTCTTCCACCGCCTGCGTAACGAGGATGTGCGTGTGCCGGCGATTCTCGTGACCGGCTTCACCGACGAATCGCGCGTCATCGCGGCGCTGCGCGCGGGCGTCTCGGACGTCGTGCCGAAATCCGGCGACTATCTCGACTATCTGCCGGAGGCGGTCGCCCGCGTGCTCGCGCAGGTGTTGCTGCAGCGCGCTTCGGACGAATCGTTGTTGTTGCGCGATCGTGAGGAACACTACCGGACGCTCTCCGAGGCGTTGCCTCACCTCGTGCTCACCTGCCGCGCCGACGGCAACTGCGATTTTCTCTCGAAGCAATGGCTCGATTACACCGGGTTCGATGCGCGTCATTCGCACGGCCTCGCCTGGCTCGATGCCGTGCATCCCGACGATCGCGAGGAGATCCGCGCAACCTGGCTCAAGGATGTTAGCAGCGGCGCGACGGATTACCGTCACGAACTGCGCATTCGCCGCCACGATGGTGCGTACCGATGGTTCGACATGCGTATCGTCGCGATGCGCAATCCGCGCGGCGGTGTGAACAAATGGTTCGGCAGTTGCACCGATGTCCATGCGCAGCGCGAGTCTGCAGAGGAGCGCGAGCGTTTGCTCTCATCCGAACAGGCGGCCCGCCAGATCGCGGAAGACGCAAACCGCGCAAAGGACCGCTTCCTCGCGATGCTCTCGCACGAGCTGCGCACGCCGCTCACGCCGGTGCTTGCCGGCACGCGGCTCCTCGAGCAGCTTCCCGATCTGCCGGAGGCCGCGCGCGCGGGGGTGCTGATGATTCGTCGCAACATTGAACTCGAAGCGCGCCTGATCGACGATCTGCTCGACCTCACGCGTGTGGCGAACGGCAAGCTGAGCCTCGCGCTCGAAACCGTCAACGTGCACGAAGTGATCGATGCCGTGCTGGAGCTTTTCCACAGCGAGATCCAGGTGAAACAGCAGGACGTTCATGTCGATCGGCGCGCGCAGCATCATTACGTGCGCGGCGACCGGGCGAGGCTGCAGCAGATGTTCTGGAATCTCGTGCGCAATGCGGCGAAGTTCACACCGGACGGCGGTCACATCTACGTGCGCACGCGCGATGAGCGCATGCATGTCCAGATCGAAGTCGAGGATACGGGGATCGGCATCGCACCGGAGCAGATCGGCAAGCTCTTCAACGCGTTCGAGCAGGGCAGCCACAACATGACGCGGCAGTTCGGCGGCCTCGGCCTTGGGCTCGCGGTAACGAAAGCGCTCACGGAGGCGCATGGCGGCACCGTGGTTGCGAAGAGTCCCGGCGCGCATTGCGGCGCGACGTTCACGATCGTGCTGCCAACCGCGATGCCGAAACCGGAAGCGGCGGCCCCGGAGCTACAGGCAGGGCCGCAACAGGCGGGCGTGCTCAACGTCCTCTTGATCGAAGATCATGAGGATACGGCCGAGGTGATGTCGCAACTGATCCGTGGACTGGGGCACGAGGTGGCCGTGGCGGGCAGCGTGGCCGACGCACTCGCGTATACGGGGCGTACGCGTTTCGATCTCGTGCTGAGCGACGTGGGCTTGCCGGACGGCACCGGCGTCGACTTCATCCACGCCTTCCGCAAGGACTCGGACGCCCCCGCTATCGCGCTCACCGGCTTCGGCACCGACGACGATGTGCGACGCTGCCTCGATGCGGGTTTCACGGCGCACCTCACGAAGCCGGTCAATTTCGATCAGCTCGAACGGCTGATCGAGCGGACGAATGCCGCCCGCGCGGCAAGGCGTCACGAATCCTGAGTCCGCGGCGTACGGTGGCGCGGGCAACGATATGAAAGAAAAAACCCGCGAGGCAGTACGCCGGCGCGGGCTTTATCGCAGCGGTGGAACGACCGCTTCAGCGTGGATTATTTTTTCAATGAATCGCGGATTTCGCGCAGCAGTAGCACGTCTTCGGGCGTCGGGGCCGGTTCGGCGGCAGGCGCTTCGTCCGGCTTGCGCAGCTTGTTGATGAACTTCACCATCAGAAAGATGATGAACGCGAGAATGATGAAGTTGATCACCGCCGTGATGAACGAGCCGTAGCCGAATGCGGCTACCCCAGCCGTCTGCAGATCCTTGTACGAATCGGGATTGCCCTTGTAGGTCGCGGGAATGTGGCCGAGCCGGACGAACATGTTCGAGAAGTCGAGGCCGCCCGTGATCGCGCCGATGACCGGCATGATGAGATCCTTTACGACCGAGTTCACGATAGTCGAAAAAGCCCCGCCGATGATCACACCGACTGCGAGGTCCATCACGTTGCCTTTGACGGCGAATTCCTTGAATTCCTGGATCATGCTCATGTATAGGCTCTCCCGGTGAAGGTGCGGAACACAACAATGCGATGGCGCAATGATAGCGAACGCATTCCCGAGGTGGTAGTAATTTGACAGTCCCTGGCATGTCGCTGGTTGCGCACGGGATTGGGCCGCAGTAGCTACGCGGCACGCTCGCGTTGCGCAAACGGCTTCAGCTCGCGCGCGCCAGATGCTCGCTGAACGTTGCCGGGTCCGTGTTGGTCCCGCACAGCAGGACGCCGACGCGCTTGCCCTGCACGATGTCGCGCAGCGGCCCGAGCAGGCCCGCCGTGGCCGCCGCGCACGCCGGCTCGACAGCCAGCTTCAGTTGGTCGAATAGCACTCGCATCGCGGCGCGCAAGTCGTCGTCGCTGACGGTTACGATGCGATCGATATGCCGTCGGCACAGTTCATAGCTGTATTGCTCGGAGTGCGGCGCCATCAGCGAATCCGCGATCGAATGCATGTGACTGATATGCACCGTATGGTTGGCGGCGAAACTGCGGCTCATCACGTCCGCGGATTCGGGCTCGACGCCGTAGATGTGCACACGCGGATCGGCGAGCCGCAGCGCGAGCGATACACCCGCGGCGAGGCCGCCGCCGCCAATCGGCAGGATCACGGCGTCGAGGTCGTTCGCCTGGGTCGCCCATTCGTAGCCGAGCGTCGCCGTGCCGAGCACCGTGCGATAGCCGTTGAACGGATGCACGAAATAGCGGCCTTCCTCGGCTTCTACGCGCCGGACGATGTCGAACGCTTCGCTGCTGCTCCCCGCCACGACGATTTCAGCGCCGAAGCGCCGGCACTGTTCGACACGCGCCGCGCTCGCCGTGCGAAAGAGCACGACCTTCGCGCTGATGCCAAGGCGCATCGCCGCATACGACACCGCGATCGCATGATTGCCGCCCGAGACGCACGTGACGCCCGCGCGGCGCTCTGCGGCGTCGAGCGCGAGCAGATGCGTGAACGCGCCGCGCACCTTGAAGCTGCCGCCCGCCTGCAGCAGCTCGAACTTGAAGTTGACGAGCGTATCTTCGAGCGAGGGCAGGTCGTGGCGGTCGAACACCGGCGTGCGCAGCACCCACGGCGTGAGCGTGAAGTGCTGCGAGGCGATGTCGTCGAGTGTCGGGATCGCTTCGCCGTCGATCGTGTGACCGGTCGGTGTCGGCGTGCCGTTGGACATGGCGCTCGCGTGCCTCGTTGCCGCGCTACTGCGCCTGCGCTTCGACGGACTGCGCGTGGACGAGCTTGCGCAGGAATCCTTCGCACGCGGCAAGCTGGTCGAGGGAAACGAATTCGTTCGGCTTGTGCGCCTGCTCGATGTCGCCGGGGCCGCACACGATGCTCGGAATGCCCGCGCGCGCGAAAAGCCCCGCCTCCGTGCCGTAGGCCACCTTGCGTTGCGCGCGGTCGGCTGTGAGCGCGCGCACGAGTTGCGTGATCGCGGCCTGCTCGCTGGCATCGAGTCCCGGTGCTGCGGCGATCTTCGAGAACTCGATGGCCGCCGACGCGTGCTCGCGCTGCATCATCGGCAGCAGCGTCTCGCGCGCGTACTGCTCGACGCGAGCGAAGATCGCATCGGGATCGAGCGTCGGGAGATTGCGGAATTCGAAGGTGAAGCGGCACTGGGCCGGTACGGTGTTGATCGCGTTGCCGCCGTCGATCAGGCTCGTCTGTGCGGTCGTGAATGGCACGTCGTAACGGTCGTCGAAGGGGCCTTGAGCGCGGAACTGGTCGGCGAGATCGCGAATATGGCAGATGAGCCGCGCCGCGTATTCGATCGCATTGAGGCCGCGCGGCGTGAGCGACGAGTGCGCCGCGTGTCCGCGCACGCAGCACTGGTATGCGTTGACGCCCTTGTGGGCGACGATGGGGCGCATGCTGGTCGGCTCGCCGACGATGCAGCCTTCGGGCTTCACGCCGCGCTTCATGAGTTCCTCGATCATGAGCGGTGCGCCCGCACAGCCGATTTCTTCATCGAACGACAGCGCGAGGTGGAGCGGCTTCGCGAGCTTTGCTTGCTGCATCTCCGGCACGAGTGCGAGTGCAGCGCCGATGAACCCTTTCATGTCGCAGGTGCCGCGGCCATAGAGCAGGCCGTCGCGGATTTCCGGGCTGAACGGATCGCTGTCCCACTTCTGGCCGTCAACAGGTACGACGTCCGTGTGGCCGGAGAGGACGATGCCGCCGTTCGTCGAGCCGTCGTGCGCGGGCAGCGTCGCGAACAGGTTGGCCCACTTGCCTTCGGGGCTGTAGGTGAGTATCGATTCGATGCCGCGCGTGCGCAGTTCGTCGCGGACTGTTTCGATGAGGCCGAGATTCGGATTGCGGCTCACCGTGTCCATCGACACGAGTCGCGTGACCCAGGGAAGCGAGATGGGAAGAGCGGGGGAGGAAGCGGGCGACTGAGTGGATTGCGCCGATTCAGCGTCGACGGGCATAACATGACTCCAGCGTTCCAATATCCCAATTTTACCTAAAAAGCAGGGTGGAAGCTTGAGCGCATCGGCGCGCGACTTGCAGCGGCACGCGTGAAGCGCCGCTGCAAGTCAGCCTGTCACGCGCCGGTCAACGCGCCGCCGCCCGCGCCGGCGCGCCGAGCGCCCGCAGCGTTTCCTTGACCGTCGCCACGCGCACCGCGAGGTCGGGGCTGCGCGTTTCGATGCGCAGCTTGTCCTGCCCGGCGAGCTTGATGTGCTTGTGCTTCTGCACCATCTCGATGATGCGCATCCCGTCGACCGGCGGATTGGGCACGAACTGCAGGCCGATCACAGCCTCGCCCGCGTCGATCTTCGTGATGCCGAGCGGCTTCGCGGCGAGCCGCAGCCGGTGCGTTTCGATGAGCGCATGCGCTTGCGGCGGCATCTTGCCGAAGCGGTCGATCAGCTCTTCCTGGATGCCGTCGATCGAGTCGTCGTGCTCGCAATTCGCCAGCCGCTTGTAGAGCGACAGGCGTTCCTGGACGTCGCCGCAATAGTCGGCCGGCAGGATCGCGGGCGCGTGCAGGTTGATCTCGGTGGTCGCGGCGAGCGGTGCGTTCAGATCGGGCTCGCGGCCTTCCTTGAGCGCTCTCACCGCGTCGGTGAGCATGTCCGAGTAGAGCTGGAAGCCGATTTCCTGAATCTCGCCCGACTGCTTGTCGCCGAGCACTTCGCCCGTGCCGCGGATTTCGAGGTCGTGCATTGCGAGATAGAAACCCGAACCGAGTTCCTCCATTTGCTGAATCGCTTCGAGGCGGCGCTGCGCCTGCTTCGTCAGGCCCTGCGGATCGTGTACGAGCAGGTACGCGTAAGCCTGGTGGTGCGAGCGTCCGACGCGTCCGCGCAGTTGATGCAATTGCGCGAGGCCGAACTTGTCGGAGCGATGGATGAGGATCGTGTTCGCGGTCGGCACGTCGATGCCGGTCTCGATGATCGTCGTACACAGGAGCACGTTCGCGCGCTGGGCGACGAAGTCGCGCATCACGGCTTCGAGTTCGCGCTCGTGCATCTGGCCGTGCGCGACGGCAATGCGCGCCTCGGGCACGAGCGCTTCGAGCATCGCGCGGCGGTTCTCGATCGTCTCGACTTCGTTGTGCAGGAAGTACACCTGGCCGCCGCGCTTCAGTTCGCGCAGCATCGCTTCGCGGATCACTGCGTCTTCTTCGCGGCGCACGAACGTCTTGATCGCGAGGCGTTTCTGCGGCGCAGTCGCAATCACCGAGAAATCGCGCAGCCCTTCGAGCGCCATGCCGAGCGTGCGCGGGATCGGTGTCGCGGTCAGCGTGAGCACGTCGACTTCCGCACGCAGCGCCTTCAGCGCCTCCTTCTGGCGCACGCCGAAGCGGTGTTCCTCGTCGATGATCACGAGCCCGAGCCGCTTGAACTGCACGTCTGACGAAAGCAGCTTGTGCGTGCCGATGACGATGTCGACGGTGCCATCGTTGATCTGTCCGATCGCCGTGTTGACTTCCTTCCCGGTCTTGAAGCGCGAGAGTTCGGCGATGCGCACGGGCCACTCGGAGAAGCGGTCGGTGAAGGTCTGGGTGTGTTGTTCCGCGAGCAGCGTGGTCGGCGAGAGGATCGCGACCTGCTTGCCGCCCATCACGGCGATGAAGGCCGCGCGCAGCGCCACTTCGGTCTTGCCGAAGCCGACGTCACCGCACACGAGGCGGTCCATCGGCTTGCCGCTCGTCATGTCGCCGATGACGGCCGCGATCGCCGCGGCCTGGTCCGGCGTTTCCTCGAAGCCGAAGCTCTCCGCGAACTTGACGTAGTCGCGCGGATCGAGCTTGAACGCATGGCCCTCGCGCGCGGCGCGCCGCGCGTAGAGGTTGAGCAGTTCGGCTGCGGTGTCGCGGATCTGTTGTGCGGCCTTGCGGCGCGCTTTTTCCCACTGGCCCGAGCCGAGTGCGTGCAGCGGTGCGCTGTCCGGATCGGCGCCGCTGTAGCGCGAGATCACATGCAGCTGCGACACGGGCACGTACAGCTTGCTGCCGCTCGCATATTCGAGGTGCAGGAATTCGGTGTCGCCTTCGCCGAGATCCATCGTCACGAGGCCGTGATAACGGCCGATGCCGTGCTGTGCGTGCACGACCGGATCGCCGACTTTCAGCTCGGAAAGGTCGCGCACCATCGAATCGACGTTGCTCGCCTGTTCCTGGCGGCGGCGCCCGGCGCGGCGTGCGAGCGGTCCGTACAGCTCGGATTCGGTGATGATCGTGAGCGCTTCGCCGGCAAGCGCGAAGCCCGTCGAGAGCGGCGCGACGCCCAGTACGAATCGCTCGTCGGACGTGAGCCAGTCCTCGTAGCTGTCCGCGGAGGTGGGCCGAAGATGGTTGTCCGCGAGCAGTTGCGAGATCGTCTCACGGCGGCCTGCCGACTCCACCGCGAACAGCACACGGTTCTTCGTTGTGCCGAGATACCCGCGCAGCGCGGCGAGCGGGTCGTCGGCGTGCCGGTCGATCGCGAGGTTCGGCAGTGCATTCGCCCAGCCGCCCGCGCTCGCCGCCGGTAGCACGAGGCGCGCGAACGGCTTGGCGAACGTGAAAAAGTCGTCTTCGGTGAGGAAGAGGCGCTGAGGCTCGAGAATCGGCCGTTCGCGGTCGTGCGAAAGGAAGTTGTAGCGCTGCTTCGTGTCGTTCGAGAAGCGGCGGATCGAGGCATCCAGATCGCCCGAGAACACGAGTTGGGCGTCCGCGGGCAGATAGTGGAACAGCGTGGCGGTTTCTTCGAAGAAGAGCGGCAGGTAGTACTCGATGCCCGCCGACGGCACCCCGTTGCCGATGTCCTTGTAGACCGTCGCGCGGCTCGGGTCGCCTTCAAACACCTCGCGCCAGCGGCTGCGGAACGCCGTTCGCGAGGCCTCGTCGAACGGGAACTCGCGGCCCGGCAGGAGCCGCACGTCCTTCACCGGATAGAGGCTGCGCTGGCTGTCGGGGTCGAACGCGCGGATCGAGTCGACCTGGTCGTCGAACAGGTCGATGCGGTACGGCAGCGGCGAGCCCATCGGGAAGAGGTCGATCAGCGAGCCGCGCACGCAGTATTCACCGGGCCGCACGACCTGGCTCACGTGCTCGTAGCCAGCGAGCGTCAGCTGCGACTTGAGCCTGGCCTCGTCGAGCCGCTGGCCTTGCGCGAACGAGAACGTATATGCCGCGAGAAATGCGGCGGGCGGCATGCGGTAAAGCGCCGTCGTGGCCGGAACCAGCAGGATGTCGCAGCGGCCTTCGCCCAGATCGTGCAGCGTCGCGAGCCGCTCGGAGACGAGGTCCTGGTGCGGCGAGAACGTGTCGTAGGGGAGCGTTTCCCAGTCGGGCAAGAGGCGCACGCGCGCCTCGGGCGCGAAAAACGGGATCTCCTGGGCGAGCCGCTGCGCATCGACCGCGCTCGCGCAGATCACGGCGACGAGCGGCGCGCTCGCCCGCGACGCTTCGCGGTAGCGGGCGATCAGCAACGCATCGGACGAACCGTGCGTGCCGTCGAAGGCGTAGCGCTGCCCCGGCTTGACGACGGTGACGGGGGACGGAGACTGCGACGAAGCGGCGATTTCAGACATAGGCGACAGGTTGGCCTTCTCGGTGGCCCAGGTGTTGGCCCGGCTGCTCACCCGGCTGTTGGCCTGGGTGACAGCGTCGAGGCGCGAATCCAGCGGGTCCGCCCGGCGGGCATGTGCACGCCCGGCGACAGTATCGACGGCCGCCCGGCGGCTCAGGCGCGTGCCGGTCCATTTCGCCCCTTGCCGCGGCAAGGGGCTGAAACGGCCCGGATTTACGCGCGTGCGCTAGCTTGTGCGTGCGTCCGCCGTGCGGGCAAAGCATCTATTATAAAATCCGTCCCTTACTTTGACTCATACGGCTCGCATCACCGTGACCTCACGCCTGTTTGCCCTGATTCCGTGCGCCGGCACCGGCAGCCGTTCCGGCTCGGCCATGCCGAAGCAGTACCGGATGGTCGCCGGCCGCGACCTTCTGCACTATACGCTCGCCGCCTTCGACGCCTGCAGCGAGTTCTCCCAGACGCTCGTCGTGATCGCACCCGACGACGGACACTTCGACGCCCGCCGTTTCGGCGGTCTGCGCTTCGCCGTGCGTCGCTGCGGCGGCGCGTCGCGCCAGGCATCGGTCTACAACGGCCTTGCCGCGCTCGCCGAGTTTGGCGCACGCGATGACGACTGGGTGCTCGTACACGACGCGGCGCGCCCAGGCATCACGCCCGGGTTGATCCGCTCGCTCGTCGACGCCGTGAAGGACGATGCGGTGGGCGGCATCATGGCGTTGCCCGTCGCCGATACGCTCAAGCGTGTCGCGCCGGAGGGTAGCGCACCGCGCATCGCCCGCACCGAGGCCCGCGACGGACTCTGGCAGGCGCAAACGCCGCAGATGTTCCGCATCGGCATGTTGCGCACAGCCATCGAGCGCGCGCAGCAGGACGGACACGATCTCACCGACGAGGCGAGCGCGATCGAATGGCTTGGCCATTCGCCGCGTCTCGTGCAGGGCAGCCTGCGCAACTTCAAGGTGACCTACCCCGAAGATTTCGCGCTTGCGGAAGCGATTCTCAGCCGGCCCTCGGGCGGTTGAGCTGCACGGCGCGCGAGAATTACCAACACGGATAACCCCACCCATGGACATCAGAATCGGACAAGGCTACGACGTGCACGCACTGGTGCCGGGACGCCCGCTCATCATTGGCGGCGTGACGGTGCCGTATGAGCGCGGACTGCTCGGTCATTCGGACGCCGACGTGCTCCTGCACGCGATCACCGACGCGCTTTTCGGCGCCGCCGCGCTTGGCGACATCGGCCGGCACTTTCCCGACACCGACAAAAACTTCTATGGCGCGAACAGCCGCGTGCTGCTGCGCGAGTGCCTGCGACGCGTCGAGGAAGCGGGATTCGCGCTCGTCAACGTGGATAGCACCGTGATCGCGCAGGCGCCGAAGCTCGCACCGCATATCGACGCGATGCGCGCGAATATCGCCGAAGACCTGAAACTACCGCTCGATCGCGTCAACGTGAAGGCGAAGACGAATGAAAAGCTCGGCTATCTGGGCCGGGGCGAGGGCATCGAGGCGCAGGCCGCCGTGCTGCTCATGCGCGCTTGATGCACGTCTGTTGCGCGCTTGCTGCGCGCCTCTGGTTTTCACGATTGGAGTTCGCAAATGATTTCGTACTCCTGAGTATCGCTGAGCGAAAAACCGACGCTCGTACAGCAACGGGTTATCGCACCTGAGGCGTGGCGCCGCCAACGGGACGTCCGCCTGCGCACATCTCGCCTGTCTGCAGAGGCATCGAGGACTCGCGGAATTTCGTCGGGATTAGGCTCGACGTTCAGATTGGTCAGCTGCTGATGAGAGAGTGACCGGCAGGATGGCCCTGACAAACGTAATCGCGCCAGCCGAAGCCGCCGTGCGCCTGGCACCTTTGACTCCAGGGCGACGTTCGCCGCACGAGGATGCGGCCCGTGCGGGACGGTGAAGTGGGCCGCCTCGTCGCTGGCTACACGCCCTTGGCTAGCGGAAATTCGATCGTCACTTCGAGACCAGGGCCGGGCATACGGTTGCGCAAGCGCAGCGCGCCACGGTAGCGACCCACGAGACGCTGCACGATCGCCATCCCGAGGCCGGTGCCGTTGGCCTGAGTGCGGGCGTTGTCGACGCGATAGAACGGTCGCGTGACGAGCGCAATCTGGTCTTCGGGAATGCCAGGCCCTTCATCGACGACCGAAAGCTCGACCCGCGAATGGGAAACGCGCGTCTCGAGCATGATGTGGGGAATGCCGTCCGTTTCGCTCGCACCGTACTTTCGCGCGTTCTCGATCAGGTTGCCGACCACGCGGCGCATGTCTGTGTCGTCGGCTTCGATCAGCGCGGTCGGCGCGAGGCGCGTGATCATCCGCACGCCGTCTTCGCTCGCCATGCGCGCGGCCATTTCACTCGCGATCACCGAGAGGTCGACGCGCTCGGGCAAGCGCTGCACCGGACGCGCGTAGTCGAGGAAGCGGCCGATGATCAAGTCCATTTGCTCGATGTCGTCGATCATCGCGTCCTTGGTCGCCTCGTCGGACGGACTCATCTCCGTCTCGAGCCGCAGCCGCGCGAGCGGTGTGCGCAAATCGTGCGAAATGCCCGCGAGCATCAGCGCGCGGTCGGCCTCGAGTTGTTCGAGGTCGCGCACCATCTGGTTGAAGCTTCGATTGGTCTCGGCGGCCACGCCCATGCCGCTCTCCGGCAACGGCGCGGGCGACTGGCCGGAGCCCACCATGCGCGCCGACATCGCGAGCCGCGCGAAAGGCCGGTTCACGAGGCTCGTGATGAACGCCGCGCCGAACAGCGAAAGCGCAAGTGCCGACACGCCCCATCCGACCCACTGCAGGCCCGTGACGTTATCGAGTTGCTCGCGGTCGAGCGCGACCCAGTAATCGTCATCGTCGATTTTGAAGCTGATCCAGACGCCGGGTATATCGTTCACCGACTGGGCGATGACCGTGTCGTCGCCGAGGCGTCCGCGGATGTCGTGCTCGATGAGCCGGTTGAGCGACTCGTCGGGCTGGAGCTTGTACTTGTCGGTGGTTTCGCGCGGGTAGACGCGCACGCCTTCATTGCTCTCCAGGTCCTGCAGCAGCGCGCGGCGCAGGTCGGGATCGGAATAGAGCAGGGCGGTGCGCGTGAGTTTGACGACCGCGACGAGCTGCAGGGCCACGCGCTGCGCGCGCGGCTCCCGTTCGATCACGCGAAAACTCTGGAACCACGCCGCAAGACTGACCGCGATGAGGAGTGCGATCAGCAGGAAGGTACGCCAGAACAGGTCGCCGAACGCAAGCGTCAGCAGACGCCGGTCAATCCGCATGGGCCCTTTCCTGTCAGACAGAGGAATTGCAGACATCCAGACGGATCAGGCTGCGCCGTCGGGGATGAACACGTATCCGAGTCCCCAGACCGTTTGAATGAAACGCGGGCTGCCGGGATCCGGCTCGATCAGCTTGCGCAGTCGCGAGATCTGTACGTCGAGACTGCGGTCGAACACTTCGTATTCGCGGCCGCGCGCGAGTTCCATGAGTTTTTCGCGCGACAGGGGCTGACGCGGATGACGCGCGAACACCTTCAGCACCGAGAACTCGCCCGTAGTGAGCGGAATCTCCTGGCCAGCCTTGGTGAGCGTGCGCGTGGCGAGGTTCAGCGCGAATTCGCCGAACTCGAATACCTCGGTCGTTTCCGACGGCGCGCCGGGCAATTCCGATGGCGCCTGGCGGCGCAACACTGCATGGATGCGCGCAACCAGCTCGCGTGGATTGAACGGCTTCGGCAGATAGTCGTCGGCGCCCATTTCCAGACCGACGATGCGGTCCACGTCCTCACCCTTCGCCGTGAGCATGATGATCGGCGTGCGATCATTGCTGCCGCGCAGGCGGCGGCAGATCGACAGGCCGTCCTCGCCCGGAAGCATGAGATCGAGCACCAGCAGGTCGAAACGCTCACGCACCCACAGCTTGTTCATCGCGGGTGCGTTTTCGGCGACGTAAACATTGAAGCCCTGTTCGCCAAGATAACGCCGCAGCAGATCGCGCAGCCGCGGATCGTCGTCGACGACGAGGATTTTGGATGGGTTTTTGGTTTCCATGCCTGGCATCTTATCGCGATTGGATCGTAGTGCGAGTTTGCACCAATTATCAGGTTACAGTCGGTTACAAGATTTACCCGACCTGTGCCACGTCATCAAAGGCTGACGGATAGACTGCTTTACGGAATGCGGCCGTTCGGTAGATACTTCACCCGACTTTAAATTGTCTTCCGCGCCAACGCGGGTCCGCACGCTTTCGAGGTAGCCGTTTGCCGCGTCACGAAGGAAACATAATGAAGGGAGGGGGCAGGCCGACAATGCGCCTCACCATGATTGCACTGGCGTTCGCCGGTGGCGTCGTGGCCGCATTGGATCCGGTCACGGCCAGTGCCCAACCCTCCGCTGACCGTCCTCGCCCGATCTCGCATTCCGCAGGCTACAAGCCGTCCGCGCAGCGCTCACACAATGACCCGCCCGGGCGTCCCGCATCCGATCCCAATCCGCGCACGCCCGGCGTTCCTCCCGACCTCGACGAGCGGCGCCGGGATGGCCACATGACGCCCGAAGAGCGTCACCTCCTGCGCCAGCACATCGAGGACGCCGTCCGCGAACTCTACAGGCGCTGAAGCTGCCGCCTTGGCGCATCGCTGAAAAATTCCGTAGCAATTGCACAGTCAACATCCGTTCCGGATCGTCCGTTAAGCGGCTAGAGTCATTGTGCGCGAGCCGCCGCTGTGACTCGCCCGCTCACTCTTACCCGGGACGACATGAAACCGATCAGGTCGATCGCATCGTCGCACCTTGTGGCGACAGGTGCCTGGCTCACGAGCACCTCGCCCTCGGTCGCGTTGGCTGGCGACGCACCCGGCGCCGCGCACGGCCATCGGCCACATGGGGCGAGTGCGCGTCTTTCGGTGGAAGGCGTTGACCTGCCACTCGACGCCGGCGACGCCCGCCATCTGCTCGTGCGCACGGGCTTTGCGCCCACCACAGCGGAAGTCACGCCTTACGTCGGACTCACGCGCGGCGAAGCGGTCGCGCGCGTGCTCGCGTCGTCGCGTACTGAAGCGCTCACGCCGCTGCCCTCGTGGACGGCCGATACACCCGCGAGCCGTGCGCAACGTGCAACGTGGACACCGGACCAGCGTCGCGACGAACAGCGTCTGCGCCGCGAGCACTACGACGAGTTGCGCGCATGGTGGCTGCACGAGATGCTCGTCACGCCTTCCCCGTTCACGGAGCGCATGACGCTCTTCTGGCACAACCACTTCACGTCCGGTCAGGACAAGGTGCGTGATCCGCAGTTAATGGCCGCACAAAATGCCCTGTTGCGGCGCAACGCGCTCGGCCGTTTCGGCGAACTGCTGCATGCGGTCGCGAAAGATCCGGCGATGCTGCTCTATCTCGACGGCGCGAGCAATCGCAAGGGCAAGCCCAACGAGAACTTCGCACGCGAGGTGATGGAACTGTTCACGCTGGGCGAGGGGCAGTACACGCAGCGAGACGTAACCGAAGCGGCGAGGGCCTACACGGGCTGGGGCGTCGATCCCGATACCTGGCGCTACGTGTGGCGGCCCGGGCAACACGACGATGGCGAGAAGACGGTGCTTGGCCACAGCGGAGCGTTCGACGGC
The DNA here is from genome assembly GCF_003837865.1 of Paraburkholderia dinghuensis. Classification (GTDB taxonomy): domain Bacteria; phylum Pseudomonadota; class Gammaproteobacteria; order Burkholderiales; family Burkholderiaceae; genus Paraburkholderia; species Paraburkholderia dinghuensis. The sequence goes on along the minus strand of NZ_RQIS01000005.1, from coordinate 67,925 downwards.
GACGAGGTGATCGACATCCTGCTCGGCGAGCCGCAAACTGCCAGTTTCATTGCGTCGAAACTATGGCGCGAATTCGTCTCCGATACCCCCGACAACGACGAACTCCGGACGGTTGCGCAAGCGCTGCGCGCGAGCGGCTACGACATCGGGGTGGGCATACGGGCGCTGCTGCTCACACCTGCGTTCTGGAACGAGCGCAATCGCGGCGTGATGGTGAGTTCGCCGGTGGAATTCATCGTCGGTACGGTGCGCCGATTCGACGTCGCTTATGGCGATACGATGCCGTTCGCACGCACAGCGGCATCGCTCGGTGAGAAGCTGTTCGATCCGCCGAACGTGAAAGGGTGGCCTGGTGGCTTGATGTGGATCAATAGTTCGACGCTCCTTGCGCGCAAGCAGTTTGTCGGGCAGTTGTTTCGCGCGACCGAGCCGACGCGCGCAAACAGGCCCGGCACGATGATGAAGGCCGACGCGCAGATGGGCGCACACCCGCGTGCGGCGCAGGGCAGCATGCGTTTCGATCTCGACGCATGGCTTGCGCAATTCGGTGTGAACGCAGACGATGTGCCGGGCCTGACGGCGCAATTGCGGATACAGCACGCCGTGCTTCCGCTCGAACCCGTCGATGCGATCGCCGCGGGCAGCAACGCGCGCGCGTATCTCGAAGCACTGCTGATGGATCCGGTGTACCAGTTGAAATGACCAGTCGAACCACGAAACGAACCACGCGACGGTCCGGCGCATGCGGCCGTCATGAAGAGCGAGACATAGCATGAAGCGACGCGAGTTTCTGGCAGCGGCCGCGGCGGCGGGGACGTCGCTGTCTCTGCCGCGCATGGTCCGCGCGCAGACCGGCGTGGCGTCGCCGGGTCCGTTTGCGAGAGGCTACGACAATCTGCTGATCCTTATCGAACTCAAGGGCGGCAATGACGGCCTCAACACGGTCGTGCCGTTCGCTGATCCGCTCTATTACAGCTATCGCGCGAACATTGGCGTGCGCCGGGATCAGGCGATCCAGCTCGACGAGCGCACCGCGCTCCATCCGGCGCTCTCGCCGCTCCTGCCGATGTGGCGGGCAGGGGAACTCGGGATTGTCCAAGGCGTGACCTATCCGCAGCCGAATCTTTCGCACTTCCGCTCGATCGAGATCTGGGACACCGCGTCTCGCTCCGATCAGTATCTGCGCGAAGGCTGGCTCACGCGGGCGTTCGCCAGCGCGCCGGTGCCGGAGGGCTTCGTGGCCGACGCGCTCGTGCTCGGCAGCGCGGAGATGGGCCCGCTCGCGAACGGCGCGCGCGCGATCGTGCTCGTGAATCCGGCGCAGTTCGCACTCGCATCGCGGTTCGTCACGCCGGTCTCACTGAAAGAGCGCAATCCGGCGCTCGCACACATCCTCGACGTCGAGAACGACATCGTTCGTGCCGCCGACGAGTTGCGTCCGCAGCCCGGCCAGTACGTGCTGAAGACGGCCTTCCCGCAAGGCGGATTTGGCACATCGATCAGGACGGCGATGGAGGCGCTCGCATCGGGTGACACGGCGCAGGGTCGGCCTGTGCCGGGTAAGGGCGTCGCTGCGATCCGGCTCACGCTCAACGGTTTCGACACGCATCAGAACCAGCCGGGCCGGCACGCAGGTCTGCTTCAGCAATTTGCCGCGGGCATGGTGGCCATTCGCAACGCGCTAGTCGAACTCGGACGCTGGGACCGCACGATGATCGTCACGTATGCGGAGTTTGGCCGGCGCGTGCGAGAGAACCAGAGTCGCGGCACCGATCACGGCACGGCGTCCGCTCACTTCGTGGCCGGCGGCCGCGTGGCGGGTGGCCTCTACGGTCAGGCTCCGCAACTCGCACAACTGGACGGCAATGGAAACTTGCCTTTGGGCGTCGATTTCCGGCAGATCTACGCGACGGTGCTAGGACCGTGGTGGGGGCTCGATGCGCAGGCCGTGCTGCAGGGACGTTACGCGCCGCTGCCGATTCTGCGCGTTTAGCCACAGCGCGGCGGTGCGTGCAGTTCACGCACGCCGCGCCGCGCGCCACGCGATCCAGAGTTTGCGTACCGGCGTCAGCACGATCTGCTGATGCAGCACCTGGAAGCGCTCGCGCTCGACCTCGTCGAGCAGTGCGAACGACAACGCAGCGAGAGACCGCAGCGTGCGCTGGCCGCGCCGTTCGGAGGCAGGAATGGCGTTGAGTGCTGCGGTGAGCGCTTCGCGTGCGCGCGTCGTCTGGAACTGCATGAGTTCGGTGAATTCGTCGCTGTAGCGGCGATTGATCAGATCGGCGGCGGTGACGTTGTAGCGCTGCAGTTCGTCGATCGGAATATAGATGCGACCATGGCGGGCGTCGTTGCCGATCTCAGGCACGAACTGCGCAAGCATCAGCGCATTGCCGAGTGGCACAGCCCATCGCACGGCGGCATCGGGTTCGCGCGCACTCACGCGCGCGACGAGTGTGGCGAACGTGCCGCCGACGCCCTCCATGTAGCGCCGCAGATTGGCGAAGTCGAGATAGCGCGCCTGCTCGAAGTCCATTTCGAAGCCGGCGAGCAGCGCTTGTAGCGTGGGGTATGCGGCCTTGACGTCGTCGAGGTGATGCGCGAGCGCCTGCGTCACGGGATGTGCCTGCGTTCCGCCCGCCAGCGCGGCCAGCTCCTTTTGCCACCACGCGAGCTTCGTGCGTCCGACCGCGGGGTCGCTCGTTTCCTTTGCGGTTTCTTCCAGTTCGCGTCGCAGTGCGAAGAGGGCAGCGATAAGCGGCTGGCGAGAGGCACTGGCCTGGCGCAGCGCATAGTAGGTGCTCGATCCGGGGGGAGCCGCCTTTTGCAGGCAATAATCGTCGAAGTTCACGGCTTTGGGAGGGGGAAAGGTGCGCCGCGGCGCAGAGGAACGGGCCCGCGGCCCGGGCCGCGGCGGCAGACGCGCGATTCTAGCATCGTGTGAAGCGCTGCCGCGTATGCCCATGCAGACAAGCGCAAACCAATCGGTTAGAATCTCGCGCTTGCGCTTTGGGGGCTGCGCGCGCGGGAAACCGCGCCCGTCGGTTGTGCCAAAGCGTATAAGGTTGAATCAGGTTGATCCGCACGCGAGAAATGCGGGAAGAATGCGGCAGGAAGCATGCAGGAAATACGCAGCGGTCCTGCCGACCAGCCGAAAAGATTCGCGTGAGTGGCGAAATTGGTAGACGCACCAGGTTTAGGTCCTGACGCCCGCAAGGGTGTGCCGGTTCGAGTCCGGCCTCACGCACCACCTCATCTTTGCGCTGGATACGTCCGCAGAGCGAACGAATTCAGGCAGCAATTCTCCAGGCCGCCTTGCAGCGGCCTTCGTTTCCTCTGACCTTTCGGTCGACGCTCACCGCTAGTCTTCGGCCAGCGAGGCGTCGATGACCTTGTCGAGCACCCGGCGCAAAATCTCACGCTCCTTGTCGTCGAGACACGAGAAGAAGTCGAGATTCCATTTGCGCGCGACGGGCATCACCTTGCGGTAGAGCGCACGCCCTTCGGGGGTGAGCGACACGAGCACGAGGCGGCCATCCTCCTCGCTCGCATCGCGGCGCATGAGCCCACGGCGCATCAGCGCTTCCGCTGCACGGCTCGCCTGGCTCTTGTCGAGATTTGCGTGGCGTGCGAGTTCCATCACCGAGAACGGGCCGAATGCGCCCACTGCAGCAATAAGGCGCGCTTCGGGCAGCGTGATGCCGAGCTTCGCCTGATAGCGATCGCTGCTGCCCCGTTCGGAGAGCTTGTTCAGGACATGGAGTCGATAGGTCAGAAACTGCTCGAGTCCGGCTTTGCTTGCCTTCATGGTCGTCCCGGTTGCATAAACGAGGGGCCGCGCGATTGTGTCGCGCGTGATGTGATTGTTGCCGCAACCGGCTCGCGGGTCAACGCGTAGCGTGAAAACACGCGCCACGCGAAGAACGTGGTGCGCGCATCTTTTAATCGTTTAGCGAGAAGTCTAGCGAGAAGCGCGTTTTCGCGTCAGCGCGCATCGAAGCGCAGACGCGCAAGTTGCTCCGCTTCGTTCGCTAACAGTTTCGCCGCATCGCGGATCGCGGTGTCGAGCGTGATCGGTCCGGGTGCGGGTGAGAAGCAGCCGCTGAAGTGTTCCGACAAGCGCGGCAGCGCGACAGGATCGATGGCGCCTGAGAGCAGCGTTGCAGGCACGCTCGCAGCCTGCGCGTGGCGGCACGCGATGAAGGGCGCCTTGCCGTGCAGTGTCTGCACGTCCGAGCGCCCCTCGCCCGTGATGAGCCAGTTCGCGCCGCTCAATGCAGCATCGAGCCCGATCTGGCGTGCCACGACCTCGGCGCCAGGCTCGAAGCTCGCGCTGAGGATGCGCAACGCGAAGCCGAGACCGCCCGCGGCACCCGAACCCGCTTCGTCGCGCACGCGACGGTTGAGCGCGGCTTCGACGAGGTCGGCAAAGCGCGCAAGCGACGCGTCGATCAGTGCGATCTGGTCCGGCTTCACGCCCTTTTGCGGCCCGAAGATCGCTGTTGCACCGTGGTCACCCGTAAGCGGATTGTCGACGTCGGACATCGCAACGAACGAAGCTTCCGTGAGGCGAGCATCGAGACCCGACACGTCGATGCGCGCCACGCGTGCGATCGCCTCTGGCGTCGGTTCGACGGGTGCGCCGCCGGCGTCGAAAAGCTGCATCCCGAGACCCACGAGCAGCCCCGCACCGGCATCGTTCGTGCTGCTGCCGCCGAGTGCGACATAGAAGCGCCGCACACCGTCGTCGAGCAGCGCGCGGATCGCCTCGCCCATGCCGATCGTGCTGCGCGCGGTCACCGGCACACTCATGCCCACTGGATCCGTGATGCCAACGATCTCGGCCGTTTCCACGACCGCACTGCCGTCACGCAGCAGGCCGACTGCTGCGTCGCGCGTCGGCCCAGCGGCGCCGCGTACGCGGATCAAGCGGCGCTCGCCGCCGACGGAGAGCATGGCGTCGAGCGTGCCTTCACCCCCGTCGGCCATGGGGCAGATGCGAATGTCCGCGTCCGGGCGGGCGCGGCGGATGCCTTCGGCGATCGCGGCGGCGACTGCGTCCGCACTTAGCGAACCTTTGAAAGAATCGGGGGCAATGACGACGACAGGCGTGTCAGACGACGGGTTGGACATGGTGTCTCTGTTCGGAAAGTTGTCTTGTGTTTGGGCGTCGGCTGAGGCCGGAGGGGCGTCCGGCTTGTCCATAAGCTTAACAGTCTCGCCGTGCTCGCTGGATACGCAGTTCGCGAAAAGCGCGGTTGGCGGACGATGTGACGGTGTGGCAGGGCGCTTGCGTGCGCCGCATCGACCTCTGCACAGATCTCTGTTTAGACCCGCGTTTAGACCCGTTTGGCATGCCCGCAAGGCGTAAAAAGGCGTGTTTTGGCCGCATTCGGGCCTAACCCGATCGGCGAATCCGTTTGATAGCGGAAATAGTTTGCTAGAATACTTGGCTCTTTTGACGGAACCGCGTCGCAAACCGCCATTCTGGTGCCGTAAGCCAGGTGGATGGGGTCCGAAACTGGATCCGAAACGCGCCTTCGGCTTTGGCTGGACGTGCGAGATGCGGTGCGGGGGTGCCGGCGACGGGCGCAGGCAAGCACCTGCAAGCGGCGCAACGAGGCACAGGTGCTGTAGATCGCCTCACCGCGTGTCCGGTTTGCCCTGGTGGGCAGGCGGTCCGCGGCACAGCAAAGATTACTGATTCGCTCGAACAAATTTAGGACGATTGAAGCCATGGCTAACGTTGTTGAAAACCTCGGCAAGCTCGAACGCCGCGTGACGATTTCCCTGCCGAAGGATGCCGTGCAGAAAGAAGTAGATTCGCGCATCCGCCAACTCGCGAAGAACGTGCGCATGCCGGGTTTCCGCCCGGGCAAGGTGCCGCTCAAGATGGTGACGCAGCAGTACTCGGGCCAGGTGGAAGCCGAAGTCCTGAGCGACAAGGTTGGTAAGGAATTCTTCGACATCAGCCGCGCCGAGAACCTGCGCGTCGCCGGTCAGCCGAGCTTCGCGCCGAAGGCCGATGCCGCTGAAGGCGACTACGCGTTCGACGCGACCTTCGAGGTCTATCCGGAAGTCAAGCTTGGTGACGTTTCGGCAGCTGAAATCGAGCGCACGACCACGACGATCACCGAAGCCGAAATCGACCGCACGCTCGACATCCTGCGCAAGCAGCGCGTGCACTTCCACGCGCGCGGCGAAGCGGGCGCACACGGTGACGGCGGCGCCGACGCCGCAGCGAAGAACGGCGACCGCGTGACGGTCGACTTCGTCGGCAAGATGGACGACGTCGCGTTCCCGGGCGGCAGCGCGGAAGGCTTCGCGTTCGTGCTGGGCGAGGGCCGCATGCTGCCGGAATTCGAAACGGCTGCGCTCGGCCTGAAGGAAGGCGAGTCGCGCGAATTCGACCTGAAGTTCCCCGAGGACTACCACGGCAAGGACGTCGCGGGCAAGACGGCGAAGTTCACGATCACGATGCACAAGGTCGAGTGGCCGCACCTGCCGGAAATCGACGCGGAATTCGCGAAGTCGCTCGGCATCGCCGACGGTGACCTCGTCAAGATGCGCGCCGAGATCAAGGAAAACCTCGAGCGCGAAGCGAAGCGCCGCACCCAGGCCATCGTCAAGAACCAGGTGATGGACGCGCTTCTGAAGGTTGCCGAACTCGACGTGCCGAACGCGCTCGTGGAGCAGGACCAGCAGCGCCTCGTCGAAATGGCGCGTGCGGACCTCCAGCAGCGCGGCGTGCCGAACGCCAAGGACGCGCCGATTCCGGCCGAGATGTTCAAGGAGCAGGCCGAGCGCCGCGTCAAGCTGGGCCTCGTGCTGGCCGAGCTCGTGAAGTCGAACAGCCTCGAAGCAAAGCCGGAGCAGATCCGTGCCGAAGTCGACGAATTCGCGAAAAGTTACGAAGACCCGAAGGAAGTCGTGCGCTGGTATTATTCCAACCAGCAGCGTCTTGCCGAAATGGAAGCCTTCGTCGTCGAATCGAACGTCGTGGACTTCGTGCTCGGCAAGGCTAAAGTGACGGACAAGCAAGTGAGCTTCGAAGAACTGGCAAGCGCGACGGCGCAGGCTTAAGGCAACTGCGCAACGGCGTGCCGGCTGTCGGAGCGACCGACGGCGAGCACGCCGTTTTTGTATCCGTGTAATTTGGCCATGCTCGCTGTGTGGTTGAATAACGCGGCGTCCGTCGCCATACAGGTTTACCAGAAGAACCTTTCCAGACAAGGATGCATCGCATGACCATTCGCGCTCAATCGCTGGATACGTTGACCTCCCACGCAACGCGGGACCTCGAAACGCAGGCGCTCGGGCTCGTGCCGATCGTTGTCGAGACGAGCGGCCGCGGCGAGCGTTCGTACGACATCTACTCGCGCCTGCTCAAGGAGCGCGTGGTGTTCATGGTCGGCGAAGTGAACGATCAAACCGCGAACCTTGTGGTCGCGCAGCTGTTGTTTCTCGAAAGCGAGAATCCCGACAAGGACATCAGCTTGTACATCAACAGCCCGGGTGGTTCGGTTTCGGCGGGCATGGCGATCTACGACACGATGCAGTTCATCAAGCCGGACGTTTCGACCCTTTGCATGGGCCTCGCGGCCAGCATGGGGGCATTCCTGCTGGCGTCGGGTGCGAAGGGCAAGCGTTTTGCGCTGCCGAATTCGCGCGTGATGATCCACCAGCCGCTCGGCGGCGCGCGCGGCCAGGCGTCGGATATCGAAATCCAGGCACGCGAAATCCTGTACCTGAAGGAGCGCATGAACCAGATGCTCGCGCACCACACGGGCCAGCCGGTCGAGCGCATCGCGCGCGACACGGACCGCGACAACTTCATGTCCGGCGATGACGCGCAGGCTTACGGACTGGTCGACCAGGTGCTTCACAAGCGTCCCTGATTTCACCCGCTCCGGCGCACCGATCGCTTTTCAGCGGGACTTTACCCCCGTGTAAAAAGGGATTGGCGGCGCCGCGCGGGCGGTGTGGAATAATCGAAAAAAAGCGCTCGCAGCCTGCGGCCCACACGCCGTCACAGCAAGCGGTTCATGCGCCCCCCGGGCCGGCGTGGCCGGGGGAAACGGCGTAGTATCATGAAACAGAGTGTCCGGAGGCTCATCTTTCCATGGCGGACAAGAAAGGATCTAACAGCGAAAAGCTGTTGTATTGCTCGTTCTGCGGCAAAAGCCAGCATGAAGTAAAGAAACTGATTGCGGGGCCGTCGGTGTTCATCTGCGATGAATGCATCGACCTGTGCAACGAGATCATTCGCGACGAAGCGGTGGGTGCCGGTGTCGACGCCGCACTGTCGCGCTCGGACCTTCCGAGCCCGCAGGAAATCCGCGATATTCTCGACCAGTACGTGATCGGGCAGGAGCGCGCGAAGAAGATCCTCGCGGTGGCGGTGTACAACCACTACAAGCGTCTCAAGCATCTCGACAAGAAGGACGAAGTTGAACTCTCCAAGAGCAACATCCTGCTGATCGGGCCCACGGGCTCGGGCAAGACGCTGCTCGCGCAGACGCTTGCGCGCCTTCTGAACGTGCCGTTCGTGATCGCCGACGCCACCACGCTGACCGAGGCCGGCTACGTGGGTGAGGACGTCGAGAACATCATCCAGAAGCTGCTGCAGAACTGCAATTACGAGGTCGAGAAGGCGCAGCGCGGCATCGTCTATATCGACGAAATCGACAAGATCAGCCGCAAGTCGGATAACCCGTCGATCACGCGGGACGTGTCGGGTGAAGGCGTGCAGCAGGCGCTCCTCAAGCTGATCGAGGGCACCATGGCTTCGGTGCCGCCGCAAGGCGGCCGTAAGCACCCGAACCAGGATTTCATCCAGGTCGATACGACCAACATCCTGTTCATCTGCGGCGGCGCGTTCGATGGCCTCGAAAAGGTCATCACCGACCGCACGGAGAAGACGGGCATTGGTTTCGGCGCGAGCGTGAAGAGCAAGCAGGAGCGCGACGCAGGTGAAGTGCTGCGCGAAGTGGAGCCCGAAGACCTGATCAAGTTCGGTCTGATTCCGGAACTGATCGGCCGTCTGCCTGTGGTCGCGACGCTCGGCAAGCTCGACGAAACGGCGCTGATGAAGATCCTCGTCGAGCCGAAGAACGCACTCGTCAAGCAGTATCACAAGCTCTTTAACATGGAGCGCGTGGAACTGGAGATCCGCCCGGCCGCACTGCAGGCCGTCGCCCGCAAGGCGATCCGCCGCAAGACCGGCGCGCGGGGCCTGCGCTCGATCCTCGAGCAGGCGCTGCTCGACGTGATGTACGACTTGCCCGCCATGAAGGGTGTGAGCAAGGTCATCATCGACGACAACGTCATCGACGGCGACGGCAAACCGCTCCTGATCTACGAAGACGCTCCGAAGGTTGCAGGGTCCAATTGATGGTGATGGCCGGCTAAAGAGTTTCGGGGAAAAGCCGTTCATACACTGAGATGAACGGCTTTTTAGTTTATCTTGAGGTCGATGGCGCACTTTTTTGGAGTCACTGAACTTTTCCCACACGCTGGAGGCTTGCAATTGCTGGTGCAGACCTCACTTACCGAACGAACTGATTCCATTCATGGGGAAATGAAATGTCAGGAACCCAACTCCTTCCGCCGGAACGCACGACGCTCCCGCTGCTGCCGCTGCGAGACGTTGTAGTTTTCCCGCATATGGTGATTCCCCTTTTCGTGGGGCGCCCGAAGTCGATCAAGGCCCTCGAAGCAGCGATGGAGGGCGGCAAGCACATCATGCTCGTCGCGCAAAAGACCGCCGCCAAGGATGAGCCGACCGAAAAAGACATGTATGAAGTGGGATGCGTCGCAAACATCCTGCAAATGCTGAAGCTGCCCGATGGCACGGTGAAGGTGCTCGTCGAAGGCCTGCAGCGCGCGAAGACGCTCTCCATCGAAGAGCAGGAAACGCAGTTCTCGTGCGACGTGCAGCCGCTCGAACCCGACCACGCCGACAGCGCCGAAACCGAAGCGTTGCGCCGCGCGATCGTGTCGCAGTTCGACCAGTACGTGAAGCTGAACAAGAAGATCCCGCCGGAGATCCTGACGTCGCTGTCGGGTATCGACGAGGCCGGGCGTCTTGCCGACACCATCGCCGCGCACCTGCCGCTCAAGCTCGACCAGAAGCAGCACATCCTCGAGATGTTCCCGGTCGTGGAGCGTCTGGAGCATCTGCTCGCGCAGCTCGAAGCCGAGATCGACATTCTCCAGGTGGAGAAGCGTATCCGTGGCCGCGTGAAGCGCCAGATGGAGAAGAGCCAGCGCGAGTACTACCTGAACGAACAGGTCAAGGCGATCCAGAAGGAACTGGGCGAAGGCGAAGAGGGTGCCGATCTCGAGGAACTCGAGAAGCGCATCACGGCCGCACGCATGCCGAAGGAAGCGAAGAAGAAGGCCGACGCCGAGCTGAAGAAGCTCAAGCTGATGTCGCCGATGTCGGCAGAAGCAACCGTTGTGCGCAACTACATCGATACGCTCATCGGTCTGCCGTGGCGCAAGAAGAGCAAGGTCAACAACGACCTCTCGAATGCCGAAGCGGTGCTCGACGAAGACCACTTCGGTCTGGAAAAGGTCAAGGAACGCATTCTCGAGTATCTCGCGGTGCAACAGCGCGTGGACAAGGTCAAGGCGCCGATCCTGTGCCTCGTCGGGCCTCCGGGTGTCGGCAAGACCTCGCTCGGCCAGTCGATTGCACGCGCAACGAACCGCAAGTTCGTCCGCATGGCGCTCGGCGGCGTGCGTGACGAGGCCGAGATTCGCGGTCACCGACGTACGTACATCGGTTCGATGCCGGGCAAGATCCTGCAAAGCCTCGCGAAGGTCGGCGTGCGCAATCCGCTCTTCCTGCTCGACGAAGTCGACAAGATGGGCATGGATTTCCGCGGCGATCCGTCGTCGGCGCTGCTCGAAGTGCTCGATCCGGAGCAGAACCACACGTTCGCCGACCACTACATCGAAGTCGATTTCGACCTCTCAGATGTGATGTTCGTCGCCACGTCGAACTCGCTGAACATCCCGCCGCCGCTGCTCGACCGGATGGAAGTCATCCGCCTTTCTGGCTACACGGAAGACGAGAAGGTCAGCATCGCGCAGCGCTATCTGTTGCCGAAGCAGAAGAAGAACAACGGCTTGAAGGCTGGCGAGGTCGATGTCACCGAACAGGCGATCCGCGACATCATTCGTTACTACACGCGTGAGGCGGGCGTGCGTTCGCTTGAGCGTGAAATTTCGAAGATCTGCCGCAAGGTCGTGAAGATGCTGCTGCTGAAGAAGGCGGAAGGCGCGGTGACGGTCGACGGCGGCAACCTCGATACGTTCCTCGGCGTGCGCAAGTACGACTTCGGTCTCGCGGCGAAGGAAAACCAGATCGGTCAGGTCACGGGCCTCGCGTGGACGGAAGTCGGCGGCGATCTGCTCACGATCGAAGCGGCGGTCATGCCCGGCAAGGGCACCGTGATCCGCACGGGTTCGCTTGGCGACGTCATGAAGGAGTCGGTCGAAGCGGCACGTTCGGTGGTGCGCTCGCGTTCGCGGCGTCTCGGTATCAAGGATGAGGCGTTCGAGAAGCAGGACATCCACATCCACGTGCCCGAAGGCGCAACGCCCAAGGACGGTCCGTCCGCCGGTATCGCGATGACGACGGCGCTGGTGTCCGTGCTCACGGGCATCCCGGTGCGCGCCAACGTTGCGATGACGGGCGAGATCACGCTGCGCGGCGAAGTGCTGCCGATCGGCGGCCTGAAGGAGAAGCTGCTTGCGGCGCATCGCGGTGGCATCAAGCTCGTGCTGATCCCGGAAGAGAACGTCAAGGATCTCTCGGAGATTCCGGACAACGTGAAGAACGCAATCGAAATCGTGCCGGTCCGCTGGATCGACAAGGTGCTCGAACTCGCGCTCGAACGTGTGCCGCAGGCTCTGCCGGAAGAAGAAGTGAAGGCAGAAGAGGCGAAGGCGCCCGTCGCCGAAACGACGGACGCCGGCGCGAACGAAGTCGTCAAGCATTAAAGCTGAATGGCGGCCGCGAAGTGCTGCGGCCAGCAGACGCACCGAAAACCCGCGGCTTGGCCCGCGGGTTTTTTTATTCGGCGCACGATACGCGGCGTCGCAGCATCGCCCGCTTGAGGAACCCCTCGAAAACCCGCGTCCCGTCACGCTGAATTCCACTTGACACCATTGTTTCGGACCCTTTAAATGAGCGAGCCCGGAGCATAACCGGGGCCGTCTTTTTATCTCCCGACGCACAAAGCGTCCAGGCGTTTGCTCAAATACATTCTCGGGGGTTGGAATGAATAAAACGGATTTAATCGACCACATCGCTCAACAAGCCGACATCTCAAAAGCGGCAGCAGGACGTGCACTCGACGCCGTAATCGGCGGCGTGAAGGGCACGCTCAAGAAGGGCGGAACGGTCACGCTGGTCGGCTTTGGCACGTTCGCCGTCGGCAAGCGCACGGCGCGTACGGGACGTAACCCGCGCACCGGTGACGCGATCAAGATCAAGGCCGCCAAGGTCCCGAAATTCAGGCCTGGTAAAGCTCTCAAAGATGCGCTAAACTAGCGCGCTCGTTGGCTGGCGTTGCTTGCAGCATGTGTTTCCCTGCATGCAAGCCCGCGGGCCAGTGCTGAAAAAGCATGAAGAGCAGTTAAGGAATCGCGAATCTGGGTGCTTAGCTCAGTTGGTAGAGCGGCGCCCTTACAAGGCGTAGGTCGGGAGTTCGAGCCTCTCAGCACCCACCAGTTTCCGGTTTCGCAGGCACGTGCAAAATTGCACGTGCAGCGCAGTTGTAAGATGCAGCCGCACGGAGCGGTAGTTCAGTTGGTCAGAATACCGGCCTGTCACGCCGGGGGTCGCGGGTTCGAGCCCCGTCCGCTCCGCCAGATCTGAGTAAGGAAGGCGAACCGAAAGCAAACTGCGGTTCGCCTTTTTTATTGCCCTCTGAGGTAATATCGGGCGTTCCGTTTTTTGACGATCCCTTCGCTCTTTCAAGCATGCTCGACTTTTTCCGCAATCACAAACGCCTGATGATGTTCATGCTGCTCCTGGTGGTTCTGCCAGGGCTTGGCTTCGTCGGCATTCAAGGTTTCCGCGGCTTCTTCGACGAGAGTGCGAACGTCGCGAGCGTCGGCGGGTACAAGATCACACGCGTCGAGTTCGACAACGCCGCGCGTGCGCAACTCGATCAAGCGCGCCAGGTCATGGGCGCGAATTTTGATGCGAGCCTGTTCGACACGCCGCAGCATCGCAAGGACATTCTCGACGGTCTGGTTCAGCAGCGCGTGCTGATCGACGAGACGCAGCGCCTCCATCTCACCGCCTCGGACGAGGCCGTTCGCCGCGCCTTGCTCGCCGATCCGGTGATTTCGTCGCTGCGCAATCCCGACGGCTCGATGGATCTCGATCGTTACAAGCAGCTGCTCGCCATGCAGGGCATGACGCCCGAGCAGTATGACGAACGCGTGCGCTACAGCCTCGCGATGCAGCAACTGCCCTCCGCCATAGTCAGCACCGCGTTCACGCCGAAGTCGCTCGCGCAGCAACTGACGGCGCTCTCCGGGCAGCAGCGCGAAGTGCAGGCCCTCGTGTTCCACGCAGCCGCCTATACGGCCAAGGTCCAGCCGACCGACGCGCAACTGCAGGCCTACTTCGACGCGCACAAGAGCGATTTCGCAACACCTGCCACGGCACAGATCCAGTATCTGGTGCTGTCGGCTGCGACGGTGGCGGCGAACGTTCAACCGAGCGATGCCGATCTCAAACAGTTCTACAACGACAACATCGCGCACTTCCGCACCGATGCGCAGGTTCGCGCGAGCCACATCCTGATCACCGCGCCGAAGGACGCCAGCGCAGCCGATCGAACTGCCGCGAAACAGAAGGCGGAATCGATCCTCGCGCAAGTGAAGGCGCATCCTGACCAGTTCGCGCAGATTGCCCAGAAGGAATCGCAGGATCCGGGCTCGGCGGCGAAGGGCGGCGACCTCGGCTTCTTCGGCCGCGGCATGATCGCGGGCGGCGAGGCGTTCGACGACGCGGTCTTCAAGCTCAAGCAGGACCAGATCAGCGATGTGATCCAGTCGGACTTCGGCTATCACATCGTCAAGGTCACTGAAATCAAGCCGGCGACGACGAAGCCTTTCGACGAGGTGAAAGCTTCGATCATCAACGACGTCAAGACGCAGCAGGCCGCAAAGCTGGTCTCCGATGCGTCCGAAGGCTTCACGTCGATCGTCTATGAGCAGTCGAAGACCCTGCAGCCGGCCGCCGACAAGTTCAAGCTCACCATCCAGACCGCAACGGTCACGCCGAAGCCGAATGCCGCGCTGCCGCCGGACAGCCCGCTGAACTTTCAGAAATTCCTCGACGCGGTGTTCGCGAACGATTCGGTGAACCAGCACAACAACACGCAGGCCATCGACGTCGGCAACAACACCCTGATCGCCGCGCGCGTCACGAGCTTCAAGCCCGCCGCGACGCCCGAGTTCGCCGCGGTCAAGGATACCGTGCGCCAGCGGGTCATCGCTCAGCAGGCTGTGGAGCTTGCGCGCAAGGACGGCGAGGCGAAGCTCGCTGCGTTGAAGAAGTCGGCATCGGCCGATGGATTCTCTCCGGGCGTGAAAGTCTCGCGCAACGACACGCAAGGCTTGCCGCATGACGCACTCGCGGCGATCTTCAAGGTCGATGCGCAGAAGCTGCCGGGTTTTGTCGGTGTCGATCTCGGCGCAGACGGCTTTGCGATCTATCGCGTGAACGCCGTCACGAATGCGCCGGCCGCCGACGGCGGGCATCTCGCTGCCGCGGAGCAGGAACTCGGACGCGTGAGCGGACAGTCGCAAGTGCAGGCGTATCTCGATGCACTGCGCGACCGCTCCAAGGTGAAGTATTACGGTTCGCTTGGCGCGGCTGGCCAGTCCGGCGACGGACAGTAAGCCGCCCGCGCGGTCCCGCCGTGCACGCTGTCGAAAAGCCCCGCCCCCGGCGGGGCTTTTTGCTTTGTGAGGCGAGGGCAATCAGAGGCAGGTGCTGATGTCGGCCGTGGCTTCAATGCCCGCGTTGACACCGCCACGGTAGCCCACCCACGTCTTGTTGGTCGGTGACCAGGATGGGCGCACCGTCGCAGCGGTGCCGTCCGGCTGCGGCTGGCCCGGCAGATAAACATCGACGGCCTGGTTATTGGCACTCATCGTTTGCAAGATGACCGGCTGTTGCGCGCGGTCGGCCCATTTCCGCGCGATGCACTGCGCGACGGCCGCCGTTGGCTGTTCGCTCGTGCCGACTGACTGAGCCCCCATGGGCACCGGCTGGTTGGCACACGCGCATAGCGCTGACGTCACGAGAATAAAAGACAGGATCTTCACGCTTTTGTCCCCCCAGACACGCACGATCAGATTCGACGCAATCTGTCGTCCGCCGACACACGCTGGCCGACTGACTGGAGCGCGTGTCTGGCGTGCCCTGGAGGTGCGCGACGCGTCCGCGGCCAACGCCCGCGAAGGGCGTTTCATGCAAGCCAGGGCTGCGGTTAGTGCTGCGTACCGCCGCTGATCAGCGGCTTGAGCGTCGGCCACACGTTATCGAGCAGCAAAGGTTGTGCCTGCTGGGTGGGATGCATCTGATCGGACTGGAACAGATCGGGCTTGTCAGCGAGACCGGCGAGCAGGAAGGGGACCAGCGGTGTGCGCAACTCCTGCGCCAGACGACCGTAGAGGCCATGGAATTTCTGCGTGTAGTCGGGCCCGTAATTCGACGGCACGTACATGCCGACGAGCATCGGCTTCGCATTGCCTTTGCGGATCTGGTCGACGATGGCGCGCAGATTGCTCTCGGTGGTGGCGAGCGGCACGCCGCGCAGCGCGTCGTTGGCGCCCAGTTCGACGATCACGATGGACGGCTTGAGGCGCTGCATCACGAGCGGCAGGCGCGCGAGACCGCCGCTCGTCGTGTCTCCGCTGATGCTCGCGTTCGCGACGCTATAATCGATTCGCTCGCTCATGAGCCGCTGGCGCAACAGCGCGACCCAGCCGGTGTCGCGCGGCAGTCCGTATTCGGCGGAGAGGCTGTCGCCGAGCACGACGATGACCGGCTTCGCCGCGTTGGCGGCTGGATCTGCGGGTGCGGTCGCGGCGATCGCCGGCTGCATGCCGACGATCGCGCAGAGCGTCGCCACCATCGCGATGATTCGGGCAACGGTGGTCGCAATAGCGGCGGAAACAGCGGCAGTAAAAGCGGTGCGGCGTGTCTTGACGGCTAACCTGTGCGTGATCATGTGCGAATGAATAGCGATCCAGTCATTGAAGTGCGGGGATTGTGCAAGCGGGTCACCGACGCGACCGGCGAGCTGACGATACTCGACGGCATCGACCTCACGGTGCGGGCCGGCAGCAGCGTGGCGATCGTCGGCGCTTCCGGCTCGGGCAAGTCTACGCTGCTCGGGCTGCTAGCCGGGTTGGACAGCGCGAGCTCGGGGTCGGTTCGGTTGCTCGGCCACGAGCTGACCGGCATGGCCGAGGACGAGCGCGCGGCGCTGCGCAACGGTTCGGTCGGTTTCGTATTCCAGTCGTTCCAGTTGATGCCCCATCTCACTGCACTGGAGAACGTTGCGCTGCCGCTCGAACTGCAGGGTGGCATGTCCACGCGCGAGGCGTTCGCGCGCTCTCGCGCACTGCTCGAACGCGTCGGACTCGGGCAGCGTACGGGGCATTATCCGAAGCTGCTCTCCGGCGGCGAACAACAACGTGTGGCGCTCGCACGCGCATTCGTGAGCCGTCCCTCTGTCCTCTTCGCGGATGAGCCCACCGGCAGTCTCGATGCCGCGACGGGCCATGCTGTGATCGACCTGATGTTCGAAATGAACCGTGCAACGGGCGCGACGCTCGTGCTGGTCACGCACGACGTCGATCTCGCACGCCGCTGCGATGCCACAGTGACGATCGAAGCGGGGCGGCGTGTCGCGCACGGCGAAATTCGTGATTCCGGCGAGGTTGAAGAGGCCGGACGCTGACCTGAGATGGCGTGCGCCGCAGCGCACGCCACGCTTCCGTCATTAAGAGCCTGCAGGTCCCTCACGCTTGAGCGCAGCGCGCGCGCGAGCGATGAGCGTAGCCGTCGATGAATCGTGCTGCTTCACGTCGCCGGGCGCGGCGGTGAGATCGGCTTCGACGACCTTGCCGAGAATCTTGCCGAGCTCCACGCCCCACTGGTCGAACGGATTGATGTTCCACACCGCGGCCTGAACGAGAACCTTGTGCTCGTAAAGCGCGATCAGCGCTCCGAGCGTGCGCGCGTTGAGCGCGTCGACGAGCAATGTCGTGGTCGGACGGTTGCCGGGGAACATGAGGTGCGGCACGAGTTCGGGCTTGTCCGGTCCGGCCACCTTGCGCGCTTCTTCTTCGGTGCGTCCGAGCATCAGCGCCTCGCTCTGCGCAAAGCAGTTCGCGAGCAGCTTCGGATGGTGGTCGTCGAGCGGGTGTTCCGGCGTAAGCACGGCAATGAAGTCGATCGGGACGATCGTCGGACCCTGGTGCAGCATCTGGAAGAACGCGTGCTGTCCGTTGGTGCCGGGCTCGCCCCAGGTCACCGCTGCGGTCGGGTAATCGACGAGGTGGCCGTCGAGTCGCGCCGACTTGCCGTTGCTCTCCATTTCGAGCTGCTGCAGGTACGAGGGCAGGTAGTGCAACGCCTCCGAATACGGCGCGACCAGATAGCTCTGCGAACCGAAGAAGTTGCGGTACCAGATGCCGATCATGCCGAGGAGCACCGGCAGGTTGCGTTCAAGCGGCGCCTCGCGGAAGTGCTGGTCCATGTCGTGAGCGCCGGCGAGCAGTTCGTCGAATTGCCGCGGCCCGATCGCGATCATGATCGAGAGGCCCACCGCCGACCATAGCGAGTAGCGGCCGCCGACCCAGTCCCACATCTCGAAGACGTTGTCCGGCGCGATGCCGAACTTCACGACCTCGGCGGGATTCGCGGACACCCCCACGAAATGCTTCGCGAGCGCGCTTTCCGGGCACCCGTTCCGTACGAACCAGGCGCGCATCGAGCGCGCGTTGGTCATCGTTTCGAGCGTGGTGAAGGTCTTCGAAACGATGATCGCGAGCGTTTCTTCGGGATCGATGTGCTCGATCACGCGCCAGAGATCCGCACCGTCGACGTTCGAGACGAAGTGCGAGGTGATGTCCGGCGACGCGAGGTGATCGAGCGCGTGCACGACCATCTTCGGCCCGAGGTCCGAGCCCCCGATGCCGATGTTCACCACGTGACGGATGCGCTTGCCCGTGTAGCCGGTCCAGGTGCCGCTGCGCACGGCGTCGGCGAACGATGCCATCTTCGCGCGCTCGGCGAGGACCTGGGCGTGGAACGGCGCGTCGGGCTCGGTTGCGCGCAACGCCGTGTGCAGCGCCGCGCGGCTTTCCGTCGGGTTGACGATCTGGCCCGCGAACATCGCGTCGCGGCGTGGTTCCACGCCTGATTCGCGCGCAAGTTGCACGAGCAGCTTCAGCGTCGCGTCGGTAATGCGGTTTTTCGAAAGGTCCGCCGCGAGGCCGCCGCCCGAGAACGTAAAGCGTTCGGCGCGGGTGGGAGCGGTGTCGTTAGCGCTTGCGAACCAGTCGCGCAGGCGCTCGTCGCGGATCTGTCCGTAGTGCGTCTGGAGCGTGGACCATGCAGGAAGAGTATTCGTCATGTTCGTCTGGCGAGGATGCACTGAGGAATGGGGCGGGCGCGCTTCGCACGCGGCGCTCATACGCGCACGCGTCCGTCTGGTGAATTCGGGCGGTGCGGGCAGTCAGTATAGCGGCCTCGCGTGAACCTGCGCAGCCGTCGCGAGCCCGGACGTGCTGGCTTGAAGCCGCACGATCGTGCGGCTTTCACCTCGAATGAAACAGGTAAATCGCCAGCAAGTGACGTGCCGGTCTCGCGACCGGCTAGTCCCGCGACGAATAGAACGTCCGGTTCATGAGCCGTCTTACCATCGGCGCAAGTTCGCCAGCGGTGAGGCCCGCGGGTCCGCTGCCTTCGGCGCAGAGCGCTTCAGCGGCGAGGCCGTGCAGCCATACGCCTGCGAGTGCCGCTTCGAACGGCGGTATCCGCTGTGCAAGCAGCGCGCCGATCAGGCCGCCGAGCACGTCGCCGGTGCCGCCGGTTGCGAGTCCCGCGTTGCCGGTCGGATTGATCACGATGCGACCGTCGGGTGCCGCGATCACGGTGCCGCTGCCCTTGAGTACCGCCACGGCGGCGAAGCGTGCCGCCAGCGCGCGCGCTGCCGCGACACGGTCGCGTTGCACGGACACCGTATCAGTAGCGAGGAGGCGCGCAGCCTCCAGCGGATGCGGTGTGAGCACGCACGGCGTGCCGCGCCCGGCGACGCGGGAGCCAAGGGCGTCGTCGCGGGCGACGAGATTGAGCGCGTCGGCGTCGAGCAGCACGGGCACGTTCAACTGCAGGATCTGGTCGACGAGATGACGTGCCGATGCGCTGCCGCCCATACCGCAACCTGCCGCAATCGCGTCCATGGTGCCGGGTACGAGCTTGCCCGCCGCGTGCAGCATGAGTTCGGGGTGCGGCGGGTCGTAGGGCGGCGCGTCGCTGCCGATGAACCCCACGTGGACCTTGCCCGCGCCCGTGAAAAGTGCCGCGCGGGCCGCGAGGATGGGGGCACCGCACATGCCCGTATCGCCGCCGATCACGGCAAGCGTGCCGAACGTGCCCTTGTTCGTCGCGAAATCGCGTGCGGGCAGCCACGGGGCGAAGAGTGCGGACGCATTGAGGCGGGCGGTGGAGGACGCGACGTCCGTATCGACGCCGATCGGCGCAATGCTCACCTCGCCCGCGTAATCGCGGCCTGCGCCGGTGTAGAGGCCAGGCTTCGCCGCGATGAACGTGACCGTGTGCGTCGCCCGCACGGCAACGCCCGTGCCGACGACGTTGCCCGTGTCGCTGTCGAGGCCGCTCGGCACGTCGAGCGCGAGCACGTGCCCCAGGCTTTGCGCGCGAGCAGAAAGCCGGGCAGCCAGGTCCGCGAACACGCCTTCAAGCTCGCGTGCGAGCCCGATGCCGAACATGCCGTCGACGAGCCAGCCGTATCCGTCGAACGAGGTGGGCGGGTCGTTTGCGATCGGCACGCCCTCGGCGCGCGCTGCGGCCAGCGCCCAGCGCGCGTCGTCGGGCTTGACCTCGATGGGCATACAGACTTCCACGGCGACACCGGCGCGATGAAGTTCCGTCGCGACGACGAGCGCGTCGCCGCCGTTGTTGCCAGGACCCGCGGCGAACCACACGGGTTTGCGGGCCACGGGCGATGGTGCATGGGCGATCTGCTCGTTCAGGAAGCGGGCGGCGGCGGCTCCGGCGCGGGCCATCAGCGTGTGCGCGGGCAAGCCGGCCTGCGCACCGGTTTCGCAGGTGCGCAGTTCCGCTACGGTCATAAGCGGCACGGGCCGGTCGTGCGGTGTGAAGAGCGTGGGCGCGGTTGATGTGGGAAGCGGAGTCGCGGACATGGCGAAGGTGGCTCGGGGTATCGACAAGTGCAACGATACCCGAGGTGTCCGGTCTCAGGGACCCTGACGGGCGCGAGATCTGGCCTCGCGAGCGGCGCGTCCAGGAAGTGTTCGGGGTGGCTTGCCTCGCCGAAGAGCACGGCGAGGCAGTGTGCTGCTGGCTGTGCCGCTTACCCGCGCACGGGGCTCAGCGCGTTGATCGTATCGGCTGGGAGATCGGGCGATGTGCCCGAGATCTGCTGCGCGATGAGCTTCGCCGAGCCGAGCGCGAGCGCCCAGCCAGCCGGGCCATGTCCCGCGTTGACGAACAGTCGCGGATGGCCAGCGTTGCCAACGGCGGGCAGGCCATCGGCGGAAAGCAGCTTCATGCCTTCCCATGCGAGCGCGGCCGAAATCCGTGCCGCGCCGGGGGCCCAGTCGCGCGAGGCCTCGCCCAGCAGCGCGAGCGCGCTCTCGGTGAGGGCTTCGGTGAGCGGCTCGTCGACCTGGTTCGCGCGCAGCAGCACGGCTCCGCCCGAAATCCGCAGACGATGATTCATGCGTGTAATCGCGATGCGCTTGGCGGCGTCGATGATCGTCGTGTGGGGCACACACTCCTCGTGTGCGACCGGCGCGTTCAGCGTGTGCATTCGCAACGGATAGAGCGGCAGTTTCACCCCGAACGGAGCGATGAGAGGCAGCGTCTGCGCGCCGGCCGCAACCACCACAGCATCGCCGGAGATCACTTCGACTTCGCGTGCGCTGGCATGCGCGGGCAGGCGCGGCGCCAGTTCGACGGCCGCACGGCCGCTCTCGAGCCGGATCGAGCTGACTTCGCGGCCGGTCTGGAATTGCACGCCGCCCTGGTTGTCGAGCACCTGCTTGAGTTGCTTCACGAAGAGCGGGCAGTTCGCCATGCGCCCCGCCTCGATGCGTACGCCGCCCGCGAACGGCGGTTCGGGGGGGATGTTGTGCTCGAACGCGATGCATTCGGCGGCGGAGAGCGCGTGGTGCGGCACCTCGAAGCGGCGCAGAAGTTCGAGCGCGGGCTGCGTGAGGGACCGCTCGTCGTTTCCGCGCACGAGGTAGAGCAGGCCTTCGCGCTGTTCGTAGTCGAGCTGGAAGCGGTTTGTGGCGTCGTCGAGTGCGCTTTCGGCTGTATCGATGAGCGGGCGCAGCAGCGCGTAGCGGGCCGCGAAGGCCTCGGAACTGCGCAGCGCGCCGAGGCGCTTGACGAACGCGCGAGCGGGACCGCCGAACCCCGTTTTGCAGATCACTCCGCTAGAGGACTGCCGTCTGTCTCGCAAGAAGGTCGGGCCGAACCAGACGTCCAGCGGGCTCGGGAGCACGACGCCGCTATGTCCATAAGTGGCGCCTTGCGCAACCGTGGCGTGGCGCTCGACCACGCAGACGCGGTGACCCGCCGCGCGCAATTGGTAAGCGGTGGCGACGCCGGCGATTCCGCCGCCAATGACGATGACATCCATGACGATACGATCTGCAGGCAGGCGGCGCGCCGACGGGAATGGGCGCCGTGCCGGGGGTGGGGCGTGCGGCGCGCACTTCTTCTTTTGCGGGCCGATCGTGTGAAACGCGCAATGATAGCAGCCAAACGGGGCCGTTCACCATCGGCCTTGTGGGAGAATTTGCAGATTGCGCAGGATGTGCTGCGCCGGCGGAGACGCTCGCCGCGGCGCACGGCTGCACGGGCATGCGCCGTGCCGCATCTGGGCGTGGGCGTGTTTCCGGCGTGCATCTCGCGCCAACGTGGGGCGCAGCGGCCCGGCGGCTCGCGCGCAGTGGGTGCCCGTGCGTGAAGTGCGCGCTGCGTGCAAACGCGCCCCGGGCGCAATCCGGACGGCCCTTCCGGGGTATAATCGCGGTCTCCCTTTCGTCTGATGTCGCCCCCACGCGCGACGCATCGCCATCGCGCGATTGCTGCCACGCGAGGCGAATTCCGCGACGCAACCCAGACGGCAACTTCGACGTAACTTCGACGCAACGCCCCAGTCCATGGCCCACTTCTCGTGCTTCCCCGGTGCTTCGGCCCTCTCCGACTTCCGTCAGACCCGCCTGCTCGAAACGCTTCAGCGTATCGATGCCAACATCGTCGGCGTGCACGGTCAGTATCTGCATTTCGTCAATTCGACCGCGCCGCTCACCACTGAGGACAGCGCGAAGATCGAGGCGCTGATGCACTACGGCGCGCCGTTCGCGGCGCCGGCCGAGCGAGGCAGCGCGATGACGTTCCTCGTCGTGCCGCGCTTTGGCACGGTGTCGCCGTGGGCAAGCAAGGCCACCGACATTGCGCACCACTGCGGTCTCGAACACGTGCGTCGCATCGAGCGCGGAGTCGAATACACGGTCGTGCTGAAAACGGGCCTGCTGGGTGGCAAGAAGACGTTGTCCGACGAAGCGCGCGACGCGGTCGCGGCGGCGCTGCACGACCGCATGACGGAAAGCGTGGCGGCTTCGCGCGACGCCGCGCAGCACCTCTTCGACGAACTGCCCGAAAGGCCGATGCAGACCGTGGACGTGCTGGGCCACGGCCGCAAGGCGCTCGAGACCGCGAACGGCGAACTCGGCCTCGCGCTCGCCGACGACGAAATCGACTATCTCGTCGACGCGTTCACGAAGCTCGAACGCAACCCGACGGACGTCGAGCTCATGATGTTCGCGCAGGCCAACAGCGAGCACTGCCGCCACAAGATTTTCAACGCCAGCTGGACCATCGACGGCAAGGAGCAGGACCTCTCGCTCTTCGCGATGATCCGCAACACCGAGAAGATGAGTCCGCAGGGCACGATCGTTGCGTACTCGGACAACTCGTCGATCATGGAGGGCGCGGTCGCGGAACGCTGGTTCCCGCGCAAGGCGGGTGCCGCAAACGCGCCGGCCGAGCAATACGGCCGTCACACCGAACTCACGCACACGCTGATGAAGGTGGAGACGCACAACCACCCGACGGCGATCTCGCCGTTCCCGGGCGCCGCGACGGGCGCGGGCGGCGAAATCCGCGACGAAGGCGCGACGGGCCGCGGCGCGCGTCCGAAGGCCGGTCTCACGGGCTTCACGGTGTCGAACCTCGAACTGCCCGACGCGTGCGAAGCGTGGGAAAACGCCCGCGACACCGCCACGCCGCTCGCGCACCGCAATCCCGCCGACGAAGCACAGGCTTACGGCCGTCCGGACCGCATCGCGTCGCCGCTCTCGATCATGATCGACGGCCCGCTCGGCGGCGCCGCATTCAACAACGAATTCGGCCGCCCGAACCTCGGCGGCTACTTCCGCGTCTACGAGCAGAACGTCGCCGGCACCGTGCGCGGCTATCACAAGCCGATCATGATCGCGGGCGGCATCGGCAACATCAGCGCGCAGCATACGCACAAGCACGATCTGCCCGAGGGCTCGCTCTTGATCCAGATCGGCGGCCCGGGCATGCGCATCGGCATGGGCGGCGGCGCCGCCAGCTCGATGGCCACCGGCACCAACACCGCCGAACTCGACTTCGATTCGGTCCAGCGCGGCAACCCCGAAATCGAGCGCCGCGCGCAGGAAGTCATCAATTCCTGCTGGCAACTCGGCGAGGGCAACCCGATCCTCTCCATTCACGACGTCGGCGCGGGCGGCCTCTCGAACGCGTTCCCGGAACTCGTCGATGGTGCGGACAAGGGCGCGCGTTTCGAACTGCGCAACGTGCAACTCGAAGAGTCGGGTCTGTCGCCGCGTGAAATCTGGTCGAACGAGTCGCAGGAGCGTTATGTCCTCGCGATCTCGCCCGCCGATCTGCCCATGTTCGAAGCGATCTGCATGCGCGAACGCTGCCCGTTCGCCGTGGTCGGCGTGGCGACGGCCGAGCGCGAACTGAAGCTGATCGACACCGACGAAAAGGCGCTCGCCGCGAACGGCAACCACCAGCCAGTCGACATGCCGATGGACATCCTGCTCGGCAAGCCGCCGCGCATGCACCGCAACGTCGAGCACGCGAGCACGCCGCTGATCCCCGTCGAAGTAACCGGCATTGCGTTCGACGAAGTCGCGAAGAGCGTGCTGCGTCATCCAACGGTTGCCAGCAAGTCGTTCCTCATCACGATCGGTGACCGTTCGGTCGGCGGCACGACCGTGCGTGACCAGATGGTCGGCCCGTGGCAAGTGCCCGTCGCGGACTGCGCCATTACTGCGCTCGATTACGCAGGCTACAAAGGCGAAGCGATGACGATGGGCGAACGCACGCCGCTCGCCGTGATCGACGCTCCGGCGTCGGGTCGCATGGCCGTCGGCGAGGCGATCACGAACATTGCGAGCGCACCGATCGCTTCGCTCGACAAGCTCAAGCTCTCGGCGAACTGGATGGCCGCGTGCGGTGCGACAGGTGAAGATGCCGCGCTCTACGACACCGTGAAGGCGATCGGCATGGAGCTGTGTCCGGCGCTCGGCATCGGCATTCCGGTCGGCAAGGATTCGCTGTCGATGCGCACGAAGTGGAACGATCAGGGCGTCGCGAAGGAAGTGGTCGCGCCGGTGTCGCTCATCATCTCGGCGTTCGCGCCGGTCGAGGACGTGCGCCGCCATCTGACGCCGCAACTGCGCCGTGTCGATGAAGCGGGCGAGTCGGTGCTCATCGCGATCGATCTGGGCCGTGGCAAGAACCGCCTTGGCGGCAGCATCTTCGCGCAGGTCACGCAGCAGGTGGGCGACGCGGTGCCCGACGTCGACAGCGCAGAGGACCTCAAGCAGTTCTTCACCGCGATCCAGCAGCTCAACGCGAACGAGCAACTGCTCGCGTACCACGACCGCTCGGACGGCGGCCTGTGGGCGACGATCTGCGAAATGGCGTTCGCGGGTCACGTCGGCGTGTCGCTGAACGTCGACATGCTGACACTCGACACCGAGCACGAATCCGATTACGGCGACGCGAAGGACTGGGCGAAGCAGACGAGCGGCCGCCGCGAAGACCGCACGCTGCGTGCGCTGTTCGCTGAAGAACTCGGCGCCGTGATCCAGGTGCCGGCGCAGCAGCGCGACGCCGTGTTCGCCGTGCTGCGCCAGTATGGCCTGTCGGCGTGCTCGCACGTCGTCGGCCAGTTGAACAGCCGTGACGCGATCGAAATCTACCGCGACGCGAAGCGCATCTACGACGCGCCGCGCGCCGAACTGCAGCGCGCATGGAGCGAAGTGAGCTGGCGCATCGCGCGTCTGCGCGACAACCCGGCCTGCGCCGACGCCGAATACGACGCGCTCCTCGACGCCGCCGATCCGGGCATGCAGCCGCATCTGACGTTCGATCCGGCCGACGACATCGCGGCTCCGTTCATCGCGACGGGTTCGCGTCCGCGCGTGGCGATCCTGCGCGAGCAGGGCGTGAATTCGCACCTCGAAACCGCGTACGCGTTCGATCGCGCGGGCTTCGACGCGCACGACGTCCACATGAGCGACCTGCTCGAAGGGCGCGCCACGCTCGCCGACTTCGCGGGCGCCGTGGCGTGCGGCGGGTTCTCCTACGGCGACGTGCTCGGCGCGGGCGAGGGCTGGGCCAAGACGATCCGCTTCAACGCGAAGCTCGCGGACATGTTCGCTGCCTTCTTCGCGCGCGAGGACACGTTCGCGCTCGGCATCTGCAACGGCTGCCAGATGATGTCGAGCCTCGCTTCGATGATCCCGGGCGCCGACGCCTGGCCGAAGTTCACGCGCAACAAGTCGGAGCAGTTCGAAGCGCGTTACTCGCTCGTCGAAGTGCAAAGCTCGCCGTCGATCTTCTTCGCAGGTATGGAAGGTTCGCGCATCCCGGTCGCCGTTGCGCACGGCGAAGGCTTCGCGGACTTCTCGCAG
This sequence comes from Paraburkholderia dinghuensis, assembly GCF_003837865.1. GTDB lineage: Bacteria > Pseudomonadota > Gammaproteobacteria > Burkholderiales > Burkholderiaceae > Paraburkholderia > Paraburkholderia dinghuensis. Next base: position 41,618 of record NZ_RQIS01000005.1, on the reverse strand, counting down.
CAAGGCGATCTCTCGAAGGTGGCGGTGGCGATGCGTTACGTCGACCACCACGGCGCGGCGACCGAGCGCTATCCTTTCAATCCGAACGGCTCGCCGCAGGGCATCACGTCGGTGACGACGCCCGACGGCCGCTTCACGGTGCTGATGCCGCACACCGAGCGCGTGCAGCGCACGGTGACGATGAGCTGGCATCCGGAAGCCTGGGGCGAAGCGAGCCCGTGGATGCGTGCGTTCCGCAATGCGCGCAAGTGGGTCGGTTAAGGCGCTTGTCGCTTCGATCGATACACGTGAAAAAGCCGGCCTTCGGGCCGGCTTTTTTTTGGGTTTATCGAGGATTTCCGAGGAGATCGTTCGCGGACAGGCAGTGGTCTGCCACAAGCGGCCCGCATCCTCCCGTGCTTCACGAAGGAGCCGGACCGTGCGCCCGATTTCCCGGGGCTTGGACCGGAAACACCGTCCGACGAATTAGCCCGACGGCGTCTTTTTGTCGAGGACTACGAGTCTCCGCAATGCGGATCCGGCGGCGTTTGATTGCTTGTGGCACGCGAGCATGGCGGCCGGCTAATCGACATTGCGCACGACGGCCGACCAAAGAAAAACCCCGCGCTTGACGCAAGTCGCGGGGTTTTCGTGACAGCAACGCAACGCGCGCGTTACTGGATCTTCGCCTGCTTGCGCAGATTTTCTTCGAATGCCTGCAGTTTCTCCTGCTGCATCTGCTGCACGATCTGCGCTCGCACCTGATCGAGCGGCGGCGGCGTGACCGGGCGGATGTCGTCCACGCGGATGATGTGCCAGCCGAACTGCGTTTGCACCGGCGTGCTGGTCATCTGGCCTTTCTGCAGATGCGTTGCTGCATCGGCGAATTCAGGGACGAAGGCCTTCGGGTTCGACCAGTCGAGATCGCCGCCGTTCTTCGCCGAGCCCGGGTCCTTCGAGTACTGCTTCGCGAGGTCTTCGAAGCTTGCGCCGCCCTTGATCTTCGCGATCAGGTCCTTGGCCTGCTGCTCGTTGTCCACGAGGATGTGGTGAAGGTGGTATTCGCTGCCGCCTGCATCCTTCGCCAGCTGCTCGTAACGCGCCTTCACGTCGGCGTCGGTCGGCTGGTTGTTCTTCACGAAATTTTCGATCAGTGCGCGCAGCACGACAGTCTGCTGGGCCACTGCGATTTGCGCCTTCACGTCCGGAAGGTTCGGGATGCCCTGGCGGATCGCTTCCTGCATCAGGATTTCGCGGTTCACGAGCTCTTCACGAACCGCCATCTGCAGTTGCGGCGAGTCTTGCTGGCCTTGACGCACGAGCTGGTCGACGAGCGCAGCGGCGCGCGCTTTGGGAATCGGCGTGCCGTTCACGACGGCGATGTTCTGCGCGAAGGCGGGCGCAGCTGCGAACGCAGCCAGCAACACCCACAGACGGGTTTTCTTCAAGGTCATCGAAAAATCCTAACAGGGCGAACTATAAAGTGGGGCTATCGAGACAACACCAAGGCCTACACCGGGGGCAACGCTGTCGCTTCTTCGGGCGTGAGCGCCGTGATCACGAGTGCGTGAATGCCGCGCTGCATTGCTTCGGCCAGCGCATCATACACCATGCGATGCCTTGCCACGCGGGCCTTCCCCGCGAACGCCGCCGCCACGATCGTGACGCTGTAATGGCCGCCCGCAGCCGCTCCGGCGTGGCCGGCATGCTGCGCGCTATCGTCGCGCACGGAAATCGACACGACGGGCGCGAGTGCGACCGTGAGCCGCGACTCGATCAGCGCCGCGCGTTCGGCCGGGCTTGCGTTGAGGAACACGTCGCTCATTCTTCTTCCTCCTTGATGTAACGCGAGAGCCAGAGGCTCTGTCCGACGATGAACACCACGAGCATGCCCGTCGCGCCGAACAGCTTGAAATCGACCCACGCGTCGGTGGAGAAGTGGAACGCGACGAAGAGGTTCACGATACCGAGCAGCGCGAAGAAGATCGCCCAGATCAGGTTGAGCTGTGTCCAGATCCGGTGCGGCAGCGCGATCTGCTTGCCCATCATCGCCTCGATCAGATTCTTGCCGAAGCCGAGTTGCGAGACGAGCAGCGCCACCGCGAACGCCCAGTAGAGGACGGTGGGTTTCCACTTGATGAAGGTTTCGTCGTGCAGCACGAGCGTCGCGCCGCCGAATACCACGACGATGCCGAGCGACAGCCAGAGCATGGGGTCGACTTTGCGGTGACGGAAGGCGACCCAGGCGATCTGCACGAGCGTCGCGACGATCGCGACGGCGGTCGCCGTGAAAATGCCCCATACCTTGAAGGTGACGAAGAACAGGATGATCGGAAACAGATCAAACAGGAATTTCATTATCGGTCTGGAAGTCCGCGAAAAGAGGGCGCGACGCCGTTGGCGGCGCTGCGTAGTCGGCAAACGTCTTGATTGACGCTGCTGTGTGGGCGCCGCATGTGGCGCTCACTTGGGCTCGAATTGTAGCGCAGCCGAGTTGATGCAATACCGAAGGCCGGTCGGCGCGGGGCCGTCTTCGAAGACGTGTCCCAGATGGGCGCCGCAGTTTTTGCAGCGCACTTCGATACGCAGCATCCCATGCGCGCGGTCGGTGCGCTCCTCGATCACCTCGCCGTTGATCGGCCGGAAATAGCTGGGCCAGCCGCAACCGGCGTCGAACTTCGTGTCGGACTCGAAGAGGGGCGTGCCGCAGCACACGCAATCGTAGACGCCTCGGTCCCAGTGATCCCAGAAGCGCCCCGTGAACGCGCGTTCGGTCGCCGCGTGGCGCGTCACCTGGTATTCCATGTCGGAGAGCTGCTCGCGCCAGTCGGCGTCGTCCTTGTGACCGGGGTAGGCGTCGGAATTGTGATCGTCGTGGCTCATGTTCGGGTTCCTGTCGGGGGAAGGGAGGCGAAGCGGGGCGGCTGCGCGAGACCAGGCGCGGCTCACGAAGAGCAGCTCACTTCGAGCGAACTCGCCCAGTCGGGCGGCAACGCCGCATACGCCGCGTGCTCCGGTTGTTCGTCGAACGGACGCGAGAGCACGCGCGCGAGCCGTTCCACTTCGCTGAAATCCTTCTGCGCGGCGCGTTCGATCGCGGTCTGAGCCAGGTGATTGCGCAGCACGAACTTCGGGTTCACGCGATTCATCGCTGCGGCGCGCGTGGCATCGTCGCGTGGCTCAAGACAGAGGCGCGCGCGATAGTCGTTCGCCCACGCGTCGAAAGCCGCACGGTCGAGGAACAGGTCGCGCACGCTCGCATCGCCATGTGCGTCGTGTTTCGACACACGCGCGAGATGGCGGAACGTCTGCGTGAAATCGGCGCGGTTCGCGTGCATGATTTCGAGGAGACGATCGGCGAGGGCGTCGTCGCCTTCGCGCGCTGTTTCGAGGCCGATCTTCGCGCGCATGCGCGCTTCGAGCGCGGGCGCGAAAAGACCTTTGAAGCGTTCGAGCACGCCTTGCGCATCGGCGACTGCGCGCTCGCCGCGTGTCTTGTCGTCGGCTTCGTCCCGTTGCAGGCCGAAAAGCGGCAGCAGCGCCTGCGCGAGGCAGAAAAGATTCCAGTACGCAATCTGCGGCTGCATGCGGTACGCATAGCGGCCCTGCGAATCCGAGTGATTGCAGATGTGGTTCGCGTCGAAGCCGTCGATGAAGCCGAACGGACCGTAGTCGATCGTGAGACCGAGGATCGACATGTTGTCGGTGTTCATCACGCCGTGGCAGAAGCCCACCGCCTGCCATTCGACCATCAGCGCCGCGGTCGTGCGTACCGCTTCGTCGAGTAACGCGAGATAGGGATCGTCGGCTTCGAGCAGGTTCGGGTAGAAACGCTCGATCACGTGATCGGCGAGCGAGCGTAGCGCGACGACGTTGTCGTTTGAGTAGAAGTGCTCGAAGTGGCCGAAGCGTACGAAACTAGGTGAGACGCGTGTAACGACCGCCGCCGTTTCGATTTCCTCGCGGCGCACGGGTTGATCGGAGCCGACTACCGCGAGCGCGCGCGTGGTCGGGATGCCGAGGTGGTGCATCGCTTCCGAGCACAGGAATTCCCGGATCGACGAGCGCAATACCGCGCGACCGTCGCCCATGCGGGAATACGGCGTGCGGCCTGCTCCCTTGAGCTGCAGTTCATTGCGCTGGCCGGCGTGCTCGAGTTCGCCGAGGCCGAGCGCGCGTCCGTCGCCGAGCTGGCCCGCCCACACGCCGAACTGGTGCCCCGAATAGACCGAGGCGTACGACATCGAAGACGGCGTTCGTTCGCGCGTGAAGCTTCCGGCGAAGAACGGCGCGAAGGCCGGATCGGCAGCAATGGCAGGATCGATCCCGAGTGACGCCGCTGTTTCGGTCGAGAAACCGACGAGATACGGCGCGGGGAGCGGTTGTGCCGGCAGCCGGGTGAAAAACGTCGAACCCAGTGCGGAAAATGCACTCTCGCGCGGCATGATTAGCGAGCGTTCGACGTCGGCAAGCGGGCCGTCGAGCGTTTGGCGCATCGCGGCGAGGTTCGCGAGTGAATCGGTCTGGCCTGGTGAAAACGACATATTGAGCGCCTTTTGAATAGCCGATATTGTAAATCCGCGCCGCCAGGCGTGCAGGCCGCCGATTCATGTACCTATATGCGCATGATGCCGGGCATGACGGTGGCGGTACCTGGGCAAACATAAGCCGATACAGGCAGAACACAGACATTCAAGGCGAGGAGACCGCACCCGATGACTGCGCCGCTGTTTGGACAAATGATGGACGTGCCGCTCACCGTGTCGTCGCTGATTGCGCACGCGGCGCGCTACCACGGTGACACGCAGATCGTGTCGCGCCGCATCGAAGGTGATATCCATCGCTACACGTACCGCGAATGCGAGACGCGCGCGAAGCAGCTCGCGCAGGCGCTGATGGCGCTCGGCGTGGCGCGAGGAGAGCGTGTCGGCACGCTCGCCTGGAACGGCTACCGGCACCTGGAAGCGTATTTCGGTGTGCCAGGTTTTGGCGCGGTGTGCCACACGATCAATCCACGGCTTTTTCCCGAGCAGATCGCCTACATCATCAATCACGCGGACGATCAGTACGTCCTTTTCGACATCACATTCGCGCCGCTCATCGACGCGCTCGCCCCACAGTGCCCGAACGTGCGCGGCTGGATCGCGCTCACCGACGAATCGCATCGCCCCGCGATGCGCACGCCAGTGCTCTGTTACGAAACGCTCATCGAAGCGCAGGACGGCCGGTACGAGTGGCCGCAACTAGACGAGCGCAGCGCGTCGGTCCTCTGCTATACGTCTGGCACGACCGGCAATCCGAAAGGCGCGCTTTACAGCCATCGATCGTCGGTGCTGCACGCCTATGGCGCGTCGCTGCCCGATGCGATGGGCCTGTCTTCGCGCGACGCAGTCCTGCCCGTCGTGCCGATGTTCCATGTGAACGCCTGGGGTATTCCGCACGCGGCGCCGCTCAACGGCGCGAAGCTCGTGTTGCCGGGCAAGGATCTCGACGGTAAATCGCTCTATGAATTGATGGAGGCCGAGGGCGTGACGTGCGCAGCTGGTGTGCCGACCGTGTGGCTCGGTCTGCTGGCGCATCTGCGCGCGGCGGGCGTGCGTTTTTCGACGCTCACGCGCACGGTGATCGGCGGGTCGGCGTGTCCGCCGGCGATGCTGCGCGCGTTCGAGGACGAGTACGGCGTGCAGGTGATTCACGCGTGGGGCATGACTGAAATGTCGCCACTCGGGACGCTCGCGAAACTGAACTGGGCGCAGTCGCAGCGGCCGCTGGAGGCGCAGCGCGCGCAGCTGGAAAAGCAGGGGCGCGTGATCTACGGCGTCGACATGAAGATCGTCGGTCCCGATGGGAAGGAACTGCCGTGGGACGGCGTCGCGTTCGGCGACCTGCACGTGCGCGGGCCGTGGGTGATCGATCGTTATTTTCGTCAGGAGAGCGGGACGCCGCTAGTCGACGGCTGGTTTCCAACCGGCGACGTCGCCACGATCGATCCGGACGGCTTCCTTCACATCACCGATCGCACGAAGGATGTCATCAAGTCCGGCGGCGAGTGGATCAGCTCGATCAGTCTGGAGAACGTGGCGGTCGCGCACCCCGCCGTCGCGGAGGCCGCGTGCATCGCGTGCGCGCATCCACGCTGGACCGAGCGGCCGTTGATCGTGGCGGTCCTCAAGCCGGGTGCGACGCTCACGCGCGAAGAACTGCTCGCTTTCTTCGTGGGCAAGGTGGCTAAGTGGTGGATGCCCGACGACGTCGTGTTTATCAACGAGCTACCGCACACGGCTACGGGCAAGCTTCTGAAACTCAAACTTCGCGAGCAGTTCCGCGACTACGTGCTGCCAACGGCGCTCGATACCGACAACTGCCCGCTCGGCGAAAACGAGGCGAATCGCTGACGGCGAGCGGCTTCGTTCACAAGCGGGGTAAAGGCGCGGCGTTTCTGCCGCGCTTTTTTTGCGCGCTTCGGTGCGCGATAGGGCGGCGGTTTGTTGGCGTGGGCGCTCCGTGCGCGCCATGCGTCTGTTTGCGCTCGCCGGCGCTGGTTATGCTCCTGCTTGATTAGTACCAGCCAATCCTCGGTAAAACCCTGGTGCGAATGAAGCTTCAAAAAATTGAACGATCGTTCGTTTGTGGGTATGCTGCCTCTCTATCGGGATTGTCGGACAATGAAAGCCGACGACGCACAATGCGACCCGCACGCATGGAGGCAGCCAAATGGCAGTGGACTACTCGATTCGCGACGGCGTCGCCGTCATCACGCTCAACAACCCGCCCGTCAACGGCCTTGGGCTATCGACCCGCACCGGCATCGTCGAAGGCGTTGCGCGCGCGGCACAGGACCCGGCCATTACCGCCATCGTGATCACGGGTGCGGGCAAGGCGTTCTCGGGCGGAGCGGACATCACCGAGTTCAATACGCCAGCGGCACTCCAGGAGCCCTCGCTTGACACCGTCATCAAAACGGTCGAGCAGAGCACCAAGCCCGTTGTGGTCGCCATCCACAGCGTTGCGATGGGTGGCGGCCTCGAACTGGCACTTAGCGCGCACTATCGCATCGCTGCGCCCGGTGCACAGATCGCGCTGCCTGAAGTGAAGCTCGGCATCCTGCCGGGCGCCGGCGGCACCCAGCGTCTGCCGCGTGCGATCGGTCTCGAAGCCGCGCTCAACATGATCGTGAGCGGCGCGCCGGTGCTGTCCGACAAGCTCGCCACGTCGGGGCTGTTCGATGCCATGGCAAAGAGCGATCTGCTCGATGAAGCCATCGCGTTCGCGCGCAAGGCCGCCGACAAGCCGGGTCCGCATCCGCTCGTGCGCGACCGCAAGATCGAGCATCCGAATGCCGAAGGTTTCCTGCAGTTCTCGCGCAATACCGTAGCCGCGATGTCGAAGAACTACCCGGCGCCGGTGAAATGTGTGGACGCCATCGCCATGGGGGTGAAGCAGGGCTTCGATGTGGGTCTTGCATTCGAGCGTGCGTGTTTCGTCGAACTCGTGCAGACGCCCGAAAGCCACGCGCTGCGCCACGCGTTTTTCGGTGAGCGCGCCGCGAGCAAGATTCCCGATGTACCGTCCGGTACGGCAGTCCGCGAAATTGCCGAGGTCGCCGTGATTGGCGCGGGGACGATGGGCGGCGGCATTGCGATGAATTTCCTGAACGCGGGTATTCCGGTCACGCTTCTCGAGATGAAGCAGGATGCGCTCGACCGGGGGCTCGCTACGATCCGCAAGAATTATGAAGTGCAGCTGAAGAAAGGAAAGCTCACGGCAGAGAAGCTTGAAGCGCGCATGGCGCTGATTCGTCCGACGCTTTCGTATGACGACCTCGCCAAGGCCGATCTCATCATCGAAGCCGTGTTCGAAGAACTTGGTGTGAAGGAGCAGGTATTCAAGCGCCTCGACGAAGTGGCGAAGGCCGGCGCGATCCTCGCGTCGAATACGTCGACGCTCGATCTTAACAAGATCGCCGCGTTCACGAAACGGCCGCAAGACGTGGTCGGCATGCACTTTTTCAGCCCGGCCAACGTCATGAAGCTGCTCGAAGTCGTGCGCGGCAAGGACACGGCGAAGGACGTGCTCGCAACAGTCATGCAGCTCGCGAAGAAGATCCGCAAGACCGCCGTGGTATCGGGCGTGTGCGATGGTTTCATCGGCAACCGCATGATCGAGCAGTACATCCGCCAGGCGCTCTACATGCTCGAAGAAGGCGCGCTGCCCGCCCAGATCGATCGTGCAATCGAAAAATTCGGCTTTGCGATGGGACCGTTTCGCATGAGCGATCTTGCCGGCAATGACATCGGCTGGGCGATCCGCAAGCGCCGCTATCAGGAGCAGCCGGATCTCAAGTATTCGCAGATCGCCGATCGCCTCTGCGAGAGTGGCCGGTTCGGCCAGAAAACCGGCGCGGGCTGGTACGACTACAAACCGGGCGAGCGCGCCGCGCTGCCTTCCGCTCTCGTCGACGACATGATCCTCGCGTATTCGAACGAGGCCGGCATCACGCGCCGCAAGATCCGCGACGAGGAGATCGTCGAGCGCCTCGTCTATGCGCTCGTGAACGAAGGCGCGAAGATCCTCGCAGAGGGCATCGCTTCGAAGGCGTCGGACATCGACATGGTTTACCTCACCGGCTATGGCTTTCCGCTGTGGCGCGGCGGCCCAATGTTCTACGCGGACACGGTCGGACTCTACAACGTGGCCCGCGCCATTCGCGGCTATGCGCGCGAGGCCAACGGCGATGCGTGGCAGATCGCGCCGTCGCTGGCCGCGCTCGCCGACGAACACGGTACGTTCAACTGAATCGTTGACGGACACGGACGGACATCATGAGAAGCGCAGACGATGTGTTGCTGCTGGTTGACCTGCAGAACGACTTCATGCCGGGCGGGGCACTCGCCGTCGCGCGCGGCGACGAAGTCGTGCCGGTGGTGAACCGGCTCGCGCAGGGCTTCGAGCATGTCGTGCTCACGCAGGACTGGCACCCGGCGCGGCACGTTTCGTTTGCGGCCAACCATGCGGGACGCCATCCGTTCGAGACGATCACGCTGCCATACGGCGAGCAGGTGCTGTGGCCGACCCATTGCGTGCAGGGCACCGAGGGTGCCGCGCTTCATCGCGGGCTGGACGTGCCGCATGCGCGCGCGGTCATCCGTAAAGGACATCACGCGGACGTCGACAGCTACTCGGCCTTTCTCGAAGCCGACCGCACGACGCCCACGGGCCTCGCCGGCTATCTGCGCGACACGGGCGTGAAGCGCGTGTACTGCTGTGGCCTTGCGACCGACTATTGCGTCGCGTGGTCCGCGCTCGATGCACGCGCGGCCGGGTTCGAAGTCGTACTGATCGAAGACGCTTCGCGCGCGATCGATCTGAACGGCTCACTCGCCACCGCGTGGCAGCAACTGCTCGCCGCAGGCGTGCGGCGCGCGCAATCGGCCGAGGTCGGGCGAAATGCCGCTTGAGCCCGCTTGAGGTCGTTTCGCAAGACGTCCGGTCTGCGCGGAACATCGTTGCAGAAAGAATATTTTCGTTTGGAATCGCACTAAGCGTCGAAACTGGAGACACGCATGACTGACGCCGTAATCGTATCGACTGCCCGCACGGGCCTCGCCAAATCGTGGAAAGGCGCGTTCAACATGACCCACGGCGCTACGCTGGGCGGTCACGTGACGAAGGCTGCCATCGAGCGCGCGAACCTCGACCCGTCGCGCGTCGAGGACGTGATCATGGGCTGTGCCAACCCCGAAGGCGCCACAGGCGGCAACATCGCCCGCCAGATCGCCCTGCGTGCCGGGCTTCCCGTCTCGGTGCCGGCCATGACCGTGAACCGTTTCTGTTCATCCGGACTGCAAACTATTGCGCTCGCTGCGCAACGTGTGATCGCCGGTGAGGGAGACGTGTTTGTCGCGGGCGGGGTGGAATCGATCTCGTGCGTGCAGAACGAGATGAATCGCCACATGGCGATGGAAGGCTGGCTCGCGCAGAACAAGCCCGAGATCTACTGGTCCATGTTGCAGACCGCCGAAAATGTCGCGAAGCGCTATCAGATCTCGAAGGAGCGCCAGGACGAGTACGGCGTGCAGTCGCAGCAGCGCGCGGCGGCAGCGCAGGCAGCCGGACTCTTCGATGCGGAAATCGTGCCGATGACGGTGCTCGCCGGCGTCGCCGACAAGGCGAGCGGCCAGCTCATCACGAAGGCGGTCACGATTGCCGCCGATGAAGGCATCCGCGCGGACACGACGCTCGAGGGCGTCTCGAAGATCCGCACGGCGCTGCCGGGCGGCGTCGTCACGGCGGGCAACGCGAGCCAGTTCTCGGACGGTGCGAGTGCCTGCGTCGTGATGAACGCGAAGGTCGCGGAGCGTGAGGGGCTCACGCCGCTCGGCATCTTTCGTGGCTTCGCCGTGGCGGGCTGCGAGCCGGACGAGATGGGCATCGGCCCGGTGTTTGCGGTACCGAAGCTGCTCAGGCAGGCAGGCCTGAAGGTCGAGGACATCGGCCTGTGGGAACTGAACGAAGCGTTCGCGGTGCAAGTGCTTTACTGCCGCGACAAGCTCGGCATCCCCAATGAGCGCCTGAACGTGAACGGCGGCGCGATTGCCGTCGGGCATCCGTATGGCGTGTCGGGCGCGCGCCTCACGGGCCACGCGCTGATCGAAGGCAAGCGTCGCGGCGCGAAGTTCGTCGTGGTGACGATGTGCATCGGCGGCGGGCAGGGCGCAGCGGGTCTGTTCGAAGTCGTCTGATCCGGCGGTGACGGTGCGAGGGGCGGGCTGCGCGCCTCGCAGAGGGCTGCTCGCGGCGCAGTGAGGACGGGTATCATGACGGCTGTCGGTGCGCGCGAGGCGCGGCACCCGTTCAATGCACGCAGAAAAGGTGAATACGTTGATCCGTCATATCGTGATGTGGAAGCTCAAAGAGTCGGCCGAGGGCGCGTCGCGCGAAGCAAACCTCGTTAAATTCAAGGCCTTGCTCGAAAGCTGCCGCGATCTCGTGCCTGGCACGCTGCGTCTCGAAGTGGGCCTCGCCGCACCGGGCCTCCCTTCGACGTACGACATCGCACTCGTCTCCGATTTCGCCGACAAGGCGGCGCTCGATGCGTACCAGGACCATCCCGATCACCTCGTCGTGAAGCAGTTCGCAAGGGCGGTAACCGAAAGCCGCCAGTGCGTCGACCATTTGCTGTGAGTGCGGTCATGACCGATCAGGCAGAGCCTGCGGGCGCCAAGGTGGAAACGGTGCAAACGCCGCAGATGATCGTCGAAAGTCCGTTCGTCGATCACCTCGGCGCGCAACTCGTGAGCGCGCGCGACGGTGCAAGCGAAATCGCGCTGCCGCTCCTCGAGCGGCACCTCAACACGTGGGACGTCGCGCACGGCGGCGTGACGATGACGCTCGCCGATATTGCGCTCGCGATGGCGGCGCGTAGCCTGGCGGCGGACGGCATCGGCGTCGTCACGGTCGAAATGAAAGTGAATTTCATGCAACCCGGACGCGGCGAGTTGCGCGCGTATGGCCGCGTGCTGCATCGCTCGACGACGATGGCCTATTGCGAAGGCGAAATCCGCGACAGCGAGGGCCATTTCGTCGCCAAGGCGCTCGGCACCTTCAAATACATGCGCAGGCTCGCCGTGGGACGTGACGTGACGCGTCAGCGGCTGCGCAGCGACCCGAGCGCAAAACCGGGACCGAGCGACGGTTAAACGCGTCCGCGTTGCCCCAATCAATTCCAACACACGCGGCTTTCGTGCCGCAGAGCGTACGCCATGACCCAGACCAATCGCCAGATCCTGCTCGTGTCGCGCCCGACCGGTGCCGCGAGCGTCGACAACTTCCGTCTCGTCGAGACGCCGCTCGCGCCGCTGGAACCCGGACAGGTGCGCGTGCGCAATCATTATCTGTCGCTCGACCCCTACATGCGCGGCCGCATGAGCGATGCGAAGTCGTATGCCACTCCGCAACCGCTAGGCGAAGTGATGATCGGCGGCACGGTGGGCGAGGTGGTCGAATCGCTGAATCCGAAGTTCAAGGCCGGCGACAAGGTGGTGGGCATGTTCGGCTGGCAGGAGTTCGGCACGTCGGACGGCACCGGCCTTCTCGTCGTCGATACGACACACGTCCCGCTCTCTGCGTACCTCGGCCCGGTGGGCATGCCGGGTGTCACCGCCTGGTACGGTCTGAATCGCATCATCGCGCCGAAGGCTGGCGAGACGGTCGTCGTGAGCGCGGCGAGCGGCGCGGTCGGCAGCGTGGTCGGTCAGCTCGCGAAGCGCGCGGGTTGCCGCGCGGTCGGCATCGCGGGCGGCGAAGAGAAGTGTCGCTATGTCGTGGAAACGCTCGGTTTCGATGCATGCGTCGACTACAAGGCCGGTAATCTCTATCACGACCTCAAGGTGGCGACGCCCAACGGCATCGATGGCTGCTTCGAAAACGTCGGTGGCGACGTGCTCGATGCGACGCTCGCCCGCATGAACGCATTCGGGCGCATTGCGCTGTGCGGCATGATCTCGGGCTACGAGGGCAATCCGCAACCGCTCAAATACCCGGCGTTGATACTGACGCAGCGCTTGCTCGTGCAGGGATTCATCGTCAGCGAGCACATGGACGTGTGGCCGCAGGCGCTCGCGGAACTTGGTGCGCTCGTTGCGCAAAGAAAGCTCGCTTACCGCGAGACCGTCGCCGATGGGCTCGAAAACGCGCCCGCTGCGTTCCTCGGCATGCTCAAGGGCCAGAATTTCGGCAAGCAACTCGTCAAGCTGATCTGACGCGGTTTCACCGTTCCATCATTCCGCCGTGCCGGCGCGCTTACGCCGGCGCGCCTTCTTTACCCCACGCTTCACGCAGGATACGCAATGGCTGATCCGTTTCAGTTCGACGGCCGCGTGGCCGTCATCACGGGCGCGGCGAGCGGCTTCGGCCGCGCGTTCGCAGACGAGGCTGCCGCGCTCGGCATGAAGCTCGTGCTGGCCGACGTCGACAAGACTTCGCTCGACGAGACCGTCTCAACGTTGCGCGCGGCGGGTGCCGAAGCGATCGGCGTGCCGACCGACGTGCGCGACCCCGCAGCGGTCGATGCGCTCGCGAAAGCGGCACTCGACGCCTATGGCCGCGTGCATCTGCTTTTCAACAACGCAGGCGTCGGCACTGGCGGCTTCGCATGGGAGAGCAGCGCGAAGGACTGGGAATGGGTGTTCGGTGTTAACGTGTTCGGCGTCGCGAACGGCGTGCGTACCTTTACTCCGATCATGCTCGCCCAGGGCGAACGCGCGCACATCGTCAATACGGCTTCGGTGGCAGGCCTTCTGTCGCCGCCCGCGATGAGTGTCTACAACGCGTCGAAGCACGCCGTCGTCTCACTTACAGAGACGCTTTATCACGACCTCAAGAGCGTCGGCGCGACGGTCGGATGCTCGCTGCTGTGTCCGGCGTTCGTGCCCACAGGCATCGCCAACGCTGAACGCAGCCGCCCCGACGATCTGCGCAACGACGCCCCGCCAACGCGCTCGCAGCAGGCCGCGGACCTGCAGTTGCAGCGCGCGGTGCGCTCGGGCCGCCTGACGCCCGCTGATATAGCGGCGCAGACGTTCGAGGCGGTGCGCGAAGGGCGCTTCTATATCCTCACGCATCCGGTAATTCTCGATTCGGTGAAAATGCGTCATCAGGATATCGAAACATTGCGTAACCCCACCGATCCGTTTTCGTTGAAGCCGGCAGTCAAACAAGCGAAAGCACCTGAACAAACATGACGCTGAATGCGAAGATCGCACTGGTGCTCGATATGGTGGCCCGCGCGGAGCGGCCGCCGTATCACACGCTCACGCCACTAGAGGCGCGCGCGTCCTACGAGAAGAGCGCTTCGGTGCTGGAGATCGCGTCCGCGCCGATGCATTCGGTCGAGAACCTGCAGGTACCGGTGCGCGATGGGACGACGATCCGCGCGCGTCTTTACTACCCCGTTGAGGCACACTGGGCCGAGCCGCTGCCCGCCCTCGTGTATTTCCACGGCGGCGGCTTCACGGTGGGCAGCGTCGATACGCATGATGCGCTGTGTCGCATGTTCGCGAGCGATGCGCGTTGCGCAGTCCTGTCGGTGGACTATCGGCTCGCACCGGAACATCGTTTCCCGACGGCCGTTCATGACAGTTTCGATGCCTACGCCTGGCTTCACGCGCACGCCGCGCAATTCGCGATTGATCCAGCGCGTCTGGCGATGGGAGGCGACAGTGCCGGTGGCACGCTCGCAGCGGTGTGCGCCGTGCTCGCGCGCGATGCGGGCATCGCGCCAGTGCTGCAGATGTTGATCTACCCCGGCACGGGCGGTAACCAGGACACGCCCTCGCATGTGCGGCTCGCAGACGGCCATCTGCTCACGGCCGAAACGATCCAGTGGTTCTTCAATCACTACGTGCGCGACGCCGGAGATCGCGACGACTGGCGTTTTGCGCCGCTCGACGGCACGCGTGACGCGCCGGGTTTAGCGGGCCTCGCATCCGCGTGGATCGCCGTGGCGCAATACGATCCGCTGGTCGATGAAGGAAAGGCGTATGCCGACAAGCTTCGCGACGCGGGTAACGCAGTGACGCTCGTTCACTACGACGGCATGATCCACGAATTCTTCAAGATGGGTGGCTTCGTTGAGGATGCGCGGCGCGCACACGCCGATGCGGCACGCGCGTTGCGCGAGGCGTTCGGCATCGGCGACTGAGCGCGCCCGGCGACGAAGCGTTTAGCGCGCGGCGAGCGTGAACGCGTCGCGGCGCTCGAAGTCACCGGGCCGCGTGATTCGGTGCGAGCCGTTGTCGTCGCTGCGTTCGAGCGCTTCGACTTCGATGCGAGCGCCGTGGACGCTCACGCGGACCGCGGTTGTACCGCGCGTACCGTAATCGGGTGTTTCGATGAAGGCCGCTGAAAGTGCGCGTTCGCGCTCGAGCGGGAGGCCGGTGGCGGGCAGTTCGTCGTCGCGGGCGATTTGCGGATCGCGCATCATCGCGACGAGCCGTTCCAGCGGTTCGGGCATGTCGAGTGCCGAGCCATCGACGAGCCGCGCGAGTTCCGCGCGCTTTTTCACGAGCTTGGGCCACGGTGTGTCGAGCACGGCGTTCGAAATCCCGTGTGTGCCCTCCGGCAGCAACGCAGGGGTGAGATCGCCGCGATTGCAGTACCAGCCCAGCTCGCGCCGCGTCCAGTCGCCGACCACCAGATTGAAGCCGTTGTAGAGGCTGCCAATGCGCGCGACCTCGGCGAGGTAGTCGAGCGGCGTATCCGGCTGGCTCTCGGCCCCCGTGAGCCACGCCGACACGAGCGTGCCTCGCGTGGGCGCGTCAGGGCGCATTTCGTGCGGCGCGCGGTAGTTCGTCAACGCGGCGAAGCGGCCGCCGCGCGTCATGCCGAGCCAGGTCCCGCCACCCACGAGGTCTCGCCCCGCGAGCACGCCAGGGGCGTCGTGCCACCAGTGCAGCGGATCGGCTGTGCGGCGCAGGAATTCGTCGCGATTGGCGGCGAGCGTGAAGAGCGCGCCATCGGTCGCGCGCGGACGCCAGTCGAAAACGATCAGGCACATAGCGCAAAGCCCACGGCACGTTGCGACGTACCCGCGGAAACCGTAGCGCCGCGCGCGATCGAATGGAGCGGCGTCAACGCGTCAGACCTCGTCGGGCAGGGCGTAGGGCAGCGGCAGGAAGTGCAGCGCGGGACCGTCGGCAGCGCCAAGATGCACGCTGCCCGATTCGAGCGCGGTGAGCTTGATTTCGGCGAGCAGGTCGACGCCGCCGTCCGGCGCCGCCGCCGCGTTGACGATCATGCCGCATGGCTGGCCCGGATCGTCGGAGTGGAAGAGTTCGACGCCCGCGCGTGCGGCATCGAGGCTCGCCGCAACGCTCGCGAGCGCCGTCCGGCGCTTGATCGTGCCGCGATACTGGCTGCGCGCGACGATTTCCTGGCCCGGATAGCAACCCTTCTTGAAGTTCACGCCGCCGAGCACGTCGTAGTTGACCATCTGCGGCACGAACTGCTCGGAGACGGCCTGCGTGATGCGCGGTTCGCCCGCACGAATGTCGAGCCAGTCCCATACCGCGGGCGCGACGCGCTGCAACTTGCCGTCGATCGCCGCGAGCCGCGCCTCGACCGCTTCCTTCGGGCCAACCCACAGAAAGCGCAGGAGACCGGCCGCGTCGGGCAGGCGGATCAGCGTGCCGGACGGATCGTCCACCTTGACATGGACGCCATCGGGCAGCGCATCGAACTGGGCGGCGAGCGGGCCGCGCACGTCGCCTGCGAGGCCGACGACGAGCAGTTTGTCGGTGTCGTCGGTGAGCTTTGCTTTCGCGCGGAGCACGAACATCGAGAGCCGTTTTTGCACGCTCGCCTGCACGTCCTTCGAAATGAGAAGGCGAATCGTCTCGCCGGTCTTCCACGCGAGAAACGATGCGAGCAGGCGGCCCTTCGGCGAGCAGTAGCCCGCGAGACGCGCACCGGTCACGTCGAGATGCTGGATGTCATTGGTGAGCTGGTTGTGCAGGAAGCTGGCAGCGTCGTCGCCGGTGGCATCGATTACGCCGAACTGCGGCAGGATCGCGTACGCGCCTCCCTTGAGCACGGCGTCGAAGTCGGCATTGGCAGGCCGTTCGGCGGCGGGAGAGAGCGTGGCGGCGGAGTCGAGCGGGGAGTTCATGGATTCGGGTAACAGTCAATCCTGACTTTGGCGAGAGCGAGCAGTTATTATATGAGGTCATCCTGAGCCGTGTTCCGCATGTCCCTTCTGAAGAAATGCCTTGTTGCCGCCGCCACGCTTGCCGTGCTTGGCGCCGGCGCCGTGGCGGGTGTCTGGCATTGGGCCAATACGCCTGTCGATCTCGCCTCCGAGCAGCTCGATGTCACCATCAAGCCGCATAGTTCCGTGCGTAGTGTCACGGCGCAGCTGCGCGGCGGCGGCGTGCCGGTCCAGACCGAACTGTTCGTGCTGATGACGCGCGTACTGGGCCTCCAGAGCCAGCTGAAATCCGGCAACTACGAGTTCAAGCTCGGCGTGACGCCGTATCAGGTGTTGCAGAAGATGGCGCTCGGAGACGTCAACGAATACGTCGCGACGATCATCGAGGGCTGGACATTCAAGCGCATGCGCACCGAACTCAATGCCAATCCGGCGCTGCGCCATGACAGCATCGGCATGACGGACGCCGAAATCCTGGCCGCGATAGGCGCGCCAGCTGTGCCCACAGGCAACGCCGAGGGCCTGTTTTTCCCTGACACTTATTTGTTCGACAAGAATTCGAGCGATCTCGATGTGTATCGCCGCGCCTACCGGTTAATGCAAACGCGCCTCGCCGAGGCATGGGCCGCGCGCGCGCCGGGGCTGCCGGTGAAGTCGCCGTACGAGGCGCTGACGCTCGCCTCGCTGATCGAGAAGGAGACCGGCCGGGCGGGCGACCGGCCGCTCGTGGCCGCGGTATTTTCGAACCGGCTGCGTGCGGGCATGCCGCTCCAGACCGATCCGTCTGTAAT
The DNA here is from genome assembly GCF_003837865.1 of Paraburkholderia dinghuensis. GTDB lineage: Bacteria > Pseudomonadota > Gammaproteobacteria > Burkholderiales > Burkholderiaceae > Paraburkholderia > Paraburkholderia dinghuensis. The sequence goes on along the minus strand of NZ_RQIS01000005.1, from coordinate 24,143 downwards.
TTACGGGCTCGGCGACGATTACGACGGGCACCTGCGCAAACGCGATCTGAGAACTGACACTATTTACAATACGTACGTGCGCGCTGGGTTGCCGCCAACGCCCATCGCACTGCCGGGCGCCGCGTCGTTGCAGGCGGCACTGAACCCGGCACCGACCACCGCGCTGTATTTCGTGGCGCGCGGCGATGGCAGCAGTGTCTTTTCCGACAATCTCGTCGACCACAACAAGGCTGTCGACAAATACATCCGGGGGCAGTAAATGGCGCGGGGCCGATTCATCACGTTCGAGGGCATCGATGGCGCGGGCAAGACCACGCATCTCGCCTGGTTCCGCGACAAGCTCGTCGAAAAGCTCGCCCCGAGCGGGCATACGGTGGTCATGACGCGTGAGCCGGGCGGCACGCCCCTCGGCGAAACGTTGCGCGAGATCCTGCTGCACCAGCCGATGGACCTCGAGACCGAGGCGCTGCTGATGTTCGGGGCCCGCCGCGAACATCTGGCGCAGCTCATCGAGCCGGCGCTCGCGCGCGGCGACTGGGTGCTCTCCGACCGCTTCACCGATGCCACCTTCGCCTACCAGGGCGGCGGCCGCGGATTGCCGCGCGACAAGCTGGAGGCCCTGGAGCGGTGGGTGCAGGGCGGTTTCCAGCCCGACTTGACGGTGCTGTTCGACATTCCGCCCGATACGGCCAGCGAACGCCGTGGTGCCGCGCGCGAGCCGGACCGTTTCGAGAGCGAGACGGACGCTTTCTTTACACGTACGCGCGGGGAGTATCTGCGCCGGGCCGAAGAGGCGCCGCACCGGTTTGCGATTATCGATTCGAGTCAGAGCATCGATGAAATTCGCAAACAACTTGAGAAAATCATTGCAAGACTTTGATTTAAAATCATCATTTGACGAATTTATGTCTCGATGTAAACCTCGGCTCAACTCTTGGTTTTGTCGACTAACTGATTGATAAAAAATGATTTATCCGTGGCAGACGGTAGACTGGGAGCGTCTTCAGCAATTGCGTAGCCACTGGCCGCACGCACTGCTGCTGCACGGTCAGGCGGGGATCGGGAAGCTTCATTTCGCGCAGCACCTCGCGAAGGGCCTGCTCTGCGAAGCGCCGAAGCCCAACGGCGAGCCGTGCGGCACCTGTCCCGCGTGTAACTGGTTCGACCAGGGCAATCATCCCGACTACCGCATCGTCGTACCCGAGGCGCTGGGAGCCGAGGTTGGCGCGGCCGCTGCCGAGGACAACGAGAAGGCAGCCGAAAAGGGCGACGACGACGGCAAGAAAAGCCGCACGCTGAGCAAGGAAATCCGTATCGAGCAGGTGCGCGCGTTGCTCAACTTTACGGGCGTCGGCTCGCATCGCGGCGGCATGCGCGTAGTCGTGCTGTATCCGGCCGAGGCGCTCAACGTGGCCGCTGCCAATGCCCTGCTGAAAACACTCGAAGAGCCGCCAGCGGGCGTCGTGTTCCTGCTCGTTAGCGCGCGCATCGACCGACTCTTGCCGACCATCATCAGCCGCTGCCGCCAGTGGCCGATGGGCACACCCGCGCCCGAGGCTGCAACTGCATGGCTCGCCGCGCAGGGTATGGCCGACGTACTTGCCGAGGCGGGCGGCGCACCGCTGGCCGCACTTGCGCTCGCCAACGACGAGAACCGCCCGTTGCGCGACTGGACCATTGCGCAACTGTCGGCGGGCGCCGGGTGCGACGCCTTCGCGTGCGGCGAGACGCTGCAGAAACTGCCGGTGCCGCTCGTGCTCGGCTGGCTGCAGCGCTGGGTCTACGACCTCCTCGCCGAACGGACTGCGGGCCGCCCGCGCTATTTTCCTCAAGCGAACGCCGCGCTCGCGCGCTGCGCCGCGAAGATTGACGCTCCCGCGCTCGCCCGCTATCTGAAGGCCGTCACGCGCCAGCGCGCCGTCGAGAACCATCCGCTGAACGCGCGCCTTGTGTTCGAGGAATTGTTTCTCGGCTATCGTGAAATGTTTGCCTGAGGTTCGTCTGAACCCGAGGCCGCCGAGGCTGTATAACCAGACCTGACTGACCCAGCCGGCCGCGCGCCCTTTGAAGCGCGGCCGGCCCCATCCGAATTCTGAATTCTGATCACCATGAGCCTTGCTTACCGGGATGCCACCCTCGACGATCTGCCCGCGATCGTCGAGATCTACAACTCGACCGTGCCGTCGCGGCAGGTCACGGCCGATCTGGAGCCGGTGAGCGTCGAAAGCCGCCTGCACTGGTTCGAGGCGCACGGCCCCGCGAAGCGGCCGCTGTGGGTGGTCGAAGAGGGTGGCCGCGTGATCGCATGGCTTAGCTTCTCCGATTTTTACGGACGTCCGGCGTACCGGCACACGTCCGAGGTCAGCATCTACCTCGATGAGGCCGCGCGCGGCAAGGGGCTTGGCCGCCAGTTGCTGGCCGCCGCCATCGAGGCCGCGCCGGGACTCGACATCCACACGGTGCTCGGTTTCGTGTTCGGTCACAACGAGCCGAGCATGCGGCTTTTCAGCAGCTTCGGCTTTGCCGTGTGGGGGACGCTGCCGCGCGTCGCCGTACTCGATGGTGTCGAGCGCGATCTCGTCATCCTCGGCAAGCGGCTCGACGCCGCGCCGGCCGCCGCCTGAACCCGCGCAGGACTACCCATGTTTGTCGATTCACATTGCCACATCAACTTCGAAGGCCTCGGCGATCGCCTGCCGCAGGTCCTCGAGAACATGCGTACGCACGCTGTGACGCACGCACTGTGCGTTTCGGTCGATCTCGAGACACTACCTTCGGTCCTCGACATCGCGAATCGCTTCGAGAACGTTTTCGCTTCGGTGGGCGTGCATCCCGACCACGAGGACGCGAAGGAGCCCACCGTCGCCGAACTGGTCGAACTGGCTGCCCATCCCAAGGTGGTCGCGATCGGCGAAACGGGGCTCGATTACTATCGCCTTGGCGAGCGCACCATCGCCGACATGGAATGGCAGCGCGAGCGCTTTCGCACCCATATTCGTGCTGCGCACGCCACGGGCAAGCCGCTGATCGTGCACACGCGCGCTTCCGCGGACGACACACTGCGCCTCATGGAGGAGGAGCGGGCAGGCGTGCCGGGCGGCGTGATGCACTGCTTCACCGAGCCCTGGCCGATCGCCGAGCGCGCGCTTGCGCAAAACTTCTACATTTCGCTGTCGGGCATCGTGACGTTCAAAAGCGCGACCGATGTCCAGGAGGTCGCGCGCCGGGTGCCGATCGAGCGTCTGTTGATCGAAACCGACTCGCCTTACCTTGCGCCAGTGCCATATCGGGGCAAACCCAATGAACCTGCGTACGTGAGCCATGTCGGAAGATTCATTGCGCAGCAGCGCGGGATGACCGATGCCGAACTCGGCGCGGCTACCACGCAGAACTTCTTCCGGCTCTTCAAGATTCCGGCGGCGGTTTGATCGGGCGTCTTCTGGCGCCTGCAAGCTGGCAATATCGTCTGCTATCAGCAACATACCGAATAAAGTTAAGGTTTGACATGAACTCGAAACCGCTTTTGCCCGCCGTCTCTTCCGTTCGTGCCGCGTCCGTGCGGCGTGTGAGCGCCGCGCTCGCCTGTGCCGTGAGTGCCGCGCTGCTGGCCGCCGTGCCCGCACACGCCGCGTCGATCGACTCGGTCGTGAAGTCCGTCAAGTTCGACGACGACAAGAGCATCGCGAAAGAGCTCGCCAAGGGTCAGGATCCGAACGCCACCGACGATCACGGCATGCCGCTCCTCGTGATCGCCGCACGCGAGAAGTCCGATAAGGTGGCCGCCCTCCTGCTCGACAATCCGGCCACCAAGGTTGGAGCTGAGGACCGGGCGGGTGAAAACGCGCTCATGCTGGCCGCGCTCAACGGCGACCTCGATCTCGCGAAGTTGCTCATCGCGAAGGGTGCCGAAGTCAACAAGAAAGGCTGGGCCCCGCTGCATTACGCGGCGGCGAATGGCAACGACGACGTCGTCAAGTTGCTGCTCGAACATTCGGCCTTCGTCGACGCGCAGTCGCCCAATGGCACGACGCCGCTCATGATGGCCGCGCGAGGCGATCACATGACGACGCTTAAGCTGCTGCTCGACAACGGCGCGGACGTCAGCGCGAAGAACCAGATCGGCATGAACGCGCTCGATTTCGCGAAACAGTACAAGGCGCCTGACGCAATCAAGGGCTTGTCCGCGCGGATGGCACAATCGGGCGCCCCGGCCGGTAACACGGCGGCGCCGCAAAACAGTGCAAAATAACGAGATCGTCGGCGTCCAGACCGGCCGGCGGCCCGCTGAACCTGGAACGCGGCGCCACACCACACGTAACGAACAAGGAGAACCATGCTGCGGGCTCTGATTTGCGCCGGTGCGCTCGTGTTGCCGATTTCGGCATTTGCCTTCACGGCAGGCGACCTCAACCGGCTCTGCATGAAGACCGACGTCGCCTCGCGCGCTGCGTGTGCGGCCTACATCGAAGGTGCCGCTGACGGGGTGTTCAACACAATCGACGCAATCGGCGGTACGACTGGGCCGCGCGTCGGTCAGTACTTCTGCCTGCCGCCGGACGCGCGCTCGGCGCAGCTCACCGACGCGGTACGCAAGTACATCGCCGACAACCCGAACGTCGCGGGTTATAACGCGAGCACGGCGGTCTCGCTCGGACTCGGGAAGGCGTTCCCCTGCAAGGCCGGCAACTGAGTCCCGTCACGTTGCCTGATCGGCCGGTCGCGTGACCGGCTGATTCGGGACTTTGAAAGACCTCGCATGACGGGGATTGCGCGGCGAATGGCCGACACCGTCCGCTTTTCGGCGCGGCTTGCTGTAAATGGCGCGCCGGGTGATCGGCGAAATAGGGACGTGAAGCACGGACGCAAAGCATGGCCGTGAAGCAGAAAGTGTAGCGAGGCGCGCGACGTTGCAGCTCGCCCGGCGCGCCTCGTCACGCTCACGCGCGGCAGGCCGTTGTGGCACGTCGCGGTGGTACGTGACAGCACGCTGGTTTCGGCCGCGGGCCTGCGCCAGGGCCGCTTCCACGAGTCGCCCCCACGCTCAGGAGGAACAGGCTGCAGATGGAGACCATCGACGCTCTCTCGCTCGTCGCCGACACCTCGCTGCAGACCTGGCACGGTACCTTCGTCGTCGGTGCCGTCGCGTTCGCCGTTGCGACTGCCACCCACTGGCTCGGCTCGCGCGTGCTGCGCCGCGTCGCGCTGCCGTATCCGCGCGTGAGCGTGTTCCTGCGCAGTATTCGTCTCCCCGCGCTCGCCGTCCTCGTCATTTTCGCGCTCCAGTTCGTCTTGTCGCAGGCGCTCGACACGCTGCGCTTCATTTCCGGCCTGCGCGAACTCACCGCCGTCGCGCTCATCGCTTCCATCACCTGGCTTTCGCTGCGCTGCGCGGCCGCCATCGGCGAGACGATCATCGCGGCCCATCCGCTCGACGCCGCCGATAACCTCCAGGCCCGCCGCATCCACACCCAGGCGCGCGTGCTCGCGCGCACGGTGATGGGGCTGATCATGATCGTCGGCACCGGCGCGGCGCTCATGAACTTTCCGAACGTGAGGCAGTTCGGCACAAGCCTGCTCGCGTCGGCGGGCGTAGCCGGTCTCGTCGCCGGTATCGCGGCACGGCCCGTGCTTGCCAATATGATCGCCGGGTTGCAGATCGCGCTCACTCAACCGATCCGGCTCGACGATGTGGTCGTGATTCAGGGCGAGTGGGGGCGCGTCGAGGAAATCACCGGTACGTACGTCTCGCTACGGCTCTGGGACCAGCGGCGCATGATCGTGCCGTTGCAGTGGTTCATCGAGAATCCGTTCGCGAACTGGACGCGTAGCAGCTCGCAGATCATCGGGACCGTGTTCCTGTGGCTCGATTTCCGCATGCCGCTCGCGCCGCTTCGCGAGGAACTGACGCGCATCGTTACGAATGCGCCCGAGTGGGATGGTCGCGTGCAGGTGCTGCAGGTCACCGACGCCAATGAGCGCGCGATGCAGTTGCGTGTGCTGGTCAGTTCGCGGGATTCGGGGCTGGCCTGGGATCTGCGCTGCCGCGTGCGCGAAGGGTTGCTCGGCTTCGTGAACGCGCAGTATCCGCAATTCCTGCCGAGGACGCGCGCTGAGATGTCGGCGGATCTGGAGAGCAGTGCGAGCGAGTTGCCGGGACGGACGAGCCGGCCCGCGCAGCCAGCGGCATCGAGCACGGCGGCCAACACGGAGGCCGATCCGGTGACTGGCGGCGGGGAGCGGACTGTGGAGGCCAGCGTCGCCATGCAGGCGATGGAGAAGACGAAGGATTCACCGGATCACGCGGCAACGGCTCCCGCCGGTGATGCCGTAAAAGGCACACGGCGGTCCGCGGGATAGCAGCCGGGCACATGTGCGCGAGGGCGGTATCGTCACGGTCAGCGACGATGCGCGAAGCGCGGGTGGCATCGCGTACGTCTGGTGCAGGAACGGCGAGCGAACGGAGCGAATGGTCCACGCAGAAGCACGAGTTAGCACGCGTCACGAGCGGAGGAACGCATAGATGGGCAGATTGATCGTCGTGTCGAACCGCGTGGCAACGCCGGCACAGACGAAAGAATCCGCCGGCGGCCTGGCCGTCGCCGTGTTCGGCGCGCTGAAGGGCGACGGCGGCATCTGGTTCGGGTGGAGCGGGGATGTCGTGAGCGAGTCCGTTGCCCATGCCGGGCCATCGCTCGTTCTGGACGGCTCCGTCACCTTTGCGACCATCGGCCTCACGCGCAAGGACTACGACCAGTACTATCGCGGTTTTTCGAATGCCACGCTGTGGCCCGTCTTTCACTACCGCAACGACCTCGCGCACTACGAACGCGACGAGTATGCGGGCTACCGGCGCGTGAACGCGTGGCTGGCGCACAAGCTCGTGAATCTGATTCGCCCCGACGACAACATCTGGGTCCACGACTACCATCTGATCCCGTTCGCCGAGGCGCTGCGCTCAGAGAGCGTCGAAAACCGCATCGGGTTCTTCCTGCACATTCCGTTCCCGTCACCCCAGGTGTTGCAGACGATTCCGCCGCACGAGGAACTGGTCCGGTCGCTGTGTTGTTACGACCTGATCGGATTCCAGACACGCAACGACCAGTTGGCGTTCCACGACTACATAGTGCGCAACGCGCGCGGCGAGGTCTTCGAGGACGGCGAGTCCGCCCGCGTGGAAGCCTTCGGCCGCAAGCTGCGCACGGGCGTCTACCGCATTGGTGTGTTCCCCGACGAGATCGCCGAACAGGCCGCGCGTTACGAAAACCGCCAGCACGTGATCGACCTCGAGCAGAGTCTGGAGGGAAGCAAGCTCATCATGAGCGTGGACCGGCTGGACTATTCGAAGGGACTCGTGGAGCGCTTTCACGCGTTCGAACAGTTGCTCGAACGCGAGCCGGAATGGCGCGGCAAGGTCACGCTCGTGCAGATCGCGCCGCCAACGCGTTCCGACGTCGCGAGCTACAAACGGATTCGCGAGGAACTGGAGCGCGAAGCGGGGCGCATCAATGGCCGCTACTCTGGTCTCGACTACACACCGATCCGCTATCTGAGCCAGCAGTACGACCACGGAGAACTGATGTCGCTCTTTCGCGAGTCGCAGGTGGGCTACGTCACGCCGCTGCACGACGGCATGAATCTCGTCGCCAAGGAGTACGTCGCCGCGCAGAATCCGCGTGATCCCGGTGTGCTCGTGCTGTCCATTTTCGCGGGCGCAGCCGGCGAACTAACCGGCGCGCTGCTCGTAAATCCGCACGACGCGGCGGGTACGTCGGAGGCGCTGCAGCGCGCACTGTCGATGCCACTCGCCGAGCGCCAGGCGCGCTATGAGACCAACATGGAAGCATTGCGACGCAACAATCTCGGCGTGTGGCGCGACAGCTTCCTGCGCGACCTGGGCAACGTTCCAAAGCCACATTGAGCGCGTTGAACGTCGCATTGGACATTCAACGCCCGTGATTGCGTATGATTGCCGCGATTGCGTCAGCTCCCGCTCCCATGCCTTACCGACCCATGCTCACCACGCTCGCCATAGCCAACTATCGCTCGCTGCGCGAGATCATCGTGCCGCTCGGACCGCTCAACGTCGTAACGGGTCCGAACGGCAGCGGCAAATCGAATCTCTACCGCGCGCTGCGCCTGCTCGCGCTCACGGCGCGCGGCGGCGTGATTTCGTCGCTCGCGCGCGAGGGTGGTCTGCAATCGACGCTCTGGGCCGGCCCCGAGCGTTTTTCGCGGGCGGTAGAGGCGGGCGACGCGCCGGTCGAGGGCACCGTGCGAAAGGACGCCGTGAGCTTGCGACTCGGCTTCGCGGGCGATGCGTTCGGTTACGCCATCGATCTTGGCCTGCCGATTTCGTCGAGCTCGCAGTTCTCGCTCGATCCGGTGATCAAGCGCGAATGCATCTGGAGCGGGCCGATCCTGAGGCCCTCGGCGTTGCTCGTCGATCGACAGGGGCCGATGATCCGGGTGCGCGCCGAATCGGGCGAGTGGATGACGCTCGCGCAGCCCGTCGCGGGTTTCGACAGCATGATGACCGAGTACGCCGACCCGCGCGGCGCGCCGGAAATGATCGCCGTCCGTGAACAGATCCGCTCGTGGCGCTTCTACGACCATTTCCGCACCGACGAACTCGCACCCGCGCGCCAGGTGCAGATCGGCACGCATTCGCCGGTGCTCGCCGACGACGGCGCGAATCTGGCCGCCGCGTTGCAGACCATCCGCGAGATCGGTGACGGCGCGGCGCTCGACACAGCGGTCGGCGATGCCTTTCCAGGCGCGCGCGTCGAGATCGTCAATCACCAAGGGCGCTTCGAGGTCGCGCTTCGCCAGGAAGGGCTGCTGCGGCCGTTGCGCGGCGCCGAATTATCGGACGGGACGCTGCGCTATCTCCTGCTCGTGGCGGCGCTGCTGAGCCCGCGGCCGCCCGCACTGCTCGTGCTCGACGAACCGGAGACGAGTCTGCATCCGGACCTGCTGCCGTCGCTCGCCCGGCTCATCGCGCTGGCTTCGCGCCAGTCGCAGGTGCTCGTGGTATCGCATGCGACGCGTCTCGTGGCGGCGCTTGAGCGCGAGGCGGGGAGCCAGTCGATCGTGCTCGAACGCAAGCTCGGCGCGACGGTGCTCGCTGATGCCGATGCGCTCGACGTGCCGCCCTGGAAGTGGCTCACGCGTTGAGCGCGCGATGTATCGACGTGTAAGTCCGGATAGCAATTGAAAGACCTACGGCGCGGGCTCACAGCTTGTAGAAGAATGACCGGATCGTACGACGCCCGCATCGGCTTCTGGTGAGCGGGTAATCCATCTCTGATGGACGGTTTCCGCATTGCCTTACAATGAGGCGCACCGAAGCGGCAGGACCCGGCGACACAGCGCCGGACCGCACACCCCCGACCAACGGAGATGCCGGATGAGAATTGCGCAAATCGCCCCGCTGACCGAATCCGTTCCGCCCAAGCTCTACGGCGGCACCGAGCGCGTGGTCTCGTACATCACCGAAGCACTGGTCGACCTCGGTCACGACGTCACGCTATTCGCGAGCGGCGACTCCGTGACGCGCGCAAAGCTCGAGCCCGTCTGGCCACAGGCGCTGCGGCTCGACAAGGGCATTCGCGACCGGATCGCGCCGCACATGCTGCTCATGGAGATGGTCCGCCGTCAGGCCGACCGGTTCGATGTGCTGCATTTCCATATGGACTACTACTCGTTTTCGGTCTTCAAGCGCCAGGACACGCCTTTCGTAACGACGCTTCACGGCCGGCTCGACCTGCCGGAACAGCAGCCGGTCTTCGACACATTCGATACCGCACCGGTCATCTCCATCTCGAACGCGCAACGTCAGCCGTTGCCGCAGGCCAAATGGCTCGGCACCGTCTATCACGGCCTGCCCGAAAACCTCTATACGCCGCAGCCCGTCGAGCAACGATACCTCGCATTTCTCGGGCGCATCTCGCCGGAAAAACGCGTCGATACGGCGATCCGCATCGCGCAGCGCTGCGGGCTGCCGATCCGCATCGCCGCGAAGGTCGACGAGGCCGACCGCGAGTACTTCGAGCGCGAGATCAAGCCGCTCTTCGCCCAGCCGGACGTCGAGTTCGTCGGCGAGATTACGGACGCCCAGAAGGCCGAGTTCCTCTCAGGCGCGCATGCACTGCTGTTCCCGATCGACTGGCCGGAGCCATTCGGCCTCGTGATGATCGAGGCCATGGCGTGCGGCACACCCGTGATCGCGTTCAATCGCGGCGCCGTGCCGGAAGTGGTGGACGAGGGCGTGACGGGCTTCATCGTCGAAGACGAAATCGGCGCTGTGGCTGCGGTGAACCGCATCGCGCGCGTGCCGCGTGCCGGTGTGCGGCGGCGTTTCGAGGAGCGCTTTACGTCGCGGCGCATGGCGCAGCAGTACGTGGACCTCTATCAGGCGGTGATCCGCGCGAGCAAACGCTCGCGTTTCAAGGTGATCGACACGTCCGCGAGTTGATGCGGCACGCGAGCACGCTTCTCGCATCGCAGATTCAGACGCGCGATTTTCGTACTGATGCCGACGGGTTACGAGCCGCGCATGCAGCGTGCCGCTGCACGGGCCGTCGCGATGACACCCCGCAGCCGCGGCATCAGTGCTCTGGCGCGGGCTTCGGCTCCGGTTTCGGATTCGGGTGCCGCAGTGCGCGCCGGATCCCACCGATCACGATGCCCACGCAGAGCAGCGTCGCCATTGGCGCGACCCAGTAGCCGACGAACGCATCCCAGAGATAGACGGCCAGCGTCGAGCGGCGCTGGGCGTACTCGTCGAGCGCTTGCTGACGACGGGCGGCATTCGCGGCCAGCACATCCGCTGGACAACCAGACGCGCGGGCCGCATCCGGTGTGCCGCGACAGCGCAACGGCGCGCCGGCATCGCGATCGGCGGCGCTGAACGTCCATGTCGCCAGGGCCCGCTGCAGGTCCTCGCGGTTGTACGCCATTTCGTCCTGGGCTTCGCGTACCGCGACGACCATCACCGGCACGAGCCAGAACACCGTCACCAGCAGCCACCGGCGAAACCAGCGATTTTTGTGTCTCCATGCCATCTGCGCCTCCGTTCGATGCCTGTGGCATCAACGACAAAAGGCGGCCCGATGGCGTTCGTGTGGTGTCGTCTGAAGTGGGTCGCCGCTTGCGCCATCATAGGAGAAAAACGGCCCGTTCGAGCAGGGCCCGCAGACAGTGCGGGAAAACACCCGGGGCGTTGCACGAGGCGAGGGTATCGCCCGGCACGTTCACCGCAGCCAGGGCTATTCAACGCGCTCGCCCATAAAAAACGGCGGCCTGGGGCCGCCGTTCGTCTTGCTTGCGTTGCTGCTTAACTCTTCGTCGAGAGGCACTGCTTCATGAAGGCCTTGCGATCGTCGCCTTTCTTGTCGGCCGCCTGAACGTTGCACGCCTTCATCCGTTCCTGCTGCGTCATCGTCGGCGCCGCGCCGCCCGCCGAGAGGCACTGTTTCATGAAGGCCTTGCGGTCGTCGCCTTTCTTGTCGGCCGCCTGCGCGTTACACGCCTTCATCTTGTCCTGCTGGCTGTTCGGGGCGGCCGCCGGAGCGGCAGTTTGTGCGAATGCCGGTGCGGCCAGCACGCCACCCAGCACGATTGCAGCGATAGCGGATTGAATCTTCATAGCTCACTCCCATAGGATTTCGACGTCGTCGGTAGTCGTGCTCGCAGGCCTGACGCGCTTTTCCGGCCCATTGCCGCGACCATTTTGGCAAAGCTGCCCTAAAAACGGCATCGCGACGTCCGCGGTTGACGGCACAATGCGACTTATCGGGCTCGCAGTGTCAAGCATTGTCAAACCGTGACGGACGGAGACAAGCGAACGACAGCAGACGGCAAGCAAGCGGCATGCGCGCAGCCCCCGATCCGCGGGAGGGAAACGATGCACTGGCTCTTGATGTATGAACTGGTCGACGACTATCTCGAACGGCGCGCGGCGCACCGCAACGCGCATCTCGCACTAGCGTGGGAGGCCGTATCGCGCGGGGAACTCCTGCTCGCCGGGGCGGTGGCCGAGCCCGTCGACAGCGCGCTGCTGCTCTTTCAGAGCGATTCGCCCGCCGCCGCCGAGGCCTTCGCGCGCGCCGATCCCTACGTCCTGGCAGGGCTCGTCAAAAGCTGGCGCGTGCGGCCGTGGCAGACGGTCGTGGGCGATGAAGCCGCGAATCCTGTGCGCTGAGGCAGCGCGGCGCGCAGGGCGTCAGGCGTTGTCCGTGCCGCTTGCGGCCCGGTCGAGCAGGTCGCGCACGGTTTCGTCGTCGACCTGGTCGAAGTCCAGATAGAACTGGCCGACGCTGTAAAACTGCATGGGGACGTGCACGCACACGAGATCGTCGATGGCGGCGCCAAGACGCGCCCGTGCGCCTGCAGGCGCAACCGGCATCGCCCCGATGATGCGTGCCGGACCGCGGCTCGCCAGCGCGCGGGCGGCGGCTTTCAGCGAAGCACCTGTCGCGATGCCGTCGTCGACGATGAGCACCACGCGCCCCGCCACCGGCGTGGGCGGTCGCTCGCCGCGGTAGCGCAACTCGCGGCGGCCCAGTTCGATACGGGCGGTGGCGATGGCGCTCTGCAACTGCGCCGCACTCACACCGGTTTCGTGCACCAGCGCTTCGTCGACGAATTGCGCGCCGTTCGAGGACAGCGCGCCCATCGCGAGTTCCGACTGCCAGGGCACCCCAAGTTTGCAAACGGGCAGCACGTCGAGCGGCACGCCGAGCGCGGCCGCCACCTCGAATGCGACCGGCACGCCCCCGCGCGGCAGTGCGAGCACGACGACATCGCGCCGCCCCGCGTAGGTGCCAAGGCATTGCGCGAGCATCCGGCCCGCTTCGCGGCGATCGGTGAATGGACGTTCCATGAGCGGCTCCCGGGTGGAGCGATCCGACCAGTTTGCCACGCAGCGCGCCGTCCGGCGGGAAAAAGAGGGGATGCCGTCGGAATCGGTTCGCTCTGACGTCGGCGCAGCCGCCGCACCTGGCGAGGCACGGCCGTCATTTGCAAACGCGAATTCGTTGTTTGGTGGGGCAAGCGCCTGCCGGTACGATGGCACCGCGCTTTGTCGAGAACGAGGTCCACGCCATGTCCGAATCCGCCTGTTTCAAGCCATGTGTCGTCGAACCGGCTGCCGTCGGTCAGCCAGAAGGGCGCGCGCTCGCCGTGGAGTTGTGGCTCTCGCGGCCCGTCGACGGCATTGCGGGTCGCGCACTGCGCATCGATCTGCGATACGGCACGCGCATGCACGACGCCGAGACGCTGCGCGACCTCCTGCATGCGATCGGCACCAACATCGTCGTGACCTGAGGCGGCGCGCGGCGCTCAGTCGAGTTCGGTCGCGAAGAGGGCGTCGAGCAGGTTCGACGACGACTGATCGGCGAGCCTCGTCAGCGATTCGACCATACGCACCTGGCAGTCCGCGAGGGGAATCATGCGGATACGCGGCGATTCGCCGAACTCCGTGTGTGCGATCACGCCGACACCCACGCCCTGGGCGATGGCCGTCTGCAGCGCCTCGCGTCCGTCGACGTAAAGCACCGGCTGCACCTGGAGCCCCTTGCGCACCAGTTCGGCCTCGAGCAGTTGCTGCGTCACGGATTGCGCTTCGCGGAACACCATCGGCTCGCGCACCAGTTCCTCGTAGGTCATGCGGCGCTTCCTGGCGGCCGGGCTGTCGGCGGGCACGACCGCCACGAGTGGCTCCTCGCGCAACACGCGTGTCTGCAGGCGGCTGTGGACCTGGTGTGCCGCCGTGACGGCTGCATCCGCTTCGCTCGCGAGCACGCGCCGCATGCATTCGGTCGCGTTCGCGATCGACAGCTTGATCACGACGCCCGGATAGCGCCGCCGGAACGCGCCGACCAGTTTCATGGCAAGGTCGGGGGCATCGGCGATCAGCGACAGCTCACCCGACTCCAGCGCGCCCGCCGCTTCCAGCAGGCGCCGGGCGTCGCGTTCGCAACTGACCATCTGCCGCGTGACGGCAAAGAGGCGCCTCCCGAGGTCGGTCAATTCGACACCGCGTGGCGCACGCTCGAACAGTTTGACCCCGAAATCCTGCTCCAGCCGCCGCACGTGATCCGATACGGCTGGCTGTGTGAGCGATAGCGCTTGCGCGGCGCGCGAAAAGCCACCGTGCTCGGCGACCGCATGAAAAGCGCGTAACTGGGCGTATTGCATGGGCAATCCGGATCAATAAGTTTGACTTATATGGTCATCGATTATATCGATTTTACCGATGCTGCCATTTTCGGTAGCGTGTCGGCGTTCGATGCTGAATCCCGACTAACTTTGTATGGGATCGCACCCGGTGCCAAAGAACGCGGTGCGATCGACAGGAGCAAGTGCATGACGACCCCGGCCGATCCGTACCTGCTGACCCCTGGCCCGCTCACGACGGCCGCCTCGACGAAAGAGGCGATGCTGCGCGACTGGGGATCGTGGGACGCCGACTTTCGTGAAATGACGGCCCGGTTGCGCCGCGGCCTGCTGGACATCGCAGGCGACACGAACGGCGAATACGACTGCGTGCCGCTGCAGGGCAGCGGCAGCTATTGCGTCGAGGCGATGCTCGGCAGCTTCGTGCCACGCGACGGCCACGCGCTCGTGCTCGCGAACGGCGCGTATGGCAAGCGCATGGCGACGACGTTGCGCTATCTGGGCCGCCGCCACACCGTCCACGACACCGGCGATTATCTGCCGCCGCGGGCCGCCGACGTCGAACGCATTCTCATCGCGAACGCCGATATCACGCATGTCGTCGTGGTCCACTGCGAGACGAGTTCCGGCATCCTGAACCCGATCGAGGAAATCGCCGAGATCACGCAGCGCCTCGGCCGCCGCCTCCTGATCGACTCCATGAGCGCATTCGGCGCGATACCGCTCGATGTGCGCACACTGCCGTGTGACGCGTTCGTTTCGTCGGCAAACAAGTGCATCGAAGGCGTGCCCGGTTTTGGCTTTGTGATCGCGAAAAAAGACGTGCTCCGCGACGCGAAGGGCAACAGCCATTCGCTCGCACTCGATATCCATGACCAGTGGGACGTGATGAATCGCACTGGCCAGTGGCGCTTCACGCCGCCGACGCACGCCGTTGCGGCATTCATCGAGGCGCTTCGGCTGCACACGCTCGAAGGCGGTCAGCCGGCGCGCCTCGCGCGCTATGCGCGAAATCGCGACGTGCTCGTCGCGGGCATGGGCTCACTTGGCTTCGAGCCGCTGCTCACGGAACCGTGGCGCTCGCCGATCATCGTTACGTTTTTTTCGCCTGCCGATCCCGCCTTCAGCTTCGAGCGCTTTTACGAACTGATGAAGGCGCAAGGATTCATCATCTATCCGGGCAAGCTGACCACGGTCGAGAGCTTCCGTATTGGCTGCATCGGCGCACTCGACGAAAGTGTGATGCGGCGCGTGATTGAAGCCTGCGGCAATGCGCTTTCCACGCTCGGGGTGGCGAACGCGGCACCGGCGCCCGCATCGCTCGGCGCGCGCGAAGCGCTCGCGGCGTGAACGCCTGCCGTCAGTCGGCAGGGCAGGTTCCTCTTTTCGTAGATTATTCGCGGGACATAAGGCAATGAAACACGTCAAGGCAGTGATTTTCGACTGGGCGGGCACGGTGGTCGACTATGGTTCGCGCGCACCGATGGGCGCTTTCGTCGAGACTTTCGAGGAGTTCGGCGTGCCGATCACGATCGACGAAGCGCGCGGTCCGATGGGCATGGCCAAGCGTCCGCACATCGCGGCGCTGATGGCGCTGCCGCGCGTCGCCAGGGCGTGGGAAGCACGTCATGGTCACGCGCCGGCGGACGCGGACATCGACGCGGTCTACGACGTGTTCGTGCCGAAGAACATCGCGGTGGCGGCGCAGTACAGCGACGTGATCCCGGGCGTGGCCGCCGTGACGGCCGCACTGCGTGCCGAAGGCATCCGCATCGGTTCGACCACGGGCTACACGCGCGAGATCATCGACAAGATCGTGCCGGGAGCGGCAGAGCAGGGCTTCGTGGCGGACAGCATCGTCTGCACCGGTGACACGCCCGAAGGCCGGCCGTCGCCGTACATGATCTACCACACGCTGCCGCAACTGGGCGTGTGGCGCGCACGCGATGTGATCAAGGTGGACGACACCGAGGTCGGCATCGAGGAGGGCATCAACGCCGGAACGTGGGCGGTGGGCGTCGCCGTGAGCGGCAATGCATTCGGGATGACCGAGGACGAAGTTCGCGCGCTCCCGCCCGAAGTATTCGCACGCCGCCGCGAAGCTGCTGTCGCACGTCTGCGCGCGGCGGGTGCCCACTATGTGATCGACAGCGTGGCCGACTTGCTGCCGGTTGTGAGCGAGATCGAAGGCCGGCTTGCTCGCGGCGAGCGTCCCTAAGCTGCGCGGCGGAAGGGCGTGCCTGAAAGGCGCGCTTTCTTTTGCATTCGGGCCGCGTTGCACGATTTGTCGCGGCTTACCTCGTGCAGCGGAAGGTCGGCAAAGCGATTAACCGGCCCGTTGAAGGCCTTGACGCTCAGGGTCGGCAGGGCCGTCCCCGAGCCATTTGGCACCGAACGGATGCGTTAATCGTAGCTGGTCACTACGATTACGGGCGTTTGTGCGGAGGAGTCCGGGGCCTTGATCTGGAGCGTGCCGCCCGAGGCACCGAGGTGATAAGTGCCCGACTGGTCAGGCGTCAGCCGGTGGCCATTGCCATCCGCGAATTTCTCCACGAACGGACTGGCCGCTTTCGAACCGTTTCCGGTGCTCGCAAGCTGCATCGTCGCCAGTGTGACTTCGGCGTAGGGCGGACTGGCCGGTTCGGCTGCGAACGTGACGGTCGCCGTTGCGGGCCCCGATTGGCCGGCGCCTGCGGTGGTGGCAGCGGCGGAGGAGGTTCCGGACGCTGTTGCGATGCTATACGGCGGCGCAACGATCATACCCGCGAAGAAGATCTGGCCACCACTCGCGGCAACGGCGGCGCAAGGCGCGCAGATGATGGTTGCGAGACTCATCGCTACCGTGCGGATTTTCCAGGTCTTGTGCTGATCTCTTGCGCTCATTACGGCCTCCCAGTAGCAGAACTTGCGAACCGCCACCAGGCGGAATCGCGTCAACTAGTCCGTTTACGGCAGATCGCTTTCGACTCTTTAACGTCGCACGGGCGAGGACGATGGGGGCTTCAGGGGAGGACGCAGCGTGCGCACGAAAGCGGTAATGCGATCAACAAAGCCCTTTTGCGAGCCAGCAAGCGACACAATGAGGAAAAGGGCTGCACGGTCCCCGCTCTGACTAACCGCGGGCAGGACCGTGCTGGTCGGGGCTAACAGTGCAACGCGCTGTTGTGTGACGTCCTGAATGACCGTCTGAGTACGTCGCCGGTTTGCTCCCGCCTCCATTACCCAACGCTCATGAACGGCCAGATGGCAGTTAATCGAAGAGCTTTGCGCGAAGGCGCCTGTACTCATCGTCCGTAAGCGACCCGGTCGATTTCAGTCGGTCCAGTTTCTCGATTTCATCTGCCGCGCTAAAGCCAACGACCTGACGCAACTCGTCGCGTGCTTTTCGTGCGCGGTCTTCGTTGCGAAGGGCCATCTTGCGGCCTTGCGTAAGCACGTAAGCGAAAATGCCGATGTAGGGGAGCAAGATCAGAAAGATTACCCATATGACTTTCAGGAATCCGGATATGTCGTCCCGGCGGAACAAGTCACTTGTGATCGTAATGAACAACCAGAACCACAAGATGAACATGAAGATCGAAAATACATCGATTATGAAGTTTGGAAACGTAAATCCATTTGTGAGGATCATGCTTCTTCTCCGTTGGATGCGTGAGGAAACCAGTCGGGTCCTGCAACGGCATTATCTGCGCACAAGGCGTATTTCGATCGATTGCGTGTGCGGTACCGTGCACAGCAACCATGCCGCGATGGCGGCATATCGCGGTGTAGCAGACTGACAACGTCGATCCGCGTGGATACGAATCTGCCAAAAACCAGTTCTATCAATGCGGGCGCAACAGCATCATCAAGCGCGCAACGTCGACAAACGCGGTACGGCGTTTGACGCATTGATCCCGGCGTATCAGATACTGTTTGAAGCTGTTGTCCTGTACGAACGGACGCTCGCTTTGTCATTGGCGTCGGTAATCGCAGACATCCGAATCGCCCAGCGTTCGTCCGTGCGTTTTTCTCACGATGCATGCGAGGCGAATTTGCATGCCACAGGAAAAGTCAGCAGAGAGCGTTGATGAAATCGGTTATCCACGCGATGCGCATTTTTCTACCGCGTGGATCAGGCACTGATTTCATTTGCTGAAACGTTTTTGCATGCTTCCAGAGCCGGATAACCCATGGCATCGCAGAACATCCGCAAGGCATGTCGATCGCGCTCGCGTGATTAGTGCCAACGCCGCGGATGGCCCCAACCCGGCGGCGGACCATGCCGCGGAACCATATGAACTGGCCGTCCGTGCCAGGCCGGATGGCCCCACCGGCTATACATGACCGGAGGCGCCCAGTAGGGCACAGGACGAGCGATGATGAGCGGCGGCGGTGGCGCGTAAAACACCCCCGGAAAACCAATACCCACACTCACGTTGACCCGGGCTTGCGCGCAATGCAGAGCACCAAGCATCACGAGAGCAGAGACGAATCCCGACCGTATCAGGCGTTGCTTCAACATTGCGCTTCCCCTACGTTGGCTTCGCCGTGTCCGCGAGGGTGCAGAATCTGCGGTGATCTGGCGGAAGTTTATTTCGCGTGGGGTTCCGCTGGCCGGAATGCGTCGTCCGCAACTTTCTTCTGTGCGTCGGGCATGTCCGTATAAAGCGACTCGAATGCGGCGAGTAGCGCCTTGCTGCCGTCTGCGTGGGCTTGGGCTAGCTCGGCCCACGAACGCAGGTTCTCGATCGCTGTTTCCTTCTCCGCGTTTTCGTGCCGTTGCTCAAGGAGTGTGTCGATTGCTTTGGCGTTGGCACGCATGGCGTCCGCCACTTTGGCCCATTTATCTTCTTCCGCCGGCGTAATCTTGAGCTCCGAATGGAGAGCCTTTATGTGCTCTTCGACGGTCTCAACGTGTCGTTGCGAGGAAGCGGCGGGACTTGCTTGTGCCCAGCATGTCGACGTACAGAGCAGCATCGCAGCAACCAGGATACATTTCATGACAGTTCTCGCGAAAAACGGTCACCAGCAACGGCTCCACGGGTCCACGGAGCATTGAATTGATCATAGCAGTCCGCGCGGACAATTCAATTTGCGAGTCCGGCGCGTAGCAAAGTAACGAGCACGGGTATTGAACGCACGATGCACCATGCGTGCAGGCATTCCGATGGGTTCACATCGAGGTAAGCATTACATCGGAACAAAAGGAGGCCACGTGTTGATTCGATCGGTAATCCACAGGGAAGGCCGTTTCAGATCTGTTTCGTGGGCCCGGATTCGCTGGCATTGGGCAGGGTGCGCCGCACTCGCATTGGCGATGGCCGCAGGGTACGCCACCGCAGTGGACGCCGCCGTCTCCGTTCTGCGTCCGCCACGCGAAGCGCGCTCGGATGAGCTGCTTTCGGTGACGATCGTGTACTCGGGTGATGCACCTTCGGGCAGTTCGATCGATGTCCCGCCCACGGTAAGCATTACGTTGACGAACGGCGAAGCTTTGCCGCGGACCGTGGTGCTCACGCGAGACGCCGGGGCACCCGAGCATCTGCAACTGGGCGAGGGTGAAATCAAGGCAGTGCGTTACAGCGCGGCCTGGCCCGAATGGGCGCGCGGGACGCTGCGTGTCGATGTGCCCGGTATCGATGTATCGCCATCGCTCGTGCTGCTCACGCGCGTACCGGGACACACTGCCACGGCGAGCGCGGCACCGGCTGCGCAGGCTCCGGTAGCGCAAGGCACGGGGACGCCCCAAGCAACGACGTCCGGCAACGAAGCGCTCGCTGCGATGATGCCAGCCACGGCCGCGCCGCCGCCGCGGAATACATTAGGACCGGACCTCGGCACATTCATCTCCGGGCGGCTTTCGTTTTACGAACCCATGTACTTCGCCGATGGCTGGGACTCGGATGGCGAAGGTCTTGCCAAATTCCAGCTCAGCTTCAAGTTCCGTCTCGTGTTGCCCGATGATCCGCGCTCACGCGGTTTTCTCGACAACCTCTATTTTGCCTACACGCAGACTTCGCTCTGGGATATCCGCGAATATTCCGCACCGTTTCACGATACGAGCTATAAGCCCGCGCTTTTCTACTACATCGAGGACACCCGGTGGAGGACCAACTGGTTCACCCGGATGGGCATCGAGACGGGCTACGAGCACGAGTCGAACGGGACCGCCGGTGCCGGATCGCGCGGCATCGACATCCTGTACGTGAAGCCGATCTGGGATTTCGGTGACATCAATGCCTACCACCTGAGCATTGCCCCAAAAGTCTACTGGTACGAACACATCCAGGACACGAATTCGAATATCGCCGACTACCGCGGCTATGTCGATCTGCTGATCAAGTACGGCAGTCCGGATGGCTGGCAGCTCGCGACCACCTTGAGAAAAGGCACGAAATCGACTTATGGAAGCGTCGATGCACAATTGACATACCCGCTAGGCAAGCTGTTCAGCAGTGCATGGGGCGGATATCTGTTTCTCAATTACTTCAATGGCTATGGCGAAGATCTTCTCGATTACAACAAGCACCGCTGGGCCGCGCGAATTGGCTTCGCCGTGTCGCGTTAAGACATGGGTTCAATCAGCGTTGCTGGTGCTGATGGCTCTACGCACGCGTTGTTGGCCTGAGCCAGCGGTCCATCACGCCTCAGCAACCCACCGACAATGTCATGGCCAGATACAGATGTCCGATCTGGGGGTGCGGCGGAATTCCTGGACTGGGTTATGTCGTCAGCCCGAGGCTCTCTCGGTATTCGATCGGACTGAGTGCGCCAAGCGAGATCTTGATCCGTTTCTCGTTGTACCAGCGAATGTACGAGTCAACGGCCTCGATGAATTGGTCGGTGCTGATGGCCTGCCAGTCCCGAGAGTAAAACAGTTCTGTTTTCAGCCGTCCAAAGAAGCCTTCGCACGCCGCGTTATCGGGCGAGCAGCCCTTGCGCGACATTGAACGAATCAGATTGGCCTCACGTATTCGGGTAAGCCAGCCCGGCCAGCGATAATGCGCACCGCGATCTGAATGGACGACAGGTCGGTTGTTGCTACTGCCTATTGCTTCGATGGCAGCATCGAGCATCGTGTTCACAAGCTCGGCATCTGGTCGCGTACCGATTGACCAACTGATCACAAGCCCATCGAAGCAGTCAATGATCGGCGACAGATAGACTTTGCCGGCAGGAATCTGGAACTCCGTGATGTCCGTGAGCCACTTTTCATTCGGTGCTGCGGCCTGGAAATTCCGGTTGATAAGGTTATCTGGGGCAGGACCGATTTCTCCAGCGTAGGAGCCGTATCGACGTCGCCTCGTCGTGGCCGCGCTTAGATGTTCCTGCTTCATCAAGCGCCGAACGACCTTCTCCGAGATGAAGACTTTCTGCTTGCCAAGTGCCGCACGCACCCGGCGATATCCGTAGCAGCGGTGATTCAGTTCAAAGATATCTGCAATGGCAACGCGCACATCAGCATACTTGTCGGCAGTCTGTATCCGCGCCCGGTGATAGAAGTAGGAGCTACGGGCGAGCCCCAATTCAGAAAAGCTCTCCGGCAGCGTGTAAGTCTGTTTCAGGGCATCAACCAGCTCCGTCTTCTCCCGATTCGTCAGGAGTTGCGGGTCGACGCCCAGGCCTTTTTTTAATATTTCATTGGCCTTCTTCAGGATGTCGTGTTCGATCTGGAGCTTCCGAATGTCTCGTCGGAGTGATTCGACCTGCTGCTCCAGCGTCGCTTTCTCGGAGGTCTGCGGCGGGTCGTTGCGGCGTGTCATGACTGGAACAGCCTCCTGACCGAGTAACCGATGTCTCCAGTTGTACAACGTTGGGCGGCTCACGCCAATTTTTTTAGCAACTTCCTCAGCGCTTTCTCGTCGAGTGCACAGATCGATGACTGCTGTCTGCCTGAACTCTGGTGCGTACCGGACACCCGAAGTCTTCCCGAGAGCGCGTTTCTTTCGTTCAGGATGCATCTCGTCGAGCCAGGCGACGAGCGTCCCGCGTCCCGGATATCCCAAGGCCTTTGTCGTTGCTGCCAGACACTGGTCGTGGCTCATATAGTGGTCCGTGGCCGCCTTTTTTTGTTCTGCGGAATAGCGCGGCCTCACGCAAATACGTTCCCTCGGCAAATCCAGGCATCGCTCGTACGTGTGATACCAACGTTCGAGCGATTTCGTTGTGGGATAGCCTAATTGACGAACGGTCGCGGTAAGGTGCTTTCCAAGCTTCAAGTAGAGCTTGACCGCTCGGATGCGCTCTTCGTACGAATACATGGACTAGCTCCTGATAGTCCAGGAATTCCGCCGCACCCCCGAACCGGACATTTCAAAAAAGCCGTAACAAGTAAAAGTTCGATAATTTGTATTATGTTAAATAAAGGATCAGCCCAAGCATCACTCTCCGTAAATCACCTCGTCGCGCACCTCATACCGCTCCCGGCCAATAAAGATCAGATTGACGTTCCCCGTCTTTCTGGCGCTTGTGTTTCCACGCACAGGCCGATCCACGGCTGTCCGCCCGACGCCAACGACCGTTCCATCCGGACCGAAGAAAATCGCCCGCGTCCCGCCACCCGGCAGGTGGACCACGACGGCCACCGTGCGATCGTCGTGACGCGCAAGGTCGAATCGACATAGACGCATCCGTTGTTCCGCCCGCAGTGCGCAGCGCAGCGTCCCGGTCACACCTGACTGATAGCCGTGCTCCGGAACGGCAGCCGGCGACGTGCCGTCCGCATGGTTGCCTTCATTCGGAATTGAAATCAGCGTGACGCCCTCGGCTTCTCCGACCACGCGCCCGTGTTCGCCGTGAACGATCGCTTGCGCACTCTCGCTATCGCTGGGCCCGGGACAACCCACCAGCGTCGCGGTGTGGTCCAGAAACGCCGAAGTCGCGGGCGATTCGCCGAGCCGGCGACATCTGTCTCCCGGCTTCGGGTATCCGTTTCCGAATGGCGCGAGGGTTGCGGGCCAGGCAAACGGCTCCACCCCAGCGGCGGCCGCCGGAAGATTGACGCAGCAAGCGGCGGCACCTGCAACCGCCACGAATACTGCGGCCGAACGGGACAGCGTTATCGCGTTTCGCATCGGGTATCTCCGTCTCGTCGTTCCAGCCGCGCAGCGCGGGCTGGAATCGGCAATGGATCTTCTATACCAGCTTCCGGCCATCGCTGGTCTGGATACAAACGCGCCCCGTCGCAATTTCCAAAAGGAAACGAGCAGGTCAAGCGACGCGGCGCGCCGGGCACGGGAGCGGCTGGATCAACGCCCTCCGCGTTTAACCCGTCGGCCTCCGCCGCATCGATCCGATTCTCGACCGCTGCAGCGGTGCGGCGCGATCCGGACTTTAATCAGGAATGCTGCTTTATCAGCCGTGAAGCGCTGATTGCTCTGAAGCGAACCCGAACGGACTGTGCGCCGCAATCGCCCCGCCCTGCACCATCCGCGCGATCGCCGCAATATCCGGCGCGAAATAGCGGTCGAGATCGTAGTGCGGCACCTCACTGCGCACGGCCTGCATCACGCGGGCGAGCGCCGGGCTCGTCGGATGCGGCGCGCGCAGGTCCACGCCCTGCGCCGCGGCGAGCAGTTCGATCGCCAGGATGTTGGCCGTGTTCTCCGCGATGTCGGCGAGCTTGCGCGCGGCGAACGTCGCCATCGATACGTGGTCCTCCTGGTTCGCCGACGTCGGCAGCGAATCGACCGAAGCCGGATGCGCGAGCGTCTTGTTCTCCGAGGCGAGCGCCGCGGCCGTCACATGCGCGATCATGAAGCCCGAGTTCACTCCGCCGTCCTTCACGAGGAACGGCGGCAACCCCGAGAGCGTCGCGTCGATCAGCAGCGCGATGCGCCGCTCGGCCAGCGCGCCGATCTCGGCGGCCGCGAGCGCGAGATTGTCGGCGGCAAACGCCACCGGCTCGGCGTGGAAGTTGCCGCCCGAGAGCACTTCGCCCGTGTCCGGGAAGATCAGCGGATTGTCCGACACGGCGTTCGCTT
>NZ_RQIS01000047.1 GCF_003837865.1 Paraburkholderia dinghuensis | reverse complement strand
GCCAAACGCGTTGTCGATCTGCTGGCCCTGGATCGACAGCATATTGCTCGCCTGCACCGTACCGCTGTTGCTGAAGGTCTGGGCGTTCGTTACGGCATCCTGTATCGGCCCCGCAGCACCTTGAAGTTTGTGTTCAGCGGCCACCGTCACCCACCGAACCTTGGTGATGCTCTCGCTTTCGCGACGCCACTATATCCTTTACTAGCTTATATGTAATTGCCACAAATAAAATTACATACAACGGCATACCCGCCAACGCGGGTTTCCAGCCTGCACCTTGCGCTATCGACACGCCAACAAAGGCGGCGACGATTCCTAATAGGGATAGATAAGCCTTTATATACCGCCACATCAGCGATGACGTTTCTTTGCTCTTCATTATTTAGAGGAACTATTCTGGACAGCATTTTGAACCGGACCACTTGCTCCCTGAATCATTTGATTTAGGAGATTACCCAATGCCCCGGGGAAGATAATCTGTGCTCCTGCACCAACAGCTGTCGCAATCGTAGCAGCCGCCGCAGCACCATTCGCAGACCTAGCCGCCATAGGTCAGCCCCATATCTTCTTGACTACAAGATATCCAACGCAAGCTACGGCAAGACCAACAAATATCCAATAGATTATCCGTTCAGGCTTGCTCATCTTTTCCCACTTTTCTGGCGAAGGACCGCCACCGACTGCCGGCATTTCTACCCCCTTATTTAGCGGATTTTCCAACAGGCGTCGAATGATTCCATGGAACAACCCCGTACGATATCTTTTCGCTGGGTGTCCCAACACCTACTTCAATGGCAGTAGCTCCACCATAGCTATGTGTGACAGCACCAACCACGTTGAATCGAAACGGCGTTGGTATAGATATAAATGTCTGATTACTGTCGCCATTCATGAAGTTATTGGTTGACGTAGCATCGTTTGCCCCAAAGATCCAACCAATCGTAGAACTGGCTCCCAACGACCAACTCGTCGAGGCGGGATTGCCTTGTGCGACGCCGAAAGACAGATACTTTGTCCCGTCGTACAGGTTTATTGCTCCTCCTGCTGACCCAGATAACAACCCAAAATTCAACGTCGCGTAGTTGGGCGTAAAGGTATCGAGAGCAGCCTGGGAGTTCGCGGCAGTCGCATTTATTTGAGCCGCCATTACCGCCTCGTTGCAGGGCGCGACCGCCGTACAGGACGAGGGTATCAGGCTGTTTTTCTTCTTCATCGGGTCAAGCATCTGATTGTACAACTGCACATTAGATGCCATAGACGCCCCTGCGGTACCGCCGACCAAGGCCCCACTCAGCCCCGCTGCTATGTTCCCTGCAAGGTTGCCGAGCAACGCTAAACCCGTCTCCGATTCAACTCCTTGTGCAATGCTATCTAATGCCTGCGCTTCCTTCGAGGCAAGTCCCGCACCCGCCGCGCCGCCTGCCGCTGTAAAGACGCTTCCACCGCCGAGCCCGCCAATCAGTGCACCACCTGCCGCCTGCAACAGCGCGCGGTTGTCTCCGCCTTCATCCCAGGCATCATAGGTCGCCGCATCGGTAGCCGTGTTGCGCTTGTGGTCAGCGTAGGCGCCGATACCTTGCGCGACCACCTGGCCTGCCGCCTGCGCGGCCTGCATCGTATCCGCCTGCTCGTTCAGCAGGTTCTGCACGTCCGGCGTTGCCGACACCGTACCATTAGTGTTCGTCGTGTCGCGGCTCAGGTTCGCCACGTCCTGCGTCTGCGCGGCCTGATTGGTGATGTTGATCGTACCCGCGCTGACCGCACTGCGCGTGGTCGCGCTCTGGTCACCGCTGTCGCTCTGCGAGATCATCGGCGAAACGCCAGGTGTGCCGCTCACCGACCCCGGTCCGGTCGCCTTCCCGGTGCTCCCAACGCCCACACCCGCGCCAATCCCGTTGCTGTTCGCGCTGTAGTGCGAGTGGTTTTCGATGTCGCTGTAGGTGAGGGTGCCGGTGGTCAGCGCGTTCTTTTCCGCATCGGCGGTGCTCGATATCACGGCCCCCTTCAGGTCCGTATTGCCCTTGACATTGATGTCGAAGCCACCGCTACCCGCATTGATGCCCGCCTGCCCATTGACCTGCGCGTACGTGCCATCGGCGTGTCCGTTCTGCGCACTGAAGCTCGCACTCCCCCCCGCCTGACTGATGGAGAACCCGCCACCCGCGCTGCTCTGACGCGCATTGCTTTGTGTGGTGTCCTGCACGCTCTGGATGTTCAGGTTGCCGCCGACGCTTGCCGTCACCTGCCCGCCATTGACCTGCGAGCCGATAACGTTGGTAT
>NZ_RQIS01000046.1 GCF_003837865.1 Paraburkholderia dinghuensis | reverse complement strand
TAAGGAGCCTGACGATTACCTACTTTCACACGGGCAATCCGCACTATCATCGGCGTGGAGTTGTTTCACGGTCCTGTTCGGGATGGGAAGGGGTGGGACCAACTCGCTATGGTCATCAGGCATGACGGGTTGCTGCGTCGCACCTGGGGTGCGCCACAGCCAATCTGGAAGAAGCGTAAAGAGGTTTTTGTTGGGGTTGTGTTGTTTGTGGCACAACACGCGATCTCTAGCCTGTGCGTTCTCTGCCCCCTTCTGCGGGGCTCCCTTCGGGAGTGAGATGCTCGTAAGTGCTGAAGCACTAACGATCATCGCAAAGACACACCTGTTATAGGATCAAGCCTTACGGGCAATTAGTATCAGTTAGCTTAACGCATTACTGCGCTTCCACACCTGACCTATCAACGTCCTGGTCTCGAACGACCCTTCAAGGGGATCAAGTCCCCGGGGAAGTCTCATCTTGAGGCGAGTTTCCCGCTTAGATGCTTTCAGCGGTTATCTCTTCCGAACATAGCTACCCGGCGATGCGACTGGCGTCACAACCGGTACACCAGAGGTTCGTCCACTCCGGTCCTCTCGTACTAGGAGCAGGCCCCCTCAAACTTCCAGCGCCCACGGCAGATAGGGACCAAACTGTCTCACGACGTTTTAAACCCAGCTCACGTACCTCTTTAAATGGCGAACAGCCATACCCTTGGGACCGGCTACAGCCCCAGGATGAGATGAGCCGACATCGAGGTGCCAAACACCGCCGTCGATATGAACTCTTGGGCGGTATCAGCCTGTTATCCCCAGAGTACCTTTTATCCGTTGAGCGATGGCCCTTCCATACAGAACCACCGGATCACTATGACCTGCTTTCGCACCTGCTCGACTTGTCAGTCTCGCAGTCAAGCACGCTTATGCCATTGCACTATCAGCACGATTTCCGACCGTACCTAGCGTACCTTCGTACTCCTCCGTTACCCTTTGGGAGGAGACCGCCCCAGTCAAACTGCCTACCATGCACTGTCCCCGACCCGGATCACGGGCCAAGGTTAGAACCTCAAACAGATCAGGGTGGTATTTCAAGGACGGCTCCACGGAAACTAGCGTTCCCGCTTCACAGCCTCCCACCTATCCTACACAAACCGGTTCAAAGTCCAATGCAAAGCTACAGTAAAGGTTCATGGGGTCTTTCCGTCTAGCCGCGGGGAGATTGCATCATCACAAACACTTCAACTTCGCTGAGTCTCGGGAGGAGACAGTGTGGCCATCGTTACGCCATTCGTGCAGGTCGGAACTTACCCGACAAGGAATTTCGCTACCTTAGGACCGTTATAGTTACGGCCGCCGTTTACCGGGACTTCAATCAAGAGCTTGCACCCCATCATTTAATCTTCCGGCACCGGGCAGGCGTCACACCCTATACGTCCACTTTCGTGTTTGCAGAGTGCTGTGTTTTTATTAAACAGTCGCAGCCACCAGTTTATTGCAACCCCTTCACCCTCCTGGCGCAGGCCAGTCAAGCTACAGGGGCGTACCTTATCCCGAAGTTACGGTACCAATTTGCCGAGTTCCTTCTCCCGAGTTCTCTCAAGCGCCTTAGAATACTCATCTCGCCCACCTGTGTCGGTTTGCGGTACGGTCACTGTTGAACTGAAGCTTAGAGGCTTTTCTTGGAACCACTTCCAGTTGCTTCGTCTCCGAAGAGACTCGCCTCACACCCTTGAATTCCGCGCCCGGATTTGCCAAAGCGCCTTCTCCAATGCAAGGACCGGGACTTCCAACACCCGGACAACCTTCCGCGATCCGTCCCCCCATCGCATTCAACAATGGTGCAGGAATATTGACCTGCTTCCCATCAGCTACGCATTTCTGCCTCGCCTTAGGGGCCGACTCACCCTACGCCGATGAACGTTGCGTAGGAAACCTTGGGCTTACGGCGAGGGGGCCTTTCACCCCCTTTATCGCTACTCATGTCAGCATTCGCACTTCCGATACCTCCAGCACACCTTACAGTGCACCTTCGCAGGCTTACGGAACGCTCTCCTACCATGCGTGCAAAGCACGCATCCGCAGCTTCGGTATATGACTTAGCCCCGTTACATCTTCCGCGCAGGACGACTCGATCAGTGAGCTATTACGCTTTCTTTAAAGGGTGGCTGCTTCTAAGCCAACCTCCTGACTGTTTTAGCCTTCCCACTTCGTTTCCCACTTAGTCATATTTGGGGACCTTAGCTGGCGGTCTGGGTTGTTTCCCTCTTGACACCGGACGTTAGCACCCGATGTCTGTCTCCCGTGATTGCACTCTTCGGTATTCGGAGTTTGCTATGGCGAAGTAATCCGCAATGGACCCTTCAACCATGACAGTGCTCTACCCCCGAAGGTGATACACGAGGCACTACCTAAATAGTTTTCGGAGAGAACCAGCTATTTCCAGGTTTGTTTAGCCTTTCACCCCTATCCACAGCTCATCCCCTAACTTTTCAACGTTAGTGGGTTCGGTCCTCCAGCACGTGTTACCGTGCCTTCAACCTGGCCATGGATAGATCACCTGGTTTCGGGTCTACACCCAGCGACTAGACGCCCTGTTCGGACTCGCTTTCGCTACGCCTGCCCTATTCGGTTAAGCTTGCCACTGAATGTAAGTCGCTGACCCATTATACAAAAGGTACGCCGTCACCCCTTGCGAGGCTCCGACTGTTTGTATGCATGCGGTTTCAGGATCTATTTCACTCCCCTCCCGGGGTTCTTTTCGCCTTTCCCTCACGGTACTGGTTCACTATCGGTCGATCACGAGTATTTAGCCTTGGAGGATGGTCCCCCCATCTTCAGACAGGATTTCACGTGTCCCGCCCTACTTGTCGTACACCTAGTTCTTCCTCTCTGTTTTCGCTTACGGGGCTATCACCCGCTATGGCCGCACTTTCCAGAGCGTTCAGCTAACAGTGAGAATAAAGAGTACAGGCTCTTCCCATTTCGCTCGCCACTACTTTGGGAATCTCGGTTGATTTCTTTTCCTGCGGTTACTTAGATGTTTCAGTTCACCGCGTTCGCTTCACGTGACCTATGTATTCAGTCACGGATACTCCAATAGGAGTGGGTTTCCCCATTCGGACATCTCCGGATCAAAGCTTGTTTGCCAGCTCCCCGGAGCTTTTCGCAGGCTACCGCGTCCTTCATCGCCTGTGATCGCCAAGGCATCCACCACATGCACTTGTTCGCTTGACCCTATAACGGGTATGTCTCATTGCTGATCCATACTCGCTACAGGCTGAGTTTTCGCGTTGTGCCGTATTCCAAAGCCCTCTTTCGAGGAACTTAAAAATACTTCGATACAATCACAACCCTGATTCACCTACTCCA
>NZ_RQIS01000045.1 GCF_003837865.1 Paraburkholderia dinghuensis | reverse complement strand
CTCGACAATTCGGCAGGCGGAACGCTGCAGACCAGCAGTACGGACCTCGCGCTTGCATCGGCGACGATCGATAACGACGGCGGCACGATCACGCATGCGGGGACCGGGACGCTCACGCTGGTTGCGGGCAGTGGCACAGGAACGCTCTCGAACGCCGGGGGCACGATTGCCAGCAACGGGCAGGTTGCGGCCCAGGCCGGTGCGTTCGACAACGCAGCGGGGGCAGTCATCGGCCAGACCGGCCTGACGGTAACGACCCGCAACACGCTCGACAACACGAACGGCAGGCTGCTATCGAATACGGACCTGAGTCTTGCGAGCAGTACGCTGAACAATGATGGCGGCCAGATCGGCGCGGGTGCGAACGGGGCGATCCAGAGCGGATCGCTGACGAATGGCGGCGGCTCGATCACTGCCTCCAGTCTGGCAGTCACAACCAGCGGCAAGCTGGACAATGGCAGCGGCGACATCGAGGCGAACCAGCTTGCGCTCAATGCGACAGACCTCGTCAATCGTGCCGGCACGATTACGCAGTATGGCGCCTCGCCGATGAGCGTCAACGCCAGTGGCACATTCGACAACTCGAACGGCGGCACGCTCCAGACGAACAGCACGGACGTCACGCTGGCGGCTGGCACGATCGATAACGATGGCGGCACGATCACGCATGCCGGTGCCGGCACGCTGACGCTGGATGCGGACAGTGGCGCAGGCTCGCTCTCGAACGCCGGAGGCACGATTGCGAGCAACGGGCAGGTCGTGGCCCGGTCCGGAGCGTTCGGCAACGAGGCGGGTACCGTGATCGGCCAGACGGGCCTGAGTGCCACAGTCGGCAACACGCTCGACAACACGAACGGCAGGCTGCTTTCGAATGCGGACCTGAGCCTCGCGAGCGGCACGCTGGACAATAACGGCGGCCAGATCGGCGCGAGTGCGAACGGGACGGTCCAGAGCGGATCGCTGGCCAACAGCAGCGGCTCGATTGCTGCGTCGAACCTCTCGGTCACCGCCGGTACGATGCTCGACAACAGCGGCGGCGACATCGAGGCGAACCAGCTTGCGCTGGTGGCAACGAACCTGCTTAACCATGGCGGCGCGATCACGCAGTACGGCACGTCGCCCATGGGCTTTACAGTCAGCGGCACATTCGACAACTCGAACGGCGGCACGCTCCAGGCGAACAGTACGGACCTCACGCTGGCGGCAGGCACGATCGACAACGACGGCGGCACGATCACGCATGCGGGTACGGGCACGCTCACGCTGGATGCGGGTAGCGGTGCCGGGTCGCTCTCGAACGCCGGAGGCACGATTGCGAGCAACGGGCAGGCCGAGGCGCAGGCCGGAGCTTTCGACAACGCGGCAGGTACGGTCATCGGCCAGACCGGCCTGACGGCAACGATTGGCAACACGCTCGATAACACGAACGGCAGGCTGCTTTCGAATGCGGACCTGAGCCTCGCGACCGGGACGCTGACCAATAACGGCGGCCAGATTGGCGCGGCCGCGAACGGGACGATCCATAGCGGATCGCTGACCAACAGCGGCGGCTCGATGGTCGCGTCGAACCTCTCGGTCACGACCGCTACGACGCTCGACAACAGCGTCGGCGACATCGAGGCGAACCAGCTTGCACTGGGCGCGACGGATCTGCTCAATCACGGCGGGACGATCACGCAGTATGGGGCATCGTCCATGGGCTTCGCCGTCAGCGGCACGTTCGACAACTCGAACGGCGGCATGCTCCAGACTAACAGCACGAACCTGACGCTGGCTCCAGCCAGGCTCGACAATGATGGCGGGGCAATCCTCGACGCGGGAACCGGCACGCTCACGATTGCACCGGGCAACGGTGCGGGTTCCATTTCGAACGCGGGCGGCCAGATCATTACCGCCGGCCAGATCGCAGCGCAGGCCGGGAGTCTGGATAACGCAGGCGGCGTCCTGGCTGCGCAACGGAACATCGCCGCGAACATTGCGGGGAATGTGAACAACACCCAGGGCGCGATCCGCGCGCTTGAATCCCTGTCGCTCGCAAGCGGTGGCGCACTGACGAACACGAACGGGCAGATCCAGTCCGGTACGGGCGCCGGGGTTGGTGTCAGCGACGCCAGCACGCTCGCGATCCAGGCTGCGTCTATCGACAATACCGGGGGCCTCGTCAGCAACCTCGGCACGGGCGATGAGACCGTGCAGGGCGGCAGCCAGACCGTCAACAGCGGTGGGGTCATCACCGGCAACGGCAACGTGGCCGTCAGTACGTCATCACTGTCCAATACGCAGGGCGGCCAGGTCAGCGGCGCGAACGTCGCGATCCAGGCAGGCACCGTGGATAACAGCGGCGGCGCGATTGGCACTTTCGCGGGGCCGGGGGGCGACGTTGGCATCACGGCAAGCGGCACGGTCACGAACACAGGCGGGCAGATTGGCGCAACGCATGACCTGAGCGTGAATGCAGCCGCGCTCACGGGCGGCGGCACATACGGTGCGATGAATGACGTGGCGGTGACCGTACAGGGCAATTTCACACCGACACCGGATCTGCAGTTCAGCGCCGGTCACGATCTCGCCTTTACCCTGCCCGGCGCGTTCACCAACAGCGCAACGCTGGATGCGGCGAACAACCTGGACGTGAACGCCAACGACATCGAGAACAGCGGCGCGATGATGGCGGGCGGCACGCTGACCACGCACTCGGCCACGCTGGAGAATACGGGCGTGATGGTCGGCGGCAGCGTCTCGCTCAATGCCACGCAAACATTGTCGAACGTGGGCCCGACCGCACTGATCGGCGCGACGGACAGTAACGGCCTGCTCGAACTGCTCGCGCCCGATATCGAGAACCGTGACGACACGACGATGACCGATACGCAGGCGACCACGGCAATCTATGGCCTGGGCGCCATGGTCCTGGCGGGCGGCAAGGATGCGAACGGCAACTATACGAACGCCAACCTCATCCGCAACCAGTCGGGGCTGATCCAGTCGGCGGGCGACATGACGCTCGCCGCGAACCAGGTGACGAACACCCGGACAACGATGACGACGACCGGCCTGAACCAGCCGGTCGATCCGGACCTGCTGACGCAACTCGGCATCAGCCTGTCGGGCTGCACCGCCGTCCAGGTGTCCGACTGCGACCCAGGTCATCCGTACGTCCAGCGGTACCAGCCGGATAATCCGGTTTTCCTGACCATGATTGGCGGGGCGTTCACCATGCCGCCCCGCAGTGGCCAGTGGAACAGCAACTACCAGAACACGACCTATACGGGCGTGGCGCTCGCGAACCTGATCGCCTCCATCAGCCCGCAGGCGCAGATCATTGCGGGGGGTAACCTGGACGCGTCGAAGGTGGGCCTGTTCCAGAACTACTGGAGCGCGGTCGCGGCCGTGGGCAATATTGCGCTGCCCGTGACGCTCGACCAGGACAGCTGGCAGGGGCAGACCGCGCCCGGGGTACAGGTCACGTACTCGGGCTACTACCACTACGCGAACTATGACCAAAGCATCCGGGACTGGACGCTGCCGTTCGGTGACGCCCCGTTCGTGGGCTCCAACCCGGGCGGCTACACGCAGGCGGCCCCGGCCGATGTCCGCACCTACGCACTGCCCAGCTACGAATCGACGTTTGTAGCGGGCGGCACGATTTCCGGTACGGGCGTCAGCATCAACAACACGGCGGGCAATGCGGGCGTTCCCTCGCTCGGCCTGGTCCCCGGGCAGTCGGTGGGCGGAGTCAACGCCGGCGGGGTGAGCGGCAGCGCGGATGGCTCGGCCGCGGGCGGGACATCAGCGATCCAGGGCAGCGCGGGCGGCTCGAACACGGGGGCCACGTCAGTGGTCCAGGGCAGTGCGGGCAGCCCGGACTCCGCCGCGGCCTCGGTCAGCGGCTCAACAGGACTCACCAATCCGGTCATCGCGAGCGCGACGGCGGTCAATGTCCTGAGCAACCTGACGATCCCGCAGGGCGGTCTGTTCAGACCGGCTACCGCACCGAACGCGCAGTACCTGATCGAGACGAATCCGGCCTTCACGAGCCAGAAGTCGTTCATCTCGAGCGACTACTATCTCCAGCAGCTCGGGCTGAATCCGCAGACCACGGAAAAGCGCCTCGGCGACGGCCTGTACGAACAGCAGCTCGTGC
>NZ_RQIS01000044.1 GCF_003837865.1 Paraburkholderia dinghuensis | reverse complement strand
GCACGAGCTGCTGTTCGTACAGGCCGTCGCCGAGGCGCTTTTCCGTGGTCTGCGGATTCAGCCCGAGCTGCTGGAGATAGTAGTCGCTTGAGATGAACGATTTCTGGCTCGTGAAGGCCGGATTCGTCTCGATCAGGTACTGCGCGTTCGGTGCGGTAGCCGGTCTGAACAGACCGCCCTGCGGGATCGTCAGGTTGCTCAGGACATTGACCGCCGTCGCGCTCGCGATGACCGGACTGGTGAGTCCTGTTGAGCCGCTGACCGAGGCCGCGGCGGAGTCCGGGCTGTCCGCGCTGCCCTGGACCGCTGACGTGGCCCCCGTGTTCGAGCCGCCCGCGCTGCCCTGGATCGCTGACGTCCCGACCGCGGCCGAACCATCCGCGCTGCCGCTCACCCCGCCTGCGTTGACCCCGCCCACCGACTGCCCGGGGACCAGGCCGAGCGAGGGAACGCCCGCATTGCCCGCCGTGTTGT
Source organism: Paraburkholderia dinghuensis (assembly GCF_003837865.1). Classification (GTDB taxonomy): domain Bacteria; phylum Pseudomonadota; class Gammaproteobacteria; order Burkholderiales; family Burkholderiaceae; genus Paraburkholderia; species Paraburkholderia dinghuensis. The sequence continues at coordinate 4,297 of NZ_RQIS01000044.1, read as the reverse complement.
TGATACTGACGCCTGTACCGGAAATCGTGCCGCCCGCTACAAACGTCGATTCGTAGCTGGGCAGCGCGTAGGTGCGGATATCGGCAGGCGCGGCCTGGTAGCCGCCTGGATTGGAGCCGACAAACGGCACATCGCCGAACGGCAGCGTCCAGTCCGGGATGCTTTGGTCATAGTAGATGAGCGCGTAAGGCTTGCGTTCGTGTTCCTTCACGTACTGCGCGATGCCGTGCTCGATCAACGGCCAGATGCCGCAAGCCAATTGCGCCATATCAGAATGGCCCTATATCGAGAATTCGTATCTCACCGCCGAAACGGCTTCTTTGGAGAGCAACATCGATTTCATCGCCTTCGCGAACCCGCTCATATTTCCACGGGACCGGTGAGAACTGCATAGAGTGATTCTCGACGTCTATTTCGAGCGTCTTTTTTTCGGGCACGGTGACATATGCTTTCCCTTGCCATTCACGGCGCTCGGGGATCACGTATTTCCGTATAGCACGCCCACGAACTCTCACTTCTTTTGTTCCTGAAAAAATGGCGAGGCGGCGGATGACTAGAATGGCTAATAAAACTATCAGACACTCCACTGCTAGAAGTAGCACCCCCGAAACGGCACTTGAGCCACCACGGCTAATCAGTTCGAACGGGGTAGATATGATGTTCATCGAGTTTCGCCAAGGTTACTCATTTCTTGCCTGCATTCTGGACCGCCGTTTGAGCCGGACCCGACAAGATCTGAATGATGTGGTTTGTGATGTCGCCAACCCAACCGGGCATGAATGTTTGTGCCGCCGTACCGGCGCCGTATGAGGCGGCGCCGGTTGCGGCGTTTGCAGACGGATCGCTCGAAGGATTTGCAATTTCATAAACAACCTAACCAAATGCCGATCTCTTTATCAATAATCCAAAAAATACAATCCAAAATATGATCACGATGATCAAATACGTTCTCCGCGATCCCTTGCTCATTTTCGACCAGGTTTCCTCATCAGGCCCACCGGGCGCAACCATATAAAATCCTATTTTTTAGGGTTAGTCACAGGAGCTGCATTGCTAAATGGGGCATAGCCATATGATATTTTCCCAGGTGCCGCAATACCCAATTCCAGCGCAGTACTCCCTCCATAAGAATGTGTAATCGCTATATACGCATTTGCGTCTATTGGAGTCGGAACAGAAATATACGCTTGGGTTCCGCTGCCGGTCAAAAAAGAATTGGTGGATGCAGCATCATTCGCTCCAAATATCCACCCAAATGCACCGACCAAACCTGGCATGACCGTGATCGACCGTGGGTTACTTTGCACTACGCCGCCCGAAAGATAGGTCGTACCATCATATAGGTTCATAGCGACACTGCCGCTGGCCGAAAGCGATCCCGAGCCTACAGTTAAATAATTTGGTCCGATCGCATTGATTGGCGACGCCTCCGCATTCGCCCCTTGTGCATTGATCACCGCCATCACCTGAGATTCACTGCACGGACTCAAGCCACTACACACCTGCGTAAGCAGATCATTCTTTTTCCTGTGCAGGGCCTGGTTGTACAACTCGACATTCGATGCCGTGGCAGCACCCGCTGTTCCTCCGACCAGCGCACCGCCCAGCCCCGCTACCACGTTCGCGGCCAGGTTGCCCAGCAGCTCTGAACCCGTTGCCGATTCCACACCCTTGGATATCTGGTCCAGTTGTTCGGCCATCTTCGCGGCCACTCCCGCACCGGCCGCACCTCCGATCGTGCTGAATACCGTTCCACCACCCAGGCCGCCGATCAGCGCGCCACCCACAATATGCAGAGCTGTCCGGTTGTCGCCCCCTTCGGCCCACGAATCGGCCTCGGCCTGGTACTGTTGGGCAAGCGCCAGATCAGCCGCCTGTAGGTCTGGGTCGGTCGCAGCCATCGCTGCCTTCGTTGCGGCATTCGCCGCATCCTGGGCCGTCTGCTGCTTTGATTCGGCGTACATCCCGATACCCTGCGCCACCACCTGACCCGCCGCCTGCGCGGCCTGCATTGTGTCGGCCTGCTCGTTCAGCAGGTTCTGCACGTCCGGAGTGCTGGACACCTTGCCATTGGTGTTCGTCGTGTCGCGGCTCAGGCTCTCCACATCCTGCGTCTGCGCGGCCTGGTTCGTAATGTTGATCGAGCCCGCGCTGACTGCGCTGCGCGTGGTCGCGCTCGAATCGCCGCGCTCACTCTGCGAGATCATCGGCGATATGGCGGGCGCACCACTCACCGAACCTGACCCTAGCGCCTTGCCAGTGTTCTGGATACCCACTCCCGCACTGATCCCGTTGCTGTTCGCGCTGTAGTGCGACTGGTTCTGGATATCGCTGAAAGTTAGCGTGCCGGTGGACAGGCTGTTCTGCGACGCATCCGCCGTGCTGGAAATCACCGCACCCTTCAGATCCGTATTGCCCTTGACGTTGACATCGAATCCACCACTGCCCGCATTGATACCCGCCTGCTCGTTCACCTGCGCGTAAGTTCCATCGCCGTGTCCGTTCTGCGCGCTGAAGCTCACGCTGCCGCCCGCCTGACTGATGCTGAACCCACCCCCCGTACTTGACTGATGGGCATTGCTTTGCGTGATGTCCTGCACGCTCTGGATGTTCAAATTGCCGCCGACGCTCGCCGTCACCTGTCCGCCATTGACCTGCGAGCCGATGAGGTTCGTATCGCCGCCCGAGATCACGGTCACACTGTTCGCACCATTGACATTTGAGGCGTTCTGGATCGCCGCGTTGCTGTTGCCGTCGCCGTGCGCGTTCTGCATGGAGGCAGAAACACCGACGCCGTTCGTGCCGATCGAGACACCGACGCTCGAACCCGACGATGAATTCGAGCTTTGGGTGACGTCGGTATTCGTCGTATTGACGATATTCACCTGATTCTTCGCGGCGAGGACGACATCGTTCGCGCTGACGTTCGAACCCGCGATAGTCAGGTTGCCACTACCCGCCGTATCGTTGCCCGTTGCCGCCAAAGCAGCGGTGCCGCCCGCCAGGACAGTCGAGCCGCGCTGGATCGTCTGGTCTTCGGACGACTGGCTCTGGCTATGGCTCGAACCGACACTGACCTGTATGCCAATGCTCGGCGCGTTGGCTGCGCTCGATATGCCGGTCTTCGCCATCTGGTAAGCGCCATAGCCGGCCAGCGCCGCATCACCGCCCGCTGCAATCGCATGCAGCGCCTCAGCGCGACCGTTGCTATCGCCGCTCGCGAGCGCCTGGCCCTGCGCATACGCGCCGTTGATCGCATCGCCGATGCTGCCCGAGAGGCCAATCGTCAGACCGCTGCTGCTGGTCTTCTGGGTCTGGCTTGTGTGGCTGGCATCGGTCGCGGAGTCGATAATGACGCTCTCCGCCGCACCCGTTACGTTCTGCGCTGCGACGAGGTCGCTACCGGTGACATGCAGGGTATTGCCCGCCTGAATCGAGAGATTGCCATTCAGCGAGCCGACCACGCTCCCGTTGTTCGTGACGCTCGACTCCTGGTCTGTCGTGGCGAGCTTGTTCGTGCCGACCGTGACACTCAGGCCGCTTGCCCCCAGGCCCGAATGCTTTTCCTGATAGCTGCCCGACGACTGCATGGTGTCCTGCGTCGTCGTGATGTTCACATCACGCGCAGCACTCAGGGCGACATCGTTCGTCCCCACAACCGTACTGCCCGCCACGTTGATGTCCTTGCCACTCGAAATCGTCACCGCATCCGCAGAAATCAGGCTGCCCTGGCTCACGGTGGCCGTCGTGTCGCGCGTGCTTGCGACCTCCTTGCTGCTGAGCACATGGCTATGGGTGCCCGTGTACGTCGAGTTATCGACATAGGTTGCCGTGGCCGCGCCGATGTTGACGTTGTTCGCTGCCGCCAGCGTTGCGGTCCCCTGGTCGAGGTTGACCGTGCTGCCGGTGACGTTGATGTTATTGCCCGATGCAACGGTCAGTGAGTTACCGGAATTGAGCGTCGTTGCCGTCAGCGTGTCGGTGGAAGTGTGCAGCGAATCGCTATAGTGGCCGTTGTGATCGCTGGTCGCGCTGTTACTGTCGACGGTGGAGGTCGCGGTGGCCGCCTGGAGCGTCACGTCGCCACCCGCCACGACCGTGCCGCCGCCCGCCAGGTTGATATTCGCGCCCGTTGCGGTCAGGCCGCCGGTTACGCCGATCTGCGAGACGCCACCGACCGTCACACTGCTGCCGGTCGTCTGGTTAACGTTGGTGTTCGAGATGCCATTGGCGCGCTCGACCACCTTGTGCTCGCCCGTCTGCACCGAGCCGATATCGTAGTTGCCGCCCACGGCCA
>NZ_RQIS01000043.1 GCF_003837865.1 Paraburkholderia dinghuensis | reverse complement strand
GGCCCCACCAGGCGCTGAAGATGAAAACCCCGGCTGAGGCATTCGCTTTAGCTGCTTAATCTGTGCAGGTTTCGCTGGGTCAATACACTGGCGTGGTGCAGGATTTGTTGTTCCACCACGAGACCGGGGCAGATGTTCCCGGTGGTGACGAGAAGATCATGGTAATGCGATGGATCGCCACTCCGGCAAAACATCTTGCCAAGGTCACTATTCAGATAACGCGTATGGAAAACGGCGAGATTGGTTATGGGGCCGTCGATATGGCCGTGGTGCAATAGTCTGCGCGAGATCGACAAGTTGAAAAGTTAGAACCGGCGGGAGCCGATTGAAACTGCTAAGCCAGTTAGAAGCGGTTTTGCGAGGGGTCGTAGGGGCTGTTATTCATCGCTTTCCTCGCTACGCCAGCTCGATTTGTGTGTTGGGTTTCATCGCGTCCGGGAACGACCCAATCTCAGGGCAATCGCGAAGATCTACGGTGACGCTTCCGCTCGTGCGCTTGTCGGCGCCGGCGAACACGAGCGTATTGCCCTCGTGGTTGACCTGATAGAGGCCCGCGACGATGTTGAGCCGCGCGCCGTCCTCGGCCCTACCGGAAAGGGGGCCGCGTCGCACACGCACGTTGACGATCGCCATGATCTACTCCTTCCGTTTTCCCTTGTTAGTCCGTCGACTTGTTCGGCCGCTCTCCGGCGCGTTTCGCAACATCACGGGCGATATCCAATATCTTGAAAAAAATCTGCGGTTCCATCGGGCAGGCTTCGCTGTCCTGGCAACGGATCATTTTCGCGGTTCATCTCCATTGTTGGCCACATACCACCTTGCAAAGCAACCATGAACCTAGAGTCCTTCAACTGATCATGGAATGGGGTGCGAGGCCGTCGCCCGGATGCTGCGAGCACCCAATCGATTGCCGCTCCGGCAAACAGGTCTGCGACTTGGAGTTGAGGCGCGAGCTTGGAGTCACCGAAACTCAATTGCGATATCCGCAGCGGCAGTTCGGCTTGCCTCGCCCCGTATCCGATCATGCGCCGCTGGGCATCCTTCGTCATGAGAGCGCGTAGAAACGGCTCGCAGCGCTTCAGGGGCTTGGATCTGTCATGAGTTAGCTCAAAGGCAGTATCAGTTTCACTCATCCAAAGTTGCATCAGTGCGGTAAAGAGATCGACCGCAGGATCGAACACGACCAAATCACGAAATACACCAATGAATTCTTGAAGGCGACCTCGCGCAGCAAGAAGTGGGGCAGCAATATCGCGCATCGATGGGGGTGTGAAATTGGCCCCCGCTGCGACAACGTCATCGAAGTGAGCGTATGAAACGGGCCCGCGGAGCTGAATAACTTTCAGGAAAGCGGCTAGGATGCGATCCCAGTAGCCAAATGGAAAAATGTTGGCGCCGGTGTAGAACCAGAGGTTAGTGAGGCCAACATGGGCGTCGCCCGCATACAGATCAACACCGAATTCATGCGCTAGCGGCTCCATAACCTTGTCGACGAGATGCGAAATCAGGTAGAAGCGCTTGTCGGCAACGAGTACCTTTGTGTTGTCTGCGGCGAACGCCGGCGCGTTAAAGAAGTGAAGAAGTGACTCTTGCCCCCTCTGACTGCTCTTCAGCTTCGAGTATTTCGCTTCGACCTGCCCCTGCCTAAGCAATGGGGTAACAAGGGCAAGTGCGTCATCTGCGTCCATCGCGGTCGATGCGAGTGCGAAGACCGGCTGGATGGCATTCAGCAGATCAACTCCAGTGTTCCCTGACTCGTCACAAAAGACGTGCATCACAATTCTCTGTGTTCCGTTCAGTCGTTGGCGCTACGGCCACGCCTCCGCGTCGACGGCGCACCTCGCTTGCGTGCGACCCCTGACAGAAACAGAAGCCGCTCGAAGAGTATCTTGATGCGGTGCTTCTGCGTCTGGATCGTCGAGCCGAATTGACCCGCGGCTAGCGCTGGAGGCAGCCTTTACCGCTGAGACTGCGGCAAACAGTCCAGTCCTCAGCGAGTGAAATTACCAGGCTTTGCTGGCAGACGGGCAGTAATGCTCAGATCGTTCCTCGTCGTCTGTGCCGATCCGATCTAACAGTTGTAGAGCCTGGTGTTGCCTGTTGGTCTGGAGCGTTAGTCTATTTCTTGGCAGTCTCTGGCGTCTTTTTCTGAACGCTGGAAACTTTGACGGCGTTTTTGGCAACCATCGGTACGTTTTTTTGATCGTTGATAGCGGTCACGCGCTTCTTGGTGGCCTTCGATGCTTTCTTCGTCGATCGACGAGCTTCTTCGAGCTTCCTATCGACGTCAGCTAGAAGCTCGGCCGGTGAGCATTTCAAAGCAGCAGCAAGTACAAACAGCATAGTCAGAGTTGGCTGGTGCTGACCGAGCTCCAGCATGCTGACGTAATTGCGCCGTATATCGGCCTCAAAGGCGAGCTGTTCCTGAGTTAGCTTCGCGTGAATACGGCGCTCGCGCAAGACGGCGCCAAAGACTCCAGCCAACTCCAAAATTCTCTCCCAGTGAAATGGGAGAACTCTCCAGTTGGCGCTATAATTTGTCTTCCCAGTGCACTGGGAATAAAGCGTTGGATATCTGACTGAAGCCTATGTGCAGTCTGGGTTTGCGGGATTTTTCGGTGGTGGTGAAGTGTTCGCAGGAGGGTACTTGATCCTCTTGGGGAGACTGGCGCGGCCACAGGGCGGTAAGTTGATAGAGAAAGCAAAGAGGTAGTTGGCAGTATGTTTGTGACGAGTGAAAAGAACCGATTGCCGCCGTACGCACTGCCGTTCGGCGAACCGGAAGGCACGACCGCGTGGACAGCGATTGAGCAGCTGATCCCGCGGGACGTGCTGATCCTGCGGGTGTCGCTGGCACGCTCGCGGGCGGTCCCCTCAATCGTGATGCTCGATCTGTCCGCGGCGGCGCCACACTTGGAGCAGTTTGTCGGCGGGGATGTCGTTCTCCGTGGTGCGGCCGTGCTGAGCACAAAATTCGCGCACGAAGTTGACCGGTGGAGGCTCGATCCGCTGAGCGAGATCCGGGTGGGGGGCACCGAGCCCGAACGGTACAGTCAGGGCGAGCGGCTGGTGACGGTGACCCGCTTCACGACGGCAGCGGGGCGCACGTTCTCCGTGCCGGTTGCCTTGGCGACGCGCGCGGCGCGCGGCAGGCGGCTCTGGCGCGCGAAGGCGCCAGCGACACCCGTCCGTTCCTGACCTAGGCCGGCTGTGGAAGCGCATCCGGACTTGGGGGCGGGCACGGGCATTGAGGAGCCGGACAAGCGGCCGCGCCGGCGGGGCGGCCTCGTGCTGTACCTTGATTTTGACGGGGTGCTTCATCCGGAGGATGTCTGGCGCCGGCCGGGCACCGGACCTTATGTCGCGAGCCCGCCGGGCCACGCACTGTTTGAACACGCGGCGCTGCTTGCGCGTTGCCTCGAGCCGTACCCAGAGCTGCACATTGTGTTGTCGACAAGCTGGGTGCGGGTGTTCCGCAGCGTTAGCAAGGTCGCCCGCCGTTTGCCGCCGGAACTGCGCCGCCGGGTGACCGGTGCGACCTTCCACGGCCAGATGGATCCGGCGTGGTTCTCGTCCGTGCCGCGTGGCCTACAGGTCTGGGGCGACGCGTGCCGGCGTCAGCCCACAGCATGGCTCGCGCTCGACGACGATGATGTGGGCTGGCCGGCGGTCTGCCGGGATCACCTGCTGCACACTGATCCCGTGCTCGGCATCAGCGATCCGGCGGTCCTCGCGCAACTGCAGGCGCGGCTTGCCGCGATGCACGGGCCTGAAGTGGGCTGGCCGCGATAATCCGCCCCTTATCAAGGGAAACAACGAGGGCGGGGCAAGGTGGAAAAGCGGGACATGACGGATACAGGCTTTCATGGCGCGTTGCTCTGGCCACTACCAGTCGAACCGCAGGGTGGTTCGACGAGCCGCTATTTCATCGACACGGAATTTACCGACTTCCGGCAGTGCCAGTTGATCAGTCTCGCCATAGTTGGCGAGAACGGGGACGAGTTCTACGGCGAGCGTACCGACTTCGATCCCGCGTGGTGCAGTGACTTTGTTCGCGTTGTGGTGCTACCGCAGCTCGGCCAGTTCGAGGGGCGTGCGATGCGATTTGAGCGGCTGCGCGAGACGCTGTTTGCCTGGCTCGTGAGCGTACCGGCCGCCGCCGGGCCGCTGCTCTGCTACGACTACGAGACAGACTTGAACCTGTTCCGGTTCCTGCTGGGTGCCCCGCTACCGCGTGGCTGGCGAATCGAGAATATCGCAGGCCGTCGCGACTGGGAGCGGCGCGCTGCATATTTCGCCCGGCATGGTGGCGAGCATCACGCACTGCATGATGCGCGGGCCAACGCGTACGCCTTTGCCGGGTGAATTTGGTGGCCGTGATGCGGCCACAAGAGGGCCACGTTTTTGTAATCGGACGCATGCATGCTTGCCGTGAACATTGCAGGTACACAGACAGGAGACAAGGATGGCCGGGAAACGAGAGTGGATTCCGCGAGCCGACGCACTGCGGATTGCGCAGCGCCTGCGTGCGCGCCGCTGTGAGCGAACAATAGAGTTAGACACAATACAATAGAGACTGACACAAGCCGCTTGCCGGTCGTTATGCTCCTGCCTCCCACTCAACGGGGCAAGCATGCGGGTACGACGTTTGAGGACCCAGCAGGACCTCGATCGAACGTGGCCCTGGGCTTTGGGCAGCGCGTCGGCGCCGACTACAAGCCGTGGCTTCGGGTGTAGCACGTTCCATCACGTGGCCGCTCACGAAAGGCTTGTAGTCTTGAGACAGGGCGCATTTACCATGCGCTCTCCGATCGCGAGTATCGCTATCTTGTAGCGCTCGAATTTTCGGAGCGCGTTGTCGATATCCGTGAGCAGTTCCCACTAGTCCTTCTGTGCCAGTCCAGGGTATCGCCCGCTGGCGCGGCATCTGCTATCCGCTTTATGCGGGGACATCCGTACCTTTCGTGACGACGACCGATTTCGTTGTCACCGTATCCCTGACGTACCGCATTGACGATGCGACGGCCGAGCTCATGTCGGAAGTGTTGACGGTGCTGGACAGCCACCCAGGCCAAATCCCCATACATGTATTTGCGTTCGCAACGAAAGCGCTCGTCGTGACAAAACAGACCATCAATCCCGACAACATCAAATAGATGCATCAAATCCGGGCGAAACGTGGCTTTTGCACAGGTTTTTGACGATATTTAACAGAACAAAATTCTTGCTCGATGCACGATTTCGCGCATGCGCGTGCAACGCGCGTAGAGGTCGATGCCGGACTGGTGTCGTGTGAAGCAGCTGGAAAACGTCCTGCAAGGGCAAGACTTCGTCCGGCATCACTGGTTCAAGAATAATGAATAACCGCTGTTACCGGCTCGTCTTTAGTACGATCCGCGGAATGCTTGTTGCCGTTGCAGAAACGGCCATCTCACACGGCAAATCCGGGCACGGAGAAACCGGCGCGTCGGGCGCATCCCGCACGGTCACGCTGTTTGCGATGCGTCATGCTGCATTCGCGGCGCTTGCGGTTTTCGGGCTTGCACCAGCCCTCTCTGATGCCCAGATCGTCCCTTCCGGTGCACATGCGCCGAACGTGATCAGCACCGCAAATGGCCTGCCTCAGGTGAACATCACGAAGCCATCGGGCGCTGGCGTATCACTGAACACCTATTCACAGTTCGACGTAAGCAAAAGCGGCGCGCTTCTGAACAATTCGCCCGTTAATGTGAATACACAACTCGCGGGCATGATATCCGGCAACCCGAATTACGGGTCGAACGACGCCGCGAAAATCATTGTCAACCAGGTTAATAGTAATAATCCCAGCCAGTTACGCGGTTACGTCGAGGTCGCAGGCCAGAAAGCCGCTGTTGTCATCGCGAACGGTTCGGGGATTGTGGTTGACGGCGGCGGTTTTATCAATACGT
>NZ_RQIS01000042.1 GCF_003837865.1 Paraburkholderia dinghuensis | reverse complement strand
CCGAGAGCGTATCCAGACCCGTCGACAGCGAGGTCAGGCTGCTCGTCGTACCCGTCAGTGTGGTCGACAGCGACGTCAGATCCGCCGCGCCCGACACCGACAGGCTCGTGAGCGTGCTGCCCGTGTTGACGAGGCTGGTCGACATCGACGTGACAGCCGAAGCCGCCGACGTCGATACGTCTGCCAGCGTGCTGCTGGCCGTAGCCGCGCCCGTCGACAGCGACGCAAGACCCGTCGACGCCGAAGTCGCGACGCTCGCGGTCGTCGACGTCAGCGTGTCGACACCCGTCGACAGCGAAGCGAAGCCCGTCGAAGTCGAACCCGACAGCAGCCCGACGTTGTTGTTGGTCGTTGCGAGCGCCGAAGCCGCCGTGCTCAAGCCGCCCGACAACGAAGCCGACATCGTCGCAACCGAACTGCCGACGGTGCTGACACCAGTGGCGAGCGACGACAGACCGGTCGACGTAGACGTGGACAGGCCGCCGATCCCGCTCGACAGCGAATCGATGCCGGAGGTCGTGCCCGCGAGCGCCGTAGACAGCGACCCGACACTGCTCGACGTGGATGCCGACAGATCGGACACTGCGCTTGTGCTGCCTGCGAGGGACGTCGACAGCGACGCCGTGCTCGTCGAACTGGACTGCGACACGCTGGCCACGGTGCTGTTGGCCGACGCGATGCCGGTCGACAGCGAGCCGAGACCCGTCGATGCCGACGTGGACATGCTGCCCAGCGCGTTGCCCGTGTCAAGAAGGACCGTCGAAAGCGAACCGATACCGGTCGACGTGCTGCCCGAGAACGTATCGAGGCCGACAGACAGCGATGCAACGTCGCTGGTCGTACCTGCCAGGCTGCTCGACAGCGACGACATGGCCGACGAGGTCGACGTCGACACGCTGGCGATGTTACTGCCCGCCGTGCCGAGCGAAGTCGACAGCGATGCCGTGCTGGCCGCACTGGTCGAACTGAGGCTGTCGATCGTGCTGTTGGTCGTCACGATGCTGGTCGACAGAGAACCCACTGCGCCCGCCGCCGATGCCGAGACGCTCACGAGCGACGAGTTTGTCGTGTCGAGACTGGTCGACAGTCCATCGATACCGGTCGACAACGACGTCGCGCTGCTGGCGACGCCGGCGAGCTGCGTGGACAGTTGCGACACCGTACCGGACGTCGATACCGAGAGGCTCGTCACCGTGCTGCCCGCAATATCGACACCGCTGGACAGCGACCCGAGCCCCGCCGTGTTCGTCGCCGAGAGGCTGGCGAGCGCGGCGCCCGTCGTCGACAGGCTGCCGGAAATCGATGCGAAGCTGCCCGACACCGTCGACGAAAGGCTCGACACCGTCGAATTCGTACCGGCAAGCGTGGTCGACAACGTGCTCACGTTGCTGTCCGCCGTCGACAGACCCGTGGACAGCGACGCGACGTTGTTCGCCGCGTCGGAGACGCCGGTGGAAACGCCCGCGATACCGCTCGACACCAGGGTCGCCGTGTTGGCCAGATTGCTGCCAACCGTCGAAAGCTCCGAAGTCAGCGCGGCCACGCCGGTCGATGCCGACGACGACAGCGTGATGATCCCCGACGAAAGCGACGTCGTGCTGCTGGTGACCGACGACAGTCCGGTCGTCAGCTGTGCGGCGCTGGTGCTCGTCGAATCGGCGAGCACCGTGAGGTTGCTATTGGTCGTATCGAGACTGGTGGAAAGCTGCGCCGAACTCGTGGAAGCCGACATCGCCAGCGCCGCGACCGAGCTGTTGGCCGACTGCAGATCCGACGACAACGTGCTCAGTCCGGTCGAAGCCGAACCGGCCCAGCTCCCGATGTTGCTGTTGGCCGTGTCGAGCGACGTGGACAGGCCCGCGACCGAGCTGTTCGCCGTGGAAAGGCTCGTCGACAGACTGCCGACGCTGGTCGTATCGTTCGCGAAACTCGTGGACGCCGACGCGGACAACCCGTCAATGCTGGTCGACAGCGAAGCGAGGCCGCTCGTCGTGGTGCTCGCCAGGTCCGAATACACGCTGTTGGTTGCCGACAGGCTGGCCGACACGTTCGACACCGCCGTCGAACTGGACGTCGAAAGACTGGCGACGGTGTTGTCCATCGTGCTCATCGACGCGGACAGCCACTCGTTGCCCGTCGAAATCGACGCGGACAGGCTCGTCATATAGCTGTTCGTGCCGAGAAGCCCGCTTGCCATCGTCCCGAAGCTGGTCGATGCGGACGTGGACAAAACGTCCATACCCGTGCTGAAGCTTGCGATACTGCTCGACGCCGAGGTGGAAACCGTGTCGAGCGTGCTCGACAGCGACGCCATGCCGGTCGAACCCGAGGCCAACACGTCGGTAATGGTGCTCAGGGTCGTACCGAACGCAGTCGACAGCGAGCCGAAGCTGTCCGCCACTGACGTCGACGTGTTCGCGATCGCGTTGTTCGTGCTGTCGATGCCAGTCGACAGCGACGCCATACTGGTCGACAGCGAAGCCTGGCCCGTCGACAACGACATCACACCGCTCGAGATCGACGAGGACACCGTCTGGACATACGCGAGGACGGTAGACATCGAGCCGATGGTGGTCGAACTGGACGTGGACAGCGTATTGAGGTCCGAGGACACCGACGAGAACGCACTCGATGCCGAAGACGACAGCGAGTCCTGCGAGGCCGATGTGCTTACGAGGCTACTGGAAGCCGAAGCGCTCAACGAATCGATGCCTGTCGACACGGTCGCAATGCCGCTCGACGCCGACGTCTGGAAGGACGACACACCCGCCGTCAAAGTCGACAGACTCGACGTGAAATCGCCGCCAAGCGACGACAACGACGTCGCGAGCGCGCCGATCGCATCGGACGACGACAGCGACAGCACGCGCATCGACGACGACGTCATGCTCATGCTCGAATTCAACTGGTCGAGCCCGCTGGACACCGAAACGGTCAGATCGTTCAGGCTGCTGTTCAGCGTGGCGAGACCCGAAGAAGTTGAACCCGACAACGTGCTCAGACTGCTTTTGGTCGCGTTCAGCGCGTTCGACCTCGACACCGACAGCGACGAAATCGAGTTGTCGGCGGTGGCAAAGCGATCCGCAGTCGAACCCGACAGCGAAGTCAGCGTGCTGCTCGCGACGCTCATGCTCGTCGCCAGCGTGATCAACCCGGTGGACGTCGAACTCGACAGTGAGGTGAACGTACTTTTCGCGCTCGACAGGCTGCTTGCCGTCGAGGTTGACAACGAAGCGAGACCGCTGCCCGTCGTGGACAGGCTCGAAGTCAACGAGTCGATACCGCTCGACGTCGACGCCGTCATTGCCGTGAGTTTGCTGTTCGTCGTGGAGAGGCTCGTCGTGAGCCCGGCGAGAGACGTTGACGATGACGACGAAAGCGACGAGACAGAACTGTTCGCGCCGACGGCGCCAGTGCTGAGCGAGGCAAGATCTGCCGCTTCAGAAGTCGAAATGCTGGCCAGATTCGACGGGAGCGGAGCATACGCGGTGGAAATCGAACTCACGCCCGGCTCGAGCGAACTCACCACGGTGCTCAACTGAGCAACGGTCGCGACATCCTGCGGGGCGGAACCGTCCGCCACGTTGGTCAGGCGCTTGAGGTTGCCTGCAGCGCCAAACGACACTTCGCCGTTTGCCGTCGTGCTGGTCCCGTAACCCACTGCCGAGGATGCGGTGGCGGCCGTCGTGGCGCCGGCGCCGATCGCGACGCTGCCGGCGTACTGCGCTTTCGCGCCGCTACCGATAGCCACCGCGTTCGCGCCGTTTGCCCCGGCAGCGTTACCCATCGCGATTGCGCCATCGCCGGTCGCCATCGAGTTATTGCCCATCGCAATCGCAGCGTTGCCGGTCGCGGTGTCGCCGAAGCCGACTGCGACGGCGCCGTCGCCGGTCGCATTGGTCTTCGAGCCAATCGCGACTGCGCCCCCGGCACCCGTGCTTGAGTTCGCCGACGCACTATGGCCGATCGCGACGTTCTGGCCAACAGCGCCCGATACCGCGCTGTCGCCCTGTGCGATACCGTAAGCACCACTTACGGTCGCGTTTTTACCAAGTGCGATACCCGACGCCATGTTATTGGACACGTTCGCACCCGCACCGAACGCAATAGCGCCCGTCGAGCTAGCGGTCGTCAGCGACCCCATCGCGAGTGTGTCGGTAGCCGACGCAGTCGAGTAGACGCCGAAAGCGAGCGACCCCTGGCCAGACGCTGTCGAATTGATGCCCAGGGCCGTGGACCCCGTACCCGACGCCACCGCACCCCACCCGAGTGCCGTCGTACCCAGGCCGGTAGCCTGGGAGCCGCACCCGGTCGCGAACGAATTCATGCCGAACGCGGAGTTATTGCCGCTAGCATTCGCCGGCGCCGAACTAGCCGCCGTGACGGAGATCCTGCTTCCGCTGATGGTTTGCGCGCCGGACCAGGTATTGATGGACTGGCCGTTAGCACTGTTGGTGGCGACGCCGTAGCTTACGGCACTTTTCTGCGCGCCGAATCCGTACAGCCCCCCCGTATAAGGCGAAGTCCCGGCGCCATAGATCATCGAGGATTTGGTGTTGCTGCCAGCCGGCAACAACATGCCGCAGTCGATCGCCCCAGACAGGGCGACACCGCCAACGGAGGCCCCGACTGTACTCTGATACGTATATTTGACGGCAGCCGTATCACTATTATAAGTGCCCACTGCACTCGCCCCGTTGGCACGGACAACGCCGGCCTGGACCGAATCTAACATCGTGCCAGACAGCACCCCGGCCATCGATATGGCCACCACCGCTCGCCCGAGCGCCGGCCCGGCAACGGTTTTTGACCGGCTTTTCTTGCCGCGCGCGGCCTCGATTTCGCTGACGGCAACCCACGCGCCAAGCGTTTCGTTATAGATACTTCGGTAATTCTTGTTCATTCTGTTTCTTGCTTAAAGAAAACAGCAAACAGCTTCGCTGCAATCGGTGTGTCGGCCGGTTCTCCGGTCGGAGCCATCCGACCGACACGCGCGGGCTCTGCACTACGGTCATTCGTCATCGCAGGTATGCCGCACCCACGCCGACTGCTGTCTTGCCTGCGCTGATGGCCACACCACCCTTGACCTTCACGTTCTGCGTGATGCGTGCGGTACTGCTGAACGCCACAGCCTGGTAGCCTGCGTAGTTCGCCGTACCGATGCCGAACGAGAAGTTGTTGTCGACAGCCACTTCCGGAATCGTCGCCAGCGCGGTCGCGGCAGCAACACCCGAGTACGCGTTACGCGCCACCTCGTTGATCTGGTTCTGAATGCCGCCGACCGCCCTGTTCAACTGGCCGACGTTGGCAGCGTCAGTCGGGTTCACGCCATCCGCCACGTTCGTGATCCGGCGTTCGCTACCCTGCGAGCCGACGGACACCGTGTTGTCCTGCGCTGCGATCGAGCCTGCACCCAACGCCACCGAGTTCGAACCCGCCGCCGATGCCGACGCACCGAGCGCGACCGAGTTGTTGCCGGCCGCGAGCGAGTTCGCACCGATCGCAACGGTCGGATCTGCAACCGCCTGCGCGTTGTAGCCGATTGCCACGGAACCCGCGTAGGTCGCCGCCGCGCGGTAACCGATTGCAGTCGTGTTCTCGGCGCTCGCCACCGCGTTCGAGCCGTATGCGGTCGCGCCGTCGCCGGTTGCCGTCGCACACAGACCCGTACCGGTCGCATCGACGCCCGACACCGACGAGCAGCCGGAGGCGACCACGTTGGTGATGCTGGTGCCGCTTTGTCCGCGTGTCTGCACCGTGCCGTTGGTGTTCATGCCGCCAACCTGCGTACCGCTGAACATGTTGCCGTTGCTGGCAGCGGCGTTGATCTGTTCGACCACCGGCGCGACGGTCGTCGACAGCGAAGCCACCGTCGAATTCGTCGTGGACAATCCGGTCGACAGCGAGCTCACCCCGGTCGACAGCGAATTCACGCTGGTCGACAGCGAACTCACGCCCGTCGAGGTCGAGGTCGACAGCGACGCGATGCTCGTGGAGGTCGACGTCGAAACCGAATCGACCGCCGTCGACAGCGAGCCGATGCCCGTCGAGGCCGAAGACGACAGCGAACTCATGCCGGACGACAGCGAGGTGACGCCATTGACCACGTAGTCGATGCTCGTCGACACGGAGGTCGACAGGCTCGTCAGGTTGCTGTTCGTCGTCGCGAGGCCGCTCGACAGCGAATCCACGCTGGTCGACAGCGAACTCATACCGCTCGAGGTCGAAGTCGACAGGACGGCCACGTTGCTGTTCGTGGTCGACAGGCCGCTTGAGAGCGAGTCGACGCTCGTCGACAGCGAGTTCATGCCGGTCGAGGTCGACGACGAGAGGCTCGCCACCGTGCTATCCGTGGTCGACAGACCGCTGGAGAGCGAATCGACCGAGGTCGACAGCGAACTCAGGCCGGACGAGGTCGAGGTCGACAGGCTGGCGACCGTGCTATCGGTCGTGGACAGGCTGCCCGACAGCGACGCGATACCGCTCGAAGTCGAAGTCGACAGCGAGTCGATGCCCGCGGACGTCGAAGTCGACACCGAATCGAGGCCCGTCGACAGCGACGCGATACCGCTCGAAGTCGACACCGACAAGTTGCTCATGTCGCTGTTCGTGCTCGACAGGCCCGTCGACAGCGACGAGAGACCGGTCGAAGCCGATGTCGACACACTGGCGATGCTCGTGCTCGCGCTGTCGAGACTGGTCGACAGCGACGAGATGCCGGTCGAAGCCGAAGTCGACAGATTGATGACCGTCGTGGACAACACACCGAACCCGGTCGACAGCGAATTCACACCCGTCCAGAGCGTGCTGATGCTCGTCGACGACGAGGCCGACAGCGTCGAGAGCGTCGTCGACAGCGAGTTCACGTTGCCGAGCGTCGCCGTGGACAGGCTGCTGACCGTGCTCACCGTCGAGGCCAGGCCGCTGGACAGCGACGAGACCCCGGTCGACGTCGATGTCGACATGCTGTACAGATCGCTCGATGCCGTCGAAAGGCCCGTGGACAGCGAATCGATACCGGTCGAAGCCGACACCGAGAGGCTGGACACATTGCTATCGGTGGTCGACAGCGCGGTCGACAGCGACGACACGCTCGTCGAACTCGACACCGACAGGCTGGCAACCGTGCTGTTCGTCGTCGACAGACCGCTCGACAGCGACGCCTGCCCCGTCGACGAAGAAGCCGACAGGCTGACGATGTCGCTGTTGGCCGTCGACAAACCGGTCGACAGCGACGCCATACCGGTCGACGCAGAGGTCGACACGTCGGTCAGCGTGCTGTTGGTCGTCGACAGACCGGTCGTCAGATCCGCGATACCCGCCGATGCGGAGACCGACAGGCTGGCCTGACCGACCGACAGATCCGCGATGTTGCTGGTCGCCGACGACAAGCCGGTCGACAGCGAGCTGAGGCCGGTCGAAGTCGACGTGGACAGGCTCGCGACGTTGCTCGTCGTGCTGGACAGACCGCTCGACAGCGACGACAGGCTCGTCGATCCGGAGACCGACAGGCTTGCCACCGTGCTATCGGTGGTCGACAGACCGGTCGAGAGCGAATTGATGCCCGTGGAAGCGGAGACCGATACGCTCGTCAGCGTGCTGTTGGTGCTCGACAAGCCGGACGACAGCGAAGACACGCCGGTCGAAGCCGAGACCGATACCGTGTTCAGCCCGGTGGACAGCGAATCGACGCTGCTCGTCGCGCTGGCCAGGCCGGTCGACAGCGAGGTGAGACCGCTCGAGGTCGATGCAGACAGGCTCGTGATGTTGCTGCCGGTGGTCGACAGGCCGGTCGACAGCGAGTCGATGCCGGTCGACGTGGAGGCCGACACGCTGGTCAGCGTGCTGCTCGTGCTCGAGAGACCGCTCGACAGCGAGGTCACGCCAGCCGACGTGGACGACGACAGACTCGTGAGGTTGCTGTTGGTCGAGTCGAGGCCCGACGAGAGCGATGCGACGCCAGCCGAGCTGGACACCGACAGGCTCGCGACATTGCTGTCCGTGGTCGACAACCCGCTCGACAGCGACGTCACACCGGCCGACGTCGAAGCGGACAGGCTGGTGATGGTGCTGGTCGTGGTCGACAAACCGCTCGACAGCGAGGAGATGCTGGTCGAGCTGGAGACCGACAGGCTCGCCACCTTGCTGCCCGTCGTCGACAGACCGCTCGACAGCGAGGTCATACCGACCGACGTGGAGCCCGAGAGATCCGTGAGATCGCTGCTCACCGTGTCGAGACCCGTTGACAGCGACAGGATGCCGGTCGATGCCGAGACCGACAGGCTCGCGACATTGCTGGTCGTGCTGGACAGGCCGCTCGACAGCGAACCGACGCTCGTCGACGTCGACGCCGAGAGGCTCGTCATGTTGCTGTTAGTCGTGTCGAGCCCCGTCGACAGCGACGCGAGACCGGTCGAAGCCGAAACCGACACGTTCGAGATCGTGCTGTTCGTCGTGGACAGGCCGGTCGACAGCGAGTCGACGCTGGTCGACGTCGAAACCGACAGGCTTGCCACCGTGCTGTTCGTCGTCGCAAGGCCGCTCGATACCGAAGCGATGCCCGTCGATGCGGACGACGACACCGTGTCAAGTCCGGAGGACAGCGAGGCAACGCTGCTCGTCGCGGTCGACAGGCTGGTCGACAGCGAGTTCATGCCGGTCGAGGTGGACGACGACAGGCTCGTCAGGTTGCTGTTGGTCGTATCGAGCGTCGTCGACAGCGACGACACTCCCGTCGAGCTGGACACCGACAGGCTGGCAATGCTGCTCGTCGTCGTCGACACCGCGCTCGACAGCGAGCTGACGCCCGTCGAGGCCGAGCTCGACACGCTCGCCAGGTTGCTGTTGGTCGTGTCCAGATTCGTCGACAGCGTCGAGACCGTGCTGTCCGTCGTCGCCAGACCCGTCG
>NZ_RQIS01000041.1 GCF_003837865.1 Paraburkholderia dinghuensis | reverse complement strand
GTGCGGTACCTTGAACATCTCTGCTTTCCTTCCTTTGGGTCGAGTTTATACGCGACCTGCTGGAAGGCGAAATTTCAGGGGAAGCTCAATGTGGAAGCCGCGAGCAGGCAGGGATAAACTCGGTTCACTATCTTTCAAGAAAAAGTTCTTTTCGATGTCGAAAAAACTCTGGCTGAAAAAACTCTAAATTCTCAGGTTTGACGTTTTGGCGCGAAAACCGTTTTTGTGATATCGCCGTCGCGCCCAGCACCGAGGAGCGTCGTCCAAAGTGCGCGAAAACTTGAGACGTCGTGATTACCAGAAGGAAAACCTGAGAGTCTTTGCTGATGGAGGACTGTAGTCGATAACGCGCTTAAGTCGGGATTTTCAGTGTGACGGTGAGCTGCATTGTGAACCAACGCGTGGCCGTGATGTCGATTGTCGACTGATGATGAGAAGCAAAATGCGACAAGTTCTATTTCTCGATGTTGACGGAGTGCTCTGTCGTGGCATCGCATGCCGCTAGGGCGACGGTGTTGTGAGTCGAGCTCCTGGGCTTATAGAGTTATTTGAGTATGCATGACTGATGGGGCACCAGAACCAAGGAGTTCTGTGATGGAAACGCCGAGGGCTTCTGCGAGGTCTTGCAGGTCGACTGCCATTGGGCTTGCCGCCTCGTTTTCCAACCGCCCCACATATGTGCGAAATCGGTGCGCTTTGACCGAGAGTGCTTCCTGACTCAACCCTTGCTGACCGCGAAGTCGCTTCACGTTGGCTATTACACGGGCTGTGGCGTCTTCGCCAGTCGGTTGCTGTTCGTCGGCGGGCCGGTCACAAAAGAAGTCGAGCACATCCACGCCCAGTGCATCTGCTAGTCGCGCAAGTGTTGAAAGTCGCAGGTTCGCCCGGCGACCTTGTTCGACGCTTGCGAGATTGGGGCGCGCGAGAGAGGCCCTCGCGGCAAGTTCGTCTTGCGAAAGGGCAACCCTTCTTCGAATTGTCTTTAGTCGTTCGGATATCCCGCTGGCGACTGCGTCACGGAGCTTCGGCATAGCCGCACAGCATCCCCCGCAGTCAAAAAATATTCTACCATTCGGCGTATGCACGCTTGAAATAAGTACGCACAAAAAGCTACAATCAGGTCAGGCCGACGGAGCGAGCGCCTTCGTTGCTAACACGTCTTGAGCGATTCGATTGACAGCCTGCGGAGCAGCCCACTGAGGGAGGCGTGTGCAATTGACAACCCCGTAGTCTCAACGAGGCGACTGGGCCGCGCAAATTGAAGGCCGCCGGGTATTGGCCGGCGGCTTCCTTTCGAACGGGACACACATGGTTTTGATTTTTTTCTGCGTAAGCGGCGTCCTAGGCGCGATTGGCCGACATCCGTCCATCACGACACGAGAGGGCGCGCCAGCGGCTACACGGTCGCTAGAATCCGATGTCCGCCTGTTCGCCGAAACAATTGAGTCGTTTCCAGGCGCGCTTGTTGCCGTAGGGAACGACTGGCCTTTGGTCCATAACCTTCCTTTCCTGCGAGAGGCGTGTGCGTCGTTCCGACATCGCATTGTGAATTCAGTGAGGCTTGTCAGTGAAACAAAGGAAGAGTCGATACTGGCATTCATGGAGCCTCGTTGCGAGCCATACGCTGTTGTCACGTCGCCGGACTTTGAATTCAGCGATGTGACGGCGGGGATGCGCGTCGACGTTGGTTTTGAGACAGGCTTTAACGAAAAAGCCGCCGACCGCCTGCGAACGCTTCTGGAAGGGTTCGGCGAGGCGGCTAAACGACCTGCTTCCGGGGAGGAGGTTCTAAGCGCGACAGTTAACAACCCGTTGGTGCAGCGTCTGCAAGGCCACCTTGCCCAGCTACGTCCACCGAACTATCTGAATGGCCAACGCAAGTTTGTCGAGAGGCTGTACGCTCGGCGGGCGTAAGTAGCCAATACCGCCTTTGACTGGGAAACTGCGAAACTTGCCCAGTTATTCTTCGCAACCTCAATGACCCACTGGGCTGGAGCGCGCATGGTTTACGTATTCTTTTGTGTGAGCGGCGCTCTCGGTGCGCTAGAACCGCATTCACCATCAATGCAGCATGATGGTGAGGTTGAGGTGTCCCGCTCGCTGTGTCGTGACGTATTGCTGCTAGAGAGAATCCTAAACGGCTATCGGGGAGTGGTAATCGTAATCGGCAATGCCTTGCGGTTCCACTACGACCTCGAGGCTATGCGGCGGGCGAGCGGTCAGTTAGGGCGTCGAGTTGTAAATATCACCGATATATTTTGCACTACGGAAGAACTGGCGGTGTTGGATTTTATGTCGACCCGCTCGGACCCGTACGTCATTCTTGCCTCTCTCGACCTTGTGTTCTCCGAGCACACTGTCGCGCATCGTGTCGACCTTGACGCGGAACGCGGATTCGATGTTGAAACGCTAGCCGAATTTGAGATGCATTTGCAAGCGCACGGCGCGCACGCGACTCGACCGCCGTCAGATGAAGAAATGCTAATTGCAACAGTTGGCAGCGATGCTCTGCGACGGGCGAAGAGTTTCGTCTCACGCGTGCGCGCCCCTGAAGAATCGAATTATCAGCGTGCACTGCGGTCGCTTGTCGACCTTGTCGGCACAGATTGAAACATTCCCAGAGTTTTCGTTGGGTGAAGTCGACCAGTACCAGTGGCGTGTGGTGTGAGGTGGACGAGGCGCTTTGTCCGTCATTAGCCGTACAAACTCAGGAATTGGTTTTTACGCGGCCAATCTAGTCAAATCAAAGATTTACGTAAGGCGTCGTGGCCTGTGGATGCACCTCCATAGGCCGAACGTGCCGCACTGCTAGCCGCCAGATTCATGCCTCACTGCTCGCGGCGAGAGGCCGGAGTCCGGGGCACAGATGCGCGAAAGGAGTGGTCATGCGACAAGTTCTGTTTCTTGATATCGATGGCGTACTGCATCGCGGCAATGCCTACAGAACGCCAGGCGGTGTCGTGAGTAGTGCTCCCGGGCAAATCGAATTGTTCGAATACGCTGGCGTGCTCGATGAATTGCTCCAGCCATATCCCGCAGTAGAAATCGTGTTGTCGACTGATTGGGCACTGACGCTAGGGCTTGAATACACCCGCGCGAGTTTACCTCTCGCAACATTGCGAGACCGAGTTTCGGAGGCGACGTACTACGGCAATAAATTCCACGACGCGGTGTGGCCATTGCTGCCTCGAGGTGCGCAGGTGCTCGACTACGTTGCTCGCCGTTCGCTGACGAGCTGGCTCGCTGTTGATGATAGAACAGATGGATTTGAGGCTCATCGCGACAGGCTTGTTCACTGCCAATCTGAGGTCGGTCTTGGCGACCCGGCTGTCGTAGAACTATTTCGTCTTCGATTGCAGAGTGTTTTCTCACAGTCGTTCACAGAGGTTGCCGGGGAGCGAACGACGCCATCGAGGTAAACCCGGGGTAATTGGTTTGCGTATCGGGGCGCTGTGAACATACGGTAGAGGGTAAGCATGTCAATCTATTTGCATCCGACAGGAGAAGGCTCAGGTACGGTCTATCTGGAGCGCTGGTCGATACGAGAATGTGAAAACGGCGAGCGCCGTTTTGTCGGACATAGCCGGGAAACGCGAGATGGACGCGTGAGCACGGCAATAGTTGAGCTTGATGCTGTGGCGCGTAGGGGCGTACTGCAAGCGGTCGTATCTACCACCTCCTCGGCCCGAGCGGATTCAGCAGCGACGCAGAGTGCATATTCAACCGCGTCGCCGACATCATTGGCTACGGCGCGTCGTGGCGGGACGTGACCGAGGAGCTCATTCCCGATTGCCGTGTGAGAAAACGTGCAGGTCTGCGACGCCGATGTCGAGGACCTCTCAGGGCACCGACATCGGACGAGATACATCGAGATGGCTATAGAGCGAATCCAATATTCGCCAGACACATCATGAAAACCGTCAAACGCCGACTGTATGCCGACGGAGATAAGAGCCGCGCTATTTGCTCGAACTGCCGCGCGATAGTAACAACGACGTTCGAGCGTCGCGACATACCCTTCAGCGACGGCAGGCGCGTGGCACGCGGAATCTTGGTGTCCGTCTGTGACGTCTGAAAATTCGTTGTAGCCATCCCGGCGCAATCAGCACTTTCATCACGAACGCATGGCAACTGAACTTGTCTCCTGGGGCTACACCGCGTGGCTTACCCAGCGCCCCATTGGCTATGAATTGTCCGGTTATGTCGAGGGGCGTGAATTCGCGGTTGTTGCAGATACGCCCGAACATGCCGAGAGAGAGTTTTCCCGGGCTGCCCGTCGAGCATGGTTGCGTCGGAAGCTTCGTCGCATCCGGGGCTTGCCTGTGCGAGAGATGCCGCCCGTGAGTACCGCCGACACGTATCACGAAATCTCGCTGGTTGAACTTATTGTGGCCGTGGCCGGAGCGCTGTTGAGGTGTGCCCGGATTTGAGTATTGAGCCTTCCATGCACGCTTTTCCTCGGCGAGCACAGGCGTGCAGCTTTCCCCTCGGCAGTTGACCGCTTCCCCGCAACCGATGTGGGACGTTGGTCACGAATTCGAGGGATTAAAGGACACAGGTTAATAGCGTGTCTTATAAGACGCAATATAGGCCTGATTGAACTTAACGTATCGCAGGTGGCACATGTGCCTATTTGAACTCGGCGAAGCGTTTCGTCGCGCCCGGATTGCGGCAAACAAGACCCAGCAGCAGGTGGCAGAGCTAAGCGGTGTCACTCGCGCGCGAATTAGCCGCTTTGAGACCGGACAACTTCCCGAACTCGGCACAGTAAAACTCCTGAGTCTCTTCGAGGCGGTGGGGCTCGAGCTATTTGCCCGGCCAATTGGCCATGGGCGAACGCTTGATGACGTTCTTGCCGAGCAGCGAATCTCGGCAGTCTCCGAAAAGGAAACCCGGCGGCGCGTTCGAGTCCCGCGCTCGGCGAAGACCCGATAATCGCCGACATCGTCGGCAATGGGCGTTGACACAAAAGAGCGCGAGTAGTCCATGAGCTACGTCTTCACTCTCAAATACCAACTGGCAACAGAAGACTGCGAGCACGAGCAACTTGTTGAGCGGCTCGCGGAGGCTGGCTGCGACGATGCGACGATTGGTGTCGGTCAACCCGGACGAATTGCGCTTGCATTTACACGGGATAGCGCAAACGCTGATAGTGCAATCCTCTCTGCGCTGCAAGACGTAAAGCATGCGATTCTTACCGCTTGCCTTATCGAAGTGGTCTCGATTTTGTCGGCTTGACCGAAGTGGCAGAGGTTGCCGGAATAACCGTCAGGCTCCGCAAGTTGATGCTCCCGCATGCGACGGAATTTCGCGCTTCCGGTTCACGATGGCGGTCCGTCCACGGGGTACATTTCTGATAATCCCAGTGTGGCTGAACGGTCGCAGCGGCTGACCGTGAGGCCCGACTTCCCGAAGACATCGAGTGACCGGCATGCCAACTGAAACTCATAATTTCGAGCGCGAGAAGCTCTATGAGGAAATCTGGTCGGAGCCTGTCAGTAAAGTAGCGAAGAGGTACGAAATCTCCGACGTCGGTCTTCGAAAGATATGCGTCAAACTCCACATACCGGTTCCACCTGTCGGGTACTGGGCAAAAATCGCCGCCGGTCAGACAGTCAAGAGGCCACCCTTGGCACGAATCAAGGGGCTAACAACGTACCAGCGCACTGTCTACAGGCACCCGCAGGATGACGAACGTTCGACGCGCACTAAGGCTCGGATTGGTGATGATGCCGCTCACGCTCCCGAGGTGCCGACTGTTGCCCCGCGTACGTCCATCGACGATTGCCTACCGCTCATCAAGCGGATGGCGAAAAAACTTGAAGGCAAGCAGCGAGACTCCCGTGACTGGGCTTATTGCGATGGGGCTGGGCTCATGCGTCTCTCGGTTTCGCAGCAAAACTCATTGCGCGCGCTCCTGGTGCTGAACCAGCTACTGCAGACTCTGTCGGGAGCGGGCTACCAACTTTCCACAGCGGGCAAGGAGAATGAATCCGCCTATGTGGTTGTCATGGACGCCAAGCTAACGTTCCGCATGAAGGAGCGGAGTCGGCAGGAGAGAGTTCCTCTCACACCAGAACAATTGGCTGAAAACAAACGTCTTGGATTCAACCGGCACAGCCAACGCGACGTTTATCACGCCACGAACGAACTCGAAATTTCAGCATTTCGACTCGGACACAGCTACGCCGACGCAAGCACCGCAGACTCACGAAGCGCTGCGATTGAGACAAAGATTCGGGCATTCGTCGTTAGACTTCGTCACTTCGCCATTCGAAACTCTGTCAATGCGGAGATAGAGGCCGAACAACGAGTCATCGCCGAGGCCCGGGCGGCCGAACGTGCGCGACTTGAAGAGATTCACAGAGCCGAACTCAATCGCTTGAAACAGGTCGAGGAGTGGGCCTCACAGCTCGAACGGGCCAATCGCCTGCGCGCCTTAGCCGCCGAATTCGAGTCGAGGAACCGGAAGTCGTCGGACGGAGTCATCGATGCAGCGTGGATACGGCGGGCAGCGGATTGGCTAGACCCAACGGTCGATTGTCGCTGGGACGATATGGACAACGTTCTGTCTCGATACCGTGCATGGTAGACAACCGGTCGTGTTGGGGATTGAGATTTCCTGGCAAGGGCTGCCCCTTTACCGACGACCAGGAGATAGCGATGAGTCAGTTCAAGCAGAAAACGACATGTACTGACAAGCTTTTCCGCGTAAAGGAACAGGACGGCCGTATCACGACGGTGTCCGTTGACCCCGTTCTGGTCTCTGCCGCCATTAATGCATTAGGAGACGCCGGCGTGGTCGCGCGGCTCGTTTGGGATGCAAGCCTACGACTCGATAAGGCGAAAGAAAATTGCAGCCGCTTGCGTTTCGTGTAACGCCAATTGATTCTGAGCTTGCAACGGCAAGCCTCGTTTGCCGATAGGGCACGTTTGGTCAACGGCATCAAGCGGCAGAATCATTGAGCATGTAGCGTGAATGGCATCACGGGCGACCGCCGACGTAAATCCGCTCAGACCCGGTCGCCTCGGCGAGCTGGTCGACCTGATTTCCAAGATTGGCCTTGGAGAAGGTCACCACGCGAAGGACCTGTTAGGCGAGGTGTACGAGTACTTCCTCGGACAGTTCGCGACTGCCGACGGCAAGAAGGGCGGACAGTTCTACACACCGGCCTCCGTGATGCGCGTGCTGGTCGAGGTGCTGCCCCCCCCCGCTTAGCTGTCAAGTATTTGCCGACCGCGCCGATATTTGAGGTATATCGGAAATTGAAGAGCCAATTATGCATGAGGCATTTCACCCCTACACACACAAACCAATTACGGCCGAAGAGTATTTTCTCGAGTTCGGACGCGTAGAGGCGACCTCATCAGCGGTCGACACTCGCCCCCGGGCGCGATGCCCTTTCTGCCCGCAGCTAATGTCAGTAGTTGCTGCCGCTAAAGGAGGACATTTCGCGCATCTTCCAAAGTCCGACTGGTGCCCCAGCAAAGAAAAGACCGCCGGGCCGTACTTGATACTTACGCCGGCTGACCCGGACGACGAAGCTGCGGAAAAGCTAAAGGCAGATTTCCGTGATGCGTGGCGGCAGCATTACGCTCGGTTGCAAGAAATTGCTCCAGGGTTCTCCCATAAGGAATTCATCGAACTGCTTAAACGAGCCAATAGGTCGAATATATGGGCCTACAAGGACCTTCAACCCCAGCATTTGCCTTATATCTTGCCGCTTCTGGCGGATTTTTCTCCGGCGAGCGGACGACGGCAGAAATCCGATACAGGTGCACTTGAACCTGCTCGGAGACTTTGGCTGCGCTTTATGTACAGTTCGGCGGTTCGTCGCGCTGAAGACCTGTGGATTCGTCCAACCGGCGAGGTGAAGTTCTTCCGAGTAAGTTATCGTCCGCCTCCGCGCTCTGCACCAAAGCCCAAAGACATCCTGAAGAGCGTCGAAATCGAGCGCACCGACGCCTTCCTTACTGCGATACTGCGACCACTACCTGCGTTTGTCGTCGACGAGGTGGAGCGATGGCTTAACCGGTACCTAGCCTAGCGACCAAGTAGATTGCTGACGACGTGAGCTTCCGCCTCATTGGTTACGATGAAGGCCGGAGGTATTCCCTCGATGGCAATCTTCTCTGCCGCTGCCTGTGCCTCGTCGCGCGTACTTCCGGCAGCAACAAGCCATACTTGCACTCCAGAGCGCCTAGTGCGGTAGGGCGGAATGTCGTAATTCATGTCACCGGATGCGCCCCATGCGTCGAGTACAGGACGAATTCGTTCGTCGGCTTCGAGTATGTCTTTGAACAACTTCAGAATCCTTACGTTCGACGCCGTCAGAGGGAGCCATGCGAATTCAAGATTCAAAAGGGAGTCTTCCTGTAGATTGCTCGCCGCTATCAAAAAGTTTCGTTCAGGGTGCGCTTGTGACATGCCTCGCTCCATAGTCTCGTAGACCGTGTATAGCGAGCGTTGTCGAGCACCGCAGTGCGACGGAATAGGAAATCGCTGCCTTCGGCAAGCGCCTTGTCATTGCTGTACTGCCCACGCCGTACGCAGCGTCGTAGGGGTTTGAGCTGGAACGCCCACTTCCGCAGGCGTTCCAGCTTGGGAAATCGGATGCGTCGGGAGCCGTTACTCTGATGTCGAAGGCTAGATTGCTCGACCAAACATCTAAATAACTGGCCGCTCCAAGTTCGGGCGTCTGCGAGAGTGTTCATCGACGTAGGGCGTTTGCAAGATTCTTCGCTGCAGCAAGCTTTTGCGCACCGCCAGAATCTCTTGCAGTAGGTCCGAGCCTCGATATAGCAGCGATGTCTCGTGGCGTGCATATTCTCCGGCGCGTTGCGCGCTAAGCCAGTTGAACGAGCCGACACAGTAGACGTCATCGTCGCCAATTATGAGCTTGCTATGCACTTTCCGTACAAAGGTGACTGCGATACCTGCGTCGCGAAAGGCTCTTACGTCCGCAAGAAGTTGCGTCAGCTTTCTTTTTCGAGCGTCAGCGCGTGCATCTTCGATGTTGAGTTGAGGGTCGGTATAGACTTCAACGTCTATCCCACGGTCAATGGCCTCCAGCATGGCATCGAATGCGCCAATTTCCTTGGTTCGCTCTAAGCGAAGCCATGGTGTGACTATCTGGAACGTCCTTTTCACTTGAGACAGGGTGTGTAGCAGGAATGCATCGTGTCCAGCAGCGTCCCGCAGTTGAGAAACCACCGTCTTCGTGGTTTGCAGGTCGGCGCGTCGACGATGCTCAAACGTTAGGGCGTTCCCAGGGTTCTTAAACAAGAAACGCGCCAGAACTCCGCGCGGTTCGGTCGCTGAAACTGCATCTATGGCATCCATGTCGCCAAACACAATGAAGCTGTCTTTTGCGCGCGAGACTGCAACATTCAACATGCTTGTGCTTTTGTCGATAAAGCGGCCGTCTTCGTGCTTCGAGTACACAGGGGAGAAAATGACAATATGACGCTCAGCACCCTGGAGGGCGTGGACCGTGCCCGCAGTCAATTGCCCGTCTTCACGACCAACCTCGATGCCCACCTTTTCGCATGCCGCTTCGATGGCTGAGACTTGGCCGGAAAACGGTGTGACAATGCCCACAATCTTGTGGAGCGGTGTGCCGTACTTCATCTCTAACATGCCACGATTCGCTATGAGCCACGCGGCGATAGTCTCGGCCTCGAGCAAGTTACGGCGACTTCCAGCTGGCAGGCTCTGGCAAATGCCGTCAACGTGAACGTATGCCATCGGGGGCAGGTATTCGGGCGTTCCGTCGTGGGGTGAGGGTGCCGAACCACGTCGAGGCAGGAGCTTCCCGTGGTAGCAAAGCTTATTGCTGAACTCGATGATATCGTCGTAGCAGCGCCGGTGCTCGTACAAGTACAGTCCTCGGTCGAGTTCGGGGTCTGCGTGGTAGCGCGTTGCGTGCTGTGCAACCCGCATGACGCTGCCGCTCGCGGCAGTCTTTCCGGTGCTAGCGAGCTCCTCGTATGTCATGGTATTTTCGGCGCCAGTAAGCAAGCCGAAGCTCATTAGATTACCGAAGTCGACTCGACGCGGAACGGACCAAATCGGTTCAATCTGTCGCGTGTCACCAATGACGAGTGCTTTTCGAGCCAAGGAAAACGACGCACCTGCGACTTCTGGAAGCACCTGTCCCGCTTCGTCAACAATCAGAAGTGAGGTTCCCCCGGTTTTTCGCCTTCCAGAGGCCCCGGGTTATGCAGCCGCATCTCTTGTCCGCTGAGCCACAAGCCAGTCTTGTAT
>NZ_RQIS01000040.1 GCF_003837865.1 Paraburkholderia dinghuensis | reverse complement strand
GCCCCACCAGGCGCTGAAGATGAAAACCCCGGCTGAGGCATTCGCTTTAGCTGCTTAATCTGTGCAGGTTTCGCTGGGTCAATACATTCGAGCATTACAACGAGAAGCATCCCCATAGCGCGTTGAAATACCGCTCACCACGAGCATTCCGGCGCGCGACGGAATCAGCAACCTTAGTGTGAAGCTGTGTCCGGAATTACAGGGTCAACTCCAGCTATCTACAACAAGCCTCTGTGAGTTTTCAGAAAAGATGTCTTTGGACGGAGAATTTATCGATCTAGGTATACATGGAAAGATCGCATACCGAACACATCGATGCGCACCATCACTGAAATACGCACTATCGATGTCGTGTCACGACGCTTTCAGGTGCGGTAGACGAATACCCGTGTCCCGTTGGGGATGGTGTCCCACAGCCGCTTCATGGCTACTTCGGAACCAACCCCCATACATCCGTGGCTAGCCCCGTAGTACCCTTCCGACTGGAACTGGTACGACAAATGGAAGGCTTCACCAGTGGCAGGGAATTTGTCCCATGAAATAAACATCGCATATGGCATGGGTGTGCCATAGACACTGGACACGTGATTGCGACTCTTGCGTGCAATACGGCCGTAGCCTTCCCCCGTTTGATAACGGGTACCACGTGCGTCCCCCGGGCGAATATAAAACGACCACTGCGGCTTACCACCTTCATAGATAGTTGCAGTGTAAGTCGTTTTATCGACACAAATAATCCGCCGGGCCTTGGTGCACTCGCTCGGCGAAGTCGCTGGCGGGGCAGCGGAGTTAAAGTCAAAACCTGCCGGAAATGCCGGGGGGCCACCGACCGCATCATGCGGCTCAACGGCTGGGTTCATCGCCAGGGCACTAGCTGTTTGATCCTGGATCAATTTGATCGCTTGAGCCATGGGAGTTCCCGCGGGAGGTATCACCACCGATGCCGACGCTTCAGACGCGGACGGCGCAGGAGATGTTGCCGCGACATCCGATGCGACAGGCGATGGCGAGTTTGTCGCAACTGTGGAGGACGTGGTGACAGGGGGGGTACCGTCGGCGCTGCGTCCCGCGCGCGAGTTACCCGCGCCGATCACTATAACGGCTACGGCTCCTGCCGCCAGGAGCGAGCTAACCACAATACCTCGACGAACCCGTGAGTAACCCGTCATTAATTCTCCAAACGCGGTGCTTTGATTACCGCACGTTTTCCACGACCTGACCCGTGGCGTGAGCCACGGGGGGCCATCATAGTTGATTTCCCTCAGCATGCACGACGGCGTATGAAGGAATACCGACTATGCGTCAACGCCGGCGGAAATTTCACCCGTCGGGGTTTGGTGCACCACCCCGAGTCTGGTGGAGGCTCCAGCTATCGAGGAAAAGGAGAGAAGGGTGAGCGAGACGGAAAGCGCTTTTGAGGAAGTGGCGCGACGCATCGAGGGCATTCGATCAGCAACTGTTGGCGAGCGCCTAATATTGACCCCCACGGTTTTCATCTTAATTTGCCCCGCCCTGAGACAGCGTAGTAGATGTACGCCGATGTGGATAACTCTGCGTTGTCAGCGTCCTTTGTCTTTCTCCTCCCGCTTGTACGAACCTTCGCCGAATTCACCCTGAAGCGCCACGATTCGTTGCCGGTCTCCTCGATATGGCAATGATGCGCGAGGCGATCGATCAGCGCTCGTCGTCATCCTGGCATCGCCGAACACACTGGGCCATTCCTCGAAGCGCAGGTTGGTCGTGATCACCACGCTGGTGCGCTCGTACAGTTTCGAGAGCCGATGTCGATGTCGAGCATGTCATCAATATGCTCGCACTCGTGCGCGGCGAGTGTTTCGTCGCTTACGTATGCCTGGAGCGTCGTTGGGTCGTCTTGAGGACAGGTGTCACAGGCAATCGCCCGGTGGTTCTTATCGCTTTGCCGAAATTGAGTTCTGAGCTATTGAAAAACGGGCCCATAAGTCTCGCAACTTATGGGCCCGTTTTTCTCAGCTTATGCGTCTATCTACAACAAACCTTGTGGGCTCTCAGATTATATGTCTTTGCATACCTTAAAAAATCAAAGGCTTGCGCAAGTTTTTTGAGAAGTAGTCTGTTCCCCCTCGTCGAAATCCTGTCCTTAGCCTACAGAAGTTGCGAAATATGTGTCCACTCGCGACAATCCAAGCTGTCCCGATGCGGCCGGTCTATCCCGCTATGATTTGCGCGTCGCGGAAAGCCGACGACACTCCGCGTAGCGATTTCGAATCGCCGCGTGGCCCGGATCGGCAACCAGCTCAATATCGAGAACGTCCCCGATCTCCCACCCTTGCGCGGCCAATTCATTCCACAGCTCATCAGGGAGCTGCAAAATACCGTCGCCGCTCCCATCAGGAGAGTCCTGAACCTCGACGATCCAACGCTTTAGGGAAGTCACTTCGCAATCTCCGACTGGACAGTGCGCGATAGGAGGGATCGGCGGGACACCGCGTAATGAAAAGGTCGCGCCCCAATACACCGCGATGACGAACGAGGCGGCGCGAAGCCAAACTGCATCCTACACCGGGTTCATTGGTCTTCGGTGAAGGTCGCGCGTCAGAGACAGGAATCTCGAGTCCCGTTTCAAACATGAACACGTCGCCGTCGAATCGTGAATTTCGGGGCAATGCTCGAGCACTGCGATTGCGCGATTCATTTCTTGAATGAGCATCCAGCTCGCGAAGTTCATCAGGTAGAAATCATTGGAGTTCAAACTGTTCCTTGATGACGGTGAGCCTTGTCATCCTCTCTGTCCATTGTAGGTGGCAACCGCTTGCACTGAGTCTGCGAGCGATCGTCGAGGTTTGCCGAGAGCGAAGACGGAGCGCCGGGACCGACCCATGTTGTCCACTGCCATGGCATGGACGATCGCTAGCCATCCTGGCGACCATTCCGAATGTAACCGTAACGGGTGGAAGGTTACCCTTCCATGTTTGCCGGCGTCAGATAGGGGTATCAACGCCATCGCCGCGCGGAGTTTTTGGAGGCGAGCGCACCGTGCGTCTATCCATAAAAGGCGCCGGTCAAACTGGGCTATCTATCTTGGGACGTTTGACTGGAAGTCGTAATTGGAATGATAGGGTGATCACGAACATAACTGACGACATCGAAGCCAACAGGCCAAGTAATTTGATAGGCAGGTTTCCCGTCGCACGTTGTATCAGATTTCGCCTTTATGACCCAATCTGCTCGATGGAAACCATGAACTGAATCGGGCTGGCGCGCGACAATATCGAGCCATGCTGGAGAGGTAACTAGCGCGCCAGCTAGCGTCATCCGATCAATGGTGGCGCCATAAAAGCTCTCCGGATTGCCTAGGCAAGACTCTTTAAGGATCGCTCCACGTAAATCAGCGCCTGCCAATGTTTTAACGCGGAAATCCGAGTTGCTGATAACTGCATGCACAAGTGAAGCGCGCGCAAGATCCGCGCCAGCAAAGGAGGCATAGCGGGAAATCGTCCCATTCAGGTTCGCGAACATCAATGAGCTGCAGCTTAGGTCAGTTTCATCGAATGATGTGTGCGTCAGGCTAGCGCCCATAAGTGATGCGCCAATGAACCGCGATGCTGAGAAACTTGCGTCTGACATCACGATCCTGTCTAGATGCGCATCATCCATAAGCACCCTTGAAAAGTCGGCCCCAGTAGATATCAGTGGAGCCAAGTCGACATGGGCTTGTGCCAGAAAAAGCAGAAGTTGTGACCGCTCGGGACTGTACGCGCGATCAATGAGCTGATCGGCAAGCGGTGCTTTTTCCAAAATTTCCGCATCTGCGCGATCGATGGCCAAACCTGCTGTGCGCGCACTTTTCATGTTCAACTGGTCTACAAGCGCTGACGAACAATTGAGCTCCTTACTTTCCCAGATGGTCGGGTTTAATTCGTGAAACTGCAAATACTGGTAAGGCCTAAGCGCAACAGAGAGGGCTACTATTCGAGCACTCAACGTCGTCGATACGTGAAATAGTTGATCAGGGAGCTCATCCGCAATATGTTGCGCACGTCGCCCTTCTACCAATGAACTGCGCGTTTCGACACAGAAACGCGAGTCTTCATAGATATGACAGTACTGCCGTTGTTCTTCTTGTATGGCATCGAACGTAGCTACAACTTCCGCAAGTTGTCCCGCACGTCGAGTAGATTCAGCGATACGGTTTTGCTGCTCAGAACGCACGTTTTGCAGATAAGCGAAGGCGGCGGAAGCAGCCAAAATTACCAGTGTCAACAAGGCATTGACATAACTCCATCGCTGATTCCAGCGACTAGGCTTGGGGACTTCTGTGTTCGGGAGAGCAAATCGCTTTTTTAAACGGAGCCGTGAAGGTGAATTTTTTCGCATCGAATATCTGATTAATGTTGCAATAGGTGACGCGGTCGCATCTACTACTCCTTTGCTTGAGCGGTGACCCGCCGTAACGCCAAGGTATCGTGGTGCGGCTCCACCTAAAGCTTATCCCCGAGTACTCATCCCACTGTGTGCATTATATGGTCACGGTAGAGACGATGGTTTCGCGTGCTGTTGCGTTATGGGAACGTGATAGTGGTCGGCAGCAAGGATGAGCGCCGAGCGACGAACTCGGTCAAATTCTCCTGTAGCCAAATGGCGAGCCGGCTCGGAACGTCGCGGGTTGCTTTCAGCATGGCCGTTCCGTCGCTATAGATAAAATCTTTGTGGTTACGGACCAAGCGACCGGCGCAGACGACATCCACAAGGAACATGTCTCCGAAGCAGCAGCTCCGTATGTGTTCTCCTTGCACCTGATATACATCGATGTACGTCTTTCTTTGCGTCTCGATCTCGTAAATCTCCGCCGCCAGGAAGAGTAAGAAGAGTCCATCGCGGCATTTCCGGTAGCTCAATGGATCGCTGATGGCCAGGCGAAAGCAATCGACCGAGAAATCATTTGATTTCCGGGCAACCAGAAAGAAGTGTTTGTAGTCCAGAGCTTCGAAATCCACAACGTCATCGATGGCATCCAGCTCGCGAAAGTCGGGCCAAACTGGAATCATCACATTGAGCTGCTCTCCGTCAGCGCTCGCGCGCTCGATGAGATCATATGCACCGCGCAGGCTACGCCGCCAGTCAGTCGTTTTCTCCGCACCTGGAGCATCGCTGTATATGTGGTCGTACGTGCCTTCGATCCAATCACTACTGATCCAGAACTGTTCGGCGACGTATTCGATCATTTCTCTGCTGGAGGCTTCGGCGAGGCTCAGACTGTCCGAATAGATTGTGCGGCTCACACCAAACGACTGCAGTGCCTTTACCCCGTCTGTCGTCCGGACATCGTGCGCAGAGAAAAGATTGCGTAGACGCTGCCCAAGCCGATCTGCGTCAAGTAAATAAGGGCGGATTTCGGATCCAATTTCGGCCTCCAGCCTCTTGCAGGCTGCTTCCAGCTTTGCAGAATTGGCCTGTGCGACCAAGATCTTAAACAGGTCGCCCAAGTCGTAGATGTCTCGATCCGGATCGAAATCAAATGTCCCTCTCGACCTGGTGATTTGCTGGTTAACGTAAGTCTTTTGCTTGTCACGAAGAGCGATGAACTTCAGTGCTGAATAGGTGCCGTCTAAGCCATGCTCGAAAAATTTATTCAGTGTCTCAACGACCTTGGTTGTGCTCGCGGATAGGGTGACCTGAATAGCGCAGCCCGCTGTTAGCGAACCAAGATCAATGGCAGTAAAATTCGATTCGAGATTCAGATTGACGAGATCTTTGTAGTCGAAAACAATCTCTGCGATGTCTCTGGCCAATGCCTCACCGAATTTAGTGACATCCAACAGACCCGCCTTCGACTTCAGCTCAATATAGTGTTTATAAGCGGCCAGGTAGATCGCAAGGCGGTTAGCAAGGTCTTGAATCGAGCTCATAGGTACAGAAGATCATTCGGTTCAGTGGCATTGACGTTGGCAGCAGATGTTGAGCCCATCATCAAGTCCTCCGTGGATTAGCTAATTGCGCTGCACGCCTCTTGATATCAAATGCCGTAGCTATCGGCAAGGCAATGAACTGAGTCTCAGACATTTCCCCCCAGCCTTGGGTGAATGGTAAATAAAAGCTGACTATCCACTCCTCGCCAACTTTGTGGGCTGCATAGGGGTGCAGGATCTTGCCATCGCTCCATACACGGTCAAACCGAAACATCCCCGTTCGCGGATAGGCTCTGCTTTTGAGGCGCGCCTTTGTCATGCGACGCAACGCTTCATGCGGATAGCCCGGATGACTCGACGTATCTGCTTCGACGAGTGCAGCTTCGACGTGCTCTTCTTCCGTCAGGTGACAGTCAGCAATCCGAGCCTCGTCAAGGACCACCTCCTCAATCATATACGGCGGTCCCGCGTACCAAACCGTGTCATCTTCGGCAAGCTTAATGGCAGCTATCGAGCGCGTTCCAATATCCGTGCATCGCCACCAGAAAGGACCTTCCATAAATTCAAGACCAATCTGGAAATCCGTGAGCTTCATGTCGATCTCCTTGCGGGAGGCGAAACATTGTGGCCTGCCGCGACGTGAAATAGCGCCTCACGATTCCAGTCGCTCAAGAGCAGAAAGTATTGCCTGCATCCGTCGACACCGGGTCCGCACTTGGGCTCGATCCCCCTGGCACGGATGGTGGCGAGCAACGCTCGGGGCGTGGTGCAGCACTCTTTGGCCGCGCTTACGAGAGAAATGTACGTGGATCGGAAATTTTCGATTGCCGATCTATGCACAAGGCGGCATTCTCGATCGCGAAGAACACTAACCTCGCTTGCCAGAAGTCGCGTGCGCACCAGGTGGTAGCAAACCTCATCTTTTACTCCCAGCTTTCGCGCAGCGTCGGACACGCTGCACCACTCCTCATGTTCGTCACTCTCTGGTGCAAGCAGTTTGCTCAATGCATCGGGATCTATCATGAAGTCTCCGAAACACGCGGTATCACCGTCCAGATGCCACATGATCAGCCGACGCGTGCGAACGTGGTTCAGGAATAGACGCCAGGCACGCCGGGACCAAAGCAATTTACGCAACTGGGATCTTGCCGTTTGTGCGTTCGCGATCGGCGGATGGGTTACTCGATCTGATATCGCCTCCCAGCCAACGACAGATTGCACGGAAATAATCCATGGCTGGTTCGTCGATTCTCTCGGCAATACGTCCAGAAAGCCATCTTCCGCCATATGACGAACCCGCTTCCGTGGAAGCCCAAGCCGAACTGCTGCCTGCGCCAACGTCAAACCCCCGGAATATCGGCACGCGTTAGCGAGTATCGCTGACTTTGAAAACGCAAGATGAATTCGCTGCCGATGATGAGCCTCGTCCGAGACAAGTGGATTCGCTTGAGCAATGCGTCTCACCAGTGCCGGCGCAACTCCGCATTCCTTGAGCACACGGCCTGAAACCCAGTCGTGATCTTGCATTTCCTCAACCAGCCGTCGATGACGCGCTGTAATGGGACGCCGCCATGTCTGCGCAAGATAAGAACGGAACGCCTCTCTTACGAAGTTAAAGGGCTCCGGGGACAGCAGCTTGAACAAGGCTCCGTACAGCGCTCCGAACTGCTTCGAGATTTCGGTGTTATCAGGACCCGCGCCCGGTATGGTCTCAAGAAGGCGATACAATCCATTCGGCCAGTCATCAAGTGCCATAGCCGCGTGTCGGGCGATCATTACCGCTTCGCCCACGTTCGTGATCGCCGCGCTGCGCAGCGGCTTTTTCATGCCCCGGTTTGCGCTGTAGCTACCGAGTACGATGCACAGCGTAGAGAACTCATCCAGCGTCAGCCGTGCAAATGGTGCGCCAAGTTCTTTCCCATCCAGAAGATTTTTCATCCATTGGGCAATCACGTGCTCGTCCCCGGCCGTTGCTCCCGAGGGCGCTGCCTTGAGATCAGCGCCGCAGTCGCAGCGTGTCAACCCGAGACGGAACCAGGTCAGACTTTTAGTGCAAACGTGGCAGCGTTCCGACAGCACAATTCTGTGCTCCGGACAACACGCAACGAGGGTTAGATCCCACTCTCGTTTCCATACACTGCCCCCTGCCAGGCAGAGTGGGCAGAAACGCGCGCGTCGTAAATTCCATGTTCGCGCAGCACTCGATGAAGGACTCTGGCTCTCGGACAACAGGCTGGAAGGGAACGTAGCCTGCACAACGGAAAGCATTGAGCCGAGGGGTGCCAAATCGCATGCGCGCCGGGCACTTCTGCGAAAAATGCCGCATGTTCCGGCAAATCCGTTCGCGAGAGCCACCCGAAGCAAATAGGCTGGAAGTCCCTCTAATGGATCTGGTGCAGGGCGCACCAGTAGCGGGGATGTTGTCGGTTGCATGGAAAATCGTCAGTTCGTGACGTAAATAGACGGTACCCGATTCAAATGCGCGGGTACCGCGCGGAAGAGCTACGCCTCTGCCATGGCGAGCCGGATTCCCGGCTTTCCTTGCTGCATGCTCGAAACAAGCAAGCGGTGGATGAATGCAAATTTCGGTTCGGGTAGCTCACTGAACAGCGAAATGGAGGCTCGTCCCACACGACCAGGCGCGCCGTGCGCGAACCCGCCGATGAGGGGAGTCCGCACCCGGTGAATCAGGTCTTCGAATCCATGCGGCCAGGCCCGAAGCAGGCGACCTACATGCTCGACACGCCAGGAAATCGCGCGAATCCGCTTGGACTGCGTTACGGTGCGCCAAGTCCGGTGACTTTCCTCATTCAGCCTGCACAGGAACGAAATCGCTCTGAGCAGATCATTGAGATCGAGGTTGTTGAAGTCATCAGGAACATCCGGGCAGCGCGGTGGTAGGTCTCGCATGAAACTGAACTGCCATCGCCGGCACACAAGCCTGATAACTCGCATTTCATCATCGGATGCCGGAATGCTTTCCACGGTACCTAGATCGAGTCCGCATTGGCATAGGTGAAGCCGCGGCCGCATCATGTCGATTGCACGCTCGCATCTTGGGCAATGATCGAGCAACCGCGTAGCATGGAAAGGGCAGGCGGTAACCAATGTGAATGCGTGAACTGCGGGCAGATAGCCGGAGGTATGGATACAAACCGGACAAACCCGCTCGCACCGGCCTACGAGAAGGTGCTCCAGCCCAACAGTTGCTCCGTAGTACTGGTAGCGATGCCTTCGCGCCAAACCCTGGGAACCGGGGCCGCGCTCCAACGGAAGCAGGGCGCGAACCAGATCGACGTTCAGCCGACAAACCATCGCCAGCGCTGAGATCTCGCTCTGCAGCCGAGGCAAGGTACTGGCAATTCCAGCTGTGCGCAGAACAAGACCGGGCCTTGGTAGTCCGTTTGCTTCTGCCGTTCGCAATAGAACGGATGAAAACGATTCGCCCGGGGAGGGGGTAACGCCTATTAGCAGAGGACGGCCCATCAGAGTCCCTCCGCAAATGGCTCGCCCGTTTGCGTCAGCGGCAAGCCATTAAATTTCCTGTGGAACGGATCCCTGCTCGGTGGTGCCTCATCCCAGATATGGACGCGGAATGCTTTCGAAAAATCAGCGATGTCCACGAACCTCGCTTTCCGGGAAGCTGCTATTCGATATGCGCCGCCAATGATCTTGCACATGTAATCAACCAGCCCGCCGGTCGCAAAATGCAGCTGCTTGATGAAAGCGACCTGATCCAGATTCGCGCAAGGCAGCGGCATGTCCGTCATGAGCGCCTGGGCTACACCGACGAATGTTTCAAGATCGGGCATTTCCGCCGTCGAGAAAGGCTTGAATCGCACGATTCTTGAAAAGCGCCGCCGTAGCTGCTGGTTGACGTCGAGCACCCTCAACAACGAGGGGAGTCCTGCCAGGACAACCGAGACCCGCAGGCGATTGAGCAGGCCCTTAAGCCAGTCCGACACTTCGAGCAACCGACGCCTGGCTCCGTCTGCAAAATGCTGGAACTCGTCGAGCATGATGAGCTCGATGCCGCATCCCTCAACCAGCGTCACAATGCATTCGGTCAGGCGGGCCCCTGTTGCGCCGGGCGGAATCGTTGCGCCCATGGCAAGCAGGATAGCCTCAGCAAGTGACTTCACGGTAGGAGCCGACGGCACCTCTACATACAGAATCACTATGGCGCGCCTTGTCAGCTCGTCGCGCGGTGGAAATTGATCACGATATGCTTTGAGTACAGTTGATTTGCCACTGCCACTCGGCCCCACAAGCGCAAGTCCCGATACTTCGGCAGACTCCCGTTGCCATTCATGCAGTTCCTCGATCGCGGATTTCGCGGCAACAAAGTCAGGATGATCGACGATATTGTTTCGAACGTTAAAGTTGGTCATCGCTTGCTCCCTGGATGGTTGGTCAAGCGCTTCGAAACGGCAAACGCCGGGATATCTGCGATGACGGTATGGCGAGTATCATCGGGATCGGCATCCATTGAAGTGCCGGGAGGCGTAGCTGTTGAAATGGCACTCTCTCCCAAAAGGATCGATTTGCTTGAATGTCCTTCGAGCCTTGCTGCCTTGCGACGATCCGATATCCGGTGGCTGCGATAGAGTTCATCGATGTGGTCGCTTAGCGCGACGCGGGCGCGACGAAGAGAATCGATGTCGACCACCTTGCTCTCGCACCTCAGTTGATCTACCAGTTCCGCGTGCATATCCCGTGTGAGTCCAGTCGCGTATTGCAGATCCGTACAAGCCGCCTCGATGTACTCTTTGCGGGCCGGGTCGAATATCTGAACGGCGTCGACCCTGTCGCAAAAATACCGGACGCGCAGCTTTTCGCCTTCGGGCAACCGAAGCCTCAATGCTTGCAGGCCGTGGTTGTTGTAAGAGAGGTGATCGAAGGTGATTCCCCGATTGGTTACGACGCAATCCGTGGTACCGGCGAACGCAATTTCGAGCGCGTTCGGATCTTCGGCCATGTAGATGTGATGTTTTCGGCAGCTTTCTTGCCACACCATATGTGGCGTACGTTGACCCAAGCCCCGGTGGGGCGCATGCTGATAGACCTCGACTATCCATCGAACAACAAGTTTGGTCAGGTCTTCGAGGGTGACGCAGGCGAGACCCGCTGATTCATAGTCGCCACGCTCGGCCGTGTTCGACCACGTTGTCCCGGGAATATTGTGAAAGAGCTGCTCAGCTACCGTTCGCATAAAGCGCTCAACACGCCCCTTGTGCCACGGGGATCGACTTGGGCAATACGCCAGCTCGATACTGAGATCTGCACAACCATGTCGCAAGCCGGTTCCGTGGAACTCCATGCCGTTGTCCGCGACGATGAGGGAAGGTACCCCTCGCGCGGGCCAGTCGATATGTTCGAGACCAAGCTGTCGCAGCAGCGCGCCTTTGCCCAGCATTCCCATGCGAATTGCAGCACCAACCTCTTCCTGACCCGGTACGCGCGCGCTGATCTGAAATCCCATGACCATGCGGGAGTGCGCGTCAATGACGACCGTCAATATCGGCCGCACGATGACGATTCGGCGCTTTGGACAGACGCAGAGAAGATTGACCGGGGTGTGGTCGATTTCCCATCGCTCATTTATGTATTGCGTCCGGAGTGATCCGTACACGGGGCGGTATTTCCTCTTCGCAGCCAGGCGCCCTTCGCGGGCAACAGTCACCATGTACCAGTCCAACGTGTGGACGTGGCGATAAAGCGTGGCGCGGCTGATTACCGGTAAGGGTTCCGGCAGTTGCTTGTTTTTCTCCTCGATGGCTGTAACAACCCTGTCGTACAGGGATGCCACAGTT
This sequence comes from Paraburkholderia dinghuensis, assembly GCF_003837865.1. GTDB lineage: Bacteria > Pseudomonadota > Gammaproteobacteria > Burkholderiales > Burkholderiaceae > Paraburkholderia > Paraburkholderia dinghuensis. Next base: position 1,937 of record NZ_RQIS01000040.1, on the reverse strand, counting down.
GGCCGCTGCTGATTGAGATAGTGCGTCTCGATAACGTCCTCAACGAGATCCAATAGCGCGCCATCGAGTACACTGATTCTTCCCTTGCGCTCGTGACGCGGAATAACATCAACGACATCTTCGGCGATGCGGTATCGCCGTTTCCAGCGGCAGAAGCTGCGGTAGCTTGGTGGTGCCTTCACGCCAAGGTTGGCAGCGACGCGCGCAAGAACGACTTCCGTGTACGGTTGGCCGGTGCATCCTTCGGTTGCAACTGCCCGAAGATATGCCAAGCGCATCTGCGCCTGCTGCACATCCTTCTCCTTGTACGTTGACGCGTCACGCCGTGAAACTTCAATCACGGGCGCTACTGCCTCAGCGATACTGTCGCGGTCGAGTTCCCACGCGGCTGATGCGTGACGTGCCCAAAGTTCGGTCTCGACAATACGCAACGGCTCTCCCTCGTCCGATTCCAAGAGAATCCGGCCGTCTGCCAGACGTCGCTGCACTGTCCAGCGAATAGAACCTTCCACGAAGACGATCGCGGGCTTAAGCAAAAATCTGCGCATGTCGCATCTCCGGTGGGTCAACGAAGATCTCGGCCGTCGACAGGAAGGGCAAGTCGAGGTCAATGCCAGCGGCACCATTTGCAAGCCAGGTGAGTGCGCGGGTTTTCGTGCGCGCGAGATGGATCAGTCCGCCGAACGTACGAGGCTGCATCCGGGCGACCAGATCGCGAGCCTCGTCAGCTTCGTTGCGACCAATCCGCCCGCGCCAGGGGCGAAGCAACCGGAGGGTGTCGCGACGGATGTCGGCTCCAGTAATCCTCTCGTCCCAGACGTAAAGAGGAAACCCTCGTTCGGCGAGGCCGGCTCGCGCCAAAGCCAGACGATTTGCGACCGAAGGACGACGAGCTTCCTGCGCCGGCTTGACCTCGATGAATACGATCGAGCCGTCGCGCAACGTCACCTCATAATCGGGCGTGTAGCTGAAGGGGTGGGAAATCGTGCCTAGCTGAAACTGCCGATCCTGGGCGTCACGGTAATGCACGACTTCCGGAGAAAACTCCAGGAGGAGGGCGGCCCCTTCCTCTCCCCAGCTGTGCCACGGTACAGACGGGGGGCTCTTGATCGACGGTATGAAGCCCCGGAAACAGGTACCGCTTCGTGTGATTTTTGAAGGCATGACATCGTCTCCGGCGCCCGGGCTGGGCGCGTGGAAAGGGGCGTCTCGGACCGTATGGGCGAGCGCCGACCGCGCGATTCGAAAAATCGCGCACCGTGGAGACGAACGGGATTGACTCGACCGGGGAAGCGGCTATACTGAGGTTTCCACACCGTTGTATAGTCGCGCGCCGCGCGATCGAGGAAGCCAGTCCATCTCAGATGTGATTGGCTTTTTCACTTTATGGCATCGATTTTCTCCTGGTCGTGCTTTCGGGCTCCGCTGGCGACAGATAAGGGCTTATGCGGTGAACCCCATCATTGGGTTCGCGATTGCAAGATTTGAGCAGGTTTCCACCTGGCTAAACGCGATCCCCGGGTTCTGATAGTCCCAGTAAATCCACTTCGGCTCTATGGCTGCTGCCCAGCTTGACGAAGCGACGCTAACATCACGCTGGTAGGGGCTTGGGACTCTATCAAGGTGCTCATCCACACCGCAATATCTTGCGGTCGCCAGAAGCGCTGACGTCCAATTCGAAGGCATGCGGGCGTCTCGCCTTTCAGATACATCGCGTCAAACTTCCGGCGCGAGATCCGCAGGATCGCTGCAAATTCGTTTGCGGTGACCAAGGCTTCCATAAATGACTCCGCTGATGCACGTTGATGCATTCTCAATGGGGGGCAAAATTTTCGCCAGATGCTATGAATGAGCTTCCCCTGAAATTTCGCCTTCCAGCAGGTCGCGTATAAACTCGACCCAAAGGAAGGAAAGCAGAGATGTTCAAGGTACCGCAC
>NZ_RQIS01000004.1 GCF_003837865.1 Paraburkholderia dinghuensis | reverse complement strand
TCCCGGCAAAGCTGGCCGGATCGAGTTCGAGTTTCACCGTTTCGCGCGCGATCTGGCGCAGTTGCGGGAGAGTCAGGTGGCCGGGCGTCAGTTTAATCATCACAGTAAAGTTGTCTGGACAAGGTAAATGCAGGTTACACAAGCCATCTTGTCTATACAAGTCAATTTATCTCCACGTATACCCGCAAATACCCATGTTACTCGCAGGTTTTTCACCGTCCAATTCACGGCATGATCAACCTCGTCAGTAGTAACACTGATTGTTGATCGTCCGCCCGACGGTTTAATTTGTATAGACAACTAGTCAGGCCAATCCAAGCGGACTTCCGGGTATTGAGGCTTGCAGGACGAGCCGGCCCTGGTCCGAAGTGCAATGTCGACAATCGCTTTAGGAGACTTCATGAAGAAACTTGCTTTGTGCGTCGCGCTCGCTCTTGCTGCCGGTGGTGCTTATGCGAAGGATTGGTCCACGATCCGCTTCGGCACGGACGCCAGTTACGCGCCGTTCGAATCGAAGGCGCCTGATGGCAAGCTCGTCGGCTTCGACATCGATCTCGGCAATGAGATCTGCCGACGCCTCAATGCGAAATGCGTGTGGGTCGAGCAGGATTTCGACGGCATGATTCCTGGCCTGAAGTCGCGGAAATTCGACGGCGCGCTCTCCGCTTTGACGATGACACCGCAGCGCGAACAGCAGATCGCCTTCTCCGCCAGGATGTACAACACGCCGACGCGCCTCGTCGCGAAGAAGGGTTCCACCGTGCTTCCGACCATCGAGTCGCTCAAGGGCAAGACAGTCGGCGTCGAGCAAGGCTCGACCCAGGAAACCTACGCGAAGGAGAACTGGGCGTCGAAGGGTGTCAACGTCGTCACCTATCAGAACCAGGATCAGGTCTATCTGGACCTGCAATCGGGCCGTCTCGACGCGGCACTTCAGGACGAAATACAGGCTGACCTGGGCTTCCTGAAAACCCCGCGCGGTGCCGGCTTCGCGTTCGCCGGTCCGCAGATCCCGACTGGCGCCGCCGCCATCGGCATGCGCAAGGACGATACCGACCTCAAGTCGAAGATCGACAAAGCTATTGCCGACATGGTCAAGGACGGAACGTACAGGAAGATCGCGTCGAAGTATTTCGACTTCGACGTCTACGGCAGCTGAATCCGTCCGTCTCCACGCGCTTCAACAAGGGAGCGCGGGCCGCGCCAATGCGCGTCGCGCGCCCTGCTATCGAGGAAATCCATCCATGCATTTTCACGGCTTCGGCCCACTACTCCTCGCGGGCACGTGGGAAACCATCAAGCTTGCGATGCTGTCGCTTGCTGCGGCGTTTGTGCTTGGGCTCGCCGGCGCCGCGGCGAAGCTTTCGCCGAACCGCCTGCTTTCCCGCGTCGGCACGCTGTACACGACGCTGATCCGAGCGGTGCCCGATCTCGTTCTGATGCTGTTGTTGTTCTACGGCATCCAGATCTGGCTCAACAATCTGACCGACGCGCTGAGCATGGACCAGATCGACATTGACCCCTTCGTTGCGGGCGTAATCACGCTCGGCTTCATCTACGGCGCGTACTTTACCGAGACCTTCCGCGGCGCATTTCTCGCCGTGCCCCGCGGACAGATCGAGGCCGGCTTTTCGTATGGCATGAGTGCCCGGAAAGTCTTCACGCGCATCCTGTTCCCGCAGATGATGCGCTTCGCGCTACCAGGCATCGGCAATAACTGGCAGGTACTCGTGAAGGCAACCGCGCTCGTCTCGATCATCGGACTCGCCGACGTGGTGAAGGCCTCGCAGGACGCCGGGAAGGCTACCCAGGCGTTCTTCTTTTTCACGGTGGTCACAGGCGCCATCTATCTCGCGATCACCACCGTTTCCAACTTCGCATTGCATCGCCTCGAAAAGCGCTATTCGATCGGCGTCCGGAGGGCTGCGCTGTGATCGGGCTTATTCAGGAATACTGGCGGAATTTTCTGTACAGCGACGGCTTCAACTATACCGGCCTCGTCATTACGCTCTGGTTGCTGGTGGTCTCGATCGCACTGGGCTTCCTGCTCGCCGTGCCGCTGGCCATCGCGCGCGCCTCGCGTAATGTCTGGATTTCGCGCCCCGTCTGGTTTTATACGTATGTATTTCGCGGCACGCCGCTCTATGTCCAGCTGCTGATCGCTTACACGGGCATCTACAGCCTGCACTTCGTCCACTCACACGAACTGCTGGGCACCTTCTTTCGCAGCGCCATGAACTGCACGCTACTGGCGTTCACCCTCAACGAGTGCGCCTACGCTACGGAGATCTTTGCCGGATCGATCAAGGAAACCGCTTACGGCGAAATCGAAGCGGCCCTCGCATATGGCATGTCGAAGTACAAGCTCTACACGCGCATCATCCTGCCCTCTGCATTGCGACGTGCGCTGCCCTCGTACAGCAACGAAGTGATCCTGATGCTGCACGCCACGACGCTCGCCTTCACCGCGACCGTACCGGACATTCTGAAAGTGGCACGCGACGCGAACTCCGCGACCTACATGACTTTCCAGGCTTACGGTATCGCCGCCGCGATCTATGCGGCCATCGTCTTCGCCCTGATCTGGGCTTTCCGCCGCATGGAAACACGCATGCTGGCTTACCTGAAACCGCAAGGGCACTGAACCCCGCGCTGCCCCGATGGAGTGTATTGAGCAATGTACAAGCTGACTGTCGACGACCTGCACAAAAAATTCGGCGAGAACGAGGTATTGAGGGGTGTGTCGCTCAAGGCGAAAGCCGGCGATGTGATCAGCCTGATCGGATCCAGCGGCTCGGGAAAAAGCACGTTTCTGCGGTGCATCAACTTCCTCGAATCGCCCTGCTCCGGACGCATCACGCTAAACGGCGAGGAAATCCGCACGACCGCCGACCGTAGCGGCGCCCTGCGCGTGAGCGATCCGAAGCAGTTGCAGACGATGCGCACGCGCCTTTCGATGGTCTTCCAGCACTTCAACCTGTGGGCACATATGACCGTGCTCGAAAACATCATCGAAGCGCCCGTGAGCGTCCTCGGATTGAGCCGGGCCGAAGCCGAGGCCCGCGCGCGAAAATACCTCACCAAGGTCGGTCTTACGGCCGCTGTCGAGCACAAATATCCGTCACACCTCTCGGGCGGTCAGCAACAGCGCGTGGCGATCGCCCGTGCGCTGGCGATGGAACCTGAAGTCATGCTGTTCGACGAGCCGACTTCCGCGCTCGACCCTGAACTCGTCGGCGAAGTGCTGAAAGTCATGCAGGCGCTCGCGGAAGAAGGCCGCACGATGATCGTCGTCACGCACGAAATGGGCTTCGCACGCAATGTGTCGAATCACGTAGTTTTCCTGCACAAGGGGAAAATCGAGGAACAAGGCGATCCCCGGGAGGTCCTGAATGCGCCTCGCAGCGAGCGGCTACAACAATTTCTGGCCGGGCGGCTGAAGTAAGCGTCATTGATTGAGCCGAGGCTCGCAAGCTGTGCGATCGGTCATTCGACTCATTCGAATTAAGATCGCATAGCCGGGAACCCGCACCGCGTTGTTCCTTACGTAAAACGACACCTCTTCCTCCTTCGCATGCGCGCGTTCGCGCATACGCCTCCGCAGGACACCCTCTGTTTCGCAACCAGGCCGATCAGTGAGCCCCGCGAGTTTGCCACGCACGTGCGTCGCGTCTTCCGGCAGACAGGCAAACAGAATTGCGCAGGCGCTGTCGATAACAGCTGCCACGTCCTCTTCACCGACGGGATTTACCGCGAACGCATCGAGCGCTTGATAGCGGAAGGCCAATCCTGAATCTCGCACAACGGCGCGCATATATCCTTCGCACACCCAACCTGATGTCCTACGCGACATCCAATATCGAACTACGCGCCAGCCGCACTCTGCCTGACGGGGTACAAACTACTTGACCGAGAACAACGACAAAACGCCGCGCGTGCGTAGCATGGAACGTTACCCCAGTAATCCATGCAACGCACATAGTCTGCACGCGTGTTTAACTGGATCAATAAGGCATCCTTTTATATATCCACAACGATACACGCATGAAAAAGCTGTTAGTTGTTATCGCCTCTGCATTTCTCGCCGGCTATCTCGGCATCTCCGTCTATGCGTGGTACCACGACACCGCCTACGCAGAGGCTTCTGTCGCGCAGCCCGCTGCGTCGCCCGAAGCAAGCCGCGTTCGCAGCGTGCTCGATCGCAACGCGTGTTATTACTGCCACTCCACCAAGACGGTGCTGCCGGGCTACGCCGCGCTGCCCGGTATCCGGCAACTTTCGGAGCGCGACGTTCAGACCGGCCTGCGCTATTTCCGCATGGATGCGATCTTCGACGCCCTGCGCGATGGCACGCCGCCACCGGAGGCCGATCTCGCGAAAATCGAAGCCGTCACGAAGAGCGGGACGATGCCGCCGCCGTTGTTCCGCTCGGTGCACTGGAGCACCGGACTGACCGAAAACGACCGGCAAATCCTGCTCGACTGGGTCGCTAAGTCGCGCCGCCAGTGGTACGTGACACAAGGTGTCGCCGAAGCATTCGCGAACGACCCCGTGCAGCCTTTGCCTGACTCCTTGCCCGTCGACAAGCGCAAGGTCGCGCTCGGCATGCGGCTTTTCCACGATACCCGGCTCTCATCCGACAACACGATCTCGTGCGCAAGCTGTCACTCACTCGGGAAGGGTGGCGTGGACGGACGCAAGTACTCGCTGGGCGTGAATGGGGGGCTGGGCGGAGTCAATGCGCCCACGGTGTTTAACGCGGCGCTCAATCACAAGCAGTTCTGGGACGGCCGCGCAGCCACGCTCCAAGACCAGGCTGGCGGCCCGCCGCTCAATCCCGTCGAAATGGCGTCCACATCGTGGGATCAGATTGTCGGCAAACTCAAGCAGGATTCGGCGTTCACGAGCGACTTCGTCGCGGTGTACCCGAATGGATGGTCGGGCAAGAACATCACGGACGCCATCGCCGAATTTGAAAAGACGCTGCTGACGCCGAGCCGCTTCGACGCCTATTTGCGAGGAAACCTGCACGCCCTGAATACCGAAGAAGCGCGGGGCTACGCCCTCTTCAAGGAAAAAGGTTGTGCAAGCTGCCACGTCGGCAAGAACCTGGGCGGGCAATCGTTCGAGCACATGGGCCGCGCAGCCGACTGGTTCGCCGCACGCGGCACCGAGCCGACCGAGGCCGACAATGGCCGCGCCAACGTCACGAAAGACCCGCTCGATGCCCGCGCCTTCAAGGTGCCGGGACTGCGCAACGTCGAACTGACGGCCCCGTACTTCCATGACGGCAGCGTGACAGGGCTGGATGAGGCAGTGCGCGACATGGCGAAATACCAGTTGGGCACGACGCTCTCCGAGGCCGACGAAAAGGCCATCGTGGCGTTCCTAAAGTCGCTCACGGGAACGTACACCCCCGCGCGCTAACGGCGCAAACGCGGCACCAGGATCATTGCGCGCGTTCGGTGGACACCCTCGCCACCGACGCGCGCATGGTCACATTCACGGGAAAGGCGCGCTCGATTGGCCAGTGGGCGCCGTAGCATTGATTGATGAGCCAGCGCACCGCATTTCGCGTGAGTTCCGCGGTTGGAATATGCACCGACGTCAGCGCGGGCGCCATATAGGCCGCTGAATAATCGTCGTCGTAACCGATCACCGACACGTCGTGCGGGATGGATAAACCAGCCTGCTGCAACCGTGCCAGCGCGCTCATTGCCATCGTATCGTTCGCGCAGAAAAGCCCGGTGAAGTGCCGTCTCGCGTCGAGCAGCGCCTGCGCGGCGGCATAGCCGCCTTCCGGCGAAAAATCGGACTCTACGTGCTGTACAGCGTCGCGCGCGATACCGTGGCGCGCGAGTTCTGAGAAAAAGCCGTTCAGACGCGCGATATTGTCCGATGAAGACGCCGGCCCGCCGATCACTGCAATCTCCCGATGTCCGTGCTCGATGAGTGTGCGCGCTGCGAGTTCGCCGCCGTGGAAATGATTGGCGCAGAAGGAGGACGCCGGTGACTGGCTGAAGGCGCGATTCAGAAACGCCATGCGCGGGTGCATGCCAGTTAGCATCTCGAGATCGTCGTCGTGCAGTTCGTGACCGATGACCACCACGCCGTCACAATCGCGCCCGATCAAAAAGCGCACTGCCTCGATGGCCTGTTCGCGCGGCGCCCCCTCTCCGCAACCGGTCGCCACCACTACGTGGCGGCGTATTGCACGCAGTTCCGTGTCGATTTCCTTCAGGATCGTGCCGTAGTAAGAGCCAAAGAACGTCGGTACGAAAAGGCCGATGATCCCGAGCGACTGCGTCGCCATGGCTCGCCCGATCGACGAAGGGCGAAACTTGAGCTGATCGATGGCAGCCTGCACGCGTGCGGCCGCCTCGGCCGATACCGGTCCGTTGCCCGATAGTGCCCGCGAAGCCGTGGAAAGCCCCACCCCTGCCAGCGCCGCAACATCTTTCAGGGTTGCCACGTCCTGTTCTCCCCTTTGCCGCTGTCGTTCGTGCGCCGTCGCCGTTCAAAGGCGGTTGCCCGTTGCTTCGTCGAATAGCGAGGCATGTGCGCTATCGAGGCCGAACGGCACCGCCGCGTCGGTCACAAGCGGCGTCTTGTCCTGATCGATCGACGCGATCTGCACACCATGGTACTCGAGCCACACCACCCGATGATTGCCCATTGGTTCGACGAGCGTCACACGGCCTTGCCACGCCGTGTCGCCGGTACGCACCGCTCCCGCCACGCGCACGTCCTCGGGGCGAATTCCGAGCACACATGGTCGCGTGAAATCGGGCGTGCCCCTGAACGCATAGCGTGTGACGTCCACCTCGATGTGCGGCGTGCGAAACCACAGCTTGCCCTCGCCACCCGCGAGCGTGCCTTGCAACAGGTTCATCGGCGGTGCACCGAGGAACGTGGCAACGAACAGATTGTCCGGGCGCGCGTAGACCTCGGCCGGTGTGCCGAACTGCTGGATCACACCGCCCTTCATGACCGCCATGCGCGTGGCGAGCGTCATCGCCTCGACCTGATCGTGCGTCACATAGATCATCGTCGCGCCGAGTTGCTGATGCAGTTGCTTCAACTCGCGACGCAATTCGGTACGCAGCTTCGCGTCGAGGTTCGACAGCGGCTCGTCGAAGAGAAACACGTCCGCCTCGCGCACGATCGCGCGTCCGATCGCGACGCGCTGCCGCTGCCCGCCCGACAGTTGTGCGGGCTTGCGCTTGAGCAGCGGTTCAAGTTGGAGCATGTCGGCCGCGCGCTTCACGCGCCGCTCGATTTCGGGCTTTGGCGTGCCATTAATACGCAATGCGAACGAAAGATTTCGCTCGACATTCATGGTCGGATAGAGTGCGTACGACTGGAAAACGAGCGCGATGCCTCGATCCTTAGGGTCGGCCCACGTCATGTCTTCGCCACCGATCTCGATGCTCCCGTCGGTCACGTCGATCAACCCCGCGATACTGTGCAGCAGCGTGGACTTGCCGCAGCCCGACGGCCCGAGCAGCACGACGAACTCGCCGCCTCGCACGTCGAGATCGAGGTTCTCGATTATTGTGTTTGTGCCAAGTTCGATGCGCAGATTGCGCACCGCTACGTTCGCCAGATTCGCCATTCCCTGCTCCTTACCCCTTCACGGCACCCGACGCGATGCCACGCACGAACCAGCGTCCCGAGATGAAATAGATCGCGAGCGGCACGAGCGACGTGAGTATCGTCGCGGCCATGTTGACGTTGTAGAGCCGCTCGCCCGTTGTGGTGTTGATGATGTTGTTCAGCTGAACGGTCATGGGCAGATTCTTCGTGCCCGCGAATACGAGGCCGAGAATGAAGTCGTTCCAGATACCCGTGACCTGCATGATGATCGCGACGACGATGATTGGCACCGACATCGGCAGCATCAGCTGGGTGAAGATGCGCCAGAATCCCCCGCCGTCTATGCGCGCGGCCTTGAATAGCTCCTGCGGCAGCGACGCATAGTAGTTGCGGAACAGAAGCGTCATGACGGGCATGCCGAAGATCGTATGAATCACGACGATGCCGGGCAGCGAGCTGAACAGATGCACGGTCGCAAGCACGCGCACGAGCGGATAGACCATCACCTGAACGGGGATGAATGCGCCCGCGAGCAGGATGCCGAACAGCACGCCTGCTCCCCGCGGCCGCCAGAGCGAGAGCGCGTAGCCGTTCACGGCGCCCACGGCAATCGAGAAGAAGGTGCTCGGCACCACGATGCGCACCGAGTTCCAGAAGCCTACGCGAATGCCGCCACAATCGAGCCCCGTACACGCCGATGCCCACGCGTCACGCCACGGCGCAAGGGTGAGATGCACGGGCAGCGCGAGCAGATTGCCGAGCCGGATCTCTTCCATCGGTTTCACCGACGTCACGAGCATCACGTAAAGCGGCAGCAGGGAAAAGAGCGCAGCAGTGAAAAGAAAGGCATAGACGCCCACGCGCGCGGGTGTGAGGCGCGAACGCCGTTTCGGACCAGCGTGTGCGGGCTTCGCTCGCAGGCGCGATGCGGCGTCCGGCAAATCGACGAGCGGTGCGCTCATTGTCGCGCTCCTTTGAGGGCCGCGCGGCTGCGTGCGTAGAAGAACGGGGCGAGGATCGCGAGCACGGTTGCGAGCAGCACGATCGACGCCGCAGACGCAAGTCCGATGTTCGCGCGATTGAACAGATAGTCCATGATGAACTTCGCGGGCACTTCGCTGGCCGTGCCGGGGCCGCCCTGGGTCATCGCCACAACGGCGTCGTAAAGCTTCACCACCATCACGAAGAGCAGCACGAATGCCGTGGATAGCGATGTCCTCAGCATCGGCACGACAATGCTCGCGTAGACGCGCCAGCGCGGAATACCGTCGAGCCGCGCGGCCTTCCAGATTTCGTCGTCGATGCCGCGCAGGCCGGCCAGCATCAGCGCCATCACGAGACCGGACGCCTGCCACACCGTCGCGATCACGAGCGTGTAGATCGCGAAACGCTGCGAGACGATCCAGTCGAAACGCGCATTCGTAAAGCCGAGGTGATGCAGTACGGACTGCACGCCGAGTTCGGGGTTGAGGATCCACTGCCACACGAGCCCCGTGGCGACGAAGGACATCGCATACGGGTAAAGGAATACCGTGCGCAGTGCACCTTCGGCCACGACGTGCTGATCGATAAAGATCGCGAGCAGTATCCCCAGCACGAGGCAGGCCGCAATGAAGCACACACCGTAGATCACGATGTTCTGCAGCGAACCGATCCAGCGGTCATTCTGGAAGAGCCGGACGTACTGGGTCACACCCGCGAAAGTATTCGAGGGCAGCGAGCGCGAAAAGGTCAGCGAAACGTGCGCCGTCCATAGCATCGTGCCCAGATAAGCGAACACCACGGTCGCAGCCATCGGTGCAAGTGCGATCCACGCGGCGAGCGACAGACGCCGCCGCGTGGACCCCCGCGGCCGCGCCTGCCGTCTCGCGTGATGCAGCTTGAGCGCGTACATGAAAAGGCTTAGCTCCTGATCGCCGTAGCAAAGGCCTTCTGCGCATCCTCGACCGACTGGTTCTTGTTCCAGAAGTTCGTAATGACGTCCTGCAGCGCGCCCTGCACGTCAGGCGGAATCAGCATTTCCGGGTTCGGCAGCTGCCGCGACTTGTCCTTCATGATCGCCATGCCCTCCTTCGCGCAGATGTCGAAGCCCGATGTGTCGACGTCCGGCCGGATCGGAATCGAGCCCTTGCGCTGGTTGAACGCCTCCTGCGCCGCAGGCGATGTCATCACGGTCGCAAGCAACTGCTGTGCCTTGACCTGCTCGGCGTTGTCGGTCTTCGGGAACACGAATACGTCGCCGGCGATCATGTACGGCGGCTTCGGCCCGAAACCCGGAAAACAGCCGAAGTCCTTGCCCGCTACCTGGTTCGCGGCCGAGAACTCGCCCTTCGCCCAGTCGCCCATGATCTGCATGCCGGCCTTACCCGTGATCACGAGCGCTGTTGCGTCGTTCCAGTTGCGTCCCGGCGAGCCAGGGTCCACATAATTGTGCAGGCGTTTGAAAGTCGTCAGCACGTTCCGGAAGGCCGGTGAATTCACGGCATTCGCATCGCGATCGCGATAGACCTTCATGTACAGGTCGCGGTCCATGTCGGCGAAGACCGCGTCAAAGGTGATTTTCTCCTGCCATGCCTGGCCACCCAGCGCGAGCGGGATGACCCCGGCAGCCTTGAGCTTGTCGAGATCGGCGAAAAGTTCGTCGAAGCTTTTCGGCTCACCCGCGATGCCAGCCTTCGTGAACGCCGGCTTCGAGTAGAAGAACCAGTCCTGCATGTGGATGTTGACCGGAACCGCGTAGTAATGGCCCTTCACCTTGATCGCAGTGAGGATCGAATCGGGAAAGATTGCATCCCACTTTTCCTTCGCTGCGACTGCATCGATATTATTCAGGAGTCCCTGGTCGATGAGATCGTGAAACTGCTTCGACGTGTTGAATTGCGCGGCGGTGGGCGGCTCGCCGCCCACGATCCGGTTGATCGCCGTTGAGCGCGCCTGATCCGCGCCCGCGATGGCGTTGTCGACCCACTGTCCGCCCGCCTGGTCGTAAGCGAGCGCGAACTGTTTGATGGCGGCGGACTCGCCGCCCGAGGTCCACCAGTGGATCACGTTAGCCTTGAGCGGCGCTGCGGCATGCGCCGCGAACGCGCTGGCCAGCATCAACGCGGCTGCCACGCCGCGCAGGACAGGTACGTTATGTTTCATTGTGTCTCCTCCGGTTGTTCCGGGTTGCCGTGCATGAACGGTCACTACGTGGTTACCGCAAGCCGGTCTCACGCGCACGCGTTATGCCGTACCGCGCGTGCGGCGTTCCGCGATGAAACGCGCGAGCAATTCGGCGCTGCGCTTGATGGTGCGCTTTTGCGTGTCGTAATCGACATGGACGACGCCAAAGCGCCGCTCATAGCCAAACGCCCATTCGAAGTTGTCGAGCAGCGACCACACGAAATAGCCTCGCACGTCCACGCCCGCCTTGATTGCAGCATCGACCGCGGCCAGATGGCGCTTGAGGAACGCAATCCGCTGTGGGTCGTCCACCCGGCCGTCGATCACGCGATCGTTCGACGCCATGCCATTCTCGGTGATGTAGATGGGCGGCAGGTTGTCGTAGGCATCACGAAAGCCCGTGAGCAGATCGCGCAGACCGTCCGGGTAGACTTCCCAACCCATCTGCGTGCGCTCCACGCCATCCAGCGGCACTTCGACGAAACCATGCGCGCCATCGCTCTTTACGTTGGTGCGGAAATAGTAGTTGATGCCGAGAAAGTCGAGTGGCGCCGAGATCGTTCGCATATCCCCGTTGAGCACCAGCGGCTCAGCGCCGGGCCACAACTCGAACAGATCCTGCGGATACGTGCCACAGAGCAGCGGGTCGAGAATCCACGCGTTGTGCTGCACCTCGAACAGATGCGCGGCGCGCACGTCGGCGGCGGACGGCGAATCGGGCGTACCTCGTCCCACGTTCGCGACGATGCCTTTCGCCGAGCCCGGATCGTTAGCACGCAGCGCGGGAATCGCGAGCCCGTGCCCGAGCAGCAGATGGTGCAACGCCTGTGTCGCATAGCGAACATTCGCGAGACCGGGTGCGTGATGGCCACTACCGTAGCCGAGATACGCCGAGCACCATGGCTCGTTGAGCGTCATCCAGCCATCGACCTGGCCCGCGAGTTCACGGCTCATGAGGTCGGCATAGTCGGCGAAGCGCCAGGCCGTGTCACGGTTGAGCCAGCCACCGCGGTCTTCCAGATGCTGTGGCAGGTCCCAGTGGTAAAGCGTCGCGAACGCTCGTATGCCCTTCTCTTTCAGGCGTCCAAGCAGGCGCTTGTAGAAGTCGATGCCCTTCGCGTTCGGGCGACCCGCCGCGTCCATCACGCGCGGCCACGCAATCGAGAAGCGATAGGCCTCGAAATTCAGGTTGTCGATGAGATCGAGATCCGCTTCCCATCGGTGATAGTGATCGCAGGCCACAGCACCCGTGTCGCCCGCGAGCACTTTTCCGGGCGTCGCGCTGAACGTATCCCAGATCGACGGAAGACGGCCGTCCTCGGCGACGGCGCCCTCGATCTGGTACGACGCCGTCGCTGCGCCGAGCAGAAAATCGCGGCGCCATAGCGACGACCCGGCGGGTGGCGTGAACGCGTCGTCTGGCGTGGTGGTGTGGGCGGAATTCGGCGAAGCGGCTGGATCTTGTATCACGAAAGCTCCTTCGCTAAACCGTCGGCCGGGCGCGAGCAGCACCCGCAACGGGGATGAGTGGAAGCGCTTCCACACGCTCGTGGCGCAAGATTGCAGCGGCAAATTCGCCGGGACAATCGGGGTTTGTCTGGACACGCCAATGCAAGCCATTCGCAAGCTATGCACAATTATTCAGGATCACTTTATGGTGCCGATCGCGGCGCCGCGGTCACTCTTCGGTATGAATCTGGAGGCCGGGCCGCACGGCGGCCAGCGCCTCGTGCAGCGTCGTGTAGAGATTTTCTGCGCCTACCACGCGCGTGATGCCATGCCGGTCCATGTCTGAACGCAAATAGCGGTTCACGCGGCCGAAAATCACCTTCACACCCCGGCTCGAAAGCGATTCGCACAAGTCGCCAACCGAACGTCCAGCCGAATAATCCAGAACGGTGATCGCTGCCGCGTCGATGACGAAGCAGCGCACCGTCGTCGGCGCACGATCGACCAGGTGCCGGACCTCATCGACGAAAAGATGGTCGTTCGCGTAGAACAGATCGGAACCGAAGCGGTAGACGATCAATCCGGGTGCGGTCTGCATGCCGGGCTGCGTCGGTTCGGGCTGCCAGCGGCCCTGCTCGCCCGGCACGAGCACCATTGTGTGCGGCCGGTAGCTATGGCGCACATGACGAAGCAGAGACAGCCCGATTGCGATCAGAATGCCGTTCTCCACACCCATCACCACCACTGCCAGCGCCGTCGTCAATGCGAGCAGGAATTCGCCAGGACTTTCGCGGCGAATGGCGTACATCTGCCGGACATGGACCAGCCCCACGGCGATCGTGAACACGATCGCGGCGAGCACGCAGTGAGGCAGGTATTGCAGCCAGTGGCCGAGGAACAGCAACACGACGAGCACGACGCCTGCGAATACGAGTTGCGCGAACTGGCTGCGGGCGCCGGCCTCGTCGGCCATGGCGGTCTGCGTGAGGCTGCCGTTCACGACAAAAGCGCCGCTCAAGCCCGCGACGGCATTCGCTGCGGCCAGACCGAGCAGGTTAACGTCCTCGTCGACGCGTTCGCCATAGCGCTCTGCGAAGGCACGGCTCGTCGCTGCGCTCTGCGCGACGATGACGACGACGCACGCCGCGGACACCTGCAACAGGTCGATCACCTGAAACAAGTCGAGTGCTGGAAAGGTGACGGGTGGCAAGCCACCCGCCACAGGGCCGATCACGGCGATGCCGTGTGCGGCGAAGTTCAGGGTCGCGCTCGCGACTATGCCGCCCACCACGGCGATAAGCGGCACCGGCCAGCGAGGACGGTAGTGTTTGAAGAACAGGATTGCCACGACGACAAACGCAGCAATGCCCAACGTCGCCCCATTGATGTGTGGCAGTTGCGTCACGATCTCACGAACCTGCACAACGGTGCGGCGCGAAGTGACTGCAATGCCAAACATGTCGCCAAGCATCGCGATGCCCACCTGCACGCCGACGCCGGTCAGGAATCCGACGAGCACGGTCCGCGAGAGGAAATCGGCTAGAAAACCGAGGCGAAAAACACGCGCGATCAATAGCAACACGGCAGTGAGCAGCGCGGTCATGCCTGCGAGCGCAACGTACTCCGCGCTGGACGGCGTGGCCATCGTCGAGAGACGGCTTGCGAAAATCGTGGCTGTCGCGGAATCGGCGGCCACGACGAGATGTCGCGACGCGCCAAAGATCGCGAACGCAATCACAGGCAAAAAGCCCGTATACAGGCCGGTAACGCCAGGCATGCCCGCTATGCGTGCATAACCGAGTAACTGCGGGATGTTCATGAACGCGAGCATCACGCCCGCGCGCGAGTCACGCAATGCCGACGCGCGGCTCAAAGGCCGCACGCCCTTGAATGGTTCAAATGCCATGGCGCCATCCTTTCGATCTCTGCATCCGCGCACGCCCCTTCAATCGGTTTCGATGAGCGCGTATGGTAGCGCGGCCGCGCACTTTGCTTCGCGTTAGCCGACATGCACGGACGAAACGAAAAAGGCCAGCCCGCAGGCTGGCCTTCAACGTGATTGACGAGATTGGCGAAGCGCGAGCGACGCCCGGCGCGACTACGCCCTCACCGGCGGCGGCATGTAGCGACACTCGTAGCGTTTGCGCACGGTGCCGTTCTCGTCGACGCTTTCGAGAAACACGTCGAACTGCCACAGCCTTGCCATGTGGCGCAGCACCTCATCCGTGTCGCCGGAGAGATGGCGGTTGTCGCTCATGAAGTGGCGCAGCGTGAGACTGCGGTCGCCGCGCGTGTTGACCGACCACACCTGAATGTTCGGCTCGCGGTGATGCATGTCGTACTGCCGAGAGAGCGCCTGACGCACATACTGGTAGCCGCTTTCGTCGTGAATCGCCGAGACTTCCAGCGCGTCGCGCATGTCGTCGTCGAGCACGGAGAAGAGCCGCATTTCGCGGATCAGATGCGGCGAGAGGTATTGCGCGATGAAGCTCTCATCCTTGAAATTCCGCATGGCGTAGTGCAAAGACTTGAGCCACGGGCTACCCGCGAGTTCGGGAAACCATTTGCGGTCTTCGTCGGTGGGGTTTTCGCAGATGCGGCGAATGTCGCTCATCATCGAGAACCCCAGTGCATATGGATTGATGCCGCTGTAATAGGGTTTCGTGACCGGCGGCTGATACACGACGTTGCTGTGCGAATGCAGGAACTCCATCATGAAGCCGTCTTCGAGCTTGCCTTGCGCATAGAGCGTATTGAGCAGCGTGTAATGCCAGAACGTGGCCCATCCCTCGTTCATGACCTGTGTTTGCCGCTGAGGATAGAAGTACTGACCGATTTTCCGCACGATGCGGATCACCTCGCGCTCCCATGGTTCGAGTAGCGGCGCGTTCTTTTCGGCGAAATACAGCAGATTTTCCTGAGGTTCCGGCGGAAACCGCTCCTCCACTTCTTCGGCGACCGGTTGATGTCTCGCGGGGAGCGTGCGCCACAAATCGTTAACCTGCGACTGCAGATAGACCTCGCGTTCGCGACGCATGGCCGCCTCGCGTTCGAGCGAGAGTTTCTGCGGGCGCTTGTAGCGGTCCACGCCATAGTTCATCAGCGCGTGGCAGGAGTCGAGTAGTTCCTCGATGCGATCGAGGCCATAGCGCTCTTCACATTCCGCGATGTAGTTCTTCGCGTAGACGAGGTAGTCGATGATGGCGTGAGCGTCTGTCCAGAGACGGAACAGGTAATTGCCCTTGAAGAACGAATTGTGGCCGTAAGCCGCGTGCGCGATGACGAGCGCCTGCATCGTCATCGTGTTCTCTTCCATGAGATACGCAATGCATGGATTCGAGTTGATGACGATCTCGTACGCGAGCCCCATCTGGCCGCGCCGGTAGCTCTTTTCGGTAGAAAGAAAGTGCTTGCCGAACGACCAGTGGCGATAGTTCACCGGCATGCCCACCGATGCGTAGGCGTCCATCATCTGCTCGGCGCTGATCAGTTCGAGCTGGATCGGATAGACGTCCAGTTCATATTGCTCCGCAACGTGCGAGATGTGCGTGTCGTACTCTTCGATCAACTCGAAGGTCCAGTCGGATGGGCAAGGCAACGGCCTTCTATCGGCTACGTTCATCTGCACTTCCTTTTGCTGGCTTTGCGCGCGCTCCGTCTCACGGGCGGGCTCGGCGGCATGCCCGCGCTCCCCGGCGGCGGACGCAGTGGCGTCCTCCTGCACGCCATGCTGCCCTTTTTCGTGGCCGCCAGTTTTCTGGCGCTCTGGCTGATAGCCGCGCGCTTCGTTATGCAAGTGGCGCGTCGTCATGATGTCTCCACCTGCTTTTCGAAAAGCTCCCGGAAAACCGGGTAGATATCCGCCGCGGTGTCCACTTTTTTCATCGCCAGATGCGGTTCGGTGAGCGCCAGCTGTGCGTATTCGAGCCAGAGATTTTGCTCTTCCGGCGTCACCTGAATATACGCAAAATACCGCACCTTTGGCAGGATGTCATCCGCGAGGATCTTCTTGCACTTGGGCGAATCGTCCGTCCAGTTATCGCCGTCCGACGCCTGCGCTCCGTAGATGTTCCAGTCGGTCGGCGAATAACGGTCCTCGATCACCTCCCTCATCAGTTCCAGCGCGCTGGAAACGACCGTGCCCCCGCTCTCGGTCGAATGGAAGAAGGTATCTTCGTCGACCTCTTCGGCACGCGTATGGTGGCGGATGAAGACCACCTCGATGCGCTCGTAATTGCGCTTGAGGAACAGGTAAAGCAGGATGAAAAAGCGCTTGGACAGATCCTTGCGCTGCTCGTCCATCGAACCCGATACATCCATCAGACAAAACATGACCGCCTGGCTCGACGGCTGCGGCTGTTTTATGCGGTTGATGTAACGCAGGTCGAAAGGGTCGATAAACGGGATGCGCCAGATGCGTCCGCGCAAATGGTGAATCCGCTCGTCGAGCAGGCGGATTTCTTCGCGCCGGTCGGCAGGATCGGCCTTGAGCACCTCAAGCTGCTCTTCGAGTTCGTGAAGTTCGTTGACAAGTGGCGCGCCAAGCGCAATGCGGCGCCCGAGCGCACTGCGCAGGGAGCGCACGACGTCGATATTGTTGGGTGTGCCCTCGGCCGCCCAGCCCACGCGGATGCTCTTCCACGTAGGCACGGCCATCAGATGGGTTTTGACGAGACGCGGCAGTTCGAGGTCGTCGAAGAAGTACTGCATGAACTCTTCGCGTGAAAGCTCGAAAACGAAATCGTCCTGCCCTTCGCCCTCGTTGCTCGCCTGGCTCCCGCCACCGCCCGCACCGCCCTGCGGACGCGGAATGCGGTCGCCGCGCACGTAGTCCTCGTTGCCCGGATGGACCATCTCACGCCGGCCGCCGGGACCGTGGCGGAAAGACGGTTCGGCGATGTCCTTACGCGGAATCGTAATGCTCTGGTTCTTTTGTATTTCCTTGATGCTTCGGTCGCGCACCGCTTCCGAGACGGCGTGACGAATATAGTTTTTCACGCGGCGCAAAAAGCGCTCGCGGTTTGCAATGCTCTTGTTCTTGCCGGCCAGCCTGCGGTCGATGATTTGATGAAGCACATCCAGTCTCCCGCTCGAGTTTCGAATGGCGAGGCGCTGCGCGATTGGCGCTAGCGGCGCAGGCCGTCTACTTCGCGCTTACGGCCATGCGCTGCGTGCCACACCGGAAGTCCGGGCGGGCAGCCTGTATGCAGCACAGGCTGCGCCCCGACCGGACAGTAAAGCCACGTTGCTCATGACGACTTGCGCACCCGCAGATACCAGTCACAGAGCAACCGTACCTGCTTCGGCGTATAGCCCTTCGTCACCATGCGGTTGACGAAGTCTTCATGCTTGCGCTGCTCTTCTGCCGAACCTTTCGCATTGAACGAGATAACCGGCAAAAGTTCTTCCGTATTGGAGAACATCTTCTTCTCGATCACCACGCGCAATTTCTCGTAGCTGATCCAGGCCGGATTCTTTCCGGCGTTGCCTGCGCGCGCGCGCAGCACGAAGTTGACGATCTCGTTGCGGAAGTCCTTGGGATTGCTGATGCCCGCAGGCTTCTCGATCTTCTCCAGTTCGGCGTTGAGCGCCGCGCGGTCGAAACTTTCGCCCGTGTCGTGGTCGCGGAACTCCTGATCCTGAATCCAGAAGTCCGCATACGTGACGTAGCGGTCGAATATGTTCTGCCCGTATTCCGAATACGATTCGAGGTAAGCCGTCTGGATCTCCTTCCCGATGAACTCGGCGTAGCGCGATGCCAATACGTCCTTCACGAACGACAAAAACTTCTGCTCCGTTTCCGGCGGGAACTGCTCGCGCTCGATCTGCTGTTCGAGCACGTACATCAGATGCACCGGATTTGCGGCAACTTCGGTCGAATCGAAGTTGAACACGCGAGAGAGAATCTTGAATGCGAAGCGCGTGGAGACGCCGTTCATGCCTTCATCCACGCCAGCGAAGTCGCGATACTCCTGATACGACTTTGCCTTCGGATCGGTGTCCTTGAGGTTTTCACCGTCGTAGACCTGCATCTTCGAAAAGAGGCTGGAATTCTCGGGCTCCTGGAGACGCGTGAGCACCGAAAACTGGGCCATCATCTTGAGCGTGCCAGGCGCGCACACAGCATCGGCCAGCGACGAATTGCGCAGCAGCTTCTCGTAGATCTTCATCTCTTCCGAGTAGCGCAGGCAGTACGGCACCTTCACGACAAAAATCCGGTCGAGCAGCGCTTCGTTATTCCGGTTGTTGCGGAACGCCTTCCACTCGGACTCGTTCGAGTGCGCAAGGATGATGCCGTTGAACGGAATCGCGCCGAATCCTTCGGTACCCTTGAAATTGCCTTCCTGCGTCGCGGTGAGCAGCGGGTGCAGCACCTTGATCGGTGCCTTGAACATTTCGACGAATTCGAGCAAACCCTGATTCGCGAGGCACAGGCCGCCGGAATAGCTGTACGCATCGGCATCATCCTGCGCGTATTGTTCGAGCTTGCGGATATCGACCTTGCCGACGAGCGACGAGATGTCCTGATTGTTCTCGTCGCCTGGCTCCGTCTTCGCAATACCGACCTGCCGCAGGATCGATGGATAGCGGCGCACTACGCGGAAGCGACGAATATCGCCGTTGTACTCGTGCAGACGCTTGACGGCCCAAGGGCTGAGAACGCTCTTGAGATAGCGGCGCGGAATGCCGTATTGCTCTTCGAGAATGGGTCCGTCTTCGTCGTAATCGAACAGACCGAGCGGCGATTCGTTCACGGGCGATCCCTTGATCGCATAGAACGGCACACGCTCCATGAGCTGCTTGAGGCGCTCGGCAATCGACGATTTGCCACCGCCCACCGGACCGAGCAGATAGAGAATCTGTTTCTTTTCTTCGAGGCCCTGGGCCGCGTGGCGGAAATACGCGACCACCTGCTCGATCACGTCCTCCATGCCATAGAACTCGCGGAACGCGGGATAAACCTTGATGACCTTGTTCGCGAAGATGCGCGACAGGCGTGGATCGTGACGAGTGTCTATCTGTTCGGGTTCGCCGATTGCAGTGAGCATGCGCTCGCCGGCTGTGGCGTACGCACTGGGATCTTCTTTGCAGAGCGCGAGATACTCCTCAAGCGAGAACTCTTCCTCTCGCGTTTTTTCGAAGCGGTTCGCGAAGCTGCTGTAGATATCCATGCTACCTCCTCGCTAGATCTGCGACGGATGTCGTGCGCGGCGCGCCCACAGGGAAACGACATCGCCCGAATTCATCCTAAACCCTTTTGAATTTTTTTTCACACATAAATCGCGCCTGATGCCCTGATGGAAAGAGCGCTTGGACGGCTGCCGATCACGCCGTACAATTATCTTCCCCGGTCGCGCAATATTCGGGCCGCGCGGCATCCGGAAGGCCTGATCCACTCTATGCGTCAATGCCCTGGTGCGCAGGGCGTTTCGTCATCGAGCCTTCCCGCAGTCTCACCCTTTTCTTGTGGCATCACTGTGCCTTTGCGCGCTGTTGTCGCTACACGTCACCGTTTATTTTTTTCCCGCTTTACGTGCAACTGCCGCATGTTTCGTGAAGCTCGCATGCCTATGTGGGATTCGCCCTGGGTCGGATTCCTGTCCCTGAAGTCAGTAATGCTTTTGCCGCGGACGAAACTGGCACGCTCGACAGCTTGTGCGGGCAATGAACACGGGGCAAAAAAGAAAGCCGTCGCACCCTGTGCCGACGGCTTTTTACTTGTTCGATGCCGGGGTGCGGTGGCGCCGCCCGCTTCAAACGAACTCGATTTCCACCTCGCCGAGTCCGTCGATATGGCCATGCAGCAGCCCCGGCACATCGAGGCGATGCGCGCCGACGTATGTACCCGTTGTCACAGTCCACTCGGATTCGATCGTGATGCCCATGGCCGCGCAGTGGTTGACGAACCAGACCAGCAATTCGCGCGGATCGCCCGCAGGATTGCCGGAAGCCTCGGACACGAGCGACGTGCCATTGAACGTCAGTTCAAGTTTCGGCGCGACGAAATCAAACGAGCGTGCAAGCGCACTATATGGCACCGCGTGGCCGGTCACGAGCGCGCCGTTGTTCTGCGCGTCAGCGAGTTGCGCGAGCGGCGCAACGTTCGGCCATTCGGCGAAGCGACTGTCCACGATCTCGATGGCCGGCAGGATCTGTCCAACCCGCGCGAGCACCTCGTCGCGCGCATAGGCATCGGCGCGCGGAGCGATAGGCTCAGCGAAGCGAAATGCAACCTCCAGTTCCACCAGCACGCGAAAGAACGCTTGCTGCTCGAGGCGCGCGGGCGAGGCATGGACGAGCGGCGCCGGTATCGGCGCACCCGACGCCGGGCCACCCGGTGTGCGCGCGCCGACCTTCCACGCCCCCGTGGTCGTACCAAGGCCCGCTAGCACCGCCTGCTGGACGGCATAGGCCGTGGCCGCATCGGGCGGCAGGTGCTCGGGCGCCACCGTGACGATCGGTTGATGCCGGCGGCGCGCATTCACGAGGAGCTGCGCGAGATGGTCATGCGTCATGTCTGGGTCCTTTTGTTCTGTCACACACGACCGGCACCAGGCGCCGGCGAACTCGGGTGTCGTTGCGTCAGGGGCGCTTCCGTCGGGGATGCCCCCGGCAAGACATGAGCGCCCGGAGCGCCACGGAGCGGCGCCCGAATGCCGACGCGCGCAGTGTACCGCGCCGCCGGACCACGGTCATGACAGCGTCCCTCAATTTACCGTAACTGTGACGCCGCAGCGTGCGGGCTCCCACGGAGCGGAATGAAAAGAAATGCCACTGCAACACAGCGGCGCGACCGAGGGCGGCACGCGAGAACGCTTGCACGACGTGGCGGTACGACGCGCGGCCCGGTGCGCAAAATAGTGACAAACCGTGAGAATCGCCGGGCGACGGTGCTGCGGCGCGTCGCGCTGCAGCAGCCAGGCGGGTTAGACCGGCACTTCGTGGAAGCGCGGAATGGAAGGTTGCGCGCCCGCGCGCGTCACCGAGATCGATGCCGCGCGCAATGCGAAGTGCACGGCTTCGGGTGCCGCGACGCCAGCGGCCAGCCTTGCAGCCAGGGCGCCGATGAACGTGTCGCCAGCAGCAGTCGTATCGATCGCAGCGACACGCGGCGCCGGCCACAGCGCGGGCGGCGAGTCCCCGAGCAACGCGCAAACGCCCTGTGCGCCGAGCGTGACTATCACGTTGCACGCGCCCCGGCTACGGAGCGCCGTGGCAGCGCGCCCGGCGTCCTCGGGCGTGCTTGCCGGCAGGCCCGTGAGCGCCGCGGCTTCGAGTTCGTTCGGTACGAGGTAATCGGCGAGCGGCAGCCACTCCGCCGGCAGCGGGCCTGTGGCGGGTGCGGGGTTGAGGATCGTTGTTTTCCCGAGCCGTTTCGCAACGGTGAGCGCCGCATGCACGGCGTCATAGGGCGTTTCGAGCTGGCAGACCACCACGTCGGCCTGGGCAAGCACGGCTTCGTGCCGGGCAATCGTGTCGGGAGTCACTTCGCCATTGCTGCCCGCGACGATGACAATCGCATTCTGGCTCGCTTCGTCGACGACAATCAGCGCCACACCGGTTGGCGCCTGCGGCGACGTTTCCAGCGCACTGCAGTCGACGTCCTCCGCAGCAAGTCCCGCGCGGAGCACCGTACCGTTGGCATCGGCGCCGGTGCAGCCGATCATCGCGACCTGCGCGCCGAGGCGAGCGGCGGCGACGGCCTGGTTGCCGCCCTTGCCGCCGGCGACCTGCGCAAACGCGCTTCCCGCGAGCGTCTCCCCGGGATGAGGCAGGCGCGGCGCACGCACGACGAGGTCCATGTTCAGGCTGCCGACCACCGCGACGCTTCCGCGTGCGGGTCGGGTGAGCGTCTCAGTCGCCACGGGTTCTCCTGCGTCGAGGGATGGTGTCGAGTGGCGCTGCGCCCGTTTTTCGCAAATCGCTTCAAACGGCCGCTTCAAACGACCACTTGAATCGGTCGCTCGAACCGGCTCCTGCAAGCGCCTCCCTCAGGCGGCCCCTTCCAGCACGGCGCCCGAGGCCGCGACCGGCTCCGGCTCGACCGCGCCGGAAACCGCCCCAGTCGATTCTCGCACGATGAGCCGCGGCGCCGCCACGTGCCGGACTCCGGGCGGTGAGGCCTCGGCCCCGCCCGAGATGCGCTCGATCAGCTTGAGCGCGGCCATTTCGCCGAGCGCCCGCACCGAGTGCCCGACAGTCGACAGCGCGGGCCAGGTGAAACGGCCAAACTCGATATCGTCGAAGCCGATGATCGAGCAATCGTCCGGCACGGAAACGCCGCACTCAGCCGCGGCGCGCAGCGCGCCGATACCCATCATGTCGCTACAGGCGAAGATCGCGGTAGGACGCACGGTGTCGAACAGTTGTGCCGCCGCACGATAGCCGCCCGGTGCCGAGAAATCGCTCTCGACGATCGCGCCCGGCGCGATCTCGATACCGCGCGCGGCCATCGCACGCAGGAAGCCATGCACGCGCATCGCGCTCACGGCCATCGAGACCGGCCCCGTAATGCAGCCGATGCGCGAGTGGCCCAGTTCGATCAGGTGCCGCGTCGCGAGCCATGCGCCGCGCTCGTGGTCGATCTGCACGAGATCGGCGCTGAGGCCTTCGATGTTGCGGTCCACCACGACGAGCGGCTCGCGCGCGTCGGCGAGGGTTGCCGCGAGCACCGCGTCCTCCCCGGCCGACGCCACGATCAGACCATCGATGCGCTTCTCCTGCAGCACGCGCAAATAGTTGCGCTGCTTGAGCGGATCGTCGTCGGAATTGCAGAAGAAGACGCAGTAGCCCTTCTGCGCGCAGCCGTCCTCGACGCCGCGGGCCAGTTCCGCGAAGTACGGATTCGTGCCGTTCGGCACCAGCAACCCAATCGTCGCGGTCGAGCGCGCCTTGAGCGAACGCGCTACCGCCGAAGGCACGTAGTTCAGCTCGCGGATCGCGCGCTCGACCTTGGTCCGAACGTCTGCCGACACCGGTCGCGAGTTATTCACCACGTGAGACACCGTGGTGAACGACACCCCCGCCACGGCGGCCACATCCTTGATCGTCGCCATTTTCTTATTGCTCCTGCCTCGTTTGCTGCCTGTTGCGGCCGCGTCGCGTTGCTCAGCGCGCCCGTCACTGCGAGCGCCGCGATACGGAAATTGCCCCCCGACACGCCGCACGTGTCGCGCGGACCACGCCCCGAGCGATCGCTCGCCAGGTACGCGTAGCACTCGCACCCGAGGGATCCGCTCTACGGGTACTCACGCTACGCATGGCATTTGGGCGGTGGCATGCAAAGCGCGGCGCGCCCGGCCTCCATCCAGCCGGCCGCGCCGATATCGTCGCCATCACGTAACACATAACGGCTTACAGGCGTATTTCTTGAGCCCTATTTTCAGCAGGCGTTGCAGACCGCGCACCTCGGGGCTGGCGTCACGACGCCGCGACCACGGCCGGCGCTTCGAGCACGCGCAGCACCCCGGGATTTTTCTTCTATTTCTCGATGGTCCCGAAGCTTGCCTCTATTCCGGACGCGGCCGGCCTGGCCGCGCAGCCGGCCGTACGCCGCGGTGTGTCCCGGATTCAGAGCCACCCGCCGCGGCGGAACAGGAAGTACAGGATTCCGTCGATGGTCGCCATGGCGGCGAGGCAGATCTGGAAGCCGAAGCGGGACTGCAATGCGGGAATCGACTGGAAATTCATCCCGTAGATACCCGCGATCAGGGTGGGCACGGCGAAAAGCGCCGCGAACGCGCCAAGCCGCTTGGTCACCTCGCCCTCGGCGACCGAAATCATGCCGAGGTTCACCTGAACCGCCGTAACGATCATGTCGCGGCGTGCGTCGATCATGTTCGACACGCGCACGAGGTGGTCGTAGACATCGCGGTAGTACGCCTGCATACCCGAGCAGATCGACGGAACGCGCCCGCCGACGAGCTTGCCCACCGCATCCACAAGCGGCGTGATGTGATGCTGGAGGATCACGAGGCGGCGCTTGAGCGAATAGAGGTCCTGGATGATCGCGCGCGAGGCCGCGAGGCTGTGCTTCTCGAAGATGCGATCCTCGAGTTCCTCGATTTCTTCCGAAAGCACTTCCACCACCGGCGTGTACCGGTCGACGACGCTGTCGACGAGCGCGTAAAGCACGAAGCCCGCGCCTTCCTTGAGCAGCTCCGGTTCGCGTTCGCAGCGCGCACGCACGTCCTGAAAACCCTGCTGCGCGCGATGGCGCACCGAAACCACGAAGTTCGGCCCCGCGAAGATGTTCACCTGGCCGATGATCAGTTCGCCGTCGTCGCCGGTCTCGATGGTGTGCAGGACCGTGAAGAGCGTGTCGCCGTAATCCTCGATCTTCGGCCGCTGCCCGCCTCGCATGACGTCTTCGATCGCAAGCGCATGCAGGTCGAACTCCTCCTTCATGGCGGCCATCTCGGCGTCGTCGGGGTCCTTGAGCGCGACCCAGACGAAGCACTCGGATTGGGCGAGGTAGTCGCTGATGTCCTTGATCGCAACATCGCCCAGTTTTTTGCCGTTCTGATACGCGGCGCAATTGATCAGCATGTGTTTTTCGTTCCGGCGACGGGCGCAGCCCGTGCTGAGATTGATCCTGGCGTGGCTCCGGTTCGCCAGTATAGGGCGCTTCACGGCGACCCGCGCTGCGCCGGACACCTCCCCGCGAGCACGCGAATCGCTACAGGCGTTACTGCCCAACGCGCCGGATCAGGACGCGGTGATCGGTGTCGAAAGTGACGCTTGCGCGGTTCGTGTAGCGCGGGTCGACCACGAAGCGGATCTCAACCAACGGATCGAACTGCGTCGTCACGCCGATCCGGTGCACGCCCGGAACCAGATACAGCACGACGTGCTCGCCGTTCATCAGGTCGGTGACCTGCTTGCCGTCGACGTAGAGCGGCGCATCGCGGAATTTGACGATCACATTGCCAGTTCGTTCGCGCCGCACGTCCACCGCGACGAGCCCTTCGCCCGGTTGCACATAAACGGGTAGCAAAACGCGTTCGGCAGGCACGGGCTTGAACGGCACCGGCGTCGCGGGTGTTTCGCCGCAGCCGGCGACTGTCAGCACGCCGAGCATGGCGAGCGCCAGAACGCGTGACGCGGCGCGATAACCACGGTGCACATTAGCAGCGGGTTCGAGCAAGGCACGGAACACGCGCGAAGCCATGGACGCTACCCCTGTCTATGTCGGTCTGCCTGGTCGCCTTCCAGGGCCGCAGCCCCGCTGTGCGCTCATCATACGCGCGGACGGCGCGGCGTCCCGGCGCACGTGTCTGCCCCGCCACGCGCTTGCGCAGCGCACGCATACCGGCCATCATCGTCGGTACAACATTCGCGCGGCAAGCGGCGGCGCTGCGCCGCGCTTCAAGGCAATTCAAGGCAACTCAAGGCAACTCAAGGCAAGGAGAAAGAAACGATGGGGTACTTCACGTGGATAGCGGGCATCGGGGTTGCACCCGGCTTCGGCGTCATTAACGCGATGTGGCTCGAAGCGAGCGGCCACGGTAAGGGCACACCGCAGGGCAACGCAGGGAAGCGCCGTTCGTGACACGACTCGTATTTATGTGCGGCCACGCGGGCACCGGCAAGACAACGCTCGCGAAGCGCCTGATAGGCCCGCTCGGCCGCGCCACGGGCGAGGCGTTCTGCCTGCTCGACAAGGACACGCTCTACGGCCGCTACAGCGCCGCCGCCATGGCCGCGCTCACGCACGATCCAAACGACCGCGACAGCCCCCTCTTCCTCCAGCATCTGCGGGACCCCGAATACCAGGGGCTCCTCGACACTGCCCGCGAAAACATCGAACTCGGCGTCAGCGCGATCGTCGTGGGGCCGCTTTCGCGCGAAATTCGCGACCGTCGGCTCTTCGACCGTGCATGGCTCGGCGTCGCGCCATCGGTGGAGATCGCGGTGGTCTGGGTGCAGACATCGGAAGACACGGCGCACAGTCGCATCATCGCGCGCGGCAATCCGAACGACGCCTACAAGCTCGCCCACTGGGACGAATACCGGCAGCGCCGATTCGTGCCGTCGGGCGCGCAGTGCGACGGGCTCATCGTCTTCGACAACACGGCGCCAGGCGTGGCTGAATACGACGCGCTGCTTCAGCGCATCGTTCAGACGGGCCAACAACCGCCGGCAGGCTGAGGACCGCCTGCCGACGTCCGCTTGCGTATCAGGCAACGAACCAGGCGACGAGTCTAGGCAACCAGCGCCGACGCCCTGACATCGAGCGTCGAGCCTTCGTACACCTGACCAAACCGGTTTGCGAGGAACGCGTCCAGCGACACCTGTTCCTGGCGCACGAAGCCCTTTTGCGGCAGCACCCTCTCCCGGAACAGATCGAGCACGGCGCACATCGCGCCTGCGGTGGTGATCTGGATTGCGCTCATCGGCATGCCGCATACCGTCTTCGCGAAGATCTTGCGCGTGAACACTTCCTGGATGAGCTGACCGTCGCGCATGCCCGTGACCGTCATGAAGATCAGCACGACGTCCTGCCCGGTTGCAGGCACCGCACGGCGCAGGATCGACTTGAGCGTCTCGCGGTCGGTGGCAAGGCGCAGATCTTCGAGCAGGAATTGCATCAGCGCACGATGGCCCGGATAGCGCACCGACTTGTAGTCGAGCGATTCGACGCGACCTGCCAGCGTCTCGCACAACGTGCCGAGGCCACCCGAGGTGTTGAACGCCTCGTACTCCACACCATCCAGCGAGAAGTGTTCGAGGCCCTCCAGCGGCTGCAACGATTGAACGCGGCTGTCGCGAATCGCCTCGCACGGCTGGCAATACTCGTTGATGAGACCGTCCACGCTCCAGGTCAGGTTGTACTTGAACGCGTTGGTGGGAAACTGCGGCAAAGCGCCGACGCGCATCTTCACGTCGCGTATCTCGGTGAAACGGCTCGCAAGCGCGTGCGCTGCAATACCGATGAAGCCCGGCGCGAGTCCGCATTGCGGCATGAAGACGCGATCGGCGCCATCGGCGAGCGCGCGGATTGCGTGGGTCGCACGCACGTCCTCGGTGAGATCGAAATAATGGACGCCTGCGTGCTTCGCCGCCGACGCCACGCTCACCGCCAGGTAATACGGCAGCGCATTCACGAGCACATCGTATCCGGCCAGCGCGCGGCGCATGGCGGCGGCGTCGGCGGAGTCGACACGCTCGACGGGAATGCCCTGGGCAGCGAGCTTATCGAGTGCACTCCCGTCGCGGTCGAGGGCGGTCACCTCGTAGTCCCCGGTCTCGCGCAACATGTGAGCAATGGTATGGCCGATCAGGCCGGCACCGGCAATCGCGACTTTCATCTTGCATCTCCTTTGTTCTATGTTCCGGGGCGGGCCGTTCCCGCTACGGACAGTCTAGGGAGGTGCAAAAACGGTTCATAGGCGCAAAATGATGCGTTTCGACCGAGTTTTTCGACATTTCGACGATAGAGTTCGACGATTCGTCGAAACAAGCGAATGAACGGCTTCAGCCCGCGATCGTCCCGCGGTCGATTTTGCGTGCGAGCACGATCGAGGTCGTGGTGCGCTCGACACCCGGCATGGTACCGATCTGGTCGAGCAGGTCATTGAGGCGATCCGGCGTTTCGGCACGCAGCCACGCGACATAGTCGTATTCGCCACTGACCGCGCACAGCAACTGCACCTCGGGCATCTTGCCGAGGCGTTTGAGCAAATCCGCGCCATGCTTTGGCGCGATGATCAGACCCACCCACGCCTGAAGGCTCGCGTCGAGCACGTCCTGTCCGAGCCGCGCGCCATAGCCCGCGATCACTTGCGATCGTTCCAGCCGGGCGATGCGCGCGAGCACCGTGGTGCGTGCAACGCCGAGCCGGCGCGCGAGGTTCGCGACGCTCTCTCGCGCATTCTCCTGCAGCAGCGCGACGAGGTTGCGGTCGAGGTCGTCGAGTTGGTCGAGGCGCGGCGGTCTCATTGATGGGTCGTCTGACAGGTCGAGTTGAAATGGCGCCATTATCGCGCGCAGTGCGGCGCAGGCGGCATCGGGAAAACGCGGCGGGCGCGCCATCGGCGTCCGGCACCGTTTGCGCGAGCGCAAATCCGGAGGTTTCGACCGGTTTCACATGTAAGGAGTTGTCGCGTCCAGACCGCGATGCGCCGTTATCGTGGTACTAATATTCGCTTCAATCGATGCGGCATTACGCCCAACTCGCTACGAAACGAACTAAGGAGTAGCCATGAAGAAAGCTTTCGTCGTCCTTGCGACCACACTGTCGATAAGCGGCGCCTTCGCGCAGAACGCTGCGACGCCGGCCGCGCCGTCGTCGGCAGCCGTCGAAGCGGGCGTCGCCGAACATCAGCAGCGCGTTGAGGAACGCATCGCCTTCCTGCACTCGACGCTGAAGATCACGCCCGACCAGGAGGCGCTCTGGAAGACTTTCGCGGACCAGATGCGCACCAACGGCCAGTCCATGGGCGAGCTGTTCAAGCAGCGCGCGGAAGGCCAGAGCACGCGTAACGCGCTCGACGACATGAAGGAATACGCGAAGATCACCCAGGTTCACGCCGACGAGATGCAAAAGCTCGTTACGGCATTTGAGCCGCTGTACAACAGCTTCTCCGCCGATCAGAAGGCGATTGCGGACAAGACCTTCCGCCATGGCGCGCCGGAACGCGGCGGTAATGGTGGCAAACGGCCGAAGAACAAGCACAACTCGCAGGCGAAGCCGGCCGACGCAGCGCCTGCGGCGAGCGACCCGGCAGCGCAGTAATCCAGGCGATCACCCTCGCGCAGTATCCCAATGCCGCAGTATCCCAATGCGTTACCCGCGCAGTCACACGGGAAGACCTGGCCGCCGTGACGCACAAAACGACGTGCGTGGCGGGCCGATTCGAGGTACGCTTGCGGGCCGCGCGACGGCCGGGCTCAATTGCCAGAATTGCCCGGCCGTCGCCTCATCCGGAACACGCTTTTTCGATGCAGGTCCGCTTGCCCCATCATGATTGAACTCACCCAACTCGACCTGCGCACCGACGCCGCCGCCCAGCGTGTCGTCAAGGACGAAACCGTTGCCGTCACGTTTGCTGCCGCTCCCGGCGAACTGATGAGCCTCGAAGGCCCGAACCGTTACGCACAAGGCGACGCGATCATCACCGGCTCGACGGGCGAGCGCTGGGTCGTCTCGCGCGAGCGTTTCGATGCAAAGTACCTGCCCGCCGATACCGCACTTACGCATGGTGAATCCGGTGCGTATCGCAACCTGCCTGCCGTCGTGCTGGCGAAGCGCATGACCGAACCGTTCGCCATCACCCGGTCCGCAGGCGGCGACCACCTCACCGGTGCGGCAGGCGACTGGGTCATGCAGTACGCGCCCGGCGACTACGGTGTGGTTAAAGCCGAGCGTTTCGCCAAGGTCTATCGTCTCGCCGACTGACCGGCCACACCCACCTCACCCACCCTCACCGCTTCACGCAAACTCCTCGTCCAGTTCCAGCGTCACCTCGCGCGGCACGCTCTCGCCTTTCGCGTGCTGCTCTTCGAGCGAACCGATCAGCGCTTCCACGTAGGCCCGCAGCACGGCGAAGCTGCGGCCGCGCAACCGCGCAGGCAGCGCGCGATAGCGGGCAAGCGCGGCAGGTGCGATCGCGATCGTCAACGTCATGCGTCGCGCCGCTGATCCGAAGCGCATCGCCACCCATTGCACGGTCAGGAGCGGCGCGCCGTTTTCGGCGGGCAGTTCGGCAAAACGCGTCTGCTCAGGAAAGAGGTCCGCGATCACGTGGGCCAGTTCCTCGAAGTCGGGACTCGTGCATTCAAACAGATAGGTTTCCATCAGCGCCAACGAAAAGGTGAAGAGACGCGCCGGATTGAGGCCGGCTCACGCTGCACGTGCGGCACGCCCTTGCAGCCGGCACACGCGAATCAGAACGACCGCGACCACGATCGCCGCGAGGACATACGCACCCTCCACCATGAGGAGCGGCAGCACGCGCGCCTGATACATCGCGGCAGGCACATCGGTCAGCGCATGGAGGACGATCATGAGCGGCAGGATGCCCTTCCTTCCTGCGCGCACGCCACGCCACATCAGCACGGAAAAGCCGATCTGGAACACGAACGCCGCCGCGCGCTCGGCGGCGAACACGAGCGCCATCAACGGCGACAGGTTCGCGAGAATCATATGCACGCGCAACACGGCGTCCATCGAAAGATTGGCGAGATGTTCGTCGAGTTCACCGCGATTGGCGAGTACGGCGAACACGATCCACTGCAGTTGCACGAGCACGCCGACGAGCCACGCCTCCGCCCCGCCGTGGCCAATGCCGTAGCCGATGCCCGTTTTGTCTGAGTCGAGTCGCACGGATGCCTCGCCGTGCGCGCGTCGAGCCAGCAGGCGCATGGCGATGTAACGGCCCACCTCTTCGCACACGCCGGCTGCGAGCGCCCCATACGCGACGAACGCAAGCGGGTGGTCGAGCCAGCTGGCGGTCACAGGATTGCCGTGAAGCACGAAGCCGTTAAGTGCTCGTTCGATCACGGTCGCGAACAATGCAAACACGGCGATACCTGCAATCGTATCGCGCCAGTCGAGCGCGAAGGGACGACGCAGCCGCCGATACAGCAACACGGGCAAAGCAGCGACAAAGAGCGTCGCGAGCGAGAGGCTGAGCAGCGTGATCGGGGCTACGGTCATGAGGGTCCTTGTGACGATCGGCAGGCGCGGGTGCGGGCCGAAGCCCGAATCATCGCAGATATCCGGGCCGACGCGCAGCCCCGGCCGACGCGTCCTGGAGAAACGGCCCCTGCGATACGCGCGTCGGGTCGCGCGCCATGCGTTCGCATTCGCTGCGCTGCGTGGTCGGACCATCGCGCGCTTTCCATGCGCCCGCGCCGAACCGGCTAAAGCACGGATAGCGCACTATTCAGATAAAACTGGTCTTGCCGATGCCCGCTTCGCGGACGACGTCGCTGATGGTCGCGCGGTGCGCCGGCATAACCTCGCCACCGCTCATCGTGCGAGCACCTCGCGGTTCACGATGTTGCGATCGAGCTTGCCCGCGAGCGCCGCAACGAGATTTTCGGCGGCACAGCGTGCCATCGCGTGCCGCGTTTCGTACGTGGCCGAGCCGATGTGCGGCAGCGCCACGACGTTGGGCATCGCGAGAAGCGGCGACGTGGGTTCGAGCGGCTCGCGTTCGAACACGTCGAGCCCGGCACCGCGGATCGTGCCTGCTTCGAGCGCCGCGACAAGCGCTGCTTCGTCGACGGTCGCGCCGCGCGACGCGTTGATCAGAATCGCGCTGCGCTTCATCGTGCGCAGTTCGTCAGCGCCGATCAGATGATGCGTCTCGGGTGTGAGGGGCACCTGCAGGCACACGAAGTCCGATGTGGCGAGCAGTTCGTCGAGTGCGACGCGGCGGGCGCCATAGTCGCGTTCCGCTATCGCGTTCGCGCTGCGGTTCGTGTACTGCACCTTCATATTGAAGCCGAGCGCCGCACGCCGCGCCACCGCACCTCCAATGCGCCCGAGCCCGATGATGCCGAGCGTCTTGCCCTGCACCTCGACACCGAATTGCGCCGAGCCGACACTCACCATCCACTTGCCGGCCTTGACCCAATCGGCCAGTTCGACGACGCGGCGCGCGCTCGCGAGAATGAGCGCGAACACGGTATCGGCTGTCGATTCGGTTAGCACGTCGGGCGTGTGTGCGAGGACGATGCCGCGTCTCGTGAGATCGGCGATGTCGAACTGGTCGTAGCCAACCGAGATCGTGGAGAGCGCCCTCACGCGCGAGCCTTCGAGCATCGCAGGTGTGATCGTCACGCTTGCGCCGATCGCGCCGTCGGCATCGCGTAGCGCGGCAGCCAGCGCGCCTGGCGTCTGCGGATCGACGACGACGAGTTCCGCGTGTTCACGTAGCCAGGCAGCTACGTCGTCGGGCAAGGTCTTGTAAACAACGATTTTCTGAGTCATGTCCATTCATTCCCGGGCCGCGTCGCGACGTAGCTCTGCGAGCCATCGCACCGCGGCTTTACCGCGAGCGCGAACCCGACCGGATCGGCGAGCGCCGCGCTCATGAACGCCTAGGATGCCGCAGTCGAGAGCCTCGCACCAGGACGCCCTGTCCGAAACGGCGCAGCTACGTCCCCTCGCCCGGGGTCGCGCCATCGCCGACCGCCTGGGCGAGACACAGGTCGAGAAATCGCTGCGCGACCCGCGAGGCCGCGGCCCCGTGCGGGACGAGAATCGAGAATCGCCGTACGAGCGGGTCCGGCCCAATCCCGATCTTGCACAGCGCGTCATCTTCGTGGCGCATCGACATGGCCGATACGAAGCCGATCCCCATGCCCGCGCGCACCGCCTCTTTCACGCCCTCCACACCGGCAATTTCCAGGGCGATACGCATCGGCACGTCGGCGCTTGTGAACGCACGCTCGACGATCTGGCGCACACCCGAACCGGCCTCGCGCAGCACGAGCGGGTAGTCGCCGATCGCAGCAAGCGGGACACCCGTGTCCGGCGCCAGCGCGCGCGCAGCGAGCGGATGGGCGCGCGGCACGATGGCAACGATCTCGTCGTCGCGCCACGGATATACGACGGTATCGGCCGGCAACGGCGTGTCGGCTGCGCCTTCGATCATCGCGATATCGAGTGCGCCGAGCATGCCGACCACGTCGGACGTGTTGCCGCTCGTCGTTTCGAGCTTCACGCCTGGAAAACGCCGGTGGAACGCCGCCACCAGATACGGCAGCAGATAGCTCGCGGGCGTCGTGCTCGCGCCGATGCGCAGCGTCCCTTGCTCCAGCCCGCGCAGCGCGTCGCGGAAGGCGAAGGCGTCACGCCAGCTATCGCGCAGCCGCGCCGCGTAGGCGGCCAGTTGCTCGCCGGTGGGCGTGAGGCGCACGCCGCGGCCGTCGCGCAGATAAAGCGGCTCGCCGAACTCCTCCTGCAAAAGCCGCAACTGGCCCGACACCGCGGGCTGCGAGAGATGGAGCGCCTGCGCGGCCCGGCTGATGTTGCGGTGCTCGGCGACGGCGGCAAAAGTTATCAGTTGTTCCGGGGTCATGAGCTAGAACTATCGGATTAGCTTATATATTACGTCACAAATCACGATTTTTCATATCGATATATCCAAACTAGGATAAGCGCATAAATTCCATCAATGCTTTAGCTGATTCCGGGTTCACCATGTCCGCCTCGCCGTCAACGACCGTCGCGCTTCAACCCTCCGCCACCCGCGGCAAGATCAACGGTGTTCTGTTCGTCGCGCTGTTCGCCGCCGCTGTCACCCGACTCGCCGCGCTGCCCGCGATTGCCGGGCTGGGCATGAGCCCGCTCATCATCGGTATCGCCGCCGGGGCAGTCTACGGCAACGCCCTGCGCGACGGGATGCCCGCGAGCTGGGCTGCCGGCGTCAACTTCTCCGCGCGCAAGCTGCTGCGCATCGCCGTCGCGTTTTTCGGCTTGCGCGTGAGCCTTCAGGAGATCGCCCAGGTGGGTGTGCCGGGGCTCGTCGAATCGGTCACGATCGTCGTGAGCACGCTCCTGATCGGCACCTGGGCAGGCATGAAGCTCATGAAGCTCGATCGCGACACCGCCATCCTCACCGCCGCCGGCAGCGCGATCTGCGGCGCGGCCGCCGTGCTGGCCTTCGAATCCACGCTCCAGTCGAAGCCCCACAAGAGCGCGATGGCCGTCGGCAGCGTCGTGCTTTTCGGCACGCTCTCGATGTTCCTCTACCCCGTGCTCTATCGCGCGGGCTGGCTCCATCTCGACACCCTCGGCGCCGGTCTCTTCTTCGGCGGCACGATCCACGAAGTGGCGCAGGTCGTCGGCGCGGCGTCCAATGTGAGCCCCGAAGCCACGCACATTGCCACCATCGTCAAGATGACGCGCGTGATGTTGCTCGTGCCGGTGCTGCTCGTGCTCGGCGTGTGGCTCAATCGCCAGGCACGCGGAAACGGCGCCGACCACGCGGCGCACGGCGCACGCAAGATCGCGGTACCTTGGTTCGCGCTTGGCTTCCTCGCCCTCGTGATCGTGAACTCGCTGCATGTGCTGCCGGCCCCTGCCACGCAGTCCATCAACGCACTCGACACTTTCGCCCTCACCATGGCGATGACCGCTCTCGGTATGGAGACGCGCATTTCCCAGATCCGCGAGGCCGGCCCGCGTGCACTGACCACCGGCCTTATCGTCTACGTGTGGCTGATCGGTGGTGGTCTCGCGATCACCTGGGCCGTCGAGCGCCTGTTCGGCTGACCGTGCACACGACAGGCGCGTGAGCGCCGCAGTGCCGGCCTCGCTGGCAGAAAGCCCCGCTTCGTGCGGGGCTTTTTGCGTTTTGGCCAGGGCCCGCGCAAGGCTCCGGACGCATCGCGGTAACGCGACACGCACCGCCCATACGTGCCCGTTGCGCGCGATACTGTGCCGTGCTGTCTGCATCGCGGGTGGGGTCACGACAGCTTTGCATGGGACCAGATGGGACCGGAGTCAGGCGCTAAAGCGCCAACGCTGGTCGACCGGAGCAACCGATGGCATACGAACTCTATTACTGGGACGGCCTGCAGGGCCGCGGCGAATTCGTGCGGCTTGCACTGGAGGAGGCACAGGCGGCGTATGTCGACGTGGCGCGCGGCGAAAAAACGGACAGTCTCGGGATTGGCGCAATGATGGCGAAACTCGACAGCCGTTCGGACGCGTACCCACCCTTTGCGCCGCCGTTTCTCAAGGATGGCGACCTGCTGATCCCGCAGACCGCAAACATCCTCTTCTATCTCGGTCCAAAGCTGTCGCTCGCGCCGCGCGACGAAGGTCTGCGCTACGTGGCGAACGGCCTCCAACTGACGATCGCCGATCTCGTGACCGAAGTCCACGACACGCATCATCCGATCGCGAGCGGCCTCTATTACGAGGACCAGAAGGGCGAGGCGAAGGCGCGTTCCGCCGACTTCCTCGCGCATCGCATGCCGAAATTCCTCGGTTACTTCGAGCGTGTGCTCGTGCAGAACCCATCCGGACCGCAACACATGGCTGGCGACACGCTCACCTACGTCGACCTGTCGATCTTCCAGATCGTCGAGGGTTTGCGCTACGCCTTCCCGAAGGCGACGAAGCATCTCGCCGATCACTACCCTCACATCGTCGCGCTGCGCGACGCCGTGGCCGCGCGCCCGAACATCGCCGCGTATCTCGCGTCGCCGCGCCGCCTGCCGTTCAACGAGACCGGCATCTTCCGGCACTACCCGGAACTCGACCGGTCCGCGCGCTAGCGGCCCCCGCGCACCTCGCCCCGTGCCGCCCACCCGGGCGCCGCGCCTCGCAACACCCGTGCCATGCGGGGCGCAATGCTATGCTTGCGCTCGGCGCCGCTTACCCACATTCCTGACCTGTCCATCGTGCTGTCATTCCTGCTGAAACTGCGCACCCGTGCCCGCGAGTTTTTCCGGCTCTCGGACGCGCATACGATGCTCATCTGGTCGGTCATCGTCGGTCTCGCCGGCGCCTTCGTGACGGTGCTCTTTCGCCAAGGCATCGCGCTCCTCGAGCACCTTTACGCGGGCACGTCGGGCAGCCTCGTCGAAATCGCGGAACATCTCCCGTGGTACATGCGCATCGCGGTGCCCACGGCAGGCGGCATCATCGCGGGCTGCCTGCTGATCTTCGCGAAGCGCAAGACGTCCGCCGAAACCGCGCGCACCATTCACTCCGATTACGTCGAAGCCGTCGCGATCGGTGACGGGGTGATGCCGGTCGGCGCGAGTCTCTGGCGCAGCGCGTCGTCGCTCTTCACGATCGCGAGCGGCGGATCGATCGGCCGCGAGGGCCCGATGGTGCAACTCGCCGCGCTCGCCGCATCGCTTCTCGGCCGCTGGATCCACTTCGACCCGCAGCGCCTGCGCCTGCTCGTCGCGTGCGGCGCGGCAGCCGGCATTACGTCGGCGTATAACGCGCCCATCGCCGGAGCTTTCTTCGTCACCGAGATCGTGATCGGCTCGATCGCGATGGAAAGCTTCGGGCCGCTCGTGGTGTCGTCCGTCGTCGCGAACATTACGATGCGCGAGTTCGCGGGATACAAGCCTCCGTACCAGATGCCCGAGTTCCCGACGATCACAGGCATCGAGGTCGTGCTTTTCGTCGTGCTCGGTCTCCTGTGCGGAGCGCTCGCGCCGCAGTTCCTGAGTCTGCTCGACGCCACGAAATCGCGCGTCACGCGTCTGCAGATACCGCTACCCGTGAAACTCGGGCTGGGCGGACTCGTGGTCGGCATGCTCTCGGTGTGGACGCCGGAGGTCTGGGGCAACGGCTACAGCGTCGTCAACTCGATCCTTCATTCGCCGTGGACCTGGACCGCCCTCGCCACCGTGCTCGTATTCAAGCTTATTGCGACGGCTGCGACGGTCGGCTCGGGTGCCGTCGGCGGCATCTTCACGCCAACGCTCTTCATGGGCGCCGTGGCTGGCTGCCTGTTCGGCCAGGCGGTGCATGGACTCTTGCCGGATGGCACGTCCGCGCCCTATGCGTATGCGATAGTCGGCATGGGCGCGTTCCTCGCGGGCGCCACCCAGGCGCCGCTGATGGCGATTCTCATGATCTTCGAGATGACGCTCAGCTATCAGGTCGTGCTGCCGCTCATGCTTTCGTGCGTCGTCGCGTATTTCGTGGCGCGAGCGACGGGCAAGGCGTCGATGTACGAGATCACGCTCCACCGCAACCGCGAGGAAGAAGAGCGCGTGCGCCTGCGCTCGACGCAGATGCGCGCGCTGATCCGCCCGGCCGACACCGTCGTGCATGCCGACGCCACCGTGCCCGACATGACACGCGTATTCCTCGAATATCCGGTGAAGTATCTCTACGTCACCGATGCTTCGGGCCACTTCCTCGGAGCAGTCGCGCTCGCCGACATCACCTCGGATCTGCTGCAAAAGCGCGATACGTCGCAAAAGCGCGCTGCCGACTACGTGCAGATGCCGTTCGACGTGCTCACGCCGGACATGTCGCTCGCGACGGGCCTTCAGCATTTCATGGCATTCCGCGGCGAACGGCTGCCTGTCATCGAAAGCGCGCTGCAGCCGACGCTCGCTGGCGTCGTCTACAAGACCTCCCTCCTCGATGCTTATCAGCGACTGAATCCCGATCGGTAAATCCGCCGCACAGGGTGCGTGACGCGCCTGTGGCCACGCAACCCCACGCAACGCAATAGCCCCGAAAGCCGCATGCCTCGTGCGTCTTCGCTCGCTCGCCGCGCAACGCGCCACGTGTCAAAGCGCAGCGGATTTTCTACAATGGAAACCAGCCGCGCGTCCGGTCCCCGCGTATTTGCGGGACTCGGGAACCCGGCAGGCGCCGCCAGGCAGAAGCGGTGCAAAGGGTCCAATCCGCGGAGCGAAGATGAGCGAACCGTCCCTCGATGCCGTGCGCCGCGATCATGCGGGCTGGATCTTCGTGCACCTCGAAGGCGAACCGTACGATCGTGGCGAGCAGCACGGCCAGTTGCTCGGCAACGAGATCCGCAATGCGATCCGCACGGCGCGCTATCTCGCGAAATGGGACACGGGCGAGGACTTCGACACATTCGTGAATGCCGCCGTCGCGCAATTCGCGCCGCGGCTCGATAACGAATTCGCCGACGAGATCCAGGGCATCGCCGATGGTGCGAAGCTGTCATTCGCCGAGGTGCTCGCCTGGAACGGCTATATGGATCTGCTGCAGGGCTGGTGGCCGACACATACGGCCGCGCGAGATCCGCAACAGGGGGCAGCGAGGCCGTGGCGCGGCCGGCGCGGCCACCACTGCAGCGCCTTCATTGCGACCGGCAGCGCCACGCGCGACGGCCGCATCGTCATGGCGCACAACTCGTGGGACCGTTACGCGGCCGGCGACGCCTTCAACGTGGTGTTCGACATCGTCCCCGATTCGGGCCACCGCATTCTCATGCAGGGCCTGCCCGGCTGCATCTCGAGCCTCACCGATTTCTGGATCACGTCCGCTGGCCTGATGATCACGGAGACGACCATCTCGAACTTCATCGGCTACCGCACGAGCGGTGCGCCTGAGTTCTACCGCTCGCGGCACGCGACGCAGTATGCGTCGAGCATTGGACAATGGTGCGAAATGTTCGCGGTCGCAAACAACGGCGGCTATGCGAACAGTTGGCTGCTCGGTGACGTGAAGACGGGCGAAATCGCACGCTACGAACTGGGACTGCAGCACACGGGCTTCGAAATCACGAAGGACGGTTTTTTCAGTGGTTTTAACGCGGCGACGGACCTCAAGATCCGCAATCAGGAATGTGCCGGTGAAGGCGACGACTTCACCGATGTGCGCCACAACGGTGCGCGGCGCCTGCGCTTCATGCAGCTCGCCGAGCGGCACCACGGCAAAATCGACGTCGAACTGGCCAAGGAGATGATCGCCGACCACCACGACGTCTATCTGGACCGCGACGACAACCCGTGCTCGCGCACGATCTGCGGCCACCTCGAACTCGATGACGCGCGCTTTCCCGGCTCTGATCACGGACCGTTCAACCCGTGGGGGGCCAACGACGGCAAAGTCGTGGACAGCGAAATGGCGCGCGACCTGGCGTTCTGGGCGCGTTGGGGCCATCCGTGCGGCCGTCCGTTCGACGCGCAGGCGTTCATGCTGCGCCATCCGCAATGGAACTGGCTGAACGGCTACATGCGCGACCGGCCGTCCTGGCCCTGGACGCGCTTCGACGTTCTGCGTTCGGGCACCTGAGCCCCTGAGTTCCGCACAGCCGCGCCTCTCGTCCGCATTCCGCCAAAAAGCACGCATGTTCGCGACGCACTGGTCGATTTGCTGCCATGATGTAAGTGTTGCATCTTCCGGTACGTCAATGCGGGGCAAACACCCCGCCCGCGTGCAGGAGCGATGCCGCGCGCCAGCCGGACGCGGTCGGCGCGGAAGCCGCGTGGCGCCCGCCCGGGAGCGGCACGGCGTTTGCTGCAGCCCTAGGGCTGCATGGAAAGGAGGTCGAGCGATGAAAGCCTCGACACTGATGACCAGCGTGCTGCTGTCGGCATCATGCTTCGCTGCGCCGGTACGCACAGCACAGGAAGTTCCGGTCTATCACGGGAGTGCGCCTCTGCCGTTCCGTGCCGAAGACGTCCCGGTTGCCCCGCCCGCGCCCGACGTGCCAGTCGCGAGGACGATCGGCCCCGAACACTGGGAATACGTGACCCTGCCAAAGTCGAGGCGCCTCGACCGCGCGCTCACCCCGGTACTGCACCAGCAGACATGAGCGACGTAGCGCGGCGGCACCCGAAACGGATTGTGTATGCTCCCGGTGTGACACGATCCGATTGAGAACTCATACCCCGCGCCCGCCGGGCCAAGGAACCCCTGCATGTCCGCATCCCGCATCCCCGACGAACCCATCGACCTGCAATTCGCCGACGTGTTGCGCGAGGTGCGCTGGCCGGCCAACAAAGAAGGCCTCATCGACGCCGCGCGTAGCGCTGGCGCGAGCAACGAAGTGCTGGCGATACTGGACGGCATGCCTGAGCAGGACTATCAGGACGTTGCGTCCGTCACGCAGCTGATCGGCAGCAACTACAGCCCCGGCGTCGGCTCGTAAGGGCAGCTGAACACCCGGCTCAGGCGTCGCGGCCGAACACCACACGCGCGAAAAACCGGCCCAGCACTTCTTCGACGACAGGCGGCGTAATCTGCTGCGGATCGGCCATCGCGAGAAACTGCACGCCGTCGCACAGGCCGATCAGGCCGATGACGAGCAGATCGGCCGCAAGCGGCATGGGCGTGCCGACACGCGCCGAAAATTCCTCGATGTAGGCGGCAAGCTGGTCGCGTTTTTCCTTCATGAACGCATTAAAACGCGTGCGAAAGCGAGCGTCGCGCGCAGCCAGCAGTTTCGCTTCCACCCACAGCAGAAACCCCTTGTTGTCCTGCGCCATGCGGCTGTAGTACGCAATCACGCGCGATTCCATGTCCTCGCGCGTCGCTTCTGTCTCGAAAATCGCGCGCAAATCGGCCTGCATCGCCTCGTGATCGCGCCGTAACAGTTCGACGAGCAGTTCCGCCTTGCTAGAGAAGTTCGAATAGAACGCGCCTCGCGTGTAGCCCGCAGCAAACGCGATATCTTCGACGCTCGCTCCCACGAATCCTTTTTTCATGAAGATGGCGTGCGCCGCATCGAGCAGGCGCTCGCGCGTCTGGTCACGGCTTTGCTCGCGGGTGAGTCGTATACGGTTCATCGCGACAGTCTAGCACTGAAACAATTTGACAATACGATTTTGCATTCGGATACAACTGTGTATTAGAATTCGAAGCGTCATCTGTAGTCAATGCCCGTTCGCCCGTGCTTTTCGGGTCCAGCGGATACCAGCGGCGCCGCGTCCACGCTCATACGAAGCGCGGGCGTGCGCACCATGCAAGTCGAGGTTCATGTGAATCATCGCAGTCGTGACGCATCGAACCGGATGCGCGGGCAATCCAGTGGGTCATCGAGTGGCGTGCAGTGGTTTTCGCGGTGGCGCCGTTTTGCCGGTCTCCTGCCCTTGTGTGGCGTGCTCGCACTCGCCGCGTGCGAAAAGCGGGCTTCCGCGCCGCCCGAACCGCGCCCCGTCGTCTCGATGGCCGTGCACCCCGACGAGAGCGCCGCATCGGCAACCTACCCCGGTGAAGTCGATGCACGCTATTCGACGCCGCTCTCGTTCCGCGTCAACGGTAAGATTATCGACCGCACTGTGCGCCTCGGCGATACGGTCAAGCCAGGCCAGGTGCTCGCGCGTCTCGATCCGGTCGACTACGACAAGAACGCCGCAAGCGCCGCCGCGCAAGTCGACGCCGCGCGCCATCGCCTTGTATTCGCGAAACAGCAGCTCGAGCGCGACACGGCGCAGGCCGAGGCCAACCTGATCGCCAGGGCGCAGCTCGAGCAGACGCAGGACGCTTTCGCGTCCGCGGCAGCACAACGCGACCAGGCCGAGCAACAGCTCGCGCTTGCCGAGAACCAGCGCCGCTATACGGAACTCGTCTCCGATCACGCAGGCACCATCACCGCCGAAAACGCCGATACCGGCCAGAACGTGCAGTCGGGTCAGCCCGTCTATCAGCTGGCGTGGTCAGGCAGCGTCGACGTACTTTGCGACCTGCCCGAAAATGCCATCCACGGCATCAACATTGGAGAAACGGCACAGGTGAGCCTGCCCGCGCTTCCGGGCAAGCGTTACCGGGCGCAGGTGCGCGAGGTCGCGACCGCCGCCGATCCCGCAAGCCGCACCTGGCGCGTGAGATTCACGCTCGAACAGCCGGACGCAGCCGTGCGGCTCGGCATGAGTGCCAACGTCGTGCTCGCGGCGAATCGCGGCGGTGCGCAGGCGGCCTTTACGATCCCCGCCACGGCCCTCTTCCATGACGGCAACGCGCCCGCGATCTGGGTCGTGCGCAAGCCCGACAACGTGCTCCAATTGCGCCGCGTCACGGTCGCGCGCTACGACGCACGCACGATCACCGTCACGAGCGGTATTGCCGACAACGATCAGATCGTGGTCCAGGGCGTCCACACCGTCACTGCGGGCCAGAAAGTGCGCCCGGTCCCGCCGCTCCACCCTGAGGACTTCGCGTCATGAGCACGCCCCACGAAGAGGGGCGCTTTAACCTGTCGGCGTGGGCGCTGCGGCATCAGGCGCTCGTGGTCTTCGTGATCGTGCTCGCGACGCTTTTCGGCGCCCTCTCCTACACACGTCTTTCGCAGTCCGAAGATCCACCCTTCACGTTCCGCGTGATGGTGATCCAGACCTTCTGGCCCGGCGCGACGGCCCGCCAGGTCGAGGATCAGGTGACGACCCGGATCGGCCGCAAGCTTCAGGAGACGCCGCACATCGACTTCCTGCGCAGTTACTCGCGCCCCGGCGAGTCGCTCGTGTTCTTCACGATGAAGGACTCCGCGCCCGTGAGCCAGGTGAAGGAAACCTGGTACCAGGTGCGCAAAAAAACGGGCGACATCGCGGCAACCCTGCCGCCGGGCGTACAGGGGCCGTTCTTCAACGACGAATTCGGCGACGTCTACACGAACATCTACACACTCGAAGGCGACGGGTTTTCGCCGGCCCAACTGCATGATTACGCCGACACCCTGCGCGAAGAACTGCTGCGCGTACCCGACGTCGGCAAGGTCGATTACTTCGGCGATCCGAACCAGCGCATCTTCATCGAGATCCCGAACACGCAACTGACCAGGCTCGGCATCTCGCCCACGCAGATCGGGCAGATCATCGGTGCACAGAACAGCGTCTCGCCCGCCGGCACGCTGACCACGGCCGACGACCGCGTGTTCGTGCGCCCGAGCGGCCAGTTCACCGACCTGAAGGCGCTCGCCGACACACTGATCCGCGTGAACGGGCGCAGCTTCCGTCTCGGGGACATCGCCACGATCAGGCGCGGCTACGACGAACCGCTCGCCACGCAGATGCGCTTCGAAGGAAAATCCGTGCTCGGCATCGGCATCACGATGCAGTCCGGCGGCGACGTGATCCGTCTCGGCAAGGCGCTCGATGCACGCGTAGCACAACTGCGCGACGGGTTGCCTGAGGGTCTTCGGCTCGTCGAAGTGTCGAGCATGCCGAAAGCGGTGTCGCGTTCGGTCGACGATTTCGTTCAGGCCGTGGCCGAAGCCATCGGCATCGTGCTGCTCGTGAGCCTCGTTTCGCTCGGCGTGCGTACGGGCATGGTCGTCGTCATCTCGAT
Source organism: Paraburkholderia dinghuensis (assembly GCF_003837865.1). Taxonomy (GTDB): domain Bacteria; phylum Pseudomonadota; class Gammaproteobacteria; order Burkholderiales; family Burkholderiaceae; genus Paraburkholderia; species Paraburkholderia dinghuensis. The sequence goes on along the minus strand of NZ_RQIS01000004.1, from coordinate 307,470 downwards.
CCCCGTCGTGCTCGCCGTGACCTCGCTCGTCATGTATCTGTTCGACATCGGCTTGCACAAGGTTTCGCTCGGCACGCTCGTGCTCGCGCTCGGCCTGCTCGTGGACGACGCCATCATCGCCGTCGAAATGATGGCCGTGAAGCTGGAACAGGGCTGGGACCGCACGCGCGCAGCCGCGTTCGCCTACACGAGCACCGCCTTTCCGATGCTCACCGGCACGCTCGTCACCGTCGCGGGTTTCCTGCCGATCGTGCTCGCGAAATCGAGCACGGGCGAGTACACGCGCTCGATCTTTCAGGTCTCGGCGATCGCGCTGATCGCCTCCTGGTTCGCGGCCGTGGTGCTGATTCCGCTCCTTGGCTACCGGCTCCTGCCCGAGCGCAAACGCGCCGCGCATGAACCCGACGGCCACGAACACGACATCTACGATACCCGCTTCTATCGCCGGTTCCGGCGCCTGATCGGCTGGTGTATCGAGCGTCGCTGGATCGTGCTCGGCATCACCGTCTTGCTCTTCGTAATCGCGCTCGCGGGCTTCACGCTGGTGCCGCAGCAGTTCTTCCCGAGTTCCGACCGGCCGGAACTGCTCGTCGATGTGCGCCTGCCCGAAGGCGCCTCGTTCGACGCCACGCTGCGCGAGGCGAAGCGGCTCGAAGCCGCCCTGAAGGGCCGCCCCGAGATCGACCATTCGATCAACTTCGTCGGCACTGGCGCGCCGCGCTTCTATCTGCCGCTCGACCAGCAACTGCAACAGCCGAATTTCGCGCAATTCGTGATCACGGCGAAGTCTGTGGAGGATCGCGAAAAGCTCGCAACGTGGCTCACCGGGAAGCTGCGCAACGAGTTCCCCGCCGTTCGCACGCGTCTCTCGCGTCTGGAAAACGGGCCGCCCGTTGGCTATCCGGTGCAGTTCCGCGTGAGCGGCAACGATATCGCCGTCGTGCGCGGCATCGCGGAACGCGTCGCCGCAACCATGCGCGACGACCCGCGCACGGACAACGTCAATTTCGACTGGGACGAACCCGCCGAACGATCGCTGCACTTCGAGATCGACCAGCAGCGGGCGCGTCAGTTGAACGTATCGTCGGAGGACGTCGCGAACTTCCTGCAGATGACGCTCTCGGGCTACACGGTCACGCAGTATCGCGAGCGCGACAAGCTCATCAGCGTCGACCTGCGCGCGCCGGCTGCGGAGCGCGTCGATCCCGCGCACCTCCTGAGCATTGCGATGCCGACGCCCAACGGCCCCGTGCCGCTCGGCTCGCTCGGCCACCTCGTCAACGACCTCGAATACGGCGTGATCTGGTCGCGCGACCGGCAGCCCACCATCACCGTTCAGGCGGACGTGAAGGCCGGCGCGCAGGGCATCGACGTGACGAACGCCGTGGGGAGAAAACTGCAGACCGTCCGCGCTACGTTGCCGACGGGTTATCGCATCGAGGTGGGCGGCTCCGTTGAGGAAAGCGCGAAGGGCCAGGCCTCGATCTTCGCGCAGATGCCGATACTCGTGATCGCCGTGCTCACGCTGCTCATGATCCAGTTGCAGAGCTTCGCGCGCGTGATGATGGTGGTGCTGACCGCGCCGCTCGGCCTGATCGGCGTGGTGCTCGCGCTACTGCTGTTCCGCGAGCCGTTCGGCTTCGTCGCGATGCTCGGCGTGATCGCGATGTTCGGCATCATCATGCGCAACTCGGTGATTCTCGTCGACCAGATCGAGCACGACATCCGCGACGGGCACAAGCGCATCGACGCCATCGTCGGCGCAACCGTGCGGCGCTTCCGGCCTATCACGCTGACCGCGGCAGCGGCCGTGCTCGCGCTGATTCCGCTTTTGCGCTCGAACTTCTTCGGACCGATGGCGACCGCGCTGATGGGCGGCATCACGACCGCCACCGTGCTCACGCTCTTCTATTTGCCGGCGCTCTACGCCGCGGCGTTCCGCGTACGTAGCAGCGAAACCGACGAACCCCGCCCCAACGCGGAGAATGCAACATGAAACGGTCCGCGACGATCACGATGAAACGCACGCGCGGATCGCCCGTGCGCTCGACGTGCGCCCGAGCGGCGGCGCTTGTCCCGCTCGTCACGCTTGTCACCCTCGTCACGCTCAACGTCGCAGGCTGCGCGTGGGGCCCGGGCGGCAAGGCGCCTGAAATGCCTGAGCCCGCCCACTATGGCGTAGAGCCACAGCCCGCGCAAACCGTCGCCGCGCAGGGCGTCGCGCAGCAGTTCGTGGTGGGTGCGAAGCCAGTGCCGCAATGGTGGACGCTGTACGGTTCCGACGCACTTGACTCGCTCGTCGACGAAGGCTTGCGCAACAGCCCGAACCTCGCCGCGACCGAGCACAACCTGCAGGCGGCGCGCGAGCAACTGCGCGGCCAGATCGGCAGTTCGCTGCTGCCGACCGTCGATGCACTCGGTATCGCGCAGCATCAGCGCGTGCCGGGCGTGCCGCAACTGGGTTTCAACGGGCTGGAAACCGACCTCTTCGCGGGGCTGGTCCAGGTCCGCTACACGTTCGATCTCTTCGGCGCGACGCGGTTGAATAACGCTGCGCTGGCGTCGCGAGTCGATCTGCAGGCCTACCAGTTCGACTCCGCGCGGCGCTCGCTCGCGGGCAACATCGTGGCGGCGGCGATCGGCGCGGCCGTGCTGCACGCGCAAATCGACACGACCGAGCGGCTCGTCGCGCTCGCGAACGCACAGGCCGACGATCTGGCGAAGCGCTACGCGCTGGGCGCCGCCTCGCACACGGACATGCTCAGCGCGCAGCAAAGCGCGGCGTCGATCGCGACAACGCTGCCTGTCCTGCGCCAGCAACTGAGCGCGACGCGCCACTCGCTCGCCGTATTGCTCGGCCGCACGCCCGACGCGGCGCCGCCCGACCTCGATCTCGCAACCCTCACGCTGCCGGCGCAAGTGCCTGTGGTGGTGCCGTCGGAGCTGCTGAAGTCGCGGCCTGACGTCGAAGCCGCCGCCGCGGCGCTCACGGCCGCAGCGGCCGACGTCGGGGCGGCCACTGCGCAGATGTTCCCGAGTATCACGTTGTCGGGCGCACTCGGACAGGCTGGTTTCTCGTGGCCCGCGGTAACGTCCGGCGCGGGTGCACTGTGGGTCATCGGCGCATCGCTCACGCAACCGATTTTTCATGGCGGCGCGCTGCTCGCGCAGCGGCGCGCGGCGCTGCAGTCGTACGACGCGGCGAACGCGTCGTACAAGCAAACGGTGCTCGCGGCATTCCAGAACGTCGCCGACCAGCTCGCCGCGCTCGAACACGACGCGCAGGCACTCGATTCGGCCAGCCTTTCCGCGCGCTCGTCCGCGGGCGTTTACGAAGAGACGAACGCGCGCTACCGGTTGGGCGCGGTACCGTACTACGCTGTTCGGCAGAGCGAGCAGCAATGGCGCAACGCACAACTCGACGAGATCCGCTATCGCGGCTCGCGGCTCTCCGATACAGCCGCGCTCTTCCAGGCGATGGGCAGCCCGCCCGTGGCAGCAAACGCCGCGAGTTCGTCAAGCGATGCGTCCAGCAAGGCAGCCGTGGCAACCGAGTAGTCGCGAGCGGTCGCGCGCAGTATGATCGAAATCGCCGCTTAGCCACGCAGGCGCGGCCATCGAAATGGAGATGCCGCCATGCCCTCGCCCGACCTCGAATTCTGGTTCGACCTCGCCAGTAACTACAGCTACCTTAGCGTGATGCGCATCGAGGCTGCCGCACAGCACGCAGACGTGAGCGTGCAGTGGCGGCCGTTCCTGATCGGCCCGGTCTTCGAAGCGCTCGGCTGGGAAGGACCGCCGTTTGTCGTGCAGAAGGAAAAAGGCGCTTACGTCTGGCGGGACATGTTGCGTCAGTGCCGCAAGTACGGCATTCCGTGGCAGCAGCCCACGGTGTTCCCGCGCCGCGCCGTTCTGCCGACGCGCATCGCCGTGCTGGGCGCCGACGAACCGTGGATGCCCGCCTGGTGCCGCGCAATCATGACCCGCAATTACGGCGAGGATCGGGAAGTCGATACGCCCGATGCCGTGATCGAGGTACTCGAGCAGCTTGGTCTGCCCGCGCAACGTATCGTCGAAGACGCGCTCGCCGAACCCAATCGCCAGCGGCTGCGCGACGCGACTCGTGAGGCGCGCGAGCGTGGCATATTTGGCGCGCCGACCTTCTTCGTCGACAACGAGATGTTCTGGGGCAACGACCGGCTGGAGGACGCATTGGAAGCGGCGTGTGCCCGCGCGCCTCGATAGCGGCATCGCCTCGCACAGATCTCCCACCCCGCCCAGACGTGCAGTACGTCGAACGCTCAGCCAGGCGATCGCAATGGCTGAGCGCCCCTGAACCGCGACTCTGCCACCCGCGCGTGTTTCCGACAGAAATTTCGTAAGACTATTTTCGAGACAACGCTGCTACACTGCGACCGCCGAACACGTTTGATTCGGCAAATTAGTTCGCATTACTACTCATTCATACAAACAGTTTAATCGGAGAGCGCTACCGTCCACCGGCTCGTGTCGGGCATTGGCGGCGGCGTCGCTATAGCACAACCTCACGCTCATGCCCCGCCTCCTCAAACAGAGTCTCGGCCTCGCACTCGCGCTGGCATTGAGTTCCACCGCCCACGCCAGTTACGACTGCAACACCTCGCACGGCGGCTTCCGTACCACAACGTCGGATAGCTGGACCGGCACCGACAAGCTGGAGCACTTTGCCGTATCGCTGCCATTCGGCGCGTTTGGCGGCTGGATCACGCGCGACACCGACCATCCGGTCGTCTATGGCACGATGATTGGCACCGTGCCAGGACTGGCGAAAGAAATCTACGATGGCACCTGCCGCGGCAATGGGTTCTCTTACAAGGATCTGTTTGCCGATGCCGTCGGCGCCCTGACCGACGCATGGGCCATGCATTGGGCCGTCGCGTATAACCGCGACAAGCGTGGGACGATGGTTGGTCTGGGCTATCACGATAGTTTCTGAGCTCGTTACGGCGCCCTCTTAACAATTCGCAGTGCAGATTAATTGATCCGGCCGGCGAATAGCTGTTGCTTTGGTCTCACGGCAGACACCGTCACCACCAAACAAAAGCGGCGCGCCGTTGCCGACGCGCCGCTTTTGCAGCTGCTAGCGAAGTCCCCACCCCTCAGGGCTTGTTCGACTCGAACAGATCCATGATCTGCTTCTTTTCTGTCGACGTGACGCTCGGCGTTGCCAATCCGCCCGGCCCCGTGCTGCCAACGGCATCGGTCACGCCCCCCGCCGGATTCGCCGCATCGAGACCGATGCTTGCGATAAAGCCGCTACCCGGCGTCATGTCCGAGAAGTACAGCTCACCGCCGATCGACGCCACACCGTCCGGCATCGGCTGTTGCTGCTGCGGCACGCCGCGCAGCGCGCGCTGCATGTACTCGACCCAGATCGGCAACGCGAGCTGCGCACCGAATTCGCGGCTGCCAAGGCTCTTCGGCTGGTCGTAGCCCATCCACGCGACCGCCACGAGCGTGCGCTGATAGCCGGCGAACCAGCCGTCCTTTGCATCGTTGGTCGTGCCGGTCTTGCCCTGCAGATCGTCGCGATGCAGCACGTTCGTGCCAGCGCCCGTGCCGGCCGTCGCCACCGAGTGCAGCAGGCTGTTCATGACGTACGCATTGCGCGGCGTGATCGTCTGCGGTGCGTTCTGGCCCGCGACGAGCGGCTGGGCGCGCAGCACCGGCTGGCCATTCGCATCGTCGACTTCGGCGATCAGATACGGATTGATGCGATAACCGCCATTCGCGAACACGGAATACGCACCCGCCGACTGCAGCGGCGTGACGAGCCCGGCACCCAGCGCCATCGGCAGATACGGCGGCGTCTTGTCGACGTCGAAGCCGAAGCGTTGCGTCACATAGTCCTGCGCGTACTTCGCGCCGATGTATGAAAGGATGCGGATCGACACGAGGTTCTTCGACTTCTGGAGCGCGAGGCGCATCGGCATCGGGCCTTGCGGATCGTCGTCGTCCTTCGGCTCCCACGCGTCGCCGCCCGGCGTGCTCGGCGGAAAGTACAGCGGCGCGTCGTTGATGATCGTCGCCGGTCCAAGGCCCTTTTCGAGCGACGCCGAATAGATGAACGGCTTGAAGCTCGAGCCCGGCTGGCGCCAGGCCTGCGTGACGTGGTTGAACTTGTTCTTGTTGAAGTCGAAGCCGCCGACGAGCGCGCGGATAGCACCGTCCTGCGGTGTCAGCGACACAAGCGCGCCCTCCACCTGCGGCAGTTGCGTGATCTGCCAGTTGCCCTTGTCGTCGGGGAGCACGCGCACGATCGAACCCACCCGGATGCGCTGGGCGTCCGTTGCGCGCGGCGAAAGCGCGTTCGCTGCGAAGCGCAGGCCGTCGCCGCTCACGGTGATCGTCGTGCCGTCGAGCAGTTGCGCCTTGAGCGCGCGCGGATTCGCGTCGGTGACGACGGCCGCGACGATCTCGCCGTTGTCCGGGTGATCGGTGAGCGCATCGTCGATGGCCTGGTCGCGGTCGCCACCGTCGGCGGGCAATTGCACGAAGCCCTCGGGACCGCGATAGCCGTGGCGGCGCTCGTAATCCATCACGCCCTTGCGCACCGCCTTGTAGGCGGCTTCCTGATCGGCGGAATCGATCGTCGTCGTGACCGTCAGGCCGCGCGTGTAGGTCTCGTCCTTGTACTGCGCGTACATCATCTGCCGCACCATTTCGGCGATGTACTCGGCGTGAACGCTGTACTCGTTGCCCGAGTTCTTCGTGACGATCGGCTCCTTGATCGCCTCATCATACTGTGCCGGGGTGATGTAGCCGAGATCGAGCATGCGCTTGAGGATGTACTCCTGGCGGATCTTCGCGCGGCGCGGATTGACGATCGGGTTATACGCAGACGGTGCCTTCGGCAGACCCGCGAGCATCGCGGCCTGCGCAAGCGTGATGTCCTTCAGGTCCTTGCCGAAGTACACGCGCGCCGCCGCCGAAAAGCCATAGGCGCGCTGCCCCAGATAGATCTGGTTCATGTACAGCTCGAGAATCTGGTCCTTCGTGAGCGCGCGCTCGATCTTGTAGGCGAGCAGCATCTCGTAGATCTTGCGCGTATAGGTTTTCTCGCTCGACAGGAAGAAGTTGCGCGCGACCTGCATCGTGATCGTACTTGCCCCCTGCGACGCGCCGCCGTGCATCACGTCGGACACGCCCGCACGCAGAATGCCGACGAAGTCGACGCCGCCGTGCTCGTAGAAGCGGTAGTCCTCGATCGCGAGCACCGCCTTCTTCTGCACGTCGGGAATGTCCTTGAAACGCACGATTTGCCGGCGCTCCTCGCCGAACTCGCCGATCAGCACGTGATCGGCGGTATAGACGCGCAACGGCACCTTCGGGTGATACGCGGTGAGCGCATCGAGAGAAGGCAACTGCGGCCCCATCACGACAAGCCCATAGCCGAGGATCAACGCGCCGACCGCGAGCAGCGTCACGATCAACCCGACGAACCAGAGTGCGACCGACCCGCCAAGCGAGCGAGCGCGTCCGGCGCCGTCACGTGAGGTCGTGTGGCGCTCCGGCTGCTGTAGCCCAGGGGATCCGTTGTGGAAGGAAGGCTCCCGATCGTCGTTCGGGTACTGCGGAGAAGGCGGTCGTTTGATAATTGGCATGGCTGGAAAGTTTGGCCCGTCCGGCGTGCGCCGCGCTGCGCGTTTCGCACACACAGATCGTGGTCATGGCGTCACGGCGTCGATGCGGCTGGCGGTAGCGCCGGCTTTGTGCACGCTTGTGCCTGCTTGTGCCGGTGGCCGCAATGCGACCGGCAACGCCCCCGTCCGGCCGCGCCGCACACAATGTGGCGCGCCATCGTGCAATGTAACAGCGCATTCTAAATAATTCGCGGGGGACAGAACGGGATTTTTTGTAAAAAAATCCTCATGCGCCTGATGTGTCGACTGGCGCGAGTGTCGTCCCGCCCGCATTTTCGGCGCGAAAGGCGGCTCTTTGCGCCATCCGGGGCGTTCTTCGCAAAAGGTTTTCAGACTGGTCCCGGTTCACCACCAGAAAATGCATCGCTCGCCCAGATCGCCAGCATATTCTTGCGTCATGCGCCCCGAGACCCATACACCTGAGCGTTGCGCATCGCGCGTCAGGCCGTATTATGGTTTCCGTCTCGACAACTGCGGCACATCCCGCCCGGCCGATATGCGACTGTCATCGATCAAGCACGCGACCCGCGAGCGACCCGATGCAATCGAGCCGTAGCCGTTCCGGGACCCGAGGCCGACCTGACAGCCGATCATGAACAAGCCTAGCGAACGCATCGTCGTCTTCGTCACACCCGCGCAAAAGCGCGCGATATCGGCCTCGGCCGACGAGCTCGGCATCAGCATCAGCGAGCTGATGCGCCGCGCCGTACTCGCGTTCGGCGCGACGAGTGACCAGGTGAAAGCCGCAAGCATTGTCGACCGCTTGAACGCACCGCGTGAACCCGATGCACTCGCGCAGGTACTGCGCAAAGCCGCCAAGCCATTGCGCGAGCGGCGCGCGAGTCCATTGCGGCCTGCCGTTACCGTGGTTCCCCGCGAGGAAGCCGGGCTCGTGGCCTCACCGGTCGAGACGCAAGACGAGGTTGCGCTGACCGAAGCGACGGCAGAGCGCAACACCGCAACGACACCCGCCGAAACACAAGCCTCGACGGCGCCTTCGGTCGTAGCCGCCGGCCACGACGTCAGCAGCACCGCAGATGAAGTCGCCCAGGTGGCTGCACGGCTGAACACCCCAACGCCCCCCGATGCTGCGCATGCTATCGGCGAAGAACCGTTCCGGTCGCCAAGCGTTGCGCCCGCCACGCGGGCCAGGCGCTCGCGCCGCGACGCGGACGCGTACCATGATGAGCGCGGCGGCGCGCCCGAGAACGGCAAATTTGCGTGAACGCGCACGTTCGCATAGCCATCCAGGCGGCCGTTCCTTTAAGTCCCTTTTAAGAGGGCGCGTGGTGTAATATCCGCGATCGATGCCGGCCGGGTTGCGCCTCGTGGCTCGCCGAACCATTCAGCGTACGATCGAATGCGCTCTTGCAATCGACGGGCCGCGTCCCCAATTTCGCGGCGCATGCGCGACTCGTGCCGGGCGGCGTAAGCTGGCGACAGCGGGCACGACGCCGCACGAGGCGAACCGCGCATCGCGGCCGATTCAATTCACGGAGAAATTCATGTCGCTTTTTGACTCCATCTCACGCACGCTCAAGGGCCTGCTGAACGACGCCGCCGATTCGGTGCAGGACCCGTCGCGCGACGCACGCCAGATCGTGCGCGAACTCGACGACAGCATCGGGAAGGCGGAGAACGCACTCGTCGAGATCCAGGCGCAGGTCGCGACCCAGCAAAGCAAGCGCGATGTGGCCGCCGACAAGGCGAAGAAATACGAAGAAGGCGCAAAGCGCGCGCTGCAGTCGGGCGATGAAACGCTCGCGCGCGAAGCGCTCGGCGCACAGTCCACGGCCGAAGCCGAGCGCGATGCGCTCGCCGCGGAACTCGCGAAGCTCGAACCGTCGGTCGATCAACTGAAGCAGCAAATCGACGATATGCGCTCGCGCCGCAACGACCTCAACGCACGCTCGAATATCCTGCAGGCGAAGCAGCAGATCGCGCAGGCGAAGGACGTCGCGGCGACGGCGCTCGGCGGCATCGGCGGAAAGAATCTCTCGGCCGATTTCCAGAAACTCGAGGACAAGGTCGATCTGTCGAACGCACGCTCGGACGCACGCCTGAATAGCGCCGACACGTCGAGCGGCAAGGCGCTCGACGACAAACTCGCCGCGCTGAACAAGGGCCCGTCCGTGGACGAGCGTCTCGAAGCGCTCAAGAAGCAGTTGAACACGCCGGCGCAATAACGCGCCGGGGTGTCTGGAGGCGGCGCCGCACTCGATGCATGTCGCCTCCCCAACCCGATTGTCATGGAGACGGGCGTCAAGCCGCCCGGCTGCAACATGAAAAAGTATCTCGCCGCCGCCCTCGCCTCGCTTGCATTCGTAAGCGTCGCAGCGTTCGCGGTGCCCACCGCGCAGCAGATCGAATCCGCCATGTCGCAAGGCGACTGGCAACGTGCCGATTCCGGCCTCGTAGAGGTCCTGCAGGCGCACCCGAACAACGCGCATGCTCACTACCTCTACGCGCAGGTGCTCTACCGCGAAGGCCAGTACAGCGACGCGCTGGCGCAGGTCGAGCAGGCCAGATCACTCGATCCGCAACTGAGCTTCACGACGCCGCAACGCTTCGCCCAGGTCGAAGCGATGATCCGCGCCAATGCAGGGCGTGCCGGCGCCGTGACCACGAACCGCGCCGATAACCCGTTTGCGCAGCAGGTCGAGACGGTCTCGGTGCCGCAGCGCCACGGTCCGGGCATGGGCGCCTGGATTGGCATTGCGATCGTGCTGCTCGGCGTTGCGCTCGTGCTGCGCTGGACGCTGCGCCGCGCGAAATCGAATGAAGACGCTAAAGCCGGCGACGACCGCCGCGAGCAACTCAAGCGCGCTACCGACCTGCTCAACTCGGTGCGCTCGCTCAAGCTCGACGTGAAGTTGTCGACCCTGCCGGGCCATGAGGCGCTCGAAAAAGAAGTCGAAGGTCTGGAAGCCCAGTTGCGCAGCCTCGTCGAGACGCTTTCCAACAGTGCGAACCCCGTGCCGCCATACCAGGTCGAGGACCTGGAGCGTCAGTTCGCCAGCCTCAAGGCGCGCGCCGAAGGCCGTCCCGATCCGAATGCCCAGCCCGCCGCGGCCCCGGCTTACGGAAGTGATTCGGCCTACTCGCGCGAAGCCGATGCCGCGTTTGGTCGCCAGCCACAGACGCCGTATCCGCCACAGCAACCGCAGCAGGTCATCGTGCAGCAAGGTGGTGGTGGCATGGGCGGTATGGGCGGACTGCTGACCGGGGTGCTGCTCTGCGAAGCGCTCGGCCACGGCCGTGACCGCGTGATCGAACGCGACGTTTTGGTCGACGAAGACGGCCGACGTATCCAGCGCGGCAACGATGGCGGCGGCGTCGACTTCGGCCAGGGTTCCAACGACTGGAACGATGGCTCGGGCGGCGGCGTCGACCTCGGAAGTAACGACAGCTCCGACGACTGGGGCAACTCGTAAGCTTCTCAAGCGTCCACGAGACAGGACGATAATCCGCACAACGGGCTCCCTCGCGGAGCCCGTTTTTCATCGACGCGCGGCAACGATCGCGAAACCGTTCCAGGGGAACCGCTCATGGCTTTTCGACCCGGCGAAACGCCGCGTATCGCAATCGTAGGCAGCGGCTTCGCAGGCATCGGCATGGCGATCCGCCTGCGACGCATGGGTATCGAATCGTTTACGGTCTACGAGGCCGCTGCCGACCTCGGAGGCACCTGGCGCGACAACGCCTATCCAGGCGCCGCCTGCGATATTCCTTCGCACCTCTATTCATTTTCGTTCGAACCCAATCCGCACTGGACACGCGCATTCGCGCCGCAACACGAAATCCTGGATTATTTGCGGCATTGCGCACGCAAGTACGATGTCGAGCGATTTATCTCGTACCGCTCGCGCGTACTCGCCGCACGTTTCGACGAAGCGCAGCGCATCTGGCGTATCGAAATCGAACGTGACGGCGCGACGCTCGAGATCATCGCCGATCTGCTCATCGCTGCGAATGGGCCGCTCTCGCGCCCTGCACTGCCCGATCTGGCCGGTCTCGATCGCTTCGAAGGCGCGCTCTTTCACTCGGCGCGCTGGGACCATCGCTACGCGCTCGACGGCAAGCGCGTAGGCGTGATCGGGACGGGCGCAAGTTCGATCCAGTTCGTGCCGCACATCCAGCCGCGCGTCGCACGACTGACCGTGTTCCAGCGCACCCCGCCGTGGATCATGCCGCGCGGTGACCACGCGATCAGCGAGCGCATGCGCACGCTCTATCGGCGCGTACCGCTGGCGCAACGCATCGCACGCGCGGCAGCTTACTGGCAACACGAATCGCGCGCGCTCGGTTTCGTCGTCGATCTGCGGCTGCTCAAGCGGCCAACCCGATTCGCGCGTGATTACCTCGGGCGCAAGGTCGAAGACCCCGCGCTGCGCGCAAAGCTCACGCCGGACTATCTGCTCGGGTGCAAGCGCGTGCTGCTCTCGTCCGACTACTATCCGGCGATCTCTGCACCGAACGCCGAGCTCGTGAACGATCCGATACGCGAAGTCGTGGCCGATGGCATCGTCACGGCCGACGGCACGCACCGTGTGCTCGACGCAATCATCTGCGGAACGGGCTTCCAGGTGAACGACGTCGACGCGCCGTTTCACGTGACGGGCGCAGGCGGCGCGGACCTGGGCGAGGCGTGGCGCCGCGACGGCCCCGAGGCTTTTCTCGGCGTGAGCGTGGCGGGCTATCCGAACCTGTTCCTGATCGTCGGCCCCAACACGGGGCTTGGACACAACTCGATGGTGTTCATGATCGAGTCGCAGGTGCGCTATATCGCCGACTGCATCCGTGTGCTGCAACGCTCTGGCGCACGCACGATGAGCGTACGCCCCGAGGTCCAGCGCGCATTCAACGAACGTCTGCAGCAGACGTTCGCCCGCACGGTCTGGCAATCGGGCTGCCATAGCTGGTACCAGACGCAACACGGCAAGAACACCGCGCTATGGCCGGGCTTCACGTTCGCGTTCCGGCACAGGACGCGCCGCGTGCGCGAGAGCGACTACGAGTTCGGACGCTAGCGCTGCGGCCGCCCTGCGTAGACACGCGTCTCGTAGGCGAAATTCACAAGGCCGTCCTGCTGCGTTTCATCGAACAGCGTGCGGAGCGCGTCCAGCATCGGCTCGTGGCGAGGATCGCCGGGCTTCGGTGCGTACGACGACGACATCAACCGCCCCCGCAACCCGTCGAAATCGAGCATCTGCGCGTTGGGAAAGACGGTCTTGCGCTCGAAGCCGTCGCCGAACCAGTCGGCCATTGACGTGTCGCCGGGGGCGTCGCCCGGATACGTCGCGGCAACACCCGCATAGTCGGGGCTGAAGCGCCGCAGCAGCGCCTCGTAGCCCGCGAGAAACGGTGAGCCGTCCACGAGGCGGCTGTTCCAGAACAGTACGATTTGTCCGCGCGGCTTGAGGATGCGCGCGAACTCGCGGTGCGCGAGCGCCTTGTCGAACCAGTGGAAAGCCTGTGCCGCCGTCACCAGATCGACACTGGCGTCGTCGAGCGTCGTGGCCTCCGCCGTGCCCGCCACGCTGAGATAGTGCTCGTAGCCGCCAAGCAGACGGTCTGCGGCGTCGCGCATCGCGGCGTTCGGCTCGACCGCCACGACCGGATGTCCCGCGTCGAGAAAGAGCTTGGAGGAAATGCCCGTACCCGCGCCAATATCGGCCACGCGCGCGCCCGGTGCGACGCCGCATTCGGCATGCACGAAGGTCGTCAGCTCGCGCGGCCAGGTCGGCCGGTACTTGACGTAATCGGCTACCCGGTCGGTGAAACGCCGGGTGGAATCGTGGTTCATCGTCTGCCCTTCCAGGATGTCACACGCGCTTGCACGTGCAACGTCTATCGAATCCGGTCGCGTCTCGTGGATTCACCGCTCTTGCCTCGGCGGACCTAACCGCACGTTTACCCTCGCATTTATCCGCGCTTTTATCCGCGCTTCTATCCGATACGCACCGGCACCATGCAACCGCCCTGCCAGCGGCGTCAAGCGCCGCCCAGAAGCCGCAGCAGTCCCCACAAGAAGCGAAGGACCATCACGATCAGCTCCCATAGCTGGACCAGTTGCTGCCAGAGCGCCCCGATGGCGCCCCCGTACAGCATTGCCTCGATCATCGCGCTCCCACAGCGGGCCCGTTTCCGCCCGCGACCACGATCATAGCCCTGCGGCACTCTGCACGCTCAAGTCTTCCACGTTTCACGCCGTTAATTGGTTCAGAGAGCCGGTCATTCGCATAAGTGACAGGGCTCCCGCCCACCGACCCTTACGGGCAAGGAGACACTGGATGTCACTTTCGCGTTTGCGCCTGCGCGGCCCCCGCCGCTCGGGCAAATCGGCTGCCATCATCGGCGACATCGCCGCACAGGCAGGCCGCCTCGGCATTGAAATCTGCGACGTGTCCGGCCACGTCGACGAAGTGGCCGTGCGTGTGCAGAATCAGGCCGGCGTCTGCCATGCCCTGCGCGAATCAGCAGCGCACACACTTGCGGGAAATCACCAGATTGCCGCTGCGGCGCGCGCGATGCGCGAGGTCAGCAGCGAGACGGCGGCCACGGTGCAGAGTTCACAGCGGACCATCGACGACTCGCTCGCGGATATCCACGGGCTCGTCGAAGGCGTGACCGTCATCGCAAGCCAGATCGGCGCGCTGCGCAGCGCACTCGCGCATGTCTCGAAGGTATCCGAGGAAATTTCGCTAATCGCGCGGCAAACTCAGTTGCTCGCGCTGAACGCCGCCATCGAGGCCGCGCGCGCCGGCGAATCGGGGAAAAGCTTCGCCGTCGTGGCGTCGGAGGTGAAGAACCTCTCGGCGAAAACCGCCCTTGCCACGGGCCAGATCGAACAAACGCTCGCGCAACTGACACAGCAAACCGAGCAGCTCATCGTCGAAGGCAACGCCAACACCGATCGAGCGCATCGTGTACGCGAAGGCACGCGCACGATTGGCTCGGCCATGCAGAGCACCGGCGATGCGATTACGCAGCTCGACGAGCACGCCGGCCAGATCGCACAGTTGACCGGTGAAATCGAAGCGAAATGCGACGGGCTTGAAACGCAGGTGGCGGAAATGGCGAACGGCGTCGAAGATTCGAGCCGCAATTTCGCGCAGGCGAAGGATCAGCTCGGGCGGCTCCTCGACGTCTCCGAAACGCTGATCGAACTGAGCGCAGCCACCGGCGTCGAAACCGAGGACACACGCTTCGTCGACGCCGTGCAGCGCGCGGCGGCGCAGGTCGGCAAGCTGTTCGAGGCGGCGCTCGCGCGCGGCGACATCAGTGACGCGGACCTCTTCGACAACGTCTATGTGCCGGAGCCCAACACGAATCCGCAGCAGCACATCACACGCTTCACGGCGTTCACCGATCGCGTGCTGCCCCCGATACTCGAGCCGCTCCTCACCTTCGATCCGCGCGTGGCGTTCTGCGTCGCGATCGATCCGCGCGGTTATATCCCGACGCACAATCGCAAGTTCTCGCAGCCGCAGCGCGACGATCCCGTCTGGAATGCCGCGAACTGCCGAAATCACCGCATTTTCAACGACCGTGCCGGCCGCGCCGCGGGCTCGCACACGAAACCGTTCCTGTTGCAGACTTATCGGCGCGACATGGGTGGTGGCAACTTCGTGATGATGAAGGATGCTTCGGCGCCGATCATGGTGAACGGGCGACATTGGGGCGGCTTCCGCATGGGCTACCGGCTCGCCCCGTAACGCTTTGCACCATGAAAAACGGCGCGCGGCCAGAACTGCCCGCGCGCCGTTTTGCGTATTGAGGACGTCGTTTCGTTCAGACGGCCATCGCCATGCGCTTGCGCTCGGCGCGCTGCATGAAGTAGTTGCCGAGCACCACGCCTATCGTTACGACGAGGATGAAGAGCGTCGCGAGCGCGTTCATCTCCGGGTTCAGCCCCAGACGCACGCGCGAGAACACGACGAGTGGCAATGTTGTCGAGCCGGGACCCGACAGAAACGCGGAAAGCACCAGGTCGTCGATCGAGAGCGTGAACGACAGCAGCCAGCCCGCGGCGAGCGCCTGCGAGATGAGCGGCAGCGTGATCGTGAAGAAAACCTTGAACGGCGTTGCGCCCAGGTCGAGCGCGGCCTCTTCGAGCGACGGGTTCAGTTCGCGCACGCGCGACTGCACGATGATCGCGACGTACGAGATACAGAGCATCACGTGACCGATCCAGATCGTGAACACGCCGCGCCCCGCGGGCCAGCCGAACAGCTTGCCCATCTCCACGAAAAGCAGCAGCAGCGAAATGCCCTGAATGACCTCAGGAATCACGAGCGGCGCGTTGATCATGCCCGTGTAGAGCGTGAAGCCGCGGAACCGGCCCATGCGCGCGAGCACGAACCCGGCCCACGTCCCGATCACAACCGACGCGAACGCCGTCAACAAGCCGATACGCAGCGACAGCCACGCGGCAGTGATGAGTTCGTCGTCGGTCAGGAGCGCCTGGTACCAGCGCGTCGAAAAGCCCGTCCATACCGTCACGAGCTTCGACTCGTTGAACGAATAGACGATCAGGCTGGCGATGGGGATGTAAAGGAACGCGAAGCCAAGACCGAGCGCGATGAACTGCAGAACACGATTGGGTTTCATCGTCCGCGCCCCTCCAGTTCCTTCGCCTGATAGTGCTGGAACAGCGCCATCGGCACGAGCAGCAGCAGCACCATCGCGCACGTCACCGCGGAGGCCATCGGCCAGTCGGCGTTGTCAAAGAACTCGTTCCACATGACGCGACCGATCATCAGCGTATTCGCACCGCCGAGCAGCTCAGGAATCACGTACTCGCCCACGGCCGGAATGAACACCAGCAGGCAGCCCGCTATGACACCGTTCTTCGAAAGCGGCAGCGTGATCTCGACGAACGCCCGCCACGGCTTCGCGCCTAGATCGTAGGCGGCTTCGAGCAACGTCAGGTCCATCTTCACGAGGTGCGCGTAAAGCGGCATGACGAGGAACGGCAGGTATGAATACACCATGCCGATGTAGACGGCCGTATTCGTGTGATACAGCTCGAGCGGCGTGTGGATCAAGCCGGTCGACATCAGGAAATTGTTCAGTAGTCCGTTGTTCTTGAGGATGCCGATCCACGCGTACACACGAATCAGGAACGACGTCCAGAACGGGAGCATCACCGCCATCATGAGGACGTTGCGCGTACCCGGCTTCGAGCGCGCGATGTAATACGCCATCGGATAGCCGATCAGGAGGCACAGGAGCGTGGAGATCCCGGCCACGACCACCGAATTCACGTACGTCGCGAAGTAAAGGCTGTCCTGGAACAGGAACGCGTAGTGCGACAGATCGAGCGCAATATGCAGGACGCCGTCGGCGAACGACACGAGTCGCGTGTACGGCGGAATACCGAGCTGCTGGTCCGCGAAGCTGATCTTGACGACCAGGACGAACGGTACGAGGAAAAACAGCAACAGCCAGAAGAACGGCCCCGCCACGACAGCCGTGCTGCCGGTCAGGTTAAAGCGCTTGACTGGCCAGTTCGCAATTTTCTTCAGCGTCGCGGTCATGACGTCAGCACCACGCCGGCAGACGCGCTCCAGCGAACGTAGACTTCGTCGCCAAAGGCGGGCGATTCGATCTCGGAGATCGCGAGGCTCGACACGTTCGCGACCACGGTCTTGCCGGAATCGAGCTTGACGTGATAGAGCGAGTAGCCGCCCATGTACGCGACGTTCATGACGACACCACGGCCCCAGTTGTAGGTCCCCTCGGGCGGCTTGCGCGTAAGCGCGATGCGCTCGGGGCGCACCGAGATCGTCACGGGCATGCCGAGCGGGCCCGTGATGCCGTGGTTCACATACAGGCGCACGGGCAGTTCCGGCGACTCGACGTAGACGTGATCGGGTTCATCCTCGACGACGTTGCCGGCGAACAGATTCGTCGAGCCGATGAACTCCGCGGAAAAGCGGCTGTTCGGGTACTCGTAGACCTGGTTCGGCGTGCCGAGCTGAACGATCTCGCCTTCGCTCATCACGGCGAGACGTCCAGCCATCGTCATTGCCTCTTCCTGGTCGTGCGTGACCATGATGCACGTGACGCCGACCTTCTCGAGGATGTTGACGAGTTCGATCTGCGTGCGCTGCCGGATCTGCTTGTCGAGCGCCGACATCGGCTCGTCGAGCAGCAGCAGCTTCGGGCGCTTTACGAGCGAGCGCGCGAGCGCGACGCGCTGCTGTTGGCCGCCTGAAAGCTGGTGCGGCTTGCGCTTCGCGTACCGTGACATCTGCACGAGTTCGAGCGCCGCCGCGACGCGGTCCTGCAGTTCGCCCTTCTTCACGCCTTCCTGGCGCAGCCCGAACCCGACGTTCGACTCGACCGTCATGTGCGGGAAGAGCGCGTAAGACTGGAACATCATGTTGACCGGCCGGCGATACGGCGGCAGCGTGGCGAGGTCCTCACCGTCGATCAGGATCTTGCCCGACGTGATCGACTCGAGGCCCGCGAGCATGCGCAGGAGCGTGGACTTGCCGCAGCCCGAACTGCCGAGCAGCGCAAACAGCTCGCCCTTCCTGACCGCGAGATTGACGTTTTTCACGGCCGTCGTCTCGCCGAACTTCTTCACGACGTCGACGACCTGCACGAAATTGTCCGCAGCGGTCCCTGCGGTGGATGCGCCCGAAGGCAGCACGCCGGCCGCGGCCGGTGCGCTCGACTGGTCACTCATGATTCTCTCTGCCCTGCCTTGTACGGAATTGCGCTGGACGGGTGTTGACGAACAAAGCCCCCGGCGGGTCTGCCGGGGGCTCGGGGTAACGCGTCGGTGCCTCTTCTTAGCGGCCCGACTTGAACTCGGTCCACAGGCGGGTCTGCAGACGCTGGATCTCGGGCGGCAGCGGCTTGAGCAGGAACAGCGTTTTCAGAACCTCGGGCGGCGGATAGACGGCCGGGTCGTCCGCAATGTCCTTCTTCACGTACTTGCGTGCTTCCGCGTTCGCGCTCGGATAGAAGACGGCATTCGTAATCGCGGCGTGAACCTGCGGCGTTTCGATGTAATTGATCCACTCGTGCGCGGCTTCCATGTGCTGGGCGTCCTTCGGAATCACCATCACGTCGAACCAGATCGGCGCGCCGCCCTTCGGGATGTAGTACTCGACCTTGTACGGCTTCTTCGCCTCGATCGCGCGGTGCTTGGCGATCACGACGTCGCCGGACCATCCGAAGGCAAAGCAGATGTCGCCGCCGACCAGATCGTTGATGTAGCCCGACGAGTTGAACTGCGTGATGTACGGCCGGATCTTCTTCATCATCTCGAGCGCGGCCTTATAGTCGGCCGGGTTCGTCGACATCGGATCCTTGCCCATATAGTGAAGCGCGGCTGCGAACATCTGGTCAGGCGCGTCGAGGACCGATACGCCGCACGTCTTCAGCTTCGAGATGTACTCGGGCTTGAACAGGATGTCCCAGTTGTCGAGCGGCACGTCCTTGCCGAGGATTGACTGGACCTTCGTCACATTGAACGCGAGCCCGGTCGTGCCGTACGCCCAGGGCACCGCGAACTTGTTACCTGGATCCGCCCCGGCGACGAGCGCCATCAGCTGCGGATCGAGGTATTTCAGATTGGGGATCTTCGACTTGTCGAGCGGCGCGAAAATGCCGGCGGCAATCTGCTTGCCCGCGTAGTTGCTGGTCGGCACGACGATGTCGTAGCCCGAATTGCCTGCGAGCAGCTTGGCCTGCAGCGTGTCGTCGCTGTCGTAGTTGTCGTACTTGACCTTGACGCCCGCCTGCTTGGTGAAGTTCGGAATCGTGTCCGGGGCGATGTAATCGGACCAGTTGTACACGTTCAGTTGCGTGTCCTTCGCCACTGACGCCACCCACGGCGCCGCACAGAGCACCAGCGCGGCCAGTCGAGCCACAACCTGCTTTTTCATTCCGTTCTCCCATCCCGGCCGATCCGTAGCGGCCATCTGCCTCGCATCATGCCGCGCCCGGCGCGGCCCCCCTCTGACTTACGCAACCTACCATCAAAAGTGCCGGACGACAAAGACCGCTGCTCCGTCGCGCGGACAGGACAGACCTGTGTCTGCGCCCGTTCCGTAGGTAAATCGCGCGCAATTTTAGCCGGTTCTGCGCGCGTGTCCACCAAAAAAACGCACGTGCTGTTTTCGTGCGACGCCAGACCTGGCGTGGTCCGGCCGTGCACCGGCGAGCGTTACCGGTTATTTCACGGCAAGCCGTCCGGAGGCCCGGCGGCGGGAGGACAGGCAGCGGCAGCCTGCTCGCCCCCGCGCCCGCACTTGAACGGGATGTCGGCGACCGCCAACCCGCAAAACCTGAACGCGCGTGCAAAGGCGGTGTACCCACCACGCCGGCAAGCGAGCCAGCCCAGGTCCCAGGCTCGATAAATCAGCCGGTCCCGCGCTGGCATCGGCTAACATAGCGGGGATTTTATCTGTACGGCCGTGCCGCAGCGCCCGACCTTCCGCCCGAGACCCCTTTCCGATGGCATCCAACCTCCACGACCTCCCCGACAGTCCGTGCATAGGCGTCTGTTCGACGCTTTTCGACGAAATCTGCAAAGGCTGCGGGCGCACCGCGCTGGAGGTTTCCAACTGGGTCTTCATGACCGACGAGGAAAAGCGCGCAGTCTGGGTGCGTATCGAGCGGGAAGGCACGGCAATGCGCTTCCAGAAACGCCGCACCTGATCTGCCGGCACGCCCAAAAGAAAAAAGCGCCGGTGAAACCGGCGCTTTTTTTCATCTGGGGTGAGCCTCAGAATCGGTAGCCGACACCAACGCCCACGATGAGCGGATCGATGTAGAGCGTGCCGAGCGACGTGCCACCGGCCGAAGCGCCCGTGCGCATCCAGATTTTCTTGATGTCTGCGTTGATGAACACGTTCTTGGCGACGTCAATGTCGATACCCATCTGCAGCGCCGGACCGAAGCTGTGGTTATCGATCGAAACCGGCGTGGAGCCCGCGTGCAGGCCGTTGTTGTAGAAAATTGTGTAGTTGATACCAGCGCCGACGTACGGGCGCACCTTGCCCGCGTGATTGAAGTGGTACTGCAGCAGCAGCGTAGGCGGCAGCACGCCGACGCCGCCGAGCGGGCCGATGTTCGATGTGACCTGATTGCGCGACGTACCGAGGATCAACTCCGCACCGATGCTGTTCGTGAACATGTACGTGAAGTCCAGTTCCGGAACGATGGCGTTGTTGGCTTGGGCGTTGATTGCGTTGAGCGTGCTGCCCGAACTCGTGCTGGACTGCGGCATGATGGCGATCGCCCGCAGACGCACGAGGATGTCACCAGCGTGGATGCCGGTGCCGGGTGTATCCGTGGACGCATCGGCTGCACTGACAGGAGCCGCTGCGAAAGCGGCGCCGAGGACGATTGCGGCGGCTGCCGCGACAGACTTCAGTTGCTGTTTCATTTAAGGTTTGCCCCGTTGGTATGGTCTTGTCTGTAAGACATTGTCAATTGTCGGGGGCAGACCTCATTGAAACCTTGCGAACCGTCAAGTCAGCGCAAAGGCCGCCCTGCATGCGACTGCGGGTCGCGCTGCACCGGTCAGAAGCAGCTCCAGAAGGTCGCGCACGCTGCGGATCGCGTTGCCAAAAGGCAACGATTCGCGGCCACGGAAGAAGAGCCCGTTCTGCACGTCACCGCGCAGCGCAGCGGCAAGCCGCGTGTCGATACAGAAGTGACCAAATTTTTCGATGCCGTCGCGCAAGCCGCACACCGAAAGGCATTCGAGACCAGTGGGACAAGCGAGCTTGAGCGAGCCGATCTTCGCGCGCACGCGCGCTTCGTTGCGCAGATAGCGTTCGAGCCAGGGCGTCTTGACTGCGCGCGCGGGCAACCCCGTCACGCTCACGAACTCGACGATGTCTTCGGGCTTCGCGTCCGCGAGCACGCGCTTGAAGTCGGGATGCGCATCGCCCTCTTCAGTTACGGCGAAGGGCGTGCCGACCTGAACGCCGTCCGCGCCCGCTTCGAGCCACTTGCGCACGGCCTCGTGGCTGTTGACACCACCGGCGACGATCAACGGCACGTCCTTGCGCGTGATGCCCAGCGAGGTGTAAACCTCTTCGAGTTCCTTGAAGATACGATCGAAGGCGAAGCGTTCATTGCCCATGTCGTCGATGTCGGTGACGCCCAGGTGACCACCCGCGTGGGCCGGGTGCTCGATCACGATGGCGTCCGGCAGCCGGCCTTTCTTCATCCACTTCTTGAGAATGAGCGCAACGCCGCGCGCGTCCGACAAAATGGGGATCAGCGCGATATCGACGCCCTGCGTGAGGTCCGGCAGGTCGAGCGGCAGGCCCGCACCCATCACGATCGCGTCGGCGCCGTTTTCGCAGGCGGCACGCACATAGTCTGCGTGGGCGCTGACCGCCTTCATCACGTTGACGGCGATCATGCCGTTACCGCCGCTGAGTTTGCGGGCCGCTGCGATCTCGCGCGCGAGCGCCGTCAAGTTCGCGCCGGCGAGTGTTTCATGGGACGGGTCCGCACGGCAGAGGTCGATCAGATCGGCGTGGTGGTGCCGCAGGTCGATACTCGCGATGGTGCCGACGGCGCCTTCGCGGGCAACGCTGCCCGCGAGGCGGTGCGCCGAAATGCCGACGCCCATGCCGCCCTGTACGACGGGCAGGAGACGACGGCCTCGAATCTGGAGAGGCGCAAACGAATGAGTAGGAAACATGGTGGCCCGCGGTATCTGTATCAAAATGACAATGGTCGCGCGCCACCAACATATGATTTTGTTTTAAATCAACAAAAGATGCGGACATCCACGAAGACGCACGCATTCATGATCTAAATCAACACAGGGCACAAAAATATTGGCATAGCTGCGAAAGCCCCTTGCGGTCAGATTTTAGGGGCTTTGAACTGCATCGATTTGTACACCAGATACTCTTCCAGACCGTACTTGCCGTTCTCGCGGCCATGGCCCGACTGCTTGTAACCGCCAAACGGCGCGACCATGTTCCATGTGCCACCGTTAATGTCGATCTGACCCGTTCGAATTCGACGCGCCACGCGCATCGCACGCTCATCGCTGCCCGCCCAGACCGCGCCGCCTAGCCCATAGAGCGAGTCGTTGGCGATCGCCACGGCATCGTCCTCGTCCTTCGCCGTCAGGATCGTGAGCACCGGACCGAAAATTTCCTCCTGTGCAATCGCGGCGTCGCGCGGCACGCGGCCGAACACGGTCGGCTTCACGAAAAATCCCTTCGTCACGCCCGCAGGCAGGCCTGGGCCGCCGGTGACGAGTTCGGCACCATCGGCGATACCGCGCTCGATGTACTGCAACACCCGCGCCTGCTGCGCCGCCGACGCGAGCGGCCCAAGCTTGACCTTCTCCTCGCGCGGATCACCCACCGTGAAGCCTTCGGCGGCCTCTTTGGCGAGCGCACGCGCTTCTTCGTAGCGCGACTCCGGCACGATCATGCGCGTGTGTGCCACGCAGGTCTGGCCGGAATTCAGGAAGCACGCGCTCACGGTGCCCTTCACGGCTGCCGGGAAATCGGCATCGTCGAGGATCACGGACGCCGACTTGCCGCCCAGTTCGAGCGCGACGCGCTTGACCGTTGCCGACGCAACCTCCGACACGCGCTTGCCCGCGCGCGTCGACCCGGTGAACGAAACCATATCGACGTCCGGATGACGTGCGATCAGTTCACCGACCACCGGCCCGAAGCCCGTCACGAGATTGAACACGCCCGCGGGCAGGCCCGCGTCATGGATGGCCTCGGCGAGCACGAACGCGTTGAGCGGCGCGACCTCGGACGGCTTGAGGACGACCGTGCAGCCCGCCGCGAGCGCCGCGGCGACCTTCAGCGTGATCTGATTGAGCGGATAGTTCCAGGGCGTGATCGCCGCGACGACACCCACTGGCTCGCGCACCACCAGCGAGTTGCCGAGTCGCTCCTCGTACTGGAATTCGCTCGCGAGTTTCGCGTACAGGCTCCAGTTGTAGACGGGGCTGCCCACCTGGATCGCGCGTGCGAGCTTGAGCGGCATGCCGACTTCACCTGCGATGATTTCAGCGAGTTCGTCGGTGCGCGCCTTGAGGTTGTGGGCGATCTTCTGCAGGTAGGCGCCGCGTTCGGCGGCCGACGTCGAAGCCCAGGCGTCGAAGGCCGCGCGCGCGGCCGCGACAGCCGCTTCAGCGTCGGCCTCGATGCCCTCGGGGATGCGACCCATCACGGCCTCGGTGCCCGAGTCGATGACGTCGATCGTGCCCTTGCCGGCAGGCGCGACCCACTGGCCGCCGATGTAGAGTTGCTCGTAGTGTTTCATGCGGGTACTCCTGTCTCCGTGTTGCTCGGTATGGCGTGCGGTTCGTTCGCGATGATCGGGCATTCTAGCGTGGTTGACGCAAGCGGAAGGCAACGCGGACCAGGGCGACCCGCAAAACAAAACGGGCGACGCTTTCGCGTCGCCCGTCGGGCGTTGACCCTACCCGTCAGCCACCGCTTACTGCAGCCCCTGGCTCGCGAGGAAGTCCTCGTAATTGCCGCTGTAGTCGTTGATCTTGCCGTCGGTCTTGACTTCGATGATCCGGTTGGCGAGACCGTTCACGAACTCACGGTCGTGCGACACGAAGATCAGCGTGCCTTCGAACTTCTCGAGCGAAATCTGCAGCGATTCGATCGACTCCATGTCCATGTGGTTGGTCGGCTCGTCCATGAGCAGCACGTTGTGGCGGCCGAGCATCAGCTTGCCCCAGATCATGCGGCCCTTCTCGCCGCCCGACAGCACCTTCACCGACTTGCGGATATCGTCCGCATTGAACAGCAGACGGCCGAGCGTACCGCGCACCGACTGCTCGTCATCGCCTTCCTGGCGGTACTGGTCGATCCACTCCATCAGCGTGACGTCGTCCGGAAACTCTTCGTACGTGTCCTGCGGCATGTAGCCGACGTTCGCATGCTCGGCCCACTTCACCGAGCCGCCGTCGAGCGCCAGCTTGCCGAGCAGCGAGCGCAGCAGCGTGGTCTTGCCCGCGCCGTTCTCGCCGATGATCGCAATGCGCTCGCCCGGTTGCACGCTGATGCTGAATTTGCTGAAAATCCGGCGATCGTACTGCTTCGTGATCTCTTCCGCGACCACGGCGACGTTATGCAGCTTCTTCTCGAACTCGAAACGGATGAACGGGTTCTGGCGCGACGACGGCTTGAATTCCTCGATCTTGATCTTGTCGATCATCTTCAGGCGGCTCGTGGCCTGGCGCGCCTTCGACTTGTTCGCCGAGAAGCGGCGGACGAAGTCCTGCAGGTCGGCCACACGCTCCTTCGCCTTCGCGTTCGCGGCGGCCTGACGCTCGCGCGCCTGGGTGGACGCGAGCATGTAGTCG
This sequence comes from Paraburkholderia dinghuensis, assembly GCF_003837865.1. Lineage (GTDB taxonomy): Bacteria > Pseudomonadota > Gammaproteobacteria > Burkholderiales > Burkholderiaceae > Paraburkholderia > Paraburkholderia dinghuensis. Next base: position 282,444 of record NZ_RQIS01000004.1, on the reverse strand, counting down.
TCGTAGTTGCCCGGATAAACCTTCAGCGTGCCGTAGTCCATGTCCGCCATGTGCGTGCAGACCTGGTTCAGGAAGTGACGATCGTGGGAAATGATGATCATCGTCGAGTTGTACTCGTTCAGAACATCTTCCAGCCAGCGAATCGAGTTGATGTCGAGGTTGTTCGTCGGCTCGTCGAGCAGCAGCACGTCAGGCTTCGAGAACAGGGCCTGCGCGAGCAGCACGCGCAGTTTCCAGCCCGGCGCCACAGCGCTCATCGGGCCGCTGTGGAATTCCGTGCCGATGCCAATGCCAAGCAACAGTTCGCCCGCACGCGCTTCGGCCGTGTAGCCGTCGTATTCGGCGAACTTCGCTTCGAGTTCGGCGGCGTGCATGTAGTCGTCGTCGGTGGCGTCCGGGTTCGCGTAGATCGCGTCGCGCTCGGTCATCGCGGCCCACATTTCCGTGTGACCCATCATGACGACGTCCAGCACGCGCACGTCCTCATACGCGAACTGGTCCTGGCGCAGCTTGCCCAGACGCACGTTCGGCTCCAGAACGACGTTGCCCGAGCTCTGCTCGAGGTCGCCGCCGAGGATCTTCATGAAGGTGGACTTGCCGCAACCGTTCGCGCCGATCAGGCCATAGCGGTTGCCTTCGCCGAATTTGACCGAGATGTTCTCGAACAAGGGCTTCGGCCCGAATTGCATGGTGATATTGGCGGTAGAGAGCACAGCGCGTCCCTGAAAGTGGATCGAAGAAAAACCTGTAATTTTATCAGGTTATGTCAGTTCGCGGGCGAGTGCTAAGTGGCCCGGAAGCCTGCGCGGGGACGAGACGCCCCCTGCGGCAGCACCATCGGCCCGGATGATCGCGAAACCATGATGGGGCTAGATCACACCCGGCTGCAGACCACATGGCGGCTGAATTTCCGTCACTGCGGCATGCTACGTGCCGTCTGCAACACGTCGATGAAACCCGACAGATCCGCCTGCGCCAGCCCCATCGCCGCGCCAAGGCGCAGCAACTGCTGAACCGTGCCCGAGACCGGCATCGGCGTGCCGGTCTGCTGCGCGGCGGCAGCAACCGTGTCGACGTCCTTCTGAAACGTCTTCAGCGCGCCGATCGGATCGAGGCCGTCCTGCGTCATCCGGGGCACGAACGTGCGCAGGAGCGTCGAGTCGGCCCAGCCGCCTGCGAGCGCCTCCGGCAGCTTCGCGGCGTCGATGCCGCTGCGCCGCGCGAGGCTCACGGCCTCGGCGATGGCGGCCACCGTCGCCGTGACGATCGCCTGATTGCACAGCTTGGTCGTCTGGCCCGCGCCCACCGCGCCCATGTGCGTGACGCGCGAGGCATACGCGGCAAGGATCGGCGCAACCGACTCGACGTGAGCGTCGACGCCCCCCGCCATGATCGCGAGCGTGCCCGCCTGCGCGCCACCCACGCCGCCCGAGACCGGCGCATCGATCCAGCCGACGCCCAGTGCCGCAGCCCGTGCGGCAAGCGCACGCGTGACGTCGGGCGGGATGCTCGAATGATCGACGATCAGTCGCATACGCGGACGACTGGCCTGATCGGCATGCTCGTCGAGCAGCCCGTTCGCGCCGAACACAACCGCTTCGACCGCCGCCGCGTCGGCGACGCACAGCAGCACCACGTCGGCGTTCAGCGCCAGTTCGCGCGGCGTCGCAGCGACGCGCGCCCCGTCGGGCACAAGCGCTTCGGCTTTTTCGGGTGTTCGGTTCCACACGCGCACCGCGTGGCCGGCGCGCAGCAGATGACGGATCATCGGCCCGCCCATGAGCCCCGGTCCGCAAAATCCCAGTTCCTGCGTGTCCATCGTTTGGTGTCTCCCGTCCCATGCCGAGCTGTCGACAGGACCTGGCGCTTGCGCGCTCAGTCCTGTCCCATGCAAAGCTGCGTCGCTCATCCGCCGCACCCTGTGCGGCGCGGAGCGACATGATACCGGGCCGCGATTGCCTATACTCGATTGATCCACCGTGGACCATGAGGAGACGCCATCATGAACGATCACGTCTACAAGCAGATCGAACTCACCGGCTCGTCGATCGAATCGAGCGACGACGCCATCCGTTGCGCGATCGCCCGGGCGGCGAAGACACTGCGACATCTGCACTGGTTCGAGGTGACCGAAACGCGCGGCCTCGTCGAAGACGACAAGATCACGCGCTGGCAGGTGACGATCAAGGTCGGGCTGCGCATCGACGATTGAAGTACCGCCCGCGCCTCCCGAACCACTACAGCGCATCGTCCGCAAAAACACAACGGCCGCGCGAGCCCGAAGGCTACGCGCGGCCGCACACTGGGTACTGAGGGTATTGCGCGCTGCCCGACGCCGCCGCGACGAGCGGCGCAAGTTGGGCGCTTCGCGTGGTTACTTCGGCAGAGCGCCGTCCACGCCCTCGACGTACCAGTTCAGACGCTGCAGTTCCGGATCGGTCAGCACCTTGCCGTCCGGCACCTTCACAGCGCCCGTCTGGTCCTTGATCGGACCCGTGAAGACGTCCCACTTGCCGCTCGCGATCGACTCGCGCTTCGCGGCAACGGCCTTCACGGCCTCGGCGGGCAGCGCGGACGCATTCACGTCGCCGAGATCGACCGCCTTCTGCGGGATGCCCCACCACACCGGTTCATTCTTCCACTTGCCATCGAGAACCTGCTGGATCGCGGCGGTGTAGTACACGCCCCAGTTCGCCTCGACGGAGCCGAGATGCGCGTGCGGGCCGAACTTCTGCATGTTCGAATCCCAGCCGAATGCGTGAACCTTCTTCGCTTCGGCCGTCGCGAGCGTCGCGGTCGAGTCGGTGTTCTGGATCAGCACGTCGGCGCCCTGGCCGATCAGGGTTTCCGCAGCCTGCTTTTCCTTGCCCGGATCGAACCAGCTGTTGATCCAGATAACCTTCGTGTGAACCTTCGGATTCACCGAGCGCGCGCCGAGCGTGTAGGCGTTGATGTTGCGGACCACCTCGGGGATCGGCACCGATGCCACGAAGCCGAGCGTGTTCGTCTTCGTCGCGTAACCCGCCGCGACGCCCGCCAGATACGCCCCCTGGTACATGCGCACGTCATAGGTGCCGAAGTTCGGGGCCTTCTTGTAGCCCGTCGCGTGCAGGAACACGGTGTCCGGGAAATCCTTCGCAACCTTCAACGCGAAATCCTGGTAGCCGAAGCTCGTCGCGATGATGATCTTGTTGCCCTTGTTCGCGAGATCGCGGAACACACGTTCCGAGTCGGCCGATTCAGGCACGTTCTCGACGCGCGTGATCTTGATCCGGTTGCCGAACTTCGCCTCGGCGGCCCGCGAACCTTGATCGTGGGCGAAGGTCCAGCCGGCATCGCCCGGATTGGCGAGGTAGACGAACGCAACGCCCGGCGCGTCGGCGGCCTGCGCCGACGGCGCGAGCGCCGCCGTGCCGCACGTGGCGGCGACGGCGAAGGCGGTCAGGATGGTTTTTTTCAACATGGATCTCCTGTCGTGGATGGGAATACTGCGGTCTTTCAACGGTGTTTCATCTGACTTCCGGATTCCGGATTGCGCTGCCAGGCGGCCGCAAGCTGGCGCTAGGCGGCCCCCAGAAACGGCTTGCCGAGCGAGGCCGGCGCGTTCAGCCGAATCGTATTCGGGTTGCGCGAAATGACGGCCAGTACGACGATCGTCGCGACATACGGCAGCATCGCGAGGAACTGCGGCGGGACTGCCACGCCCACGGCCTGCGCGTAAAACTGCAGGCCCGTGACGGCGCCAAACAGCAGCGCGCCGATCAACAGACGCCCCGGCCGCCAGGTGGCGAAAACGACCAGCGCGAGCGCGATCCAGCCGCGGCCCGCGGTGACCTGCTCCTGCCACAGGTGCAACTGGACGACCGAGTAGTAGCCACCGGCGAGGCCCGCCATCGCGCCGCCGAAGAGCGTCGCACCGTAGCGCACGCCGATCACGGGAAAGCCCACCGAATGCGCGACCTGCGGCGATTCGCCGACCGAGCGCAGCACGAGCCCGGCGCGCGTGCGGTAGAGGAACCAGCCGACCACGGCGAACATCAGGAACGCGAGATAGTCGATCGGGGTATTGCTGAAGATCGCCGGTCCGAGCACGGGCAGATGCGAGAGCCCCGGAATCGGCCAGGCGGCGATGGTTGCCGCGGTGGCCGCGGACGTGAACGGCTTGCCGACATACGCCGAAAGGCCGACGCCGAAGATCGTGAGCGACAGCCCCGTGGCCACCTGGTTGGCGAGCATCGTGAGCGTGAGGAAGCCGAAGAGCAGCGCCATCGCCATGCCCGCCGCGATGGCCGCGACGAGGCCGAGCCACGGATTGCCGGTAACGATCGTGGCGGCGTAGCCGGTGACGGCCCCCATCAGCATCATTCCTTCGACGCCGAGATTGAGCACCCCGGACTTTTCGGTGACGAGTTCACCGACGCCCGCGAACATGAGCGGGATAGCGGCCGTGACGGCGCTCGATGTGAGCGAACTGGCTTGCTGGATATCCATGTCGATTAGCTTGAAGTCAGTGGCCAGCCGCGACCGGTTGACGGCGGCGCACACGGTAATTCACGAAAAGATCGGCGCCGAGCAGGCAGAACAGAAGAAGGCCCTGGAACACACCGGAGAGCGCCTGCGGCAATTGCAGCGACGTCTGCACGTTTTCGCCGCCGAGGTAAAGCAGCGCCATCAGGAGACTCGCGAGCACGACGCCGAACGGATGCAGCCGCCCGACGAACGCGACGATGATCGCCGTGAAGCCATAGCCCGGCGACCACGTCGCCTGCAACTGGCCGATCGGGCCCGCGATCTCGCCCATCCCCGCGAGGCCGGCAAGGCCGCCTGAGAGCAGGAGCGACGTCCAGATCGTCCGCTTCTCCGAGAAACCCGCATAGCGCGCGGCGAGCGGCGCCAGCCCGCCCACGCTCAGACGGTAGCCCGCAAAGCTGCGGCGCATGAAGAGCCAGACGAGCGGAATCGCCGCGAGCGTGAGGAAGATCGACGCGTTCAGGCGCGTGCCGCGCAGCCAGTGGATACGCCAGTCGCCGCCGAAGGTCGGATAGAGTGCGTCGCCGCTGAACATCTCGGAGAGCGGGAAGTTCATGCCTTGCGGATCACGCATCGGGCCGCTCACGAGCCACATCAGCAACTGTGTCGCGACATAGGTGAGCATCAGACTGGTGAGAATCTCATTGGTGTTGAAGCGGCTTTTGAGCCACGCGGGAATGGCCGCCCAGGCCATGCCACCGAGGACGCCCGCGATCATCATGAGAAACAGGATCCACCAGCCGCTCGACTGGTCGAAGTAGATCGCAACCCCGCTCGCCGCAATGCCGCCGAGGACCATCTGCCCTTCTGCGCCGATGTTCCAGATGTTCGCGCGGTATCCCGCCGCGAGTCCGAGCGCAATCAGGCACAGCGGCGACGCCTTGAGCACCAGTTCCGACCAGCCGTTGACGGTCGAAAGCGGCTCGATGAAGAACGCGTGCATCGCCTGCACGGGATCGCGCCCGACGACGCCAAAGATCAGGAAGCCGATCACCAGCGTAAGAAGCGCGGCGATCAGCGGCACGGCAATGCGCACCGTGCGGGACGGCGCCGTGCGGGCTTCGAGTCGAAACGGAAGAATCATGGTGGTCTGGTCGGTGGTCGGTCCGGTTGTCGGTTTTCGGTTGTAGCCGCGGGGTTTCAAGCCGGGTTGTCGATCGGCTCTACGTGACTGTGTGGTCCTGGTGGCGGGTCGTGCGGGCGCCGGATCCGGCGGTCATGCGCGCAGTCACAGCAGCGCCAGGCGCCCCACGCGTCAGACATGCGCCGCGGGTCCAGCGCCTGGCGCCGCGGGCTCGGCGGGTGGCTCGCCGCCCCCCGCGCGCTCGCCGAACAGGCCCGCCATCCAGCGCCCGATTTCCTCGGCATTGGTTTCGCCGGTGAGTCGCGCGGGCGAGAGGCGCCCGCCCGCGAGCACGGCGATCCGGTCGCAGATGTCGAACAGCTCGTCGAGTTCCTCGGAGATCACGAGGATCGCCACGCCGCGCGCCGATAGATCGAGCAATTGCTGGCGAATGAACGCCGACGCGCCGACGTCGACGCCCCACGTCGGCTGGGCGACCACGAGCACCTTCGGCGCCTGCAGGATCTCGCGTCCGACGATGTACTTCTGCAGATTCCCGCCCGACAGGCTCTGGGCGAGCGCATCGGGACCGCTGCAGCGCACATCGAATGCGCCGATGCAGCGCTCGGCGAACGCACGCATGGCGTCCGTCCTGAGCCAGCCCGAGCGCACCATGCCCTCGCGATGTGCGGTCAGCAAAGCGTTTTCCGAAAGCGACATTGCAGGCACCGCACCGCGCCCGAGCCGTTCCTCGGGCACGAACGCGAAGCCGAGGCGTCGCCGCGCGCCCGCTGCGAGCCGCGCGGCCGGCTTGCCGCAGATCGACACCGTGTCGGCCGGGACGTGGCGGCCCATGTGGGCCTCGCCCGAGAGCGCGGCGAGCAGCTCCGCCTGACCGTTGCCCGATACGCCCGCGATGCCGAATATCTCGCCCGCGTGGACACCGAACGTGACATCGGTGAGCGTCGTGCCGAACGGATCCTCGCTCGGTACCGAGAGGTGCTTCACGTCGAGCAGCACGTCGCCCGGTGTGTGCGGGCGGCGCGTGTAGTCGGGCAATTCGCGGCCCACCATCAGCCGCGCAAGCGACGCATGGGTTTCCTCGCGTGGAATCACGTTGCCGGTCACCTTGCCGCCGCGCAGCACCGTAGCCGTATCGCAGAGTTCCTGGATTTCGTCGAGCTTGTGACTGATGTAAAGGATGCTGCAGCCTTCCGAGGCGAGCCGCCGCAGCGTGTCGAAAAGCTTGCGCACGGCCTGCGGCGTGAGCACCGAGGTCGGCTCGTCCATGATGAGCAGACGCGGATTCTGCAACAGACAGCGCACGATTTCCACACGCTGACGCTCGCCCACCGTGAGACTGTGCACGTGACGCTGCGGATCGACGTCGAGTCCGTATTGCGCCGACACCTCCTTGATACGCTTGCCGAGGGCCTTGAGGTCGAACGGTTCGTCGAGCGCGAGCGCGATGTTCTCGCCCACCGTGAGCGTCTCGAAGAGCGAAAAATGCTGGAACACCATGCCGATGCCGAGCTTGCGCGCGGCGGCCGGGCTCGCGATCTCGACGACCTGCCCTTCCCAGCGAATCTCGCCCGCGTCGGGCCGCACCGCGCCGTAGACAATCTTCATGAGCGTGCTCTTGCCCGCCCCGTTCTCGCCGAGCAGCGCGTGAATCTCGCCGGGCGCAACCGACAGCGTGACGTCATCGTTCGCGCGCACCGCCGGATACTGCTTCGTGATGCCGGAGAGTGCGAGGCGCGGCGCGGCACGGCTCGCACCCGGTTCCGGTCCGGTGCCCGCTGCCTGACGTGAAGAAGAATCGCCCATGAAGGTTCCGACGTAGTACGTTATTGCTATTCGTTTTCCGGGGCTGGCGCATGCCGCCCCGATAGTTGCCCGCGCACCGTCCTGGATGCGCCGGCCGCGGCGTACCCAGGACGCGCCGCCGCGCGGGGGTGACGATACCTGTTAGCCGCGCGTCCGTCGAGGGGCAAAAAGTCCGCCGGACCCTATGGCGCGGGGACTCTGGGGATGCCTCCCTTGACGGAGCACGCAAGCTATATCAAAAATCATATACCGGCAAGGACGATCGATCAGCGAAACGATATAGTCCGGAGACTTCATGAGCCAGCAACGCGAGGCGATCGACACCTACTTATTGCGCGTCCTGAACACCCTCCTGATGGAGCGCAGCGTCACCCGTGCGGCCGTCAAGCTCAACCAGTCGCAGCCCGCGATCAGCGCGGCGCTGCGGCGTCTGCGCGATATCACCGGCGATCCGCTTCTCGTGCGCGGCAAGTCCGGCATGGTGCCGACCGAATACGGCCTGCGTCTGCTCGAACCCGTACAGAACGCGCTGCGCGAAATCGAGCGCATCCGTTTCCAGCAGCACAACTTCGACCCCGCGACGTCGATCCGCTGCTACCGGATCGGCTGCCCCGACTATCTAAACGTCCTGTTCGTGCCGACCGTCGTCGAGCGCCTGCGCCAGGCCGCGCCAGACGCAACGCTCGAATTCCACTCGCTCGGCCCCGCGTTCGACTATGAACTCGCGCTCGAAGAGGGCAAGCTCGACATCGTGATCGGGAACTGGCCCGAGCCGCCCGAGCAGTTGCATCTGTCGAACCTGTTCGTCGACCAGATCGTCTGCCTGATGAGCAACACGCACCCGTTCGCGAAGCGCGGCGCGCTCACGCTCGAGCAGTACCTGAGCGCGCCGCATCTCGCGCCGACGCCCTATTCCGTCGGCCAGCGCGGCGCCATCGACGTGCATCTCGCACGCGAACGCCTCAAACGGCGCGTCGTCGTCACGTTGCCGTACTTCAACCTCGCGCCCTACGTGCTCGTCAAGTCGGATCTGATCTTCACGACGACACGCCTCTTCGCCGATCACTACGCGCGACTCCTGCCGCTCACGGTCGTGCCCGCGCCGCTCGATTTTCCGCCGATGCAGTATTACCAGTTGTGGCACGAACGTTGTCACTACTCGGAGGAAGTGCGCTGGCTGCGGGGCCTCGTGACTGAAGCGGCCAAAACGCTGATCGAAAAGACCTGATCGCACGGGCGCGTCATGGACGCCATTGGCCCGAGGCGACCCGGCACGGCCGCTCAGTCTTCGCATCGCGCGACATACGTGGCTCACATTCCGTACCATCGGCCGCCAAAATTGCGCCGACAATTCTGATAACCGCGATACGGAGATTCAAAGCGCCGATAGAAAGGCCGAATTCTGGCACCAGTGCAGATACCCTCGCGATAACCGAGATACGCATCGAGTCGCCCGAGACCAGGGTGAACCCGTGCGAAGCGCCGCGTGGTTCATGCCGCAAACGTTATCTTGCTCATCGATCATGCGATTTGGCCACGTTCGTTCATAAAATGCGTTCACAGCGCCCGCTTCGATCGTTCGACAAGGATGTGGCCACTGCTGACGTAGCACCGCGATCCTCCGCCAAGGGTCATGGGATCGGATCATCGCTGAAACTTCGCGCATTCATTACAGACACGACACAAGGAAACTGCGAATGGGCAAGCTCACCACTCATGTGCTCGACACCGCAAACGGCCGTCCCGGATCGGGCGTTCAGGTCGAACTCTTTGCGCTCTCGGGCGATGCGCGCCGCGCGCTGAAAACCGTCACGACGAACCACGACGGCCGCTGCGACGAACCGCTGCTCGAAGGCACGGCGCTCATCGCGGGCGAATACGAACTCGTGTTTCATGCGGGCGACTACTTCGCGTCACTCGGAACGAATCTGCCGCAGCCGCGTTTCGTCGATCGCGTGGTGCTGCGCTTTGGCATCGCGGACGCAGGTAGTCACTATCACGTACCGCTGCTCGTATCACCCTGGTCGTACAGCACGTACCGCGGCAGTTGAACGCGCACGACGAAGCCGTCGACAGCTTCCGGGCACACAAGACCGGCAGCGCGACGGCGAGGCACGGCATGCGCGACGTCCTTCGCGCCGCCGCGTCCGTTCATCGGCACCGCACGGCGACGCAATCCTCACATCCGGCAAGCCGCATCACGCGCTCTGCACACAACAATCAGGAGTGGAGGCGTTTCATGGAAGGCTTCATCACCGACTGGCTGAGCCTCACACTGCGCTGGTTCCACGTCGTCGTCGCGATCGCCTGGATCGGCGAGTCGTTCTATTTCGTCGCGCTCGACAACAGTCTCAAACCGCCCGCGGACCCTAACCAGCGCCACCGCGGCGTGTCCGGCGAGCTGTGGCACGTCCACGGTGGCGGCTTCTACAACATGCAGAAGTACACCCTCGCCCCGCCCGAAATGCCGAAGGACCTGCACTGGTCGAAGTGGCCGTCGTACACGACGTGGCTTTCCGGCGCGGCGCTCTTCACGGTGCTGTACCTCTTCGCGCCGAACACGTACCTCATCGACAAGAACGTGCTCGACATAGGCCCGGTCGTCGCGATTTTCTCGGCGCTCGGCTTTCTCGCCGCTGGCTGGATCGTCTATGACGCGCTGTGCCGCCTGCTCGGTAGCCGGGACACGCTGCTTGGCCTTGGCGTCGGCATCTACGTGCTGATCGCGGCCTGGCTCGCGTGCCACATTTTTTCGGGCCGGGCCGCATACCTGATCGTCGGCGCAATGCTCGCGACGATCATGTCGGCGAACGTGTTCTTCGTCATCATCCCGGGCCAGCGCAAGATGGTCGACGCGATGCTCAAGGGTGACGAGCCAGACCCGATCTACGGCAAGCGCGGCAAGCAACGTTCGGTGCACAACACCTATTTCACGCTGCCGGTGGTATTCGCGATGTTGTCGAACCACTATGCGATGACCTACACGCACCCGTACAACTGGGCCGTGCTCGCGGTGATCATGCTGGCCGGCGCGCTGATTCGCCAGTTCTTCGTGATGCGTCACCGCGGCCGGGTGCTCTGGTACTTGCCGCTCGGCGGTATCGCGCTGATGTTCGGCGCGCTCGGATGGACGCTGCCACGCCCGGTCGTGCCGCAGGCCGATGCCGCGAACGCGGCGGCACTAACGATCGCCGACATCCAGCCGATCCTGCGGGCCCGCTGCGCGGTGTGCCACTCGACGCATCCGACGATGATGGGCGCGGCACCCGCTGGCGTGATGTTCGATACGCCAGACGAGATCTCGCAGAACGCGCAGCGTCTTTATCAGCAGGCCGTGCAGATGAAGTCGATGCCGCTTGGCAACGTCACGCACATGACCGACGGCGAGCGGCAGAAGATCGCCGCCTGGTTCGAAGGCGGTGCGGCGAAGTGAGGTCGAGCACGGCGCGCGTTCACATCGATGCTAGAAAGAAAGCGCTAGGCGCAAAGCGCTTTTTCGTTGCGTGAGCGATCCGCCCCGCGCTCGGGAAATCAGCGCAACGGCGTCCCCATCGTGGGGAACACCGCCGGGATCGCTGGCGCCATTTCGGCGGCATTGATGGGGCGGCGAGCCGTCGATGACAGCACAGGCTGGAGCGCACGCTCGGGCATGCGCGTCACGACGGGCGCCGACACTGACGGGTTTGCGGCTACAAATTGAGGCTGAGGCGTGCTTTCGCGCATGCGCTCAACATCCGGCGCTGGCGCTAACGGGTTTTCGGATTCAGGTACAGGCGTGAGCACAGTCGTCGCCATGGGCGCCGGTAACGGCGTCGAATCGGACACCGGCACGGCAGCCGGACCCGCATGCACAGCCACGAGGCGCGCCAATCCCTCCGACGGTTTCCCACGCACGCTATCGATGGAGACCGTGCCACGCGCCATCGCAGGAAACGAAGCCGCGGTTTGCGAACCGCTACCGGACAGGAGCGCCACAGGTGAAGCGATCTGCACCGCCATGTTTTTATCCGCGACCACACTGGACGCGGCGTCAGGTGGGCTCGACTCGGCCACCTGCCGCACCGCGACCGCCACACCCGGGTCCACGGTACGCCGGTCACTCACGCGTTGTGCGTACAGCTGCGTGTTGATGCGCCCGACCTCGTCGAGATTCAGGCTCGCCGTATCGGCGAGCAGCCTCAGCAACGCAAGCACGGTGTCGTAGCGCGCACGAATCAGGTCGCGCCGGCTACCGTACAAGCTGTCGGTCGCACGCAGCACGTCCGTGCTCGCGCGACTGCCCGTGCGAAAACCAATCATCGTCGCATCGAGCGACGCCTGCGCGCGCTGCACGAGCGTCTCCATCGCGACGATCCGCGCCCTGCCTGACGTCGTGCGCAGCCAGCCATCGCGCGCCGCCCCGGCCGCGCCGCGCGTCGCCGCTTCCAGTTCGTTGCGCGCCTTGTCCTCAAGCGCCTTCGCCTCATCGACCTGAGCCGTCGCCTCGCCGCCGGAGAACAGCGGAATCTGCAGCGCGAGCAGCCCTGTCGTCGTCGTCGTTGGCCGTGAATAACCGCCGCCGGCCCCCGCGGGCGTGTGTGTGATTTGCAGATCGACGCGCGGATAGTGGCTCGCGCGCGCCTTTTCCGTGTCGAGCTTCGCGATCTGCAGCGCAAGCTCGCGAATCTGCACCGGATAGCCGTGTGCCTGCGCCTGCGTGATCCAGGAGTCTGCGTCCGCTGGCTCGAGTGCGGGCATCACGGCATGATCGGGGAGCGTCGCGAGCGTTTCGGCAGGCTTGCCCGTCAGGCGTTCGAGCGCGGCGCGGGCGAGCAGCGTGCGATCCCTGGCGTCGAGCAGTTGCAGTTGCGCCTGCGCACGGCTCGCCTCGGCCTCACGCAAATCGACGAGCGTCGCCTCGCCGGCCGCTTTCGCTCGCGCGAGCAGCGCGAGGTGCGCGTCGAGCGCGTGCAGATAGTCGTCCGCGCGCGCTACCTCGTCCGTGGCGGCGAGCGCATCGAAATAGGCCTGAGCCGCACGCAGGATCGCATCCTGGCCCGCACTCGCACTCTCCAGTTCGCCGCGCGCGACCACGTAGTCGGCTTGCCGCCAGGTACTCCACCGGGCCCAGTCGAAAATTGGCTGCGTGAGCACGACGGTCCAGCCGTTCTGCCAATAGTCGACGTTCGGAAACCCGTCCATCGCGATGCGGTTGTACTGCCGCCCCCAGCCGCCATCGACGCGCGGAAGCAGCCCCGCCCGCGCCTTCGGCTTGGCCTGCGCCGCTGCGCGATACGCGTCGCGCGCCGCGGCGAGCGTCGCATCGTGATCGAGCGTATCCTCGACCACGTCCAGCAGATCGGCCGCCCGCGCGCCGCCCGCCTGCATGGCACACGCGAACGCGCACGCTAGCGCCGTCAATGCGAAGCGCCCCTTCATGCGCTCGTCTCTGCGTTCGCGTCGACGCGCACGAGCGCGCCATCGACCAGGTGATAGTGCCGGTCGAATCCGCTCGACATCGACGCGTCGTGCGTGATGACCACCACCGTGCAGTCGAGCCGCTGCAGCAGATCCGCGATGCGCTGCACGGCGGCCGGGTCGAGGTTCGAGGTAGGCTCGTCGAGCAGCAGCACTTCGCGCCGCTGGTAAAGCGCGCGCGCAAGCAACAGCCGCTGACGCTGCCCTGCCGAGATGTTCGCCGCCGAATCGCTGATGACGGTGCGCGTGCGCATCGGCAGCCCCATCACGTCGTCGAGCAACCCCACGTCGCCGAGGATCGCATGGATGCGCGCTTCGTCGGGATTCGCTTCGAACAGCGAGACGTTATCGGCAATCGTGCCGTGGAGGATGATGTCGCCCTGGCGCATGTGCGCTGCGTGCCGGCGGATTTCGTCGACCGTGAGATTCGGCCACGCGATGCCGTTAAGCAGAATCTCGCCCGACTGCGCAAGCTCGGAGGCGGCGAGCAGCTTGAATAGCGTCGATTTGCCCGCACCGGAAGGCCCCGTAATCACGATCTTGTCGCCGCGCGCGATTTCGAGTGTTGCGCCTTTGAGCACCGGCTGATCGGAAACGCCATACGCGAATGTCACGTCACGCACACTGATGCGTTCGAAGCGCCGCGCCTCGACGGTCTTGTGCAGGTCTTCCATCGGCGTGTAGCGCTCGGTCTCGCACTCGGTGATGTCGTCGACGCGCGAGACCGGCACGCTCAGCATGAAATACGAAAAGGTCGTGTTGATCGCACTGGCGAAGCGGTCCGACAACAACGTCTTATAGATCATGAACGAATAGAACACGCCGACCGATAGCTGCCCGGCGAGCATGTACCGCGCTGCGAGCCAGGTGATGAGAAGCGTCTCCGTGTTCTTCAGGAGACCCAGCACCGAGTCGCGTGTCTTGCCAAGCCGGCCGCTGCGCAATTTCGCGGCGGTGTAGACCCGGAACAGTCCCATGAACTTCGAGACGCGGCGTGTTTCACCTTGCGAGAGCTTGATCAGCGACGCGGCGCGCACGGTTTCGATGAGCGCGTCGTCGCAGCGCGCACCCTCCTGGAATACGCGACCCTGCGACTCCAGCATCGCCGCGAACATAAGCCCGGAAATCAGCACGTACAGGGCAAAAATCGCCAGCGCAACGGTTGAAAGCATGGCGCTCTGGATGAACATGAGCAGCGTCGCCAGCAGTCCGACGGCCACATCGACGTAAAACGTGACGACCGAACGCGAGGCGAAGCCCGTGATCTCGTCCTGGGCCTTCACGCGCGCGAACACGTCGCCGACGTTGCGCTTTTCGAAGTACGCAATCGGCACCCGCAGCAGATGGGCCATCAGGCCTTCAGTCGAATGTACGCTCACGCGCGCATACAGCAGTTCCACGAGCGTGCCCTGCACGTACTGACTGATCGCACCGATGGCGAAGATGCCCGCGAACGTGATGACAAGCACATTCAGGAGATTGAAGTTGTCCTGCGCGACGACATTGTCGAGCACGAAAGTGCCGAGATACGGCAGCGCGAGGATCGCGAACTGGCTGCCGAGCGCGACGAAGAGGATCTTCGCGATCTGGCGGCTCATCTGTGGATTGAGCGCGCGCAGGCGTTCGAACGCCGCCGGCACGCGCTTTTGCTTGACGATGCGAGGCAGCGAAGGCGTGGGTGCGCATTCGAGCAGATAGCCTGACACACCGGCAAGAAACGTTGCCGTCGCGATGCGGCGCCGGCCCATGGCCGGATCGATCAGCCACACGTAGTTGCGCGTGCAGCGCTCGAACACGACGAAATGCGCGCCGCCGAAATGAATGATCGATCCGCGCTTGATCTCCCGAAGGTGCGAAGCATCGAAGCGGAACGCCTGCACGTCGAGGCCGAAATCGGCTGCAACGTCGTACAGGTCCATCAGCGAGAGGCCGTTCGCCGATATCGGCCGGTACGTCGACAATTCCCGCACCTCGGTCGCTCGGCCCAGATGCGTGAGCACCATCGCGAGGCACGCGTAGCCGCACTCGGCCACTTCGTTTTGATAGATCACCCGCATGTCAGCCTCGCACGATCTTGAACAACGGTTCGAGCACCCACTCGGCGATGGTGCGCCGCTCGATCACGATGCTCGCGCTCGCCTGCATACCCGGCAGGATGTCGAAACGTTGCTTGCCGTAATTGAACGTATGCCCGCGTAAAGTGACCCACGCGATGTAGTCGTCACCGGGCGCTTGCGGCATACCGTCCTCGCCAATGTCGACTGCCGTGGGCTGCGCGGCGCTAACGGTGGTGCGCGAAATTGAATCGATGCGCGCCTCGTAAGTGCCGAATTTCGCGTAAGGAAAAGCGTCGAATTTGAGCCGCACCGTCTGCCCTTCGTGCACGAAACCGCGCCGCCGCGATGAAATGCGCAACTCGGCACGCAATGGCAGCGACGTATCGGTCACCAGCACCATCGCAATGTCGTCCGGTTGCAGCTTGCTGCCCTGCACGAGCCGCGAGAACGTCACGGTGCCCGCCTTCGGCGCCGATACCGTGGCGTCACGCCGGGTCTGCTCGAAACGCGCATCGGCGTCCTGCAGATCGCGCGCGCGGCTTGCGTCGAGTTCCTTCAACTGCGCGGCAAGCGCGGTTTGCGTGTTCTGAAGATTGGTGATTGCGGCCAGCGTCTGCTGCCGCCGCCCTGCGGACTGCGCGAGCGCGATGCGGCTCTGGTGCAGTTCCGCGCGCGCCTGCTCGACGCGGTCGGCGACGACGAAGTCCGACACCGATTCGAGGCGATTGAGTTTTTTCTGCGTCTCGTCGGCGAGCTGTCGATTCTGCTCGCCCTGCTCGTCGATTCCGGCGAGTTCGGCGCGGCGGCTCGCTTCATCCGCGCGCGCGGTGGCAACCTGCGATTCGAGATCGACGCGCCGCTGCGTATAAAGCGCATCGACGGCACGGCGCTGTTCGTCGCGCACTTGTGCGTTAAAGGCACCGCGCCGAACGCCATCGCTCGCAAGCGTCATGTCGCGCTCGAGTCTGAAGAGCGGCTGACCGGCTTCGACGTGCGCGGGTGGCTGCACGTAGATTGCGGAGATCAACCCACTCTCGCCCTGAACCTTGATTTCAGAAGGCGAGACGATCTCGCAGCGCACGTCCTGCTTCAGCTCGACCTGATGAAAGAATGCGAAAACGATGCCTGCCAGCACGAATGCCGAAGCACCGTAGGCAATCCAGCGCCCTCGGAAATCCCGGAACTCGGGAAGATATTGCGGCTCCATGGTGTGATGCGGTCCCCGTTGCCGGTCGTGCCGACATAACGTGTGTGGTGCGCTCGCCCTGCCCTGAAATCAGCGGGTCGGCGCAAAGTGATAGACGCACGGATGGCCGGCGTACAGCCAGTGCGGATAATTTTCTTTGCAGGCGATGTCGATGTCGTCGGCTAGACGCTGCGGCGCGTCGACTTCGGCTAGCGCGATCGGCTCAAAAATTCGCATGCCGAAACGTCCGCGTTCGAAACGCAGATAGAACGACAACAAGTACGCATCAAGCGGCGCTCCAAGCCGGAAGACGCCCGCATGCACGCGCGCGTGACGTCCCTGCAGCAGTACGTCCACGGTCTCCATCGGAAATTTCGCGAGCGTAAATGGCGGCACGTCCGCGAACAGCACGGCCACCCCCTCCCGCCTCAATGCACGCACGACACGCAAACCCAGCGAGTTGCGCTCTTCGGGACTTTCGGCGTAGGTGTGGAGCACGCGTATGGACGGGATCATGGCCGCGTCGTCGCCGTACACATCGCGCGGCACGCCGGATACGAGCGAGATCGAATCGATCCCGAGCCCCCTGCGCACATGCTCGACGATACAGACGTTCGCGTACTGCGAAAGATAGTGAAACGGCGAAAGGATGATGGGCCGTTTCGGCTCGCGGGCCCGCATCTCGCGGATGCGCGCCACAATCTGCGCGGCGAACACGCGCAGTTCGGGGCAAGGGTCACGCCCGCGCTCGTGCGCTGCGTAGAACCGCTGATCAATCCAGGCCTCGCGTATGTTGGCGCTCATCGTACGCAATGCGTCGCGACGCGTCAGGGCCACGTCCGCACGTCCCGCTTCGTACCGCGCGACACCCACCGCGCGGACCCGCCCGCTGTAAGCCCCACGAACGAGCCAGCTCACCAGCGCGCCGCGCTCCACGGCCCTGAACGACAAACGCGAGAGCACCGCGCGCCACAAGGCCGAACGTGCGGTGGCAAAACGGTGGACGAGGCGGTGAAGCGACTGCAGGACAGCCGTAAGCGAAAGCGACATGTGAAGAACTTGATGCCGGTCGGCAAGCACTGAAACCAGAAGCAAAAAAAGGGGGCGATAACGCCCCCACTCTCTCACCCAGAGGCCAACCTGGCTGAGTGATTAACGCGGAACCGGAGTTTGATCGGTAGAGGCCTTGTCGGTACCGCAGCAGCCACCGGCGACTTTGAGATTAGCGAGTTGGTTGCGTTCGATCTTCTGCATTTCGAGATCCTTAAAATTATCGGATTGAGTTAGCCATCACGTTTCACTCAGTGACGGCGTGTGCATGTTAATTAGCTAAACAGCATGACTCAATGCGACTTAACATTTTTCAACGAGTATTCACAAAAATCCACGAACTTTCGAATTTCAGGATCCTCACGATCATAGTGGACGTGCAGCGATCGCTGGCTTCACAAGCGAAGCAACGATCTCCCTACCCGCTCGTAAAAGGCAAACAACAGAATCCTTTGAAATACATTAAATCCTGTATCGATTCTGGATATTTAGGACTATTCGTATTTCACCAGGAAACACCCCCCCATACAGTCACGCTGCGCTCCTTCGGCTCCGGCCCGGCTGCACGTAATGACGGAGCACCGGATCCCGCGCTGAAGCGCACGCACAACGACCGTCATTCGCCATCTATGGGGTGTTTCTCAATGAACAAAACGTATCGCTCGATCTGGAACGAAGCAGACCAAACCTGGGTCGCCGCACCCGAAACCGCCGCGGCGCGCGGCAAGTCCATGCGCCGGCTCGCCGTCCTCGTCACGAGCGCGGTTGGGCTCGCCGCGAGCGGCACGTCGGCCTTTGCCACCACGACCACCACCGCGCCCACACCGGGCACCGTGGGCCAGGGTGGCCTCGAACTGTGCTCGGGCGCCAAAGGCTACTCGTGGGGCTCGTCGGGCGGCAGCCAGTCGATCGACTGCTCGACGGACGGAAAAGGCACGACCGACGGCCTCGCCTTCACGCTGAACAATGCAGCCGATACGAAGGGCGGCTACGGCTTCGGCGCGTCGACGGTCCAGGTCGCGGGCTATCAGAACGGCACGCTCAACATCAAGGGCGCGAGCATCATGGTCTACGGCCCGACGACCTTCGACAGCATCGTCACGATGAGCAACCAGAAGATCGTCCAGATGGCACCGGGCCTCGTGGCGGCTAACAGCACCGAAGCGGTCAATGGCTCGCAGCTCTACGCGACGAACCAGAACATCACGAACCTGCAGGACTACGTCGCTGACGCCGTCATGTACGACACGCCCGCGCACGACACGCTCACGCTCGGCGGCACGAACGCGAAGGTGCCGGTCGCGCTTCGCAACGTCGCCGCCGGCGATCTCGCGCCTGCGAGCACTGACGCCGTCAACGGTTCGCAGCTCTATGCGACCAACGTCAACGTTGCGAACCTGCAAGATCAGGTCGCCGACGCCGTGATGTACGACACCCCCGCGCACGACACGCTCACGCTCGGCGGCACGAACGCGAAGGTGCCGGTCGCGCTTCGCAACGTCGCCGCTGGCGATCTCTCGCCTGCCAGCACCGACGCGGTCAACGGCTCGCAGCTTTATGCGACCAACGTCAACGTTGCGTCCTTGCAAGGTCAGGTCGCCGACGCCGTCATGTACGACACCCCCGCGCACGACACGCTCACGCTCGGCGGCACGAACGCAAAGGTTCCGGTCGCGCTTCGCAACGTCGCCGCTGGCGATCTCTCGTCTTCGAGCACCGACGCGGTCAACGGTTCCCAGCTCTACGAGGTCAGTCAGGGTGTCGCCGACAACACGACGTACATCAACAACCTCACCGAAAACATCGTGAACGGCAAGATCGGCATCGTCCAGCAAAATCAGGCGACCCGCGACATCACGGTCGGCAAGGACACCGACGGGACGATCGTCGACCTGACCGGCACGGCCGGTGTGCGCCAGCTCACCGGCCTCGCGGCCGGCACGGGTGCGGGCGACGCGGTGAACGTCGCGCAGATGCAGTCGGCGGGCTTCCAGTTCGACAACGTGGGCGGCGTACTGAACAAGGCCGTTACCTACGATGCGGGCTCGATCGCCGCGGGCAGCCCCTCGATCACGCTCGCCACCGGCGACGGCTTTAGCCAGTATCACCGTAATGGAGACCGTAACGCTGATTTCCTGCCCGCAGGCACGATTATCAGCAATGTGGCGAACGGCATTCAGGACACCGATGCGGCCAATGTCGGTCAGGTGCAAGACATGATCAACAGTTACTTTCAGGGCGGCGGCGCGACGGCAAATTCAGCGCGCATTCTCGCGGCGGCGGACACCAGTTCAGGGGCGTCACAACTCGCCGCCTCGACCGGCGCGGATGCGGTGCAGTACGACTCGTCGGCACACGATACGATCACGCTCAGCAGCACGAGCGGCGGCAACGTCAAGATCACGGGCCTGCAGGACGCCACGCTCGCCGTCGGCAGCACCGATGCCGTGACCGGCCAGCAGCTCTTTGCGACGAATCAGCAAGTCGCGAACCTCGATCAGGCGATCCAGAACGTCAGCAACAACGGATCGACGGCGCTCTCGACCAGCACCACGAGCGGTGCGGCGACCGCAGCCGGTGCGCAGTCGATCGCGATTGGCGGCGGCGCGGCGGCGACCGGCGACAACTCGACCGCGATCGGCGACAAGGCAAACGCCTCTGCGAAGAACTCGGTGGCCATCGGCGCGAACTCGATCGCGAATCGCGAAGATGCGGTCTCGGTCGGCCAGGAAGGTGCGGAGCGCCAGATCGTCAACGTGAAGGCCGGTACGTCGGGCACCGACGCCGTGAACGTGGACCAGATGAACAGCGCGCTTGCGCAGCAGAACACTGCGGTCAACCAGCAGATCTCGGGGCTGCGCAACTCGATCAACACCGTCGAGAAGAACGCGTATGCGGGCGTCGCAGCGGCGATGGCGATGCCGAACCTCACGCCTTCGGCGCCGGGCCGGACGGTCGTCGCAGCGGGTGGCGGCTACTACAAGGGCGGCAGCGCCGGCGCGGTGGGTGTGACGTATCGCTCGGCGAACGCGCATTGGCTCATGAACGGTGCAGTCGCCGTCACGAACAATGGCGACGCCGGCGTGCGCGCACAGATCGGCTACGAGTTCTAACCCGCTCGTTGCGGGGCGCTGGCCAACGGCGCCCCTCGTTCGCGAACGGCGTGCGCAGTGTCTTCAACTTGGGCGCGCAGAAAGCAGAAGCCACGGCTCGTGCCGTGGCTTTTTTGTTACCCGTGCGGCGCGCTAAACGTCAACGCTGCGCGACGCGCATCGCCTCCTCGGTCAGCCATAGCGGCTGGGGCAAATCCTGCTCGTTGAGGTTGAGTCCTGCCCCGCCACGATCGACGACGACGAAATCGCTGACCTCGTCGAGCGCAATCAGCGGATGGTGCCACACGCCCTTCGCATAGTTCACACCCTGCCAGCCCCGCGTGACGAACGCTCGAATCTTCGTGACGTCGAGGTCGCCCGCCGGCGCGACGACGATCAGATAAGGTCGATCGCTGAGCGGCACGAACGCCTGGCTGCCGAGCGGATGACGCTCCAGCATTTTCACCTCGAACGGCAGCACGCGTGGCTGGCCCCGAAAGAGATTGACCAGCGGACGACCGCCTTCGTCCGCCACATCCACATTCGCGAGATCGTGAAAGCGGATCGTCGTTGCGAGGTTGATGGGGAACTGCGTCGCGCCTTCGAGCTCGATCACGTCGCCGAATGACGCGAACGCTTCGCTCGTCAGCCGTTCGATGGCGAGCGTCGCGCTGGTGGATTGCTTCGGATCACTCATGATCTCGCTCGCGGCCCGCCTATGCGAGCGTGCCCCACAAACGCAGACGCGACACGCCGCCGTCCGGAATGATGTTCAGTCGTACATGCGTGACCGGGCCGGGCGCGGCCAGCTCGCTTTCGAACACATGTTGCTTGTCCATCTGAAGCTTCTGCTCGCCGAGCAGCATCGGCCAGAACATCGCCTGGGTGACAAGCGAGCTGTCCGTGCCGCCGGTCACCCGCGCGGCCTGGATCGAACAGCGGTCCGGATAGTTTCCCTTGAAGTGCGCCGTATCGACCTCGATCTTCCTGATGACACCCGGCTGCGCGAGCGCGATGATCGCCCAGTCGTTGCCCGGCTCGCGACGGCGGCGCGTTTCCCATCCGTCGCCCATGTTCTCTCCGCGGCCCGGCATCAGGATGTTCGACGCGACACCGTAGTGCTGGTTGTTCGCCGCGACGACATATGCACCGTTCTCCGTCGCCGCGAGGTTGAATAGCTCCGTGCGGCTCGCGCCGCTCCAGTCCACGTGCGGTTGGCCATAGACACGCAGACGTGCGATGCCGCCATCCGGATAAATGTTCACGCGCAGGTGCGTGTATGCCGTCTCGTTCGCGACATCGACATAGTGGTGGCTATTGCCGTTGAGCGAAGTGGACGGCACGATCTCGACCCACTGCGTCGCTGCCGACGGATCGCCCTCCGGCACGCATGCGCCCTCCACCGACGCCGCCGGCGGATAGTTGCCCGTGAAGTAGCTCGTATCGATGTCGAGTCCTCTGATCACGCCCGCGCGCGCAAGCTTGACGACGCACCAGTCGTAGCCCGTCGTGCGCTTGCGCCGCGTTTCCCAGCCGTCCATCCACTTGCCGTTGTCGTCGTACTTGCCCGGGATGAAGACTGCCGGCTCCGGATTGAGCATGCGCTCTTTCGGCGCGAAGAAGTCGTCGCTGGCAGCGAGTGCCTGTGCGCCCAGACGCGGATCGGCCAGGTTCACGTAGCGACGCGTGAAATCAGGAGCGTTTGGGTCGAGTGTCGGGAGTGCCATCTCAGTCTTCCTTCCTTCGTTCGTGTCTGTTCAGCGATCCGGAAACATCGCGTCCACCGCGACGACGGTCAACGCGCACCGTCTTACGCGTCGATCAGTTCGACGAGCCTGAATCGCACAATGCGATAGATCTCGTTGAGGCTAGTGCGTATCTCATCGGCACGACTGTTGTTCACACGCGATTCGAAGTTTTCGATGATGCCTTCACGGTCGTAGCCGCGCACCGCCAGGATGAACGGAAAACCGAACTTCTCGCGATACGCGCGGTTGAGGGCCTGCAGCCTGTCGAACTGTTCCTGCGTGCAATGGTTCAGACCGGCGCCGCTCTGCTCGCGGGTCGATTCGACGGTCAGTTCTCCGCGCACCGCCGCCTTGCCCGCAAGTTCCGGGTGGGCGTTGATGAGCGCGAGTTGCTTCGTCTCGCCAGCGGTCTGAACGGCGAGCGACATCGCCCGGTGCAGCGCCTCGATGCTCGCGAACGGGCGCTGGTCCGCGGCCGCCTCGGCTACCCAGGGCGAGTGCTCGAAGACGCCCGCAAGCGCCGCTACGAAGTCCTCACGAGAGGCACAGTTCAACCGCTCGAGCGTACAGTGCAAGCCCGTCATGCGGCGGCCCCGCGGTGATCGTTCTGCTTCGATTGCCACGGATGATGCTCGCTCCAGTGGCGTGCAATGTCGACGCGGCGAGTCACCCAGACGCGATCGCGTTTTTCGATGTAATCGAGAAAGCGCTGTAGCGCCCGGAATCGCCCCGGGCGGCCGAGCAGCCGGCAATGCATGCCAACCGACAGCATCTTCGGCGCTTCGTCACCCTCTTCGTACAGTACGTCGAACGCGTCACGCAGATACGTGAAAAAGTGATCCGCTGTGTTGAAACCCTGCTGCGTCGCGAAGCGCATGTCGTTCGTGTCCAGCGTGTACGGCACGATCAACTGCGGTGTCCTCTTGCCGCCCGTCACTTCCACGTCCATCCAGAACGGCAGGTCGTCGCCGTAGTAGTCGGAGTCGTAGAGAAAGCCGCCGTATTCGGCTACGAGACGGTGCGTGTTCGGACTGTCGCGGCCCGTGTACCAGCCGAGAGGCCGCACACCCGTCACGCGCTCGATCGCCTCCATTCCGAGCGACATGTGCTCGGCCTCCATTTCGGGCGTCGCGTCCTGGTAGTGAATCCAGCGATAGCCGTGGCACGCGATTTCATGGCCGAGTTCGACGAATGCACGCGCGATCTCCGGATTGCGTTCGATCGCCATGCCGACGCCGAACACCGTAAGCGGCAGACCGCGCTTCTCGAACTCGCGCAGGATGCGCCAGACGCCGACGCGCGAGCCGTATTCGTAGATGGACTCCATGCTCATGTGGCGTGCCGGATACGCGGTGGCGCCGATGATCTCGGACAGAAACTGCTCGGACGCGCGATCGCCGTGCAGCACGCAGTTCTCGCCGCCCTCTTCGTAGTTGAGCACGAACTGCACCGCGACGCGGGCCTGGCCCGGCCAGTTGGCCTGCACCGGATGCCGGCCATAACCGACCAGATCGCGAGGGTATTGCGGGTCGAGTGCCATGCTGGACGATTCCATCGGGCGGTGCGTAGAAGAAAAACCCGGCGATCGGATGCATCGAACGTGCTGTCTGCGCGAAACACCCATGCGGCGGGACGGCTGGGCGACTGCTTTCAGGACCGGACCAGTTTAGCGAATTAGCCCCGGCGCGCCCATACATGCACTCAGATAGTACGGGTCAGGCAGCGTGTATGAGGGTCGCCCCGCATTGCGGGCCTGCGGTGCATGTTTCTACGATGGCGCGACGACCCCGCAAACAGAGGAACATTTCTCTCCAGCGCTCCTGCAGCGGCCCAACGCGAGCGGTTCTCGCCGCTGTGACGCCCGGCTCGGGCAACTGGCGCAACGGTAAGAGGATCATCAACTACACGACGGCCGGCTTGTTGGGATGCCAGTCAATGATCAGTCGATCAAAGCTGGCCACGCCGAGAGCGTGAAATGAAGGTTGTCGATGGAATTGACCGTTAGTTGCATATCCTCCCAGCCTACGCCGGCTGACAGTCCGAGGGCAAATGCGAAGCTTTTCAATGTCCGTTTCCGGAGTTGCCAAATGCCGTCGTACGTGTCGGCGAGCGTCATCCATCGCAGGGAAATCGGCGAAGCCACCCCGAAAAAAAAGCGCCCTAAGGCGCTTCCTCCGGTTTTACTTCACACCAGATGCGGATATCCCTCCACCGCCAGCTCGAACCCCTTCGCCGTAGCCTGCAAACGTGCCAACGCCCCGACCGGCAGCGTCACCATGTCCGGAATATGCCCGAACGGCAGGCCCGTAATAACCGGGATGCCCACCACCGAGCGCACTTGCTCGATCGTCTCCGTCAGGTCGTAACCGTTGTCGTAGTCGAACTGCTTGCCGCCGGAGAAGTCGCCCAGCACGAGCGCCTGCTGACGTGCAAGGATGCCTGAGAGGTGCAATTGGTAGAGCATCCGCTCGATGCGAAACGGCTGCTCGTTAATGTCTTCGACGAAGAGGATGCCCCCCTCCACCGGCGGCAGAAACGGCGTGCCGATCAGCGACGTCAGTACAGCGAGATTGCCGCCCCAGAGCGTGCCCGATACATCCGTGGTCTGGGTCTGCGGTGCGTCCACCTTGAGCTTGAAACCTGGCTTCGAGAGCGCGTTCCAGAAGTGATGCATCGTGAAGCCGCTCAAGTCCTCGGCACCGAAGTCGCTCGCGAGCATCGGACCGCCGAAGGTCGTGAGCCCCGCGCGCGCGAACAGCGCGAGCTGGATCGCCGTGAAGTCGCTATGCCCGCAGAACGCGATCGGCCGCCCGGCGAGCCGCCGCTGCAGGCCCTCGTAGTCGAGTCCGTGCAGGATGCGCACAGCGCCGTAACCGCCGCGCACCGCCAGCACGATATCGGGCAAGGCGCGCGACGAGTCGGCGAGACGGTTGATGTCGGCGGCGCGCTGGCCGTCGGTGCCGGCAAAGCGCTGGTAGCGCCGCTCGGTCGCCTGGATGCCGTCGACGCGATGGCCTTCAGCGTGCAGGCGCGCGATGCCACGATGCACCGCCTCAAGATCCTGCGGATAGCCCGACGGCGCAATCAGTTCGAAGGTGCGGTGCTTGGTGGTCATGTTGTTCGGGATGGGGTATCGGTCTCACTCTCGCCGCCGGACGACGTCGACAGTATTTCGCCCGCCGCCGCCCGGCGCGCCTCGCGGCTGGCACGTCGGCGCTCCGCGAAGAACGAGCGCAGCGCGTCGCCGCATTCGGTATCGAGCACACCGCCCACCACGCTCGTGTGATGGTTCAACTGCGTGTTGGCGAACGCATCGACGACGCTACCGCACGCCCCCGTTTTCGGGTCATGGGCGCCGTACACGACACGCGCAATCCGCGCGTGCATGATGGCTCCGGAGCACATCAGGCACGGTTCGAGGGTCACATAGAGTTCGCAGCCGGGCAAGCGGTAGTTTCCCACCGTTCTCGCCGCCGCTCGCAGCGCCGCCATTTCGGCATGCGCGGAAGGATCGTGCGCACCGATCGGATGATTGAAACCCGTCGCGATGACCTCGTCGCCGCGCACCAGTACCGCCCCGACCGGCACCTCGCCCACCGCACGCGCTTGTTCAGCGGCGGCGAGGGCGAGCCGCATGAAACGCTGGTCGCGCTCGCTCATGGGATTGGGTTCAGCCTGCGGCGCGATGGTTTGAGCATCCGACTGCGCACCGCCAGCGTTCTTGACGACGGCATCCGGCAGGCAATCGGCGGCACCGGAAGGCTCGACCGGTGTGTTGGCCGGCGCGTTCACTGCGCCCCCGCCGGGCGGACGCGCTGGTCGTCTACGCGTTCGGAAATCCGCTCGGAAATCCGCTGGCGGTACTCGTGCGGCACCACCATCGGGCCGCCACGAAGCGATTCGAGTGCCATGTCGAGCGCGAGCACGCGAGCACGCAGACGGCATTGCGCCGTCTTGTCGCCCGCTCTGGCGATTTCCGCCTCAAGATCGCGCAACGCGCGCAACTGCTCAACCGCCGGGGGTACGAAGCCGGCATTTTTGAGGATGCGGTTCGCCACGCGGACCTCTTCGGGTACGAGCAGGTCGTCGTCGAGTTGCTGGGGTGATCCGGCACCCGGCAGATCGTCGAAATCCCCGCGCGCGGCTGCGGCGGCGATCCGTTGTTCGACGAGGGCATCAAGCAATTTCATCGGAAATTCATTACGTTGCGGCACACGCATTCTATCAGGGCATGACCTTGACGACCGCGCGCCTCCTTCCCCGCTGTCGTCGAATTCCGTCGACTCGACAGGCAAGCAATCGAATCTGCGTGAGTTCTGCAAATCCAGATTCGTCTGATTAGAGACATCGCGCGTTTGGAGTAAGGTGCGCCTATCGTGTCTCCACGACGTCCCGTGCTCCCGCCTGAATCCCCGTTCGCTCGACCATGAAGTTCCAACTCCACTCCGGCAACGCCGCATTACATAGCCGCGCAGCCATGCTCCTGGCGCGTGCTAGCCGGCTTGGCGCATGTGCTCTCCTTGCTGCGGCGCTATCGGGCTGCGGAGTGTTCTGCAGCGCTGCGGGCGGAAGCGGCGGCGGGGTTGCCGGCGTATGCGGAACTGGCGTGCGGTTCTGAGTGCACTGGACCACGTAGCCGCGTTGGCGTAACCAGGAGCGACCGGCTACAGCGTATGAGTTGCGTGGTCGATCCACGATATGTCGCGAATGCGCGTTAGCGCCGACCGGCAGGCCGAAGAGATAGATTGAAACGGGCGACACCGGCATGTCGCCCGCCATGTGAGCCGCGTGCCGGCGCACGCCGTCCGAAGCGGTCTCGGCACGCCGCGCCCGTGCACATGGGTCGGCGCGGCGCGCAAAGCACAGGTTGGCTTAGTGTGCGAGTACCTTGGCAATCGCGTCGACTACGATCCCGACGTTCTGCTCGTTGAGTCCAGCGACGCACATCCGGCCCGAACGCAGGATATAGACACCGTGCTCCTCGCGCAGCCGCTCGACCTGATCCGCCGACAACCCGGTGTATGTGAACATGCCCCGCTGGCGGATATAGCGCGACAGCGCCTCGCCGCTCACGTGCTGGCGCAGGCCATCGTGAATCGCCACGCGCATACGCGCAATACGCTGGCACATTGCCGCCAGTTCGCTCTCCCACGACTGCTTCAGATCCGGCGTGGTCAGCACGCGCGCAACGATCTTTGCACCATGCGTAGGCGGATTGCTGTAGTTGGAACGCACCGAGGCGGTCAGTTGCCCCAGCACGCGATCGGCACTCGCCGCGTCTTCGCAGACTACGTGCAGGCCGCCGCAACGCTCGCCGTAGAGCGAGAAATTCTTCGAGAACGAATTCGCGATCAACGCCGGGAGCCCGCGACGCGCAATCTCGCGCACGGCGAACGCGTCATCGTCGAGGCCCGCTCCGAAGCCCTGGTACGCCATGTCGACGAACGGCAGCAGGTCGCGCTGCTGCATCACGTCGATCACCTGCTCCCACTGCGCGCGCTCGAGATCGACGCCCGTCGGGTTATGGCAGCACGCGTGCAGCAACACGATGCTTTTCGGTGGCAGCGCGGCGATGGCGGCGAGCATCGCCTCGAACTTCAGGCCGCCAGTTGCCTCGTCGTAGTACGGGTAGGTGTTCACCGTGAAGCCCGCGCGCTCGAAGATGAAGCGGTGGTTTTCCCACGTCGGGTCGCTCACCCAGACCTGGCTCGCCGGGAAATAGCGCTTGATGAAGTCCGCCCCGACCCGCAACGCACCCGAGCCACCGAGCGTCTGCACCGTCGCGATACGCCCTGCCGCGCGCGACGGACACGATTCGCCGAACACGAGCGCTTGTACGGCATCGCGATACTGGGCGAAGCCCGCCATCGGCAGATAGGGTTTCGGACCCGGGTCTCCGAGAATCACCGCTTCGGCGGTACGGACGGCTTGCATGACGGGCAGTCGGCCGTCGTCGTCGAAGTAGATGCCGATGCTCAGATTGACCTTGTTCTGTCGCGGGTCCTTCTGGAAGTTCTCGTTGAGCGTGAGAATCGGGTCGCCGGGATAGGCGTCGATGTGTTCGAACATGGTGTTTGCGAAATAGGCTGTTCAGGACAAAATACGGGCCGGATAGGGTCCGCGCGTCGTGGCGCCGCCTTCGCTGCCAGAAACGGGACGCGGCGCCGGGCACGGCAAGCCACACCGGAATCAGATAAGCGGAAATCCGCAGATCCGGCGTCCGATACATTACAACGAGAACGCCCGCGAAGAAAACCAGAACGTCGTCAGAAATGACGATATTGAACATATTCTCGCTGCCGCGCAAAAGCACCATGGTGCTGATACAGGCTCCGCGAACAGGAGCGTGCGCACAAAATGCAGTAGAGGAATGTATTGTCGTGCGGCCCGTACTATCCTCGACGAAAATCTCGACGACAGCTATCTATCGATCTCCGGTCTTAATCCGTAAACGGGACGCGTACGGTCCGGGGCAAGCTTGACTCGCAAAGCTAGACATTCCCTCTTTCGCAAACGAGGCAAGCGGCACCGGCCCGCGACACACCCGGGCCGGGACCCTGTGCTAGCTGGCTTTTAGCCCCTCGTACCGAGGAACACGAATCCAGCAGTTCGCGAGGGATTAACGCCCGCAGCGACCATCTGGTTGTTGGCGATTACCGCCTCGAAACCAATCTTCGTACCGGCACCCAGCTGACACGAGGCGTTATTGAACGTCACGTTGCCATCGAACACGTTCTTTCCACTCGCGCGCGGTGCAACAGATCCGCTGAATGTGCACGTTTCCGATGTCCCCGTGAAGCTGTTATCAGCAGCGACCGTGATAGAGGTAACGGCGGCACCGCCTGCTGCGGATCCGGTCCACGTTCCAACGGCTGCGGTCGACGACGGCGACGAATCGTACGTGGCGTTATATGTTCCGGTAAAGGACACGGATTGACTGGGTTCGCTAACTTTTACAGCGAGCAGTTGTTTGGTTGTAGCCGTGCCCGTGACCGTAGCGTTTACTGCTGGCGCCCCGACTACGAAATCGATTGCGGAGTTGTCGGAGACGGCGTTTCCGCTGACTGTTAGTGTTCCCTCAACCATGCCGCCGACCGAACTGTTGGTTGAGTACACCGCAAAGTACTGCCCCGTCTCCAATACCAGAGCCGCAACGGCTCGGCCGTTGGTATCAGTGCCTTGCCAGAAACCTTGCGGATCGGCATTCACTACTGGCGCTGGTTGGCTTCCGCTGCTGCTGCCGCTACCGCCGCATGCCGTCAGCAGCACCGCCGCTGCTACACATACGACGAGTCTCGAATTCGTTTCCATCATGGTTGCTCTCCCGGACCTGAAGTCTGATTTCCCGTCTCCGGTAAGCTGGCAGGATCATTCAAAGATGTGGGACTCACATATCTATGAACGGCAAATGACACACTGCGTGCGTATGTGACCTGCGTACTGAATACATTGGTAGCGTCTCGTATCTCGTTCCGTATAAGTGAAGTGGCAGGTTGTTCTGCTCACTTAAAGAAAATGCTTTGCGTTCTACTTGCAGTTGCATACTGCGGTGTAGTTAATCTATGTCACGTGACAGTAGAACGCCAGGATTCCGGCATTTTGGCAAAGTTTGCAAATGAGAAAGTAGCCGCGCCGAAAACAGGAGGGTCAGGACAGGCACCGGCGCGCGCGAATAATAGTTAGTGGAGCGAATTAATGCAACGGGACCGGCGAATGTCCGTTGGGCTTCAAGAACGATCATCGCCGTCGCGGCGAAGCGATCGGGGCGCGTTCGAAGGCGCTCGGCTAGCGACGATGCCGATACTTTCGCACAGCACGTCGGCTGCGCGCTACGGTGTGCGCCGAAAACGCGCGTTCAAGTTTCTGCGCCCTGGCGAAGCCGCGCCGGCCACACGGCCGGCGCGGATCGCATCAATTGCGGATTCGTGTTTTAAAAAAAGAAAACACGAAAAGCCAGACTTCCTGAACCGGCCGGAAAAGTTCAGATCACTCCCACTCGATCGTCGCGGGCGGCTTGCCCGAAATGTCGTACACGACGCGATTGATGCC
Source organism: Paraburkholderia dinghuensis (assembly GCF_003837865.1). Taxonomy (GTDB): domain Bacteria; phylum Pseudomonadota; class Gammaproteobacteria; order Burkholderiales; family Burkholderiaceae; genus Paraburkholderia; species Paraburkholderia dinghuensis. Next base: position 252,385 of record NZ_RQIS01000004.1, on the reverse strand, counting down.
GCGCACTTCATTGATGATGCGATTCGACACGTGACCGAGCAAGTCATGCGGCAGATGTGCCCAGTGCGCCGTCATGAAGTCCTGCGTCTGCACGGCACGCAGCGCGACGACGTATTCGTAGGTGCGTCCATCGCCCATCACGCCAACGCTCTTCACCGGCAGGAACACCGCGAACGCCTGGCTCGTGAGGTCGTACCACGACTTGCCGGTTTCCTTGTCGATGGTGTTGCGCAGCGTCTCGATGAAGATCGCGTCGGCGCGGCGCAGCAGATCGGCGAACTCGCGCTTCACAGCGCCGAGAATCCGCACGCCGAGGCCCGGGCCCGGGAACGGATGGCGATAGACCATCGAATGCGGCAGACCGAGCTTCACACCGAGTTCGCGCACTTCGTCCTTGAACAGCTCGCGTAGCGGCTCGAGCAGCTTCAGGTTCAGCGTCTCCGGCAAACCGCCGACATTGTGGTGGCTCTTGATCGTGTGCGCGGCCTTCTTGCCCTTGCCCGCCGATTCGATCACGTCCGGATAGATCGTGCCTTGTGCGAGCCACTTCGCGTCGGTGAGCTTGCCCGCCTCGGCCTGGAACACCTCGACGAATTCCGCGCCGATGATCTTGCGCTTCGCTTCCGGATCGGTCACGCCTGCGAGCTTCGACATGAACGCTTCGCTCGCATCGACGTGGATCACCTTCACGCCCAGGTTGTCCGCGAACATCGACATGACCTGTTCGGCTTCGTTCAGACGCAGGAGGCCATGATCGACGAACACACAGGTCAGCTGGTCGCCGATCGCGCGATGCAGCAGCGCCGCTGCCACCGATGAATCCACGCCGCCCGAGAGGCCAAGAATGACGTGCTCGTCGCCGACCTGCTTGCGGATCGTCTCGACGGCTTCATCGATGTAGTGGCCCATTTCCCAGTCGGCCTTCGCGCCGCAGATGTCGAGCACAAAGCGTTCGATCATCGCGCGACCCTTCGCGGTGTGCGTGACTTCCGGGTGCCATTGCACGCCGTAGAAGTGACGCGACTCGTCGGCCATCGCCGCGATCGGGCACGACTCGGTCGAAGCCATCAGCTTGAAGCCTTCGGGCATGGCGGTGACCTTGTCGCCGTGGCTCATCCAGACCTTGAGCATGCCGTGGCCTTCCGACGTCTGGAAGTCCTCGATGCCTTCCAGCAGGCTCGTATGGTTGCGCGCCCGCACTTCGGCGTAGCCGAATTCGCGTACGTGGCCGATGTCGACCTTGCCACCCAGTTGCTCGGCCATCATCTGCATGCCGTAGCAGATGCCGAACACCGGCACGCCGAGATCGAATACGGCTTGCGGTGCGCGCGGTGTATCGGACGTCGTCACCGAGTTCGGGCCACCCGAGAGGATGATGCCCTTGGGCGCGAACTCGCGGATGAACGCCTCATCGACGTCATATGGGTGGACTTCCGAGAGGACGTGCGCCTCGCGCACGCGTCGTGCAATGAGCTGGGTGACTTGCGAACCGAAGTCGAGAATCAGGATTTTGTCGTGCATGGCAGGACGAGACCTAAAAAAAGAACGGATACGGAAAGCCGCGCGCGCTGCGCGCAGCGTGAATTCGGGAAGCGTGTGTCGCGTTGCGTTGCGGTGCCTGGTCGTGCGTCGCAATCTGGGTGCGAGGCGGCAAGGCCTGCGGCGGGGGCCGGGTGTCGCCACTCAGCCATGCAGCGGAGGCCTCGGCGCGTTGGCGGTCTCGTCGCGGGCGCTCAGGCGGGCTTCATCGGCGCTCGTCGTACGCTGTGTCGCCGCCGGTTCTGGCGCTTCCGGCTGCGGCGGCGACATCGGCGTATCCACGGCACCACTCGTCGGTGTCGCTGGCGACGTAGCGCCCGCGAAAAGCGGCACCGAGCGAGTTACGGGCTCGGCGCGCAACTCGCTCTGCGAGGCAAGCGGCGAATCGCGCCGTGCTGCCTTCGATCCGGCTGCCTGCGCCTTGTCGCGCCGCCGGACCGCGCCTGCGAGCCGTACACCACCGAAGCCAATCAAGATCAGCCATGCGCCGATACCGCCAGCAGTCAATTGACCGAAGCCGGTGAGCTGCGGGTTGTGGAACCCGATCAGCCACACCAGCATGAGCACACCCGAAATCCAGTTGATATGCCCGGCCACACGGCCGACTGGCACCGTCATCGCGCCGTCGAACGCGGCTCGCACCGCGAGCCACGACAAGCCCATCAGCACCACGCCGAGCACCAGCCCGACAAGCGCCGGCTGCGGCTGCACCAATTGCAGCGCGTCGTACAACGAGGCCCACGGAGTCAGCAGGAACAGGACTCCGAAGCCCAGCAGCATCAACGCATCGACGATCAGTACAACGCGCAGCAATGCCTTCATTGGCGATTAGTCCACGTGGTAGTTGGGTGCTTCCTTCGTGATCTGCACGTCGTGAACGTGCGACTCGCGCATGCCCGCCGACGTGATCTCGACGAAGGCGGCCTTCTCGTGCAGTTCGTCGATCGTGCTGCAGCCGCAATAACCCATCGAAGCGCGCACGCCGCCGATCAACTGGAACAGGATCGCGTTGACCGAACCCTTGTACGCGACGCGGCCTTCGATGCCCTCGGGCACGAGTTTGTCGATGTTCGCAGAATTGTCCTGGAAGTAGCGGTCCGCGGCACCGTCCTTCATGGCGCCCACCGAACCCATGCCGCGATACGACTTGTACTGGCGGCCCTGGTACAGGAACACGTCGCCCGGCGACTCTTCCGTGCCCGCGAACATGCTGCCCATCATCACGGCGTTCGCGCCGGCGGCGAGTGCCTTGGAGACGTCGCCCGAGTAACGCACGCCGCCATCGGCGACGACGGGAACGCCCGTGCCACGAAGCGCGTCCGAAACGTTCGCAATCGCGCTGATCTGCGGCACGCCCACGCCCGCAACAATGCGCGTCGTGCAGATCGAACCCGGACCGATACCGACCTTGACGCCGTCCGCGCCGTACTCAACAAGTGCGCGCGCAGCGTCAGCCGTCGCGATGTTGCCGCCGATCACTTCAACGTGCGGGAAGTTCTTCTTGACCCAGCGGACGCGCTCGAGCACGCCTTTGCTGTGGCCGTGCGCCGTATCGACGACGATCACGTCCACGCCCGCCTGCACGAGCAGCTCGACGCGCTCTTCGTTGTCCGGACCCACGCCGACTGCCGCGCCCGCGCGCAGCTTGCCGTGCTCGTCCTTGCAGGCGGCCGGGTGTTCGGTCTGCTTGGTGATGTCCTTCACGGTCATCAGGCCGCGCAGTTCGAACGCATCGTTGACGACCAGCACGCGCTCGAGGCGGTGGCTGTGCATGAGCGCCTTGGCTTCGTAGAGCGGCGTGCCTTCCTTGACGGTGACGAGGCGCTCGCGCGGCGTCATGATCGAGCGCACCGGCTCGTCCAGGCGCGTTTCGAAGCGCAGGTCGCGGTTCGTGACGATACCGATCAGTTGCGCACCCTCGACGACCGGAAAGCCCGAGATGCCATGCTGCTGCGACAGGGCGATCACGTCGCGCACCTTCATTTGCGGCGGAATCGTGATCGGATCGCGCAGGACACCCGACTCGAAACGCTTCACCTTGGCGACCTCGCGCGCCTGCTCCGCGGGCGTGAGGTTCTTGTGGATGATGCCTACGCCACCCTGCTGCGCCATCGCGATCGCGAGACGGCCTTCGGTGACCGTATCCATCGCAGCCGAGACAAGCGGAATATTCAGGGAGATATTGCGGGTCAGCCTGGTCTTGAGGCTGGTGTCGCGCGGAAGAACGTCGGAGAACGCGGGAACGAGGAGCACGTCATCGAACGTGAGTGCTTTCTGGATCAGACGCATGGCAAATCCTATAGGCGCAAAAGCAAATTATACGGGATAGCGCCCTGGAAATCATCAGTATCAACAGTAGCTTAGCGGTGATTTTGGGGAATTTCCTGGCGCCGGGAAGCTGCGTGAAAGCCGTATGTGCGGCCCCGGTGATCAGGTACTTTGTATGTCCCGATGTGGGATTCACACCTGAATTCGCTGCAGAATTGAACAAGACGCACACCCGAGCACCCTTTAAGCTCACAGTCAGTCTGATTTGTCCGGAGCTTTCGAAGATGCAGCGTGGTGTGTTGTACGGCGTGCTCGCCGGGGCGTTGTGGGGGACCGTGTTCGTCGTGCCCCGCCAGTTGCAGGATTTCTCGCCCCTGCTGCTGAGCGCGGGCCGCTACGTCATGTACGGCCTCGTGTCACTTGCTGCCCTCGTGCCGATGCTGCGCCGCGTCTGGCCCCGCCTCACGCGCCAGGACCTCATCATGCTCGTCAAGCTGGCGCTGATGGGCAACCTGCTTTATTACCTCTTTCTCGCGACCGCCATCCACCTGGTCGGCATCGCGCCCGCGTCGCTGATTGTCGGCGTGTTGCCCGTCACGGTGACCCTGCTTGGACGGAGCGATCACGGCGCAGTACCGCTGGCGCGCCTCGTCTGGCCGCTCGCGATGATTGCGGCCGGCATCGTTTGCATCAACATCGATGTGTTCACGGCAGGCGCCAGTCACGGCGATCATGCAAGCACGCTCACGAAGATCGCGGGCCTCGGCTGCGCGGTCGGCGCGCTCGTCTGCTGGACCTGGTTTGCCGTCGAAAACGCCCGTTACCTGCATCGCAACGCCCATTTCACAGGTAACGAGTGGTCCGTGCTGTGGGGCGTGGTGACGGGCGCACTCGGCGCCCTGCTCTGGCTCGCCATTCTCGCGATGCCGTCCGGCACGGTGCAGGAGAGCGTCACGGCGTCACGCTGGACGATGTTCTGGCAACTGAACCTCGTGCTCGCGATCGGCGCGTCGTGGCTCGGCAACGGCCTCTGGAACGCCGCTGCCAAGCGTCTGCCGCTCACGTTGTCAGGGCAGATGATCGTCTTCGAGACGCTGTTCGCCCTGGTCTACGGCTTCGTCTACGACCACCGCCTGCCGCGCGGACTCGAAATCGCAGCGATCGTGCTGCTCGTGGCGGGCGTGAGCTGGTCGGTGCGTCAGCATTCGGGCGGTCCGGAGGACACCGCGCATGGCGACGGAATCGTCCCGGCGGCCGAAGTGCCCGGCGTAGGCGGCATAGGCGACGAAGGGGGCAGCGAGCGGCGCGGGAACGCGGCATGACGGCCTGAGCGCGCGGCGCCGCGCGCGAGCAAGAACATGAATCCGCCATGGCAAACGGGCCGGAACAGCGTCTACGCCGTTCCGGCCCGTCGTCTTTGCGTGCCCAGTTTGTGTGCTCGGCGCCTCAGCGCGAATCCTTGTGCAGCCACTTGCGCCCTTCCACGGAACCCGCCTTACGGGTTTTGTCCACGCGGCGCTGCCGTGCGGCTTTCGGATCGACGATCAGCGGACGGTAAATCTCCACGCGGTCGTGATCGGCCAGCGCAGCGTCGAGCGGCTTGATCTTGCCGAAGATCCCCACCTTGAGCTTCGCGAGATCGATTTCCGGATGACGCCCAAGGATGCCGCTCATGTCGATGGCCTGCTGCACAGTCGCACCCGGCGCAAGTTCGACCGTAATGAGCGTCTGCGCATCGGGCAGCGCATAGCAGACGTCGATCGACCATTTCCCGCTCATGGTTTGCCGTAGCGCTGATCGGCGCGCTTCACGAAGGAGTCGACAAAGGTGTTCGCGATGTGGTGAAACACCGGCCCGATGATCTTCTCCAGAATGACATTTGCAAACTCGTAGTGCAGTGCAAACTCGATTTTGCAGGCGTCCGCGCGCAGCGGCGTGAAGCGCCAGAAACCCGTGAACTTGCGGAACGGTCCATCCGCGAATTCCATGTCGATGCGCTCCGGGCGCTTCTGCGTATTGCGCGTCGCGAAATGCTGCTTGATACCCTTGAAGTTGATGTGGATCTTCGCCTCCATGCCGCTCTCGTCCTGACGGCGGATCTCGACGCCACCGCACCACGGCAGGAAATTGGGGTAGTCGGCGACGTCGGTGACGAGGTCGAACATTCGCTCCGCCGAATGGCGAATCAGCACGGTTTTCTGGACATCTGCCATATATTGCGCGACGTGTCGCAAGGGTGAAGAAGGCGTCGCGGGCTTTCAAAGGCCCGCTTTGCTAAAATTGGGATTTTAAACGAGTTGGGCCGTTCCCAATTTCCCCATGAGCATCATCGACAACAGAAAGGCGTTCTTCGATTACTTCATCGAGGAGCGCCACGAGGCAGGACTCGTGCTCGAAGGGTGGGAGGTGAAAGCGCTGCGTGCTGGGCGCGGCCAGATCAAGGAAGGTTACGTCGTCATCAAGGACGGCGAGCTGTTCCTGATCGGCACGCATATCAGCCCGCTGCCCGAGGCGTCCACGCACATCAACCCCGACCCGGTCCGCACGCGCAAGCTGCTCTTGCACCGTGACCAGATCGACAAGCTGATCGGCAAAGTCGAGCAGCGCGGCTACACGCTCGTGCCGCTGAACTTCCATTACAAGGGCGGTCGCGTGAAGTGCGAGATCGGCCTCGCGAAGGGCAAGAAGCAGCACGACAAACGCGAGACCGAGAAGAAGCGCGACTGGGAGCGTGAAAAGGCGCGCCTGATGCGCTCGCCGACCTGATCGTCGAAATCATCCCTGCAAAGCAAACGGGCCGCTCGCGCGGCCCGTTTTTCGTTCATCCAGACTGAAGCCGTTCGGGCTGCTCAGGCGCCCTTCACCTTCTGCTCGCCGATACCCGCGCGATTCACGATCGTGAGCGCCGAAGCGATCATCGAACTCAGATCGCCCATGTCCCCCGGCACGATCAGCGTGTTGCCCTGCTTCGCGAGATTGGAGAACGCATTGACGTACTGTTCGGCCACCTTGAGGTTGACCGCGTCCATGCCGCCGTGCTCCTGGATCGACGCGCCAATCTTCTGGATCGCCTGGGCGTTCGCCTCGGCCACCGCGAGAATCGCGGCCGCCTGGCCCTGCGCCTGATTGATCGCGGCCTGCCTCTCGCCCTCTGACTTCTGGATCGCGGCCTCACGCGCGCCCGACGCAAGGTTGATCTGCTCCTGCTTGCGACCTTCCGACGCAGCGATCAGCGCGCGCTTTTCGCGCTCGGCGGTGATCTGCGCCTGCATCGCGTGGAGGATTTCCTTCGGGGGCGTGAGATCCTTGATTTCGTAGCGAAGCACCTTGACGCCCCAGTTGGACGCGGCCTGGTCCAGCGCCGACACGATGCTGTGGTTGATGAAGTCGCGCTCCTCGAACGTCTTGTCGAGTTCGAGCTTGCCGATCACCGAGCGCAGCATGGTCTGCGAGAGCTGCGTGATCGCGAAGACGAAGTTGCTCGATCCGTACGACGCCTTCATCGGATCGGTCACCTGGAAGTACAGCACGCCGTCCACCTGCAACTGCGTGTTGTCGCGCGTAATGCAGACCTGGCTCGGCACGTCGAGGGGGATTTCCTTGAGCACATGCTTGTACGCCACGCGATCGACGAATGGCAGCACGATCGAGAGTCCCGGCGTGAGCGTCGCGTGGTAGCGGCCGAGCCGCTCGACGACCCAGGCGTGCTGTTGCGGCACGATCTTGATGGTCTGGGCGATCAGCACGATGACGATCACAAGCAGAATCAGGCCGACGACTGGAACTTGCATTGATGGACTCCTTTTCTTCGATGTGGTCGATGCGATGCGCGACGCGACAAGCGTCTGGTGACGCGGCTCAGGCGTGCCTTGCGCGGCCGGGCGCCTCGTCGTGCCGCGCCGCGACGATCAGGCAACTGCCGCGCACGGCCTTGATTTCATAAAGACGCGCGTCTTCGGGCTCACCCGGCGCGAGTTCAACATCCCATTCGGCGCCGCGATACATCGCACGTGCGCGGCGGTCATGCCAGCCGGCGACGGTCAACGATTCACCGATGTCGAGATTGACGCCCGGATCGCGCGACACGTCGATGACGCGCCGGCGGCGCGTGAAACGAGAACGCCGCAGCACACTCACGGCAACGAGCGCGACGACGGCAGCAATGCCGAGTTGCAGATCGAGCGGCGCGCCGAGCAGATACGCGAGCACGCCCGCGAGGAAGCCGAGCGCGATCATCAGCAGGTAGAACGTGCCCGTCATCAGCTCGGCGACGATCAGCACGCCCGCGCCGACCCACCAGAACAAACCATGTGGCCCCACGTCAGTCTCCCAAAGTAAAACACCCCGGCTTGACCGGGGTGTTATAGCACGAAGCTGGCACTTTTTTTGGTACGGCACGAGACCGGCGAGGCGTTACCTCAAGTCTCGCGCCGGACGCGACGCACCACGTTTACTTCGCTTGCGACTGGGCGAGCGCCTGCCACGTCTCGATGATCGTGTCCGGGTTCAGCGACATCGACGCGATGCCTTCCTCGGCGAGCCACTGGGCGAAATCCGGGTGATCGGACGGACCCTGGCCGCAGATGCCGACGTACTTGTTCAGGCGCAGGCACGTTTCGATCGCGCGCTTGAGCATGAACTTGACGGCCGGATCGCGCTCGTCGAAGTCGGCGGCGAGCAGTTCCATCCCGGAGTCGCGGTCGAGACCCAGCGTGAGCTGCGTGAGGTCGTTCGAGCCGATCGAAAAACCGTCGAAGTACTGCAGGAACTCTTCGGCGAGGATCGCGTTCGACGGCACTTCGCACATCATAATGAGACGCAGACCGTTTTCGCCGCGCTTCAGACCGAACTTCGCGAGCAGGCCGATCACGCGCTCCGCCTGCTTGAGCGTGCGCACGAACGGCACCATGATCTCGACGTTCGAGAGGCCCATCTCTTCACGCACGCGCTTGAGCGCGCGGCATTCCATCTCGAACGCCTCGGCGAAGTCTTCGGCGATGTAACGCGACGCACCGCGGAAGCCGAGCATCGGGTTCTCTTCGTCCGGCTCGTAGCGCGAACCGCCGATCAGCTTCTTGTACTCGTTCGACTTGAAGTCCGAGAGACGCACGATCACGGGCTTCGGATAGAACGCTGCGGCAATCGTGGCGATGCCTTCGGTCAGCTTGTCGATGTAGAACGCACGCGGCGACGCGTGACCGCGGGCGACGCTTTCCACGGCCTTCTTCAGATCGGCATCGATGTTCGGGTACTCGAGGATCGCCTTCGGGTGGACGCCGATGTTGTTGTTGATGATGAACTCGAGACGCGCGAGGCCCACGCCGGCGTTCGGCAACTGCGAGAAGTCGAACGCGAGCTGCGGATTGCCGACGTTCATCATGATCTTCACGGGAATCGCCGGCAGCTCGCCGCGCTGCACTTCGCTGACTTCGGTTTCGAGCAGGCCGTCGTAGATGCGGCCTTCGTCGCCTTCCGCGCACGACACGGTCACGAGCGCGCCGTCCTTCAGCACGTCGGTTGCGTCGCCGCAGCCAACGACTGCCGGTACGCCAAGCTCACGCGCGATGATCGCGGCGTGACAGGTGCGGCCGCCGCGGTTCGTGACGATCGCGGCTGCGCGCTTCATCACCGGCTCCCAGTTCGGGTCGGTCATGTCCGCGACCAGCACGTCGCCCGGCTGCACGCGCTCCATTTCAGACGGATCGTGAATCACCTTCACGCGGCCCGCGCCGATCTTCTGGCCGATCGCACGGCCCGTTGCCAGAACCTGCGACTGGCCCTTCAGCTTGAAGCGCTGCTCGGCCTTACCGTGCGACTGGCTCTTCACCGTCTCCGGACGCGCCTGGAGAATGAAGATCTTGCCGTCGCGGCCATCCTTGCCCCACTCGATGTCCATCGGACGCTGATAGTGCTTCTCGATGATGACGGCGTACTTCGCCAGCTCGATCACGTCTTCGTCGGTGATCGAGAAGCGGTTGCGCATTTCGTGCGAGTTATCGACGGTCTTCACACGGCCCGGCTCGCCCGGCTGCGTGAATTCCATCTTGATGAGCTTCGAACCGATCGAGCGGCGGATGATCGCGGCCTTGCCTTGCGCGAGCGTGGTCTTGAAGACGTAGAACTCGTCCGGATTCACGGCGCCCTGCACGACGGTCTCACCGAGACCGTAACTCGACGTGATGAACACGGCATCCTTGAAACCCGATTCCGTATCGAGCGTGAACATCACGCCCGCGGCACCGACGTCGGAGCGGACCATGCGCTGCACGCCAGCGGAGAGCGCGACTTCGGCGTGGGTGAAGCCCTTGTGGACGCGATAGGAAATGGCGCGGTCGTTGTAGAGCGACGCGAACACGTGCTTGAGGCGATCGAGCACATCCTCGATGCCCACCACGTTGAGGTAGCTTTCCTGCTGACCGGCGAACGAGGCGTCGGGCAGGTCTTCCGCCGTTGCCGACGAACGCACGGCAAACGACAGTTCAGCCGGCGAGCCGTTCTGGAGCGTCTCGAAACCCGCGCGGATATCCGCTTCGAGCTGCGACTGCAGCGGCGCGTCGATGATCCATTGACGGATCTCCTTGCCCGCTTCGGCCAGCGCCTTGACATCGTCGACGTCGAGCGTAGCCAGCCGCGCGGCGATCCGTTCGGTCAGGTTGTTGTGCTTCAGAAAATCGCGGAAGGCGAGCGCCGTCGTCGCGAAGCCCGTAGGCACACGCACGCCGGCTTCAGCCAACTGGCTGATCATTTCGCCGAGCGAGGCGTTCTTGCCGCCCACGATCTCGACATCGGTCATCCGCAACTGCTCGAAAGGCACTACATACGCCTGATCCTTGGCAACGGTGTTAGTCATACAAGCCCCTAAGTGTGAAAAAAATTCACGATTGCGCAAGTGGGCTCGAACGCGTAAACGCTCATTGGAAGCGGATCCGCGTCTTGCGCAACCTGTTGGAGAAACAATCGCTTCGCGCGTCGAAACTGGGGCCCAGCAAAAGGAAAAGCAGGGAGATGCGCGCGATTACACGAAGTTAGATGAAATCGCTGCAAATTGACACCAGAATGAGCCGTGGCAGGCTGCGGGTTGGCGCGATTGTGCTGCAATTGCTTATCCAACAGGTTGCCGCTATTCTACCGTGCCGACTCCAGAAAATGTGTCCGCCGACAAGAACAGCGCCGCGGCATGCCCGCGAGGCGTCGCCTGGGGCTCTCGCCCGCCTGCTTCGCGTTTCCTGAAACGTCCCTACCCAGCTTCAATCGATGCCGCCCACCGTATTCATAGTCTCCGACGGTACCGGGATCACTGCCGAGACCTTCGCGCATTCGATCCTGTCGCAGTTCGACCAGAAATTCCGTCTCGTCCGCCTTCCGTTCGTCGACTCGACCGACAAGGCTTACGCCGCCGCCCAAAAGATCAACGAAGCTGTGGTTCACGAGGGCCGCCGGCCGATCGTCTTCACGACGCTCGTGGACAGCAACTCGAACGAGATCGTCAAGCGCGCAAACGCGCTCGTGCTGGACATGTTCCAGACGTTCGTCGAGCCGCTGGAGCAGGAACTGGAGCTGAAGTCGTCCCACGCGATGGGCCGCGGCCACCAGAACGCCGACACCGACGAATACAAGAACCGCATCGAGGCGATCAACTTCTCGCTTGCGCATGACGACGGCCAGTCGAACCGAAATCTCACGGACGCCGATGTGATCCTCGTGGGCGTGTCGCGCAGCGGCAAGACGCCGACCAGCCTCTATCTGGCCATGCAATACGGTGTGAAGGCCGCGAACTATCCGCTGATTCCGGACGACTTCGAACGCGGCAAGCTGCCGACCGCCCTGCTGTCGCATCGCGACAAGATTTTCGGGCTCTCGATCGATCCGCAGCGTCTTGCGGAAATCCGTAACCAGCGGCGTCCGGGCAGCAAGTACGCGGCACTCGAAAACTGCCGCTACGAGGTGAACGAAGCCGAGTCGATGATGCGGCGTGAAGGGATCAAGTGGCTCTCGTCGACGCACAAGTCGATCGAGGAAATCGCGACGACGGTCCTGCAGGAAATCCGGATCGACAAGCCGTCTTACTGATTACTGATGTATCGCGGTCGGCGGGCAGCGTTGGCGCGACCCGCGGCCGCTGCGCTTTCAGCGCGCGCGGCGACGCTGGCGGCATTGCTCGAACAGGCACACCGCTGCTGCCGCCGCCACGTTCAACGATTCCATGCCGCCCGGCTGCGGAATCGTTACGCGATGCGCGGCCGCATCGCGCCATACCTGCGATACGCCGGCCCCTTCGTTGCCGAACACCCACGCGACCTCGCGCGTCAGGTCGCATTCGTCGATCGCCTGCGCACCATGTGAATCCGTGATCACAACGGGCACGGCGAGCATCCCGGTAAGCGTCTCGTCTTCGACGTTCTCAAACACTTCCAGCAGGAAATGCGCGCCCATCGCGGAACGCAGCACCTTCGACGACCAGACATACGCCGTGCCCGGCGTGCAGAACACCTTGTCGATGCCCGCCGCCGCCGCGCTGCGCAGGATCGAGCCGACGTTGCCCGCATCCTGCACGCCGTCAAGCACCACGCAGGTCGACTGCACACGGTGCGGCAGCACTGCCTCGGGCGTATCGACCAGCAGCAGCATCCCCACACCGTGCACGACGCTCGAAAGCTGGCCGAACAGCGCATCGGGCAACGTCACCACGCGCCGTTCGTCGACGCGCGCAACGATCGCCTGCGCTTCTTCGTGAGTGAGCGCGCCATCGGTGACGATGCAGTACTCGGGCTGGTTGCCGCCGTCGAGCCAGGCGCTCGCCAGATGGAAACCTTCGAGCAGGGCCTGACCGCTCTTGCGCTGTTGATGCGTCGAGCCGGCCAGCGCCTTCAGGCGTTTGTAGAGCGGATTGTCGCGTGAGGTAATGGCTTTCACGGGCGGGCCTGACTTGAAAAGGAATGCAGGAAAAATACATCGCGCCGCGCGAAGCGGCGCTCAGAGCACGCGAAGCGCGACATCAGACGGGCGAGAAAGCGTCGTCTTCGCGATCGTTCGGGCCGCGCACGGTGCCATGCAGCGCATAAGCTTCGCGCACCGGCGCGAACGAGCGGCGATGATGCTGGCAGGGGCCGTACTCGCGCAGAGCGGCGAGATGCTGCGCGGTACCGTAGCCAGCGTGTGCGTCGAAGCCATAAACCGGGTACGTCTCGTGCAGTTCCAGCAGCATGCGGTCTCGCGTGACCTTCGCAATGATGGACGCAGCCGAGATGCTCGGCACCAGCGCGTCACCGCCAATCACGGCTTCGCAACGCACAGGCACCACCGGGCAGCGGTTGCCGTCGATCTTCGCGAGCGTCGGCGTCACGCTCAGACCCTCGACCGCGCGCCGCATCGCGAGCATCGTCGCCTGCAGGATGTTGAGCGTGTCGATTTCCTCGACGGTGGCCGAAGCCACACACCACGCAAGCGAGCGCTCGACGATAAGATCGTAGAGGGCGTCGCGGGCCTTCGCCGAAAGCGCCTTCGAATCGTCTAGTCCCGCGATTGGCCGAGCCGGGTCGAGAATGACCGCCGCTGCCACCACGGGCCCGGCGAGCGGACCGCGCCCAGCCTCATCGACGCCGCAGACGATGTCGTCGGGCGATTCGAACAGCAACCCGGCCTGCTCGGCGCGTGCCTGCCGCGTCGCGCGCTTTGCCGCCGCCCTGGATGTCACTTCCGCACCCGCCTTGGCCTTCGCCGCCGGCGCGCGTGCGCGCTTGCTCGCGACGTCCGTCATGCCCGGCCCCTACGGCTTTCCAGGATCCGCGCCACGACCTCGGCTGCACGCTGCGACGTGTTCTGTCGCAACGCGAGATGCATCTGCGTGAAGACTTCCGTCAGCGTGCGTCGGTTCGACTCATCGTGCAACTGCGTGAGCGTGGCGTCGGCCAACGCCTCGGGCGTCGCGAAGTGCTGCAGGATCTCGGGGACGACGAAGCGACCCGCCAGAATGTTCGGCAGCCCCACGTAGGGCAGATAGCCCTGACGGCGCATGATCTGCCCAGTGAGCCAGGGAACCTTGTACGAGATCACCATCGGCTTTTTCAGGAGCGCCGCTTCGAGCGTCACCGTGCCGCTTTTCACGAGGATCGCGTCGGCCGCGGTCATCGCGAGTTGCGACTGGCCGTCGATGATCGTCAACGCGAGGCCTTCGCGCGCGCTCGCCAGCTCCTGCAACTGCGCATGAATAGCCGGCGTCGCCGCAGGCATCACGAAGCGCAGGCCCGGCTCGCGCTGCTGCATGAGCGCAATCGCGTCAAAGAACGTCGGGCCGATCAGGTTGATCTCGGAGCGCCGGCTACCCGGCAGAACGGCGATCACCGGACCGCCCTCGGGCAGGCCAAGCGCGCGGCGCGCGCCCGGCACGTCCGGTTCAAGCGGGATTTCGTCCGCGAGCGGATGGCCCACATAGGACGCCGCGACACCCGCCTTCTCGAGGATCTCCGTCTCGAACGGGAACACGCAGAGCATGTGATCCACCGACTTCTGGATCTTCTTGATGCGCCCGGCACGCCACGCCCAGATCGACGGACAGACGAAGTGGATGGTGGGAATACCCGCCGAACGCAACGAATGCTCGAGACCGAAATTGAAATCGGGCGCATCGACGCCGATGAACACATCGGGCGGATCCGCGAGCAGCTGGTTTTTCAGTTCGCCGCGAATGCGCAGGATTTCCGGAATGTGCCTGAGCGCCTCGACGTAGCCGCGCACGGTGAGCTTTTCCATCGGCCAGTGCGCGTCGAAACCCGTGGCTGTCATGCGCGGGCCACCGATTCCATAGTACTGCGTAGTATCGGGCAAACAGCCTGCGAGACCGTTGAGCAGCGAAGCCGCAAGCAGGTCGCCGGACGGTTCGCCGGCGACCATCGCGAGACGCATGGGACGGGTTTGCAGGACCATCGGCTAGCGGATGATGCCGCGTTGCGACTGCTCGACGAAGTCGATCAGCGCCTTGACGTGGATATCACCGTCGCCGCCTGCGCTCGCCAGTTCGGCAAGCTGGACCTTCGCTTCTTCCAGCGAGAGTCCGTTTTTGTAGAGCGTGCGGTACGCCGCGCGCAGCGCCGAGATCGCGTCGGGAGAGAAGCCGCGGCGGCGCAGACCTTCGACGTTGATGCCGTGCGGCACCGCCTTGTTGCCCGCGGCGACCACGAACGGCGGCACGTCCTGCACGAGCGCCGACGCACCGCCCACCATCGAGTGCGCGCCGATGCGCACGAACTGGTGCACGCCGGTCATACCGCCGACGATCGCGTAGTCGTCCACGATCACGTGACCCGCGAGCTGTGCGTTACTCGACATGATCACATTGCTGCCGAGTCGGCAGTCGTGGCCGACGTGCACATAGGCCATGATCCAGTTGTCGTCGCCGATGATCGTGACCCCGGTATCCTGCACGGTGCCCGTATGCAGCGTCGTGAACTCGCGGATCGTATTGCGGCTGCCGATCACGAGCCTGGTCGGCTCGCCCTTGTACTTCATGTCCTGCGGGCGGCCACCGATCGACGCGTAGTGGCCGATGCGGTTGTCCTCGCCGATCGTCGTATGGCCTTCGATCACGCTGTGCGACCCAACGATAGTACGCGCGCCGATGCTGACGTTCGCGCCGATAACCGCGTACGGTCCGATCTCGACCGATTCGTCGACTTGTGCACCCGGTTCGACAATCGCGGTGGGATGAATCCTGGTCATTCGTCCTCGCTTCAGATTCTGCTTCAGATTCTGTTACTTGCCTGCGCTGTCATGCGACGCGCGACGGCATTTCGCGGCGGGCGTAATTACGCGTCCGCGTCCATTTTCTTCACGGTGCACATCAGCTCTGCTTCGCAGGCGACGACGCCGTCCACTTCCGCCTGTGCCTTGAACTTCCAGATCCCGCGCATGTAGCGCTCGAACGTGGCGTTCAGGATCAGCTGATCACCCGGCTCGACCACGCGCTTGAAGCGCGCGCCGTCGATGCCGACGAAGTAATACAGCGTATTTGCGAAGTCCTGCTGCTGTTCCGAGAACGTCAGCAGCGCGGCGGTTTGAGCGAGCGCTTCGAGAATCATCACGCCAGGCATGACGGGACGCGTGGGGAAATGGCCCGTAAAGAAGGGCTCGTTGACCGTCACGTTCTTCAACGCCTTGATGCGCTTGTGCGGCTCCAGCTCGATGACCCGATCGACCATCAGAAACGGGTAGCGATGCGGCAACAGCGTGAGAATCTTGTGGATGTCGAAGTTGAGTTTTTCGATGTTCATGGTGTTTCTGCTCACGCAGGAATTGCGCGAAGATGACTTCGGATGCGGATGCCGACGGCCCCGTGCTGACGCGCAGTATGCGCGAGACACGCGGAATCGGGCATGCGGATCTGCCCGGAGCGCGGTCCAGCATACGAAAACCGGCGCCGCGCAAGACGCCGGGGTACTGTATTGCAGGAAACGGCCGCACCGTAGCGCCCCGCTTCCCTCCGGGTTGACTGTTGTTATGCGTCGCCTTGCGGCTTCGCAGCGACTGCCGCTTCGAGCGCCCGGATGCGGTCGCGCAGCTTGTCGATATTGCGCAGCAGTGCGGCGCTCTTGTTCCAGTCGGCGTGATCGACCGCAGGGAACGCACTCGTGTACACACCCCGCTTCGTCAGCGACTTCGAGACACCCGACTTCGCCGTAACGATCACATAGTCGGCAAGCGTCACGTGTCCGGCGATACCCACCGCGCCGCCGATCATGCAATGCTTGCCGATCGTCGTGCTGCCCGCGATACCTGCGCAACCGGCGATCACGGTGTACGCGCCGATCTTGCAGTTGTGCCCGATCTGCACGAGGTTATCGATCTTCACGCAGGTTTCGATGATCGTGTCGGCCATCGCACCGCGATCGATCGTCGTGTTGGCACCGATCTCGACGTCCGGCCCGATCGACACACCGCCGACCTGCGGAATCTTGACCCAGTCGCCCGTGCGCGCATCGCCCTCGCCCGTGAAATCCGGCGCGAAGCCAAAACCGTCCGAGCCGATCACCGCGCCCGCGTGCACGATCGCGCGCTCACCGATCCGGCAACCGTGATAGATGACAACGCCCGGATACAGATGCGAACCCGCACCGATCTGCGTGCCACGCCCGATGAACACATTCGCGTCAAGACGCACGTGTTCGCCGATCACGGCGCCAGCCTCGACCGTCACATTCGGGCCGATCACGGCGCTCGCGGCGATGCTCGCGGAAGCGTCCACATTCGCGCTCGGGTGAACACCGGGTGCAACCTTCGGTGTCGCCAGGTCGATGAATGCCTGCGCTACGCGCGCGAAGTAAGCATACGGATTGGGTGTGACGATGAAGTTGCGGCCGTCGCTGGACGCAAGCTTCGTGAGATCGTCCGGGCTGATGAGCACCGCCCCGGCACGTGTCGTCTCGACCTGAGCCAGATACTTTGGATTGGCGAGGAACGCCAGTTGCTGCGGACCGGCCTGGTCGAGCGGGGCGAGCGAAACGACGCGTTGTGCGGAATTGCCGACCACGTCGCCGCCGAAACGCCCGGCGAGTTCCTCAAGCGTGAAAGCCATGCGTGTCCTGCTCCTGCTTAATTGCTGCTACTCGAACCCGCGAGGGCTTTCAGCACCTGATCGGTGATGTCGATGCGCGGGCTCACGTAGACGGCTTCCTGCACGATCAGGTCGTAATGCTGCTGCTCGGCAATCTGCTTGATCACCTTGTTCGCCCGATCCAGCACCGCCGCAAGTTCCTCGTTGCGGCGCTGGTTAAGATCTTCGCGGAATTCGCGCTGTTTGCGCTGGAAGTCGCTATCGAGCTGCGACAGATCGCGCTGCTTCTGCGCGCGGTCGGTGGCCGACAACGACGCCCCGCTCTTGTCGAGCGAATCGGACATCGACTTCAGGCGCTGCGCCAAATCCTGCAGATCCTTGTCGCGCTTGGCGAACTCGGCTTCCAGCTTGGTCTGCGCGGCCTTCGCCGGGACGGATTCGCGCAGGATGCGATCGGAGTTGACCGCCGCGATCCTCGCCTCCTGCGCCTCTACCGCACCCGCGCCGAAAGCAAACACCGCCAGCGACAACGTCACGGCCCCGATCACCCGCCTTGAAAACATACCCGTTTGCAAAGTCATCCTCTCGTATCTCCGGGTTCCGAAATCGGTAAAACCCTCGGTAAAACGGCGGCAAAACCCGCCGTACGCTTCGTCAGAACGCCGTCCCGATCTGGAACTGGAACTTCTGGTACTGGTCGCCCGCGTGCTTCTGGAGCGGGAAACCAAGGCTCAGCTTGAGCGGACCAATCGGCGAAATCCAGGCGAGACCCGCACCGTAGCCGTAACGCAGGCCGTTCGCACCGACGCTGTGGCCCTGATCTCCCCAGACGTTACCACCATCGAGGAAGGTAAAGACACGCAGTGTGCGGTCATAGCCCGTACCCGGCAACGGGAACGTCAACTCGATATTGCCCACGACCATCTTCGAACCGCCGATCGGGTCGTTCGTCGTCGCGTCGCGCGGACCCAGCGAGCTCGGCTCGTAGCCGCGCACCGAACCGATACCGCCGGCGTAGTAGTTCTTGAAGATCGGGTACGGCTTGCCGGAAAGGCCATTGCCGTAACCGCCCTGGAAGTTCAGGCCAAGCACGAAGCCGCGCGCAAACGAGTAATAGTACTGCGCCTGAATGTCGGCCTTGTAATACTGCGTCCCGCCGATCGGCGTGCCGTATTCGGCGTTCGCCTGCGTGAAATAGCCCTTGCTCGGCACGAGCGCGCTGTCACGCGCGTCGCGCGACCAGCCCATCGTGAGCGGCACGTTGTTCGAGATGCGACCGAACTCGCTCACGTAGTCTTTGTAGCTCTGCGGCGTGTTCTCGTCGATGTCGAGGCGGTCCTGCTCGAAGCCGGCGCCGAAGAACACCGTATCGACTTCCGAGAACGGGATGCCGAACTTCAGGTCGCCGCCCGCGGTGATGATGCGGAAGCTCGAATCCGTCGAGTAATACAGCGGCTGGTACGTGCGGTAGTAGACGTCGGTAATGCGCTTGATGCCGTCCACCGTGAAGTACGGGTCCACCTGCGTGACGGCCAGCGTGCGATACGTCCGCGCCGTGTTCACGTTGACCGACAACGACGTGCCCGAGCCGAACACGTTGTCCTGCGACACGCCCGCCGAGAGCACCACCTTGTCCGTCGACGAGAAGCCCGCGCCCAGCGTAATCGCGCCGGTCGGCTTTTCGGCGACCTTCACGTTCACGTCCACCTGGTCGGCCGTGCCTTCAACGGGCACCGTCGTCACATCGACATCGGTAAAGTAGCCGAGACGGTTGATGCGGTCCTTCGAGAGCGCGAGACGGTTCGAATCGAACCACGAGCTTTCGAGCTGGCGCATTTCGCGGCGCACGACTTCGTCGCGCGTGCGCGTGTTGCCAACCACGTTGATGCGGCGCACGTAGACGCGGCGGCTCGGATCGACCTGCAACGTGAGGTCGACCGTATGGTGTTCCTGGTCGATCTGCGGCAGCGCGTTGACCGTGGCGAACGCATAGCCGTATTCGCCGAGCTTGTCGACGATGGCCTTCGTCGTGGCCGTGAGCTTCTCAGCCGAGAACTTGTCGCCGGGGCGAATCTTGATCAGCTTTTGCAGTTCGGCTTCGCGGTCGAGCAGATTGCCCGCGAGCTTGACGCCGGACACCGTGTACGGCTGGCCTTCATGCACCGTGATCGTCAGGTACATGTCCTTCTTGTCCGGCGAGATCGACACCTGGGTCGACTCGATGTTGAACTCGAGGAAGCCGCGGTTCAGGTAGAACGAGCGCACATTCTCGAGGTCGCCGGTCAGCTTCTCCTTCGCGTACAGGTCGTTCTTCGTGTACCACGAGAACCAGTTCGGCGTGGAGAGCTGCATCTCGGCGAGCAGCGTGCCGGTGCTGAACGTGTTGTTGCCGATGAAGTTGATCTGGCGGATCTTCGCGCTCGGCCCTTCGACCACCGAGAACAGAAGACCGACGCGGTTGCGGTCGATCGGCGTGACGGTCGTCGTCACTTCGGCGGCGTAGAAGCCGCGCGTAAGGTACTGGCGCTTGAGCTCCTGCTCGGCCTTTTCGACGAGCGCACGGTCGTAGTAGCGCCCCTGCGAGAGGCCGACCGCGTGCAGCGCCTTCGTCAGGTTGTCCTTGTCGAATTCGTGGATGCCCGCGAAGTCGATCGTTCCGATCGCGGGACGCTCCTGAACCTGCACCACGACGACGTTGCCTTCGGTGGCAATCTTCACGTCGTTGAAGAAGCCCGTGGCGTAGAGCGCGCGGATCGCCTCAGAGGCTTTGTCGTCGGTGAACGTGTCGCCCTGCTTGATGGGCAGGTACGAAAAAACGGTGCCCGGCTCGACGCGTTGGAGGCCTTCGATCCGGATATCCTGAACCACGAAAGCTGCAGTAGCCGAATGAGCAACCAGTCCATGCGCGGCCAGCGCGGCGGCCGCAACGGTCTTTGGAACCAAGCGATGAGGTCTAAACAACGTGCTTCCCCAGGTGTTTATAGCTGCATTCGGTCAGGCGGCCCGGGTCACAAACACAGACGCGGACGCCGCCAGACACTTTAAAAATGGATTAACCTAGCCAGATCGTTGAACAACGCAATCGCCGACAGCGCGACGATGCAGGCCAGCCCCGCTCGCTGCAGTATGAGCTGCCAGCGATCCGATACGGCTTTGCCCGTTACGGCTTCAACCAGATAATATAACAGATGCCCCCCGTCCAAAACCGGAATTGGGAGCAGGTTGAGTACGCCCAGGCTAATGCTGACGAGGGCAAGGAACGACAGAAATGCGGACAAACCAAGGCGCGCGCTCTTACCCGCGTAATCGGCTATCGTCACCGGACCCGAGAGATTCTTCAGCGACGCCTCGCCAGTGATCATGCGGCCGAACATCCGCAGCGAGTACACGGCGATGCTCCACGTGCGATGCGCGCCGAGCTGCACGCTCTCGAGCGGCCCGTAACGCACGGCAACCGTTGGCGCCTGCGCCGCCAGCGCCGCGCCAATACGCCCCACCGTCTCACCCGTTTCGTCATCGCGCTGGGCGGCCGGGACCACCGTCAGCTTGAGCGGCTGATCGGCGCCGCGCAGTATATCCAGTTGCACCGGCTTGCCCGCATGCTCCTTCACATGCGCGATGAACGTGCTTGCGCTATCGACGGGACGGCCGTCAACTGCGCGCAGACGATCTCCCTTCTGCAGCCCGGCCCGCTCCGCCGCACTACCCGGCTCGACGCCCGCGACCTGCAGCGTGCCGCCGCCGGCCTCGAGGCCGAGGCGCGACATAAAGTCGTCATCGAGATCCTTGCTGCGAAGCTGGGACAGATCGAGCGGGAAGTCATAGGTACCGCCGCCGTCATGAGCGGCTAGCACGACGCGGCCATGATCGAACGCCGCCGACAGCAGTTTCCAGCGCAGGTCCGACCACGAACGCACGGACTGCGTGTCGTCGCCGTTCGCATCGCTCACCGAAACGATTTTCTCGCCGCCCTGGAAGCCCGCCTGCGCGGCGGCCGAATGCGCGGGCGGCGCGGCGACGATCGCAGCCGGCTCATTCACGCCGGACGCGAACACGAGCGCAAAGAGCGCGATGGCCAGCAGGAAGTTAGCAATGGGTCCGGCGGCGACAATTGCAATGCGCTTGCCGACCGACTGCCGGTTGAAGGCGTGTGGAAGATCGCCAGCGGGAATGCGTTCCGTGGCTTCCCGCTCGTCGAGCATCTTCACGTAGCCGCCGAGCGGCAGCCACGAAATAGTCCACTCCGTGCCAGTGTGCTTGCTGACCCACTGCACGAGCGGCTTGCCGAAACCGATCGAAAAGCGCAGAACCTTCACGCCGCACAGGCGTGCGATGCTGTAATGCCCATACTCGTGGACGACGACGAGCACGCCGATCGCCACGACAAACGCCACCAGTTCGGTGAGCAGATTCATATGCGCCTCCAGCCTGTGCCTAATGGGCCAAAACGGGCCAAATGCAGTGCCAATGCGGGCGCGGCCCTTAGCGGGTTCAGGCCGGCACCGGCAGGCTGTCGATGACGGTGTGCGCCGCACGGCGGGCGGATGCATCCGCTTCGAGCACGACGTCGAGACTCGACGCGCTTCTGTTTTCGAGCGCGTTAAGCACGGCGTCGACCGTCTGCGCGATCGCCATGAAACCGATGCGGCGGTTGAGGAACGCCTCCACAGCGACTTCGTTGGCCGCGTTGAGTGCCGCGCTCGCGACGCCGCCGGCAGCCATCGCCTTCATGGCGAGCGCGAGACACGGGAAGCGCTGGTAGTCGGGTTTTTCGAACGTGAGCGTCGCGACTTGCGCGAGATCGAGCTGCGCAACGCCCGAATCGACGCGATCCGGGAAAGCCAGCGCGTGCGCAATCGGCGTGCGCATGTCGGGATTGCCCAGTTGCGCAAGCACCGAACCGTCCGCATACGAGACCATCGAATGGATCACGCTCTGCGGGTGAATCAGCACATCGATACGCTCGCCCGGCAGATTGAACAGGTAGTGCGCCTCGATCACTTCGAGACCCTTGTTCATCATCGTTGCCGAGTCGACCGAGATCTTGCGACCCATCGACCAGTTCGGATGCTTGCACGCCTCGTCCGGCGTCACATCGACGAGCGTGGCAGGTTCGCGCGTGCGAAACGGGCCGCCCGAGGCCGTGAGAATGATCTTCGACACGCCGCCATGCTTTGTGCCCTCGGCCGGCAGAGACTGGAACACCGCGTTGTGCTCGCTGTCGACGGGCAACAGAACCGCGTCGTTGTCGCGCACGGCGTCCATGAAGATGTCGCCCGACATCACGAGCGCTTCCTTGTTCGCGAGCAGGATGCGCTTGCCGGCCTGCGCCGCCGCGAGCGTGGGCACAAGACCCGCCGCGCCGACGATCGCCGCCACGACCGTGTCGCAGGCATCGCTCGTCGCAACATCGACGAGCGCCTGCGGCCCGTAGGTCACGATGGTTTTCGAACCGGCCGCGCGCAGCTTCTTCTCCACTTGCGCGGCGGTTTCGGCATCACCGACGACGGCCACCTCGGGCGCGAAGCGCAGGCATTGTTCGACGAGCTTGCCGCCGTTGCGGTGCGCCGTGAGCGCATAAACCGAGAAGCGTTCCGGATGACGCGCGACCACGTCGAGCGTGCTGTCTCCGATCGAGCCCGTGGATCCGAGCAATGTCAGTCGTTTTTGCATTTTCAATTCTCTAGCCGAGCAGCAACATCGCCAGCGGCAGCACCGGCAACAGAGCGTCGATGCGGTCGAGCACCCCGCCGTGGCCCGGCAGGAGGCCACTCGAATCCTTCACGCCGGCCTGGCGCTTGAGCATCGACTCGAACAGATCGCCGACCACGCTGAACACGACCAGCACAGTCAGCACAAATAGCGCACGGCCCAAACCCACCCGGGTGGCCAGCGCGGAATAAAACGTCGGCTCGAACGCGTGCAGCGCAATAGCGGCGATCGAAACCGCCATCACGGCGACCCAGCCGCCCACTGCACCTTCCCAGGTCTTGCCGGGGCTGATGGCCGGTGCCAGTTTATGGCGGCCGAACGCCTTACCTGCAAAGTATGCGCCGATATCGGCGAGCCATACGACAAGCAACAGGGACAGGACAAACGCCACGCCCGCCACGCGCGCCGCGAAGAGCGCGTGCCAGCAGGCGGCGAAGATTACGAGGCCGGCGGCGAGCAGGAAGACGCGCCAGACGCCGGCGGCGAGCACGGGTTTGCGCAGCAGCACGAAAGGAGCGGCGACGATCCAGAAGATGCCCGCCGCCTTGAAGAGCGCACGCGGCGCTTCGAGCTCGGCGCTAAGCACCACGACCGCGGAGGCGACAGCCGCGTAGAGGATCGAGCCGAGGCTACCGACCTTGAGGAGGCGCGCCCACTCCCACGCGGCGAACAGAACGACCACACGGATCAGCACGCCAAACGCCGCCACCGGCGCGAACAGCGTGACCGGCAGGAGCACGGCCAGCAGTACGACCGCCGTGATGACACGGGTCTTTAGCATGAAAGCGAGTCGGCGTCTTGTGATTGGGTTTCGACCTGGGCGCTCGTGCGGCCAAAGCGGCGTTCGCGTTCGGCATACGATGCGATTGCACGGCCGAGTGCCGCAGCATCGAAGTCGGGCCAGTAGGCGTCGGTGAAATATAATTCGGTGTAGGCAAGCTGCCACAGCAGAAAATTGCTGACGCGCTGCTCACCGCCAGTGCGGATGAAGAGGTCAGGCTCCGGCGCGTAGGCCATCGCCAGATGCTGGCCGAGCGTATCCTCCGTGACCAGCGCCGGTACGCCCGTGCTGGCACTCTCTTCCACCAGCTTACGGGTCGCCTGCATGATGTCCCAGCGGCCGCCGTAGTTTGCCGCGATCGTCAGTGTGAGACGGGTGTTGCGCGCCGTCTTGGTCTCGGCGCGCCGGATCAGATCCTGGATGCGCTCGTTGAACATCGACAGATCGCCGACTACGCGCAAGCGGATGCCGTTCGCGTGCAGACGGCCGACCTCGCGTTCGAGCGCCGAGATGAACAGACGCATCAGGAACGACACTTCGTCGGTCGGACGTCGCCAGTTCTCGGAACTGAACGCGAACAGCGTCAGGTATTCGACGCCGCGGTCGACACACGCCTCGACGACCGACCGCACGGCGTCGACGCCACGCGTATGGCCCGCCACGCGCGGCAGACGGCGCTCTGTTGCCCAACGGCCATTGCCGTCCATGATAATCGCGATGTGGCGCGGTACGGCCGCCACATCGGGCACGCGAACGGTTGAGCTGGTATAGGTCATGGCCGTGGAACTAATACTGCAATAAAGAAAGGAAACCCTGGCGCGACTGAAGGCCTTGCGGCCTCAGACCGTCATGATCTCGGCTTCCTTGGTCTGGACGAGCTTGTCGATCTCGGCCACGGAGCGGTCCGTCAGCTTCTGGACATCGTCACTTGCGCGGCGCTCGTCGTCTTCCGAGATTTCCTTGTCCTTCACAAGCTTCTTCAGCTGCTCGTTCGCATCGCGGCGCAGGTTGCGCACGGCGACCTTCGCCGTCTCGCCTTCGCTCTTGACGACCTTCGTGAGTTCCTTGCGACGCTCTTCGGTCAGCGCGGGCATCGGTACGCGAATCAGGTCGCCGTGGGTGGCCGGGTTCAGACCCAGGTCCGACTCGCGGATCGCCTTTTCGACGGCCTGAACCATCTTCTTTTCCCACGGTTGCACGCCGATCGTACGTGCGTCGACCAGCGTCAGGTTCGCCACCTGCGAGATCGGCACCGGCGAGCCGTAGTAATCGACCTGGATGTGATCGAGCAGGCCGGTATGCGCCCGCCCCGTGCGGATCTTCGCAAGATCGCTCTTGAACGCTTCGATCGAGCGCTGCATCTTCTGCTCCGCGCCCTTCTTGATGTCAGCCACAGCCATTTTGAAACCTCCGAACCTTGAACGGTGCGGGTCGCCCGACGCTCCGGCATTGCCTGAGGGGGCGCGACCCGAAATCGAGTCTCTCGTATGCCGAGAGTTTACACGTGGACGAGCGTGCCCTCGTCTTCGCCCTGAACGATGCGTTTGAGCGCGCCCGGCTTGTTGATCGAAAAGACGCGGATCGGCAGCTTCTGGTCGCGGCACAACGCGAACGCCGTCGCGTCCATGACCTGCAGGTTGCGGCCAATCGCCTCGTCGAAGCTGATCGTGGCATAGCGGGTGGCCGTCGAGTCCTTTTTCGGGTCTGCCGAATAGACGCCGTCCACCTTCGTTGCCTTCAGCACGACTTCCGCGCCCACTTCCGAGCCGCGCAGCGCGGCGGCCGTGTCGGTCGTGAAGAACGGGTTACCCGTGCCGGCGGCGAAAATCACAACCTTGCCCTCTTCCAGTTGACGGATCGCACGGGGGCGGATGTACGGCTCGACCACCTGGTCCATGCGCAGCGCCGACTGCACGCGCGCCTCGATGCCCGCGTGACGCATGGCGTCCTGCAGGGCGAGCGCGTTCATCATGGTGGCGAGCATACCCATGTAGTCGGCAGTTGCACGGTCCATGCCGGCCGCGCCGCCCGCGACGCCGCGGAAGATGTTGCCGCCGCCGATCACCACCGCGAGCTGCGTGCCGAGGCGCACCACTTCGGCCACGTCCGCCACCATTCGTTCGATCGTGGCGCGGTTGATGCCAAAGGCATCGTCGCCCATCAGGGCTTCGCCGGAGAGTTTGAGCAGGACGCGTTTATAGGCGGGTGTGGGCATGGGGTATCCAGATCGCGCGGAAAGGCAATAACGTGAAACTGTAGGGGTGAAATACGGCTTCGGGCAAGCGCCACCAGAACTGACGGTGACCTGCGCCACCTCGCGCTGCGGGGGCTGGGTCGCGCCTGGCGTCGCTACGCTGCCCGCCGCGGCGGATTGCTCCGCCGCGGGTACTGCGGTACTGCTGCGGGAGTTGCACTCCCGCGCGGACCTTATTGCTGCTTTGCAGCAGCCACTTGCGCGGCCACTTCGGCGGCAAAGTCGTCCTGACGCTTTTCGATGCCTTCGCCGACCACGAACAGCGCGAACTTCTGGACCGTCGTGTTGGCGGCCTTCAGCATCTGCTCGATCGTCTGCTTGTCGTTCTTCACGAACGGCTGGTTCAGCAGCGAGACTTCCTTCAGATACTTCTGAACCGAACCGTCGACCATCTTCGCGACGATCTCAGCCGGCTTGCCCGATTCGGCAGCCTTCTGCTCGGCGATGCTGCGTTCCTTGGCGATCAGGTCGGCCGGCACGTCGTCCGACGACAGCGAGACCGGCTTCATCGCGGCGATGTGCATCGCAACGTCCTTGCCGACTTGCTCTTCCGCGCCCGTGTACTCGACCAGCACGCCGATGCGCGTGCCGTGCAGGTACGCGGCGATCTTGTTAGCGGTTTCGAAGCGCGCGAAACGGCGGATCGACAGGTTTTCGCCAATCTTGCCGACGAGCGCGAGACGCACGGCGTCGACGGTCGAGCCTTCGAGCGGCAGCGCCGACAGCGCTGCGACGTCAGCCGGGTTCTTCGTGGCGACGAGCTCGGCCACCGTCTTCGCGAACGCGAGGAAGTCGTCGTTCTTCGCGACGAAGTCGGTTTCGCAGTTCAGTTCGACCACGGCGCCAGCGTTGCCGCCGATGAACGACGAGATCACGCCTTCAGCCGTAACGCGCGAAGCTGCCTTGCTCGCCTTGTTGCCGAGCTTCACGCGCAGCAGTTCTTCGGCACGCGCGAGGTCGCCGTCGGCTTCCGTCAGCGCTTTCTTGCATTCCATCATCGGCGCGTCGGTTTTCGCGCGCAGTTCTGCCACCATGCTTGCGGTAATTGCCGCCATCATTCGCTCCTTGAGTCTGTCTGGTACACGCCGACCGCCTTTCGATACGGCCGGCAGGAATTCGTTTCCGTGAGACATGCTTTTTTACAGTCGCACGGTGCCGCAAGTGTGACGCGGCGTCGAACGGCACGGCTTAAAAAAAAGGGGCCTATTGAAAGCCCCCTTTTCTTGCCGGACACGGGGCAGCTTACGCCTCCGAATTGACCTCAACGAACTCGTCGTCGCCGTCGTTGCCGCGCGTTGCTGCGACAACTTCGTTGACCGCGTTCGCACGGCCTTCGAGGATCGCGTCAGCCACGCCCTGGGCGTACAGCGCGACGGCCTTGCTGGCGTCGTCGTTGCCCGGGATCACGTAGTCGATGCCTTCCGGCGAGTGGTTCGTGTCGACCACGGCGATGACGGGGATGCCCAGCTTGTTGGCTTCCGTCACGGCAATCTTGTGGTAGCCGACGTCGACCACGAAGATCGCGTCCGGAATGCCGCCCATGTCCTTCACGCCGCCGATCGACTTTTGCAGCTTGGCGATTTCGCGTTCGAACAGGAGCGCTTCCTTCTTGCTCATCTTCTCGAGCTCGCCCGCTTCCACGGCCGCTTCCATGTCCTTCAAGCGCTTGATCGAAACCTTCAGCGTCTTGAAGTTGGTCAGCATGCCGCCGAGCCAGCGTGCGTTCACGAACGGCATGCCAGCGCGCTGCGCTTCCATCTGGATCGTGTCACGCGATTGACGCTTCGTGCCGACGAACAGGATCGTGCCGCGGTTCGCTGCCAGTTGACGCACGTACTTCAGCGCGTCGTTGTACATCGGCAGCGTCTTTTCGAGGTTGATGATGTGAATCTTGTTGCGATGACCGAAGATGAAGGGGGCCATCTTCGGGTTCCAGAAGCGCGTCTGGTGGCCAAAGTGGACACCGGCTTCCAGCATTTGGCGCATGGTAACTGCCATGAGAAATTCTCCGCTAGGGTTTGGGTCTGAAGCCGGCTGCCGCATCGGATGCGCCGCTCCCTTTCATTGCTTTGCCGTGAAAGGGCCTGGACGCAACCGACACCCTGGATGCGCCGGCTCGTGAATACGCTGTCGTCACCGGAAATCATCCCGCTTCCGGCATCGCGCCCGCGACAGCTAGCGGGCTACTACTCTTCCGTTGCTCTCCCATGCCCCGTCACGCCCTGAAGGCTTTAAAGGAATAGAGCGAGCGACTTAGCCGGTGAGTATAGCACGCGCCTTCCACCTCACTCAAGCCGGCTATTACCCTCGGGAATCACCTCCCGATCCCATCCCGATCACCTCGCGGAAATACGCCGGATCTCACCGGGTGCGCGCCTGCAACCCCGCTTTTCAAGACGCCGCAACGAGGGGGATAAGGTGCGATAATTTGACATTCGACAGCATTTTCAGGCGCCCATCATGGCCATATCGATCAAGAACGAATACGACATTGCGCAGATGCGCGTAGCCGGCCGCCTGGCTAGCGAGGTACTCGATTACATCACGCCGTACGTCGTCGCGGGCGTCACGACCGGCGAACTCGACCGCCTGTGCCACGAATATATGACCACCGTGCAGGGCACAGTGCCCGCACCGCTGAACTACCAGCCGCCCGGCTACCCGCCGTATCCCAAAGCCACCTGCATCTCGGTCAACGACGTGATCTGTCACGGTATTCCGGGTGAGAAGGCGCTCAAGAACGGCGACGCCCTCAATATCGACATCACCGTCATCAAGGAAGGCTATTTCGGCGACACGAGCCGGATGTTCATCGTCGGCGAGGGTTCGATCCTCGTGAAGCGCCTCGTCCAGACCACCTATGAATGCATGTGGCTCGGAATCGATCAGGTGCGCCCCGGCGCGCATCTCGGCGACATCGGCCACGCAATCCAGCGTTACGCCGAAGCGCAAGGTTACAGTGTGGTTCGCGAATATTGCGGCCACGGCATCGGCACGGTGTTCCACGACGATCCACAAGTGTTGCATTACGGTCGCCCCGGTACGGGCATCGAACTCGTACCCGGCATGATCTTCACGGTCGAACCCATGATCAACGCCGGCACCCGCGATATCCGCACGATGCCCGACCAGTGGACGGTCAAGACGAAGGATCGCAAACCTTCTGCGCAGTGGGAGCATACTGTGCTCGTCACCGAGACTGGCTACGAGGTTCTGACGGTCTCGGCAGGCACGCCGGCCAAACCGGCCATCGTCGCGCAGACGGCTGGCACGGCAGCCTGAACAGCCGGGCGGGCCGGGCTTGCAGCATTCACGGCTGCGTGGGGCACGAGCCGCAGATCCGCTCTCCAGTGCCGTTCCGGGCGGCGGTGTGCCGCCTGGCACTAAATCGACAGTCGCGAGACAATCCCGTATGACAGGCGCGGCTTAGGACTTACGCTGCCATCACCGCGCGCCAGGCAATTGCGCCCGTCCCTTGCTTCGGACCGGGCGCGCAGTCGTAACACCGCCCGTCCCGGGCGGCTCACAGGCAGAATCCGTCCGCGGAAGACCCACGGCCGGCCGAACTCCAACCCGCGCACGTACAAACCGAGCCCATGAGCGTTCCCGCCGTCGCCGTCCCCGATACGTCGTCGCTGAAGTCCGACTACAAGGCCGCCAAGGCCCAATTGCTCGAGCGTTTCCGCACCGCGAGCAACGTCGACACGCTGATGCGCGCCCTCGCCCGCACCACCGACGACACGCTGCGACGTGCCTGGAATGCCTGCGAGCTGCCCGCGTCGCTCGCACTCGTCGCGGTAGGCGGTTTCGGGCGCGGCGAGCTGGCGCCCTACTCGGACGTCGATATCCTCGTGCTCCTGCCCGACGATGCACCGCTCGCGCCACTCGAAGAGCGAATCGAGCGCTTCATCGGGCTCGCGTGGGACCTCGGGCTGGAGATCGGCAGCAGCGTACGCAGTGTGTCGCAGTGCCTTCACGAATCCGCGAACGACATCACCGTGCGCACGTCGCTGCTCGAAGCCCGCCGCATCACCGGCAGCGCGACACTCTTCGGCGATTTCGCGCAACGCTACCGCGACGCACTGGACCCGCGTGCTTTCTTCCAGGCGAAAGTGCTGGAGATGCGCCAGCGGCACGCCAAATTCCAGGACACGCCTTACTCACTCGAACCGAACGTAAAGGAAAGCCCCGGCGGCCTGCGCGATCTGCAGCTCATTCTTTGGGTCACCGAAGCCGCCGCGTTCGGCAGCAGCTGGCGCGAGCTCGACCAGCGCGGACTGATCACCGGACGCGAAGCGCGCGAGCTGCGCCGCAACGAGGCGTTCCTGAAAACGCTGCGCGCGCGTCTGCATGTGATCGCGGGACGCCGCCAGGATATTCTCGTGTTCGACCTGCAGACGGCCGTCGCACAAGGCTTCGGCTACGAGGCGAGCACGACGCGGCGCGCGAGCGAATTGCTCATGCGGCGCTACTACTGGGCCGCGAAAGCCGTTACGCAGCTCGCGACGATCCTGATCCAGAACATCGAGGCGCAACTCTTCCCGAGCACGAGCGGCATCACGCGCGTGCTCTCGGACAATTTCGTCGAGAAGCAGGGCATGATCGAGATCGCGAGCGACGACGTATTTGAGCGCGAGCCGCACGCGATCCTCGAAGCGTTCCTGCTGTTCGAGCAGGTGCCCGGCGTGAAGGGCCTGTCGGCACGCACGCTGCGCGCGCTCTACAACGCGCGCGACAAGATGGACCAGCACTGGCGGCGCGACCCCGAGAATCGCCGGCTCTTCATCGAGATCCTCAAGCAGCCGACGGGCATCACGCACGCCATGCGGCTGATGAACCAGACGAGCGTGCTGGGCCGCTATCTGCTGAACTTCAGGCGCATCGTCGGGCAGATGCAGCACGACCTCTACCATATGTACACGGTCGACCAGCACATCCTGATGGTGCTGCGCAACATGCGCCGTTTCGCTGTGGTCGAGCATGCGCACGAATATCCGTTCTGCAGCCAGCTGATTGCGAATTTCGAGCGCCCCTGGGTGCTCTACGTCGCAGCGCTCTTTCACGACATCGCGAAGGGCCGCGGCGGGGATCACTCGACGCTCGGCATGGCCGACGCGCGCCGCTTCTGCCGCAACCACGGAATCGAAGCCGACGATACGGCGCTGGTCGTCTGGCTCGTCCAGCATCACCTCACGATGAGCCAGGTCGCGCAGAAACAGGACACGAGCGATCCCGAGGTCATCAAGCGCTTCGCTGACCTGGTCGGCTCCGAACGGCGCCTGACGGCGCTCTATCTGCTGACCGTCGCCGATATCCGCGGCACGAGCCCGAAGGTGTGGAACAACTGGAAAGGCAAGCTGCTCGAGGACCTCTACCGCTCGACGCTTGCCGTGCTGGGCGGCGCGCGCCCCGATGCGCACTCCGCGCTGAAGACGCGCCAGGAGGAGGCGCTCGCGCTGCTGCGCCTAGAAACCGTGCCGGAGAACGCTCACCGCGCACTTTGGGAGCAGCTCGACGTCGGCTACTTTCTGCGCCACGATGCCGCCGACATCGCCTGGCAAACACGCGTGCTCTACCGCCACGTGGAAGCGCCGACGCCAGTCGTGCGCGCGCGACCCTCGCCGATCGGCGAGGCGCTGCAGGTGCTCGTCTACGCCAAGGATCGCCCCGACCTCTTCGCGACGATGTGCGCCTACTTCGACCGTCGCGGCCTGTCCGTACTCGACGCGCGCGTGAGCACGACGCGCCACGGCTACGCGCTCGACAATTTCATCGTTGCCCTGACCGAGGGCGACGTGCAGTACCGTGATATCGCGAACCTCGTCGAACAGGAACTCGCAGCGCGGCTGACCGCCACTGACAGCCCGCTGCCCGAACCGGCAAAAGGCCGACTGTCGCGGCTGTCGCGCACGTTCCCGGTAACGCCGCGCGTCGACCTGCGGGCCGACGAAAGCGGCGAGTACTACATCCTGTCCGTGTCGGCAAACGACCGGCCGGGCCTTCTTTATTCCATCGCGCGCGTGCTCGCCGAGCACCGGGTCGGCGTCCATGCGGCGCGGATCAATACACTCGGCGAACGCGTCGAAGACGTTTTTCTCGTCGACGGCACAGTTCTCTCGAATAGCCGCTTGCAGATCCGCGTCGAAACCGAATTGCTGCGCGCGATAGCAGTGTGAAATGACCATGTCCACCCGAGCCAGACTCACAGCGAAGCACCCGCGCCCGACCACGTCCGAGCGCGCCCCCGTCCGCCCCGGCAGTACGACCGCGCGTAAGCCGGTCCGCAAAGCCGCGAGCCCGGCGCCCGAGGCGAAGACGTCGACAAAGCCCGCGCTCGCGCGTGGTGAGAATCGAGCGACTGAACGCGCCGGTGCCAGGTCAGGAGTGTCGCGCGAACGCGATACGACGAGCCGCCCGGCGCGGACTTCAGGTTCTGCGTACGGCAAACCCGCCGACGGCACGGCACGCGGCGGCAAAGCGGGCGGCTTCGGCGGCAAACCAGCGGGAGCGAGAGCACCACGTACAGGCGATGGACATACGGGCGAGCACCGGCGGCCGGGCGCAGCACGTGATGCGGACGCACCGCGCGCTACGCGGTCGTGGGACCGCGACGAACGGCCGGCGCGGCGTGGGGACGGCGACGAACGCCGTCCGGCGCGTGCACGCAGCGAAGGCTTCGGCGATGAGCGACGTCCGGCACGCCCACGCAGCGAAAACTCCGGCGATGAACGCCGTCCAGCACGCACACGCAGCGAAGGCTTCGGCGATGAACGACGTCCGGCACGCGCACGCAGCGAAGGCTTCGGCGACGAACGCCGTCCGCCACGCGCACGCAGCGAAGGCTTCGGCGACGAACGCCGTCCGGCACGCCCGCGCAGCGAAGGCTTCGGCGACGAACGCCGTCCGGCACGCCCGCGCAGCGAAGGCTTCGGCGACGAACGCCGTCCGGCACGCGCACGCAGCGAAAGCGTCGGCGATGAACGACGTCCGGCACGCCCACACAGCGGAAGCTACAGCGACGAACGGCGCCCAACGCGCGCGCGCAGTGACGGCTTCAGTAGCGAACGTCGTCCGGCGCGTCCGCGCGCCGAAGGCTCCGATGAAGGCAAGCGCACGTTCGGCGAGCGTAAAGCACCCGGCTCCGCGCCACGGCGTGAATACGGCACAGCGGAAAACCGCCGCCCCCGCGACGAAGGCACGCGACGCACGAGCTCCGAGCGCCCCGCCCGAGAAGAACGCAGCTTCGCGCGGCCGGCAAAGGCCGCGCCGCGCGACGGCAACGATACCCCGGCACGCCGTCGCGATACCGCCAACCGCGAAGGCGCAGGACCGCGCGCGCGACGCAGCTTCGATGACGCCCCCGTGCGCAAAATCGCGACGCGGGTGAAACAGGACGAGCACGCTGGGCGCCGTCCGCCCGTTGAGTCGACTGAGGCCGCTGCACCGCGCCGCACGCCCCACACGGGCGCCGACGCAACCGGTTCCCTGCGCCTGTCGAAGCGGATGTCGGAACTGGGTCTGTGCTCGCGCCGCGAGGCAGACGAGTGGATCGAGAAGGGCTGGGTTCTCGTCGACGGCGAGCGTATCGACACGCTCGGCGCGAAAGTGACGCCCGACCAACAGATCGAGATCGACCCAGCTGCCCGCGCCGCACAGGCACGCCAGGTGACGATCCTGCTGCACAAGCCGGTAGGCTACGTCTCGGGCCAGGCCGAGGACGGCTATCCGCCCGCAGCCACGCTCGTCACGGCGGGCAATCAGTGGGACGGCGATCGTTCCGGCATCCGTTTTTCGCCGCTGCATCTGCGCACGCTTGCACCAGCGGGACGCCTTGACATCGATTCGACCGGCCTGCTCGTGCTGACCCAGGACGGCCGTGTCGCGAAACAGCTGATCGGCGAGCAGTCGGACATCGACAAGGAATACCTCGTGCGTGTGACCTACAACGAACTCGAAAGCGACATAGACCAGCAGTTCCCTGCCGAACTTCTCGCGAAGCTGCGTCACGGCCTGTCGCTGGACGATGTACCGCTCAAGCCCGCGATGGTGAGCTGGCAAAACGGCGAGCAACTGCGTTTCGTGTTGCGCGAAGGCAAGAAGCGGCAGATCCGCCGCATGTGCGAGCTGGTGGGGCTGAAGGTGGTCGGCCTCAAGCGCGTACGGATGGGCCGGGTGCTGCTGGGCGCACTCCCGCAAGGCCAGTGGCGCTATCTGACACCCGACGAATCGTTCTGAATCGCACCCGCGGTGAGCGGGTACGCAGGCATCGCACAAGTAAAAACGGGAGCACCAAGCTCCCGTTTTTACTTAGTCGTCGCTGACCGGATCGAGATCGGGAAACAGCACGTCGGTGAAACCGAACTGCGAGAAGTCGGTGATCCGCATCGGGTAAAGCTTGCCGATCAGGTGGTCGCACTCGTGCTGGACCACGCGGGCGTGGAAGCCTTCGGCAATGCGCTCGATGGGTTTGCCGTACTGGTCGAAGCCGTTGTAGCGGATCATCGAATACCGGCTCACCACACCGCGCATTCCCGGTACTGAAAGACACCCCTCCCAGCCCTCTTCCATATCGTGCGACAGGGGGTGAATGACGGGATTGAGAAGCACCGTCTGCGGGACCGCGGGCGCCTCGGGATAGCGCTCGTTCTGCTCGAAGCCGAAGATCACGACCTGCAGATCGACGCCGATCTGCGGCGCGGCCAAACCTGCCCCGTTCGCGGCGTGCATCGTCTCGAACATGTCGGCGATGAGCGCGTGCAGCTCGGGTGTGTCGAAATGATCGACCGGTTTTGCGATGCTGAGCAGCCGGGGATCACCCATCCTGAGAATTTCGCGAATCATGTCGTTTGCCCCTCCAGGAGCTTGCGCAAGCCGTCTTCGTCGAGTACCGGTACGCCGAGCTCCTCGGCTTTTGCGAGTTTGCTGCCCGCGTCGGCACCCGCCACCACGTAGTCTGTTTTCTTCGACACCGAGCCGGCCACTTTCGCGCCGGCCGCTTCCAGCATTTCCTTCGCCTCGTCTCGCGTGAGCGTCGACAAGGTGCCCGTCAACACCACCGTCTTGCCGGCCAGCACGCCCTGCGGCGCCCGCGGCGCAGGCGGACCTTCGGGCCATGTAACCTTGCCCGGTGCGCGCAGTTGTTCGATCACCGTGCGGTTATGTTCTTCAGCAAAGAACTGCTGGATCGACTCGGCGACGATGGGCCCCACGTCGTTGACTTCGAGCAGTTCCTCGATGGGCGCAATCATCAGCGGATCGAGCGAACCGAAGTGTTTCGCAAGGTCCTTCGCCGTAGACTCGCCGACATGGCGGATACCGAGCGCGTAAATGAAGCGTGCGAGCGTGGTGGACTTAGCCTTATCGAGCGAATCGAGCAGATTCTGTGCCGATTTGTCGGCCATGCGGTCGAGTGCGGCCAGCGTTCCGAAGCCGAGATTGAACAGGTCTGCGGGCGTGCGCACGAGATTCTGCTCAACGAGCTGATCGATGATCTTTTCGCCCAGCCCGTCGATATCGAGCGCGCGCCGCTGCGCGAAGTGCCAGAGCGCCTGCTTGCGCTGCGCCGGGCAAAACAGGCCGCCGGTGCAACGCGCGATGGCCTCGTCGGGAAGCCGTTCAATGCGCGAACCGCAGACCGGACACTGCGTGGGCATCACAAATTCACGGGCATCGGCTGGACGGCGATCCAGCAGTGCGCCAACCACCTCCGGAATCACGTCGCCCGCGCGGCGCACGATCACTGTGTCGCCGATGCGGATATCCTTGCGCCGCACTTCGTCCTCGTTGTGCAGCGTAGCATTCGTCACCGTCGCTCCACCGACGAACACAGGTTCGAGCCGGGCGACCGGCGTGATAGCGCCCGTGCGGCCCACCTGGACATCGATGGCAATCAGCTTCGTAAGCGCTTCCTGAGCCGGGAACTTGTGGGCAAGCGCGAAGCGCGGCGCACGCGAGACGAAGCCGAGCGCGTCCTGCTCCTCACGGTGATTGACCTTGTAGACGACACCGTCGATGTCGTACGGAAGGCTGTCACGTTTAACGCCCACTGCGCGAAAAAATGCGAGTAGCCCCTGCGCCCCCGTTACGACCGCGCGCTCACTGTTCACCGGCAAACCGAGTTCCGCGTACCAGTCGAGCAGTTCGCTGTGCGAGGCGGGCATCGGCTCGCCCTCCAGCAGGCCAATGCCGTAAGCGAAGAACGACAGCGGCCGCTGCGCGGTAATTTTCGAATCGAGCTGGCGCAGGCTGCCGGCCGCTGCGTTGCGCGGATTGGCGAACTCCTTCTGACCATCTTCGCGCTGACGCTCATTCATGCGTGCGAAGTCGCGACGAAACATCAGCACTTCGCCGCGTACGTCCAGCACCTTCGGCACGCGCTTGCCCTTGAGTCGCAACGGCAAGGAACGGATGGTCCGGACGTTCTCAGTGACATTCTCACCAGTCGTGCCGTCGCCGCGCGTTGAGGCTTCCACGAACACACCGTCGACATAGCGCAGCGAAATGGCCAGCCCGTCGAATTTGAGGTCGCACGCATACTCGACGTCGGTCTTGCCGAGTGCGTCAGCCACTCGCTTGTCGAACGCGACGATGTCCTCATCCTCGAAGCCGTTGTTGAGCGACAGCATCGGCACGTCGTGGATGACGGCCGCAAATCCGGCTGCCGCCTCGCCGCCGACGCGTTGCGTGGGGGAGTCTGGCGTGACTAGCTCAGGATGATCGGATTCGATCTGCTGCAGTTCCTTGAACAGACGGTCGTATTCCGCGTCGGGCAGCTCGGGCTGATCGAGGACGTAGTACGCGTGATTCGCACGCTCGAGCTCCGCGCGCAACCACGCCGCACGTTGCGAGGCAGACAGTTCATTGGTAGGTCGGGTGGACGTTCGGGCCATGCTGGTGCAACGTTGCGAGTGGATTTCGGAGACAGATTATCGCAGGAAGCAGAGCGCGTGGCATCGGCCGAATGGCCATGTTCGTGCGCCGTCGCACCGCCCCCGGCCAGATCCTGGCCGAACGGCCAACGTTCGCCCGGCCGCGTTGACAGCGTCCTGACGAGAATGCGACCGTGAGCGCATCCGCAACCCGCAGGATGCGTCAACGTCATGAACTTCCCAACTGCTTTGTCTGGCGCTTGTCCGTCAGCACCTGGCGCAGACACGCGCACGTCGCATGCCCGCCTGTCGAGCGATGCGCGGTCAGACACAGCCGCGCCGGTTCCGGTCGCGTTACTGGCTAAAGAGTCGCCGCGTAGCAGGCGAGCCCGCCGGAATGCCGGCCTGCTCGAGCTTTGCGTAGAGCGTCATGAGTTGCTTGTCGATGGACTGAAGCACCGATTCCGGCAACGGCCTGCGCTGGTCATCGACCACACGGCCGCCGATTCGCTCAGCGAGCGACCTGGCATAGTCGCACATGAGGCGAAACGGCAGGATGTCTTCGTCGGCGACCGGCACGTCGAGAATCAGGGTGATCATCTGGCCGCCCTTATACGTGAGGTCGTCACGCAGGAAGTTGGTGTCGCCGAACTGCAACATAAACACCGGGCTCTGCTTCGCGTCGAGCTTCACGAACCGCGTGCCGTCCCGCGAGAGCAGCAGGCCATCTTGCGCGGCCACGGCCTGCACGTAGTTCGCCGACCACGGCGCGCCGTCCGACAACACGTTGATCGAAAGTTGTGCGTCGCATTGCGCGGCGAAACCGTCAAGTTCGCGCGCCATCGAAACGGTTTCGATCATGTCTGGGAATTCAGGCGCAGCATCAAGCGCATCGGCGAACTGCTGAACGCCCGTCACGAATTCCGAAAACTCCAGTTCGTTGAGCGGGCCGTTGCGATTGGCGAGCTGGGCCGCAGCGCGCAGCTCTTCGTAGCGCACGCCGTTTTGCAGCAGCTCCCAACCGTCACCGCCTTCAGGCTTGCCTTCGATGTGCACCGGCTTGCTGCCCGCGCGACGCAGGCGCTGGGCGAGCGGGATCACGCGCTCACCGGCCATCGGTGCGGTCAGGCGGATCGGCACGATGCAATCGATCCGGCGATCGACGACCGCTGGCGGAGCCGACGAAATCGTGGTTGCCGCCGGAAGAACCGGCTCGACACGTTCGGCCTCTTCGGGCTCGGCCACCGGCGCGGCGCCCGCCGTGTCAGCCGACCCGGACTCGGACTCGGCACTGAGGAAACCATTCGGCGACGTGTTTTCGGCCTGGATGTCGGCCGGCGTATCGAGTGGCGCTACCGTGCCGAAGCCGGGTTCGACGCGATCGTCGGTAACGCCGTCCCCGAGCGACGGCTCGCGCCGCGACGATGCACGCGCCGGCTCAATGAATGGGCTCTGCTCTTCGAGATCGTCGCGCAGCGGCGCTTCGGCGGCTTCCTCGGGCATTGGACGCGGCATGCGCCGGCGCACTCGGGCGCCCTGCCACGCGTTGTAAACCACCACGCCCCCGACCACCACGGCACCCGCGCCGATCAACCCGAGAGTCAACTCGTCCATGCATGCTCCATCAGCAATTCTTGTCCAGCGGCGCGCCACCAGCGCGACCCGCATGCGTTGCGTTCACGACGCACGAGGCGGCGGCCTTTCGTCCGGCGCCGTCCCTCGTGTGTCGCACACCGACCTTCAGACCGTATTTTGTGCGAAACCTGCCGCCGTTTCCATGTCGACCGCGACGATACGGGACACGCCCTGCTCCTGCATCGTCACGCCGATAAGCTGCTGGGCCATTTCCATCGCAATCTTGTTGTGCGAGATGAACAGGAACTGCGTCTTGTCCGACATCGCCCGCACGAGGTTCGCGAAACGCTCGGTGTTCGCATCGTCGAGCGGCGCGTCCACTTCGTCCAGCAGACAGAACGGCGCCGGATTCAGCTGGAACATCGCAAACACCAGGGCAGTCGCCGTGAGCGCCTTCTCGCCGCCGGACAGCAGGTGAATCGTCGAGTTCTTCTTACCCGGCGGCTGCGCCATGACCTGCACGCCCGCATCGAGAATTTCGTCGCCCGTCATGATGAGCTTCGCCTGGCCGCCACCGAAGAGACGCGGGAACAGTTCGCCGAAATGGTGGTTCACTTCGTCGAACGTGCCTTGAAGCAGCGTACGCGTTTCCTGATCGATCTTGTGGATCGCGTCCTCGAGGGTTTCAATCGCGCTCGTGAGGTCGGCAGACTGTGCGTCAAGGAAGGTCTTGCGCTCCGTCGCCGCCGCGAGCTCGTCGAGGGCCGCCATGTTCACCGGGCCGAGCGCCGTGATCGCATTGTTGATGCGCGTGACTTCGCCCTGCAGATACGACGGCTTCATGTCCGGCGTGAGCTTCTCCTGCAGTGCCGCTTCGTCGACGCCTGCCGCCTGAAGTTGTTCGACGAACTGCTCGCCGTTCAGACGGGCTGCTTGCTCCTTCAACTGCAATTCCGTGATGCGGTCTCGCAACGGCTGCAGCGCGCGTTCTGCGGTAAGGCGTGTCTCGTCGGCCTGGCGCAGCTTCGCACTGAGGTCGTCGAGCTCGGCACGCGCCACGCGCAGCAATGCCTCTTTCTGCGTCCGGATCTCGAGTGCATCCTGCAGGCCAGTATGCGCGGTCTGCTCGTTGATCGTTTCCAGTTCGGCACGTGCATCTTCCAGCGACGCAGCGACACGCTCGCTTTGGTCGTGTGCCACCTGGATGTTGCGTCGCAGTTCCTCGATGCGGTTCGCCATATTGCGCGCAGCAAAGCGCGCATCGCCCGCGGCACGTTCGAGATCACGGGCCGCATTGCGCGCTGCGCCCAGTTCTTCGTCGAGCGCTTCGAACGCCAGCTGGTTGTCCTCGAAACGAGCCTGAAGTTCAGCCAGTTCGCCGTCGTGACGCTCGAAGTTTGCTTCCGACTCCGCGCGCAACGCGCGCTGCTCGTCGATCTGTGCCGCGATCTCGCCCTGCTCCTCGCGAATCTGCGTGCTGCGTGCGGTGTAGCGTTCGTGCGCCTGGGTCAGCTTCAGCACGTCCATCTGCAGGGCGTGCACGCGCTGTGTTGCGCGCTCGGCCTGCTGGCGCACTTCTGTGAGCACCTGCGCGGCCTGTGTGTGGACAGCGTCGGCACGGATCGCTGCCGCACGCGCATCGTCGGCGAGAAGTGCCTGCGCGCGCACCTGGCGCGTCAGATTCTCGATTTCCTGCTGACGTGCGAGCATGCCGGCCTGTTCGGAATCGGCCGCGTAAAGCTGTACGCCCACTCGCGTCACCATGTGGCCAGCCTTCACGACGAAGGTACCGCCCGACGGCAACTGCGCACGCTGTGCCAGCGCTTCGGAAAGGTCGGCCGCAACGAATGTCGAACCAAGCCATTCGGACAACACCGCGCGCAGACCGGCATCGTCGATTCGCACGAGCGACAGCAACGATGTGAGGCCCGCGGACGCACTCGCCGGTTGAGCCGCGGCGGGCGGCGCGTAGAACGCGAGCTTGGCGGGCGGCGCGTCGCTGGCGAATGCCTTCACCCAGTCGAGGTTCGACACCTCGAGCGCCGCGAGACGCTCGCGCAGCGCCGCTTCAAGTGCGGTTTCCCAGCCCGCCTCGACATGCAGCTTCTTCCACAGGCGCGGCAGCGCACCCAGCTCGTGACGGTCGAGCCAGGGCTGGATCTTGCCTTCGGTCTGCACGTTCTCCTGCAACTGCTTGAGCGCCGCAAGGCGTGCTTCGAGCTGGTGAATCTGCGCGCTCTCCGCCTGCACGCGCTCATGCGCGGCGCGGCGTTCGTCTTCGAGACGCGGCAGCGCGTCCTGCGCCTCCGACAACCGCTCTTGCGCGTCGCGCAGGACTTCCTCCTGCTCGGCCAGTTGCATACGCAACTCTTCCAGTTGCGCTTCGTCCGGTGCGTCGAGTCCGCCTGCTTCAGCCTTCAGTCGCTCGTGACGCTGCTGCAGTTGCTGCAGCATCTGGTCGGCGTTGCGCTGATGCGCTGCCTCAAGCTTCAACGCCTGTTCGGTTTGCGCAATTGCTCCGCGCTCGTCGTTAAGGCCGCCCTGCGCATCGCGCCAGCGGGCCTCGAGCGCGGGCAGCGCGTCCTGCTTCGCGGCCGCATCTTCTTCTGCCACCGCGGCCTTTTCTTCCGCGATCGCCAACTGTTCTTCGGCTTCCTCGATGTCGTCTTGCGACTTCTGCGCCTGCGACTGCCATTGCTCGCGTTGCGCAGTAAGCGCCGCGATCTGCGCCTGCACACGATTGCGCGACTCGACGATGAACTTGATCTCGGCTTCGAGGCGGCTCACCTCGGCATTCGCCTCGTAGAGGGCGCCCTGCGCACCCTGCGTCGCGTCGCTCGCGGCGTAATGCGCGACGCGCAGCGTCTCGAGCTGCGCCTCGACCTCGCGCAGTTGCGCCATCTGGCGCTCAAGGTCGATCTGCGCCTGTTCGATGGCACGCTGCTGGCGCTCCTGCTCGCTTCCCGCCTCGTTCTTGCGCAACAGCCACAGGAGGCGCTGCTTTTCCTCCCCATCCGCCTGCAGTTCGCGGAACTTCGTCGCGACGATGGCCTGACCTTCAAGCTTCTCGAGGTTCGTCGAAAGCTCGCGCACGATGTCCTCGACACGCGTGAGGTTCTCACGCGTGTCATGCAGACGGTTCTCCGTCTCGCGGCGGCGTTCCTTGTACTTCGACACACCCGCCGCTTCTTCGAGGAACACGCGCAGCTCTTCAGGCTTCGCTTCGATGATGCGCGCGATCATGCCCTGACCGATGATCGCGTAGGCCCGAGGCCCGAGGCCCGTGCCGAGAAAGATGTCCTGGATATCGCGTCGGCGCGCGGGCAGGTTGTTGATGTAGTAACTCGACGTCCCGTCACGCGTCAGCACGCGCTTGACGGCGATCTCCGCATACTGGCCCCACTGTCCGGCGGCGCGACCGTCCGCGTTGTCGAACACGAGTTCGACGCTCGCGCGGCTGCCTGGCTTGCGCGCAGTCGAGCCGTTGAAGATGACGTCCTGCATCGATTCGCCGCGCAGCTCGGATGCGCGGGATTCGCCGAGCACCCAGCGCACTGCGTCGATGATGTTGGACTTCCCACAGCCATTCGGCCCGACCACGCCAACGAGCTGGCCCGGAACCTGAAAATGCGTGGGATCGACGAATGATTTGAAGCCAGCGAGCTTAATCGAGGTCAGACGCACGGCGATATCGCTGTTTGAATAGGGAGAGTGAACGGGACCGCCCGTGCTGCAGGCCACGCCCCGGCGCAATTGCCCGGCGACGGAACGCGCACTGGGCAGCCGCCACGGCTCACCTTGCGGTGCACGTCCACGTGCGCTGCGCGGCGAGAATTAGCGGCAATCATACCATCGCACGCGCGCCATTCCGGTGGCCACGAGGGCTCGAACCTGCTGCGCCGCTGTAGTCGGCGTCGATGTCTTCAATATCGTCGGCCGCGACCAGGTCGTCGTCGTCGCGCCTGGCCGGCGCGGTGCGCGTACGGTGCAACCAGCTCGACAAAAGCGACGCGAGCACGATGCAGCCGCCGCCCGCCCATTCGCGCGGACCCGGCACCTCACCCGCGAAAAGCCACGAAGTGAGCGCCGTGACAACGAGTTCGAACAGCATGATGATCGACGCGCGGTTCGCCGGCACGCGCGCGAGACCGTACTGCACGATCATATTGTTCGACGCGAGCACGAGGCCGAGCGCCATGACAAGCAGCGCCGCACGCGTGAGCAGGTGCCCGGCGGGGGCGGCCGCCATCGGCTCAAAGCCCGCCGCGCATGCACTGAACACCGCCGCACCGCCAAATATCACGGCCGTGCGCATTTCCGGCTTCATATCCGGCAACACGCGGCTCGTTTTGACCACGAGCACGTTGCTCATCGCAAAGCCCATGCCGCCGGCAAGGCCCGCCCATTCGGCGGCATTGCCGGGCAGCGGCACGCCGAGCGTCGGCGACCACAGCATTAGCACCGCCCCGGCCAGCGACAGCGCGGACAGCGCCGCACCCGACCAGGTCAACCGCTCGCCGAGGATAAAATGCGCGAAGAGCGCGGTCCACGCAGGGGTCAGATAGAACAGCAGCAGCACACGCATCACTTCGCCGTGGATCGAACCCCAGACGAAGCCCAGATTGGTCACTCCCGCCGCCAGTCCAAGCAGCGGGAGGACGCCGTGCCAGCGCACCGTCGCGATCGAGCGGCGACGCAGCAACAATACGAACGCGCACCCGGCAGCACTCGTCGCCGCGCTCGCGACCGTGCCCGTCACACCCAGCGCCGCGAGCATCCGCAGCGGGTACCAGACGACGCCCCACACTGACGCGCCGAGCATGATCGCGAGCGTCGGCCATCCGGCCCGCAGGCTCTGATTCATCGCCCGGCCCTCTGCGACGCGCACTTCGCGTCGCAATTCATGCGCCCCTGATACGTCGAAAACCGCATTACTGCTCCCTCATTAAACTTTCGAACTCGCTTGAACGTTTTCCTTGGCGGAGACCCCCCGCATCAACGATGCGAAGCGCACTACTCCGGGCCAGGCAGGTGTCGCCAACGCGCGGTACGGCGGCGCGTCGCCTCCGCCACCACGCTATAATCGTGCGCTCGCAGCCGCCTGGCGCGTGCCCGGAGCATGCGCGTTGCGTGCCCCGTTGCGTGCCCGTTTGGCGCCGGCGCTTTGCCCGTGCAGAGCGCCGCCAGCGGCACACCGCATACGAGCCCCGCGCGCCCGCTGCCCGTCTTTCGCTCTCGCCCGTCCGACGCCCAAGTGAATCCGCTACTCGACACCCTTCAGACCTATCCCTTCGAAAAGCTGCGCGCCCTCTTCAAGGACGTCACGCCGAAAGCCGGCCTGCGGCCCATCAGCCTGGGAATCGGCGAACCGAAACATCCAACGCCTGCACTGATCCGCGACGCCGTGATGGCCTCGCTCGACGGCCTTTCGGTCTATCCCGCGACGGCGGGCACCCCCGCGCTGCGCGAATCCATCGCGAGCTGGGTCAAGGCGCGCTATGCGCTGCCTGCCATCGATGCGAACACGGAAGTGCTGCCGGTCTCGGGCTCGCGCGAGGCGCTGTTCGCGCTCGCGCAGGCGGTCGTGGATCCGTCCGCGGGTGTGAAAGATCCGGCCAGACGCGCGAT
The DNA here is from genome assembly GCF_003837865.1 of Paraburkholderia dinghuensis. Taxonomy (GTDB): domain Bacteria; phylum Pseudomonadota; class Gammaproteobacteria; order Burkholderiales; family Burkholderiaceae; genus Paraburkholderia; species Paraburkholderia dinghuensis. The sequence continues at coordinate 208,214 of NZ_RQIS01000004.1, read as the reverse complement.
CGTACTCTGCCCGAACCCGTTCTACCAGATCTACGAGGGTGCGGCGCTGCTCGCGGGCGCCGAGCCGTACTTCGTGAACAGCGATCCGGCCCGCAACTACGCCTGCGATTATTCGCAGGTGCCCGAAGACGTCTGGGCACGCACGCAGTTGCTCTACGTCTGCTCGCCGGGCAACCCGACGGGCGCCGTGCTCACGCTCGACGACTGGCGCGAGCTCTTCGCGCTGTCCGACCGCTACGGCTTCGTTATCGCCTCCGACGAGTGCTACTCCGAAATTTACTTCGACGAAGCGTTGCCGCCGCTCGGCGGGCTCGAGGCGGCGCACCGCCTTGGCCGCGGTTTCGAGCGCCTCGTGATGCTGTCGAGTCTCTCGAAGCGGTCGAATGTGCCAGGCATGCGATCGGGCTTCGTCGCCGGCGACGCCGCGATCCTCAAGCGCTTCCTCCTCTACCGCACCTACCACGGTTCGGCGATGTCACCGGTCTGGCAGGCCGCCAGCATCGCCGCGTGGGGTGACGAGCAACACGTGCGCGAGAACCGCGCGAAGTACGTGCAGAAGTTTTCGACGGTTACGCCGATGCTCGCCGAGGTGCTGGACGTGCGTCTGCCTGACGCCGCGTTCTACCTCTGGGCGAACGTCTCGCGCACCGGACTCTCCGATACCGCGTTCGCCCAGCGCCTCTACGCCGACTATAATGTGACGGTCCTGCCGGGCTCCTATCTGGCCCGCACCGCGCACGGTGCGAATCCGGGCCAGAATTTCGTCCGCATGGCGCTCGTCGCCGACGTCGAGGAATGTATCGAGGGTGCACAACGCATCGTCGATTTCTGCCGCTCGCTCGCCTGAACGCAAAGCGCCGCGCACCGTAGCGCTTTTCCCTATCCGAACTCACACGAAACCAACACCATGTCGCAACAACTTCAGCAGATCATCGACGCCGCCTGGGAAAACCGTGCAGACTTCTCGGCGAAGTCCGCACCGAACGACGTACGCGAAGCCGTCGCCCACGTGATCGCGGAACTGGACCGTGGCGCGCTGCGCTGCGCCGAGAAGAAGGATGGCGACTGGGTCGTCAACCAGTGGGTGAAGAAGGCCGTGCTGCTGTCGTTCCGCCTCGAAGACAACGTGCCGATGCCCGCCGGCGGCTACAGCCAGTTCTACGACAAGGTCCCGTCGAAGTTCGCGAACTACACCGCCGAAGACTTCGCGGCGGGCGGTTTCCGCGTCGTGCCGCCGGCCATCGCGCGCCGCGGTTCGTTCATCGCGAAGAATGTCGTGCTGATGCCGTCGTACACCAACATCGGCGCCTACGTCGACGAAGGCACGATGGTCGACACGTGGGCAACGGTCGGCTCGTGCGCCCAGATCGGCAAGAACGTGCACCTTTCGGGCGGCGTCGGTATCGGCGGCGTGCTGGAGCCGCTGCAGGCCAACCCGGTCATCATCGAAGACAACTGCTTCATCGGCGCGCGTTCGGAAGTCGTGGAAGGCGTGATCGTCGAGGAAAACTCGGTCATCTCGATGGGCGTGTACCTCGGCCAGAGCACCAAGATCTACGATCGCGAAACCGGCCAGGTTTCGTATGGCCGCATTCCGGCTGGCTCGGTGGTCGTCGCGGGCAACCTGCCCTCGAAGGACGGCTCGCACAGCCTCTACTGCGCCGTGATCGTCAAGAAGGTCGACGCGAAGACGCGCGCCAAGGTCGGCCTGAACGAGCTGCTGCGAGGCGACTGATGGCGAAGTCCAGGGGTTCCGTTGCCACGACTGTCGTCTACGGCATTCCGAACTGCGACAGCGTGAAAAAAGCCCGTGTGTGGCTCGAAGAGCACGGCGTCGAGTTCGAATTCCACGACTTCAAGAAGGCGGGCGTGTCGAATGCGCTCGTCCAGGACTGGCTCAAGGACGTGTCGCTGGATCTGCTCATCAACAAGCGCGGCACGACCTGGCGCGGCCTGTCCGAAGTACACAAGGCTGAAGCCGACACGACCGCCGGCGCGATCGCACTGATGATCCACAAGCCATCGATCATCAAACGGCCGGTGATCGTCGTGAACGGCCGCGTGAAGACACTCGGATTTTCCGCCGAGCAGTACGCGGAGCTTTTCGCTTGAGTACGCCAGGCCTCGCCTGAAGCGCCGCGTGCGCGCCGTGCGTCCGATTTGCATCGCGTCGGGCGCACGCAGTCATGACAAGCAGTTGCCGGCGCCCGTCCGAACCAGCGGCGCCGGCATTTTTATTGGAATTGGCCTACACCATGTCCGGCACCCTCGCCCTTACCGAAGCCCTGATCGCCCGCGCGTCCGTGACGCCCGACGACCAGCACTGCCAGCGCATCATGACCGAACGGCTCGCCGCGCTCGGCTTCACGTGCGAATCGATTGAATCGCACGGCGTGACCAACCTGTGGGCCGTGAAGCGCGGCACGGCTGGCGCCAATGGCCCGTTGCTCGCATTCGCGGGCCACACCGACGTCGTGCCGACCGGCCCGCTCGAACAGTGGAAATCTCCGCCCTTCGAGCCGACGCATCGCGACGGCAAACTCTACGGCCGCGGCGCCGCTGACATGAAGACTTCGCTCGCCGCGTTCGTCGTGGCCACCGAAGAGTTCGTCGCCGCGCATCCGCAGCATCAGGGCGCAATCGCCTTCCTCATCACGAGCGACGAGGAAGGTCCCGCGACCGACGGCACGGTGAAGGTTGTCGAAGCGCTGCAGCAGCGCGGCGAAAAAATGGACTACTGCATCGTCGGCGAGCCGACTTCGACGAACACGCTCGGCGACTGCGTCAAGAACGGCCGCCGCGGCTCGATGTCTGGCAAGCTGATCGTCAAAGGCGTGCAGGGACACATCGCGTATCCGCATCTCGCGAAGAATCCCGTGCATCTGCTCGCGCCCGCGCTCGCGGAACTCGTGGCCGAAAAGTGGGACGACGGCAACGAGTACTTCCCGCCTACGACGTGGCAGGTGTCCAACCTTCACAGCGGCACTGGCGCGAGCAACGTGATTCCGGGCCACGCCGACGTGCAGTTCAATTTTCGCTTTTCGACCGCCAGCACGGTCGAAGGTCTGCAGCAGCGCGTGCATGCGATCCTCGACAAGCACGGTCTCGAATACGACCTGCACTGGAGCGTGAGCGGCCTGCCATTCCTGACGCCGCGCGGCGCGCTGTCGAACGCACTCGAAAAGGCGATCCAGGACGAAACCGGCATTACGATCGAACTCTCGACAACAGGCGGAACATCCGATGGCCGCTTTATCGCGCGCATGTGCCCGCAGGTCGTGGAATTCGGTCCGCCGAACGGCAGCATCCACAAGATCGACGAGCATATCGAAGTGAAATACATCGATCCTCTGAAGAACGTATATCGACGCGTGCTCGAGCAACTGATCGCCTGAACACGCCCGCCGGAGCCCCACACATGACGCACCCGCTATCGACCACTTTTTCCACCGTGCGCGACCTGCTGCGCTACGCAGTGACGCGCTTCACCGGCGCGCAACTGGCGTTCGGCCACGGCACAACCAATGCCTACGACGAGGCCGCGTACTTGATCCTGCACACGCTGCATCTGCCGCTCGATCTGCTCGATCCCTTCCTCGACGCGCGACTCACGACCGAGGAGGTCGATGCCGTGCTTGGCGTAATCGAGCGCCGCGTGAACGACCGCGTGCCCGCTGCCTACATCACGAACGAGGCGTGGATGCACGGCCTGCGCTTCTACGTCGACGAGCGCGTGATCGTGCCGCGTTCGTTCATCGGCGAACTACTCGAAGACGGCCTGCAGCCCTATGTCGAGGACCCCGAACAAGTCGGAGCAGTGCTCGAACTGTGCACGGGCTCGGCCAGCCTCGCGATCCTCGCTGCACATGCGTTCCCGAACGCCGATATCGACGCAGTGGACCTCTCGGCGCCGGCACTCGAAGTGGCGCGCCGCAACGTCCACGAACACGGTCTCGACGAACGTATCTCGCTCTTCGAAGGTGACCTGTTCGCGCCGCTGCCCGAACGCCGTTACGACGTCATCCTGACGAATCCGCCGTACGTGAACGCCGGTTCGATGCAGGCGCTGCCTCCCGAGTACCGCCACGAGCCGGAGATGGCGCTCGCCGGCGGCGCGGACGGGATGGACATCGTGCGCCGCATCCTTTCGGAAGCGCGCAACTGGCTCACCAACGAGGGCGTACTCGTCGTGGAAATCGGCAATGAGCGCGCGAACGTCGAGGCAGCGTTCGGCGGACTGGACCTCGTCTGGCTCCCGACGAGCGCCGGCGATGACCAGGTGTTCCTGATCCAGGCGGCAGACCTGCCCACATAAGCGGCTTTCACAGCCGGAGAGGCCCCTGCGCGGCACTGCGCAGGGGCCGCACGACAACGCTGATCGGTCACGCACCAGACATCAGCCGCACTGGCGCTTCACAACCGCCTCACAACCACCCACAGTTCATACCGTCACGCCTGAACGTGACGCCCGACACACATCGGGGCCAGACCAATAGCCGCGAGGCGGCAGGGTTAGGTAAGATGGTTGCTTTCCGGCAACCGCGCTACGACGTCTTCGGACATCAGAAGCGTCCCGCGCCTCTATGCAATTCGACTGGTCACATCTCGGCACCCTGCTCGCGATCATCCACGTCCTTGGACTCGCGGCGGCGTGTCATGCCATCCTCAAAACCCGCACCTCACAGGGCGCGATCGCCTGGGCCGTGTCGCTCGCGACGATGCCCTATCTCACGCTGATCCCCTATCTCTTCCTCGGCCGCAGCAAGTTCGAGGGCTACGCGGACGCCCGGCGGTTACGCAACGAGACCCTGCGTACGCGGGCACACGCGCCCGAGTGGGACAAACTCGTCACCGCAGGCGAATGGCCCGCCGACGAACTCGGCGTGCGCGTCATCCGGACCATGGCCCAACTAGGCGGCATGCCAATCGTGCCGGGCAACTCGGTGCGCACGCTCGTGAACGGAGAGGCGACGTTCTCGGCGATATTCGACGCCATCGAGCAAGCGCGTGACTACGTGATCGTGCAATTTTTCATCGTGCGCGCGGACGCGCTCGGCGACCTGCTGAAGGACACACTCATCCAGTGCGTGGCGCGCGGCGTGCGCGCGTTTTTCCTCTACGACAGCATCGGCTCCTTCGATCTGCCCGCGAGCTACGTCGAAGAACTGCGAGAAGGCGGCGTAGTGGTGCACCCGTTCTCGACGACGCGCCGCTTCGTCAACCGCTTCCAGCTCAATTTTCGCAATCACCGCAAGATCGTCGTCGTCGATGGCGAGTGCGCGTTCGTGGGCGGCCACAACGTGGGCGTCGAATATCTCGGCGCGAAACCGCCGCTCTCGCCATGGCGGGACACGCACATCGAAGTGCGCGGCCCGGTGGTCGCGAACATCCAGTTCGCGTTCACCGAGGACTGGTACTGGGCGACCCAGGAACTGCCCGGCTGCGAACCACCGCACGTCGCGCCACGCGACGACAACATGTTCTGCCTCGTGATGCCGACCGGCCCCGCGGACCGCCAGGAGACGTGTTCGCTCTTCTTCGTCGAGGCGATCAACGCCGCGCGCCGTCGCCTATGGATCACGACGCCCTATCTCGTGCCCGACGAAGCAGTATTCTCGGCGCTGCGCCTCGCGGTGCTGCGCGGCGTGGACGTGCGCATCATGATTCCGTCGCGCCGCGATCACTACGTCGTGTTCGAGGCCTCGACACTGTACGCATTCGATGCAATCCGCGCAGGCATTCGCATCTTCCGCTACCAGCCAGGCTTCCTGCACCAGAAGGTCGTGCTGATCGACGACGTAGCCGCTGCCGTCGGCAGCGCCAACCTCGACAACCGCTCGTTCCGCCTGAACTTCGAAATCATGGTGCTCACAGTGCACCGCGGTTTCGCAGCCGAAGTCGAATCGATGCTGCTGCGCGATTTCGCGCAATCAGTCGAGATCGACCGCAGCGAATACCGCGACTCGCACGCCTGGCGCAAGGTCGCGATGCGCGTCGCCCGCCTCTTCGCCCCCATCCTCTAGCGCGACTGATCAGAGCAACTTTTCGATGTCCGCCGCAATGGCTTCGGGCTTCGTGGCTGGCGCGTAGCGTTTCACCACATTGCCCTCGCGGTCGACGAGAAACTTCGTGAAGTTCCACTTGATCGCCGCTAGCCCAAGGATGCCTGGCGCCTCGTCAGTAAGCCAGCGATAGAGCGGATGGGCGTTCGCCCCCTTCACGTCGATCTTGTTGAACATCGGAAACGTGACGCCATAATTCTTCTCGCAAAAGCCGCCGATCTGCGCCGCGTCGCCCGGTTCCTGCTTGCCGAACTGGTTGCATGGAAAGCCGAGCACCGCGAGTCCACGCGGGGCGTACTCGTCGTAAAGCTTCTGCAATCCTGCGTACTGTGGCGTGAACCCACACTCGCTCGCCGTGTTCACGACTAGGAGCACCTTGCCGGCATAGCGTTCGAGGCTCACCGGACTGCCCGTGCCAAGCGGCTCAGCCGAAAACGAATAGATGGAGTTCGTCACCTGTGCTCTCCCCGTGGAAAGCGTCAGTCTACGTGAGAAACGCTGTGCGACGCACCCTGGCCGAACGGCGAATGCCGGCGCGCAGGCCACCCAGGTAAAATAGCGTTTTTCCCTCGCTGGCCCTGCTGTGATCCGCTTCAATCAATTCAGTCTTGCCCGCGGCACCAAGCCGCTTTTCAATGACACCTCGTTCACGCTGAATCCCGGCGAAAAGGTCGGGCTTATCGGCGCGAACGGCGCGGGCAAATCGACGCTGTTCGCCGTGCTGCGTGGCGAGCTGCACGCGGACGCCGGCGACTTCTCGCTCCCGCCGTCGTGGCGCATTGCGCACGTCGCGCAGGAAACGCCTGCAGTCGACCGCAGCGCGCTCGACTACACGCTCGACGGCGATGCCGCGCTGCGCGAGATCGAAACGCGCATCGCCGCGGCATCGGCGGCGCACGACGGCGCAGCCGAGGCCGAAGCGCACGCCGCCTTCGCCGACGCCGACGGCTATACCGCGCCCGCGCGCGGCGAAGCGTTGCTGCTCGGCCTTGGCTTCACGCTCGAACAGACTCGCGCGCCGGTCGCGAGCTTTTCCGGCGGCTGGCGCATGCGCCTGAACCTCGCGCAGGCGCTGATGTGCCGCTCGGACCTGCTGCTGCTCGACGAACCCACGAACCACCTCGACCTGGACGCGATCGTCTGGCTCGAAGACTGGCTGCATCGCTATCCCGGGACGCTCGTCGTCATTTCGCACGATCGCGAATTCCTCGATTCGGTCTGCAACGTCACGTTGCATCTGGAGAATCAGCAGGTCAAACGTTACGGCGGCAATTACTCGCAATTCGAAATCCTGCGCGCGCAACAACTGGCGCTCCAGCAAAGCGCCTACGAAAAACAGCAGAGAACCGTCGCACACCTGCAAAGCTTCATCGACCGCTTCAAGGCCAAGGCCACGAAGGCGCGCCAGGCGCAGAGCCGTGTGAAGGCGCTCGAAAAGATGGAACTGATCGCACCCGCGCACGCGAGTTCGCCGTTCACGTTCGAGTTCCGCACGCCCGATTCGGCACCGAATCCCATGCTCGTGATGGAAAACGTGCGTTGCGGCTACCGCGCCGAGGATGGCAGCGAGACGCCCATCGTCGTGCAGGTCACGCTGTCGATCCAGAACGGCCAGCGTATCGGCCTGCTCGGTGCGAACGGCCAGGGCAAGTCCACGCTGATCAAGACGCTCGCTGGCACGCTCGCGCCGCTCTCGGGCGATCTGCGCACGGGCAAGGGGCTGCAGATCGGCTATTTCGCGCAGCATCAGCTGGAAACCTTACGTCCGGACGACTCGCCGCTACGGCATCTGGCGCGCCTCGCGCCCGACACCCGCGAGCAGGAACTGCGCGACTTTCTCGGCGGCTTCAATTTTCCCGGCGAGATGGCCACCGCGCCCATCGCGCCGTTCTCGGGCGGCGAAAAGGCGCGTCTCGCGCTCGCGCTCATCATCTGGCAGAAGCCGAATCTGCTACTGCTCGACGAGCCGACCAACCACCTCGACCTCGAAACGCGCCACGCGCTCACGATGGCGCTCGCGCAATTCGAAGGCACGCTGATCGTTGTCTCCCACGATCGCCATCTGCTGCGCGCGACGACCGACCAGTTCATGCTCGTCGCGAAGCATCGCCTGCAACCGTTCGACGGCGATCTCGACGACTACCGCGACTGGCTGCTCCAGCATGCTGCCGATCAACGCGCAGCGCTCAAGCAGGATGCCGCGGCCGACGGCGACGGCACGGCTGATGCGGGCGTCAATCGCAAGGAACAGCGCCGTCAGGAAGCTGAAACGCGTCAGAAACTTTCGCAGCTAAAAAAGCCGCTCCAGGCGAAAATCGGCAAGATCGAGAAGGAAATGGACGCGCTCAATGCAGAAAAGGGTACGCTGGACGCGTTCGTCGCCGACGCCGCAAGCTACGCGCCCGAGCAGAAGACGCGCCTGACCGACGCGATCCGCCGCCAGGCCGAAGTCCAGGCCCGGCTCGAAACGCTCGAAGCCGACTGGCTCGACGCGCATGATGAACTCGAACAGATCGGCTAGCCGCGCAACGCATACGACGCGCACGACGCGCGCTGCATGAAGCAAAGGAGATACGAGTGTCGTCACCCGCTGCATTGCAAGGCCTACGCGTCCTTGATCTGACCATGCTGCTACCCGGGCCGGTCGCCACGTTGCGCCTTGCGGAAATGGGCGCCGATGTGCTGAAGATCGAGCCCCCCGGCACAGGCGACGCCACCCGCGTGATGATGCAGAGTTCCGCCGATGAAGTCGCCACACGGCCCGGCGCGTTCTACCGCCTCGTCAATCGCGGCAAACGCGAAACGCGGATCGACCTGAAGTCGGAGAGCGGGCGCAATGTCCTGCTTGCGCTCGCGCGCGAGGCCGACGTGATCGTCGAGAGCTATCGTCCCGGTGTGATGACGCGGCTCGGCGTGGGCTACGAAAAGCTACGCACCATCAATCCCCGGCTCGTCTACTGCGCCATCAGCGGCTACGGAGCGGAAGGACCATTCGCGGATCGCGCCGGACACGACCTGAACTACATCGGTTATTCGGGCGTCCTCGACCAGCTCGCGACACGCGACGGCACGCCCGCGCTGCCAAACTTCCAGATCGCCGACCTGCTTGGCGGCGCGCTCTCCGCGGTGACGCAGATCCTCGCCGCGCTCTGGTACGTCGCGCGCGGAGGCGGTGGCCGCTTCATCGACGTTTCGATGGCGCACGCCACCTACGCCCACAACGTGGTCGCACAGGTCGCACTCGCCAACGACGACGAGGCTGCCAACCAGCCCGGCGGCGGCCTGCTCAACGGTGGCGTGCCCTGCTACAACCTGTACCGCACGCAGGACGGCCGCTGGCTCGCCGTCGGCGCGCTGGAGCTGAAGTTCTGGCAGGCGCTCTGCAAGGCGCTCGATCGCGATGATTGGGCCGAGCGGCACTGGAGCCTCGGTCAGGCGATCGGCGGCGCGGATGCCGCCGCGCTAACGCGCGAACTCGCGGCGATCATCGCTTCCGAGCCGCTGCAAACCTGGATTGACCGGCTGGAGCCCATCGACTGCTGCGCAACGCCGGTGCTCACGCCCGGCGAGGCGGCACGACATCCGCTTTTCAACCCGGAAGTTCTGCAGCAGATGCTCGATGCATCCGACGCAGCGCAGACTGACGAGCAGCCGGCGCAAGGGGTCGTGACGCAGACAACCGCACCAGCACAAGCCACGGGCGCAACAGCGCCGCAAACCGGCGTGTTTGGTGGCGATGGCAACAAGCCATTTACGTACGGGCCTTGGGGTTGAGCCATCGCTCGCACCGCCGCCGTGCGACGCAAGTCACGCACAACCGCGGCACAAGCAATGCACAAAAGATAATGGGCGCACGATGCGCCCATTTTTTCACTGGCTAGCGACGCGGGAGCGTTTGCCGTGGCACGCGCTCATCGTCATAGAGGAAGTACTTGCGGCCTTCCACGTGATGCGCGATGGTGCTGCGCACCTGCGCCGCCGTCACGTTCCCGGCCACCACGCGGCGCGAGATGCGCCCGTCGTTGTCGATCCACTCGACGATGCGGCAACTGCTGCCCCAAGGCTGCATGAGCGGCTCGGATACCCGGCAGCCGCGTACGACGATCGAACGATCGCCGACGGACATATCAGTCTGTTTCAAGACGCTATCCTTTCCGCTGGACGCGGGTTGAACATGCGGCAAAGGATAGGGAAATCGCAGAAAGGCCAGGTTACAGTCTGTACGAGGCTTGTTACTAATGATTACGCGACAGTACAGCGCCCGCGTCCGGGCGCTTACTCGAACGTGCGGACCTTGTCGATGGCCTCTTCGATCCGCTCGACGGCAATCACCTGCAAACCGTCTATCGGCTGTTTCGGCGCATTGGCGCGCGGAATCAGCGCACATGAAAAGCCCAGCTTTGCCGCTTCCTTCAAGCGATCCTGTCCGCGTGGCGAGGGCCGGATCTCGCCCGCAAGGCCCACTTCGCCAAAAACGATCAGGCCCTTCGGCAACGCCTTGTTACGCATCGACGAGTGAATGGCGAGCAACACAGCGAGGTCCGCGGCCGGTTCGGTGATCTTGACGCCGCCCACGGCGTTCAGGAACACGTCCTGATCGAAGCACGCGACGCCCGCGTGCCGGTGCAGCACCGCGAGCAGCAAAGCAAGCCGATTCTGCTCGAGGCCGACGGCGAGGCGCCGCGGATTGGGCACCTGCGCGGTATCGACGAGCGCCTGCACCTCGACGAGAAGCGGGCGCGAACCCTCCTGGGTCACGAGCACGCACGAACCCGGCACGCTCTGCTCGTGCTGCGAAAGAAATAGCGCCGACGGATTGGCGACGCCGCGCAAGCCCCTGTCGGTCATCGCGAACACGCCGAGTTCGTTGACCGCGCCAAAGCGGTTCTTGAACGCGCGCACGAGCCGGAACGACGAATGCGTATCGCCTTCGAAGTAGAGCACCGTATCGACGATGTGCTCCAGCACACGCGGCCCCGCGAGGTTGCCCTCTTTCGTGACGTGGCCGACCATGATGATCGCCGTGCCAGACTGCTTCGCGATGCGCGTGAGCTGCGCCGCGCATTCGCGCACCTGCGCGACAGAGCCAGGCGCGGAAGTCAGCGCCTCCGAGTAGATGGTCTGAATCGAGTCGATCACCGCGACGTCGGGTTTTTCGGCCTCGATGGTCGCCTGAATCTTTTCGAGCTGGATTTCGGCGAGCAACTGAAGCTCGCTCGCCTTCGAGCCGGGATCGAGCAGCGCGAGCCGTTGCGCGCGCAACGCGATCTGCGCCGCCGACTCTTCGCCGCTCACGTAGAGCGCGCGGCGTTCGGCCGCTATCTCTGCGAGCGATTGCAGCAGCAACGTCGACTTCCCGATGCCCGGATCGCCACCGATCAGCACCACGCCGCCGGCCACGAGCCCGCCGCCCAGCACGCGGTCGAATTCGCCGACGCCGGTTGTGAAGCGCGGCACATCGGACGCCTCGATATCGGCGAGACGTCGCACAGGCGCGCTCTTCGCGAGCGACTGGAAGCGGTTGTTACCCGCCGTTTCGGCGACGCTCTCCACTAACGTGTTCCACGCGCCACACGCGGGGCATTGCCCCTGCCATTTGGGCGCCTGCCCTCCGCACTCGGTGCAGATGTACAGCGTCTTGAGCTTTGCCACCGCTTATTCCGCCCGCACCGGAACGCGGGGCGCCACGGCGCACATCAGCTCATAGCCGATCGTGCCGCACGCCTGTGCAACATCGTCAATCGGCAGGTTCGAGCCCCACAGCTCGACGCGCGCACCGGTACCGGCATGCGGCACCGGCGTGAGATCGACGGTGAACATGTCCATCGACACGCGCCCGACGACGCGCGTGAGCACGCCGTCGACGATTACCGGCGTGCCCTCGGGCGCGCTGCGCGGATAGCCGTCCGCATAGCCGCACGCGACGACGCCAATGCGCGTCGGCTTCTTTGCCTTGAAGATCGAGCCGTAACCGATCGTCTGGCCTTCCGCGACGCTCTGCGTGCCAATCAGTTCGGAGGTAAACGTCATGGCCGGTTGCAGACCAACGCCGTCGATTGCCGACGCCACGCCCGAGGGCGACGCGCCGTAGAGGATGATGCCGGGGCGCACCCAGTCGAAGTGCGCGGACGGATGCCAGAGCGTCGCCGCCGAATTGGCGAGGCTGCGCGCGCCCGCGATGCCTTGCGCGCCGCGCTCGAACGCCTCCATCTGCTCGCCGATGCCGCGCGGCGTGTCGGCGTCCGAGAAGTGCGTCATCAGTGTGATCTGACCGATACCGGGGCAGGCGCGCGCACGCTCCCATGCCGCGCGATATTTCTCAGGCGTGTAGCCGAGCCGGTTCATGCCGCTGTTCATTTTCAGCTGAATGTTGACCGGCTTCGAAAGACGCGCCATTTCGAGCATGCGCATCTGCTCGTCGGAGTGCACGACCGTGGTGAGGCTGTAGCGGTCCACCACGTCGATATCGGTGGAACGGAAGAAGCCTTCGAGCAGCAGGATCGGCCCGGCCCACCCGAGTTCGCGCAGCTTCACTGCCTCTTCCAGATCGAGCAGCCCGAAGCCGTCCGTGGCGCGCAGCCCCGGGAACGCGCGCGCAAGCCCGTGCCCGTAGGCGTTGGCCTTGACCACGGCCCATATTTTCGACTTCGGCGCGTATCGGCGGGCGACTGCGAGATTGTTGGCGAGTGCGGCGGTGTGAATCGTGGCGGAGAGGGGGCGAGGCATGGGGAAGTTTTCGTAAAGACGCTTTCGAATCAGGAGCTTACAGGGTGGCTTCAGCGCCTGAAAGGCCCACCAGTCTGGCGCTCAAGGATTCTGCTAGTCCGAAACAAGCTATTTTCGTGATATAAAGCCCTGCGCACAACCTATTTCGAACGTAATAAGCCCGGATGCACCCACCCGTCCGGGGCGGACGGACCGCAGCGAGGAAAGCATCGCATCAGATGAAAAAAGGCTTTTACACCATTATGGCCGCGCAGTTTTTTTCGTCGTTGGCCGACAATGCGCTCCTGATCGCTGCGATTGCACTGCTGAAAGATCTCCACGCCCCGAACTGGATGACGCCGCTTCTCAAGCTGTTCTTCGTCCTTTCCTACGTTGTTCTCGCCGCTTTCGTCGGCGCCTTTGCCGATTCGCGCCCCAAGGGCCGCGTGATGTTCATCACGAACACGATCAAGGTGTTCGGCTGCGCCATGATGCTGGCGGGAACGCATCCGCTATTCGCCTATGGTGTCGTCGGTTTCGGGGCCGCAGCGTATTCACCCGCGAAATACGGCATTCTGACAGAATTGTTGCCACCTGAACGGCTGGTCGCCGCGAACGGCTGGATCGAGGGCACGACAGTCGGCTCGATCATTCTCGGTACCGTCATGGGCGGCGCGCTCATCAGCCCTCACATTGCATCGCATGTGATCCGCCATACGCCGGCATGGATCAGCAGCCCCGCCCAGGCCGCAATGGTCGTCATCATGGGCATCTACGTCATCGCCGCCATCTTCAATCTGCGCATTCCCGACACCGGCGCCCGCTACCCGCGCCAGCAACACGGCCCAATCCGCCTCATCTCCGATTTCGCCGACTGTTTCCAGATTCTGTGGCGAGACAAGCTCGGCCAGATCTCGCTCGCAGTCACGACGCTTTTTTGGGGCGCAGGCGCGACGCTGCAGTTCATCGTGCTCAAGTGGGCCGAGGTCTCGCTCGGCATGTCGCTCTCGGAGGGCGCGATCCTGCAGGCCCTTGTCGCCGTGGGCGTTGCGGCCGGCGCGATGATTGCCGCCGCGCGCATTCCGCTCAAGAGGTCACTCTCGGTCCTGCCGGTCGGCGTCATCATGGGCATCGCCGTCATGCTGCTGGCGTTCTACACGCGCGATCTCTTTCCGCCGCACTGGGGCCTGCGCATCGGCCATCTGCACGTGAGCGGCTACATGTTCTTCGCCTACCTGTTCCTGATCATCATTGGCGGACTCTCCGGTTTCTTCGTTGTGCCAATGAACGCGTTGCTGCAGCACCGCGGCCACGTTCTGCTCTCCGCCGGCCATTCGATCGCCGTGCAAAACTTCAACGAGAACCTCTCGGTTCTCGTCATGCTGTGCCTCTACGCCGTGCTCATCTGGCTCGACGTGCCCGTGACCATCGTGATCGTGCTGTTCGGTACCTTCGTCTGCCTCATGATGTGGCTCGTGATGCGCCGTCATCAGGCCAACCAGCGCGCGTTCGACTCCGTTGCGCTGATCGGCGAAAATCACCGGCATTGATCTGTTCGCGGCGTCAGCGCGGCGCTTTTGCGTCCCGCGTTGCATCCGATGCGCGCGCCCTGCCCGCTCTCCACACTGCCATGACCTCATCGATTCCCAACGTCCTCACGATCGCCGGCTCCGATTCAGGCGGTGGTGCCGGTATCCAGGCCGACCTGAAGGCGTTCTCCGCGCTCGGCGCCTACGGGGCGAGCGTCATCACCGCGCTCACAGCGCAGAACACGCGCGGCGTCACTGCGATTCACGCGCCCGATCCGGAGTTCGTCACTGCGCAGCTGGACGCGGTGTTCGACGATATCCGCATCGATGCCGTGAAAATCGGCATGCTCGCGAACGCACAGATCGTGCGCGCCGTCGCCGATGCGCTACGCCGTCACAAGCCGCCGCGCGTCGTGCTCGACACCGTGATGATTTCGAAGAGCAACCATGCGCTGCTCGCACCGGAGGCCGTCGCGGCACTGCGCGAGGAATTGCTGCCGCTCGCGGGCGTGGTCACACCGAACCTGCCGGAAGCCGCGGCGCTGCTCGGTGTCGAACCGGCCACCGACGAAGCCGCGATGGTCGAGCAAGGCGAGGCGCTGCGCGCACTCGGCGCACGGGCCGTGTTGATGAAGGGCGGGCATCTCGGCGGCAGCGACAGCCCGGACTGGCTCGTCGAGGAAGGCGGCACGCTACGCCTCGGCGCTGTGCGCGTGCCGGTCACGAATACGCACGGAACGGGTTGCACGCTGTCGTCCTCGATCGCGGCGCTGTGGCCTCAGCGTGCAGGTCTCGCTGACGCCGTCAGCGACGCCAAGCAATACCTCACCGGCGCGCTCGAAGCGAGCGGGCGCCTCGATGTCGGCCACGGTGTCGGGCCGGTCCATCACTTCTATCGCTGGTGGTAAGACGCCGCGCGCGGCGCTATTCGCGCGCGAAAGCCAATGCCTGTGCGGGCCAGTCGTCGGGGACGATGAAGCCCCGCGAGCACTCGACGTAACCGTTCGCACAATCGCCAAGAAAGGCGGCGACCATCGCCGGCTCGCCGGGACGCGGCAGACGGGCCAGCAAGGTTTCGGGATCGACTGGCGCGGCAGTCACCATCCGGTCGGCAAAGCTGCCCGAACGTTGTGCGCGCTCTGCGCCCGCGTCCGGCGCTGCATTCTCCGCTGTGAATACGCTACCGGCCGCGTTGGTGCGAACCGCATCCGGCACGTCAAGCCGATCTGCGGTGTGCGATGACGTCGCAAGGTGCGTGACGTTGTCCTCGGCACTCCCGCCCGCCGATTTCCTTGAGAGCGTGCCTGCCGCGATACGGCGCGTCGCGAGCCACGCCAGTCGCGGCAAAACGCTCCAGCCATCCGCCACTTGCTGCGCCGCGAATGCGGGCCATTCGGACCGGGTGACCCACCAACCGCGCGCATGCCCCGGTGCGAGCGCGGGCGGATCGTTTGCGAGCGTCTGCGCGAGGCTCCCCGCCCGATAGAACAGCAAGCCCTTCACGAACATCTGCGCGAGCCACGGCCCGGGAAGCCCGAGCGAAACGAATTCTTCGCGCTCGCTAAGCCGGAGCTGATGATCGAGCAGATGAGTGAACTTGCGGTCGAAGCGATCGCGCAGATTGGGCCCGACGAAGTCCGCCAGCGTCTCGCGGGAATCGCCGGTGTGCAAATAGCACTTCACGGCGAGCTCCCAGTGCAGCCGCCGGCCGTCGGGCGTCTCGATAAGAAAATCGCACTCGCCAAGCGTGCGGCCCGCGCGCCGCAATGGCACGTTCGCCGCGATGAGCCTCGGTGCCGGCCCGTGTTCGAGAAACCAGCCGAGCAAGATCTCTGCGTATCGGCCAAGACGGGTCGGCCGGCTCGCCTCCAGGACCGCCCAGAGCGGCGTCGGGTCGCCGTCGAGCCGCACGAGCCATTGAGCAGTTGCCCGAGCCCCGACGCGATCGGCCCACGGTTCGGCAAGCGGCGCCCGCGGCGGTTGCGCACGCAGCAGGTCCGCGCTGAAAAGCAGCCACGCGAGATCGCGCACTGCGGGATCGGTCAGCCCATCGAGACAGCCGGCAACATCAACGCCGGACGCGTCCGCGGGCCGGGCGGCATTCATTTTTCGCCGCCGCCGTCGCCTCGTCCGGCGCGCAAGGTATCGCGCGCCAGGCACAGATCGGCCCACGCCTTGGATTTGTCATGCAGGCTGCGCAGGAGATACGCCGGGTGATAGGTGACGATCACAGGCACGCCCTCGTACTCGTGCACGCGGGAGCGCAACGACGCGATACTGCCTTCGGTCCTGAGCAGGCTTTGCGCGGCGAATCGGCCCAGCGCGACGATGATCTTCGGCTTGACGAGCGCAACCTGACGCTGAAGATAGGGCTCGCAGCGCGCGACTTCATCGGGCTCCGGATTCCGGTTGGCCGGAGGGCGGCACTTGATGACATTCGCGATATAGACGTTCTCGCCGCGCGCAAGCGACAGCGCACGCAGCATGTTGTCGAGCAGCTTGCCCGCCTGGCCAACGAACGGCTCGCCCTGGCGGTCTTCGTTTTCGCCAGGCGCCTCTCCGATCAGCATCCAGTCGGCTTCGCGGTCACCCACGCCGAACACCGTGTTCGTGCGCTTTTCGCACAGACGGCAGCGCGTGCAGGATGTCACGCATTCGGCGAGCGAATCCCAGTCCAGCGTCGCGACGTCGTTGCGGGGCGCGGCGGGCTGCGAAAGGGGTTCGTCGCCGACGGGTCGGGACGGCGCAGGCGCGGCGTCGAACCAGGCGAAATCGTCTTCGGTCGGCGGCAACTCGTCCGATGTGAACGGGACGCCAGCAGCAGACGTTTCGGCCGAACGGATGTCCGGCGCAGTACGTTTGGCAGTTACGACATCGGCGGTTCGAGTGGCCCGCGCCGGAAGATCGCCGGTTCGCGCTGTCGGCCGGTCTGCGTCCGCATCATCGGCTCGCAGGGCGGGAACGTCGGCCCCACGCGCCACCATCGACGCGCCCTCAGGCTCCCCGGCACGCGCCGAAACCGGCCCGGACTGCGCGTCCTCACCCGGCACTTCGTCCACCGCCGTCCCCACACGTGCCGCCTGCGCACCCTTGCTCACCCAGCGCGGCGCGAGGCCGAGTTCTTCGAGCGCGAAGTCATCGAGCGCCATCTGCGCCCTCCTCAGCAAAAGAAAAACGCATCACGATTGCGTCCTCGCGGCTGTGATGCCGGGCGGGATAGTAATTCTTGCGCCGGCCGATCGTGATAAAGCCGAACTGTTCGTATAGCCGGATCGCCCGGTGGTTCGACGGTCGCACTTCCAGCAGCATCCCTTCCAGCCCATTAGCAAGCGCAATGCGCACCGACTCGCGCAACAGCGTGAGCCCGGCGCCCGCGCCCTGCGCCTCGGGCGCGACGCACAGGTTCAACAGATGCATTTCGTCGACCACCGGCATCAGCACGCAATAGCCAATCAGCGCGCCTGTCACGTGGCGCATGCAGATGCCGTAGTAGCCGTTGCGCAGCGAGTCCTCGAAGTTGCCGCGCGACCACGGAAACTCGTAGGCGGACCGCTCGATGGAGGCAACCTCGTCGAGGTCGCTCTCGGTCATCTGCGACAGATAGCGGTCGGTCATCAACACGCCGCTCATCGTCGGTCCTCGTCGACAGAGGTGGGCGGCACATTCGCAACCGCCGCCTTGGCGGCAAGCCGCTCAGCCGTAGTCTGCGCGACCTTGTTGCGCACGTATTCGGGCGCGGCTTCGTCGGCGCGCAGTGTGCGGCCAGCGCGGAACGCCCGCAGCGCCGCGTGTGCCAGCGGCAATGCGTGCGGCAGCGCCTCGGTATCGACCGTACGGGCCGTACCGGCAGCCTCGAGCCGCGCGCCGAACGCCGCCGCGGCGTTGCCTGCCAGCGTGAACGGAACGTCGGGCGCGACGATTCGCCCGGGCGCGTCGAGCGACGCCGGACGCAACGTGCGCCAGTCGCTCGCCGCCGCATCCCATTCGTAGTCGGCCCAATAGGCCTCGTCCATGCGTGCATCGAGCGCCGCCAGCACGCGCGTCGCGGACGGATCGCGCAAACGGGCACTCTCCGCACAGACGAGCAACGTGCCCACCGGCACCACGGGAATGTCGAGCCCGAACGCGAGCCCCTGGGCCACGCCCGTCGCGGTGCGCAGTCCGGTGAACGAACCCGGACCGGCGCCGAAGGCAATGGCATCGCAGTCCGCCAGCGACAGCCCCGCTTCATCGAGCAGTTCGCCGATGGCCGGTAACAGGCGCGTGCTCGACACGGCGCCGGTGGCCTCGTGGCGCACCCACACGGCCACCTCGGCGTACGGTTCGGTAACGGAAACGCCGCCGGCAGAGGCGGTGGCGCGAAGCAGCGCGACCGAGCAGAATTCGGTCGACGTATCGAGGGCAAGCAGCACGGTGTCAGTCATGACCGCTATTGTAATGCGGCGCCCACTCGCGGTCCCAGGCCTGGCATGGTCCGTGCGCTCGCGCGTTCTTCGTCCGTTGCCCGACGCCGGACCGGCCGCTCTGGAGGAATCGTTCCAGCCTAACTGCGGGGCGTGCTGCTACTATCGCCGCGGTTCCGATCAAACGAGTGGAGAAACATCGATGAGCGATATCAACGCCCTGTTCGCGCAAGCCCACGAGGAAGTGCAGCAACTGCCCGAGCGTCCGGGCAACCTGACGCTGCTGCGCCTCTATGCGCTCTACAAGCAGGCCACGAAAGGCGATGTCCAAGGCGACAAGCCCGGTTTCACCGACATCGTCGGCAAGTACAAGTACGAGGCATGGTCCGCGCTGAAGGGAACGGAACAGGACTCGGCGAAACAGCAGTACATCGAGCTGGTCGAGTCGCTCAAGAGCGGCGCCGCAAGCTGATCGCCCGTGCGTCCGACGGCTAGCCGCCGACGTGGCAAGCCTCCGGACGCCAAACGGCACCGCGACGGCTGCGGCGGCTGCCTCGTCGTGGCTTCGTGTCGCCCACCGCGCATACCGGCGTCTCTGATCCGAGGGCTGACCCGTGCGCTTGCCACCGCCCGCGGCGCGAGGCAATCCCTTGCCAACGCATCAGTCTGGCGCAGCGCAACAAAATCGGATATAATCTGCGCTGCGCCGCGTTCCGGCCACCCAGTCCAGACTGGGCGGGCCAGCCTGGCGCCTCGTAGCGTTAAGCTCCAATCCCAGTTTAGAACCTGTCCCCTCCTGCCTTGGCCTCTTCCACGTATTCCACGTAGAGGCCGTCTTGTCTCAGGCTGGCGGCAAACCAGTTCCGGTGCGCCGCATCCGAAACAGCTTCTAACGAAAATCCGCCACGTGGCGGGTTGCCCCCGTTTTTCGATTTGTTTGCAAAATCAGACGACTTGGGTATGCCGATTGGCGCCGACGTTCTATTTCCTGTTTCACCAAGGATTTTCATGACTTCGAGCATTACCCAAAGCCCCCTCGACGCAATCGCCAACGTTGCCCTCGGTCTCGATGCCGCCGCTGACGCACCCGCGCCTGCCGCCGCCGACACGCCCGAAGGCCCGACGTTTGCGTCGCTCGGCCTGTCGCCGGAGATCGTCTCGGCGCTGGACGCAGCGGGCTACAAGTCGCCGACGCCCGTGCAGCAACGCGCCATCCCGGCCGCCATCGCCGGCCGCGACCTGATGGTCTCGAGCCCGACCGGATCGGGCAAGACCGCAGCGTTCATGCTGCCCGCGATCGAGCGTTTCGCGCAACTCCAGAAGACACAGGCCGCACAGCCGCGCGAGCCGCGTCCGCAAGGCGCCCAGGGTGGCCAGGGCGATCGTCGCCAGCGCCGCCCGCAACCCGTTGCGCGCCCCGGCCTCCTCGTCCTCACGCCGACGCGCGAACTCGCCATGCAGGTGACCACCGCCGCGACGACTTACGGCAAGCATCTGCGTCGCCTGCGCACGGTCAGCATCCTCGGCGGCGTGGCCTACAGCCAGCAGCTGATGCTGCTTGCGAAGAACCCCGAGATCCTCGTCGCGACGCCGGGCCGTCTGCTCGACCACCTCGAGCGCGGCCGCATTGACCTGTCGGAACTCAAGATGCTCGTCCTCGACGAAGCCGATCGCATGCTCGACATGGGCTTCATCGAAGATATCGAATCGATCGTCGCCGCCACGCCCGAATCGCGCCAGACGATGCTGTTCTCGGCCACGCTCGACGGCAAGATCGGCTCGCTCACGGGCCGTCTGCTGAAGGACCCGGAGCGCATCGAGATCACGCACAAGATCGAATCGAAGTCGAACATTGCGCAGACTGTGCATTACGTCGACGACCGCGATCACAAGGATCGCCTGCTCGATCACCTGCTGCGCCACGAGAGCCTCGACCAGGCCATCGTGTTCACGGCGACCAAGCTGGACGCCGACCAGTTGGCCGGCAAGCTCGCCGACGCGGGCTTCGAAAGCGCGGCGCTGCACGGCGATCTGCCGCAGGGTGCGCGTAATCGCACGATCCGCGCACTGCGCGAGCGTCGCGTGCGCGTGCTGGTCGCGACTGACGTCGCGGCACGCGGCATCGACATCCCGGGCATCACGCACGTCTTCAACTACGACCTGCCGAAGTTCGCGGAAGACTACGTTCACCGTATCGGCCGCACGGGTCGTGCAGGCCGCTCGGGCACCGCAGTGAGCCTCGTGCATCACGCCGAGCAAGGCGCGCTCAAGCGCATCGAGCGCTTCGTGCGCTCGACGCTGCCGGTCAACACCGTCGAAGGCTTCGAGCCGCGCAAGGCGCCGCCCGCGAATCGCGGCTTCGGCGGCCGTGGCCGTCCTGGTGGCAATGGCGGTGGCGCTCGTCGCTTCGGCAGCGGCAGCGGCAAGCCGGGTGGCTATAGCAACAGCAACGGCAACCGCAGCGGTAACAGCAATGGTGGCAACGGCGGCGGCTGGCAAGGCAAGTCCGAAGGCTCGTCGCGTGGCGGTTACGCCGGCCAGTCGCGTGATGGAGGCTATGGCCAACGCGACGGCGGTAATGGCTCGCGCCCCGGTTACGGCGCTTCGCGCGGTGAAGGCGGCAACAGCCGCGGCTACGGCCAACCGCGCGGCGAAGGCGCCGGCCGCCCGCGCGAGGGCTTCAGCGCCCGCCGCAACGACGGCCCGCGCGGCGCACGTCGCGACAGCTGATCGCGACCACGCCCGGGAGCACGACAGCGCATTTCGCGCCCTGCTCCCGCAGCGACTCCTGAAAGGCCGGTGCTTCGTCACCGGTCTTTTTTTATCTCCGCCGGCATTTCACGATACGAAAAAAATTTTTGCTTCGTAAAAAATCGTGCTGCGTGGCACAAAGCGCGCTGTTGCAGCATGGGAAATTGCATTTCTCATCGCGAAATAACATGCGCAAACAATTGATTTTAATGATTTAAAAATTATCATCAAATCCCTCCAACGGTCTGTCGCGTCCAGATCGATTTGCCTAGACTCTTATATAAGACTTGACGAAACGAAACGCGCGAAAACCACCCGAAGCGTCTCTCATCGTCGAGTCAACGAGTCAGACTGGTCTTACTTATCGGGCAAACGAAGGAGCACACCATGTCGAACCGTCAGGAACAGGCGAAGGAACTGCAGCGGCAATGGGAAACCGATTCGCGATGGACGGGTGTCACGCGCAACTACACCGCCGAAGACGTGGTGCGCCTGCGCGGCTCGATCCAACCCGAGCACACGCTCGCGAAGCTTGGCGCTGAGAAGCTCTGGAAGGGCGTGAACACTGAGCCGTTCATCAACTCGCTCGGCGCGCTGACCGGCAACCAGGCCATGCAGCAGGTCAAGGCCGGCCTCAAGGCGATCTACCTGTCGGGCTGGCAGGTCGCGGGCGACGCCAACCTCGCCGGCGAAATGTACCCGGACCAGTCGCTCTACCCGGCCAACTCGGTGCCGCAGGTCGTCAAGCGCATCAACGCCACACTCACGCGCGCCGACCAGATCCAGTGGTCGGAAGGCAAGAACCCCGGCGATGAAGGCTACGTCGACTTCTTCCAGCCGATCGTCGCAGACGCCGAAGCCGGCTTCGGCGGCGTGCTGAATGCGTTCGAACTGATGAAGGCGATGATCGAAGCAGGCGCCGCGGGTGTGCACTTCGAAGACCAGCTCGCATCGGTAAAGAAGTGCGGCCACATGGGCGGCAAGGTGCTCGTGCCGACGCGCGAGGCCATCGCGAAGCTGACCGCCGCGCGTCTCGCCGCCGACGTCTGCGGTGTGCCGACCGTGCTGCTCGCCCGCACCGACGCGGAAGCCGCCGACCTCGTCACATCCGACATCGACGACAACGACAAACCATTCCTCACGGGCGAGCGCACTGTGGAAGGCTTTTTCCGCACGCGTAACGGCCTCGAGCAGTCGATCTCGCGCGGTCTCGCCTACGCGCCGTATGCCGACATGATCTGGTGCGAGACAGGCAAGCCGGATCTCGCGTTTGCGAAGCAGTTCGCGGAAGCGATCCACAAGCAGTTCCCGGACAAACTGCTCGCGTACAACTGCTCGCCGTCATTCAACTGGAAGAAGAACCTCGACGACGCAACGATTGCGAAGTTCCAGCGCGAGCTCGGCGCGATGGGCTACAAGTTCCAGTTCATCACGCTCGCGGGCTTCCACTCGCTGAACTACTCGATGTTCAACCTCGCGCACGGCTATGCGCGCCAGAACATGAGCGCATTCGTCGAACTCCAGCAGGCCGAATTCGCGGCCGCCGAGAAGGGCTTCACCGCCGTCAAGCACCAGCGCGAAGTCGGCACGGGCTACTTCGACGCCGTGACGCAGACGGTCGAGCGCGAGGCCTCGACGACCGCCCTGCACGGTTCGACAGAAGACGAGCAGTTCTTCGACAAGAAGGTAGCGTAAAGCTATTGGCAGTACCGGTGCCGTCAGGCGGCGCCGTGGCCGGAAAGCGTGACCCTGGCGGGGGCTCACCGGCCACAGGCGCGGCCCGGCGTGCATCAAAGATGTCCGCGACAGGCAGGACAAAACGGGAGGACAGGGTAAGGCCGCGGCTTGGCCGGACACAATCCGGCCAGCCTCTTGATCCGGCAATCCGCCGGAGCCACGGCCCGAAACCTGGGCAATAAAAGAAGCCCAACGGGGACGCAGCCACGGAAGGCGCATGGGTACGTAACAGCTTACCCATGCGCCGACTGGGGTTCACCCTGCCCAGCCAGGCCACGTCGGGCCATCAGCGGTAAACGATCACCGGAATTTTCGTATGTGTCAGCACACGCTGCGTCTCGCTGCCGATCAGAAGGCTGCCGAGTCCGCGTCGGCCATGCGAAGCCATGAAGATCACATCGCAGCCACCGGATTCGGCAGCTTCGATGATGCCGAGATACGGTGACGGATGGACGCTCGTGCGGCTTTCGCAGATCACGCCCGCGCTTCGCGCCGCGTCCTCGATTTCCTGCAGATGCGTGCGCGCCTCTCTTTCACTGCGCGTCTGGAAATCGCCGGGCGGTTCGATCGCGACATCCGAATAAGGTGAGTACGGATATTGCGGAAGACAGGCGTAGGCCGTGACGCGCGCCCCAACGGTGCGCGCAAGGTCGATCGCGCCGTCGATCGCTTTCTTCGACAGATCCGAGCCGTCGGTCGGAACGAGGATGTGCTTGAACATGGCGCCCTCCGTTGTCGGCAGCGGCCATTCACGGTGATTCCGGCGATGCGGGCGAACGGCGCCCGAACGCCATCAAAACGATTGTAGTGCGCGAAAAACCGGCGCAGCGCGCGCATCCGGGTCTCCACGCATATCGGAAACGCGCATACGTGTGCGCAAGACGAAGGCGTCAGTCCTGGCCCCAGTACTCCGGATGACCGTATGTATGCTTGAAAAAATCGAAAAAGAGGCGCACGCGAACCGGCAAGTGCTTGCGCTGCGGAAACACCGCATGAATGCCGATCAGTGGAGCAGCGAATGCGTCGAGCACGGCGACAAGCCGCCCCGCCGCCACTTCCTCGCGGACTTCCCGCAACGAGCGCCACGCGAGTCCCTCGCCATCGAGACATCACTCCTGTCGAGCGACGCGGTCCGCACCTACAAGCCCGCCGCCGCAGCCTACGCCCTCGGCGCACCACCGAGCGAGAGCGCGTCCATCTCGTCGAACGGCTGGGACGCCACGGGTGCCGGTTGGGTCGACTACACGACCTCTGAATCAATCGCCAGCGTCTGCCCGTCGGAGAACCCGGCGTCGCAGCGCACGGCACTGGCGGCGGCATGGCAGAACTCGCCGCCTTCCCCGACACCGCAGCGCTGCCTGAACGGACACCACCACGGTGCGTGACGAACCCGTCCCCATCAGGCAACGCGCCTAACGCAAGCATTCCTAAACTGACCGACAAAGGAGCAATCATGTCAAACACGTTGCAAGTGCCGCAGGGCATGCAGATCTCGGCCGAGATCAAGCCCGGCTTCGAAACGATCCTCACGCCCGAGGCGCTCGACCTCGTCGCGAAGCTGCATCGCGCATTCGAGCCGCGTCGTCAGGAACTGCTCAAGGCGCGCGTCGAGCGCACCCGACGCCTCGACGCGGGCGAGCGCCCGAACTTCCTCGAAGAGACGAAGTCGATCCGCGAAGGCGACTGGAAAATCGCGGCACTGCCGAAGGATCTCGAATGCCGCCGTGTGGAAATCACGGGTCCGGTCGAGCGCAAGATGATCATCAACGCGCTGAACTCGGGTGCCAATTCCTACATGACCGACTTCGAGGATTCGAACGCGCCGAACTGGGACAACCAGATCACCGGCCAGATCAACCTCAAGGACGCCATTCGCCGCACGATCTCGCTGGAACAGAACGGCAAGTCGTACAAGCTCAACGACAAGGTCGCGACGCTGATCGTGCGTCCGCGCGGCTGGCATCTCGACGAGAAGCACGTCACGGTGGACGGTCAGCGCGTCTCGGGCGGCATCTTCGATTTCGCGCTCTATCTGATGCACAACGCGAAGGAGTTGATCGCGCGCGGTAGCGGCCCGTACTTCTATCTGCCGAAGATGGAAAGCCACCTCGAAGCGCGCCTGTGGAACGACATCTTCGTCGCCGCCCAGGTAGCCGTGGGCATTCCTCGCGGCACGATCCGCGCGACCGTGCTCGTCGAGACGATCCTCGCCGCATTCGAGATGGACGAGATCCTCTATGAACTGCGCGAGCACAGCTCGGGCCTGAACGCGGGCCGCTGGGACTACATCTTCTCGGCGATCAAGAAGTTCAAGAACGACAAGGACTTCTGCCTCGCGGATCGCTCGCAGATCACGATGAACGTGCCGTTCATGCGCGCCTACGCGCTGGAGCTGCTCAAGACCTGCCACCGCCGCAACGCACCGGCGATCGGCGGCATGAGCGCGCTCATCCCGATCAAGAACGACGCCGCGGCGAACGACAAGGCGATGGGCGGTGTGCGCTCGGACAAGGCCCGCGACGCGACCGACGGCTACGACGGCGGCTGGGTCGCACACCCGGGCCTCGTGCCGATCGCGATGGAAGAGTTTGTGAAGGTGCTCGGCGACAAGCCGAACCAGATCGGCAAGCAGCGCCCGGACGTCAACGTGGCGGGCAAGGATCTGCTCGACTTCCGCCCGGAGGCACCGATCACCGAAGCGGGACTGCGCAACAACATCAACGTCGGGATCCACTACCTCGGTTCGTGGCTCGCGGGCAATGGCTGCGTGCCGATCCACAACCTCATGGAAGACGCCGCAACCGCCGAAATCTCACGCTCGCAGGTGTGGCAGTGGATCCGCTCGCCGAAGGGCAAGCTCGAAGACGGCCGCAAGGTCACGGCAGACCTCGTGCGCGAATTGATCGCGCACGAGCTGGACAAGGTGAAGGCCGTGGTAGGAGGCGACACGAAGCCCTACGTGCGCGCTTCGCAGATCTTCGAACAGATGTCGACGTCGGAGGACTTCGTCGAGTTCCTGACGCTGCCGCTTTACGAAGAGATCTGACGACCGGCTGATCGCAACACGCGGACGTCAAAAAAAGCCCGGCGGATTTCGATCCGCCGGGCTTTTGTGCATCTGGCGTCCATGGACGCGAGGCGCCGATCTCAGCGAGCCAGCCGATGCGCCACCCAGTCACCGCCATGAATCTCGGGACGTCCATCTGCCCGCTCCGGCGCGACCGGATAAAAGAGGCATGCCATCTGCCGCCCCTCTACCTCGACTTCGACCTGCTGCGACAGGAAGAGCCCCGGCACACCCGGATACACCTTTTCGATGTCGTCGAGCACCGGCACGAGCGCGTCATCAATCTCGTACACTTCGCCGAGTACGGGCGCCGCGTACGCGTCGGCGATCATGCCCGGATACGATCCGAAATCGAACAAACGCCCCGCCACCGCCGCCCGTCCGAGGAGGCGCGGCTGCATGATCTCGTTACGCGCCGCCGCGACAATGATGTCGTTGATCTCGCCCGCGCGCAGCGTCCCGTAGACGAACACGTACCGCATCATTGCGCTCCTCTTGACCTCGGAGCGACGTCAGGACGCGCCGAGCGACTCATGCGACACGAGTACGCCGTCAGTATCGGCGTAAATCCATTCGCCCGTCCGCACGGTCGCACCCGGCATGCGCACCGGCACGTCGCGCTCGCCGGCACCGCGCCGGAAGCTACGCTGCGGATGAGTCGCGAGCGCCACGATCCCCACATCGAGCGCGTTCAGTTCGAGCGAGTCGCGCACGCAGCCGTTGACGACGACGCCCGCCCAGCCATTGTTCTGTACCAGTTCGCCGAGCTTGCCGCCGACGAGCGCGCAACGCAGGCTGCCGCCGCCATCGACGACGAGCACACGACCCGCCCCCGGTGTCTCCAGCGTCGCACGCACGAGCGAGTTGTCCTCGAAGACTTTCAACGTCAGCGCCGGACCGCTGAAGGCCTGCGAGCGGCCAAACCAGCGGAACACGGGATCGAGCACGCGCAGCGTGCCGGTTGCGAGCAGGTCTTCGTGCGCGTCGCAGAGGTCGGCGGTGGCGAAATTCATGGTGTCTCCATTGCGATATGACGAACCGGATGCATTATGCCTGTCGATAAACCATTGCGCGCCCCCGGCAAGTCAACGCAGCGCGCCAACGCTGCCCGAGCGATTGCGCCTAAAATGTCCGCGAACCGCCAACGTCACTCGCCGCGCTTCGCGTTCCGCCCCATGTCCCTGCAACCGCTGATGCCCGTCGTTCCCACTGCGGAATTCGCCGATATTCCCCCGGAGTTCGAGCCCACGCCTGCGCATCCCGTACGTGTGCGCTCGCGCCCGATGGCCGCCGGTGTGCGAATCTCGCAGCACACGCACGCGTGGGCGCAGCTCGCGTATGCGTCGCGCGGCGTGCTGCGCATGACGACGCCCGGCACCTCCTGGATGGTCCCGCCCTCACGGGCGATCTGGGTTCCGCCTTATGTGACGCACGAAGTGCAGATCGTCGAGGACGCGTTCCTGCGCACGCTCTACGTCGACGAAACCGTGGTGCCTCCTGGACTCGACGCTTGTCGTGTGGTCGAAGTGTCCGGCCTGCTGCGCGAGACGATCGCATCCTTCGACGAGCGCGACATCGCTCCGGTGCGCGAACGGTTACTCGGTGCGCTCGCGCTCGACGAAATCACGCGCTCCGCGCCGCTGCCGCTCTCCGTGCCGATGCCGGAGGAAAAGCGCCTGCGCTCGCTGTGCGAGGCGCTGCTCGCCGATCCCGCCGGGCCCGGCTCGCTCGAATACTGGGCTGCGCACGTCGGTGCGAGCACGCGTACGATCGCGCGCCTGTTTCGCCAGGAGCTGGGTGTGAGCTTTTCGCAGTGGCGCCAGCAGGCACTGCTCGCACGTGCGATTCCGCTGCTCAATCAGGGCAAGCCGATGGCGATCGTGGCGCACGAGCTCGGCTATCAAAGCCAGAGCGCTTTTTCGGCGATGTTCCGGCGGGCGGTGGGTGAGAGTCCACGCGCCTTCATTGCGCGGGGCACGGGCGATCGGGCCGACGAAACGAATGAAGATTCGGTGCTGCGCGATTCGATGGACACCACGCGCGACAAAGCCGACGAGATCGGCGAGGCAACGTAAAACGCGTGTAAAGTGCGCATGAAACGCGCTCAGACCGGCCGCGTCATGTGCCGTATCGAGCCGAGCCTGGCCAGCCTCGGCCCCGCGACGCGATAGCCCATACGCAGATAGAGTCGCGCAGCCGGATTGTCGACGAACACGCGCAACTGCAATTCGCGCAGCCCGCGCTCACGCGCCCAGC
Source organism: Paraburkholderia dinghuensis (assembly GCF_003837865.1). GTDB lineage: Bacteria > Pseudomonadota > Gammaproteobacteria > Burkholderiales > Burkholderiaceae > Paraburkholderia > Paraburkholderia dinghuensis. The sequence goes on along the minus strand of NZ_RQIS01000004.1, from coordinate 179,704 downwards.
GATGCGACATGTCGAGCAGGAAAGTCCCGGCGCCGTGACCGCGATAGCCCTCGGCAATCTGGACGTCGCGAATGTGCAGCGAATCGCCCTCTTCGGTGATGCGCAAAACGCCAATCGCCTCGCGATCGAGTTCGAGAATGAAATTCTCCGATTCGCGGTAGCTCGCGAGAAAAAGATCGCCCCGCCAGATGAGATGATGTCGCCGATAGTAGCCCCCCATGTTGTTGCGCGTTAGCGCCTCGGCGAACTCGAAGTCGTCCATGGTGGCGTGGCGCAGCTGGAAACGCGAAGGGATATCGTTCGGAGCAAACATGGAATGCGCCAGCGAGGATCGGAAAGTCTCGACTACGCTACGATACCGCGCGCGCGCCGACAATGGCCGTTTGTCCGTACTGCCGGGCGAAGGGGCACAGCAGGGCAACGGCAAGACAACGGCGGCACAAAAGAAAAAAGCCCACTGAATAATTTCAGTGGGCTTCGTTCGTCTGGCGGAGCGGACGGGACTCGAACCCGCGACCCCCGGCGTGACAGGCCGGTATTCTAACCGACTGAACTACCGCTCCAGTCCTGCTTCTACCTTCGGGCGTCGGTCGATTCCCGCTGGCTGCGTCGCCGTACTGCATGGCGCCGCTCGAATTTTGGCGTCCCCTAGGGGATTCGAACCCCTGTACTCACCGTGAAAGGGTGATGTCCTAGGCCTCTAGACGAAGGGGACAACACAGGCTTACGCCTACACAACTTTAACTAAAAAGCCCGCTCAAGTTATAGCCTGAACGGGCTTCATCTGGCGGAGCGGACGGGACTCGAACCCGCGACCCCCGGCGTGACAGGCCGGTATTCTAACCAACTGAACTACCGCTCCAGTTCGACATACACAGCCGGGCGTCGGTTGATTCCCACCTGCTGCCTCATCGACATCATTACGATCTAATCGACGACGCTCATGTCTGGCGTCCCCTAGGGGATTCGAACCCCTGTACTCACCGTGAAAGGGTGATGTCCTAGGCCTCTAGACGAAGGGGACATAATCTTTTCAGATAATGCCTTGCTACAGTTACTGCTCTTTTTGCCACGCTCGCCATCAAAATCAATCAACAGCGAAGAACAACATTATAACTATTTTCCTGCATTTTGTGAAGATTTTTTATCTTCACAACCGCTCTCGCGGAGAAACTTCTACTCTGCGCCGTTCTACTTTTTGGTGGAGGTAAGCGGGATCGAACCGCTGACCTCTTGCATGCCATGCAAGCGCTCTCCCAGCTGAGCTATACCCCCTTGCAGAACAGAAGCGAGATTATAAACAGCAAACTCGCTCTTGTAAAGAGCCTTTGGATCGTTTTCTGCAACGTATTTGAAACTTCGTTGCCCGTTCCAGCCGCTCTGCAGTGAACGTTGCTGCCTGTTCACGCTCCGTTTTCAACGGAGCCCGAATACTACAAGAACTCATGCCCCAGCGCTAGGGCCGGGGCAAAAAATCTTTAAAAAAATCACGCTGACTTCGCGAGGCCCTGCTCGATGCGACTCACCACCACGTCGCGACCGAACAGTGCGAGCACGGCGTCAATCGCAGGCGTGTGCGTCGTGCCGGCCACGAAGAGACGCACTGGCATCGCCAGTTGCGGCATCTTCAGCTTGTGCGCGGCAAGCGTCGCCTTCAGCGTCGCCGAGATTTCCGCCTTCGTCCACTCGACATTCCTGAATGCAGCAGCGAGTTCGACGAGCGCCGGACGCACGGCGTCGGTGACGTGCTGTGCGAGCGCATCGGCTTCGGGCTGCGGCTCGCAGTAGAACATTTGTGCGCTCTCTGCGATCTCCTTGATCGTGTTCGCCCGGTCCTTCAGAAGCACAATCACGCCTTCGAGCGACGGCCCGTTCGCGAGCGTCGCGTCATCGATACCGAGCGCTGTGAAGAAAGGCTTCGCGAGTTCCGCGAGACGCGCACTGTCGGCTTCTTTCAGGTAGTGGTTATTGAGCCAGTCGAGCTTGTTCTGGTCGTACTGCGCCGGTGACTTGCCGAGGTGATCGAGGTCGAACCACTCGACGAACTGCTCGCACGTGAACACTTCGGCATCGCCATGCGACCAGCCGAGGCGCGCGAGATAGTTCAGCACCGCTTCGGGCAAATAGCCGGAATCGCGATAGCCCATCACGCTCATCGCGCCGTGGCGCTTGCTCATCTTCTCGCCCTGCTCGTTTAGCACGGTCGGCAGATGCGCGTAGACGGGCGGCTCGCCACCGAGCGCGCGCAGGATGTTGATCTGGCGCGGCGTGTTGTTCACGTGGTCATCGCCGCGGATAACGTGGGTGATCTTCATATCGAGGTCGTCGACCACGACGCAGAAGTTGTACGTCGGCGTGCCGTCCGGGCGCGCGATCACGAGATCATCGAGTTCTTCGTTCGAAATCTCGACGCGGCCCTTCACGGCGTCGTCCCACGCCACCACGCCCGTCAGCGGATTGCGAAAGCGCATCACGGGCTGCACGCCTTCGGGCGGCGTCGGCAGGACCTTGCCCGGCTCGGGGCGCCACGTACCGTCGTAACGCGGCTTCTCGCCCGCGGCACGCTGACGCTCGCGCAGCGCATCGAGTTCTTCCGTCGACATGTAGCACGGGTACACGAGGCCTTGCTCGGTCATCTGCTTGAGCACTTCGCGGTAACGGTCCATGCGCTGCATCTGGTAGAAGGGGCCCTCGTCGAAATCGAGGCCAAGCCATGCCATGCCCTCGATGATCGCGTCGACCGATTCGGACGTGGAGCGCTCGACATCGGTGTCCTCGATCCGCAGCACGAAAACGCCCTTGTTGTGGCGCGCGAAGGCCCAGGGATAAAGCGCGGAGCGGATGTTGCCGAGGTGGATGAAGCCGGTCGGGCTCGGCGCAAAACGGGTACGGACGGGAGTCGTGGTCATGGGCGATTACTCGAAAGACGGTGCCGCCGCGCGAGTTCGGTCAGCGACGGACGGCAGGGGTTCGCAGCCGGCGCGGCGCGTGCGCAAAGCGCCGGGCACAACGCCCGGGCGGACGAAAAACCGGGAAAATTCGAGACCGGATTATACCCGCCGCAGGGGCATTGCCCTTGGGCTCGCCGCGCGCAGGCGCCTCGCAAGCCCGGCAACGACGTCCTCGCCTCCGCACCGTGTGCGCATATCGAAACCGCCAACCTGCCCGCGAAACGCGCTGAAACCCGCTGACACATCGCGTTACACGCACATCTCAAAAACACGCCCGGCTTTGCCGTATGATGTCGGCGCGCCGCATCCGTCGCACGGCGCCGCACGGGAGCGCCAGAGGCCGCCCGCGCGACCAGACTGCGGCGCACGGACCGTGTGCAGCGCGTGACCTGAGATTGCGCGTCGCAACGACGATCCGCCACGCGCCGGTTGGAGAACCCGTTTGAAGTCGTCATCGCCCTCTTTGAGCCGTCGCAGCTTTACGCTCGCGGCTGCGTCCACTGCCCTCGCCGCCTGCACGACAGCGCGCGTTGAAACCGCAAAGGTCACGCCGCCCGTCGCCGCGACGACCACCCCGCCACCGCCCGTCGCGAAACCGGTTCGCCCGATCCGTGTCGGCCTCGCGCTTGGAGGCGGCGCCGCGCGCGGCTTCGCGCACATCGGCGTGATCAAGGCACTTGAAGCGCGCAACATCAAAGTCGATCTGGTTGCGGGGACGAGCGCGGGCTCGGTGGTCGCAGCGCTCTACGCCTCGGGCATGAATGGTTTCGCGATCAACAAACTCGCCCTGACGATGGATGAAGCGTCGATCAGCGACTGGGCCATGCCCTTCAGCACGCGCGGCTTCCTGCGTGGCGTCGCGCTGCAGAATTATCTGAACACCACCCTGCGCGACCGTCCGATCGAGAAAATGACGATACCTCTCGGCATCGTCGCCACCGACCTCCATAACGGTCAGCCGATCCTGTTCCAGCGCGGCAACACTGGCGTCGCGGTGCGCGCGTCGTGCAGCCTGCCGTCGATATTCGACCCCGTGAAGATCGGCGGACGCGAATACGTCGACGGCGGCCTCGTGAGCCCGGTCCCGGCTGCGTTCGCGCGCAAGATGGGGGCCGACTTCGTGATCGCGGTGGATATCTCGGCGCGCCCGGAAACGGCCGCGACGGATAGCCAGTTCGGCGTGCTGATGCAGACTTTCACGATCATGGGCCAGTCGATCAAGACCTACGAGCTCGACAAATATGCCGATGTCGTGATCCGGCCAGCCCTGAACGCGATGGCGGGCAGCGACTTCGGCCAGCGCAACGCGGCCATTCTCGCGGGCGAAGAAGCCGTGGCGAAAATGATGCCGGAGCTGGAGCGCAAGCTGGCTGCGGCCCGCGTCGCGACCGCGTGAGGTGATGCGCGCTGCGGCCCGCCAATGAAAAATGCCTGCTTGAATCAAGCAGGCATTTTATTGGCCCGAAACTGCCTGGAATCGCCTGAAGGCGGGGGGTAAGCCTGAAGGCGGGGCTCAGTTGCTACCGGAAGTACCGTTGAGCTGAACGCTCACGCGCTGCCTCAGGTCCTGCTGCTGTTGCGGCGTAAACGACGCTTCAACGCGGCGCGCGCCGGTGAAGCGTTTTTCCCAGTAGCCGTCATCGAGATCGTCGACGCGAATCGTGCTGCCGGTAGACGGCGAATGCACGAATTTGTTGTCACCGATATAGATGCCGACGTGCGAGAACGTGCGGCGCATCGTGTTGAAGAACACGAGGTCGCCCGGCTTGAGGTTGCTCATGCTGACCTTTTCGCCGACGCGGCTCATTTCCACCGCACTGCGCGGCAGCGACATGCCGAGCGTGTCACGGAACACGTAGCGCACGAAGCCGCTGCAGTCGAGGCCCGAATCCGGGGTGTTGCCGCCCCAGCGATAACGGACGCCGATCATGTTGAGAGCGCCCACAACCACGTCGCCTGCCTTGCCGGCCATGCCGGACAGGAACGATCTAGCGCTGCTTTCCGCCGGGGCCGGAGCCGCCTGGTCGGTGGACTGCGCATTGGCGAGTTGTGAACCTTGGGAATTCGCCGCGTTGTTCGGCGAATAGGTGGCATTCTGGCTAAAGCTGCTCGCTTCGTCGGCGAACGCGCCGGGAGCAGCGGCCATCAGTACGCCGATGAACATCCCGGCGACGACGCGCGTGCATGCCTGGGTCAAGTATCGGTGCCGCATCGTTCGGTAGAAAATGCCCACGAATCAGGAGGTTAGTGAAAAGTTTGGTCGATACTAGCCAGTAAGTATTTGTGTGTCAAAACAAATAGAAAAATACAATCACGATGCGAGCACCATTGATGAAGGTTTTTTTACTGTCATCGCGCCAAGGCCGCTTTCAATAGCTTGCGCGTGTAAGGATGGGTCGGGTCGTCGAAGATTTTTCCTACGTCACCCGCCTCGACGATCGCACCGTTCTGCATCACCGCCACGCGGTGTGCCATCGCGCCGATCACCTCGAGGTCGTGGCTGATGAACACGTAGCCCAGGTTGTACCTGCGCTGCAAATCTGTGAGCAAACGCAATACCTGCTGCTGGATCGACACGTCGAGCGCGCTGGTCGGCTCGTCAAGCACGATCACCCGCGGCTCCAGCACGAGCGTCCGCGCAATGGCGATACGCTGGCGCTGCCCGCCCGAGAACTCGTGCGGGTAACGCTGCAATGCCGTGCGGTCGAGTCCGACTTCGCGCAACGTCGCAACGATGCGCTTCCTGCGCTCCTCGCTGGCGAGATCCGGCCGATGCAGCGCAAGCCCTTCGCCGACGATGCGTTCGATAGTCTGCCGCGGCGAAAGCGAACTGAACGGGTCCTGAAAGACCACCTGCAGATGCGAGCGCAACGAGAGCTTCTCGCGCCCCTGATAGCTCTTGACCGGCTTGCCCTGAAACTCGACCTGGCCTGCGGCGGTTCGTTGCAGGCCCAACATTGCCATCGCGAGCGTCGTCTTTCCCGACCCCGATTCGCCGACGATCCCAAGCGTCTCGCCCTGCCGCACCGACAAGCTTGCGGTATCGACCGCCCGAAAATGCCCCTTGTGCCACCAACCCCTGAAGCCGGTCAGCTTCGTCGGGAAATCGACGACGACGTCTTTCGCCTCGAGCAGCACCGGTGCAAGCGGCAGCACCGGCAGCACATTGCGCACCGGGCGGCTCGCGATCAGCCGCTGCGTGTACGGATGTTGCGGCGACGCGAAAATCTGCTCGACGCTCCCCGTCTCCACGAGCTTGCCCTGCTCCATCACCGCCACGCGCTGCGCGAAGCGGCGCACGAGATTGAGGTCGTGGGTAATCAGCAGCACCGACATGCCGCCGCGTGCGGCTTCGTCGCGCTGCAGTTCGAGCAGCAATTCGACGATCTGGCCGCGGATCGTCACGTCGAGCGCCGTGGTGGGTTCATCGGCGAGCAACAGGCGCGGCCGGCACGCGAGCGCCATCGCGATCATCACGCGCTGACGCTGGCCGCCCGACAGTTGATGCGGATAGTTCAGAATGCGCCGGCGCGGCTCCGGGATGCCCGTGCGCTCGAGGAGCCCCACGGCGCGTTCGTAGGCCTCCTTCTTCGACACGCCGTCATGCAGCACGATCGTCTCTGCGATCTGCTCGCCGATCGTGTAGAGCGGATTAAGCGCCGTCATCGGCTCCTGGAAGATCATCGCGATGTCGCTGCCGCGCAGGCCTCGCATCGCACGCTCGCTCTTCGCGAGCAGATCCTCACCGTCGAGCCGGATCGTCCCTGTCACCTGCGCATCGCGCAAGAGGCGCAATACGGCGAGCGCCGTCACGGTCTTGCCTGAGCCTGATTCGCCGACCAGAGCGACGCGTTCGCCACGCCCGATGGCGAGCGAGACGTCATCGACGGCGAGCGTCTCCCCGAAGCGCACGGAAAGGCGTTCGATTTCGAGCAGCGGCGCAGTGCCTGCCAGTTGTTGCGCGCTCACTGGTTGCCTCCCGCTTTCATCGCGTCGGAAATGCGCGTGTCCAGTGCATTGCGCAGCGCGTCGCCCATGAACGTAAGCAAAAGGAGCGTGACGACCAGCACGCCGAACGTCGACATCGAGATCCACCACGCGTCCAGATTGCCCTTGCCCTGGGCGAGCAGTTCGCCGAGGCTCGGCGTCGGCGGCGGTACGCCAAGGCCGAGAAAATCGAGGCTCGTCAACGCAAGGATCGAGCCGCTCATGCGGAACGGAAGGAACGTGATAACGGGCGTAAGGCTGTTAGGCAGGACGTGGCGCCAGATGATCTGCCAGTTCGACAGGCCCATCGCGCGTGCGGCAAGCACGTAGTCCTGGTTGCGGTTGCGCAGGAATTCGGCCCGCACGTAATCGGAGAGCCCGATCCAGCCGAAGAGTGACAGCAACACGATCAGCAGGATGAAGCCGGGCTCGAAGATCGAGGCAAAAATGATGAGCAGATAAAGCTCCGGCATCGCGCTCCAGATTTCGATGAGCCGCTGCCCGACGATATCGACCCTGCCACCGAAGTACCCCTGCACCGCCCCCGCCAGCACCCCGAGAATCGTGCCGATGGCGGTGAGCACTAGCCCGAATTCCACCGACACACGAAAGCCGTAGACGAGCCGCGCAAACAGGTCGCGGCCGTTCTGGTCCGTGCCGAGCCAGTTCTGCCGCGACGGCGGCGCCGGGTTCGGCACCTTTGCGAAGTAGTTGAGCGTGTCGTAGTAGTACGGATTCGGCGGATAGATCGCAAAATTGCCGGGCGTGTCGAACCGGTGGCGAATATACGGATCGAGATAGTCGGCGGGCGACGGGAAGTCGCCGCCGAACACGGTCTCCGGGTAGTCCTTGAAGAGCGGGAAATACAGATGGCCATCGTAGCGCACCGCGAGCGGCTTGTCGTTGCTCCAGAGCGGCGCTGCGAGGCTCGCCGCGAACGCGACGAGAAACACAATCAGGCTCCAGTAGCCGAGCCGCTGCTGCCTGAAGCGCGACCACACACGCCGTGCGGGCGTGGGCGACCGGAAGGCCTTCACGGACTCGGTGCGCGGTTCGGAATCGGTGTCGATGCTGGGGCGGACTCGGTTCAACTCAGCGCTCCAGTTGTTCGAATTGGATGCGGGGATCGACCCACACGTAACAGAGATCGGAGATCAGTTTCGTCAGCAGTCCGATCAATGTGAAGAGATAAAGCGTGCCGAGCACGACCGGATAGTCGCGCCGCACCACCGACTCGTACGAGAGCAGCCCCAGTCCATCGAGCGAAAAAAGTGTTTCGATCAGCAGGCTTCCAGTAAAGAACGCGCCGATAAACGCTGCAGGAAAGCCCACGACGAGTGGTAAAAGCGCGTTGCGGAACACGTGCTTCCAGAGCACGGTGCGCTCAGCGAGCCCCTTCGCGCGGGCAGTCAGCACGTATTGCCGGCGGATCTCTTCGAGAAACGCGTTTTTCGTCAGCATCGTGGTCACGGCGAAACTGCCCACCACCGACGCCGTCACGGGCAGCGTGATATGCCACAGGTAGTCGAGAATCTTGCCGCCCCACGACAAGGTGTCCCAGTTGTCGGAGGTGAGATTGCGCAGCGGGAACAACTGCAGGAACGTGCCGCCGCCGAACAGCACGAGCAGCAGCACACCTAGCACGAAGCCCGGAATCGCATAGCCGATCAGCACGATCAGGCTCGTCACGAGGTCGAAGCGCGAGCCGTTGCGCACCGCTTTCGCGATACCCAACGGCACCGATATCAGGTACGTGAAAAAGAACGTCCAGAGCCCGATGCTGATCGACACCGGCAGCTTCGAGACGATCAGCGACCACACGCTCTGGTGATGAAAGTAGCTCTGCCCGAGGTCAAAACGCGCGAAGCGCCCGAGCATCAGCACATAGCGCTGGAGCGGCGGCTTGTCGAAGCCGTAGAGCGCTTTGAGCTGCGCGACCTGCTGCGCGTCGACACCGGAGTGTGCGCGCATGCCGAACGGCATGCCCTGCTCCGCGCCGCGGCGTAACTCGCGGACCGCCTGCTCGACGGGGCCACCCGGCACGAACTGGATCACGGCGAAGGTCAGCGTGAGCACGCCGAGCAGCGTCGGGATCATCAGCAGCAGGCGTTTGACGATATAGCTCCACATGGTCCTGGCGTCCGTGGGTTGGGGCAACGTAGCGAGACCGCGTCAGGGCGTCGTGCCCGGTTGCGGCTTGAACCACCATGTCGTGATGATCCAGTCGATTGCGCCGTAGTATCGCGGCAGCGTCGCCGGGTACGCGAGCGTGTTGCGGAACGCGACGCGGTGCGTCGCGTTGTACCACTGCGGTACGACATAGTAGCCGTGCATCAGCACCCGGTCGAGCGCATGCGTGGCATCGAGCAGTTGCGGGAGCGTCTGCGCCTGCGTCAGCGCCTTGAGGATCGCGTCGACGGCCGGCGACTTCAGGCCAATGGAATTACCCGAACCAGGTTCGCCCGCGGCCTTGCTGCCGAAGCGGTCGATCAGTTCCGTCCCTGGCACCTGCGAGTCGGGAAAGCGGATAGTCGTCATGTCGAAGTCGAAGGCGTCGAGCCGCTTCTGGTAGAGCGCGAAATCCACCGCGCGATAGTTCACGCGAATGCCAAGGCGACCGAGCGCCTGCGTGTACTGCGCCATGACCGACGCCCACGACGCCGACGAACTCGTATCGTCGAGCACTTCGAACACGAACGGCTGGCCCTGTGCGTTGCGCAGCGCGCCGTCGCGATACGTCCAGCCCGCCTCACCAAGCAGCTCGCGCGCCTTGAGCAGGTTTGCCCGCAGCGAGCCGGGCGGATCGGTGCTCGGCTGCAGCGGCAGCGGACCGAACACCACCGGATCGAGTTCGTCGCGCCACGGATCGAGCAGCGCCAGCTCGCCCGGCGACGGCAGCCCCCTCGCCTGCATGTCCGTATTCGCGAACCAGCTGTCGAGGCGCCTGTACTGACCGTAAAACAGCATGCGGTTGAGCCACTGGAAATCGAGCGCGAGATCGAACGCTGCACGCACACGCACGTCCTGAAACAGCGGCTTGCGCTGGTTCATGACGAATCCCTGCATGCCTGTGCCGTTGTGATGCGGGAACTCGCGCTTGATCAGTTCGGCGCTGTCGAAACGCTTGCCGACGTCGCGCCGCACCCAGTTGCGCGCAATGTATTCGACGAGCACGTCGTACTCGCCGGCCTTGAACGCTTCGAGACGGGCCACATCGTCGGAATAGAGCTTGTATGTGATGCGCTCGAAGTTGTTCGTGCCAACGCGCACCGGCAAGTCCCCGCCCCAGTAGCGCGGATCGAGCTTGTAGGTGATCGTGCGGCCGGTCGAATAACGCTCGATCACATACGGCCCGCTGCCGATCGGCTCCTCGAACGCAAGCTGGTCGAACGGGATGCGGGTTCCGTCAGCGCGCAATCCCCACTTGTGCGAGAACACGGGCATGCCGCCCGCGATCAGCGGCAGTTCGCGGCTGCGGTTGCGGAACTCGAAGCGGATCGTCGCCGGGTCGACCACCACCGCGCGGGTGATTTCGGCGTACGCCGCCTGTACCGGCGGCGAGGCCTGCGGGCTTTTGAGCGTATCGAGCGAAAACTTGACGTCGGCTGCGGTGACGGCGTCGCCATTCGAAAACCGTGCACGCGGATTCAGGTGGAACGTCACCGACATCCCATCGGGTGCAATGCGGATGTCGTCGGCCAGCAGGCCGTACGCCGACGCCACCTCATCCATGCTTCCCGTGGTCAGGCTCTCGAACAGCAGGCCGAGGCCCGGCGCCGCGTTGCCGCGCATCGTGAACGGATTGAACTTGTCAAAGCTCGTGAGGCGGTCCGGATTCGCGAGCACGAGCGTGCCGCCCTTGGGCGCGTCCGGGTTCACGTAGTCGAAGTGCTTGAAGTCGGGCGGGTATTTCGGTTCGCCGAACTGCGCAATCGCGTGAGCCGCGTGGGCGAACGGCATCGCCGTGAGTGTCAAGGCAAGCGCCACACAGCAAGCCGCGCCCGTCTTTGACCACGCGCAAAGCCACGTCGCAACCCTGTGCCCGCGCCGCGCGCGCGTTGCCCTGGCGGGCGTTCCTGTTGTCATGGATAAGTGATTTGCCGAGTGTGCCGCGTCAATTGTGAGAGAATTCTACCCAAACCGCGCGGCGCGACATTTGGAGGCGCGCGACGCATTGACCTGATTAGGAGAATCCATGGGCTTCCTCGCTGGCAAACGCATCCTGCTGACCGGCCTGCTGTCGAACCGTTCGATTGCATACGGCATCGCGCAGGCCTGCAGACGCGAAGGCGCAGAGCTGGCGTTCACGTACGTCGGCGAACGTTTCAAGGACCGCATCGTCGAATTCGCAAACGAGTTCGACAGCAATCTGGTGTTTCCCTGCGACGTCGCGGACGACGCGCAAATCGAAGCCCTGTTCACCGATCTCAAGCAGCACTGGGACACGCTCGACGGCATCGTTCACTCGATCGGTTTTGCGCCGCGCGAGGCAATCGCGGGCGATTTTCTCGAGGGCATGACGCGCGAGAACTTCCGCATCGCGCACGACATTTCGGCTTACAGCTTCCCGGCGCTCGCGAAAGCGGCACTGCCGATGCTCGCCGATAACGCATCGCTCGTCACGCTCACGTACCTCGGCGCCGAACGCGCGATCCCGAACTACAACACGATGGGCCTCGCGAAGGCTTCGCTCGAAGCGAGCGTGCGCTACCTCGCGGTGTCGCTCGGCGCGAAGGGCATCCGTGTAAACGGCATTTCGGCTGGCCCGATCAAGACGCTCGCGGCGAGCGGCATCAAGAGCTTCGGCAAGCTTCTCGGCTTTGTCGAGGCGAACGCGCCGCTGCAGCGTAATGTGACGATCGAACAGGTCGGCAATTCAACCGCATTCCTGCTTTCGGACCTCGCAGGCGGCGTGACCGCCGAGATCCTGCACGTCGATGGTGGCTTTAACGCCGTGGTCGGCGTCAGGGCCGGTCTCGACGAATAACTCGCACCGCCCGCGCTTCGTTGCGCAGGCAACGGCAAGGCATGAAAAAGCCGCCCCTCGGGGGCGGCTTTTCTTTTGCGGCACAAATTGCGGCACGAGTGACGCTCAGTGCCAGTGCTCGTGTCCCGGAGGGCCGCCGTGGCCGTATTCATGACCGTATCCGTGGCCGTGATGGCGATACCAGTCGTCGCGCCCCCAATAGCGGCGGCCATCCCAATAGCGGTCACCGTGCCAGCCAATCACGATGGCAGGCCCGCCATAGACCGGCGCGGCATAAACCGGCGCGGGCTGATAAACGACGGGCGGTGGCGGAGGAGGTGCGTAGACAGGCACCGGTGCGACATAAACCGGGGCTGGAACGCCGATATTGACGCCAACGCTCACGCCAGCCACGGCCGCACCCGACGCTCCGATAGCCAGCCCTCCGACGAGCATTGCTAAAACACGTGGGAACTTCATTGAGTCACCTTTCTGCAAAAGATTTTGTTGCATGAAATATAGCGCAGGCTCGCGAGCGGCATATTTCAGGTTTGTAAGAACTAATGCACAAACGGCATGTGCGCGGACCACCGTAACGTCTCGTAACACTGCCGCGCGTTGTTCAGTCGGTAGGGCCCAGAACGCATGGGTATATTCGATGCACGGAGTTCGCAGCATGCGGCCAGGCCGCCCGCGCTTGTGTCCGCTTTTGTCTGTCAGTGTCCGTTTGCGACGCGAGGAAGCATAACATCGCACGCCTGGCCGTAGTGCCGAGAATTGCGGAGGTACAGAACGTTGCCGTGCGCTCTGCAGTCCTGAAGTTCCAGTCATGCACGGACTGCCTGACCGAAAAACAAAAACCCCGCAAGTCCGAAAACTTGCGGGGTTTCGCCGCCATTACTGGCGGAGACGGAGGGATTCGAACCCTCGATCCAGGTTTTGGCCCAGATGCTCCCTTAGCAGGGGAGTGCCTTCGACCTCTCGGCCACGTCTCCCGAAAATTTCGCTCGCGCCAGGGAGGCAGCGCGACGAAGCCAAGATAATAGCGGGTTCGCGAGTTAAGGTCAATTTTTGGGACGCACTTTTTCGCGGATATTTCACATGCTTGCGACAAACCGTGCAACAAATACCGCCTACTGCGTCCCAAAGGCCGTGAGACCTGTCACCCGCGCCCACATCGACACTTAAGCGTGTTCCAGATCGAACGCCTTGTGCAGCGCGCGCACGGCCAGTTCCATGTACTTCTCGTCGATCAGCACCGAGATCTTGATTTCGGAGGTCGAGATCATCTGGATGTTGATGCCCTCTTCCGAAAGCGTGCGGAACATCTTGCTCGCGACGCCCACGTGCGAGCGCATGCCCACGCCGACGACCGAGACCTTCGACACCTTCGGATCGCCCAGCACCTGTTCCGCGTTCACGTGGCCCTTCACCTGGTTCGTGAGGATGTCCATCGCGCGCGTGTAATCGCCACGGCCGACCGTGAACGTGAAATCGGTCTTGCCGGCCACGCTCTGGTTCTGGATGATCATGTCGACATCGATGTTCGCTTCGGCTACCGGGCCGAGGATCTGATATGCGATGCCCGGCTTGTCGGGAACGCCCATCACGATGATCCGAGCCTCGTCGCGCTGGAACGCGATGCCCGAAATGACTGCCTTTTCCATGGTGTCGTCTTCTTCAAAAGTAATCAGGGTGCCCGAGGACATTTCCGCGTCGAGCGGCATCAGCGGGTCGGTCAGGCTGGAGAGCACGCGCGTCTTCACCTGATATTTGCCCGCGAATTCGACCGAGCGGATCTGCAGCACCTTCGAGCCGAGGCTGGCCATTTCCAGCATCTCTTCGAACGTGATGCGATCGAGCCGGCGCGCGTCGTCCACCACGCGCGGGTCGGTCGTGTAGACGCCGTCGACATCCGTGTAGATGAGGCATTCGTCGGCCTTCAGCGCCGCGGCCACCGCGACCGCCGACGTGTCCGAACCGCCGCGGCCGAGCGTCGTGATATGGCCTTCCGGATCGATGCCCTGGAAGCCCGTGATCACGACGACCTTGCCCTCGTCGAGATCGGCGAGCACGCGATCGCCGTCGATTTCGCTGATGCGCGCCTTCGTGAACGCACTGTCGGTTTTGACCGGCACTTGCCAGCCGGTGTAGCTGATGGCATCGACGCCGGCTTCCTGCAGCGCGATCGACAGAAGGCCGACGCTGACCTGCTCGCCGGTCGACGCGATCATGTCGAGTTCGCGCGGGCTCGGCTGCGGCGAAATTTCTTTCGCGAGACCGAGCAGACGGTTGGTTTCGCCGGACATCGCCGACGGCACGACGACCATCTTGTGGCCAGCCTTGTGCCATTTGGCGACGCGCTTGGCGACGTTCTTGATGCGCTCGACCGAGCCCATCGAGGTGCCGCCGTATTTGTGTACGATGAGTGCCATTGTCGTTCTGAACTGGAGATGTTACCGCGCTGGCGCACTGAAAACGGCGACGCCGTCCGGCCTTAACCTTACCAAGGCCCCGGCGACCGCTTGCATGCAGCGCGTGCAGCACGCGCGGAATTTGTCCGACACCAGAGTTGTTCCGGTGCCCCTGCCCGCATGCCGCAATGTCGTCCCTGCGAGCGGTACTTAACCGCCGAGGGGGAGATCGCAACCGCTTGCGCTCGCCCGTGCCTGCTTGTGCCTGTTGCGCCTGTTTGCGCTTGGCTCGTGCCTGCTTGTGCCTGTTGCACTTTGCTTGGCCCTTGGCTTCACTGCATGCCGCTTTTGGCAGCGCCCGTGAACGCGAAAAAGCGAGCTGGACAAACGAGTTAACCTACCCGATCGATACGGAAATTTCAAGCCAAAACTGGCCGATGGCGGGTAAAAAACGCTTGCGCAGCAAGGATTTGCGGTCGACTGAGGACAAATTGGCGCGGTGATAACGCCCTTTTTGCTTTCATCCGGGCGTGAGGCAGAAAAGAGGCAAGAAGCAAGAAGCGGAACAGAAGCCCATTTACCGACGTCAGGCGATCTGCAAGTCATCACGCCATTCGATACGCCGCCACGACGCCAGCGAGGACGCGTTCGCCTCGCATTCTGGAAACGCCGCCCGATTCACACCGATGCGCGGCACGAACAACAGTGTCTCGCCGCTGAAGAGCAGCGGCACGTCGCGCTCCCAAGCAGGAACGCCGTGTCGCTGAAACAGATGCTTGAGCGTGCGGCTAACGTCCGCCGCCGCGTCGCGCACGCGCTCTCCACCTGAGCGCTCCCGCGCGACAAGTGGCGCGCGCGTGAGCAGTACTTCGGGCACCGCGTCGGGATCGGCCGCATCGGCGGGGGCGAACACGAACGTGCCGCGCCACTGCGGCAAGCGCCAGATTTCCTGACCGCGCCAGACCAGTTCGGCCGGCTCACGCGCCGCGTGTGTGGGCATCGGTTCGCGCGCCATGCCCCAGAAAACCTCTCCCCGATAGCAGCGCAGCCGCTGTCCCGCGTGATCGACACGCAGGGCGTGATCGCCGCCCGTGCCATCGTCGCGTGCGATCTCACGCAGCTGGCGCAATGCATCCGCGAGACGCGCGCTCGATGCCGCCGGCAAGCCGGTTTCTCGCATCCAGAAGCGCAGCACGTTCAGCGCGCGATCGTCGTCGAGTGCCACGAGTTTCTCGTGCGAGATCGAACGCACGCCATCGCCAACGGCGAGTTCACGAAGGTCGATCTGCGCAAGCTCGTCGAGCAAACGTTGCGCCGACGCCGCATGCGCCGCCGTACGCGCAAGCGCCTCGCGATAACCCGGAAACTGCGCCGCCAACGCGGGCAACACATCGTGCCGCAATGCGTTGCGAGCGTAGCGTGTGTCCGCGTTCGATTCGTCGTCGATCCAGCGCACGCCATGCGCGTGTGCATACGCCTCCAGTTGCACGCGCAACACATGCAGAAGCGGCCGCACGCGCGGTACGCCACCAGCCGGCGCGCGCACCGGCGCCATCGCCGCCAGTCCCGCGAGCCCCGCCCCTCGCAGCAATTGCAGCAGCACGGTCTCCGCCTGATCGTCGGCGTGCTGCGCAAGCCAGAGCGATTGCGCGCCGTGCGGCGCGCACATCTCGCCGAGCGCGCCATAGCGCGCCTCGCGCGCCGCTGCCTCGACGCCAGCGGGATTGTCGGGCGCCAGTTCGACGCGCCGCGCGTCGAACGCCACGCCGAGCGCACTCGCCGTCGCCGCACAATGCGCGAGCCACGCATCGGCATTCGGGCTCAGACCGTGATGCACATGCAACGCAACACAACGAGACGCGCCCGCCAGCCGCACGGCAGCATCGAGCAGCACGGACGAATCGAGGCCGCCGCTATACGCGATCGCGATCAGGCTGTCGTTCGGGCGTGTAGAAAGCGCAACGCCGAGCGCATCGAGAACGATGCGCCCGGCGTCGGAGTCTGAATGGGCAGTCACGGTTTGACGGCGCGCTTGCGCCGGTGATCGGGAACCGGGACGCGAGGCTTACGCGCCCGGCGTCGTTTCCTTGAACTTGCCGTAGGCCATCAAGCGCTCGTGACGACGCTCCTTGAGGTCGGCAATGCTCATGCCCTGGAACTGGCGCAGCGAGTCGGAGAGCGCGCGGCGCAGCAGCGCAGCCATGCCCTTCGGATCGCGATGCGCGCCGCCAAGCGGCTCGTTCACGATCTTGTCGATGAGACCGAGCGCCTTCAGGCGGTGAGCGGTCAGACCGAGCGCTTCAGCGGCCTCGGGCGCCTTCGCGGCGCTCTTCCACAGGATCGACGCGCAACCCTCCGGCGAAATGACCGAGTAGGTCGAGAACTGCAGCATCATCACAGTGTCGGCCACGGCAATCGCGAGCGCGCCGCCCGAACCGCCTTCGCCGATGATCGTCGTGATGATCGGCGTCTTCAGTTCGGACATCACGTAGAGATTGCGGCCGATCGCCTCCGATTGGCCGCGCTCTTCCGCGCCGATGCCCGGATACGCGCCCGGGGTATCGACAAACGTGAAGATCGGCAGACCGAATTTTTCGGCGAGGCGCATCAGGCGCTCGGCCTTGCGATAGCCTTCAGGACGCGGCATGCCGAAGTTGCGCGCGGCGCGCTCCTTCGTGTCACGGCCCTTCTGATGGCCGATGATCATGCAGGCCTGGCCATTGAATCGAGCGAGACCGCCGACGACCGACAGGTCGTCCGCATACGAGCGGTCACCGTGCAGTTCATGAAAATCGGTGAACAGCTCGTGAATGTAATCGAGCGTATACGGTCGCTGTGGATGGCGCGCGATCTGCGAGACCTGCCACGGGCTCAGGTTCGCATAGAGGTCCTTCGTGAGCTGCTGGCTCTTCTTCGAGAGCCGGTCGATCTCTTCCGAAATATCGACGGCCGAATCGTCCTGAACGAAGCGTAGTTCTTCGATTTTTGCTTCGAGTTCAGCGATCGGCTGTTCGAAATCCAGAAACGTGGTCTTCATGTGTTGGAATCCTTGCACTTACCGGCAGCGCGTATTCTAACCGCGACTGCCAGTGTCGGAATCGGCGCAGAACTATCAATTAAGAGATGGCGATAGCCAACCCTTAACTGCTCTAGCACCTTCTTCATACCTTCAAACCGGGGGCGCAACAACGTCTCCCCCGCTGGGAGTTCAAGCAGGCTCAAGGCTGCGCCACATATACCATGTCGCGACAGTACGCCACGGCTCCCAGTTCGCCGCGACTTCGCGGGCTTCGCTGCGCGTGACGGGCTCGCCGCTGAAATAGTTGATGCTGATCGCGCGGATCAGGCTGAGGTCGTCGAGCGGCAGCACATTCGGGCGCGCGAGGTTGAAGATCAGGAACATCTCCGCGGTCCAACGGCCGATGCCGCGAATCTGCGTGAGCTCGGCGATGACTTCCTCGTCGTCCATCGATGTCCACTTGCCGACATGCAATGCGCCCGACACGAAGTGCTGCGCGAGATCCAGAATGTATTCCGCCTTGCGCTTCGAGAGCCCGCACGCGGCCAGCTTCTCGTGACCGAGCTTGAGGAACTGCTGCGGCGCGAGCTTCGGACATGCATCCTCGACGCGCTGCCAGAGCGCCTGCGCAGCCGCCGTCGAGATCTGCTGGCCGACCACCGAGCGCGCGAGCGTGACGAACGGATCGTCCTTGCTCAAGAGATGCACGGGGCCGAACTTCGGAATCAGCTTCTTGAGAATGCGGTCGCGCTTGACGAGATCGGCGCACGCGCGATCCCAGTAGTCGGGACGCTGCACATCAAGCCCGAACGCACCGGACAGATTCTCTGCGGCCACGTCGGGCGCGGCGGCGCCATCGGGCTGCACTGCGGGCACGGCATGCAGCGCCTGTGCGTCGGGCGTTACCGGTACGCCGTTGACCTTCGAGCGAACCGGTTTCGCGCCCGGCTTGACCGAACGTTTGAGAGAGCGTTTGACTGCAGCGCCGGTCGTACCAGCGGCGCCGTCGAGCGCAGTCTTCGAATTTCTGGCGACCGTCTTCCTCGCCGACGCCATCTTGCCGTCGAGCACGTCTTTTGCGGTCTTCGCCGCCGCGGCGCCGCGCACCGTGCGCTTGCCCGCCTCACCTGCCGTGCTCGTCATCGACGCAGACCGCCTGGCCTGCGCCTTCGTGGCCGTTGCCATCCTGCCTCCTGCCCTCGCGAATCGATCAGTGGAAACTGGATAGCCCGCTCAAACGCGGCGCCACTCGGTCAATCCGCCCGGTTTGTCTTCGAGCGCGATACCGGCATCAAGCAGCTCGGCCCTGATCCGGTCCGCCTCCGCATATTGTTTAGCCTTCTTCGCTTCCTGGCGCGCGGCGATCTTCGCTTCGATCCCGGCCACGTCGAGCGCCCCTGCATCTTGTGCACCAGCCGCCTGTTGCAGGAACACGCGCGGCTCACGCACGAGCAACCCGAGCACGCGCGCGAGGCACTGCAACTGACGCGCGAGCACCGCATCACGTGTGCGGTTCACTTCCGTCGCGAGATCGAACAGCACGGCGATCGCAACCGGTGTGTTGAAGTCGTCGTTCATCGCCGCGCTAAAGCGTTGCGCGAACGGTTCGTTCCAGTCGAGTTCGCCCGCATCCGGCGTCACATCTTTCAACGCCGTGTAAAGACGCGTGAGCGCGTTGCGTGCATCGTCGAGGTGCACGTCGCTGTAATTCAACGGCGACCGATAGTGCGCGCGTGCCATGAAGAAACGCACCACTTCGGCATCGTACTTCGCGAGCACGTCGCGGATCGTGAAGAAGTTGCCGAGCGACTTCGACATCTTCTCATTGTCGATCTGCACGAACCCGTTGTGCATCCAGTAATTCACGAACGTCTTGCCGGTCGCCCCTTCGCTCTGCGCAATCTCGTTCTCATGGTGCGGAAACTGCAGATCCTGCCCGCCGCCATGAATGTCGAAATGCTCTCCGAGCAGCGTGCACCCCATCGCGGAACATTCGATGTGCCAGCCCGGGCGCCCACGGCCGTACTTCGAATCCCAGCTCGTATCAGCAGGTTCATGCGCCTTCGCCTGTTTCCACAGGACGAAGTCGAGCGGATCCTGCTTGGCATCGTTGGCAGCCACACGCTCGCCGGTACGCAAGTCTTCGATCGATTTGCCCGAGAGCGCACCATAGTTCGCGAACTTGCGCACCGCGTAGTTGACGTCGCCGTCCGTGCCCTGATACGCGTAGCCGTTTTTCTCCAGCATACCGATCATGTCGAGCATCTGCGCAATGTATTGCGTGGCACGCGGCTCGAGATCGGGGCGCGCCACGCCGAGTGCGTCCGCGTCTTCGTGAAGTGCATCGATGAAACGGCTGGTGAGCGACTTGATCGTCTCGCCGTTCTCTACCGCGCGGCGAATGATCTTGTCGTCGATGTCGGTAATATTGCGGACATACGTTACCTTGTAACCGAGCGCGCGCAGCCATCGTTGCACGATGTCGAACACCACCATCACACGCGCGTGGCCCACGTGACAATAGTCGTACACCGTCATGCCACAGACGTACATGCGTACGACGCCGGGCTCGAGGGGCACGAAAACTTGCTTGTCACGCGCGAGCGTGTTGTAGATGCGCAGTGATTCCATAAGGACGCTGGATACGTGGTTCGAAGAAAATCTGCAACGGCGCCGACCGTGGCCGGCCGGTGCGACGCACCGCGGCACTCAGGCTACGATCTGGACAGAGACGACCACGAGGGGCGAAGACAGCCCGGCGTCTCACGCGTCGCGCCCAGAAGTTGTCCGGAGGTTGCCCGGAACTTACCGGATGCGGCCGGAACAAGCGCGCGACGAAAACGCACGGACCTTTTGTTAGAATGGCTCGGAGTATAACACCGCGACCTCACCCTATGAAACCTTCCAGCGGCCGCACGCATCGCGTCGCGACCCTTGCCGCAGCGGCGCTTGCGAGCATCGCGTTCGTCTTCGGCAGTGCGCAGATGACCCATGCTGCGCCCCCCGCAACCGCCGACGGCACGCCCGAAGCGGACGCCGCCATCGCGCAGCATAACTGGGCGGCGGCGCTCGAGGCGCTCGACGCGCGTATCAAGACGAACCCGCACGACGTGCAGGCGAAATTCAAGCGTGCCACGATCCTCGCGCGTCTGAATCGCGACGACGACGCGATCGCGGCATTTACCGAGCTCACGCAGCTGTACCCCGAATTGCCCGAGCCCTACAACAATCTCGCCGCGCTTTTCGCGAAGCACGGCCGATTTGAAGAGGCGCGCGTCGCACTGGAAACCGCGGTGAAGGCGAACCCGTCGTACGGCCTTGCATGGGAGAACCTCGGTGACCTGTATCTGCGCCTCGCCGATGCGTCATACCGACGCGCAACTGCGCTAGGTCACGCGAGCGGCACCACGCAGCAGCGCCTCGCCAGCATCCAGACCATCGTCACGCCGTCTGCCGCGCCGAAAAAACCGGCAGTGTCGCCCGCCGCTACGAACGAAGGGGAGACGACAAACCTCATCGCGCCCACGCTGAGCAATCCCTCGTTCCAGTTCGGCGGCCCGTCGGGACCCTTCGCGACGCCGCCGTACGTGGCGCCTTCGCAATAAGCCGCGCCGCTCAGGCAGCGGCGCACGTCGTTTCCCAATCCCCTTCCAATCCGCTTTACCGAGGACACTCATGAAATGGTTGATGTTGGCGCTCGGCAGCGCCGCCCTGATCGCGAACGCTCCCGCCTTTGCGCAACCGGCCGCTCAAGCCGCGCATCCGCAGGTGCTCATCAAGACCAGCGAGGGCGACATTCGCGTCGAACTCTATCCTGAGAAGGCGCCGAAGACCGTCGACAACTTCCTCCAGTACGTGAAGGCCGGCCAGTACAACGGCACGATTTTCCATCGCGTGATTCGCGGCTTCATGATCCAGGGCGGCGGCTATACGACGAGCTTCGTCGAGAAACCGACGCGCGCACCGATCCCGCTCGAAAGCAGAAACGGACTGAAGAATCAGACCGGCACGATTGCGATGGCGCGCACCGGCGACCCCGATTCGGCCACGGCGCAGTTCTTCATCAACACGGTGGATAACGCGGGGCTCGACTACCCGAATCCAGACGGCAACGGCTATGCGGTATTCGGCAAAGTCACACAGGGCATGGACGTCGTGAAGCGGATCGAAGCCGTGCCCACCACCTCGCGCGGCCCGATGTCGGACGTGCCGCAAACGGCAGTCGTGATCGAGTCGGCAACGGTCATCGGCAAATAACACGCACTAGCACTCCTCTCATCGCGCGGTGCGGCACCGGCACACGCGAGGGCGCAACGCCACGCCTCGTGCCGCTGCCACACTGCTCACTCACCCCAGCCACAGCAAAGGATTCCATCATGGTCGAACTGCATACGAATCACGGCGTCATCAAGCTCGAACTCAACGCCGAAAAAGCGCCGAAAACCGTCGCGAACTTTCTCGCTTACGTGAAGAAGGGCCACTACGACGGCACCGTGTTCCACCGTGTCATCGACGGCTTCATGATCCAGGGCGGCGGTTTCGAAGCCGGCATGAAGCAACGTCCCACCGATGCCCCGATCGAAAACGAAGCGAACAACGGCCTGAAGAACGAGCGCGGCTCGATCGCCATGGCGCGCACCAACGACCCGCATTCGGCATCGGCGCAATTCTTCATCAACGTCGCCGACAACGACTTCCTGAACCATTCGTCGCCGACGCCGCAAGGCTGGGGCTACGCCGTGTTCGGCAAGGTTGTCGACGGCCTCGACGTCGTCGACAAGATCAAGAAGGTCAAGACGGGCTCGAAGGGATTTCATCAGGACGTGCCGGCCGACGACGTCGTGATCGAAAAAGCTGTCGTCGTCGAATAACGACACCGGGCGCGCGCTTCATTCATGCTGCAGGAGAAAGCACTACGACACGCCGCTGCGGGCGTGCCCGGCGAGGGCAAACGCCCGCACGCGGCACGCCCGTTTCTGTTCGTGTCGGACCTGCATCTGAGTGACGCGATCCCGCACACGGTCGCCGCGTTCGAGCGTTTCATCCGCGTCACCGCCGATCAGGCGGACTCGGTGTTCATCCTCGGCGACCTCTTCGAATACTGGATCGGCGACGACATGCTCGCCGATCCGTTCATCGCACGTATGACCGCGCTGATGCACACGCTCTCCGAGCGCGGCATCGCGCTCTACGTCATGCACGGCAACCGCGACTTCCTCATGGGCAAGCGCTTCATGAAAGCCGCGGGCGCAATCTGGCTGCCGGACCCGATCGCGATTACGGCATTTGGCACGCGCATCGCGCTTGCGCACGGCGACGCGCTATGCACCGACGATCGCGGCTATCAGATCTTTCGCACGTTCGCGCGCAATCGCCTCGCGCAACTGCTCTTTCTCGCGTGGCCGCTGCGGTGGCGTCGTGCGCTCGCCGAGAACATGCGCCGCAAGAGCGAGGCAGGTCGCGAACGGCCCGCCTTGCCGCGCTATGATGTGACCGCGCGCGGCGTCGCCGCGCTTTTCAGGCGCAGCCGTGCGACGACAATCGTTCACGGCCATACGCACCGCCCGGCGCGCCACCAGGAACCTGGCGGCGTGCGATGGGTGTTACCCGACTGGGAACTCGATCACGGCAAGCCACGCGGCGGCTATCTGCGCGTCGATGCAGAAGGATTCAGGATGATGCCGCTCGATTGAGTGGCATCGATGGAAGGAAAAGGATCCGCGCGTTTCGTCACTCGCAGACGACGATCATGTGCGCGCGTCGACGTCAGCAACGCTTTCGTCGTTCCCAGCTTCTGCCCGCTTCGCTGTTTCGTGCGCTGTTTCGCTTGCAGGCGCCCCACCCTCCAGTCCCGCACACAGGCGTCGCAGATCGAAGAGCGCCGCATCGGCGCCATTGAGCGCCTCAAGCCGTGCGCCGAGCCGCTCCATCGCATCGACGATCGCATCCACGCGCTGCGTCTCCTTGGCCGCGTGATCAATCAGGCCGTGAATCGCAAGCGACACCGGATCGTCGGCATTTGGCGTGATGCCGTATGCGCAGAATGACTCGCTCGCGGACTTCGGCTTCGCCTCCGGTTGCGCGGCATTCGCGGGCATGACGATTCGCGCCGGATTGCCAACGGCCGTCGCGCCTGCGGGCACCGGCTTCACGACCACCGCGTTCGAGCCGATCTTCGCCTGCGCGCCCACCGTAAAGCTGCCGAGCACCTTCGCCCCCGCGCCGACGATCACGCCCGCGCCGAGCGTGGGGTGACGCTTCGCACCGCGCGTGAGCGAAGTGCCGCCGAGCGTCACACCCTGGTAAATCGTGCAGTCATCGCCGACCACGGCCGTCTCGCCGATCACGACGCCCATCCCGTGATCGATGAACACGCGCCGGCCGAGCGTCGCGCCTGGATGGATTTCGATGCCGGTCAGAAAGCGCGCGAGCTGCGAAATGTAGCGCGCGAGCCAGCGTCGCTTCGCGAGCCAGCAAGCGTGCGCCGCGCGATGCAGCACGAGCGCGTGCAGACCGGGATAACACGTCAGGACTTCCCACGCGCTGCGGGCGGCGGGATCGCGCTCGCGGATAGTGGCGATGTCTTCGCGGAGTCTCTTGAACATGATGGCTGCCATGCGTTGCGTTGGGGACTGCTGCGCGCGTATGAGGTGCGCGCAGCACGACGTCGCCGCATCGGAAGGAACGTTGAATTGCTTATAACGGGGAGTGGATTGTATCGATTGTAGGCGCAACCGCCAGCACGTGCCGCCATGCCCCCGAAGCCGTCAAGGTCGAGCGCGCAGGACTGCAGCGCGCATGCGCGAGCGCGTACCCGCCGTGACGCACACGCGATGCGCGCCTGGCGCCCTTATGCGTCGTCCTTGCCCTTGAGCAGGAGGATGCGTTTCGCGATCCCTCGCACGATGTTGACCTCCTCGCGCTCGAGGCCGGAGCGCGCGAAGAGCCGCCGCAGTCGCGACATCAGCTTCTTCGGATTGGCCGGATCGAGAAAGTCGAGCGCGATCAGCGCGTTTTCGAGGTGGACGTACATCCGCTCGATGTCCTCGCTCGAGGCAAGCGGCGAGCTCACGGGTGCAGGACCCGCAGTGGGCAGCGCCGCGCCTGGCTCGCCCGAGGCAAGATACGCGAGGCGCAGTTCGTAGGAGAGCAACTGAACCGCCTGCGCAAGATTGAGCGAACTGTACGCCGGATTCGCAGGGATATGCGCGAGCGCGCTGCACCGCTCGACGTCATCGTTCGAAAGGCCCGTGCGTTCGTTGCCGAAAACGATCGCGATGTCGCCGTGCGCCGCCACCTGGCGGCAAGCGTCGAGCGCCGCCTCGCGCGGTGTGCCCGGCGGCGGGCCGTACTCGCGCATGCGCGCCGTCATCGCAAGCGACCATTGCGTGCCCGCGAGGGCATCCGCGAGCGTCGGCACGACGTGGGCGCCCGCGAGCACATCGTCGGCGCCGCTCGCCATCGCTATGGCCTCCGGGTCGCGCTGCGCCTGCGGCACGCGCGGCGCGACGAGCACGAGCCGCGAGAAGCCCATCGTCTTGAGCGCGCGCGCCGCGGCGCCGATGTTGCCCGGATGGCTCGGCTCGACGAGGACGAAACGCGTGGAAGTGAAGCCGCCGCGCAGCGGCTCGTGGGCGTCGCCTGAGGCGGCGTGATGATCGGAGTGCACCAAGATAAGTCTCGAACGGCAGCGCAATGAAAACTCTATGTTAGCGCGCCTCGCCGCTTGCCGGCGTCCGGTGACGACATCGCACGCCGGCCGGTCAGGCATGGCTCGCTGTGCGCTCACTGCACATCCGCAGCCCTGCGCGCAGGCTGCCAGGGCCGCGGAGCATCCCGCCCAGCGCCCCTAACCCGGCACGTTGCCGTCCCGAAGGGGGCAGCCGCCGGCCCGCTTCGGCGCTCGCACAGCAAGACCGGCCCGGACTCGGGTAAAATGCTGAAATTCGCGCGCGGTAAAGGTAAAGGCCCCTCTGGTTATCCACGAGGCGTTTGCCAGCCGCGCCCCGCTCTTATTCAATTCGTCTCCGTTGGCGGGACAGGTCTCGCGAGAAGGCCCTGTCCATCGTTAGACGCTTTTATCTTCTGCAGACCGGCTCGGTGCCTTTGGCGCGCGTCGGATAAAAAGGATCCTGGCTCATGCATCCCATGCTCAACATCGCTGTCAAGGCCGCGCGCCGCGCCGGACAGATCATCAACCGCGCGTCGCTCGATCTCGATCTCATACAGGTCTCGAAGAAGCAGCACAACGATTTCGTCACGGAGGTCGACAAGGCGTCGGAAGCGGCGATCATCGACACGCTCAAGACCGCCTACCCCGATCACGCCATCCTCGCCGAAGAGTCGGGCCATTCGGAGAATGAATCCGAATATCAGTGGATCATCGACCCGCTCGACGGCACCACGAACTTCATCCACGGCTTCCCGTATTACTGCGTCTCGATCGCGCTCACGCACAAGGGCATCGTCACGCAGGCCGTGGTCTACGATCCGACCCGTAACGACCTCTTCACCGCCTCGCGCGGCCGCGGCGCCTACCTGAACGACCGCCGCATCCGCGTCGGCCGCCGCGACCGGCTCGCCGACGCGCTGATCGGCACCGGCTTCCCGTTCCGCGAGAAGGATGGCATCGAGCGCTACACCGATCTGTTCGCCGATATGACCCGCGCCTGCGCGGGCCTGCGTCGTCCGGGCGCGGCCGCGCTCGACCTGGCGAACGTCGCCGCCGGCCGCATGGACGGGTTCTTCGAGCAGGGTCTCAGCGCGTGGGACGTCGCTGCGGGCGCATTGCTCGTGACGGAGGCGGGTGGCCTCATCGGTAACTACACCGGTGACTCTGACTTCCTCCACGTAGGGGAAGTTGTCGCGGGCAATCCGAAGGTGTACGCGCAGATGGTGCCGATCCTCTCGAAGTACACCCACGTCAACGCCGCGTAAAGTCATCGCGCAATCACGTAATCGCGCCTCATTTCATTTGATTCAGGTGCGGCGCAGTACATCGACTGTGCCCGCCTCGCCGCGGTTAAGCCCGCGGTCCATCAGACGTGGCGCGAGCGCACCGTACCGGCAAGCCGGCGCGGGCAACCGGAAGCTTCATCGCAAAACGTCCGGCATTAATGAGCGGCTTCGGCCGCTTTTTTGTTTTGCCTGCAGCATGTGGCGCCTGCATTCGATGAAAAAGGGTTTCTTCGCGATGATCGCGGTGCGGTTCGGCTCATCACTTGCGGACAATGTGCTGGCGCTCTCCCGCAGGAGACCCGTGCAGCAGATCATCGCCATGCCGGCACGTTTGTTGCCGCGATGATCGCGCTCGTCATGCGGCGCTGCGCCGCAAATGCTCGCCTGGCGAACCCGTGCGCACCCGAAAACACGTAAGTGCATGTGCACGTGCGTCGTTGGCCATTCGGCCAGGTAGACACACACACGGAGCGGGTTAAACTCACGCCCTGAACCCTAAGCTTGACACCGAGGATGGCTACACACACCGAAGGCGACATCGCGCAACACACGCCGATGATGCGCCAGTACCTGAGCATCAAGGCAGATCACCCGGGCACGCTCGTGTTCTACCGGATGGGCGACTTTTACGAGCTGTTCTTCGAGGACGCCGAAAAAGCCGCGCGCCTGCTCGATCTCACGCTTACGCAGCGTGGCGCGTCCGCGGGCACACCAATCAAGATGGCCGGCGTGCCACATCACGCTGTCGAACAGTACCTCGCGAAGCTCGTGAAGCTCGGCGAGTCGGTGGCCATCTGCGAACAGATCGGCGACCCGGCCACCTCGAAGGGACCGGTCGAACGCAAGGTCGTGCGCGTAGTGACGCCCGGCACGCTGACGGATGCAGCACTGCTGTCCGACAAGAACGATGTCTATCTGATGGCGGTCTGCCCCGGTCACAACCGGCGCGGTGTCACGGTGAACGTCGGCCTCGCGTGGCTCAATCTTGCAAGCGGCGCGTTGCGCCTCGCCGAAATCGCACCCGAGCAGACCGCGGCGGCCTTCGAACGGATCCGGCCGGCGGAAATTCTCGTCGCAGAAATGCCCGCCGAATCGTCGGACTGGACGCCACCAGGCGGTGTCGGAGCATTCACGCGCGTACCGGCGTGGCACTTCGATGTCTCTTCGGGCAAGCAACGTCTGTGCGACCAGCTGGACGTCGCGGGTCTCGACGGCTTCGGCGCCGGATCGCTCACGAGCGCATGTGGCGCCGCTGGCGCGCTGCTGCTCTACGCAGCGGCCACCCAGGGCCAGCAGTTGCGTCACGTGCGCAGCCTGAAGGTGGAAGTCGAGTCGGAATACATCGGCCTCGACCCTGCCACGCGCCGCAATCTCGAACTCACCGAAACGCTGCGCGGCACCGAATCGCCGACGCTCTGTTCGCTGCTCGATACCTGCAGCACGGCAATGGGCAGCCGCCTCTTGCGGCACTGGCTCCATCATCCACCGCGCGATGCGTCGATTGCACAGATGCGCCAGCAAGCGATCGGCGCGCTGCTCGAAGCGCCGCCGGGCGCCAGTGTGGACACCTTGCGCGCCGCGCTGCGCCAGATCGCCGACGTCGAGCGCATCACCGGCCGTCTTGCCCTGCTCTCGGCGCGTCCGCGCGACTTGTCGAGCCTGCGTGATACTTTCGCCGCCCTGCCGGCGCTGCGAGAGCAAGTCGCGTCAGCCAGCGGCGCGGCGGCCTCGCTCGCGCGCATTGCTGAGGCACTGGAGCCGCCCGCCGACTGCGCCGATCTGCTGCAGCGCGCAGTCGCGCCGGAACCTGCGGCGATGGTGCGCGATGGCGGCGTAATCGCACGCGGCTACGACGCCGAACTCGACGAACTGCGCGACATGTCGGAGAACTGTGGCCAGTTCCTGCTCGATCTCGAAACGCGTGAGCGCACGCGTACGGGCATCGGCAATCTGCGCGTCGAGTACAACAAGGTCCATGGCTTCTACATCGAAGTGACGCGCGGCCAGACCGACAAGGTCCCCGACGACTACCGCCGCCGCCAGACGCTCAAGAACGCCGAGCGCTACATCACGCCCGAGCTGAAGGTGTTCGAGGACAAGGCACTATCGGCGCAGGAGCGCGCACTCGCACGCGAGCGCGCGCTTTACGACGCACTGCTGCAGGCGCTGTTGCCTTTCATCCCCGACTGCCAGCGCGTGGCGGCGGCACTTGCCGAACTCGACCTGCTCGCGGCATTCGCAGAACGTGCCCGTGCGCTCGACTGGAACGCGCCCGAGTTTTCGGCTGCGCCCGGCATCGAGATCGAACAGGGCCGCCACCCAGTCGTCGAGGCGCAAGTCGAGCAGTTCATCGCGAACGACTGCACACTCAACGCCGAGCGCAAGCTGCTGCTCATCACCGGCCCGAACATGGGCGGCAAGTCAACCTTCATGCGCCAGACGGCGCTGATCTCGCTGCTTGCCTATGTGGGCAGCTACGTGCCTGCGAAACGCGCGCGCTTCGGTCCGATCGACCGCATTTTTACGCGCATCGGCGCCGCCGACGATCTCGCGGGCGGCCGCTCGACCTTCATGGTCGAAATGACCGAAGCCGCGGCGATCCTCAACGGCGCCACGCCGCAGAGCCTCGTGCTGATGGACGAGATCGGGCGTGGAACGTCGACGTTCGACGGCCTCGCGCTGGCCTGGGCCATCGCGCGGCATCTACTCGCGAGCAACGGCTGCCACACGCTCTTCGCCACGCACTACTTCGAACTGACGCAGTTGCCTTCGGAGTTTGCGCAGGCGGCCAACGTCCATCTTTCGGCGGTCGAGCACGGGCACGGCATCGTGTTCCTGCATGCGGTGCAGGACGGTCCGGCAAACCAGAGCTATGGCCTGCAGGTCGCCCAGCTCGCAGGCGTGCCGGCACCCGTGATCCGCGCGGCACGCAAGCATCTCGTGCATCTCGAACAGATGTCGGCGGGGCAGCCCGCGCCACAGCTCGATCTGTTCGCGCTATCGCAGCCCGACGACGCATCGCTCGAAGCCGAAGACGCGCCGCATGCGCCGGACCCGCTCGCGACGCGCGTCGCCGAACGGCTGCGTGCCCTCGATCCAAACGAACTGCGCCCGCGCGATGCACTCGATCTGTTGTACGAACTACATGAGCTGGCTACGTCGCCGGACGCGAACAACTGAGCGCCGCGAGGCGTCTTCACCACGGCTGGCCCACCTCGGCGGTGGCGCGTTGTCACGCGCGCACGCGTTGCATAGCCTTGCTGCAGCGATCGTCCTGACGCTGCCGTTCGGCATCGCCGCGCGGGCGCAGACGCCTCGATACGCGTTCTCGGTCGTTGCGAACGTCGTGACGTCGCAACGCGATGAACCGGCCGCGCAACGGCTCATCGACGCGATCGGCCTCGACCCGCAAAGCGCATTCCTCGTCTACGACGGGAACCTGAAGGGCTCGCGCGAAGTCTGCTCGGACTCCCTGTACGAGCAACGCCATGCGATGCTCGACGCGTCGCGTACACCGCTGGTCTTCGTGCCGGGACAGCAGGACTGGGTTAGTTGTGGCGCGAGCGGATCGGGCGCATACGAGCCGCTCGAGCGGCTCGATCTGCTGCGCCAGACGTTCTTCTCCGATCCCACGATGCTAGGCCAGAGCACGCTCGCTGTTACGCGTGAGAGCGAGGTGCCGCGTTTCAGGCCATATCGGGAAAATGTGCGCTGGCAGTTTGGCGACACCGTGTTCGTGGCGATGAACGTGCCGGACGGCAACAACCACTTTCTGAATGCGGGCGGGCGCAATGGCGAGTTCGAGGACCGCGTGATCGCCAACGGCTTCTGGCTTGAACATGCCGCTGAATACGCGAAGCGCCGCAACGCACGCGCGATCGTGATCTTCATCCAGGCCAACCCGCTGCCGGAACGCGAGGAGCGGGCGGACCGCTTCGCGTGGCTGCGTTTTGGGCATCGCACGCGCGACGGTTACCTCGAATTCAGGAAGAGCCTCATCAAGCTGGCTGAGACATTCCGCGGTCCGGTTGTGCTTGTTCACACTGCCGACACGAAGCTCGCACACGGCTTCGTGATCGACCAGCCGCTGCGCAATGAAAAAGGTGTGAGAGTGGCCAACGTCACGCGGATCGCCTTTGCCCTGCACGATCCGCTCACGCAGTGGCTGCAATTCGATGTGGATACGACCCGGCGCACGCCGTTGCGCGTCAGCGTGCACGATGTGCCGAAGCACTCGCCGCTCTTGCCACCACCCTCCCTGGATAGCAAAGCATCAACGCCTCAGCCCGAGATGCCCGAGGTGTCGTCGATGCCCGATGTCACGGAAATTCCCGGCATGCAGCAGGTGCCAGGCGTCCTGCCGGAAAGCGGAGCAACGCCTGCGAACGGAGAAGTGTCCCCGCCGACGCCGCCAGCGCCCGGTGCGGTACCGAATAGCGAGCCCTCGGTACGACAGGCGCCGTAAAACCAGAGGTATTCAGCCGAACAGGACGGGCGTTCTGCCGCGTCCGGCACGGGAGGCGCCGGACTGAACCGGCGCGCAACCCAATTGATTAGTGGAGCGTAGGCTTCGAATCTGCGTCGCCGTCGTCTTCGTCCTCATCTTCGTCGACGACTTCGAGACCGTCCGCACCGTGCGCATGCTCGTGCTCGATTTCGTCGTCGGTCGCCTGGCGCACTTCCTTGACGGTCAGCGCGAACCGCAGGGCCATGCCCGCGAGCGGGTGATTGCCGTCGAGCACAACCTTGTCCTCGGCAACATCGGTGACGGTGTAGATGAGCGAATCGAGGTCTTCGTCACCCTCTTCCGGGGTGCCCTCGAACTGCATGCCGACTTCGAGCGGCTCCGGAAAGCGAGTGCGCGGCTCGATCTTCACGAGATCGGGATCGTATTCCCCGAACGCGTCTGACGGCTCAAGCTGGATCTGGGTCTCGAAGCCCGGCTCCTGGCCGTCCAGCACTTCCTCGATCTTGGGGAACGTGCCATCATAGCCGCCGTGCAGATAGACCATCGGCTCGTCGCTCTCCTCGATCAGATTGCCCTGCGCATCCGATAGCTTGTAAGCGACCGACACGACGGTGTCCTTTGCGATTTTCATTCGATCCTCCAGAATACAGCCCACATTATACGATGCCCAAGCGGTCCCCTGATCACCCCGTGGGCGCCCGCCAGCGGCGCGCATCCCGCCTCCCGGCAAGTCCCGCTCCCGACGCTCCCACGCCGTTGCTAGGCGGCCTGAGCCCGGCGCAGTTCATGAAGCGCTACTGGCAGAAAAAACCGCTCCTGATCCGTCAGGCGATACCGGACATCGAGCCGCCGCTCTCGCGTGACGAGCTTTTCGCGCTCGCAGACGATGACGATGTCGAGTCGCGTCTCATCAAGCATTTCCGCCGACGCTGGTCGCTCGGACACGGACCGTTCTCGCCCGACGAATTGCCTTCGCCGGCCCAGCGCCAGTGGACGCTGCTGGTACAGGGCGTCGACCTGCATAACGACCGCGCGCGCGCCCTGATGGAGCGCTTTCGCTTTGCGCCAGATGCCCGCCTCGACGATCTGATGATTTCGTACGCAACCGATGGCGGTGGCGTCGGTCCGCATTTCGATTCGTATGATGTTTTCCTGCTCCAGGTTCATGGGAAGCGTCGCTGGCGCATTGGGGCGCAGCGCGACCTCTCGTTGGTGGACGGGCTGCCGCTGAAGATTCTTGCGAATTTTCAGCCCGAAGAGGAATGGGTGCTGGAACCGGGCGACATGCTCTACCTGCCGCCGCACATCGCGCACGACGGCATCGCCGAGGGCGAATGCATGACGTGTTCGATCGGCTTTCGCACGCCGTCCACGAACGAGCTGACGAGCCAGTTTCTGTACTGGCTCGCCGAACGCGGCATGGGCACACCGCCGGCCACGCCGGAGCTTTATCGCGACCCCGACCAGCCGGCCGTCGAGCACCCGGCGCAGTTGCCGCCCATGCTTGTCGAACGCGTGGGACATGTAATCTCAAAAATCCGCTGGGGCGAAGCTGATGTATCTTCCTTCGTGGGCTCGTGGTTAAGTGAACCAAAGTCAAATGTTGTCTTCGATACACCCGAGCGGCCGCTCGATGAGGTACGATTCGCGGCGCGCGCGGCAAAAAGTGGATTAACGCTCGACCGCAGGACGATCCTGCTTTACGATTCGCGCTCGTACTACCTGAACGGTGAACAGTACGTGCTTAAGGAAGCGAGAAAGTGGCTGCCTGCTTTGGCTGACAGCCGCTCGATGGACGGGAAACGGTTTGTAACACTCTCGCCCGATTCGTCGATGACAGCTTTGCTGCACGAGTGGTATTGTGCGGGCTGGATACGGGTCGGAGTGCTTGCTTAAGCACTCTGGACTGTTATACCGTACTGAGATAGTGCTAGTATGAGAAAGACAACGTATTGTCCCCGGATTTGTCGACGGTCGATACGAAAGTGCCTATAATTTCCGCCCAAGCCGTAGGGAAGATTCACGCTCTTGCAGTGCGTATCCACCAGCGGCTCAGGTCGGTGTTGGAGCACATTACCGGTTTTATTTGCGCTGTTGCTTACCTTTAACCATAAAAGGACGTGATCATGAAGAAATCCCTCCTCGTAGCATCCCTGCTGGCAGCTGTTGCACTGGCTGCGTGCAACAAGAGCAGCGACCAAGCTGCTGCTCCGGCAGATGCTGCGTCCCCGGCTGCTGCTGCATCCCCGGCTGAAGCCGCTTCGCCGGCAGTTGCTGCATCCCCGGCTGAAGCTGCGTCGCCGGCTGAAGCCGCTTCGCCGGCAGTCGCCGCATCGCCGGCTGATGCCGCTTCGCCGGCAGCTGGCGCTAGCCAGTAAGCTGCCTTCGCGCAACGCTCGCGCTGGAGCCCTGCTCCAGCGGGCATTGCAGCGAACCGACGCGCAGCCTGACAGAATCGTCAGGCTTGTGTCGGGCACGCAAAAAAGCCACGAACGTCAGTTCGTGGCTTTTTTGTTTTACAGCGCTTTCGTGCTGCGGCGCACACAATTTGTGCACAACCCGTAGCGAGCCTCGCGGAAGCGCCGTGCGGCTCGCAGCCAAGCCGGCGCCCCCGTCGTGAGCAAAGCCCCGTCAAGCCTGATCGGCTCCGGCCTCCTCGCTCCCAAAGAACGCTCTCACCACCTCGATCTCGCGCGTGCGCTTGAACGGCGGCAGACTTTGCCAGATGCGGCGGCCGTACGGTTTATCGACGATACGTGTGTCGCAGATCATCAGTACACCGCGATCCGTTTCCGCGCGGATGAGCCGGCCTGCGCCCTGCTTCAGCGTAATGACTGCCTGGGGCAACTGATGGACCGCAAATGGGCTCAAGCCCTTCTTTGAAAGCGCATCGAGACGCGCCGCGAGCACGGGATCGTCCGGCGGGGCAAACGGCAGCTTGTCGATCACGACCAACGACAGCGCATCGCCGCGCACGTCGACGCCCTCCCAGAAGCTCTGACTCCCTACGAGGATCGCATTGCCATACGCGCGAAAGCGCTCCAGCAACTCCGTACGGCTCGCATCGCCCTGCACCAGGAGCGGCGTGTTCCAGCCACGCGCATCGATCGTTTCTCGCAGCTTCGACGCGATCCGGTCCACCGCGCGCAAGGTCGTGCAAAGCATGAACACCCCCCCGCCGGAGGCCTCGATGGCGGGCAGCGCAGCGTCGAACACGGCATCGGTAAACTGGGGCGAGGACGGCTGCGGCATGTTTCGCGGCACGTACAAAAGCCCTTGCTGCGGGTAGTCGAACGGGCTTGGCAGCGTCATCGAACGGCGCGAACTGAGCCCCATCTGCGCCGCGTAGTGCGTGAAGTCGCCACGCACGGACAGCGTCGCCGATGTGAAGATCCACGTGCGCGGCACGCCGGCGCGCTGCTTCGCGAAAATCGGTGCGACCGACAGCGGCGTTTCATGCAGTTGCACCGTGTGCGAGAACACTTCGACCCAGCGGACCTTTTCGTCGGCGTCAGCCGGCTCGTCCTCCTCACCTTGCGCTCCGGCCTTGCGTACATCGTGCGACGGCGCGGCGGGCGCAGTCCAGCCTGACAGCACACCCTGCAGCTCGCGCGCGCGGCGCAGACACGCGCCGAGCGATTCGGCGCGCTCAGCCTGACCTGCGAGCGCCGTCGCGAGCGCACCAAGCTCGGTCTGCAGTGCATCGAGTGAATCGTAGAGCGGATGGTCGACGCTCAGTTGCGTGATCGACACGCGTAGCGAGTCTTCCTTGAATGCAAGCCGCACGTCGCGCGCCGCGCGCTCCAGCGCGGCGCCGAGCTTCACCCACTCGACTGCGTCGCGCGCGTGGCTCAGGCCTTCGGCCACGCAATCGCGTGCGAGTTCGAGAAACTGCGAGGTCGAGAGCGTCTCGCCGAAGAACAACGTCGCCGTCTCGGGTAACTGGTGCGCTTCGTCGAAGATGATCGTGTTTGCGCTCGGGAGCAGTTCGGCCATGCCCGTATCGCGCAGCATGATGTCGGCGAAAAACAGGTGGTGATTCACGACGACAATGTCAGCCTGCTGTGCCTCGCGCCGAGCCTGCATCACGAAGCAGTCCTTGTAATGCGGACATTCCTGGCCGAGGCAGTTCTCGCGTGTCGAGGTCACCATCGACCAGACCGCCGCCGTCTCCGGCACGCTCGCAAGTTCCGCTTTGTCGCCGGAACGCGTGATCTTCGCGAAGCGCACGATCTCCTGCAGATACGCCGTCTCCTGGCGCGACGGCAAACGTCCGTTATCGGCCGTGCGTTGCAGGTAGTAATGACACAGGTAGTTCGAGCGGCCCTTGAGCATCGCAACGCTGACTGGAACCGCAAGCGCGTCGCGCACCGTTGGGATGTCGCGCTGGAACAACTGGTCCTGGAGGTGCTTGGTACCTGTCGAGACGACCACCTTGCCGCCCCATAGCATTGCCGGCACGAGGTACGCGTAGGTCTTCCCGGTGCCGGTACCCGCTTCGACGATCAGCGTGTTGTCGCCCGCCTCCGCAATGGCCTTTGCCGCCTCGTCCATGGGCCCGGGAGCCGCGGCCTGCTCCGCGCCGCCCTGCTTGCGCCGCGCCGGGCGCGACTGCAGCTCGAACATCGCGGGATCCGGCAGCGCCTGTGCGGCCGCCTCCATCGCAGCCGCTACGGCGCGCGCCATTTCGACCTGCGAGGCACGCGGCCGATAGCCGTCGATTTCCCGGGCGAGCAACCCGTCAGCGGCAAAAAGATCCTCGAGTTCAGCGACGCGGCGCGCGGAAAGTGGTGCCACTGTGGCGGACGTCGCGGAGCCCGGCGCGGGACGTGCGTCACCAGCCGGCGCGCCGCCTTCGGGCGCAGGCCGCGATCGGGATACGGTCGTTGAATTCAAGGCAAGCGGTTCCTGCTCGGTCCTGCGGGCGCGGCAACCTCGATGCCGCGCCCCGGCGCCTGCCAGGACCCGGAATCAGGCGTGCCCGTCCGAAGTCTTCGTTGAATCGGGGTCCAGCTGCAGTTGCAGCAGGATGATGTTGTCCTTGACCTTGAGCTTGCGCTTCTTGAGCCGCTGCAATTCGAGATCGTCACTTCCGGGTGTCCCGGCGATCCGCTCGATCATGCGATCCAGATCGCCGTGCTCCGACTCCAATTGCAGAATACGGTCACGAAGGACCGCGGTCCTGACTTCACGTTGCTCGCGCATGCTCGCCTCCTCGTCCTGAGCGGCGTGCCCCTGCGTAAGATGGCACGCCTGAGGTTGCTGTCTGGCCAAAAAGCGTTTTGCTACTGGTCCTGCTGTTGCGTCTTCGTCTGTTGCTGCTGTTGCTGCTCTTGTTGCTGCTTCTGCTGCGCCTTTTCAGCCGCCTGCTTCTGACGTGCTTCGACGTCAGCCTTATGCTTCGCCGCGTCTTCCTGCTTCTGCTGGTAACGCTCGGCTTTCTGTTCGCGCTCCTGCGCCTTCTGCTCGCCCTGCGCACGGGCCTCAGCCATCTTCTTCTGAAAATCCGACTGCTTCTGGTCGTACGCCGCCTGGTTCGCCGCATGCTGCGCCTGCGATTGTTCCCCGGCGCGGTGCGCTTCATCAAGCGCGTG
This sequence comes from Paraburkholderia dinghuensis, assembly GCF_003837865.1. Lineage (GTDB taxonomy): Bacteria > Pseudomonadota > Gammaproteobacteria > Burkholderiales > Burkholderiaceae > Paraburkholderia > Paraburkholderia dinghuensis. The sequence continues at coordinate 143,347 of NZ_RQIS01000004.1, read as the reverse complement.
CTGTTGCTGCTTCTGCTCGTACGCCTGTGCGTTAGCGGCACGCTGCGGCGCTTCGGCCGCGCGCTGCTGCACGTCGAGCGCGTGTTGCTGCTGTTTCTGCTCGTACGCTGCCACATTGCGCGCATCATCAGCGGCGCGCTGCGGCGCTTCAGCCTCGTCTCTCGCGCGTTGCAGCGCGATCTGCTGGTCGCGATTGCGTGCGCGCTCTGCGCGCTGCTCAGCGTCGAGCTTGAGTTGCTGGCTGCGGATATCCGCCTGAACGGTCCGCATCTGGTCACGCGCGCGGCCGATGCAACGATTCACGAAGAACGTGCTGTAGCAGTCGTGTTGTGCAACCGCAAAGCGATAATTATTTTCAGCCGTGCGCCGGTCAAGCTCCTGCTGGCGCGCGGCAAAACCAGCCTGTACACCGGCAGCCGAATCAGCCGGCGATGCGCCCGGCGCTACCGCATTCGCTGAAGGCGCGCCTCCAGGCGCCGCACTCTCCTGCGCCATACCCGGCACGCACGCGCACAGCGCGACAGCGCACGCCGTCCGACCGATGACAACCCGCCAGCGCGCGCCTTTACGCGTACTGGTCGGGACGGGGGACAAACCGGAGAGCAAGCGGGAGATCGTCAACGTCTTCTGAGGGCAGCGGGACATGCCTGAAATTCTAACACCCCCCGGGTTGAGCGCTCCGGCATTTATGGCAAAATGCCCCGCTTCACCGGCCCGCTGGCGCGCTATCGTACCCGTACCACAAGGGGCATAGCCGCCGTAGGCCTCTGAACCGCAACCCGATCCTCGCAGGAATATCCAGACCCTATGACGGAAACCGTAGCACTCAAGATCGTCCAGCGTATCGCCACCGAACTGACCGTTCAGCCGCGCCAGGTGGCAGCCGCCGTGCAGCTTCTCGATGAAGGCGCGACTGTTCCGTTCATCGCCCGCTACCGCAAGGAAGTCACGGACAATCTCGACGATACCCAACTGCGCACGCTCGAAGAGCGGCTTCTGTATCTGCGCGAACTCGAAGAACGGCGCGCCACGATCCTCGCAAGCATCGAAGAACAAGGCAAGCTCACCGATGAGTTGCGCGTCGCGATCGAAACGGCGGACAGCAAGCAGGTCCTCGAAGACCTTTATTTGCCCTACAAGCCGAAGCGCCGTACGCGTGCCCAGATTGCGCGCGAAGCCGGGCTACAGCCGCTCGCCGACGCACTGCTCGCGAATCCGCTGCTCGATCCGCAGACGGAAGCCGCCCAATACGTCGACGCCGAAAAGGGTGTCGCCGACGTAAAGGCCGCCCTCGACGGTGCACGCGACATCCTTTCGGAGCAATTCGGCGAAACGGCCGAACTGCTCGGCAAGCTCCGAGACTGGCTGCATAGCGAGGGCATCGTGAGCTCGAGCGTGGTCGAGGGCAAGGAAGGCGAGGAAGGCGAGAAATTCCGCGACTACTACGACTATTCGGAGACCATCAAGACGGTGCCGTCGCATCGCGCGCTCGCGCTGTTTCGTGGCCGCAACGCCGGCGTGCTGATGATCAAGCTGGGCCTCGGCGCGGAACAGGACGCGCTCGTGCCGCATCCCGGCGAGGGCAGGATCGCGCGCCACTTCGGCATCGCAAATCAGGGCCGGCCGGCCGACAAGTGGCTCTCCGATGTGTGTCGCTGGTGCTGGCGCGTGAAGGTGCAGCCTCACCTCGAGAGCGAACTTTTGACCAACCTGCGCGAGCAGGCTGAGGCCGAAGCGATCCGCGTGTTCGCGCGCAACCTCAAGGACCTGCTGCTGGCCGCACCGGCCGGGCCTAAGGCTGTGATCGGCCTCGACCCGGGCCTGCGCACGGGCGTGAAGGTGGCCGTCGTGGACCGTACCGGCAAGCTGCTCGCCACCGACACCATCTACCCGCACGAGCCACGTCGCGACTGGGACGGCTCGCTCGCCAAGCTCGCGCGGATCGCCGCACAGACGCAGGCGGAACTCATCAGCATCGGCAACGGCACGGCCTCGCGCGAGACCGACAAGCTCGCGAGCGAACTGATCTCGCGCCATCCGGAACTGAAGCTGCAGAAGATCGTCGTGTCCGAAGCAGGGGCATCGGTTTATTCGGCATCCGAACTGGCTGCGAAGGAATTCCCCGAACTCGACGTCTCGCTGCGTGGCGCCGTCTCCATCGCGCGCCGTCTGCAGGATCCGCTCGCCGAACTCGTGAAGATCGAGCCAAAGGCCATCGGCGTCGGCCAGTACCAGCACGACGTCAATCAGCGCGAACTTGCGCGCTCGCTCGACGCCGTCGTCGAGGACTGCGTGAACGCCGTGGGTGTCGATGCGAACACGGCTTCCGTCGCCCTGCTCGCGCGGGTCTCGGGCCTGAACGCCACGCTCGCACGCAATATCGTCGATTATCGCGACAGCAACGGGCCGTTCCCGTCGCGCGATCATCTGCGTAAAGTGCCGCGCCTCGGCGACAAGACGTTCGAACAGGCCGCGGGCTTCCTGCGCATCAATGGCGGTGAGAATCCGCTCGACCGGTCGTCGGTGCACCCGGAAGCCTATCCGGTCGTCGAGCGCATGCTCGCGAAGATCAAACGCACGATCGGCGACGTGCTCGGCAGCCGCGAAGCCCTCTCGGGTCTCTCACCGGCCGAGTTCGTCGACGAACGCTTCGGACTGCCCACCGTGCGCGACATCCTCACCGAGCTTGAAAAACCGGGCCGCGATCCGCGTCCCGAATTCAAGACCGCTACGTTCCGCGATGGTGTCGAGAAGGTCTCCGATCTCGTGCCCGGCATGCTGCTCGAAGGCGTCGTCACGAACGTGGCCGCGTTCGGCGCGTTCATCGATATCGGCGTGCACCAGGACGGCCTCGTACACGTTTCCGCGATGTCTACCAAGTTCATCAAGGACCCGCACGAAGTCGTGAAGGCCGGCCAGGTCGTGAAGGTGAAGGTGCTCGACGTCGATGTGAAGCGCCAGCGGATCGCACTGACGATGCGCCTCGACGACGACCCCGCAAGCGCCACCGCCCAGCGAAGCAGCGGCAATGCCGGCAGCGGCGCGGGCAACCGCAACGGCGGCGGCAACGCGGGCCGTGGACTGCGTTCGCGCGAGCCGGAGGCTGCCGGCGCGATGGCAGCCGCATTTGCGAAGCTGAAGTCACGCTAACTGTCACGCCAGGTCACGCGGATCGATAGCCAGTAATACGCGTGGGCCCGCATCGGCCCACGCGGTATGTACCAACAAAAAACGGCACCGAGGTGCCGTTTTTTGTTGCTGCGAAAGACGAGCCATCAGATCTCGATCTTCGTCCCCAGTTCCACCACGCGATTCGCGGGAATGCTGAAAAAGTCGGTGGGCTTCGCCGCGTTCTGGTGCATCCACGCGAATACGCGCTCGCGGAAAATCGACATCCCCGGCAACTGCGTCGGCACCACGGTCTCGCGCGCGAGGAAGAAAGACGTGTCCATCATCTCGAACATCATGCCTTCCTTGCGGCCGACGTCCTCCAGCACAGCTTGCACGTCGGGCGTTTCGTTAAAACCGTAGTCGGCCGTCACAACAAATAGCCCGCCGCCGACGTCCGTCACGTGTACGCGCTCGGCGTCGCTCACGTAAGGAATGTCACGTATCACGAAAGTCAGGAAGATCGTCCGCTCGTGCAACACCTTGTTGTGCTTGAGGTTGTGCAGCAGGCTCACCGGCACGAGTGCATCGCTGCCCGTTAGATAGATCGCCGTACCCGAAACGCGATGCGGTGGATGCGCGAGCAGCCCTTGCAGGAACGGCATCAACGGAATACCGTCGGCGGCCGTGCGCTCCTTGACGATCATGCGTCCCTTGTACCAGGTCATCAGCAGGAAGAACAACAGTGCACCGATCCCAAGCGGCAGCCAGCCGCCCTCTTTGACCTTCAGAAGGTTCGCGCCGAAGAAGCCGAGATCGACGGTCAACAAGCCCCCGATGATCAAAGCGACAAGCGCCTTGTTCCAGTTCCAGACTTTCACCATCACGACGCACGCCAGCACGGTGGTGATAACCATCGTCGCGGTCACGGCGATACCGTAAGCGGCGGCGAGATTATCCGAACTCTGGAAGCCGAGCACGATGCACAAGATGATGAACAGCAGCATCCAGTTGACGAGCGGCACGTAGATCTGACCGATCGCGAGATCCGATGTGTGCAACACCTTCATGCGCGGCACGTAGCCGAGCAGGATGGCCTGGCTCGTGAGCGAGTACGCGCCCGAAATCACAGCCTGCGAGGCGATCACCGTCGCAACCGTCGAGAGCACGACGAGCGGCAGCAGCGCCCATTCGGGGGCGAGCAGGAAGAACGGATTCTCGATGGCTCGGTGATCCTGCATCAGGAGCGCGCCCTGACCAAAATAGTTGAGCACGAGCGATGGCATCACCAGCGCGTACCAGGCCATGCGGATCGGCTTCGCGCCGAAGTGGCCCATGTCCGCGTAGAGCGCTTCCGCGCCGGTCAGCACGAGAACGACCGAGCCGAGCACGACGTAGGCCTGCAACAGGTGCTCGCCCATGAAGCTGACCGCGTAATACGGATTGAGCGCGGCGATGACCCCGGGTGCCTGCACGATGCGCGAAAACCCGAGCACGGCGATGGTCACGAACCACAGCACCATGATCGGCCCGAAAAGGCGGCCCACCAGTGCGGTGCCATGCCGCTGGATCCAGAAGAGCGCGACCAGGATCACCATGGTGATCGGCAGCACGAGGTGACTGAGGTGAGGCGCCGCGATTTCGAGACCTTCGACCGCCGAAATCACCGAGATCGCGGGCGTGATGACCGCGTCGCCGTAAAACATGCACGCGCCGAAGATGCCGAGCCCCGTGAGCACAATGGCTGCACGGCTTGAGCGGTCCAACGGGCGCAACGCGAGCGCCATCAACGCGAGCACGCCGCCTTCGCCATTATTGTCGGCGCGCATCACGAACAGCACGTACTTGACGCTCACGACGATGATGATCGCCCAGAAGAGAAGCGAGATGACGCCGAGGATGGAAGCGTCGTTGAGCGGAATCCCGTGAGACGGGCTAAAGGCCTCTTTCAGCGAATAGAGCGGGCTGGTGCCGATATCGCCGAATACCACGCCGATCGCCGCAACGGCCAGAGTCGGCAGAGGCTGCTTTGCCACGTGTGTGCTAGTTGTCATATACGCGCAAATCCGTTTTCGAGGCGGAACTAAAAAGCGACCGCTATTCTAAACCGGGCCGCGCGGCGGAGTATGACCCTCGTTGTGGCGATGCCACGCCGTTCGCTCCGGCGAAGTGTAGCATTCGCGCCCCGACCTGCCGATCCTGCGCGTCGCACCGGCGCGTATCGGACCGGCGTCACGCCCCCTCAAAAAAAACGGAGCCTCGAAAAGGCTCCGTTTCTGGTTCGTTGCATGCCGTCACAAGCGGGCACGACAGGCGTGGCGCGATCGCGTCAGGGCGTGCCCTGGTTCGCCTGGTCCGCCTCCTGAAGGCCGCGCTTGATCCACGCGCCGAGATTGTGAGGACGCACCGTGTCCCACTCCTCGAACGGCTGGTGGATCCACGGGTTGGTCGGCAGGTGCTGCACGAAGTAATCGGGCTTGACCTTCGAGCACCCCTTGTACCAGAGCACTGCCGAACGCACGCCCGTCACGGCCGGATAACGCTCCTTGAGGTGCTCCTGCACACGTGCAAGCGTGACACCCGAATCGACGAGATCGTCGACGAGCAGCACGTTGCCCGACAGTTCGCCGCGCGTCATCGTGATGTACTGCGCGATGTCGAGTTCGCCCTGCTCGGTGCCGGCGGCTTCGCGATACGAACTGGTCGCGAGGATCGCGAGTGGCAGGTCGTAGATGCGCGAAAGCTGGTCGCCCACGCGCAGCCCGCCGCGTGCGAGACAGAGAATCTGGTCGAATTTCCAGCGCGAGTCATGCACTGTGAGCGCAAGCACTTCGATCAGCCGGTGATACTCATCCCAGCCGACCCACAGGTTCTTCTCGTCGTTGCGCGGGTCCGTCATCTGAATCATCGTACCCGGCCCCTCACACCTTGAACGGATGACGCAGCAGGATCGTCTCGTCACGATCCGGACCGGTCGAAACCATGTCGATCGGCACGCCGGCGACTTCCTGCACACGGGTGAGGTAGGCCTGCGCGCTCTGCGGCAGCGCATCCCACTGCGTGATACCGATCGTGCTTTCCTTCCAGCCCGGAAAGGTTTCATAAACCGGCTCGCACGCCGCAACCTGCGACGCGCCGCGCGGCAGGATATCGACATCCTTTCCATCGACCTTGTAGCCGACGCACAGCTTCACTTCGTCGAGTCCGTCGAGCACATCGAGCTTCGTGATACAGAGACCGGTCACGCCGTTGATCTGGATCGAACGGCGCAGCGCGGCGGCGTCGAGCCAGCCGGTGCGACGCGGACGGCCCGTGACCGAGCCGAATTCCTTGCCGACGTTAGCGAGCGTGACGCCCACCTGCTCCTGCCGGTTGGGGTTATCCGCATCGTAGAGTTCGCTCGGGAACGGACCCGAGCCGACGCGCGTGCAGTACGCCTTCGTGATGCCGAGGATGTAATTGAGTCGCTGCGGACCGACGCCCGCGCCCGCCGTTGCCGCACCTGCCACACAGTTGCTCGACGTGACGTACGGATAGGTGCCGTGGTCGATATCGAGCAGCGTGCCTTGCGCGCCTTCAAACAGCAGGTTGCCGCCCGTTTGGTTCACATCGTAAAGACGACGCGAAACGTCCGTCACCATCGGCTTCAGACGGTCGGCATAGCTGAGCATCGTGTCGAGCGTCTGCTGGAAGTCCACCGGCGCCGCGCCCAGGTACTGCGTGAGCACGAAGTTGTGATAGTCGAGGTTGTCGCGCAGACGCTCTGCGAACATTTGCGGCTCGAACAGGTCCTGCACGCGCAGGCCACGGCGTGCGACCTTGTCTTCGTATGCCGGGCCGATTCCGCGGCCCGTCGTGCCGATCTTCGCCGCGCCGCGCTTCGCTTCGCGCGCCTGGTCGATGGCGATGTGATACGGAAGGATCAGCGTGGTGGCATCGGAAATGAAGAGGCGCTTCTGGACGTCGATGCCCGCGTCTTCGAGTTCGCCGATTTCCTTGAACAGGGCCTCGGGCGACAGCACCACGCCGTTGCCGATGTAGCAAGCAACGCCGGCGCGCATGATGCCCGACGGGATGAGGCGGAGAATGGTCTTCTTGCCGCCGATGATGAGCGTGTGGCCGGCGTTGTGACCGCCCTGGAAGCGCACGACGCCCTGGGCGTGGTCCGTCAGCCAGTCTACGATCTTGCCCTTGCCTTCATCTCCCCACTGGGTGCCCACGACAACGACGTTGCGTCCCTGGGTTACATTCACTGCGCTGGCAGACATGGTGTTTCGTTACCTGGTTAAAAACGTATTTTACCTGGGTTCGGGCGCAAGCCCGCCTTTTTTTCCCAGGTTATCGGGAAATTTCCTTTGCGTTCAACGGCATGCGCGGCAAAACGCGCCGGGACACGTATCCCGGGCGCGCCCGGTCGCTTTCAGGCGTGCGTTTCGACGGTCCACACGCCATTGCGTTCGACCAGCACGCGGTCGCACGCGAATTCGTCGAGATCGTGCTCATGGCCCGGCAGCGCCTGGATCACGACTTCACCCGCGTCGCGCAGGGCCGCCACGGCCGCGGACAGCGCCTCGTCGTGACGCCACGGCGCGAGTATCGCGCTACTGCGCGCCTCGACCGGCGAAATGCGAGCCACCTCACGCAGATCGAGCGAGAAACCCGTCGCAGCGCGTGCCCGGCCATAGGCCTCGCCGACCTTGTCGTATCGGCCACCGCGTGCAACGGCGTTCGGTACGCCATCGACGTAAGCCGAGAACATCACGCCCGTGTGATACGCGTAGCCGCCCAGATCCGCGAGATCGATCATCAACTCCGCGCCTTCAATCTTGCCGGTAAGGAACGCGAGGTCGTCCAGCGCACGGGCGATGCCCGGGAGCGCCGGCAGGCGCTTGCGCGCTTCGTCGAGCACACTCGCGTCGCCATAAAGCGACGGGAGCGCGCGCAACGCGTCGCGCGTGAGTGGCGCAAGTTCGGCGGTGAGTTCGGTGAGACCCGGCACGTCCTTGCACGCGAGTGCCTCATAGAGCGCGTCGCCGAGCGCGGCGGCCGCCGGATCAGCTTCGATCAGCGCCGCGAGCACGCCCGCGTGACACAGGTCGAGGCGCACCTTTGCCAGACCCGCGAGGCGCAGTGCATCGAGCATCAATTGCTGGATTTCGAGGTCGGCTTCGAGCCCTGCATGACCGTAGATTTCAGCTCCGGTCTGCATCTGCTCGCGCGTGGCATGCAGGCCGCGCGGACGCGTGTGCAGCACGTTGCCCGCGTAGCAAAGGCGCGTCACACCCTGGCGGTTCAGCAGGTGCGCGTCGATGCGCGCGACCTGCGGCGTCATATCGGCGCGCAGACCGAGTGTGCGACCCGAAAGCTGATCGACGAGCTTGAACGTGCGCAGGTTCAGGTCGCCCCCGCTACCCGTGAGCAGCGATTCGAGATACTCGAGCAGCGGCGGCATGACCATTTCATAGCCGTACGCACGAAAGCGGTCCAGCAGCCGGCGGCGCAGCTCTTCGATCTTGCGCGCCTCGGAGGGCAGCACGTCGGCAATATTTTCGGGAAGTAACCAGGTCGACATCAGTTGAGTCCTACCACTATCAAGGCGGCGCGCGAGGCGTAACGCTCGGGCCGCGGAACCGGAACGCGCGGACGGGCCGCGCGTACGTTCGTTTGCAATCAGGTTGCGAGCATGAGGAGCACGAGGCCGAGTCCCATCACGATCAGTCCGCCGATCCGGATATGGTGTGGCGGCCGTTCCGCAATTTTACGAAAGGTGTCGCGCCATGCCGTCGGGAAAACAAACGGGAACATGCCCTCGATAATCAGCATCAGCGCAATCGCGAGCAAGAAGGTTCCAGCCATGTCCATGCTAAAGAACATGCCGCGCGCGAGGCGCGGCGTCTCATTCGTCTCGTGTTGTTCAGTGTCTGCGCGGTGCGGCAGGAGCCGGAACCGACGCTGCTTCGCCGTTCGGACCACGCATGAAGCGGAAGAAGTCGCTCGACGAATCGACCACGACAACATCGCCCGGCTTAAAGGTTTCGCGATACGCCTGCATGCTTTGGTAGAACTGATAGAACTGCGGATCGCGCCCGAACGCCTCGGCGGCAATGGCGGCGGCCTTGCCGTCGCCTTCGCCCTTGATGGCCTGCGCCTGGCTGTACGCGTCGGCGAGCACACCCTGCTGCTTGCGAGCGGCATCGTCCTTGATCTGCTGGACCTCAGCTGCGCCCTGCGCGCGCTCGTCGGCCGCAGCCTGCTCGTGCGCGGCACTCATGCGTTTGTAGACGGTGTCCGCAAGTTCGGGCGGAAAGTCGAGGCGCGTGAACTCGATGGCTATGACCTCGACACCGAGCGGGGTCGCCGCCTCGCGCAGTGCGTCGCGCGCACCGCTCGCGATGGTTTCCTGCTTCGCAAGCGCGTCGTTCAGCGTGACCTTCGAGAACGCGTCGCCGAGCGCGTCGCGCGAGAGCGACGCAAGCCGGTCGGCGAGCGTCTGCGGGTCGCCCTTCGTCGCCGCGAAAAGCTTGAGCGGATCCGTGACGCGATAGCGGATCACCGGGCTCGCCAACAGTTCGGTCTTGTCGGACGTCGCATAGCGGTCCGCGTCTGGGTTGGCGAGTGCCCGGACGCGCGTATCGACGAACGTCACGGTCTGGAACGGCGGAGGCAGCTTCACGTGGATGCCGGGTTCGGCGAGCGTCGCTGGACTGCCGCCCGACGATGCAACAACGCCGACGTGACGCGGATCGACGACGAACACCGACGACGACGCAACCAGCACGGCGACCACGACAACAACGACAAGCGCAATGATTCGGTTCATGGGTGCGCTCCGTTACTGCGTGTCGTTTTCGCGGCCGCGGCTGCGGAACGCGTCGCGCGAGCGGAACGACTCGCGCGCGGCCCCGTCCGGCTCGCTGGCCGACTGACCCGGCGCGGCTGCGCCCGGCTGCGCCGCGCCTGACGGCTCACCACCACCCGCGGCGGCAGGAGCCGAGGCCTCGGAACCCGCAGCAGCGGCGGCCGGAGCACCCGGAACGCCCGACGCGGGCGCGCCTGCTGCCGCGCGCTGGCGCGCCGACTCGACCAGGGTTTCGGCCGGCAGATTGATCACGTTGCTGCCGGACTTGCTGTCGACGAACACCTTCGTCGTAGTCGAGTAGATGTGCTGCATGGTCTCCATATACATGCGCTGGCGGATCACCGCCGGTGCCTTCGCGTATTGCTCGTAGACCCGCGTGAAGCGCTGGGCGTCGCCTTGCGCCTGCGCAACCACGCGGTCGCTGTAGGCCTTGGCGTCGTCGATAAGGCGTGCAGCGTCGGCCTGTGCGCGCGGCAGCAACTGGTCGGCGGAAGCCTGTGCGTCATGCTTCGCGCGCTCACGGTCATGACGCGCGCGCGTGACGTCGTCGAAGGCGGCCTGCACCTGGTCGGGCACCTGCACACTCTGGATCGTCACGCCGGTCACGGTGAGGCCGGTCTTGTAGTCGTTTAGCGCGTGCTGAATGGTATCGGTGAGCTGCGCACGGATCGGTTCGCGATCGGCGGAAAGGAGATCCGTCGTGCTGTGCGTACCCGCCACCGCACGCACAGCCGACTGGGCGGCCTGGGTGACGGTGAGGTCGGGATCGACGCTGCGGAACAGGTAATCGGTGGGCTGCTTCACCTGGTACTGCACAGTGAAGCGCAAATCGAGAATGTCGCCGTCGCGCGTGAGTACGGACGCGTCCCTCACGTTGGCGGGGCGCACGAGATTGTTGCGGCCGATTTCGACGGAGCGGACCTGGCCGACGTTGACGACTTCGTGCGACTGGAACGGATACGGCAGACGCCAATGGACGCCCTGCCCGACGGTTTGACGATACTGCCCAAACTGGAGCACGACACCCGCTTGCCCTTCCGGAATCACGAAAACGCCGCTGCCGAGATAGATCGCGATGAGCACGCCGAGCACGATGCCGACGCCGACGCGCGCACCGTGACCGTTGTCCGGGCGCGGACCGAGGCCGCCCGGCCCCTTGCCCTTGCGGCCGAACAACGCCGAGAGGCGGCGATTGAAGTCGCGCCACATTTCGTCGAGATCGGGAGGACCGTCGCCCTGCCCGCCGCCGTTATTCCCGTTCTTGCCCGGCGGGCGGCGCGGCTCGTCCGTGCGCTGGCCATTGCCGTCGCCACGACCCCAACGTGGGTCGTTCAACGAAAGAATGGCGCGCACGCGCTGCCAGCCAGTCCGCTTGTTGTAATCGTTCACCTGAGTTCGTTCACCAGAGTAGACAGCGGGTCAATGCGTGCGGCTTTCGCCCGGTACCGGGCTCGTAGCCGCGCCGGTCGAATGGACCCGGACGTGGCTCAGTGGCCGCGGTCCGTGCCCTGTTCCCCGCCGGATTCAATTTCCGTGCGAAGTTCATGGGGTACCGCGTCCCAATCGGGGGCGGGCGAGTTCAACGATTGCAGCGATTGCAGCGATTCCAGCGGTCGCTGCAGTTGCCTTAACGACTGTACCTCGCCGGCAAGCGGCTCAGCAGACGCAATTTCGGCGATGGCAGCACGCAGCGCATCCAGTCCGACACCCGTGCGCGCGCTCAAAAAGACGCGCGAAATATTACCATATTCGTCCCGCTCGACCGTGCCGCCGCGGGCCGCCAGTTCAGGCACGGCATCGATCTTGTTGAACACGAGCACCTGCCGGATCGCGTCCGCGCCGATGTCACGCAACACTTCATTGACCTGATCGATCTGGTCGAGACGCACGGCGCTCGACGCATCGACCACATGCAGCAACAGGTCGGCCTGAATGGTTTCCTCAAGCGTCGCGCGAAACGCGGCAACCAGTTGGTGCGGCAATTCGCGGATGAAGCCGACGGTGTCCGACAGCACGATCTGCCCGATCTCTCCACCCAGCCAGACACGCCGTGAGGTAGTGTCGAGTGTTGCGAAGAGCTGGTCTGCGGCATACGCCTGCGCCTTGGTGAGCGCATTAAAGAGCGTGGACTTGCCCGCATTTGTATAGCCGACGAGCGACACCGACATGGTCTGGTTGCGCTGCCGCTGGCGGCGCTGCGTGCCGTGCTGGCGACGCAGCTTCGCAAGGCGCCCCTGCAGCATCTTGATGCGCTCGCCAATCAGCCGCCGGTCGGTTTCGAGCTGTGTTTCGCCGGGACCACGCAAGCCGATACCGCCCTTCTGGCGCTCAAGGTGGGTCCACGCGCGCACGAGCCGTGTGGCGAGATACTGGAGCTGCGCGAGTTCGACCTGGAGCTTGCCTTCATGGCTACGCGCGCGCTGCGCGAAAATATCGAGTATGAGGCTCGTGCGATCCACCACGCGGCGGTCCAGCGCGCGCTCCAGATTGCGTTGCTGGCCAGGCGACAGCGCGTGATTGAAGATGACGATATCGATGTCGTTCGCCTCGCATGCGAGGCGCAATTCATCGGCCTTGCCACTGCCAATGAACATGGCAGCGTCGGGACTCGAGCGTCGGCCAGTGAGCGTGACCGCGGGATGTGCGCCCGCACTCCGTGCGAGCAGACTGAGTTCTTCGAGGCTGGCTTCGAAATCGGTCTTGCCGAAATCGATGCCGACAAGTGCGGCGTTGGTCAAATTAGCGGATGTCAAAATGGAAACGGCCGGTCCGGCTCGCCTGGGAGGCGCACCGGACCGGCCGCACCGTGGATCAGGTCGCTTCCGTATCCGGGTGGAAATTCACCGGACGGGCAGGGACGACCGTGGAAATGGCGTGCTTGTACACCATCTGCGTAACCGTATTACGGAGCAACACAACGTACTGGTCGAACGATTCAATGTTCCCCTGAAGCTTGATGCCGTTAACGAGGTAGATCGAAACAGGCACGTGCTCCTTGCGCAGCGCGTTCAAAAACGGGTCTTGTAACAGTTGCCCTTTGTTGCTCATAGCAAACTCCGTATTTTTTTGCAGGTTTAACTCGGACTGGCGCCGAAGAAAAAGAAATCCGGCGTCAATCGCTACACTATAGCTGATTCTCGTTCAGCCGCGAGGATCATGCCCGTCCGGCCAGGACGGGCATGCGCGGCAACGAACACAGCTCAGTTTTTCTCGGTATAGGGGTTCGTCGAGGAACGAAACTCTATGCGCAATGGAGTGCCGGTCAGCGAGAAAGTTTCCCGGAAGCGGTTTTCCAGATAGCGCTTGTAGGTGTCCGTGACCGCGTCGAGCGCATTGCCGTGGATCACGATAATGGGCGGGTTCTGTCCCCCCTGGTGCGCATAGCGCAGCTTCGGACGAACCGGGCCGCGACGGCGCGGCTGCTGGAACTCCACGGCCTCGATCAGCGCACGTGTAAGGCGCGGTGTGGGCAGTTTGGCCATCGCCGCGGCATAGGCGGCATCCACCGAGCGCATCAGCGTGGCGATACCGAAGTTCTCCGTCGCGGAGATGAAGTGGAACTTCGCAAATTCGAGGAACTTCAGCTTGCGCTGGAGGTTGTGCTTGATGCGCTCGCGTGCGTGTTCGTCGAGACCGTCCCACTTGTTCACGCCCACCACGAGCGCGCGACCCTGCTCCACGACGAAACCGGCGATGTGCGCGTCCTGATCGGAGATCTCCTGCTGCGCGTCGAGCATCAGGATGACGACGTTGGCGTCCGAAATCGATTGCAGCGTCTTCACCACCGAGAACTTTTCGATGGCCTCGAACACCTTGCCTCGACGACGCAGACCGGCCGTATCGATGAGCGTGTACTTCTTGCCGCCGCGCTCGAAGTCGATATAGATCGAGTCGCGCGTGGTGCCCGGCATGTCGAAGGCGATCACGCGGTCTTCGCCGAGCAGCGTGTTCACGAGCGTCGACTTGCCGACGTTCGGACGCCCGACGATCGCGATCTTCACGCCATGCTTTTCGGCCTCCTCTTCAGTTTCTTCCGGCTGATCCGCGTAGGCCTTGTCGAGCGCCTCGTTGATCATCTCCGTCACGCCGTCACCATGCGCGGCCGAAATCGCGCGCGGGTCGCCGAGGCCCAGCTCGTAGAAGTCAGCGGCCACGGCGCTGTACTTCATGCCCTCGGCCTTGTTGACGACGAGGTAGATCGGGCGGCCGGTCTTGCGCAGATAGTCGGCGATGTGTTTGTCCTGCGGTGCAAGCCCGTTGCGGCCGTCGCAGATGAACACGACGATGTCCGACTCTTCGACCGCCTGGCGCGTCTGACGCGCCATCTCGTGCAGGATGCCGTCCTTCGCGACGGGCTCGAAACCGCCCGTATCGACCACGAGATAGGGACGATCGCCGACGCGCCCCTCGCCGTAGTGGCGGTCGCGAGTGAGGCCGGGCAGATCGGCCACCAGCGCATCGCGCGAGCGCGTGAGCCGGTTGAACAGCGTGGATTTCCCCACATTGGGGCGCCCGACGAGGGCGATTACGGGTTTCATCTGATCTTTTCTACGGTAAGGCGCGGCGCCCGGTGGTCCGGCGCACTGCGCGGCAACGCGCTGCGTTTGCAGGGTTGCGTCAGTTGCAAATTATCACGAAATTCGCCCGATGCCTGGGCGACGCGTGCAGCACGCAGCCGCACGGCTTGAGCCCGCGTCGGGCAGACAGATGGACCAAAGGCGAGCGGCCGACGCTCTCTTTCATCCCGTGAACTCAAAAATGCGTGCGGCCGGCATGAGCCGGCCTGGGTCGGGCACCGCACGGTCTCGCCGGTCCACCACCCGCGCGGGAAGGGTAAGACCTGGGCTCGAACACTCTGCGTAGACAACTGCCCTTCTAAACGCCTGGCCGCGCGGGCCCGGCGTCGTTGTCGAACGCCGCTTACTGCGGACGCAGCCCGTACAAGGCACCGCCCGTCGTCTGGACGACTAGCGTATTGCCGGCCAGAACCGGAGCAGCCGTGATCGGATTGCCGTCGGTCTTCACACGCGCCACGAAACTGCCGTCGTCAAGCGACAGGAAATGCACATAGCCCTCATAGTCGCCCAGCACGACCGCGTGGCCGAGCACCATCGGAACGCTGAGATCGCGACTCTTGAGCTTGTCCGTGCTCCAGGTCGGCGTTCCCGTCGACACACTAAACGCGCGGACAACCGACCAGTCGTCTGCGCCAACTACGCTGTCCTCGTTCTGGGCAATTCCGCTCACGCTCGAGAACGCCTTCGTCCACATCGGATGACCCGAATTCGCATCGAAGCAACCCAGTTGCCCCTGGAACGTGACCGCGCACGTCGTCGCGCCGACGAGCGTGGGCGGACCGCTCACGTCGTTGATGCGCTCGACTTCCGTCACGCCCTTCGGATAGGACACCGGCGTTTCCCAGAACACGTCGCCCGTCTGCAGGTTGATCGCCGCGAAACCGCCGCCCGGGAAGCCCGCGAGCACGGCCTGGTCGCCGGCGAACGTCATGCCCGCGGAAACCCGCAGATTGAGCGGCACGGCACGGTTGCGATAGGTCCACTTCTGTTCGCCGGTCTGCGCGTTGAACGCGACGATCTGACCGTCGACGGTGCGCACGATCACGAGCCCGTTGCCGACGAGCGGCGGCGAGATGATTTCGCCGGGCGCCGTGGCTTGCCACGAGAGCTTGCCGTTGGCGTCGAGCACGTAGACCTCGCCCTTCAGGCCGCCGACGGCGGTGAAGTTGCCGTCACTACCCACGCCGGCCGACAGGTCGCCCTTGAGCTTCGTGCTCCAGACTTCCTTGCCGGTCTGCGCGTCGATCTTCGCGACCGAACCGTTCTCGCCCGCCGCAAACACGGCGTCACCGACGGCAACCGGCGAGAAGAGATAGCGGCCGGCCTTGCCGACGCTCGCCTTCCACACCTGCTGGACGTTGAGCACCGGCTTGAACTCGGTGAGCGGCACCGGCACGCGGCGCTCGTCCTTGGTCGACGAGCAGGCCGCCATTGCAAGGACCGTCATGGCGCAGACGGCGGGCACAACGTATCGTTTCAGCAGATTCATCGGTGAGCGAAGCATGAATGGTATTGGTTTAGTGAGATTCGCGGCGCACGTGCGCCTTAGCTGCCTAGCGCGTCCAGCTTGAACTGGATCAGTTGACGCTCGGACGCGTCGCTCTTCGGCAAGTTGTCGAGCGCGAGCTGGTAGGCTGCGCGCGCTTCGTCGCGCTTGCCCTGCGCGGCGAGCAGGTCACCGCGGCCGTCCGCGACGATGCCCTTGAACGGACCCGAATCAGGCTGTGGAATCAGTGCGAGGCCCTGGTCGTAGGCCTTTTCGTCAAGCAGCAACGCCGCGAGACGCAGCTTCGCGATCATGCGGAATTCGTCGTCCTTCGCGTGGTCGGCGGCCCATTGCAGCTGCGCTTTCGCACCCGTCGTGTCGCCAGCTGCGTAGAGCGCCTTCGCGACCGCAAGGGCCGTCATCTGCGCGTATGCAGTGCCGCCGAAGCGGTCTTCCATGTCGGACGCGACGCGCGTGAGCATGGCCTTGTCGTTTCCGTTCACGGCCTGCTGCACCTGGTCGTACAGCACCGAGGCCTCGGCCGCCTGGCGGCGCTGCCAGAAATTCCAGCCGTTCCACGCGGCGAGCGCGAGCAGAGCGATCAGCACGATCCACGTAGTGAGATTCCCCCACTGCGCCCACCATGCCTTGAAGCTCTCGATCGATTCCTGTTCGTCGTGGTAACTCATCGCGTAGCGATTCCTTCTCTTTTATCCAGCCTGTCATCTCGCGCGCCTGATCCGCAAATCAGGCACGCCGAGGGTGTTGTGCAGGTGTTTTCTGCCGAACGCGATCAGTCGTCGCCGTCTTCGGCGGATGCAACCATCGCATTGATTAGATATTCGGTCAAGTCTTCGAGCGCGATGGTTTGCTGCTCGTTGCGCGCGTCGGCGGCCACGCCGCGCAACGGCTTCACGCCGACCACGCCGTTCGCCACCTCGTCCTCGCCGAGCACCACCGCAAACGCAGCGCCGCTCGCGTCCGCGCGCTTCATCTGCGACTTGAAGCTCGCAGACTGGCCGTCGGCGCTGCAGTGCAGGATCACGTCGAGGCCGGTGTCACGCAGGCGCTCCGCCACGATGAACGCCTGGTCGCGCGCGGCGTCGCCTTGATGGACAACGTAGACATCGCAACCTTCGTCTTGCGGCACGAGGTCGTCTTCCTTGAGCAATTCGAGGATGCGCTCGACGCCCATCGCCCAGCCGCAAGCCGCCGTCGGCTTGCCGCCCAGCTGCTCGATCAGCGGGTCGTAGCGGCCGCCCGCCGCGACGGTGCCCTGCGCGCCGAGCTTGTCGGTGATCCATTCGAACACGGTCAGATTGTAGTAATCGAGACCGCGTACGAGACGCGGATTGATCGTGAACGGAATGTTGTTCGCCTTGAGGATGCGCTGCAGCCCTTCGAAGTGCGCGCGCGAGTGCTCGCCCAGGAAGTCGATCAGTTTGGGCGCGTTGTTCGCGATTTCCTGCAGCGCGGGGTTCTTCGTGTCGAGCACGCGCAGCGGATTCGTGTAGAGACGGCGCTTGCCGTCTTCGTCGAGCAGGTCGACATGCTGCTCGAGATACTTGATCAGTTCAACGCGATGCGCGGCACGCTCTTCAGCGAGACCCAGCGAGTTGATTTCGAGCTTGATGCCGGTGAGACCGAGGTCGTCCCACAGACGCTGACACATCAGAATAATTTCCGCGTCCGCATCCGGGCCCGCGAAGCCGAGCGCTTCGACGCCGACCTGGTGGAACTGGCGATAGCGACCGCGCTGCGGACGCTCGTGGCGGAACATCGGACCGACGTACCACAGACGTTTCGGGCCGTCGTAGAGCATGTTGTGCTCGATCGACGCGCGCACGACCGCAGCCGTGTTCTCCGGACGCAGCGTGAGATTCTCGCCGTTCAGCGCATCGGTGAAGCTGTACATTTCCTTCTCGACGATGTCGGTCACTTCACCGATACCGCGCGTGAAAAGTTGTGTGTGTTCGAGGATCGGCGTGCGGATGTTCTGGTATCCGTACGAACGGAGCATCGACTTCACGGTCGTTTCGAAGAAATCCCACAGCCCTGCCTCCTGCGGCAGGATGTCGTTCATGCCCTTCACGCCGGTGAGCTTTTCGGGCTTTCTTTTCTGTTCAGTCATCTGATTACGATTGGCGGTATTCGGTTGTGCGTGGCGTCGGTGCGTGACTGCTTGCTCGCGGCCGGTTGCGTCAGGCGGTAGCTTCGGCCTTGCCGTACTTGCGCACGACGTAGTCGCTCACAATCTGCTGAAATTCTTCAGCGATGCGCTCGCCGCGCAGCGTCTTCACTTTCTCGCCGTCGATGAACACGGGTGCAGCCGGGTTCTCACCCGAGCCGGGCAGGCTGATGCCGATGTTCGCGTGCTTCGATTCGCCCGGGCCGTTCACGATGCAACCCATCACGGCGACGTTCATCGTCTCGACGCCCGGATATTCGGAGCGCCACACGGGCATCTGCGCACGCAGATAGTTCTGGATCTGCGACGCGAGTTCCTGGAACAGCGTGCTCGTCGTGCGGCCGCAGCCCGGACATGCGATGACCATCGGCGTGAACGAACGCAGGCCCATGGTCTGCAGGATTTCCTGACCGACCACGACTTCGCCCGTACGCGACGCACCCGGTTCCGGCGTGAGCGAAATGCGGATCGTGTCGCCGATGCCTTGCTGCAGCAGCACGGAAAGCGCCGCCGTCGACGCGACAATGCCCTTCGAGCCCATGCCCGCCTCGGTCAGCCCGAGGTGCAGCGCGAATTCGCAACGCTTCGCGAGCTGCTGGTACACGGCGATCAGGTCCTGCACGCCACTCACCTTGCACGACAGGATGATCTTGTCGCGACCGAGGCCGAGTTCGACTGCGCGTTCCGCCGACCCGATCGCCGACTGGATCAGCGCCTCGTACATCACGCTTTGCGCTTCCCACGGCTCGCTGCGCGCACCGTTCTCATCCATCATTTTCGCGAGCAGGTCCTGATCGAGGCTGCCCCAGTTCACGCCGATGCGCACCGGTTTGTCGTACTTCGCCGCGGCCTCGATCATCTGCGCGAATTGCGTGTCGCGCTTGGCGCCCTGACCCACGTTGCCCGGGTTGATCCGGTATTTCGAAAGCGACTCGGCACAGCCCGGATAGTCGCGCAACAGCAGGTGGCCGTTGTAGTGGAAGTCGCCAATGAGCGGTACCGACACGCCCATGCGATCGAGCTGCTCGCGGATTGCCGGAACCGCGGCCGCCGCCTCGGGCGTGTTGACGGTGATCCGGACGAGTTCGGAACCGGCCTGCGCGAGTTCCTTGATCTGGATGGCGGTGCCGATCGCATCAGCGGTGTCGGTGTTCGTCATCGACTGCACGCGCACAGGTGCGTCGCCGCCGACCGTCACAAGGTTGCCGCCCCAGCGAACGTGAACGCCATGCGACTTGCGGCGCGGCGCGTGGCCGCCGAGGATCGGTTCATTCGAACAGATCTGGCTGGTGCTGGACGTGCTGGACGGAAATTGCTGTTCGGTTTGCATCGGGAAACCCATTTACGCCTCGCGCGCGACAAAAAACGCCACCGCGCGCGAATTGATCAAGCTAAAAAGCGTTGCGGCCGGCCAATCGTGAATGACGTGAACGACGACCGGCCGCAACGCATGCCATGTATCTATCAAGGCAACACGAAACGCGCGACATTCCCGCGCGCCGACGCGTACTTCGACGAATCGACAGGCTGGCCGTCGATCGTCATCGACTCGATGCCGGCCTTGTTGCCCACAGTAATCTTCAACGGCTCGGTGCCCGTGATCTCGCGCGCATCGCTGCCGCGAACCATACCGGAGAACACCTCCTTGCCGTCCTTCTGCCGCACGTTGACCCAGGTGTCCTGTGTCACGCGGATCGCGAACGTCGATGTATCCGCGCCCGAGGCATCCGCCGTCGGCGTAACGTGCGCCGCCGACGCGCTCTGCGCGACCGGCTCACTCGCGGCCGGCGTTGCTGCGGCCGGCGCTTTCGGGGTGCTCACCACAGCAGCGGACGGAGCGCTCGCTGCCGCGGCGGGCGCCACCGGCGCCACGGCCTGCGGCGCACTGCCTGCGGCCGCAGGCGCCGCATCGGCCGGCGCGGCCGCTTCGGTGCCTGCCGCGGCATCGCTCGCCTGAGCGTTTGCGCTCGTCTGCGCCTGATCGCCCTCTACAGTGGATGCGCCTGCAGCGCCAGCGGTCTGGCCTTCGGCCACCGTCGCCGATGCCCCGCCAGGTTGCGCAGGCGCGCCATTCGCCATCGACTTCAGGCGCGCGAACCACGCCGACGATTCACCGCTGTTCGTATGCCACATGCTGATCGCGATCACCGCGACGATCACAGCCGCGACGCCCCACAGCCACGAACGATGGCGTGGCGCAGCGTTGCCGCCGAGGGTGAGCGAGACACGGCCGCGCGGCAGGTCGGAACCGGCCGAAGCGGGCATCGACAGATCCGGCTCCGGCATACCGCGTTCGCGGCGCAGCGCCTGCGTGAACGGAGTGGGATCCGCACCGAGCATCTTCGCGTAGCTACGCACCACGCCGAGTGCGAACGTCGTGTCTGGCAGATGGGTCAAATCGCCGGCTTCGAGCGAGCGCAACTTCTGCACCGACACCTTCAGCCGCGCCGACACGTCCTCAACCGCCCAACCCTTCGCCTCGCGCAGCTGGGCAAGGCGCGCGCCGGCAGCGATCATCGTGTCGGGAACGGGTTGCACCGGCGATGGCGCACTGCCCGGCGCCGGACGACCTGCGTTGGTGTCTGTCCCGAAAGGGTGCTGCGGCTCGCTCATCCGTGATCCTTGCGTCGTTTCTTTTCAATCCTGGAACCGCCCGGGTGCTTCATGCCCCGCGATTCGCAGACCGTTTATAACAAAATGTGCGGCGTCTGTGCCGCTTCCGATCGCTTTGCAACGTTTCCGACCAATACAACCATGACGGCGCGGCCCCCCCGCGCAGCCGCCCTGGCCTCATCGTCACCGGCACTGTCAATGCTGCACCGGCCTTACCTCGATGACCTTTCGCGCAGTACGTTCAGCAAGGCGCGTTCTGTCCTTCACTTCGCCTGCGAGCTGCCCGCAGGCCGCGTCGATATCGTCCCCGCGCGTCTTGCGCACAGTCGTGACGACGCCCGCATCCATCAGGACCTGCGCGAAGCGCTTGATCTGCTCAGGCTTCGAGCGCAGGAGTCCCGATTCGGGAAACGGGTTGAACGGTATCAGATTGAATTTGCACGGAACGTCGCGCGTAACCGCGAGCAATTCGTGTGCGTGCTTTTCCGTGTCGTTGACGCCGTCGAGCATGCAGTACTCGAACGTGATGAAGTCGCGCGGCGCGACTTTCAGATATCGCTCGCATGCGGCCATCAGTTCACGCAGCGGATGCTTGCGGTTCAGCGGCACGAGTTCGTCGCGCAGCGCGTCGTTCGGTGCGTGCAGCGAGACGGCCAGCGCCACGGGCAATTCCGCGCCGAGACGGTCCATCATCGGCACGACGCCCGAGGTCGAGAGCGTGACGCGCCGGCGCGACAGACCGTACGCGTTGTCGTCGAGCATCAGGCGCATCGCCGGCACAACGGCTTCGTAGTTCAGGAGTGGCTCCCCCATACCCATCATCACGACGTTCGTAATGACACGCTCACCCTTGCCGTCGCCGCCGGTAGCCTTGCCGCCAGCTTCGCCGAGCAGCGAAGCGCGCAACGCGAACTCCGCCATGCGCAGCTGGCCGATGATCTCGGCGGTGGTGAGGTTGCGGGAGAATCCCTGCTTGCCGGTCGAACAAAACCGGCAGTTGACCGCGCATCCCGCCTGCGAGGACACGCACAGCGTGCCGCGCGTCTCTTCGGGAATGAACACGGTTTCGACGGCGTTGCCGTTGCCCACATCGATGAGCCACTTGCGTGTGCCGTCAGCGGAGACGTGATCGCTGATGACGCCCGGCATGCCGATGGTGGCACGCCCCTTGAGCTTTTCGCGCAGCGATTTCGCCAGATCCGTCATGCCGTCGAAATCGGCGGCGTTGTATTGATGGATCCAGCGCTGCAACTGTTTGGCGCGAAACGGCTTCTCGCCCAGGCTCTCGCAATAGGCGACGAGCCCTTGGGCGTCGAGATCGAGAAGGTTGACGGTGGAACTGCTCGTCATGGTCAATCCTGCCATTTCAGTGCGAAACCCGGTTTACCCGTGATCGACCCGCTGGTCGATCCGCGGGTTCACCGACCGGCCACGCGACTCCAGCGAGTCTCTGGGTGGACGGTGAACACCATGTCCGTTCGCGACCTGGGTGCTGCTTATCCAACTCGCGCCGACTCGCTTAGCGCGAGTAGACGTTGACCTGCGGGAAGAAGAATGCGACTTCGACCGCGGCCGTTTCAGCGGCGTCCGAGCCGTGCACGGCGTTGGCGTCAATGCTGTCGGCGAAGTCGGCGCGGATCGTGCCCTTCTCAGCCTTCTTCGGATCGGTGGCGCCCATCAGATCGCGGTTCTTCAGAATCGCGCCTTCGCCTTCGAGCACTTGTATCATCACCGGGCCCGAAATCATGAAATCGACGAGGTCCTTGAAGAACGGACGCGCTGCGTGAACAGCATAGAACTTCTCGGCGTCGGCGCGCGAGAGGTGGACCATGCGCGAGGCAATGATCTTCAGGCCAGCGTTTTCGAAGCGGCTGTAGATCTGGCCGATCACGTTCTTCGCCACTGCGTCCGGCTTGATAATCGACAGGGTGCGTTCGATCGCCATAAAAACTCCAGAAAATTAACAGGTTACAGGTTTAAAACAATCGGCAATTGTAGCATGTTCCCATGTATGATTGCGATTGAACCCTGTTAGCCGGGCGCGAAAGTAGCGCCCCAGGTAGCGCAAAGCAGCCTGAAGTGACGCCAGGCGACCCAAAGCGGGGTGTCAGCCCGGCCACGGGCCCCAAAATACTGAAGGCATGCGCGATGCGCACGGTGCCTGAAGTACACTGGACCGCGAAGGAGCGAGTCGGCCCGTTGAAACTCCGGGGCGGCGCGCATATCTTACGAAGGTGCGGATCGTCCCATCCGCCTGTGGCGCCCAGATCAGAACCCGCGTCTCTCACGCAAGGAGCAAGCATGAACGAGTACCCCTATAACTTCGGCCGCGGCGGCACCGTCATCTCGGCCGAGGCTCGCAACCGCGTACTGCGCAACACCTACTGGCTGCTCGCGCTGTCGATGGTGCCGACGGTGCTCGGAGCGTGGGTGGGCGTCGCCACCGGTTTCTCCCTGTTCGCGGCCACCAGCCCGGCGATGAGCCTGCTCGCGTTCTTCGCGATCGCCTTCGGCTTCATGTTCGCCATTGAGCGCACCAAGAACAGTTCGGTCGGCGTCTTCGTGCTGCTCGGTTTCACGTTCTTCATGGGCCTGATGCTCTCGCGGCTTCTGTCATTCATCCTCGGCTTCTCGAACGGCCCGTCGCTCATCATGCTCGCTTTCGGTGGCACCGGCGTGATTTTCGCGGCCATGGCCACGATCGCCACCGTCAGCAAGCGCGACTTCTCGGGTCTCGGCAAGTGGCTGTTCATGGGCGTGATCGTGCTCCTGCTCGCCGGCGTCGCGAACATGTTCCTGCAACTGCCCGCGCTGATGCTCACGTTTTCGGTCCTGGCCATCGTGATCTTCTCGGCGTACATGCTGTTCGACGTGCAGCGCGTCGTGAACGGTGGCGAGACGAACTACATCTCGGCCACGCTCGCGATCTATCTGGACCTCTATAACGTCTTCACGAACCTGCTTGCGCTGCTCGGCATCTTCGGCGGCAACCGCAACTGAGCCCCGCCGTGTCCGGCGGGCCGGACGGCTCGCCGGTACCGCTGGCACAAAAAAGCCCATGACAATCGTCATGGGCTTTTTTTTCGCGCCGCGCCTGCTTGTGAGTTGCTTCTGAGTTGCTTATGAGCGTTGACCGCTCAGAGCACCACCCAGTCGAACCCTTCGCCCTGCGATGCAACCCCGATTTCCGTCGCCGCGTTGCCGATCACACCGGCCATCGCGGCGCGCGCCAGTTCAGGCGTGTTGTTTTGCTGACTGAGGTGCGCAGCGACCAGGTGTCGCAACTTTGAGCGATCGAGCGCCGACAGAATGCCGGCGGCCGCTTCGTTGTTCAGGTGCCCGTGCGATCCGCCGACGCGCGCCTTCAGTGAAGGCGGATAACGGCTCGCCGCAAGCATCGCGAGATCGTGATTGCATTCCAGCACGAGCGCGTCGCAGCCGGAGAGGATCGAGGCGATGTGCGGCGTCGATTCGCCGACATCGGTCAGCACGCCGAGCCTGCTCGCGCCGTCACTGAACACGAACTGGAGCGGCTCGCGCGCGTCGTGCGGAACCGTATAGGGCAACACGCCGATTTCGCCGATTTCGACCGTCTCGTCACCCCACAGGACGCGCAGGTCAACGCCCGCATCAGTGGCGCCAACGGCCTGCGCCGTGCCCCAGCTCATGTAAAGCGGGATAGACCAGCGACGCGCGAGTGTGAGTGCGCTGCCGATGTGATCGCTGTGTTCGTGGGTGATGAGGATGGCGTGGAGGGTGTCGGCGGCGAGACCGGCTCGCGCCAGCCGCCGCTCGACTTCCTTTGCCGAAAAACCGCAGTCCAGCAGCACGCGCGTGGCGCCCGTACCACCGACACCGCGGCCTGCTTCTACGACCAGCGCATTGCCCTCACTGCCGCTGCCGAGGCTAGCAAAGCGCACGGTCGCGTCAGTTGAGCTGGGCGTGCAGTGCAGCCACGATGCGCTGCGCGTCCGACGACGTGTCCACCTGGCCGTTGTGGTCGAGCACGGCGATCTGCGTTTGCGAGTCGCTCTTCGCGCGAACCGCGATGAGGAACTCCGGCCCCTGGTTCTTTGCAGCCGTCTTCGGGTTGTAGAACAGCTTGCCGAGCAGGCCGTCGCCCTTCAGCTCCTGCATCGAGTCGGCGTAGCGAACGTAGTAGATGCCCTTCGCGCGGTCGCGGTTATCGACCGTGAAATTCGTGCGGTCGAGCGCGATACCCACACGCAGCCACGCGCGGTCGAACGACTCGGGCAAGTCCAGCGTGACGCCGCCTGCGGCTTTGTCGAGTTGCGCGACTGCCGTCGACGTGCCCGCGTCCGTCAGCAGTTGCTTCGACTGAGCGTCAGTGAGACCGAACTTCTGCATCAGCTTCGACAGGAACTCCGCCTCGAGCGCCGGATCGCGCGGACGCTCGACCCACTTCGATTGCGTCTTGTCCTGGCCCATCAGCATTTCTTCCATCGCGGCATGCGTGATCGAAATGTCGGTCTGACCGTCCGGGCCGCGCGTGACGAGCGTGCGGAAGCGGTCGCGCGTGCCCGACGAGTACGCGAAGTCGATCACGCGGCCGATCGTGCGGCGGAACCAGTCATCCGGAATTTTCGCGCGGTTTTCCGCCCAGTCGGTCGTCATGATGCCGGTCGCCGCCGAGTCGGTGGACAGCGTGAAGCCGTTTTCCGGCCAGAAGGCCTGCAGGATCGGCCAGACATCGTCGGGCGAGCGGCCGTCGATCACGAGCCAGCGACGATCGCCGTCGCGCTCGACGTGCATACCGAGCGGGTCTTGTGCCGTCGGTGTGCCGAGCGTCGTGTTGCCCGCCGTCGTCACCGAGCCCTTGGGTGCGCCGCCCAGCGCCAGTTGCGGCGGCGGTGCGGTGTATTTCTGTTCGGTCGGCGTCGCCGCGAGATCGTGCGGCACGGCGAGCGGTGGCGCGCTCGGCGTGTCCTTATAGTTGACGCGGTCGGACGCGAAGTAGTCGTTCAGCGATTCGCAGCCCGCGAGCGGGCCAATGGCCAGTGCCAGCACCGCCATGCGGGTTGCGTGGAGGGAAAGAGCGGAACGTTTCATGGGGACCTTCGGGGTACTGGAACGCAAAGCCGGGATCTGTAGTGGATACGGGCGGGTGGCGGCGTCGGTTAAAAATCGGGCGCTGGGCAGCAGATCTGGGACGCGTCAGCCGATCAGGCCAGCTTCGCGCAGCGCCGTGCGAACCGCGTCGTGACAACGCGCGTCGAGCGGCGTGAGCGGCAGGCGAATGCCGCCTTCGATGCGGCCGAGTTCCTGCAGCGCCCACTTCACCGGAATCGGATTCGATTCGATGAACAGGTTCTTGTGCAGCGACAGAAGCTTCATGTGAATCGCGCGCGCCGTCTTCACGTCGCCTTCGAGCGCGGCCTTGCACAAATCGCTCATCTGGCGCGGCGCCACGTTCGCGGTCACCGAAATGTTGCCGTGGCCGCCGAGCAGCATCAACGCAATCGCAGTGGGATCGTCACCGCTGAAAATCCTGAAGCCTTCCGGCGCGTGCTTGATCAGGTGCGCGGCGCGGTCGATGTTGCCCGTCGCTTCCTTCACGCCCACGATGCCGGGCACCTGCGCGAGGCGCAGGATCGTCTCGTTCGACATGTCCGCGACCGTGCGGCCCGGCACGTTGTACAGCACGACCGGCAGGTCGACCGTCTCCGCGATCTTCGCGAAGTGCCGGTACATCCCTTCCTGGGTCGGCTTGTTGTAGTAGGGCACGACCTGGAGCGACGCCTGCGCGCCGACGGCCTTGGCCTGACGGGTCAGTTCGATCGCCTCGGCGGTGGAATTGCCACCCGACCCTGCGATGATCGGGAAACGGCCCGCGGCGTGCTCGACCGCCGTCTTGACCATCAGGATGTGTTCTTCGACGTCCAGCGTGGCGGACTCTCCGCTCGTGCCGACTACGA
This sequence comes from Paraburkholderia dinghuensis, assembly GCF_003837865.1. GTDB lineage: Bacteria > Pseudomonadota > Gammaproteobacteria > Burkholderiales > Burkholderiaceae > Paraburkholderia > Paraburkholderia dinghuensis. Next base: position 116,580 of record NZ_RQIS01000004.1, on the reverse strand, counting down.
CGAGGGCATCCGTCCCCTCTTCTACATGCCAGTCGATCAGTTTGCGGAACGCCGGCAGATCGAGACTGCCGTCCTCATGCATGGGGGTGACGATCGCGGGGATGCTGCCGCGCAGCGTAATGCCGTCCTGAGTGCCGTTAGCCATGAAACGTCAAAAAAATGAGTACGTTAAAGCGCGATTGTAGCGGATTAGCCGGCCAGATCGTAACGCGGTACGGGTAGTACCTGAGTCGCATCTCGATTTCCGCTGATTTCAGCGGGATTCGTGCTGTGCGATTCGCGTATTGCGCAGATCCGCTGGATAAATGCCTCACGCGGCTGTGAGAGAAATCCGTCCTGGTACGCGATCACCCGAAGCGCTGGCATACATGCTTCCAGCAGTTCGCCCGGCGCGAGCAGGAATGCGGGATTGGACGGTTTGCCGACGGTCCCGTTCCCCTGCGCAAAGGTTTCGTAGATGAGCACGCCGCCGGGCGCCAGCGCGTCAATGAGACGCGGCATTAGTGGGCGATGCAGGTAGTTCGTCACGACGACCGCCGCAAACCGCGATTCCAGGCGCTCGTTCGCGAGCGGCCAGGGCGCGCCTTCGAGATCGCATTCGAGCGTCTCGATGCCGGGTACGCCGCGCATCGTCGCCAGCGCGGCCGCATCGCAATCGAGCGCGGTCACGGGATGCCCGCGTTCAGCAAAGAAGCGCGCGTGCCGCCCTCCCCCCGACGCCACGTCGAGCACCGCCCCACCCGGCGCGACCAGATGCGCCCAGCGGCGCACCCAGCGCGACGGTTCGGCAAGCGCGCCCTGAGGCGCGCCGGCAGCACACGTATGCGTCGTGGTCAAGGCAACCGCCGTTAGTTGTACGCGAGGCCCATTGCTTCGCGAACGTCGCGCATGGTCTCGTTCGCGAACTTGCGCGCCTTGTCGCAGCCATCGGCGACGATCGCGCGCAACAGCGACGGGTCGTCCATGTACTTCTGCGCACGTTCGAGCATCGGCTGCTGTTCGCGCAGGATGCCTTCGATCACGGGCTGCTTGCATTCGAGGCAGCCGATGCCAGCCGAGCGGCAACCCTTCTGCACCCACTCGTGCGTCGCTTCGTCCGTGTAGACCTCATGCAGCTGCCACACCGGGCACTTGTCCGGATCGCCCGGATCGGTGCGGCGCACGCGAGCCGGGTCGGTCGGCATGGTGCGGACCTTCTTCGTGATCGACTCGGCGTCCTCGCGCAGGCCGATCGTATTGCCGTACGATTTCGACATTTTCTGGCCGTCGAGGCCCGGCATGCGCGACGCCTCCGTGAGCAGCACCTGCGGCTCCGGCAGGATGATCTTGCGCGAGCCTTCGAGGTAACCGAAGAGGCGTTCGCGGTCGCTCATCGAAAGGCTCTGCGATTCGGACAACATCGCGCGCGCCTGTTCGAGCGCCTCTTCATTGCCTTCCTGCTGGTAGGCGCTGCGCAGCTCGTGATAGAGCTTCGAGCGCTTGCCGCCGAGCTTCTTCGCCGCTTCGTTGGCCTTCTCCTCGAAGTCCGGCTCGCGGCCGTACATGTGGTTGAAGCGCCGCGCCATTTCGCGCGCCATCTCGACGTGCGGCACCTGATCCTCGCCCACCGGCACGAGCGACGCGCGGTACAGCAGGATGTCGGCGGCCATCAGCACGGGGTAGCCGAGGAAGCCGTAGGTCCCAAGATCCTTGTCGCGCAGCTTCTCGATCTGCTCCTTGTAGGTCGGCACGCGCTCGAGCCACGAGAGCGGCGTGCTCATGCCGAGCAACAGCGACAGCTCGGCGTGCTCGGGCACGCGGCTCTGGATGAACAGCGTCGCCTGGTTCGGATCGATGCCGGCCGCCAGCCAGTCGATCAGCACTTCCCAGACGTTTTTCTCGATGATCTCGGGCGTTTCGTAGTGCGTCGTGAGCGCGTGCCAGTCGACCACACAGAAGAAGCACGGGTACTCGGACTGGAGTCGCACCCAGTTTTTCAGCACACCGTGATAGTGGCCGAGGTGCAGCGACCCGGTGGGCCGCATGCCGGAGAAGATACGGTCTGGGAACATGATGTTATGAAAGAAGCGACAGAAGTGGAGTAAGGACGGCCGTGATTACGTCATAGCCCAGGTTCACGAGCGGGCGCAGCCAGAATCGGGTAAAGACGCCCGTGACAAGCAGCGCCATCACGATGATGAAACCATAGGGCTCGAGGCGCGAGAGCGCAATGCTCGCCCGCGTCGGCAGGAGCGCCGCGAGAACGCGTCCGCCGTCGAGCGGCGGAAGCGGAAAGAGGTTGAGCACGCCGAGCACGAGATTCACGCCGATACCCGCCGCGGCCATGCGCGTGAAGAACGGCTCACTGACGCCGAATACGTCGAGCGCGACGCCGAACACGCCCCAGACGAGCGCCTGAATGAAGTTGCAGGCCGGCCCCGCCGCCGCCACCCAGAGCGTACCCCAGCGCGGATTACGCAGGTTCCCGAACGAAATCGGCACCGGCTTCGCGTAGCCGAACACGAACGCCCCGCTCGTGAGGAAATAAAGGATCAGCGGCATCGCGATCGTGCCGATCGGATCGATGTGGCGCATCGGATTGAGCGACACGCGGCCGAGCACGTACGCGGTGTTGTCGCCGAGCGCGCGCGCGACATAGCCGTGCGCGGCCTCGTGCAACGTAATGGCGAAGATGACCGGAAGCGCGTAGACCGCGATCGTCTGTATCAGGGAAGCATCCATGGCGGGGTATTGTATCAATGCCCCGGCGCGCCGCCGGGGACGTTGAAGCGGAGCATCAGGCCGGCTCCTCGAGACCGAACGGCGCGAGGCTCCCGCGTCCGGCACGCACGAGCACCGGCTCGCCGCCCGTGAGATCGACGATCGTCGAAGGTTCGCACGGACACGCGCCGCCGTCGATCACTAGATCAAGTGGCGCTTCGAGCCGTTCGCGGATCGTTTCGGGGTCGTTGAGCGGTTCCGTGTCCGGCGGCAGGATCAGCGTCGTGGCGAGCAGCGGCTCGCCGAGTTCTTCGAGAATCGCAAGCGGAATCGGGTGGCCCGGCACGCGCAGCCCGATGGTCTTGCGCGACGGATGCGAAAGCCGCCGAGGCACTTCCTTCGTCGCCTGCAGCACGAATACATAAGGCCCCGGCGTCACCGACTTGATGAGCCGGTACTGCTGGTTGTCCACCATCGCGAAGTTCGCCAGCTCGGACAGGTCCCGCACCATCAGCGAAAGCAGCGCTCGCTCATCTTGTCCGCGGATGCGGCGCAGGCGCTCGGCGGCCTGCTTGTCGTCGATGCGCGCCGCGAGCGCGTAGCTCGAGTCGGTAGGCAGCGCGATCACGCCGCCGTCGCGGATGATCTGCACGGCCTGCTTCACGAGGCGCGGCTGCGGATTGTCGGGATGAAGCCGAAAGTACTGGGCCATGGCGGTGATCAGCTAACAGGGAACGAAACGCCGACGTATCGTACGTCACAACGATACTGACAGCGCGACGGTGTGCAGGGGTTGTGGGCCGCGCGAGCGCGGCCTACAGCCATCGTTCCCAGACCGGCTTGAGATTCGCGGGAAGCGGCGGCAGGCTGCCGGGCGCGGTGAAATCGGGCCCCGGCGCGTGAAAATCTGAGCCGCGCGACGCCTCGAAGCCGAAGCGGCGTGCAACGGCAGCGTACTCGGCGTATTGATCCGGCGTGTGACTGCCGGTGACGACCTCGATGGCCTTGCCGCCGAGATCGATGAATTCGCCGAAAAACGTGTCGAACTGGAGCGGCGTGTAGTGATAGCGGCCCGGATGCGCGATAACGGCCTCGCCGCCCGCGGCCTTGATCCACGCGACCGCATCGGCCAGCTTCGCCCAGCGGTGCGCGACGTAGCCCGGCTTGCCTTCGCCGAGCCAGCGCGAAAACGCATCCTGGGTGTTCTGCGCGCGGCCCGACTCGACGAGGAAGCGCGCGAAGTGCGTACGCGAGATCAGGTCGGGATTGGAGACGTAGCGCAGTGCACCCTCATAGGCATCGGGGATGCCGAGCTCGCCGAGCCGCTCGCCGATCGCGACCGCGCGTGCGGCGCGGCCGTCGCGCGTACGCGCGAGCCCTTCGACGAGTGCCGAACAATCAGGATCGACGTGCAGGCCGACGATATGCACGGTGCGCGACGCCCACGTCACCGAAATCTCGACGCCGCACAGATAGCGCATGCCGAGCGCCTCGGCGGTTTCGCGCGCCTCGCGCTGGCCGCCGATCTCGTCGTGATCGGTGAGCGACCATAGCGTGACCCCGCCCGACTGCGCCAGCCGCGCGACGGCGGCGGGAGCGAGTTGGCCGTCCGAGACGGTGGAGTGGCAATGCAGGTCGGCGTTCATCGCTATCTTGAGAAAAGTCTGACGCCATTTTACTGCAATGCATCGATGGTGTCCGAGGGCCGCCAGCGGCTGGCGGCATCGGCGACGTTATGCGCAAAAAGTCGGGCCCGATCGTGCGGCTAAGCGCAGAAAGCCTCGATCAGCCGCGCAATTTCCTCAGGCTGGTCGTGGTGGAGCATGTGACCGGCATCGTCGATGATGCGTTCGCGCCAATCGGGAAACGCGGCGAAACGCGCCTTGAATTCGTCGATAGGAACAGCGCCCGCGAGCCACGCGAGCGTTTCGGAATCGGCCGCCTCGACGTGCAGCACCTTCGCGCTCACCTGCGACCAGATCGCCATGACCTCGTCGATGCGGTATAGAAGTGGACTGCGCATCTTGTGCGCCGCATCGGCGAGCAGCATGTAGCCGCCCTCACCGTCCGGCTTCGACCAGTGCTGCGCGAGAAAGCTCGCGCGCGCCGCGGCAAGCCGCGGATTCGTCTTCGTGAGGCGCGCGGCCACCGCGTCGAGCGTCGCGTAGTTTCGCAACGTGGGCCGCGCGCGCATTTCGTCGAGCCACGCGCGCACGCGCTTCGGCGCCTGCGCGGCCACGGTTGCAGGCATGCCGAAGCCTTCGAGATCGACCACGCGACGCACGCGCCCGGGCCGCACGCCCGCATAGAGGCAAGCGATGTTCGCGCCCATGCTGTGGCCGACGAGGTTCACTTCGCCTTCGGGCGCATAGCAATCGAGGAGCGCATCCAGATCGGCGAGATAGTCGTAGAACCAGTAGCTGCCGCCGCCCTGCCCGGCAACCGGCCAGTCCGAGAGGCCGAAACCGCGCATGTCGGGCGCGATGACCTGCCAGTTGCCGCCGAGTGCGTCGACGACAAACTGGAATGACGCCGCCACATCCATCCAGCCGTGCAGCATGAAGAGGATGGGCGCGTCGTTGGAGCCCCAGCGCCGCACGTGCTGGCGTATGCCGTTGACTTCAACGAACTCGGATCGGGAAACGTTCATACGGGCGCACAAGAAAAAAGAATGATCGTTCGATTATATCGGTACACGGCGACGAATCGACGCCTACACCCTCATTTTTCGCTGCCATCGCCAGTTCGGCTACCCTCGTCGGCCGCGTCTCCTGACGCGTCCTGGGCGGCGAGCGTTTCCAGTTCGGTGTCGTCAAAGCCTGCGGAACGGCGCGCCTCGAAGTTGAAGGGTCCGCGCATCCGGGGCGCCCGGTACTGTTCGGCAAGCGCGAGCCATGCCGCATGCGGGTCGAGTCCACGCACGTCGCACAGATGCCGGAACCAGCGGTTGCCGATGCGCACATGCCCAACCTCGTCGCGCAGGATCACGTCGAGAACCGCCGCCGACTCGTCGTCGCCCGCCTGCTTCAGTCGCGCACGGATGGGTGGCGCGACGTCGAGCCCGCGCGCCTCCAGCACACGCGGCACGAGCGCCATGCGCGCGAGGACATCATCGCGCGTGCGCTCGCACATCTCCCACAGGCCGTTGTGGGCCGGGAAATCGCCATAGGCGTGGCCGTAGTCCGCGAGGCGCGCATTCAGCAGCGAAAAGTGATACGCCTCCTCGGCGGCAACCGTCAGCCAGTCGGCGTAGAACGTCTCGGGCATCCCCGCGAAGCGCCAGACGGCGTCGAGTGCAAGGTTGATGGCGTTGAATTCGATGTGGGCCAGCGCGTGCAGCAGCACCGCGCGGCCCTGCGGCGTGCTCATGCTGCGCCGCCTGAGCTGGCGCGGATCGACAAGCTCGGGCCTGTCGGGACGACCCGGCAGGCCGGCGGGGGCGTCGAGTTCGCGCTTCGGCTCCCAGTTCGGCGCCCCACACGACATGCCTGCCTGTGCGAGCGCCTGAAGCGCGCATACCGCTTCGGCTTTCGCCGCGGGATTGCACTCGCGCAGCGCGTCGAGCGCAGCAAGACGCCAGTTCCCGGGCGCATTGAAGTCGTCGGCATTCGGTGTGGAATCGGTTGAAGCAACGGAATTCATCGAGAACGTACAGAAAAGCGGTGAAAAATCTGGCGTGTATGGATCCGCCGTGGCCTGGCGTGACCTGCCGTGGCCGGACGTGCCGCGCGACATGCCGGGCGGTCCGCGCGCAACCGTTTACAATACGCGATTCACCTGCAGTGCGCCCTGCGCCCGGTCGCAACAGCGCCGCAGTCGCACCCCGAGACTCAGGAGACGCAACACCGTGGCCATCTACAAGCTTGGCGAAGCCGCACCCACCATTCACGAAAGCGTGTTCGTCGCGGACAACGCAACCGTCGTCGGCAACGTGACGCTCGCCGAGGAATCGAGCGTCTGGTTCGGGGCGACGCTGCGCGGCGACAACGAGCCGATCACCGTCGGGGAGCGCAGCAACGTCCAGGAAGGCGCCGTGCTGCACACGGACCCGGGCTACCCGCTCACGCTCGAAGCGAACGTGACGATCGGCCATCAGGCGATGCTGCACGGCTGCACCGTGAAGGAAGGCGCGCTGATCGGCATTCAGGCCGTGGTCTTGAATGGCGCGGTGATCGGCCGCAACTGTCTGGTCGGCGCGGGCGCGGTGGTCACGGAAGGCAAGGTGTTCCCCGACAACTCGCTGATTCTCGGCGCACCCGCGAAAGTGGTGCGCGAACTCAGCGAGGCCGACATCGTCGGCCTCAAGCGTAACGCGGATGTCTATGCGAAGCGTCGCGAATATTTCAAGGCGCAGCTCGTGCGCATCGGCTAGGCGGCATCCATGCCCGCCAGCCGGCGCAAGCCGCGCCGCATGGATCGAAACGAAGGAAAAGATTGTGAACGACCAGTTGCAGAAATTCTTGTTCAGCGCTGCCCCGGTGCGCGGTGAGATCGTCTCGCTGCGCAACACCTGGCAGGAGGTGCTCACGCGCCGTCAGTACCCGATGCCGGTTCAGACCGTGCTCGGCGAAATGATGGCCGCGTGCGCCCTGCTCTCGGCCAACCTGAAGTTCGACGGCACGCTGATCATGCAGATTTTCGGCGATGGTCCCGTGCGCATGCTGGTCGTTCAATGCGGCTCGGATCTGTCGATGCGTGCGACCGCGCGGCTCGCCGACGATGTCACGGCTGACGCCGCGGCGGCGCTGCCCGAGGACATGACGCTCGCCGATCTCATCAATCCGAGCGGCCATGGCCGCTGTGTGATTACGCTCGATCCGGCCAACAAGCAGCCCGGCCAGCAGCCCTACCAGGGCATCGTGCCGCTCAACGGCGATGACGGCCCGCTCAAGTCGATCTCCGAGGTGCTCGAGCACTACATGCATCACTCGGAGCAGCTCGACACGCGCCTGTGGCTCGCGGCCAATGGCGATCGCGCCGTCGGCATGCTGCTGCAAAAGCTGCCGGGCGACGGTGGCATCGTGCCGCATCCAAACGAACTCGACGGCGATACCTGGGCGCGTGTGTGCACACTCGGCGGCACGCTTTCGCGCGACGAACTGCTCGAGCAGGAACCGGAGGTGCTGTTCCGCCGGCTCTTCTGGCAGGAGAACGTGCGCCACTTCGAACCCGCCCCCACGCGCTTCCTGTGCAGCTGCTCGCGCGAAAAAGTCGGCGCCATGTTGAAGATGCTCGGCCGCGAGGAAATCGACGGTGTGATCGTAGAGCGCGGTCACGTCGAAATTCACTGCGACTACTGCAATCAGCGCTACGAGTTCGACCCTGTGGACGTCGCGCAACTTTTCGCAACGCCGGGGCTCTCAGAAGCAGTCGCCCCCGCGGCGCAACGGCGCCATTGAATTTCGCGCAGGCGGCCATGCATGTCGCCGCGCACGTGCTGCACCAGCTGCAGCGCGTGCGCGCGGATTGAACTCAAGCTGGATCCTGGGCGCCTCTTGCCAGCTCGATTTGCTTAGGCGTCCGACAGAAGGGAGAAGAAGCATGAAAAAAGTGAACCTTTGCGCCAGCCGATCGCGCGCTGCGGGGCCGCGCGTCGGGACAATCGCGGCGCTGGTCGCGCTCGGCGCACTCACCGCGATGACAAGCGGCTGTGTGATGGACCCGCCGGGGCCGTCGCCGATCTATAGCCGCCTGCCCGCAGACCAATCGGGTGTCCCAACGGTTGCGAAGCCGCTTTCACGTGAGGAGCGCGCGCGCTACGATGCGATCGACCGTCAGGCGCTCGCCGACCAGGACCGTGCCATGGCCGCCCAGGCGGCTGAGCAGGCATGGGCGCGCTATTACGCGCGCCCCGTCACGGTCTACGGCAGTTACTACAGCGGTGGCTGGGGAAGTGGTTGGGGCGTCGGCTACGGGGCCCCTGGCTGGGGGTGGGGCTGGTGAGTCCAGCGCGGGCGCGCACCGTTGCACGCCCGATCGCCGAAAGCAAAAAAGCGCGGCTAGTCGCCGCGCTTTTTCATTCAGGCTGCACGCGCCCGCGGAGCTGGCGGTGACTCGGCCGCAATCCGGCTCAGCCCGCCTTCTTTTTCTTCACGTCCTTCTCGGTCTTCGCGCCCTTCTCTCGAGCACGCTTTTTCTCCGGCACGCGCGACACGGGGTTCGGCACGACCGTCACAGGCGCAGCCGACACCACACCGCGCGTCGAGGTGTTCGAAGAAACGCTGGGCGTTGGCAGCGGCTGGTTCGGCGACACGAACTGAACGAACACCTCGCCGTCCTTCACCATCCCCATCTCGTAACGCGCACGCTCCTCGACCGCTGAAGTCCCGCTCTGCAGATCCTGCACTTCGCCCGCAATGCGATCGTTGCGCGTTTTCTCGTCATCGTTCTGCTTGAGCTGCTGGTCCAGTTGCCCCTGCAGCTCGTGCACGCGCAGCCACCCGCCGCGGCCCCACCAGAGCGGGTACTGGATCAGCGCCAGCAGAATGATCAAAACGACAGTAACAAGCCGCATGAAAGGTGCCAGATAATCAAACGCCGCCCTGCGACAGACGCAGGGCGGCGGACAAAGGAATCGAAGCGTGACAGCTTGGCGGCTGCCGACATTCGCTGCGTACCAGTTAACGCAAGATCAACGCAGATTGTAGAACGCCGACTTGCCCGGGTAGCTGGCGATATCGCCGAGATCTTCCTCGATACGCAGCAGCTGGTTGTACTTCGAGATGCGATCGCTGCGCGAGAGCGAACCGGTCTTGATCTGGCCGGCGTTCAGGCCGACGGCGATGTCCGCGATCGTCGAGTCTTCGGTTTCGCCCGAACGGTGCGAAATCACAGCCGTATAGCCCGCGCGCTTGGCCATTTCGATCGCTGCGAAAGTTTCCGTCAGCGTGCCGATCTGGTTGATCTTGATGAGGATCGAGTTTGCGATGCCCTTCTCGATGCCTTCCTTCAGGATGCGCGTGTTCGTGACGAACAGGTCGTCGCCGACGAGCTGGATCTTCTTGCCGAGCTTTTCGGTCAGCAGCTTCCAGCCGGCCCAGTCGCCTTCGTGCATGCCGTCCTCGATCGAGACGATCGGGAACTTGTCGCACAGTGCGGCGAGGTAGTCGGTGAATTCCGCCGACGACAGTTGCAGACCTTCGCCCGCGAGCTGGTACTTGCCGTCGTGGTAGAACTCGCTCGCCGCGCAGTCGAGCGCGAGCAGCACGTCTTCACCGGCGCGATAGCCGGCCTTCTCGATGGCTTGCAGGATCGTCGAGAGACACTCGTCGTTGCTGCCGAAGTTCGGTGCGAAGCCGCCTTCGTCGCCCACTGCCGTGCTCATGCCGCGATCGGACAGGATCTTCTTGAGCGCGTGGAACACTTCCGCGCCGCAACGCAGCGCTTCGCGGAAGGTCGGCTGGCTCACCGGCACGATCATGAATTCCTGGATGTCGAGGCTGTTGTTCGCGTGCGCGCCGCCGTTGACGATGTTCATCATCGGGACCGGCAGTTGCATCGCGCCCGAGCCGCCGAAGTAGCGGTACAGCGGCAGGCCGGCTTCTTCAGCGGCGGCCTTCGCGACGGCCATCGAGACAGCCAGCATCGCGTTCGCGCCGAGACGCGACTTGTTGTCGGTGCCGTCGAGTTCGAGCAGGGTCTTGTCGAGGAAAGCCTGTTCCGACGCGTCGAGGCCCATGATCGCCTCGGAAATTTCGGTGTTGATGTGCTCGACGGCCTTCAGCACGCCCTTGCCGTTGTAGCGGCCGGCTTCGCCGTCGCGCAGCTCGATCGCTTCACGCGAGCCCGTCGACGCGCCCGACGGCACAGCCGCGCGGCCCATCGTGCCCGATTCGAGCAGCACGTCGCATTCGACGGTGGGGTTACCGCGCGAATCCAGAATCTCACGACCGATGATGTCTACGATTGCACTCATGGTTTCCTCAGGAAATGAAGGTGATTCTTGTCAGGCGCGGCGCGCATGGCCTTGCCGCGCGCCGCTGCACATTATCGCGATCAGTTGAAGTCGCTTTCGAGGAACGGCGTGCGCTTGACCGCCTGGTCGAGCGTCACGAGCGTTTCGAGGAGGTCCGCCATACGGTTCAGCGGCACGGCATTCGGACCGTCGGATTTCGCCTCGGCGGGCTTCGGGTGCGTCTCCATGAAGAGACCCGCGACGCCCGTCGCCACGGCAGCGCGTGCGAGCACCGGCACGAACTCGCGCTGGCCGCCGGAACTCGTGCCCTGCCCGCCCGGAAGCTGCACCGAGTGGGTCACGTCCATCACGACCGGCGCGCGCGTCTCGCGCATGATCGCGAGCGAGCGCATGTCCGACACGAGGTTGTTATAGCCGAACGAGACGCCACGTTCGCACGCCATGAAACGGTCTTCGGAGAGACCCGCTTCACGCGCCGCATCGCGCGCCTTGTCGATCACGTTCTTCATGTCGTGCGGCGCGAGGAACTGGCCTTTCTTGATGTTGACCGGCTTACCCGAGCGCGCACAGGCGTGAATGAAGTCGGTCTGACGGCACAGGAACGCGGGCGTCTGCAGCACGTCCACGACCGATGCCACGGGCCCGATCTCCTCTTCCGAGTGCACGTCGGTCAGCACGGGCACACCGAGCTGGCGCTTCACTTCGGAAAGGATGCGCAGGCCCTCGTCCATCCCGAGGCCACGAAACGACTTGCCGCTCGAGCGGTTGGCCTTGTCGTACGAGGACTTGTAGATGAACGGAATGCCGAGCTTCGCGGTGATTTCCTTCAGGCGGCCGGCCGTGTCGATCGTCATCTGCTCCGATTCGACGACGCAGGTACCCGCGATCAGAAAGAACGGCTTGTCGAGGCCAATCTCGAAACCACACAGATTCATGCTTTCTCCTCGGCGCACGATTGCTGATGGGCGAGCGCCGCTTCGACAAACGATTTGAAGAGAGGATGGCCGTCACGCGGCGTGGACGTGAATTCCGGGTGGAACTGAACGCCGACGAACCACGGGTGCATCTCGCGCGGCAACTCCATCATCTCCGGCAGATCTTCGGTCGGCGTACGGGCGCTGATGATGAGACCGCCCGCTTCGAGCTTGGGCACGTAGCCGTTGTTGACCTCATAACGGTGACGGTGGCGCTCGTTCACATCCTTGCCGTAGATTTCCGACGCAAGCGTGCCGGGCTTGATCGGGCAGCGCTGCGAACCGAGGCGCATCGTGCCGCCGAGGTCCGAGTCTTCGCTACGCTTCTCGACACGGCCTTCGCGATCGGCCCATTCGGTGATGAGGGCGACCACGCGGTCCGGCGTGTCCGGGTTGAACTCCGTGCTGTTCGCATGCTTGAGACCCACCACGTCGCGCGCGAACTCGATCACGGCGAGCTGCATGCCGAGGCAGATGCCGAGGTACGGCACCTTCGCTTCGCGGGCGAACCGGATCGCCTTGATCTTGCCTTCGGTGCCGCGACGGCCGAAACCGCCCGGCACGAGGATCGCGTCGAGGTGCTGGAGGCTCGCCACACCTTCTTCGTCGATCTGCTCGGAGTCGATGTACTCGATATTCACCTTCGTCGACGTCTTGATCGACGCGTGACGCAGCGCTTCGATCAGCGACTTGTACGACTCGGTCAGATCGACGTACTTGCCGACCATGCCGATCGTGACTTCATGCTTCGGATTTTCGAGTTTCTCGACCATTTCCGCCCACACCGAGAGATCGGCGGGTTTCGCGGATATCTTCAGCTCGTCGCAGACGATCGAGTCGAGGCCCTGGTCGTGCAGCATCTGCGGAATCTTGTAGATGCTGTCCGCGTCCCACACCGAAATAACGGCGTCTTCAGGCACGTTGGAGAACATAGAGATCTTCGAGCGCTCGTCGTCCGGAATCGGACGGTCGGCGCGGCACAGCAGCACGTTCGGATAGATACCGATTTCGCGCAGCTTCTGCACGCTGTGCTGCGTGGGCTTCGTCTTCAGCTCGCCGGCCGTCGCGATGAACGGCACGAGCGTCAGATGCACGAAGCAGCAGCTATTGCGACCGAGGCGCAGGCTCATCTGGCGCGCGGCCTCGAGGAACGGCAACGATTCGATATCGCCGACCGTGCCGCCGATCTCGACGATCGCGACGTCTGGCTCGCCGCACGTCGCGGATGCCGCGCCGCGCTCGACGAATGCCTGGATCTCGTTCGTGATGTGCGGAATGACCTGCACCGTCTTGCCGAGATAGTCGCCGCGGCGTTCCTTGCGGATCACCGATTCGTAGATCTGGCCCGTGGTGAAGTTGTTGGCCTTGCGCATCTTCGTGCTGATGAAGCGCTCATAGTGGCCGAGGTCGAGGTCGGTTTCCGCTCCGTCTTCCGTCACGAACACTTCGCCGTGCTGAAACGGGCTCATCGTGCCGGGGTCGACGTTGATGTAGGGATCGAGCTTGAGGAGGGTGACTTTCAGACCGCGCGATTCGAGGATCGCGGCGAGGGAGGCGGCGGCAATGCCCTTGCCGAGGGATGAAACTACGCCGCCGGTGACGAAAACATATTTGGTCATCGCTGGATGCTCGCGGGAAAAACGGATTATACCGTAAAGCAAGGGCTAACCCTGCTTTTTGCGCGAGCCCGGTATGACACGATCACCACGCGATCATGGTGCGTTCATGGCGAGAGCTGCGCACGAGCGTTCGCGAGCGTGGCACAGCTTTGGCCGGTGCGCGGTTCGTGCTGCGCCTGGAGGTACGACGAGGGCACGACAGAGTCGCGGATGGAGGCCCCGCCAGCGAAGGCGCAGCCGTTTGCGTCAACGGCCGTGCGCTCGTCGTGCCGCGTCAAACGTTGTCCATCGAGAAGAGCAGGCGCTGCACGGCACGTGCCGTTTCGATCGGACGCTCCATCGGGTAAAGGTGCGAGCCTTCGATCCATTCGAAGCGCTCGCCTGCGATGCGTTGCGTCGCCGCGAGCCCGACCTGACGCACTTCCTTCGAATGCGTGCCAGCGATGAAGCCGACCGGCACAGGCGAGCCGTGAGCGAGACGCGCGCCGAGCGTGTGCGGCAGTGTGCGGTAGATCAAATATTCGACGCGCCGGTCGAACGCCAGCGTGCGCGTGCCTTCGGCCGATGTCTGAGGAATGCCGAAGTCGACGTAGTCGGACAAGACGCGCTCGTCCCAGCGCGCAAATGCGGGCTTCGAATGGAAGTGCCGCCATGCCTCGTCGCGGCTCGCCCAGGTGGTGCGCCGATTGCGCGTAGCCGCGGCGGGCGAAAGACGCTCGTCGAGGCCCGTCCACTGCGACACGCGCAGCATGCCGCTGCGCCATCCCGCGATCACGGGCGAATCGAGCATCACCACCCCTCGCACCCACTGCGGCTTCCTGAGTGCCGCCATCAGCGACAGATAGCCGCCGAGCGAATGGCCGACGAGCCACACGGGCTGCTCGTAGCTGCGCTCGATGTCCTCGATCAGCTCATCGACGAGATGCGGCCAGTCGCGCGTGACCGGAAAACGCGCGTCGTGACCGACGCGCTCGATGTGGCGCAACTCGTAGCTGTCGCCGAGTTCGGCGAAAAACGTTCGATACGTCGAGGCAGGAAAGCCGTTAGCGTGCGAAAAGTGGATGACGTTCTTCAAAGGCCGGTTGTCTCCGTTGTTGTGTTAATGGGCGGCCACCGCCGCGTCAATCGTCCGGTACGTCCATCCAGTAGCGACGCTGCGTGTCGACGTAGCGTTCGACCGCAAGAGCGCCGTTCCGGGCCTCGACGCGCACGGCCCCATCCGAGTCGCTGCGAGTGAGAACGATGTGACGCGCCGCGTAGCGTGCGTACACGCCGGGATGCGGGTGGTGAAAACGGTTCAGGTAGCCTACCTGAAAAATGGCGACGAGCGGCCAGACAGAGTCGAGGAACGGCTCGGTGGACGACGTGCGGCTGCCGTGATGGGGCACCACCAGCACCTGGGCGCGCAGGCGATCGGCCGCGCGCGCGAGGAGTGTGCGTTCGGTGGCGGCTTCGATATCCGCCGCGAGGAGCGCCGCGGTGGCATCGCCCTGCCCCGTCGTTGAGACGCGCAGCACGCAGCAACGCGCGTTCGGCTTGCCCGCGAGTGGGCCGGCGTCGGGCCAAAGTACCTCGAAGTCGATGCCATCCCAGTGCCAGCGCTGACCCGCCGCGCACTGGATCACCTGTGCGCCGCTTCGGCGCGCACTCGCCCAGAGCGGATGATCCGGCTGGATGCCCGCAGCGAACTGCTTCACCGCGACCTGATCGAGCACGGCCGGCGCGCCGCCGGAGTGATCGGAGTCGTCGTGGCTCACCATGAGCATGTCGAGGCTCTGGACGCCGTGCGCCTGCAGATACGGCACGACGATCCGCTCGCCCGCGTGCGTCGATTCCGGCCCCGTTCCCGCGTCGAAGAGCAGCGTATGGCGCGCCGTTTCCACGAGCACCGAAGTGCCCTGCCCGACGTCGAGCGCGGTGAGCCGGAACGCCCCGGCGGGCGGCCCCGTCGGGGCTGGAACGAGGAGCGGCAGCCACATGAACGGTGCGATCCAGCGCAGCGGCCAGCCGCGCGGCGCGAGACACCACGCCACACCCAACGCTGCACACGCCAGCGCCCAGGCGCTGGGTTGCGACAGGCGCAACACGGCCCACGACACGCCATCGAACCAGCCGAGGACAGCCGCGAGCAGATCGAGCATCGCGTGAGCCGCTCGCAATATAAAGGCGTCGAACGGCGCCGGAATCGCCACGCTTGCGAGCACCGCGGGCGTCACGAGCGCGCTGACGAAGGGAATCGCCAATGCATTCGCAAACGGGCCGATCAGCGGGATCTGCGCAAACCAGTAAGCCGTAAGCGGCGCGAGGGCAATCGTCACCGCCCATTGCACTCGCGCGGCGTCCGTCAGTCGGACTGCCATTCCGCGCGCGGCATTGCGTGCGTGCATGAGCAGGCGTCGCATTGTGTTGGCACGTGAGACCACGGGGGCCGCGTCACTCATCGGATCGACGTTGTCGGGCGCATCGCCCTCGCGTCTCTCGCGCCGCACTCGCGGCACGCCCGCAGCAGCGAAGAGTATCGCCGCCACTGCGCCGAACGAAAGCCAGAATCCCGCCGCCGTCACCGCCCACGGATCGCGGATCAGCACGAGCGCGAGCGCCCATGCAAGCACTTGCGAGCGCGCCACATTGCGCCCGCTCAGGACCGCGACCGCCGCCACCGCGAGCATCCAGAGCGCACGCTGGACCGGCACGTTAAAACCCGCGAGCGCGGCGTGAAGACCCGCCGCACACACCGCGCCGGCCACGGCGATTTTCTGGGCGGGCACGATCAACGGCGCCTCCACACCGCGCCAACGTGCGCGCCGCCAGAACGCCCCCGCCGCCCAGCCGCCGAGCCCCGCGACGAATGCGAGATGCAGGCCGGAAATCGCTACAAGATGGGATGTGCCGGTGTTGCGCATCAGTCGCCAGTCGGCATCGCTCACGGCGTCCTGGGCGCCGGTCGCGAGCGCCACGACGATGCCGCGATGTGGCGCGTCGGCGAGCACGGTATCGATGCGTGCGCGCACCGCCGCACGCCATCGTTCGATACGAATGCCGATGCCGCTCGCATCGTCGGCGAGTCGCTGCGCGCGCAGCGAATCGCTCACATAGCCGGTCGCGCGGACGCCTCGCGCAAGCATCGCCGCTTCGGCATCGCGCAGGCCGAAATTGCGCTCGCCGTGCGGCCGTTTCAGGCGCACCGCAAAACGCCAGCGTGCGCCGGGCACGAGCGGAGGAAGCGGCGCGTCGCGCGCAACCCACGTGAGCTGGATCGTGTGCGGAAGACCATCCGCCGCAGTAGGTGCACCCCATGATTCCACAGTGAAGGGAAAGCGCGCGCCATCTTCGGACCATGACGGCAACCCGGCCACATAACCCGTGATTTCGATATCGCGTGTCTGCCAGGCGACAGGCAATGCATCGGCGAGGCGCAGTTGCGCGCGGAAACTCGCGTAGCCAAATCCCGCACAAGCAGCGGCAACCCAGAGCGCCAGCCAGCCGCTCGGGCGTATGAAACGAACGAGGTATCGCCTTGGCCACCGCCCGCTCGCGGCTGCCGGGGCCGGACGAACGCGATCATCGCAAGCGTCGCATCGAACACGCTCGGTGACCGCCGCACCCGCCAGCGCCCACACACTCCACGCGCCCGCCGCTACCGCCGCGACGACGAGCGCAAACCAGCCGCCCCGCCCCGGCAAAGCCGCCTGCTGCTGAAGCCACCACACGCCAAGTGCAAATCCGCCCCACACCGCCCGCATCCGAACTCCTCGAATCGAGGCGGTGCGAACAGCACGAACGCAAGCCGTGCAGCGCCTAAGCGCCGCACGCCGCCATCGAATCGATTATGCGGACGAAAGCGCGAGCCGTGGCAGCGCAGCTGCAACGTTAGCCGTTGTGCCAAGGGCGACTTCGTCGGGCGTCAGTCCGCGCAAGCCTGCGAGCACGGCACCGATGCGCGGCACCTGATCCGGCGTATTGCGCTCGCGATAGAGCCAGGCGGGCGAGATGTCCGGCGCGTCGGTTTCCATGACGATCGCTTCAAGCGGAAGTTGCTGTGCGAGCCGCCTGATCTGCAGCGCCCGCTCGAACGTGACGTTGCCGCCGAAGCCCAGATGCATCCCGTGATCAATGAAGGCTTGCGCCTGCTGGAAGCTGCCGTTGAACGCGTGGGCGATGCCTTGATGCACCCCGTTACGGCGCAGGCCCTTCAGCACCTGGTCCTGCGACTTGCGCACGTGGCAGATCGCAGGCAGGCCGAATTCGCGCGCAAGTTTCAGCTGGGCGTCGTAGAAGTGTTGCTGCCGGGCGTCGTCGAGGCCCGGTACGAAATAGTCGAGGCCGATCTCGCCGATGCCCACGAAACGCGGATCGTCGAGACTCGACTCTATCTCCCGGCGCAGCGTGTCGAGATCCTCATCGCGCGCGTGGGGCGTATAGAGCGGATGAATGCCAAGCGCGTACACCGCGCCCTCCACGCGATGCGCCAGGGCGCGCACCGTCGCAAAGTTCTCGCGCGCGACCGCCGGAATCAAGATGCGCGACACGCCCGCCGCGCACGCCGCCGCGATGACCGCGTCGCGGTCTGCGTCGAATTCTGCGGCGTCGAGATGGCAGTGCGTGTCGATCCACATGGCGCTTCCTACCCCCTTTACACCGGCACGACCGGCTCCTCGTGCAATACGCCGTCGCGCAGCCGCACGATGCGATCGCACCGCGCAGCCAGGTCCGGGTCGTGCGTCACGATCACGAAACTCGTGTCGAACGTGTCGGAGAGTTCCAGCATCAGGTTGAACACCGTGTCGGCGGTGCTGCCGTCGAGGTTGCCGGTCGGTTCGTCGGCGAGTACGCACGCGGGCTTCGTCACGAGCGCGCGCGCGATCGCCACGCGCTGCCGCTCGCCGCCCGAGAGCTGCCCGGGCCGGTGCTTCGCGCGATGCGCGAGGCCCACGCGGTCCAGCATCTCCAAGGCCTCGTGACGCGCGTCGTCCTGCGTCATGCGACGGATGCGCAGCGGCATCGCCACGTTGTCGAGCGCCGTGAATTCGGGCAGCAGATGATGGAACTGATAGACGAAGCCGAGCGCGCGGTTACGCAGATCGTTGCGCTCGCGCTCGGAGAGTTCGGTAAACGGCTTGCCGAGCACCGAGACCTTGCCCGTGCCGGGCTCGTCGAGACCGCCCAGCACGTGCAGCAGCGTGCTCTTGCCGGAGCCGGACGCGCCCACTACCGCGAGCTTTTCGCCGCGCCGGACCTTGAGTTCGGTGTGCTTGAGCACCTGCACTTCGAGACCGCCCTGGGCGAACGTCTTCGAGATGCCGACGGCTTCGATCACCCAGGGATAGTCGCCCGCGGCGGCGAGCATCGATTGACGGTCATTCATAACGCAGTGCCTCCGCGGGACGAACCTTGGCCGCGCGCCAGCTCGGATAGAGCGTCGCGAGCGCGGACAGCACGAACGCAATCAAGCCGATGCGGATCACGTCGGAGGCGACGAGTTCGGAAGGCAGCTCGCTGATGAAATAGACGGACGGCGGCAGGAACTGCACGCCGAGCAGGTGCTCGATCATCGGCACGAGCCACGGAATGCTCCACGCGATCAGGCAGCCGAGCGCGACGCCAATCGCGGTCCCGGCAAAGCCGATCGTCACGCCCTGCACGACGAAGATTTTCATGATCGACGAAGGCTGCGCACCGAGCGTGCGCAGGATGGCGATGTCGGCCTGCTTGTTGGTGACGGTCATCACGAGCGACGAAACGAGATTGAACGCCGCGACCGCGATGATGAGCGTGAGAATGATGAACATCATGCGCTTTTCGATCTGCACGGCCGAGAACCACGTTTTGTTCTGCTGCGTCCAGTCGCGGATATAGAGGTCGCCCGAAAGCGTGTGCACGAGCTGGCGCGCAACGTCAGGCGCGCGCTGCATGTCCTTGACGCGCAGGCGCACGCCGGTCGGCGCGGGCAGGCGGTAAAGGATTTCGGCATCGCGGATGTGCACGAGCGCGAGCGTGCTGTCGTACTCGTAATGCCCCGACTCGAACACGCCGACCACCGTGAACTGCTTCAGGCGCGGCAGCATGCCGGCGGGCGTGATCGTCCCTTCAGGGGCGACGAGCGTGATCTTGTCGCCGATCTGCACGCCGAGACTCCCCGCGAGATCGGCGCCGAGCACGATGCCGAAGCTGCCCGGCACGAGGTCGTTCAGGCTGCCCGCCTTCATTTCCTTGCCGATATCGGAGACCTGCGGTTCTTCGGACGGCTCGATGCCGCGTAGCGCGACACCGCTCACGCTGTCACCGCGCGTGAGGAGTGCCTGGGCTTCGACGTAAGGCGCCGCACCGATCACCGAGGGGTTGGTCCTCGCTTCCTTCGCGGTCAGTTGCCAGTCGGGCATCGAGCCCGTCGGCGAAAAAATTTCGACGTGTGCGAGCACCGACAGCATGCGGTCGCGCACGTCGCGCTGAAAGCCGTTCATCACCGAAAGCACGACGATGAGCGCCGCGACGCCGAGTGCGATGCCCGACATCGAAACGAGCGCGATGAACGAGATGAACCCATTGCCGGTCGTGCGCTTGCCGGCGCGGGTGTAGCGCCAGCCTATCTGCCATTCATAGGGAAGTTTCAAGCGAATCCTTATCTGCGTCTTCATTGTGCGCTGCCGACGGCCTCGCCGCCGGCGTCACGGATCGTCGCTCGCCGGCACCACGCATCCAGGCCCGGGCCATGGGTACGGGCAGCGGGGTCCGGGCCTCTTTCGCCGCGGCGATCAAGCGCGAAGTTTGCCACATTGGCGCAGCGAAATGCCCTTTGCACCCCAGCCGCGATCGGCATGCGCGTCAACGGGGACCCGCCAGCCCGGCCGGATCCATCTTCCTTCGAGCGCAATTTCGCGCACAAGTGCCTGATTCCTATGGCAGCACGCGCACGGCAACGAGCAGCACGACACAGCAGAGGCCGCGCGACGCGCCCGGCTGTCGAGGTGGCGAAGTACAATTCGCCCCATCATGCCCGCCGACCGACTCCATCTCCTCGTCCCCTTCGCGTTACCTTCTGCCGCAGCGGCCTCAACCGCCCTCGCGGGCCTCGACACCCCGGCACTCGACAAACTTGTCGCCCGGGCGAGTGCCGGGGAAACCGTCATTGGCGAGGATTTCCAGCGCACGCTGCCGCACGAGCGCTGGGTGGCGAGACAGTTCGGAGCCGCCACCATGGGTGCAGGCGGCCCGGCGAACACGTCCCCCGCCGACGACGAAGCGCCGCTCGCCCCCTACATGCTGCTCGCCGACGGCGGCTCGCCCGGCGACGCTACCTGGGCATGCGTCCAGCCCGTGCATGTGCGGATCGCGCACGACCATCTTGTGCTGATCGACCCGGCATCGCTCGACCTTGCCGACACCGACGCCGCCACGCTCTACACCGTCGCGAAGCCGCTGATCGAAGAGCTGGGCGTGCAGGTCATCGCGCCGACGCCGTATCGCTGGTACCTCTCGAGCGACAGCTTCGGCACGCTCGCGGGCGCATCGCCGCTGCGCGCGAGCGGCCGCAACATCGAGATCTGGCTACCGCACGAAGCAGGCTCCGGCCAGCGCTCGCGTGCGTGGATGAAGCTGCAGAACGAAGTGCAGATGGCCTGGTTCGAGCACCCGGTCAACGAGGCTCGCGAAGCGCACGGCCTGCCCTCCGTCAATTCGATCTGGTTTCACGCGCAGGGCAAGCTGCGTCCGGTCAAGAGCCCGTTTTCGCGCGTGCGCTCGGATGCGGCCGCCACGCGCGGCCTCGCGCTCGCGGCGGGCGTCGATGTGGACAGCGCCCCGGCCACGTTCGCTGCCTACACAGCCGCGCGCCCGGCACCGCAGAATGGGCCGCACACCGGTACGACGCTCATCGAACTCGATCCGTTTTCGGCCCCGTTCATCCAGCAGGACTGGAGCCGCTGGAACGCCGCCTTCGCCGCCATGGAGCGCGACTGGTTCGCGCCCGCCCTCGCGGCGCTCGCGGCAGGCGAACTCGGCGCGCTCGATCTCACACTGTGCGGTGACACCGGCTCGGTCGATCTCACGATCACGCGCGGCGACCTGCGCAAATTCTGGCGGCGTCGCGTGTTTGCGTCGCTGTTCATCGAATAACTCAACGAAAAGCCGTCCCGCATGACCCGAATCGTCACCCGCGCCTGCTCTCCCGCCGACGCCGAAGCGCTCGTCCGCCACGGCCTGCATCCGGTCCTGGCGCGCCTCTATGCGTCGCGCGGCGTGTGCCAGCCCGACGAAATCGAGACCGGCCTCGCGCGCCTCTTGCCGCCCGCCGGCCTGAAGGGCCTCGAAGCCGCCGTCACGCTCCTCGCCGACGCCCTCGCCGCGAACCGTCGCATGCTGGTCGTCGCCGACTACGACTGCGATGGCGCCACCGCCTGCGCGGTGGCCGTGCGCGGGCTGCGCATGCTCGGCGCGCAGATCGATTACCTCGTGCCGAACCGCTTCGAGTACGGCTACGGCCTCACGCCGGAAATCGTCGCGCTCGCGGCGCAGCGTCCCGGCGGCAAGCCCGACTTGCTGATCACCGTCGATAACGGCATCGCGAGCGTCGAGGGCGTGGAAGCGGCCAACGCGCTTGGCATCGACGTGCTCGTCACCGATCACCACCTCCCCGGCGATACGCTTCCCGCCGCGCGCGCGATCGTGAATCCGAACCAGCCGGGCTGCACGTTCGAAAGCAAGCACATCGCGGGCGTGGGCGTGATGTTCTACGTGCTGCTCGCACTGCGCGCGGAACTGCGCCGCCGCAACGCGTTCACCGAAGCACGCCCCGAGCCGCGCCTCGACGGCCTGCTCGATCTCGTGGCGCTCGGCACGGTTGCCGACGTCGTGCGCCTCGACTGCAACAACCGCGTGCTCGTCGCGCAAGGACTCCAGCGCATCCGCAACGGCCGCATGCAGCCGGGCATCGCCGCACTCTTTCGCGCGGCGGGACGCGACGCGAAAAGCGCATCGGGCTTCGACCTCGGCTTTGCGCTCGGGCCGCGCCTGAATGCGGCAGGACGGCTCTCGGACATGTCGCTCGGCATCGAGTGCCTGACCACCGACGACGTGGGCCGCGCATGGGCGCTCGCGCAGCAGCTCGACGCGATGAACCGCGAGCGCCGCGAAATCGAGGCCGGCATGCAGCAGCAGGCACTCGCCGATCTCGCCGACGTCGACCCTGAAGGCAACGCCACGATCACGCTGTTCAATCCAGGCTGGCATCAGGGCGTGATCGGGATCGTCGCGGGACGGCTCAAGGAGAAGTTCAATCGTCCGTCGTTCACGTTCGCCCCCGCCGACGACGGCGGTGAACTCGTGAAAGGCTCGGGCCGCTCGATCCCTGGTTTCCATCTGCGCGACGCGGTGGATCTCATCAGCAAGCGCGAGCCGGGCCTCATCCTCAAGTTCGGCGGCCATGCGATGGCGGCGGGCCTCACGATCGCCGCCGCCGACGTGCCGCGCTTCGCTTCGGCGTTCGAGCGCGTGGGCCGCGAGTGGCTTTCGGCGGAAGCGCTCGCGCGCACCATCGAAACCGACGGCGATCTCGAAGAGGCGTACTTCACGCCGGCTTTCGTCGAGATGCTCGATGCCGCGGTCTGGGGCCAGGGCTTTCCGGCGCCCGTATTCGCAGGGGAATTCGAGGTCGCATCGCAGGCGCTCGTGAAGGACAAGCACCTGAAGCTCCAGTTGCTGCGCGGCCGCCAGCGCTTCAACGCGATCTGGTTCAATCGCACCGAAACGTTGCCGCAGCGCACGACGCTCGCCTATCGGCTCGTGCGCGACACGTGGAACGGCGTCTCGCGCGTGCAGCTCGTCGTGGAGCACGCGGCCGACTGACGCTGTGAAGGACGCCGCGAAAGTCGCGGCACGCCCGGCGCCCGCCGCGTCCTTGTTGAGGGGCTAATCGGCTATAATTCAATGTTTTACGCCCCGGATCACGAAACAAATGGAAGCGGAACGTCTTAACGCGATCGAAGCCTCTTTGGCGAACCTGCGCACGCGCGCGGGCGAGCTACGGGGGTATCTTTGACTACGATGCCAAGTCCACGCGACTGATCGAAGTCAACCGCGAACTCGAAGACCCCAACGTCTGGAACGACTCGAAGCACGCTCAGGGGCTCGGCAAGGAAAAGAAGCTGCTTGAAGGCGTCGTCAACGTGCTCGGCAGCATCGAAAACGACGTGCGCGACACGCAGGATCTCTTCGAGATGGCGCGCGAAGAAAGCGACGAAGACACGCTCGTCGCCTGCGAAGCCGACGCCGCCGAAATCGAGAAGCGCGTCGCAGACGTCGAATTCCGCCGCATGTTCTCGAATCCGGCCGACCCCAACAACGCATTCATCGACATCCAGGCCGGCGCCGGCGGCACCGAAGCGTGCGACTGGGCGTCGATGCTGCTGCGCCAGTACGTACGTTACTGCGAGCGCAAGGGCTTCAAGACGGAAGTGCTCGAAGAGTCCGAAGGCGACGTCGCCGGCATCAAGAGCGCGACGATCAAGGTCGAAGGCGAATACGCCTACGGCTTCCTGCGCACCGAAACCGGCATTCACCGCCTCGTGCGCAAGTCGCCGTTCGATTCGTCGGGCGGTCGCCATACGTCGTTCTCGTCGGTGTTCGTGTATCCGGAAATCGACGATTCGTTCGAGATCGAAGTCAATCCGGCCGATCTGCGCATCGACACGTACCGCGCTTCGGGCGCGGGCGGCCAGCACATCAACAAGACCGACTCCGCCGTGCGTATCACGCACATGCCATCGGGTATCGTCGTGCAGTGCCAGAACGACCGCTCGCAGCACCGCAACCGCGCCGAGGCAATGGCGATGCTGAAGTCGCGCCTCTACGAGGCCGAAATGCGCAAGCGCCAGTCGGAACAGGACAAGCTCGAAGCGGGCAAGTCGGACGTGGGCTGGGGTCACCAGATCCGCTCCTATGTGCTCGACAACAGCCGTATCAAGGACCTGCGCACCAACGTCGAAATCAGCAACACGAAGGCCGTGCTCGACGGCGATCTCGACGATTTCATCAGCGCGAGCCTGAAACAGGGCGTTTAAGCCGCGCAGGCGCTGCCGTGGTGCCTGGCGAGGTGCAGTTTCGGCCCGCTGCGGCACCCGGCGACAAACGTGCCGCGGTCGCTGCAGCACAGCGCGAAAACTACGGCGCGTAACCGCAGTAGGTAGCAGAAGCGCTAGAGTCCCGAAAGCATTTCCGCCAGTCGCGAACCGTGCAGCACGGCGCGCCCCGTGGCCCAGAAAATCCGAATTACCGAACCCAAGCCATCATGACCGAACCGACCCAGCCGACTGCGGCAAGCGCCGCGCCCGAACTGGACGACAACCAGATCATCGCCGAGCGCCGCGAGAAACTGCGCGCGCTGCGCGAGGCCGGTGTCGCCTATCCGAACGACTTCCGCCCGACCCATCAGGCTGCCGACCTGCAGCGCGACCACGCCGACACCGACAAGGACGCGCTCGAAGCGCAGGCGCTGGAGGTCTCGGTCGCCGGCCGGATGATGCTCAAGCGCGTGATGGGCAAGGCCAGCTTCGCGACGGTGCGTGACGGCTCGGGCCAGATCCAGTTTTTCATCACGCCCGCCGATGTCGGCGAAGCGACTTACGACGCATTCAAGAAGTGGGATCTCGGCGACATCGTCGCTGCGCGCGGCGTGCTGTTCCGCACGAACAAGGGCGAACTGTCGGTGCGCTGCACGGAGCTGCGCCTGCTCTCGAAGGCGCTGCGTCCGCTGCCGGACAAGTTCCACGGCCTCGCCGACCAGGAAATGCGTTATCGCCAACGCTACGTCGACCTGATCGTCACGCCCGAATCGCGCAAGACGTTTGTTGCGCGCACGAAGGCGATCTCGTCGGTGCGCCGCTTCATGGCCGACGCCAACTTCATGGAAGTCGAAACGCCGATGCTGCACCCGATCCCGGGCGGCGCGGCAGCCAAGCCGTTCGTCACGCACCACAATGCGCTCGACATGCAGATGTTCATGCGCATCGCGCCTGAGCTGTATCTGAAGCGCCTCGTGGTCGGCGGCTTCGAGCGCGTGTTCGAGATCAACCGGAATTTCCGTAACGAGGGCGTGTCGCCGCGTCACAATCCGGAATTCACGATGATGGAGTTCTACGCCGCGTATACGGACTACACGTGGCTCATGGACTTCACCGAAGCGCTGATCCGCCAGGCCGCGATCGACGCGCTCGGCAGCGCCGTCGTGACCTACCAGGGCCGCGAACTCGACCTGTCGAAGCCGTTCCACCGCCTGACGATCACGCAGGCGATCCAGAAGTACGCACCGCAGTACACGGACGCGCAACTCGCCGACGCCGCGTTCCTGCGCACCGAACTGAAGAAGTTCGGTGTCGATACGAACCAGCCCGCGTTCCTGAATGCCGGCGTCGGTTCACTGCAACTGGCGCTGTTCGAAGAGACGGCCGAGTCGCAACTGTGGGAGCCGACCTACATCATCGATTACCCCGTGGAAGTGTCACCGCTCGCGCGCGCCTCGGACACGCAGCCGGGCATCACCGAGCGCTTCGAACTCTTCATCACGGGCCGCGAAATCGCGAATGGCTTCTCGGAACTGAACGATCCGGAAGACCAGGCCGCGCGCTTCAAGAAGCAGGTCGAGCAGAAAGACGCCGGCGACGAAGAAGCGATGTTCTACGACGCCGACTACATTCGTGCGCTGGAGTACGGTATGCCTCCGACGGGCGGCTGTGGCATCGGCATCGACCGTCTGGTGATGCTGCTGACCGATAGCCCGAGCATCCGCGACGTCATCCTCTTCCCGCACCTGCGCCGCGAAGACTAAGCGACGTATTTGGGTCTGCAAGCACGCCATCGGGGCGCACGCGGTTAACGCCGCCTGCGCCCCGTTTGTTTGTAACCGTCGGTAAAAGCCTTGCGGATCCGTCCCCTGCCCTATGCTGCGCATCGACGATAAAAACTAGCCTCCATGCGCCGATTCCGAATCCTGCGTGATCGCGCACTATTTGAGCCCATAGCGTCGGTTGCGGCGTGGGTTACAAATTGAAACGCCGTGGGTATCGATCTGCCTCACACTCTGTCTTATAAAAATCCACGCCTCCAAAGACGGAGCCTTTCATGAACCAGCCCGATCCGAACATCGCACCACGGCGTCGGCTCCATCCGCTGATCGCCACCGCTGCTGCCGCAGTCATCGTCGCAAGCCTTGGGGCCACCGCCGCCATTACCGGCGTCCTCCCAACGGCGTTCAGTTCCTCGTCGCAGAACGACCAGACGCAGACTGGCCAGACGACCACGATGGCATCGCAGCAGGTCGTCGATTCGACGCAACCGGCGCCAGCCGTCCAGAGCGTGCAAATGGCGCCGAACAACGCGCCTGCCAACCCACGCGCGCAGCAGCAAGCCGCCGGGACCGGTGCGCCACCGCCTCAATACGGCCAGCAGCCGCAGCCTTACGCGCAGCAGGGCCAGGAAGGCCAGGGTAGCCAGGAGAGCCAGGAGAGCCAGGAGAGCCAGGAAGTGCCGCCCGCCGGGGCCGCGTGCGCTACGTGCGGCACCGTCGTGTCGATCTCCGCAGTCAAGCACGAAGGCCATGGCACCGGTATCGGCGCGGTCGGCGGTGCAGTCGCAGGCGGCCTGGTCGGCAATCAGTTCGGCGCCGGTGGCGGCCGTGTCGCGATGACGCTGCTCGGCGCGCTCGGTGGCGGCGTCGGCGGCAATGCGCTCGAAAAGCACCTCCGCAGCACGACGGACTATTCGGTGCGCGTGCGCATGGAAGACGGCAAGACGCGCCACTTCACCTACCATCAGGCGCCACCGTTCCAGCAAGGTCAGCGCGTACGTATCGAAAACGGCACGCTGGTCGCAGCCTGAGCGCGGAGCGAGCGCAATCCGCCGCAATGAAAAAGGCGATTTGCCCGTTGGGTAAATCGCCTTTTTTACAGCCTGAAGCCCGACCAGGGACTCAGTAACTCGCGTCCTCGATCCACGCGGCCTGGATCGCCTCCAGGATCTTCTCGTTCGAGTGTTCGGGGTTGTCGTCGAAACCGTCCAGCTCCGTGATCCAGCGATGCAGGTCGGTGAAGCGCACGTACTGCGGATCGACTTCCGGATGGGTATCCGTCAACGCTATCGCGATGTCCTGCACATCGGTCCATTTCATTTCGGCACGCTCCTCTTTGCGCTTAGTGGTTTTCCTTCGCGTGATTGATCGAGTAACGCGGAATCTCGATCACCAGGTCGCCCTCGTCCGGCACGAGCGCCTGACACGACAGACGCGAAGTCGGCTCCAGACCCCACGCCTTGTCGAGCAGGTCGTCCTCGTCTTCCTCGGACGGTTCGAGTCCGTTGAAGCCTTCCCGCACGATCACGTGACAGGTCGTGCAGGCGCACGATTTTTCGCATGCATGCTCGATCTCGATGCCGTGTTCCAGCAGCGCGTCGCACACACTCTCGCCCGGCTTTGCTTCGATCACCGCGCCCTCCGGGCACAGTTCGACATGGGGCAGCACCACGATTTGAGTCATTGTGAATTCCGTAACCAATAACGTTCTTACCGGGCGCTGTGCCGCCGTCCCAGACGGAGGCCTGCGCCCATTCTACTTTCGCCGCGTGCTTTCCTGAATCGGGAAAGCACGCACACGCCGCGGTGTGCAAAACTTCCTCGCCCGGCGCTTATATCCCTGCTGTCGCGTTGCGTTCAGCCGATTTCGTCGAGCCGCTTGCCCGCCAGCGCCCGTTTGATGCCCTTATTCATGCGGCGCGCGGCGAACTCGTCGGTGCCCTCGGAGAGCGCTTTCGTCGCCGTTTCGATCGCGTCCGTGTCCTCGCCTTGCGCAATCGCGCGCAGCGCGTCGATCAGGGCGTCCACCTCTTTGCGCTCGTCGGCGTCGAGCAATTCGCCGTCGGCGGCAAGTGCCGCTCCGGTCGCCTCGATGATGCGCTCGGCCTCCACCTGCGCTTCGCGCAGCGCCCGGGCGCGCATGTCGATGTCGGCGGTCTTGAAGCTGTCTTCGAGCATCTTCGCGATGTCGTCGTCGGCGAGGCCGTAGGACGGCTTCACCACCACCGACGCCTCGACGCCCGAATGCTGCTCGCGCGCGAACACGGAAAGCAGACCGTCGGCGTCGACCTGGTAGGTCACGCGGATGCGCGCCGCGCCCGCCGCCATCGGCGGAATCCCGCGCAGCTCGAAGCGTGCGAGCGAGCGGCAGTCGGAGACGAGTTCGCGCTCGCCCTGCACGACGTGGATCGCCATCGCGGTCTGGCCGTCCTTGAACGTCGTGAAGTCCTGCGCGCGTGCGACGGGAATCGTCGAATTGCGCGGGATGATCTTCTCGACGAGGCCGCCCATCGTTTCCACGCCGAGCGACAGCGGGATCACGTCGAGCAGCAG
This sequence comes from Paraburkholderia dinghuensis, assembly GCF_003837865.1. Taxonomy (GTDB): domain Bacteria; phylum Pseudomonadota; class Gammaproteobacteria; order Burkholderiales; family Burkholderiaceae; genus Paraburkholderia; species Paraburkholderia dinghuensis. The sequence goes on along the minus strand of NZ_RQIS01000004.1, from coordinate 87,984 downwards.
CCAGTCGTCCTCCCCGCCACGATTGCCCGCGAGCAGATCGGCCTGGATCGCAGCGCCAAGCGCGACGACCTGATCGGGGTCCAGATTCGTAAGCGGCGTCTTGCCGAAGAACTGCTCGACCGCGCGGCGAATCACCGGCATGCGCGTCGCGCCGCCCACCAGCACCACGCCTTTCACGTCCGCAACCGGGACCTTTGCGTCGCGCAGCGCCTTCTTCGTCGGCATGAGCGTGCGTTGCACGAGCGTTTGCGTGAGGGCTTCGAAACGCGGCTCATCGATCGTCAGCGCGATCTGCGTGCCGTTCGAGAGCGTGACCTCAACACGCGCCTCGGCCGCCGACGAGAGCGCTTCCTTGGCGTCGCGCACGCGATCGAGCATGAGACGCACGTCTTCGGGCGCGAGCGTCGCCGGTTCGATACCGGCCTGCTCCAGCACCCACGCGTAGAGCGCGTGATCGAAGTCGTCGCCGCCGAGTGCCGAATCGCCGCCCGCCGCGAGCACTTCGAACACACCCTTCGTGAGCTTGAGGATCGACAGGTCGAATGTGCCACCGCCGAGGTCATAGACCGCGTAGAGACCTTCCGAGCCGTTGTCGAGGCCGTAGGCGATCGCCGCCGCAGTCGGTTCGTTCAGGAGGCGCAGGACGTTGAGACCGGCGAGGCGCGCGGCGTCCTTCGTCGCCTGACGCTGCGGCTCGTCGAAATACGCAGGCACTGTGATGACAGCGCCCACGAGTTCGTCGCCGAGCGTGTCTTCGGCGCGCTGACGCAGTGTCGCGAGAATTTCCGCCGATACTTCGACAGGGCTCTTCACACCGTCGACGGTCTGGATCTGCACCATGCCCGGCGCGTCGACGAATTCGTACGGCGCGTTCGCCGCACCTTCGACGTCGGTTTTACCGCGGCCCATGAAGCGCTTGACCGAGACGATCGTGTTGCGTGGATCGGTGGCCGCTTCCGCCTTCGCCGTGCGGCCGATGCGGCGGCCGCCGTTCGCGAGATAGCGGACAACGGACGGCAGCAGTACGTGGCCGGCCTCGTCGGGCAACACGTCGGGCACGCCGCTGCGCACGGCGGCAACCAGCGAGTTCGTCGTGCCGAGGTCGATGCCGACCGCCAGCCGCCGCTGATGCGGCGCCGGCGCCATGCCGGGTTCAGAGATTTGCAGTAAAGCCATCTGAGTAATCTTGTACGGGCCTCGCGGCCCTTCTAATCCGTGTTGACGCCCTGCCCGCCACACTGGCCGGCAAGCGCTGCATTCAGTCCCGTGTTCAGCCTTCGAGCCGCTCGATCTTCGCGTCGATCTCGCCCGCCACGCGCTCGATGAACATCAACTGGCGCACCGCCTCGGCCGCCGGCTGGTTCGAGCCGCTATCGAGCAGCGCCGCAAGCTTCACGAAGCGGGCGCGCTCATCGTCGCGCAGTTCCACTGCAAGCGCGTCGAGCGCATCGATGTTCTTCGCGTCGACTGCATCCTCGATCGCTTCGCGCCACTCCATCTGCTGCATCAGGAACGCAGGCTCCATCGCCGTGTTGTTCTCGGCACCGACGTCGATACCGCGCAGATGCAGCAGGTACTTCGCACGCTTGAGCGGATCGCGCAGCGTCTGATACGCCTCGTTCGCGCGCGTGGCCCACTGCATCGCAATGCGCTTTTGCGCGTCACCGGCCGCAGCGAAGCGGTCGGGATGTACCTGCGACTGCACCGTGCGATACGCGTGATCGAGCGCGCTGGCGTCGGTCGCGAACTGCTCGGGCAGACCGAACAGGACGAAGTGGCTATCGGAGAGCGAGGAAAGCGAAGTCATCGAATTATGCTGCCCCGGCGGGGCTCCATCGGGCGCGCCGCGCGCATCCCATCAAAAGTCAAAAAGGCGGCACAGGCCGCCTTTTCACCGCATCGCGCGGGCTCAAACGCGAAAGGACTCGCCGCAGCCGCACTCGTCCTTTACGTTCGGATTATTGAATCTGAAGCCTTCGTTGAGCCCTTCGCGCACGAAGTCGAGTTGCGTGCCGTCGATGTACGAAAGACTCTTCGGATCGACGATGACCTTCACGCCATGACTCTCGAACACGTTGTCCTCGGGCGCGAGTTCATCCACGTACTCGAGCTTGTATGCAAGCCCCGAACAGCCCGTCGTGCGCACGCCGAGACGCAGGCCCACGCCCTTGCCACGCCGCACCAGGTATTTCTGCACGTGCTGTGCTGCTTTTTCCGTCAACGTAATTGCCATAGCGTCATCGCCGCGCCATCGCGCCGTAAGGTCCGGACCCGCCGTCCCTTCGCGCCGCTGCGCAACCCTTGCCTGCATTCAAAGTCGTAACCCCGCAGCGGACGGTGTTCCGTCCGCTGCGCCCCTGCCATGCGCGAGCACGCGTCTCGCTTACGCCGCGTCCACTTGATCCGTATGACGCTGGCGATAATCGGCCACCGCCGCCTTGATCGCGTCTTCCGCGAGAATCGAGCAGTGAATCTTCACCGGCGGCAACGCGAGCTCTTCCGCGATATGCGTGTTCTTGATCGCGAGTGCCTGATCAAGCGTCTTGCCCTTGACCCACTCGGTCACGAGCGAACTCGATGCGATCGCCGAACCGCAACCGTAAGTCTTGAACTTCGCGTCTTCGATGACGCCGTCCGTGCCCACGCGAATCTGCAGCTTCATCACGTCGCCGCAGGCCGGCGCGCCGACCATGCCAGTACCGACCGCGTCGTCGTCCTTCGCGAACGAGCCAACGTTACGCGGGTTTTCGTAGTGGTCCAGAACCTTTTCGCTATATGCCATGATCACACTCCTTCTATTCGTTGGCCGCGCTGCATGCGTCTAGTCGCGATTGCGCTGCGGCCGTATCGGCTTTCAGTCTCGCGCGCTCAGTGCGCGGCCCAGTGGATGGTCGACAGGTCGATGCCGTCCTGGTGCATCTCCCACAGCGGCGAGAGTTCGCGCAGCTTGGCGATCTTCGTCTTCAGCAGGTTGATCACAAAGTCGACTTCTTCTTCGGTCGTGAAGCGGCCCACCGTGAAACGGATCGAGCTGTGAGCCAGTTCGTCGTTGCGGCCGAGCGCGCGCAGCACATACGACGGCTCAAGCGAAGCCGACGTGCACGCCGAACCCGACGACACCGCCACGTCCTTCACCGCCATGATCATCGACTCGCCTTCGACGAAGTTGAAGCTGATGTTCAGGTTGTGCGGGACACGCTGTTCCATGTCGCCGTTCACGTAGGTTTCTTCGATTTCCTTCAGGCCGTTCAGCAGCTTGTCGCGCAACATGCGGATACGCTCGTTTTCCGTCGCCATTTCTTCGTGCGCGATGCGGAACGCCTCGCCCATGCCGACGATCTGGTGCGTGGCCAGCGTGCCCGAGCGCATCCCGCGCTCGTGACCGCCACCGTGCATCTGAGCCTCGATGCGCACGCGCGGCTTGCGTCGCACGTAGAGCGCGCCGATACCCTTCGGGCCATAGGTCTTGTGCGCCGAGAACGACATCAGGTCGACCTTGAGCTTTTGCAGGTCGATGGGCGCCTTGCCCGTCGATTGCGCTGCGTCGACGTGGAAAATGATGCCCTTCTCGCGGCAGATCTCACCAATCGCGTCGATGTCCTGAATCACGCCGATCTCGTTGTTCACGTGCATGACGGAAACGAGAATCGTGTCGGGACGCAGCGCGGCCTTGAACACGTCGAGGTCGATCAGGCCGTTGTCGAGCACGTCGAGATACGTCACGTCATAGCCTTCGCGCTCGAGTTCGCGGCAGGTGTCGAGCACGGCCTTGTGCTCGGTCTTCACCGTGACGATGTGCTTGCCCTTGCTCTTGTAGAAGTGCGCGGCACCCTTGATCGCGAGGTTGTCCGATTCGGTCGCGCCGGAAGTCCAGATGATTTCGCGCGGATCGGCGTTCACGAGCGCGGCGACCTGCTCGCGCGCCTCTTCGACGGCACGCTCCGCATCCCAGCCGTAAGCGTGGCTGCGCGACGCCGGATTGCCGAATTGCTCGCGCAGATACGGAATCATCTTGTCCACCACGCGCGGGTCGACGGGCGTCGTCGCGCTGTAGTCCATATAAATGGGCAGGTGGGGAATGTCGTTTTTCATCTATCGCTCCGGAAATTCTGTGTGCTGCTTTGTGTATTGCGCTGGCCGTGATCCGCGATCATGAACCGGCCATGTTGAATATCGAGTTCGGGCCCAGCGGGACGGGGCGCACCGGATCGTGGGCGGGCGTATCCGCGCGGCGGTCGCGCAGCACGGAGGGCGCGGCGCCGTCGCGCTCGCGCTGCTTCTCCACCAGATCCTTGAGCGACACGGAATCGAGGTACTCGACCATCTTCTGGTTCAGCGTGGACCAGAGTTCGTGCGTCATGCAGTGGCCGTCGTTCTGCTTGGTGCCTTCGCAGGAGCCCTTGCCACCGCACTGCGTGGCGTCGAGCGGCTCGTCGACGGCAATGATGATGTCCGCCACCGTCACATCCTCGGCGCGGCGCGCGAGGTTGTAGCCGCCGCCCGGTCCGCGGACCGATTCGACGATTTCATGACGGCGCAGCTTACCGAACAGCTGTTCGAGGTAAGACAACGAAATGTGCTGGCGCTGGCTGATACCCGCAAGCGTCACCGGGCCCTGCTCCTGGCGCAGTGCCAGGTCAATCATCGCCGTGACGGCGAAACGGCCTTTCGTGGTGAGTCTCATGATGTTTGGGGACAACAATTCTCGACAATTTTCGTCAAGTATAAATACATGAGTATTTTAGTCAAGTACCCGGGACGTTATTTGGGTTAATAAGTGGGCTACGAATACCCAAAAACGCCGCAAAACGTGAAATGGGGTGTGCGTGCGCCATTCCCCGCTCGCGCTAGTCAGCCAGGTGGCCGCGCATCGCCGCGAGAAGTCCGGCGCAGGCAGCCTCGCACTGATCGAGCACTGTCTCGAAGCCAGCCTCGCCGCCGAAATAAGGGTCCGCGACCACGAGCGTGTCCAGCTGCGGAGCGAATTCCATCAGGAGACGGATCTTGTGACGCATCGACGCAGGACACACATCCTGCAGCGCGCTCACGTTCGCATCGTCCATCGCGACGACGAAATCGAAGCGCTGAAAGTCGTCTGCGCGGATCTGACGCGCACGCAGGGGCGTCAGATCGTACCCGCGCCGACCGCCGGCGCGCTGGGCACGCGCATCGGGCGCCTCGCCGATGTGCCAGTCCCCGGTGCCCGCCGAATCGACGCCGATGTGTTCAGCAAGCCCCGCCTCCTCGACCAGACGCAACATCACGGCCTCAGCCGTGGGTGAGCGGCAGATGTTGCCGAGGCAGACGAAACAAACTGAAACGTTTTTCATCGTGTCGAGGGATGGCGCGCGAAGCGTCGCGCAGATCGATTCCGGGCGCGATTATACAAAGCCCATCCGTCAGATCGAACGTGGCACGTCAGCGCGAGTCGCCCCGACGGACACCTTCCCTTCGCTGCCGACGAGGCCATATGACACGGCGCGAGCCAGTTCGGCGGTCAGCTCGCCAGCGGCGAGCGGCATCGTCTGCTGGGCGGATTGCCACGCGTGTATCCATGCAATCGTCGCCAACGGCACGATCAGGGCCAGGGGCCAGTACACCAATATTTTCCTTTTCATGATGCGGATCTCTCGACTGGGGTGCGATCGCGCGGGACACACTATCGCCAGTCGAAATGATATAGACATCCACAATCAGGAAAAACCCGGTCACGCCAAACACACTGTTGCTCCAGATTAAACAGTGCGCCTGGAAGGCTTGAAAAATCTTGCTCAGCCTGCTTGCGACCGACGCCCCGTCGTGTCGAGGTGCGTGTGCCGCGCGGCGTACAACTCGCGAAACGTCCGGCCGACCGGCGCGGGCATGTCGCGTCCGTCGGTCCAGCCGCGTGCGAACGGCAGCCTGTGGATCAGCCGCGCCTGCCCGCCCATACGTTCCAGCACGCGCACACCGAGCTTCGTCATCAGCGCATACACGCCCGGATTGAGCGCGAGCCAGCCCCAGACGGCCAGCGCCGCGCGCTCGCGCCATGGTCGCAGGTGCCGCTCCGTCTGTTTCTCGCGCAGCTTGCGCAGCAGATCGGAGAGCGGGATTCCGACCGGACAGACGCTGTTGCACTCGCCGCAAAGCGTGGCGGCCTGCGGCAGATCGAGCGCCTTGTCGAGACCGACGTAGCTGGGCGTCAGCACGGACCCCATCGGCCCCGGATAGACCCATCCGTAAGTGTGCCCGCCGACCTTCTGGTAGACGGGACAGTGGTTCATGCAGGCGCCGCAGCGAATGCATCGCAGCATCTCCTGGAACTCCCCGCCGATCAGCCCCGTGCGGCCGCCGTCGACGAGCACCACATACATATGCTCCGGGCCATCCCGATCGTCCTTGCCACGCGGCCCGGTCAGCACGGAAAAATAGTTGGAGGTTGCCTGCCCCGTCGCCGAGCGTGGCAACAGGCGCATGGCCGTCGCGAGATCCTCCAGCGTCGGCAGCACCTTCTCGATCCCGGTCACCGCAACATGCACACGCGGCATCACCGTGCACATGCCCTCGTTGCCCTCGTTCGTGACCAGCACGACGGAGCCCGTTTCCGCGATGACGAAGTTGCCGCCTGTCACGCCCATGTCCGCCGACAGGAAATGCGGCCGCAGCATCTCGCGCGCCTCGCGGGTCATGTCGGGGATCTCGGTCAGGCGCGGCTTATGGTGCGTCTTCGCGAAGAGATCGGCGATCTCGTCCTTGTCCTTGTGGACGACGGGCGCAATGATGTGGCTCGGCGGTTCGTTGTTGTTGATCTGCAGAATGTATTCGCCGAGGTCGGTCTCGATCGACTGGACGCCCATCTCTTCGAGCACCGTGTTCAGCCGCATCTCCTCGGACACCATCGACTTAGTCTTGATGACCTTGCGCACGTCGTGCTTGCGAGCGATATCGGCAACGAGCCGCGCCGCATCGCGCGCTGTCTCGGCGTAGAGCACCGTGACGCCGCGCCGCGTCGCCTCGGCTTCGAACTGCTCCAGCCAGACGTCGAGGTTCTCCAGCGCACGATTGCGCCGCGCCTTTAGCGCGGCACGCGTCGCGGAGAAGTCGATCGCCGTGATCGCCTCGGCGCGCGCGGAGACGAACTTCGTCGATAGCTTTGTGAGGTTCTGCTGGAGGCGCTGGTCCGCCAGCTTCTGGCCGGCGCGCGCCTTGAAGTGCATCGACTGGACTTGCATGGCTTGGGATCCTGGGCGTTAGACCGCGGCGAAAATGGCACGCTCAATGGCAGACTTATGCAGCGGTGGCGCGTCAGACGTCGCCCGCCAGCACCTGGGCGATATGGAGCACGCGCGTCGCGGTATCGCCGGTCCTGCGCAAGCGCCCTTCGATATTCAGCATGCAGCCGAGATCGCCGAGCACGACCGCGCCCGTGCCGCTCGCCCGCACATTCGCGCATTTCTCGTCCGCGATGGCGGTCGAAATCGCCCCGTACTTCACCGCGAAGGTCCCGCCGAAGCCACAACAATGCTCGCAGTCCTTCATCTCGCGGACTTCGACGCCGCGCTGCGCGAGCAGCGCGCGCGGCTGGGCCTTCACACCAAGCTCGCGCAAGCCCGAGCAGGAATCGTGATAGGTGACCGGCCCATGGAATTCACCGGGCGGCAACGACACCTTCGCGACGTTGACGAGGAAGTCGGTCAGTTCGTAGACGCGCTCGCGCAGCTTGCCGTAGCGGCTCATGAGTTCGGGGTCGTCGCGGAACAGATCGCCGTAGTGCACGCGGATCATGCCGCCACACGAACCCGACGGCACCACAACGTAGTCGAACTGCTCGAATTCGCGCAGCGTTTTCTCGGCGAGATCGCGGGCGAGCGGGCGCTCGCCGGAGTTGTAGGCGGGCTGCCCGCAACAGGTCTGGGCAGACGGCACCTCCACTTCGTAGCCGGCCTGCTCCAGCAGCTTGATCGTCGAAAAACCGATCTCGGGACGCATTGTGTCGATCAGACAGGTGACGAACAAACCCACTCGCATGGCGGCTCCTCTCTTAAACCGTCCCCGATTATCCGACGTTTCGCGCACGTTACCAACGCATCGTTGCAGGCCGTCCGTGATGACGCGCAGCAGCATAAAGGGCCGCCTGGCGCTTCCCTTTTTCACGATACGAGATACAATGGGCTTCCGCTTCACGCGTCAACCGAATACGAACCCATGAGCGAAAGTGGCAACACGCCCGATCAGAAGACGTCCATTCAGGTGATCGAGCGGATGATGCGCCTGCTGGACGCACTCGCCGCGCACACCGATCCAGTCAGCCTCAAGGAACTGGCGCAGCGCACCGAACTCCATCCCTCCACTGCACACCGAATCCTCAACGACATGGTGAGCTGTCGGCTCGTCGATCGCTCAGATCCGGGCACCTACCGGCTCGGCATGCGTCTGCTGGAACTCGGCAATCTTGTGAAAGCGCGCCTCTCGGTACGTGACGCCGCGCTCACTCCGATGCGCGAGCTGCACCGCCTCACCGGCCAGACCGTGAATCTGTCGGTGCGCCAGGGCGACGAGATCGTCTACATCGAGCGGGCCTACTCGGAGCGTTCGGGTATGCAGGTCGTGCGGGCGATCGGCGGACGTGCGCCGCTGCATCTGACATCGGTCGGCAAGCTCTTTCTCGCCGCCGACGAAGCCAACCGCGTACGCGCTTACGCCACGCGCACTGGCCTCTCGGGTCACACGCGCAACAGCATTACCGACCTTAGCCGCCTCGAGCGCGAACTGGCTCACGTGCGCCAGCAGTCGTGTGCGCGCGATAACGAGGAACTGGAATTGGGTGTGCGCTGCATCGCGGCCGGCATCTACGACGACACCGGCAAGCTGGTCGCAGGACTCTCGCTGTCGGCGCCCGCCGACCGCCTGCAGGATTCGTGGCTCGGCCAGCTCAGCAAAACCGCGCTGGTCATCTCTGAATCGCTCGGCTACCACCCTGAGCCCGCCGAGGGCGCCTCGCAGACTGCGTAAGCGCTGCGTCGCGCATCGACTGCAAAAAAGCAAACGCCCCGCAATAACGGGGCGTTTCGCATTGGAGACAAGCTCAGGACGATCAGGTTCCCGGGCCGCCCGCGTCTGCACTCGTGATACGCGGCTGCTGGTCGGCGCCGCCGGCGTCGAGCCACGCGCGCACGCGCGACGCGTCCGCAAAGCGCGAGTATTTGCCGCTCGAATCGAGCAGCACCATGATCACCGGACGGTTGCGAATGGTCGCCTGCATCACGAGGCATTCACCCGCTTCGTTGATGAAGCCAGTCTTTTGCAGACCGATGTCCCACGACGGATTGCGAACCAGCGCATTCGTGCTGTTGTAGGCAATCGTGCGCTTGCCCGTGTACACGTCGTAGCTGTGGTCCGTCGAGAACTTGCGGATCATCGGGTACTGGTACGCGGCATTGGCCATCTTCACGAGATCGCGTGCGCTCGAGACGTTCTGGCTGGAAAGGCCCGTCGAGTTCTCGAAGTGCGTATCCGTCATGCCGAGTTGCTTCGCCTTGGCGTTCATCGCGGCGATGAACGCCGGACGGCCACCCGGATAGAAACGGGAAAGCGCCGCCGCGGCGCGGTTCTCCGACGCCATCAGCGCGATGTGCAGCATGTCCTCGCGCGTCAGCACCGACCCCACAGCGAGACGCGAACCGGTGTTCTTCTCGTAGTCGCGGTCTTCGTCCGAGACTTCGATCTGATCCGTGAGCGGTTCCTTCGAATCGAGCACGACCATTGCGGTCATCAGCTTCGAGATCGAGGCGATCGGCACGACGGCGTGCGAGTTCTTGTCGAAAAGCGGTTCGAGCGTGTTCTGGTCGACGACGTAGGCAACGCCCGAGCGCAGCGCCAGCGCGTCCGGCGATTCGTGCAGGCCGAACGCCTGGCCGACGCTGGGCTGACGCGGCTCGAACGTGACACGGCGCATCGCCGTGTGGTGGTGGCCGGTCATCGTGTAGGCCACGCGCTTTTTCTTCGTGACCGGACGCGCTGCGTCCTCACCGGACGCGACAGCGCCCGGCGCTTTAGCAGACTTCTGAGAGACCTTGGCCGGCGCCGTTGCCGCGGCGGGCGCCGAAGCGGGCGCCACCTTTTTGGTGGCTTTTTTCGCCTTCGTGGTTTTGGCTGCCGTGCCATCTTGCGTTGCAGCGAAGGCGCTCATGGGCGCAGCAATCGTTGCACTGATCGCCAGGGAGACAGCCACCGACAGCACGGTGCTGGCAATCGCACCGTGCATCAGTTTGAACGACAGGAGCTTGTCCGATTTCATTGGTGTTCTGGATGGAGCGACAGGAACGTTCGCCAAGTGTAGTAAAACAACGAAAATTACGCAAATTGAAGCACTTATCTGTGCTCATTAAACCGAAGTCTGACCTCCGATTTAAGCAACCGATAGCCTTCAAATACCCGATGCAAAACTGCAATCGCAATACCGGACCACCCTTCCGGCACGGCACCGTCTTCGTTTGCACGGAGTTAACGGCACCGGCGGGGTCAAACTTGACTTCGGGAAAAAATACCGGGGAACGATCGCCTCGAGGATTCTTTTTCGACTGCGATGGGTCCTTAACGCGCTATCCCGTAATTTGGTGCACGCATTAAGGATAATCCCTCACTAGTACACCGCAATTCCTACACAGGTCTATCAGTTGGAGAGCAAACACATCTTGCCAGATGCAGCGGGATTTTGCCGATTGCGATCCATGATGTCACCTGTTACGCCCGTCGAAGCGCAGCGATCGAGCCCCAATCAGCGGGCATAAGCATCTGTTTAATAACAAATTATTGACATTGTGCGACGCACAAATAGCGCTTGACTTTCTTTGACACCATCCTACAATCGGTACCAATGTTGCGACGCACAAAGCTCGCATCAGACCACCTGAGTCTTGCCTCTTACTTACACGGACCGCATCAGACGGCCCGTCATCAATCCAGGAGCGTAAATATGAGTCTGCTGACCCCTGAGCAATTCGCCGCTGCCCAGAAAGCCAATCTCGAAACCCTCTTTGGTCTGACCAGCAAGGCGTTCGAGGGTGTGGAAAAACTCGTCGAATTGAACCTTCAGGCCGTTCGCTCGAATCTGGCGGAAACGCAAGAGCACGCACAGCGCGCGCTGTCCGCGAAGGACGCGCAGGAATTGCTGGCCCTGCAAGCGGGCTATGCCCAGCCGCTGGCTGAAAAGGTGCTCTCGTATGGCCGTCACGTCTACGAAATCGCCTCGGCCACGCAAGCCGAATTCGCGAAGGTCGCCGAAGCGCACTATGAAGAGCAGAACCGCAAGGTGCAGTCGCTCGTCGACAACGTCGCGAAAAACGCCCCGGCAGGTTCCGAGACGGCTGTCGCTGTGATCAAGTCCGCGATCAACGCGGCCAACACGACGTACGAAACGGTTCAAAAGGCCACGAAGCAAGCCGTGGAAATGGCCGAAAGCAATTTCAACGCAGCCACCGCTGCCGCCAGCAAGGCCGCCGCGCAAGCATCGCGCTCGGCTGCCGCTACGGCCAAGAAGACCGTTTAACGTCTGGTTGTGCCGAGGGCGGGTGCGCGCGAGTAAGGTGGCGCGCGCCGACGCGCTGGACCTGACGCTCCGGCATGCCGGCGAACGGCATGCCGCTTGCCCGGTCTCAAGTGGCCGGGAATTTTTTGCACGCGGGCGCCCTCTCGCAGCACACCTGCGGAACCCATGACAAAACGGCGCACCCCTCGCGGGGTGCGCCGTTTCCATTTGCTCACAGCAAAGCGCGCTTACTTCTTCTTTTGCGGCGGCAGGTCCGTGCAGACGCCTTCGTACAGTTCGGCGGCCATGCCGATCGATTCGCCCAGCGTCGGGTGCGGATGGATCGTCTTGCCGATGTCCTCCGCGTCCGCGCCCATCTCGACGGCGAGACAGACTTCGCTGATGAGATCGCCTGCGTTCAGGCCGACAATGCCCCCACCGATCACGCGATGCGTCTCTTCGTCGAAGAGCAGCTTCGTGAAGCCTTCGTCGCGGCCGTTGGCGATCGCACGGCCCGATGCGGCCCACGGGAACACCGCCTTGCCGTACTTGATGCCTTCGGCCTTGCACTGGTCTTCGGTCTTGCCGGCCCAGGCGACTTCCGGATCGGTGTAGGCCACCGACGGAATCTGCAGCGCGTCGAAGTACGCCTTCTCGCCATGCGCCGCTTCCGCCGCCACGTGGCCTTCATGCACGGCCTTGTGCGCGAGCATCGGCTGCCCGACGACGTCGCCGATCGCGAAGATGTGCGGCACGTTAGTGCGCATCTGCTTGTCGACGTCGATGAAACCGCGATCGGTTACCGCGACGCCGGCCTTGTCAGCGCCGATTTTCTTGCCGTTGGGCGAGCGTCCGACGGCGACCAGCACGAGGTCATAGCGCTGCGGCTCGGCGGGCGCCTTCTCGCCTTCGAACGTGACGTAGATGCCGTCGGCTTTCGCCTCGGCCTTCGTCGTCCTCGTTTTGAGCATGACGTTCGCGAAGCGATTCGCGTTGTACTTCTCCCAGACCTTCACTAGATCGCGGTCCGCACCGTACATCAGGCCGTCGAGCATTTCCACGACGTCGATCTGCGCGCCGAGCGTCGAATAGACCGTCGCCATTTCGAGGCCGATGATGCCGCCGCCGATCACGAGCATCTTCTGCGGGATCTGGCGCAGTTCGAGCGCGCCGGTCGAATCGACCACGCGCGGGTCTTCGGGCATGAACGGCAGCTTCACCGCCTGCGACCCGGCCGCGATGATCGCCTGCGCGAACTTCACGACCTTCTTGCCGCCCTCGCCCACGACTTCCATGTGGTGCGGATCGACGAACGAACCGAGGCCGGTCACGACCTCGACCTTGCGCGCCTTCGCCATGCCCGCGAGACCGCTCGTCAGTTTCTTGACGACGCCGGACTTGAAGTCGCGGAGTTTGTCGAGATCGACTTGCGGCTTGCCGAACGTGATGCCGTGCGCGGCCAGTGCTTCGGCTTCCTCAACAACGAGCGCTGTATGCAGAAGCGCCTTCGACGGAATGCAACCCACGTTCAGGCACACGCCACCGAGTGTCGAATACCGCTCGACCAGCACGGTCTTCATGCCGAGATCGGCCGCGCGGAATGCAGCCGAGTAACCGCCGGGGCCGGCGCCCAGCACGAGCATGTCGCATTCGATGTCGGCCCCACCGCTGTAGCTGCCCGCCGCAGGTGCAGGTGCCGCGGCCTTCGGTGCTTCCTGCTTCGGCGCTTCGGCCTTGGGAGCCGGTGCAGCTGCGCCCGCAGCGGCACCAGCGGAAACCTCAACCAGCGCGATCACGGTGCCTTGCGAGACCTTGTCGCCCTGCTTGATCTTCACTTCCTTGACGGTGCCCGCGACGTCGCTCGGCACTTCCATCGTGGCCTTGTCCGACTCGAGCGCGAGCAGCGTCTGTTCTTTTTCGATGACGTCGCCGGCCTTGATATTGACCTCGATGACATCGATGTCCTTGAAGTCGCCGATGTCCGGCACTTTCACTTCGACGAGACTCATGGTGTCCCCTTGTGTCGACCGCAGTCAGCTTTAGCGCTTACTGCGGTCCCATTACTTTGCTAGATCGACGGAAGCGACCGGCTGGCCGCCCCGCGCAGTGGGCGGCCAGCCGGTCAGCGAAGCGGCTTTACAGGATCACGCGGCGGAAATCGCCGAGGATCGAGACGAGGTACGCGTTAAAGCGTGCGGCTTCCGCGCCGTCGATCACACGATGGTCATACGACAGCGACAGGGGCAGCGTGAGGCGCGGCACGAACTGCTTGCCGTCCCACACCGGCTTCATCGCGCTACGCGACAGGCCGAGAATGGCCACTTCCGGCGCGTTGATGATCGGCGTGAAGTTCGTGCCACCGATGCCGCCAAGCGACGAGATCGAGAAGCAGCCGCCCTGCATCTGGTCGGGCTTGAGCTTGCCTTCACGCGCGAGCTTCGAGAGTTCGGCCATTTCCTTCGCGATATCGACGAGACCCTTCTTGTCCGCATCGCGGATCACCGGGACGACGAGACCGTTCGGCGTGTCGGCGGCGAAACCGACGTGGTAGTACTGCTTGAAGACGAGATTGTCGCCGTCGAGGCTCGCATTGAAAGTCGGGAATTTCTTCAGCGCCCCGACGCAGGCCTTGATGACGAACGCGAGCATCGTGAACTTCACGCCCGACTTCTCGTTTTCCTTGTTCAGCTGCACGCGCAGCGCTTCGAGGTCGGTGATGTCCGCTTCGTCGTTGTTCGTGACGTGCGGGATCATGACCCAGTTGCGGTGCAGGTTCGCGCCCGAGATCTTCTTGATGCGCGAGAGCGGCTTCGGATCGATCGGACCGAACTTCGTGAAATCGACCTTCGGCCAGGGCAGCAGGTTCAGCTCGCCGCCCGCGCCGCCAGCCGGTGCGCCCGCGGCAGCCGGCGCGGCCAGCGCGCCCGTCATGACGCCCTTCACGAACGTGGTGACGTCGTCCTGGGTAATGCGGCCCTTCGGACCCGTACCTTGCACGCGCGACACGTCGACGCCCAGTACACGAGCGAACTTGCGCACCGACGGCGACGCATGGCTCGGACGGCGCGTACCGCCTTCACCTGCCGGAATGATCGGCGCCTGCGCCAGTGCCGATGGTGCGGCAACCGCGGGACTGGCCGCTGGGGGCACAGGTGCGTCCGCCGGCACTTCGACCGGGTGCTTCGGCGCGGGTGCGGCGGCGGGAGCGCCTGCCGCTTCGGCCTCGATCACGAGGATGCCCGTGCCTTCGGAAACTTCATCGCCGACCTTGACGAGGATTTCCTTGACGACGCCGGCCAGCGGGCTCGGCACGTCCATGGTCGCCTTGTCGGACTCCAGCGTGACGAGCGACTGCTCCTTCTCGACGCGGTCGCCCACCTTCACGGCGATTTCGATGACCGGCACGCCCTTGTAATCGCCGATGTCCGGCACCTTGACCGTTTGTACACCGCCGCCGGTAGCGGCTGCTGCAGGTGCAGCGGGTGCGGGTGCTGCAGCGGGCGCCGCAGCCGGTGCAGGCGCGGCGGCATCGCCTGCACCATCCAGCACGAGGACGAGCACGCCTTCCGACACGTTATCGCCTACCTTGACTCGCACTTCCTTGACCGTGCCCGATGCGGGGCTCGGCACGTCCATGGTCGCCTTGTCGGACTCCAGCGTGATGAGCGACTGCTCTTTTTCGACGGTATCACCCGCCTTGACCAGCACCTCGATCACAGGAATGTCCTTGTAATCGCCGATGTCCGGCACCTTCACTTCGATCGCTTGACTCATTGTTGTGTCTCCGGGGCCGCATGCGAGAGGCCTCCCCGCTTCGGGGAGGCCGCACATGCGATGCGCGAGGGGTGATGCGTTAGACGGTCATCGGGTTGGGTTTGGACGGATCGAGGTTGTACTTCGCAATGGCGTCGGCTACGACCTTGCGCTCGATCTTGCCTTCGTCCGCGAGCGCGTTAAGCGCCGCAACCGTCGTCCAGTAACGATCGACTTCGAAGAAGTGACGCAGCTTTTCACGTGTATCCGAACGGCCGAAACCGTCGGTGCCGAGCACCACGAACTTGCGCGGAACGAGGCCGCGGATCTGGTCGACGAGCGCACGCACATAGTCGGTCGACGCAATGACCGGACCTTGCGTGTCCTTGAGCAGCTTCTCGACGTGCGATTCGCGACGCGGCTCGCCCGGATGCAGCAGGTTCCAGCGCTCGATTTCGTGGCCTTCGCGCGCGAGTTCCGTGAAGCTCGGCACGCTCCAGATATCGGCTTCGACGCCCCACTCGTTCTTGAGCATGTCGGCGGCGGCGATCACTTCGTTCAGGATCGTGCCCGCGCCCATCAGTTGCACGCGCGGATTCTTCGAGTTCGCGTCGGCCTTGCGGAACGCGTACATGCCCTTGATGATGTCCGCCGCTACCTGCTCGCCCTGCGGAATCGCCGGGTGCTCGTAGTTCTCGTTCATCACCGTGACGTAATAGAACACGTCTTCCTGGTCCTGCACCATGCGGCGCAGACCATCCTGCATGATCACGGCGAGTTCATAGCCGAACGTCGGATCGTAGCTCACGCAGTTCGGCACGGAAGCGGCCCACATCAGCGAGTGGCCGTCTTCGTGCTGCAGGCCTTCGCCGTTCAGCGTCGTACGGCCCGCCGTGCCGCCCAGCAGGAAGCCGCGCGAACGCATGTCACCGGCCGCCCACACGAGGTCGCCGATGCGCTGCATGCCGAACATCGAGTAGAAGATGTAGAACGGCACCATGATCTCGCCGTGCGTCGAGTACGACGTCGCGGCGGCGATCCAGTCGGCCATGCCGCCGGCTTCGTTGATGCCTTCCTGCAGGATCTGGCCGGTCTGCGATTCCTTGTAGAACATCAGCTGGTCGGAGTCTTCCGGCACGTACTTCTGGCCGTCCTGGTTCCAGATACCGATCTGGCGGAAGAGACCTTCCATGCCGAAGGTACGCGACTCGTCCGGCACGATCGGCACGACGCGCTTGCCGAGCGCCTTGTCCTTCAGCAGGATGTTCAGGATCCGCACGAACGCCATCGTCGTCGAGATCTCGCGGCCTTCGCCCGAGCCCTTGAGCAGCGGCTCGAATGCGTCGAGCGCCGGCACCGGCAGCGACTCCGCCTTCTGGCGGCGCGCAGGCAGGTAGCCGCCGAGGTCCATGCGGCGCTGGCGCATGTACTCGAGTTCCTTCGACCCTTCCTCGAACGTGAGGTAAGGCACGTCGACGATCTGTTCGTCGGTAATCGGCAGACGGAACTGGTCGCGGAACTTCTTGAGCTGATCCACCTGCATCTTCTTCTGCTGGTGGGTGATATTCATCGCCTGGCCGGCTTCGCCCATGCCGTAGCCCTTGATCGTCTTCGCGAGGATGACGGTCGGTTGGCCCTTGGCGTTGCTGGCTTGCTGGAAGGCCGCGTAGATCTTGTGCGGATCATGGCCGCCGCGGTTCAGGTTCCAGATGTCGTCGTCGGACCAGTCGGCGACGAGCGCCTTCAGTTCCGGCGAGTTGAAGAAGTGCTCGCGCACGTAGGCGCCCGACTCCGACTTGTACGTCTGGTACTCGCCGTCGACGACGTCCATCATGCGGCGCATCAGCGCGCCCGATTTGTCGCGTGCGAACAGCGCGTCCCAGCGGCTGCCCCAGATGACCTTGATGACGTTCCAGCCCGCGCCGCGGAATTCGCCTTCCAGTTCCTGGATGATCTTGCCGTTGCCGCGCACCGGGCCGTCAAGACGCTGCAGGTTACAGTTGATGACAAACACGAGGTTGTCGAGACGCTCGCGGCCGGCCATGCCGATCGCGCCGAGCGATTCCGGCTCGTCGGTCTCGCCGTCGCCGAGGAAGGCCCAGACCTTGCGGCCTTCGGTCTTGGCGATGCCGCGCGCATGCAGGTACTTCATGAAGCGCGCCTGGTAGATCGCCATGATCGGGCCGAGGCCCATCGAGACGGTCGGGAATTGCCAGAAGTCCGGCATCAGCCACGGGTGCGGATACGACGGGATGCCCTCGCCGCCCACTTCCTGACGGAAGTTGTCGAGCTGCTTGACCGTCAGGCGGCCGAGCAGGAACGCGCGCGAGTAGACGCCCGGCGACGAGTGGCCTTGCACGAAAATGAGATCGCCGCCGTGTTCCGCGGACGGCGCACGCCAGAAGTGGTTGTAGCCGACGTCATAGAGCGTCGCGGCCGAGGCGAACGAAGCGATGTGGCCGCCGACGTTCGTGTGCTTGCCGGCGCGCAGCACCATCGCCATGGCGTTCCAGCGCGTGTACGAGCGGATGCGGTGTTCGATGTCCTGGTCGCCGGGATTCTGTACCTGATTGGCGACCGGGATGGTGTTGATGTACGGCGTGTTCGCCGAGAACGGCAGATGCTCGCCATGCACGCGGGCGAACTCGATCTGCTTTTCGATCAAATAGTGGGCGCGGTCGGGACCGACCGTCGAGATGACGCCGTCCAGTGCTTCAAGCCATTCGGCGGTTTCCTGGGGATCTTCGTCCTTGTCGGCGGCTACGTACTTCAGGACTTCGTCGGGTACAGCGGACATGCTCGTCTCCTGATCTAGGGAACGCTGTTGATCGGACCATGCGGGCGACTTGCCCGACACGAGCCAGGGCCAACCGCAGTAACTTTCGGGCGATTGTAATGACCCCCTGCGGCCTTGCGCAACAAAATTTTCGAATGGCGAGATGTAATTTTATAATATGAAAAAATGTTGCAGTGCACGCTGAATAGTTCGCGAACCTGCCGCGATAACGGCCAGTTTGCGCCCGTTTATCGCCCATTTATCGTTTTTTTACCGGCAATTCCGTGTCTTACGCTGAGCTACAATCCTTGCCATGTTGACCGAACGGCTTTTCGCACGCTCGGCGCGGCCGCCCGGTTCGCCCGGCGACTCGTCGCCGTCTCGCTGGCACCACGGACCCTGGTGGTCCAATTCCTATTTGCTCACGCCGCTCCTGTCGATCCTGGTGTTCCTGGTCGTCATGAGCCTGATCCTGTGGAGCCTCAACCGCCGCGAGCAGCAGCAGCAGGAAGACACGCTGTACCGCAATGTCGCGTGGGCCCAGCAGCAGATCCGCCTTTCGATGACGGGCGCGCAAGAACAGCTGCAGGCGCTCGCGCGAGACATCGCCGCCGGCCACGCCGACCCGAAGTCGTTCCAGGTGTCCACCACGGACATCATGCAAGGGCATCCCGAGATCCTCTACCTGAACTGGTATACGAGCGACGAACAACCGCGCTGGCCGAGCACGGCCATGCCAATGTTCGGCCAGCGGCTCGCGAAGCCAAGCGACCAGCAGATGGATGAAGCGGTCAAGGCCGCTTTCGCCGAGGCACGGGCGACGCGTCGCCAGGTCTATTCGCCGATCATTTACGACGATCTCGGCAACGGGTACATCACGCTGCAGACACCTGTATACCGCGACCGCGAATTTCTTGGCTCGATCGCGGCCGTGTTCTCGATCGAAGGCATCCTGAAGCACGACATCCCGCCCGAGCTGTCGGCCAAGTACAAGATCTCGATCATCGACGCGAATAATCGCGAACTCGCCACCACCTCGACGCGTCCGCGTTTGCCGCGTGACGTGTACTACGACCTGCCGCTCGACCCGCCGGGCCAGGGCCTCTCCGTGCGCGTGTATTCGTACCCGCAGATGACCAACTTCACGAACAACACGCTCGTGTGGCTGGTTGCGGGTCTGTCGTGCTTCGTGCTGTGGAGCCTCTGGAGCCTGTGGAAACACACGCGCCAGCGTTTCGAGGCGCAGCAGGCGCTCTATGCGGAAGCGTTCTTCCGCCGCGCGATGGAAAACTCGGTGCTGATCGGCATGCGCGTGCTCGACATGCACGGCCGCATCACGCACGTGAACCCCGCGTTTTGTCGCATGACCGGGTGGGACGAAAGCGACCTCGTCGGCAAGAACCCGCCGTTCCCGTACTGGCCGCGCGACGCGTACCCGGAAATGCAGCGTCAGCTCGATATGACATTGCGCGGCAAGGCGCCCTCCTCCGGGTTCGAATTGCGCGTGCGACGCAAGGACGGCTCGCAGTTCCATGCGCGACTTTATGTCTCTCCGCTCATCGACAGTTCGGGCCGTCAAACCGGCTGGATGTCGTCGATGACGGACATCACCGAACCGAAGCGCGCCCGCGAGGAACTCGCCGCCGCGCACGAGCGCTTCACCACGGTGCTGGAGAGCCTCGACGCCGCCGTGTCCGTGCTCGCCGCCGACGAAGCCGAACTGCTGTTCGCGAACCGCTACTACCGCCACCTGTTCGGCATCCGTCCGGACGGCCATCTGGAACTGGCGGGCGGTGGCGGATTCGATTCGGCGAACGCGTCGTCGGACTCGATCGACATGGTCGACGCCTTCGCGGGCCTGCCCGCCGCGGCGCTCACCGAGAGCACCGCCGACGCGCAGGAAGTGTACGTAGAGAGCATCCAGAAGTGGTTCGAAGTGCGGCGCCAGTACATCCAGTGGGTGGACGGCCACCTCGCGCAGATGCAGATCGCAACCGACATCACCACGCGCAAGCAGGCCCAGGAACTCGCCCGCCAGCAGGATGAAAAGCTGCAGTTCACGAGCCGCCTGATGACGATGGGCGAAATGGCGTCGTCGCTCGCGCACGAGCTGAACCAGCCGCTCGCCGCGATCAACAACTATGCGTCAGGCACTGTAGCGCTCGTGAAGTCTGGCCGCGCCGCACCCGAGAACCTGCTGCCGGTACTCGAGAAAACGGCCCAGCAGGCCGTGCGCGCGGGCATGATCATCAAGCGCATCCGCGAGTTCGTGAAGCGCTCCGAACCGAAGCGCCAGGCCACGCGCGTCGCCGATATCGTCGCCGACGCCGTGGGCCTCGCCGAAATCGAAGCGCGCAAGCGCCGCATCCGCATCGTGACCGACATGCGCTCGCGCATGCCTGTGATCTATGTCGATCCGGTGCTGATCGAGCAGGTGCTCGTCAATCTTTTGAAGAACGCCGCCGAAGCCATGGCCGAAGCGCGTCCGAACGCGATGGATCCGGTGATCCGCGTCGTCGTGAAACGCGATGGCGGCAATGTGTGCATCAGCGTCGTGGACCAGGGCCCCGGCGTGGACGAAGCCACGGCCGAACGCCTCTTCGAACCGTTCTACAGCACCAAGTCCGATGGCATGGGCATGGGGCTGAACATTTGCCGTTCGATCATCGAATCGCACCGCGGGCGCCTGTGGGTGGTGAACAACGTCGAAGCCGACGGCCACATCAGCGGTGCCACGTTCCATTGCAGTCTGCCGATCGGCGAAGCGGATACACCGTCACGCGACGGCACCGAAGAACCGACTCCAACAACCGTTACGGGAGAGCCATGAACAGCCCAGTCACCACTCAGGAAACTGTCTTTGTTGTCGACGACGATGAGGCAGTACGAGACTCCCTGCGCTGGCTGCTCGAAGCGAACGGCTACCGTGTGCAGTGCTTCAACAGCGCGGAAGAGTTCATCGAGACGTACCAGCCGGCGCAACAAGCCGGGCAGATCGCTTGCCTCATTCTGGATGTACGGATGTCGGGCATGAGCGGGCTCGAACTGCAAGAGCGCCTGATCGCCGAGAACGCCGCGCTGCCGATCATCTTCGTGACGGGTCACGGCGACGTGCCGATGGCCGTCTCGACGATGAAGAAAGGCGCGATGGACTTCATCGAAAAGCCGTTCGACGAAGCAGAGCTGCGCAAGCTGGTCGAGCGCATGCTCGACAAGGCCCGCAGCGAGAGCAGCAACGTTCAGCAGCAGCGCGCTGCCGCCGAGCGCCTCGGCAAACTGACTGCGCGCGAGCACCAGGTGCTCGAGCGCATCATCGCAGGCCGTCTGAACAAGCAGATCGCCGACGATCTCGGCATCAGCATCAAGACCGTCGAAGCGCACCGCGCGAACATCATGGAGAAGCTGAACGTCAACACGGTCGCCGATCTGTTGCGTCTCGCGCTCTCCAACAAGCCGCAGCAGCCGCAGCAGTAAGCGGCGGCGCCACCGCAGCGGTCTCACGTCCCGCGCAACCACCGGCCTTAGTGGCCGGGCCGGTTCGCGGGACGCTTTGCATTGGCGCACCAGCCGCACTCCCCCGCGCCATCCCCGCACGCCGAAACGCCCCCCCAGGCGACGGTATAATATCGGCCTTCGCAACGGCCCCGCCCGGATCACGCCGCGCAGCTTCCGTTGCTCCCGCATTGCCCATTCTCGACCTCGACCGACCATGACAGCCACCCTCATCGACGGCAACGCCCTCTCAAAGCAACTGCGCGCCGACGTCGCCACGCGCGCCGCCGCCCTCACCGCCCGCGGGCATCGACCGGGCCTCGCCGTCGTGCTGGTCGGCGACAATCCGGCTAGCGAAGTCTACGTGCGCAACAAGGTGAAGGCCTGCGAGGACAACGGCCTCTATTCGTCGCTCGACCGCTATCCGGCCACGCTTTCCGAGGCCGGCCTGCTCAAGCGCATCGACGAACTGAACAACGACCCGAAGATCCACGGCATCCTCGTGCAACTGCCGCTGCCGAAGCACATCGACAGCCATAAGGTCATCGAAGCCATCGCGCCCGAAAAGGACGTGGATGGCTTTCACGTCGCCAACGCAGGCGCGTTGATGACGGGCCAGCCGCTCTTTCGCCCTTGCACGCCCTACGGCGTGATGAAGATGTTCGAGGCGCACAAGATCGCGCTCACGGGCGCGAATGCGGTAGTGATCGGCCGCTCGAATATCGTCGGCAAGCCGATGGCCATGCTCCTGCTCGAAGCCGGCGCGACCGTCACGGTCTGCCACAGCAAGACGCGCGATCTCGCGGCGCACACGCGCGAGGCAGACGTCGTCGTGGCGGCCGTGGGCAAGCGCAACATCCTCACCGCCGACATGGTGAAGCCCGGCGCGACCGTGATCGACGTGGGCATGAACCGCGACGACAACGGCAAGCTCTGCGGCGACGTCGACTTCGCGGGCGTGAAGGAAGTGGCCGGGCATATCACGCCGGTGCCGGGCGGCGTCGGCCCGATGACCATCACGATGCTGCTCGTCAATACGATCGAGGCCGCCGAGCGCGCCGCGGCGAACGCCTGACGCGCTTTCACTTTCATGACTCGCGCCGCGCCGCTCGCGCGCGGCCAGCGGCACAGAAGAAGCGGCCTTTTGAAGGCCGCTTTTTTGCGCCCACGTCTGGCACTCAATGCTACGCGTTGCAGTAGGATCGCCAGAGACAGCAAATCGCCGTCGCACCCCGACATCTGTTAATTTTGCAGGCATTGCCCGGTTGGAAAGCGCGCACCGCGCCCCAATAAACGAACAATCGGGGTCCGCGCGCCGCATCGACGCATCGATGCACACTCGCCGGACTCCTTCATCTCGAATCGCGACAGACAGGACACAGGACGCATCATGGCTACTACTCCCTCCGATAATCCGCTGCTCGACTTCACCGGCCTGCCGCGCTTCGGCGAAATTCGCCCCGAACACGTGACGCCTGCGCTCGACGTGCTGCTCGCCGATGCACGTGCTGCCGTTGACCGCGCCGCCCAGCCGATGACGCCCGCGCAATGGAACGACGTGGTCGAACCCGTCGAGCGCGCCAGCGAGCCGCTCTCGCGCGCCTGGGGCGTAGTCGGCCATCTGAACGCCGTAGCCGATACGCCGGAACTGCGCGCCGTCTACGGTGAGAACCTGCCGCGCGTGACCGAGTTCTGGTCGAGCGTCGGTCAGAATCTCGCGCTCTATGAGAAGTACAAGGGCATCACCACGCACAACTCGTTCGAACTGCTTTCGGGCGAGCGCAAGAAGATCCTCGACAATTCGTTGCGCGACTTCCGCCTGTCCGGCGCCGAGCTTCCCGAAGACCAGAAGCCGCGTTTCGCCGAGTTGCAGGAACGCCAGGCAGCGCTCGCGAAGGCGTTCTCCGATCACGTGCTCGACGCGACCAACGGCTACGCGTTCTACGCCACGAGCGACGCGGAACTGGCCGGCCTGCCCGAAGACGTGATCGCGGCCGCGCGTGAAGCCGCCGAACGCGACGACAAGGAAGGCTGGAAGTTCACGCTGCATTTCCCGTCGTATTTTCCGGTGCTGCAGTATTCGGAATACCGCGCGATGCGCGAAACGATGTACCGCGCGTATGTCACGCGCGCATCGGAACTCGGCCCGGTTTATGGCGGCGGCAACGCTGAGTGGGACAACACCGAAATCGTCGCCGAGCAGTTGAAGCTGCGCGCCGAAGAAGCGAAGATGCTCGGCTACAGCAACTTCGCCGAAGTCTCGCTCACGCCGAAGATGGCGGAGTCGCCGCAACAGGTGATGAGCTTCCTCGAAGACCTCGCGACGCGCGCGCGCCCGCACGCCGAAAAGGACTGGGAAGAGCTGCGCGAATTCGCAGCGAACGAGCTGGGTCTCGCGCAGATAGAGCCGTGGGACATGGCCTTCGCCGCCGAGCGCCTTCGGCAGAAGCGCTACTCGTTCTCCGAAAACGAAGTGAAGCAGTACTTCCCCGAAGACTTCGTGCTGCGGGGACTCTTCAAGGTCACGGAGGCGCTCTTCGGCGTTCGCATCCGCGACGACAGCGCGCCCGTGTGGCATCCGGACGTGCGTTTTTTCCGCGTGGAAAACACCGACGGCACGCTCGTCGCGCAGTTCTATCTCGACCTTTACGCACGCGAAGGCAAGCGCGGCGGCGCGTGGATGGACGACGCGCGCTCGCGCCGCAAACTCGAAGGCAACGGGGTGCAGACGCCGGTCGCGTATCTCACCTGCAATTTCTCCGCGCCAGTCGGTGGCAAGCCCGCGTGCTTCACGCACGACGAAGTCATCACGCTGTTCCATGAATTCGGCCACGGCCTGCATCACATGCTCACGCGAGTGGACGAACTTGCCGTGTCGGGCATCAACGGTGTCGAGTGGGATGCCGTCGAACTGCCCTCGCAGTTCATGGAAAACTTCTGCTGGGAGTGGGACGTGCTGCGCGAAATGAGTTCGCATGTCGACACGGCTAAACCGCTGCCGCGCGAACTGTTCGACAAGATGCTCGCAGCGAAGAACTTCCAGAGCGGCCTTGGCACGCTGCGCCAGATCGTGTTCTCGATGTTCGACATGGCGCTGCACGTCGACTTCGAAGCATCGGCGGGCAAGAGCGTGAACGACCTCGCGCGCGAAATCAACGCGCGCTATCACGTCATCCCGCAGGCTGCGTTCTCGCGCTGGCCGAACACGTTCAGCCATATTTTCGCGGGTGGCTACGCGGCGGGTTACTACAGCTACAAGTGGGCCGAAGTGCTTTCCGCCGATGCCTATGCCGCATTCGAGGAAGCGGCGCAGGCGGCAAAGTCGAGCGTGCTCGACGCGGCTACCGGCACGCGCTATCGCAAGGAGATTCTGGAAGTGGGCGGCAGCCGCCCGGCGATGGAATCGTTCAAGGCGTTCCGCGGACGCGAGCCAAGCATCGACGCACTGCTGCGTCACAACGGTATGGAAGAGCCGCCGGCGCAGCACTGATCGGGTGTAGCTCGACCTGAAAACGAACCGCGCACGGGCTTGCCCCCTGCGCGGTTTTTTCTGTGTGCCGGGCTAGCGATGCAGCCTGAAATCGACGCTTGCGGGCCGCCCCTCAAGCGCGAGCGCCGAGCGCTGCGCGGGCTGACGGCTCACCACCCTGCCCCGGCTCACCACGGCGAGTCGCGTCGCACGCAGACGGATCGCCTCGACAGGATCGCGCGCATCGAGCACGACGCAATTCGCCGCGCAGCCGGGCGCGATGCCATATCCTTCAAGGCCGAGAATCTTCGCCGGATTCACGGTGACCGCATCAAAGCACGCACGGGATGCAGCCACGCCGGTCATCTGCGCGACGTGCAACCCCATCTGTGCGACCTCCAGCATGTCGCCCGAACCGAAGCTGTACCACGGGTCCATCACGCAGTCGTGGCCGAATGCAACGTCGATGCCCGCGGCCATCAGCTCGGGGACGCGCGTCATGCCCCGCCGCTTCGGATAGGTGTCCGAACGACCTTGCAGCGTGATGTTGATAAGCGGATTCGCGATTGCCGCAACGCCGGCCTCACGCATCAGCGGCAGTAGCTTGCTCACGTAGTAGTTGTCCATCGAATGCATCGACGTGAGATGCGAGCCCGCGACGCGGCCAGCCAGACCGAGCCGGTACGTTTGCGCGGCGAGCGTTTCGATGTGGCGCGAGAGCGGATCGTCGGACTCGTCACAATGCATGTCCACGCGCAGGCCCTTTTGGGCCGCGAATTCGCAAAGCAGCCGCACGGATTCGGCGCCGTCGGCCATCGTGCGTTCGAAGTGCGGAATCCCGCCCACGACGTCGACGCCCATCGCGATCGCGCGTTTAAGGTTATCGAACGCGCCGGCGCTGCGTAGCAAACCGTCTTGCGGAAACGCCACCAGTTGCAGGTCGAGATACGGCGCGACGCGGCGTTTGACCTCCAGCAGCGCCTCGACGGCCAGGAGCCGTTCGTCGCAGACATCCACATGACTGCGGATCGCGAGCAGCCCGCGCGCGACGGCCCAGTCGCAGTACTCCAGCGCGCGATCGACCAGCGCCTCCTGCGTGAGATGCGGTTTAAGTTCGCCCCACAGCGCGATGCCCTCGAGCAGCGTCCCCGACGCGTTCACGCGCGGCAGGCCATACGAGAGCGTGGCGTCCATGTGAAAGTGCGCGTCCACGAATGGCGCCATGACAAGCGCGCCCGCAGCGTCGATCTCCTCGCGCGCCTGCGCCACCAGTTGCGGCTCGACGGCGGCGATACGGCCCGCGTCGATACCGATGTCGACCGTGGGATGGCTATCGGGATGTCCATGCGCGAGCACGGCGCGGCGGATGATCAGGTCCATGAACGGCTCCTCCTCGTTGCGCCGATTCTATCGGCGCCGGAAAAGCAACGCCAGCGCGACGCCGCCTATGCATCGGGTTCGAGAGCGTCCTCGTCGGGATCCTTGTCGAACAGCGCAAACTGGCCACGCAAGGCCGGCTTGTCCTCCTCGAGCCGCACGCCCACACCGAGCAGACGCACCGCCTGCTTGCGCCGCGCGAGGCCCTTTTCGAGCAGCGCCAGGAACGTCGGCAGATCGGTCGCATCGCCGACACACTCGACCGTCGTGCGCTCGAAATTCGCGAAGCGGACCTTCACAAAAAGCTTGCGCACCGCGTGTGCGCAGCCTGCCCGTTCGATGCGCGCGTCGAGCTGCATGGCGAGCAGCTTGAGCGCATCGCTGCACGCTTCGAGCGTGAGCAGATCGTTCACGTAGGTCGTCTCGACGCTAACCGATTTGCGCTCCTGGTCCGCCAGTACGGGACGCTCGTCCTGACCGCGCGACAGTTCGTAGAGGCGCTTGCCGAACACACCGAACTGGCGGTGCAGATCGATCAGCGACCAGGTGCGCAACTGCGCGCACGTCGAAAGCCCGAGTTTTTCGAGTTTCGCAGCAGTGACCTTGCCGACACCATGAATCTTGCGCACCGGCAGCGCGGCCACGAACGCATCGACCTCGTGCGGACGCACGACGAAAAGGCCGTCCGGCTTGTTCCAGTCGGAGGCGATCTTCGCGATGAACTTGTTCGGCGCGACGCCCGCCGAGACCGTCACGCCCACCGTCGCTCGCACGCGTTCGCGGATCTCCTGCGCGATCAGCGTCGCACTGCCCTTGCAGCGCGTGGTGTGCGTGACGTCGAGATAGGCCTCGTCGAGCGAGAGCGGCTCCACGTGAGGCGTGTAGTCGCGATAGATCGCCATGATCTGCCGCGATGCGACGCGATACTTTTCCATCGCCGTGGGCAAGATCAGCAAATCCGGACACTTGCGCATCGCCATCGCCGACGACATCGCCGAATGAATGCCAAAGCGCCGTGCCTCGTAATTGCACGTCGCGATGACTCCGCGCTGGTCGGGCCGACCGCCGACCGCAAGCGGACGCCCGCGCAACGACGGATCGTCGCGCATTTCGACCGATGCGTAGAAACAGTCGCAGTCGCAGTGAATGATCTTGCGAGTGGCGCTGTTTGCGTCTGACTTCGACGAGGCGGAAGATGGCGCGTTCAAAGTGACAATACTGTACAAAAATACAGTGTTTTTATCAAGAGAACTGTCCATGATCTGCCCCTGATCCGTACCGCCAAGGTGACGGCATTCCGTACCTGTTCAGGGTCGGATGCGCGCCTATACTGGGCCGGTCGATGATAGTTGCGAAACGGGGAGCGATCATGAAGACGATCGGCGTGATTGGCGGGATGAGCTGGGAATCGTCCGCCGAGTATTACCGGCTACTGAACCGCTACGCCAAGACGCGTCTTGGCGGGCACCATAACGCGCGAAGCCTGATGTTGACCGTCGATTTCGCCGACATTGAGGAACACCAGCGTGCGGGAACGTGGGACGCGCTCGGCGTACAGATGGCCGAGGCCGCCACGCAACTCGAACGCGGTGGCGCGGAAATCGTGCTGCTCGCGACGAATACGATGCATCGCGTGTGCGCATCGATCGAAGCCGCGATTTCGATTCCGTTTTTGCATATCGCCGATCCGACCGGAGCGGCACTCAAGGCGGCCGGCGTGACGCGTGCGGGCCTGCTCGGCACACGCTACACGATGGAGCAGGACTTCTACGTGGGACGCCTGCGCGGCCACCACGGCATCGAAGCGGTGGCGCCCGGCGAGCGCGATCGCGCGGACGTGCATCGCATCATCTACGAAGAGCTATGTCACGGCGTCGTGACAGCGCAGTCGCGGAACGTCTATCAGCGCGTAATCGAAGACCTGAAGGCGCGCGGGGCGCAAGCCGTAATCCTCGGTTGCACGGAAATCACGCTGCTAATCGGCCCCGACGATTCGGCGTTGCCGGTGTTCGATACCACCGCGCTGCATGCGCAGGCGGCAGTCGATTGGGCGCTCGCCGGATAAAACACGGGCCCATCTGGTTTTTCACCGCGCGTCGCGCTGCGCGGCCACGCACGTTCAAATTCACACCGTGGGTTTGGGAAGACACGCAAGCGCATTGGCAACGCGCCCTACCACTTCATCCCAGTTACCCGGCTCGATTTGACGGAACAGACGTGCGCGCGGATACCACGGAGAGTCGTCCCGGTCGCATAGCCAGCGCCAGCACGAGTCATAGCGCGACAGGATCCAGACAGGCTTGTTCAGCGCACCTGCAAGGTGTGCGATCGATGTATCGACGGTAATCACCAGATCGAGGCATTCGACGATCGCTGCGGTGTCCGCGAAATCCTGAACATCGTCCATCAGGTCAAGCGGCCGTACATCTCGCGGAAGCTCGTGAATCTGCCGCTGTGCCGTTTCGCCCTTTTGCAGGCTGACGAAGGTCACGCCCGGCGTCTGCAGGATGGGCACGAACATTCGCGACGACATGGAGCGGCGCTGGTCAACTGCATTTGACGCAGGCGTGTGCAGGCGCGGATTTCCTGCCCAGACCAGACCGACCTTGAAGCCTCCGGAGGGCAATCTGCGCTTCCACTCTGTCGCCAGACCCTCAGGAGGACGAAGATAAGGCATCGTTGCCGGAATGGTCTCAACGGTCGTGCCGAAGAAGTACGGCAAACTCATGACGAAACACCAATGGTCGTGCCGCGGAATATGCGACTTTCCGTCCATCGGATAAACAGCATCAACGCCTTCGAGACTGCCGAACAAGCGCTGCAGCACGGGTGGACAAACGATCCCTAACTGATCTGCACCGCTCGCTTTTAGCAGCGGCAGATAACGGCAGAATTGAAGGACGTCCCCGTAGCCCTGCTCCGGCCAGACTAGCAGCGATTTCCCGGCAAGCGGCTCACCGCGCCATCTCGGCCAGGGTACGCGAGGAGCCTCAGTAAAATGCGTGCCCATAGCCGCGTCGTGACGTGATTCATACAACGCCCAGCCTTCCTTGTATTCCCCGATACTTAACAGTGAGTGCGCCAGATTCGCCTTTGCGGCCACATATCCGGGCCGTAATGCCAACGCCTGACGGTATGCGGCGATAGACTCCGACGTCCGGCCTTGTTGCCGCAGTGAGTTTCCCAGGTTGTTGTAAGCCTCGGGGGTCGTATCGTCGAGGGATAGTGCGCGCCGGATCGCAACCTCGGCCTCATCTGGCCTGTTCAGTTCCAGCAATAGCAGACCCAGGTTGTTATAGGCGTCCCGGAAATCTGGTTTGAGTCTAATCGCCTCGCGGTATTCCTTTTCCGCCTGGGCAAGGCGCTTGAGCTTCCAGAGTACGAGCCCGTAGCTGTTATGCGCACGCGCATCGGCTGGCGCAATTTCCAGCGCCGCCAGCAAGATCGATTCGGCCTCCGGTTCGCGATGTTGAGCTTTCAAGACGAT
The DNA here is from genome assembly GCF_003837865.1 of Paraburkholderia dinghuensis. Taxonomy (GTDB): domain Bacteria; phylum Pseudomonadota; class Gammaproteobacteria; order Burkholderiales; family Burkholderiaceae; genus Paraburkholderia; species Paraburkholderia dinghuensis. Next base: position 58,124 of record NZ_RQIS01000004.1, on the reverse strand, counting down.
TCCGAGATTCGTCATGACGTCCGGCGAGTCTGGTCTCAAGTTCAGGGCCCGCCGGTAAGCCTGCTCGGCCAGCACAACCTGACTGCCGGCGTAGAACCAGCAACCCAGGTTGTTGAAGGCCACGGCAAGATCGATTCCGGCGTCACCTCCTGTCCGCTCACTCTCCATCTCTGCCTGTTCCTGAACGTTATGCAGGCAGATGGCGGCAAGCTCCAGCGCCTCAACGTGCAGCGGTTCCGAAACAAGAAGATTCGTCACGCGAGATAGCGCCTCGCGATACCGACCCGACTTCTCGATGACCTTGCAGGCCTCGTAGTCCAAAACGTGTAGGTGATCTGGTTCCGCCATATTCACAGAGGCGCGTAATGTGTTATGAACTCAACGGTTGAATCGACGACTTCGCAACGAAAGCGACTTTGAAGGGCAGTCCCCCGATACGCATGTACGTGTCAAGGGGCATGCTGACGTTTTGGCAAACGTCAAGATGAATAGCTCATGGTCACCGTTCCGGAGTTTCTCGATACTCCGGTCAGTATTCCATAGTAATCGCCTGCTGGAGGATTGTTGACCGTGCAAGTCAGTGGTCCGGCACCATATGTCCTGCAAGCAGGATTTGTACTTGTCGGGGAGTCCTTCAAATACATGAAGGCCGTCTGATCAGGTGCTGCAAAGGTCGTTTTAATCGTCACGCTCTTTACGCCAGACGGGAGCTTGATTCTCAAATAAGTCATATCGTTCGGGAATTTATCGAACGTTTTCGGCACACCTGCCGACAGGTCCACGACAGGCGGTAGCGGAACATTAACTGGGCGGGCGTAGGTACTTGTTTTGCCATTCGCGTCGGTCACGGTAAGCCTGACAGTGTATAACCCGGCGTATTCGTAATTGTTATAAGGGGTAACGGAAACAGACCTCACAAGATCCGCTGGGTACGCCGGTTCTCCAAAATTCCACGACCAGGTTTTAATCGGCACACCGCCTCGCGCTGTCGATCGATCCGTGCATGTAACTTGCATCAGGTTCTCCGCCTCTACGCAGGTGAAGTCCGCCGCGACCGGAATGACACCACTTTTGGCCACCGCAACCGTCTTTTCCGCATCCAGGATTCCTGGGCCCAGGACGCGGTCGGGAGGCGCGGCGAACGGCTGCGCACTCTGCTGCAGGAGCGCGCGGAACTCCGCAACGCTCAGCGACTTTGGCAGCACCGCCTGTGCCAGTGCGACGACGCCGCTCACCATCGGGACCGACATTGACGTACCCGACATATATGAATAGCTTTCGGCGGCCGGCAACCCGGTTCCACTGTTGAAAGTCGACCAGATGTCGCCTGCCGGAGCCGCGATATCAACGCCGGCTCCATAATTCGAGGAGACCCAGCTTCCATAGGTGGCATCGCTGCCACTGACGGCAATGACGTTTCGACAATTGGCCGGCTGCCACTGTGCGACATCCTCCTTGCTGTTGCCCGCCGCGGCCACCACGATGGCACCTTTACTCGTGGCGAAGTCAATCACGTTCTGCATCGTCTGCGAGCACGTACTTCTCTGAGCCAGGCTGAGATTGATCACGGTCGCGGGATTAGCGTTGACTGGAACGCCAGGCAGTGTGCCGCCGACGGCCCAGGTGATGCCGTCGGCCACGTCCGCCAACGAACCGGTTCCGCATGTACCTAACGACCTCACTGGCAGAATTTTTGCCTCGGGTGCTACCCCTGCGACGCCAACGCCGTTATTCGTCTGCGCCGCGGCAATACCTGCAACGTGCGTGCCGTGCCACGGAATTCCACACGATCCGCTTGATAGCCCGGGATCGAAACCGCCCGGTGACGGTGCAACACCCATGATCATGTATCCCGGCACCAGATTCGCACTCAAATCGCTGTGATTCGTGACACCCGTGTCAACAATTCCGATGATCGATCCGCGGCCTTTCGTTATATCCCATGCTCCCTCCGCACGAATGCCCGGGGATGTCTTATCGGTCAGGTTGGACTTCAAAAACCACTGCCTGAAATAGTAGGGATCATTGGGTGCCGACTGGATCGTCATCTCAACATCCGGTTCAACATATTCAACATCCGGATCCGACGCGATGGCGCGCATGAACGCGTTGGCATCGCTGGCGTTCAACTTTCGTTCGGTTGTGACGACATCGGAACCGATGCCCAGGCGACGATGGTGATTTGCTTTGGCGGGAAAGGCCGACCTCAGTCTGGCCAGTTTCGATCCAACCGCGGAAGTATCCTTGCCTTCAGGGCTGCTTGCCTTGTACTTGACGATAAAGCGGTCGGTTGTCGACTGGTCTTGCACCGTGATCGCGCGCATTTTCATGGCGATTTCCGGCGAGACGTTTTCCGATGCCGCGGCATTCGTTGCCGCTACTACTTCCGCGGAATCAGCTTCAGCGCTAGCGCCAATCGCATCTGCACCGGAAGTTTCGCCGTTTTGGCCACTTCCTCCGCAAGCCGCAATGGTTAGCGGCAGAATAACCGACACGACGCAACGCAGGAGTGTTGGTACTTTTATTGATATCACGTCCATTCCTTCATTTTTTAATCGATTTAGTAATTCGCAGTCCGATTTATTGTTTATAAACAAACACCACTCGAACGCTGTTCGATACAGAATTGAAATTGCGCTCCGCTTGCCTGCGGACTCCACCGCGCAGAAAACACGACCAACCCGACAGCTTGCTCGACAACGATTACGCTATATTTAGCTCATTCGAGATATATTCCAGCTACACTGGCACCAAGAGGTATAGGACTCCTCCGAATTCATCGCGAAGCGTGGCTAACGTGACTACTCAACCAGTCAGCGTTCATATTCTGAGGGAATAATGTGGTTCGATATTGACAACAGCCAGGTCGGGCCACCGTGGGTAGGCGGCTAACGACACTGGCGATGTATCTCAGCAATGTATTCGGATTGCGACTAGATCGGTACGAATTTGTCCCGATTCGTGGCCCTATCCTTTGACGACCATGTGGACCTACTCATGGGGCCACGCTCGTTCTATGCTGCCAGTCAATTCATCGCCGGATCAGACCATGCAAGCAACCACGCCAGCCAGTGACCGAACGCGTATCCGCCGTATTGCCGAACGTGGCCAGTACGACAGGGAAATGCTCGATACCATTCTCGACGCAACGCATCTCTGCCATCTTTCATTCGCCGATGAGCGAGGCGCGCACTGCATTCCCATGGCCTGCTGGCGAACGGGTGATTATCTCTATGTGCATGGCTCGAACGGCAGCCGGCTGCTGAAAGTGGCGTCAGCAGGCGCGCAGGTCTGCATCGGTGTGACCCATCTGGATGGCCTGGTACTAGCCCGGTCGGCGTTTAATCATTCAATGAACTATCGAAGTGCGGTGATCTACGGCGAATTCGAACGCGTTCCTGAGCATGAAAAGGCATCTGCGCTCGATGCATTCATGGAATCGATCGCGCCGGGGCGTTCTGCCGAAGTACGTGGAGGCAACGAGAAAGAACTGGCGGCAACCACTGTGCTGCGTATCGCACTCGACGAATTCGCGTGCAAGGTCCGCACTGGTGGTCCGGAAGATGATCCCAAAGATCTGGATCGTCCGGTCTGGGCCGGGGTATTGCCGCTCGCGATGACGCCACAAGCGCCCGAACCCGATGGGGAGACGGCGAATGCGCCTGCGTACGTCCGTAACTGGTGCTGCGGTGACGCTTGAGCGAAACGTGCTCATCCCGGGAAGGCGCACAGCGATGGGTTAAGCGGATTAAAGCGCCACCGTTTCGTTAATGACATGCGAGGGCATCATGTCCACTTCAAGCAATCTGTCCATCGACGCGGTTTCGCCCCGCATGACCTGGACGACCTTCGAGCAGTCTGTTCCAGGTGCCGTCGCGGCATTGCGCAGCCTGGGGCAGGCAGTCAACGATACAGGGCTGGATAAACGGCTGATCGAGCTGGTCAAGATCCGCGTGTCGCAAATCAACGGCTGCGCGTATTGCCTCAAATTGCATCTGGACTGGGCTCGTCAAGCGGGCGTGCCTGAGATGCAGCTCGATCTCGTCGCAGCATGGCGTGACGTGGGGTGTTTCGATTCGCGGGAGCGCGCGGCGCTTGCCTGGGCCGAGAGCCTCACTTGCATGATGTCGCAGCACGTGGGCGACGAGGCATTTGAGCATGCGCGACAACAGTTCTCGGAAACCGAACTAGCCGCGCTGACAACCGCCGTTGCGACGATCAATGCGTGGAATCGCATCGCTGGCTCTTTGAGGTTTGCGATGCCGGGGTGATCTGCGGACTTACGACAACGACGGCTCGGCGACCAACGTTTGACGTGCCTCAGACGGTACTCGAGCGCCAGAAAGCACAAAGGGCTACAGGCAAATGCACTGTAACCCTTTGATTTGATTCGCTGGTTGCGGGGGTAGGATTTGAACCTACGACCTTCGGGTTATGAGCCCGACGAGCTGCCAGACTGCTCCACCCCGCGTCCGTTAGAGAAAGAAGTATAGGGTATTGCAGCGCTTACGTCAAACATATTTCTCGATACCGAGCAAAAGCGCCAACATGCTGCGAACCCGCGCGTCAAACAAGTGACCGATCAAATCTCATCCATCGCGGGCGAGCTTTAATCAGCACTACAGATTGAGCAGCGGCGCCACGTCCTCGGCCCATTCGAGCCACGTCTCATGCGCGCGTATCCCCGCCTTCAGGATCGCGTACTGCAATTGCTGCCCACGCGTAAGCGATGCCGCGCCGAAGTCGCGCATCTCGATCTCGCGATACAGAACGAGCCGTGCCCGGTTCTCCTCGATCAGGCGCAGCAGTTCGTCGCCGAGCCCCAGCGGACCGACTACCGCATCGGCGCGCAGCTTCAGCAAGAACGCATTGCGGTCGTCGCGTCCGAGCGGCGTCTCGCGAGCCCAACGCCTCACCTCTTCCCGCCCGACCGGCAGCACGCAATAAACCTTCTTGCGCGGCGCAGCTGCAGCCTCCTCTTCAGCGACAGCGACCCACCCCGCCTCCACCATACGGCCGAGTTCACGGTAGATCTGCTGATGCGTGGCGTGCCAGAAGTAGCCAATTGCGCGATCGAAGCGCCGCGCGAGGTCGTAACCGCTGGACGGTTTCTCCAGCAGGGCAATCAGGATGGCATGGGGCGTCGACATGCGGCGATTCTAAACCACGCCTGCACCCCGTCCCCCTCAGGAATCACCTGAACGCTGACACTATGCAACCAGTTGCATAGTGTCAGCCGGTTTGCTATGTTTTGCACTGCCGAGCCGCCGTGCGCCGCACCGTGGCCCGGGTTTCCTTTCCAGCAGATGCAACCCCAAACACGACAGCGCCCGGATCCGGCCGCCGTCCCGCTTACTTAACACTTAACATGTGACCAGAGCACGTGCTGAAGCACCCACTCTGGTCGAATCAGGAGTCAGGAATGTCCCTGCCCGCCGTGCTGCGCCGCGGTCTGTCGATTCCGGTCGTCGGCTCGCCGCTCTTCATCATTTCGAATCCCGATCTCGTCATCGCGCAGTGCAAGGCCGGTGTGGTCGGTTCGTTCCCCGCGCTCAACGCGCGGTCCGAGCATGTCCTCGGCGAATGGCTTGACCGCATCACGACCGAACTCGCGCAATACAACGCCAGGCACCCCGACAACCCCGCCGCACCGTTCGCGGTGAACCAGATTGTCCACAAGTCGAACGACCGTCTCGAGCACGATCTGGGCGTCTGCGCCGAGTACAAGGTGCCGATCGTCATCACGTCGCTCGGTGCGCGCGAGGAAGTCAATCACGCCGTGCATGCGTGGGGCGGCATCGTGCTGCACGACGTCATCAACAACAGGTTCGCGAAGAAGGCCATTGAAAAGGGGGCCGACGGCCTCATCGCCGTCGCTGCGGGCGCAGGCGGCCACGCTGGCACACTCTCGCCGTTCGCGCTGATTCACGAGATCCGCGAATGGTTCGATGGTCCGCTGCTGCTCTCGGGCGCGATCGGCAACGGCAACGCGATTCTCGCCGCACAGGCCGCCGGCGCGGATCTCGCGTACGTCGGTTCGGCGTTCATCGCAACGAATGAAGCGAATGCCGTCGACGCGTACAAGCAGATGATCGTCGACAGCAATGCGGGCGATATCGTCTACTCGAATCTCTTCACCGGCGTGCACGGCAACTATCTGCGTCAGAGCATCGTCGCGAGCGGGCTCGACCCGGACGCGCTGCCTGTGTCCGATCCCTCCACGATGAGCTTCGGCTCGAATCGCGTGAAGCCGTGGAAGGACATCTGGGGCTCGGGTCAGGGTATCGGCGCGGTCAAAGGCGTCGTGCCGGCGGCCGAGTTGATCGCCCGCCTGAAACGCGAGTACGACGCGGCGCGTGCGCGCCTCGGCGTCGCCGCCGCTACGGCTGAGGCCTGAACGAGGCTCGCTCCGGCTGCACGATGCGGTTCATAATGACGCGTCGTGCGCGCCCGTCGTCGCGGCGCGCGTCCTCTTTGTCGCAAGCCGATCGAGCCTCATATGAAAATCGCCACCTGGAACGTCAATTCGCTGAAGGTCCGCCTGCAGCACGTCATCGACTGGCTCAAGGAGAGCCAGACCGACGTGCTGTGCCTTCAGGAACTGAAGCTCCCTAACGAAAAATTCCCGGGCGCGGAACTCGAAGCAGCGGGCTACCGCAGCTGGTTCGCCGGTCAAAAGACCTATAACGGCGTCGGGATTCTCGTGCGCGATGGCCTCGTCGTCGACGAAGCGACGGTCGTGCGCAACATCCCCGGTTTCGAGGATCCGCAGCAGCGCATGATCGCCACGACGATCGGCGACGTGCGCGTCGTGAGCGCGTACTTTCCCAACGGCCAGGCGCCCGGCACCGAGAAATTCGCCTACAAGCTGGACTGGCTGAACGCGATGCACGACTGGCTCGCGCAGGAAATGCAGCGCTATCCGAAACTCGCGCTGCTAGGCGACTACAACATCGCCCCCGAAGATCGCGACGTGCACGATCCCAAAGCCTGGGAAGGCCAGAACCTCGTCTCGCCGGAGGAGCGCGCACAGTTCGCACGGCTGATCGAACTGGGTTTCGTCGATGCTTTCCGCCAGTTCGAGCAGCCCGAAAAAACCTTCACGTGGTGGGATTACCGCATGTTCGCGTTCCGTCGCAACGCCGGCCTGCGGATCGATCACATCCTGCTCTCGCCCGCGCTCGCGCCGCTGTGCAAATCGGTTGAGGTCGACAAGACGCCGCGCAAGTGGGAGCAGCCTTCGGATCACACGCCGGTCATCGCCCAGCTCGACGTCGCGTCCTGAGTCCTCACCACGTTCCGGCGAGCGTGGTCCACAGGAAACGGAACACGAGCGCGTCGTATTCGGCGCGTTCCAGCGCATCGCTGCCTGGCCCGTGACCGCCTTCCGTATTCTCCAGATACCAGACGTTCGCATGCCCCTGCTCCTGCATGCGTGCGACCATCTTGCGTGCGTGGCCGGGATGCACCCGGTCATCGCTCGTCGAAGTCGTGAAAAGTGACGGCGGATACGCCACGCCGTCCTTCACGCGCTGATACGGCGAGTACGCGGCCAGCGCACGCGCTTGCGCCTCGTCCTCGGGATCGCCGTATTCGTCGAGCCACGATGCACCCGCGTGCAACAGCGGATAGCGCTGCATGTCGAGCAGCGGCACCTCGCACACCACCGCGCCGAACAGTTCGGGCCGCTGCACCATACAAGCGGCGACCAGCAGCCCGCCGTTGCTGCCACCCTTGATGCCGAGTTGCTCAGCGCTCGTGAATCCTTGCGCGACGAGTTGCTCTGCGACGGCGATGAAATCATCGAACGAACGCTGCCGGCGCTCGCGCTGCGCCTCGACGTGCCAGGCCGTGCCATACTCGCCGCCACCGCGAATATGCGCGACCACGACGATCCCGCCCTGCTCCAGCCAGCCGATCCCCGAGCTCACGAGATACTGCGGCGTAAGTGCGATTGCGAAGCCGCCGTAACCGGTCAAGAGGCACGGTGCGCGCTTGCGAGCGTCCTCCTCGATCACATCGCGCGGGCCGATCACCGTGAACGGCACACGCGTGCCATCCGCCGACTGCGCGTGCGAGCGGATCACGGCGAGCGGCGCGGCGTCGAACTGGGTAGGCCAGCGATCGATTAGTTCCCAGTCCTGAAGATTCGTCTTCGCGATATCGGCGAACCAGTATTCGGGCGGTTGGAGATAATCGTCGACGTCGACGAACACTTCGTCGTCGAGTGTGTCTTCAACCGGCGACACGTCCACCTGCGATGTCGCGCGCGCCGGAAATGTGCGCGAACTCCAGGATCGAACACCATCGTCGGACGGCGGTTCCCACAACATCGTGCGGCTTTGCACATCGTCGAGCCACGAGACCACGAGATAGTTCTTCGTATTGGTCCAGTCACACGCGGACGTGACGCGCGTCGGCGTGAAGAGCGCTGTCATGGTGCGATCGCCGGCAAGGAACGCACTCTCGCGGATCGCGAGCAGCGCACCGCCCGGATGCGTGAGCCCCGCACACGTCCAGTCGAGACGCGGCTCGAGCAGCAGCCAGCCGTGCCACGCACCGACCGCGACATGCGACGGCAGGTCGTACTGCCGCCATTCGCCCTTGTCGTCGAGCCAGTAGTTGTACGCATCGAAGAAGTCGACGCTGCGCACGATGTCGTGACGCCGCTCGACGGGATCGTAGTCGGCTTCAACGCTGATATCGCCAAACTCGCCGCGGAACACGACGGGCGCATCGGCGAGCCGCGCACCGCGCGTCCAGCGACGCACCTCACGCGGATAACCCGAACGCGTGAGCGTCCTGCGCCCGTTGTCCCAGCCGACATAGACGGTATCGCGGTCGATCCACGAGATCGTGTGCTTGCCCTCTTTCGGAATCGCGAAACCACCATCCACGAACACGCGCCGCTCGATGTCAAACTCGCGGACGATCACGGCATCTGCGCCGCCGTCCGAGAGCTGGATCAGCGCGCGGTCGCCGTCCGGATAGAGGATGTCGATGCCCGCGCAGACCCACGGCACGTCCTCGGCATCGCCGAGCGCGTCGAAATCGATCAGCGTCTGCCACTGCGCCTTGCCCGCGCGCCAGTCGGCCCACGGCGCACGGCGCCACAGACCCTTGGGGTTGTCTTCGTCTTCCCAGAGATCGTAGGCCCACTGTTGCCAGCGGCTCGGGATCACAGGACGCACGCGCGGAAGATACGCCTCGCCAAGACGCTTCTGCAGCGCGTCAAAGCGAGCACCGCCCTGCCATGCGGAACGCGTGCGCGCGTTCTGTTGATCGACCCATGCGCTTGCGTCGGGGTCGTCGAGCGATTCGAGTGAAAGAAAGGGATCGGCCTCGGCGGGCCAGACGGAATTCACGGACATGATCGATTGCGAGCAGGGAAACAGCGTCGATTATGCCCTGAGCGCGCGATCGTACATCAATCGGCACATGAATCGGCGCGCCGATCCGGTCGTCGACCCGGACCGATGCGCCAGCTTCACGCCAGTCACTCCAGATTCAGTTCCTGGATCTTGCGCGTGATGGTGTTGCGCCCGATGCCGAGGCGCTCTGCCGCCTCGACCTTGCGGCCACGAGTGAAGTCGAGTGCCTCGCGGATTACGGCGGCCTCGAAGCGGCGCGAGAGTTCGTCCATGACGTCCGCGCTGTTTTCACGCAACAACCTGGCGACTTCGGTACGCAGACCCGCCTCCCACACGGCGACCACAGCGGCCGCATGGGGGGCCGCGCCCGACGCCGCATGCGCGAACGACGTGGTCCCGTTTGCACCGTTGCCGGCCGGCAATGCACCGCCGGACACCGCAAGGCCGACAGCGTCACTGTGCAGCACCATCGCGCCCGCTTCGTCCGACGCGCTGTGCGCGGGCACGAGATCCGGCGGCAGATCCTTGACCTCGATGGTCTGCGCGGGCGCCATCACGGTCAGCCAGTTCGCCAGATTCTCCAGTTGCCGCACGTTGCCCGGAAACGGCAGCGACGACATAAAAGCGAGCGCTTCCTCGGACACGCGCTTGGGTTCGACGCCCAGTTCGCGCGCACTCTTCTGCAGGAAGTGGCGCGTGAGCAGCGGAATGTCTTCGCTGCGCTCGCGCAAGGCCGGTAAACGCAGACGGATCACGTTGAGGCGGTGATACAGGTCCTCGCGGAACAGGCCCTGTCGCACGCGCGTTTCGAGATTCTGGTGCGTCGCCGCGATCACACGCACGTTCGCGCGCAGCGGGTTGTGTCCGCCCACACGATAGAACTGCCCGTCGGACAGGACGCGTAGCAGACGCGTCTGCAGATCGAACGGCATGTCGCCGATTTCGTCGAGAAACAGCGTGCCGTTCTCGGCCTGCTCGAAGCGCCCCTGGCGCATCGCCTGCGCACCCGTGAACGCGCCGCGCTCGTGGCCGAACAGTTCAGATTCCAGAAGATCCTTCGGGATGGCCGCGGTGTTGAGCGCAATGAATGGACCGTTCGCGCGTGGGCTATGGCGGTGCAGCGCACGCGCCACAAGCTCTTTTCCGGTGCCGGACTCGCCCGTGATGAGTACGGTCGCCGCCGAATGCGAGAGCCGCCCGATTGCCCGGAACATGTCCTGCATGGCTGGCGCCTGGCCGAGCATCTCGGGCGCTTCGGCGGGACGCTCATCCAGCGGATGCTCGCCGCGCACGCTTTCGTCCACGGCGCGGCGGATCAGCTCGACCGCGCGGTCGACGTCGAAGGGCTTGGCGAGATATTCGAACGCACCGCCCTGGAACGCCGCCACCGCGCTGTCGAGATCGGAGAACGCGGTCATGATGATGACGGGCAGCCCCGGCTGGCGCTCGCGCACCGTCTGCAGCAATTCGAGCCCCGAGCCGCCCGGCATCCGGATATCGGACACGAGGACCTGCGGACTGTCGTGGTCGAGCGCGCTCGCGGCCTCGCGCACCGTCGAGAAGCTGCGGGTAGCGAAATTCTCGCGGGCAAGTGCCTTTTCCAGCACCCAGCGAATCGACTGGTCGTCGTCTACTATCCAGATCGGCTTCATAAGATCGGTCAGAAATCCTGTTGACGTGCAAGCGGTATCAGTAGATCAATAGTCGAGCGGAAGCAGGATCTGAAACTCCGTATGGCCCGGACGGCTGTCCACTTCGATCAGCCCGTCGTGCTGTTGCACGAAGTTCTGGGCGAGCGTGAGACCCAGACCCGTACCGTCTTCGCGCCCCGACACGAGCGGATAGAAGATGCGGTCACGGATGTCCTCGGGAATGCCGGGCCCGTTGTCGGTGATATGCAAATCCAGTGCCAGCTTGCACAGGCGTTTCGCGATCGTGACCTTGCGCGCGACGCGCGTGCGGATTTCGATGCGCGCATCGCCCTGCGAAATGCGTTCGCGCAGCGCCTGCGCCGCGTTGCGCATGATGTTGAGCAGCGCCTGGATCAGTTGCTCCTTGTCGCCGCGCAGGTCGGGCACGCTCACGTCGTAGTCGCGCTCGATCGTGAGGCCGCGCGGGAATTCCGCGAGGATCAGCGCGCGCACGCGTTCGCACACCTCGTGAATATTCACGTCACCGACGATATGCGGATGCCGGTGCGGCTCAAGCAACCGGTCGACGAGCGTCTGCAGCCGGTCCGACTCCTTGATGATGACCTGCGTGTACTCGCGCAGGTCATCGCGATTGAGCGTGCCCAGTTCGAATTCGAGCAACTGCGCGGCGCCGCGAATCCCGCCGAGCGGATTCTTGATCTCGTGCGCGAGGTTGCGGATCAGATGCTTGTTGACGGTCGTGAGGTCGTGGATGCGCTCCTCACGGTCGCTCTTCAGGTGCCGCTCGATCTCGAACAGTTCGAGCAGCACGTAGTCAGGCGCGCTCTCCAGAAAGCCGACGATCACATGCACGTGCAGCGGCTCGCGGCCCGGGCGTTCGAGCGTCGCGTCGAGGTGCGTCGCGTGAAAACGGTGTTCGGCAATCGAGGCGATCGTCGAGACCAGCTCGTCGCCATTCGCGAACAGATCGGGCCACGCCATCTGCGTCAACTGGCGACGCGAGAGATCGAGCATCGCCTCGGCCGAGGGATTCGCAAACGCGACACGCAGCGTGCGTTTGTCGAGCACTAGCACGACCGTCGGCAGCGACTCGAAGCCGGGCAAGAGCGCCGAGCCGACGAGTTGCGCGTCGTCCGAAAGCGGTTCCGCGTGACCCTTCCTGGCCTTGATCAGATTCTTGAGCACCATGTGGCTGTCCGTGGACCCCTACACCGTTACGCACACCGGCAATGTCGATGTCGTTCAAGCACCTCGCGCGAGCGAGGTACAGGCACGACGAACGGCGGAACGAAAAAGGGACGGCGCCGCCGTCCCTTCGTGACCGATCGCGACCCTCGCGCGCATCGAACGAGCGCTTCGCCGCATTCGTAGCAAGCGAAGCGCCATCGTCGAATTACAGCGAGTAGTACAGTTCGAACTCGACCGGGTGGGTGGTCATGCGCACGCGTTGCAGTTCCGTTTCCTTCAGATCGAGGTAAGCATCGATCATGCTGTCGGTGAACACGCCACCGCGCGTCAGGAACTCGCGATCCTTGTCGAGCGCTTCCAGCGCCTGGTCGAGGCCCGCGCAGACGGTCGGGATCTTTGCATCCTCTTCCGGCGGCAGGTCGTACAGGTTCTTGTCGGCGGCTTCGCCCGGGTGGATCTTGTTCTGCACGCCGTCGAGACCCGCCATCATCAGCGCCGAGAAGCACAGGTACGGGTTGGCCATCGGGTCCGGGAAGCGCGTTTCGATACGGCGGCCCTTCGGGTTGCTCACGTGCGGAATGCGGATCGACGCCGAGCGGTTGCGTGCCGAGTAGGCCAGCTTGACCGGAGCTTCGAAGTGCGGCACGAGACGCTTGTACGAGTTCGTCGACGGGTTCGTGATCGCGTTCAGGGCACGGGCGTGCTTGATGATGCCGCCGATGTAGAACAGCGCGAATTCCGACAGACCTGCGTAGCCGTTACCCGCGAACAGGTTCTGGCCGTCCTTCCAGATCGACTGGTGAACGTGCATGCCCGAACCGTTGTCGCCGACGATCGGCTTCGGCATGAACGTCGCCGTCTTGCCGTACGTGTGCGCAACGTTGTGGATGATGTACTTCATCTGCTGCGTCCAGTCGGCGCGCTCTACGAGCGTCGAGAACTTCGTGCCGATTTCGTTCTGGCCCTGGCCCGCCACTTCGTGGTGGTGCACTTCGACCGGAATGCCGATCTGCTCGAGCAGCAGGCACATTTCCGAACGGATGTCCTGGAACGTGTCGACCGGTGCGACCGGGAAGTAGCCGCCCTTCACGCCCGGACGGTGACCCGTGTTGCCGCCTTCCATTTCCTTGCCCGACGACCACGGTGCTTCATCCGAGCCGATCTTCACGAAGCAGCCCGACATGTCCGTGTTCCACTGGACCGAGTCGAAAATGAAGAATTCGGGTTCCGGACCGAAGAAGGCCGTATCGCCAAGGCCGGTGCTCTTCAGGTAGGCTTCAGCGCGCTTGGCGAGCGAACGCGGGTCGCGTTCGTAGCCCTTGCCGTCCGCCGGTTCGACCACGTCGCAGGTCAGCACGAGCGTCGACTCTTCGTAGAACGGGTCGATGAAAGCGGTGTTCGCATCCGGCACGAGCAGCATGTCCGACGCTTCGATGCCCTTCCAGCCGGCAATCGACGAACCGTCAAACGCATGGCCGCTTTCGAACTTGTCTTCGTCGAAGTGCGAGACCGGCACCGAAACGTGCTGCTCTTTACCGCGCGTGTCGGTGAAACGGAAGTCGACAAACTTGACGTCTTCGTCCTTGACGAGTTGCATGACGTCGGCCACGGATTTGCTCATAACCTATTCTCCTGATTAACAATTTCGGCGAACCTTGCCGCCTTCCCGATTCTGCTGATCCGCACCGGCCAGTACGCTTTGCAGTTACTTAACACCGGCCGCGGTTCGATGGCGACGGATATAGCAGCTTCCGTGCCAGCCGCGCGCTACGACGGAACAAATCCCTTTACCGACGCGGACCTGGAGCAAAAAGTCCGCACGCACGAATGTGATGAATCCGATACGCTCGTCGGTCGAAAGCACCACTTTTGGGCAATCCCGATGTTGGCGCGCGAAACAAGCTCAATTATGGTGCAAGACGCCACTTCTGCACCATTTGGATGCGAGCAACGCCTTTGCGCCATCCTCAACCGACGATGTGCGTACTTTCAATGCAGTCACTCCGGCCGCGGGGAGGTCATTATCCACCGAAGCCGGACGACGGTAACGAAACACGTGCGAAGCAGCCCGTGGCTCTGCGCGGCGCGTATCCGCCCCGGTGTCCTCCGTCCAACCAGATGGACGATGGGCTTATCTGCCTGATGCCCAGTATCCGAATGGCACGGTTAGCTCCTCCTCTTGCACGCGTTACACCGGTCGGTCACCCAGGAAGGCACGATCCTCCGCACCGCTAGCACCGCCGCCAGGACCAGACCGATGATTGACTCCAGCCCATCCGCACCAGGTTGCCCAACCCGGGCGACGCGCTAGAATCATCTTTTGGTCCAACGCGAAACAGGAGTCCGTTGTCATGAGTACGCTCGAACAGTTGTACGCCCAGGCCGACAAGCGCCGCGTCGAAAATCAACTGCCCTACGCGGGTGCAGTGTCGCCAGCCGAGGCGTTCGAGCTTCTTCAGCTCGACCCGCGAGCACGTCTCGTCGACGTGCGTACGCGCGCTGAACTCGACTGGGTGGGCCGTCCTGTCATCGGCGACGGGCAGTACGCCCATGTCGAATGGACCCGCTACCCGGGCGGCGTGCCCAACGCCGAGTTTCTCGCTCAACTACGCGCCGCCGTCGACCCCGACGCCCCCGTCCTGTTCCTGTGCCGCAGCGCGGCACGGTCGAAGCTGGCCGCCTTCGAAGCCGCGAAAATCGGCTTCACGAAGGCCTATGACCTGCTTGAAGGTTTCGAAGGCGACAAGGACAGCCAGGGCCATCGCAAGACAGTGACGGGCTGGTGCTTCCGCGGCCTGCCGTGGATGGGCGCCTGAATACGGCACCGGGATCGTGCGCCGCTCGACGGGCTCGCGCTGAGCGGCGTGTATGACAGCCCGATGATGTGGCCGGGCCACGGCGCATCACCCGGGCCGCAATGAAGCGGACAGGCACGTCCGGCACGCAGCGCAAGCACGCACCGGACGCGCAGGACGTGCCGCCTGAACCCCTGCACACGCCACGTTGCGGCGCTCGCGCACGCCCGACGTGCATCACGCGCCCTGCGGCGGCTCCACGATGTCACCGCCCAGCAGATGCACCCCCTCGCGCAGCTTCACGAACGCCGACGCCACCGCCTCGGGCTCGCCCTTCACGCCCAGATCGATATGCCGCCGCGCGTAAATGCCGCCGCGCTCGGCGTCGCCAACGCTCGGCAGGCTGAACACGCGCACGCCAGGAAAATCCTGCTCGATGCGCTGCATCAGCGGCGTCAGCGTCGATTCCGGAAGCTCAAACACCAGCAGCGACTTCTCCGCGTGCGGCGTCTGATGATGCAGATGCGCGTATTTCGTATCGAGCACCCATTCGATCATCGGCCAGGCCATGACGGGAAACCCAGGTACGAAGTGGTGATCTCGAATCGAAAAGCCGGGGATCTTGTTGTAGCCGTTCGGGATGATCTCCGAGCCCGCCGGGAACGTGCCCATCTGAAAGCGATGCTGGTTCTCAGGTGAGCCGAAATTCACAGGATCGCTGCCTGTATGCATGTCGCGGATACGTTCGCGGATGGCCGCTTCCGCGTCCGGATGCAGCGCGAGCGGCACACCGAGCGCCGCCGCCGCACACTGGCGCGTATGGTCGTCCGGCGTCGCGCCAATGCCGCCGGTCGAGAATACGATGTCGCCGGTCGCAAAGCTGCGCCGCAGCGTGTCGGTGATCCGCTTCGGATCATCGCCAACGTATTCGGCCCATTCGAGTGCGAGCCCGCGCGCACCGAGCAGCTCGATGATCTTCGGCAGATGCTTGTCGCTGCGGCGACCCGAGAGGATCTCATCGCCGATGATGATGACGCCAAATGCCATGTGGGACCTCGTTGCAGTAGCTAGATGAAGGATCAGGGCGTGGCCGGCACATTGTGCGACGCCTCGGCGCGCATGCGCGCAAGCGCTCGCAGGCAGTAGTTGCCGAACCAGAGCGCCGTGAACACAAATATGAACGCGTAGATCCAGATAGTCAGCGCGGCAATCACCGGAAACAGCACTACGAGCCACGCCGACGAAACCCAGATCGCCGTGGGCAGGGAGCCAAAAAGCCCGCACACGATGCCAATCGTGAGTAGCGGCAGCCGGTAGCGCCGCATCAGCGCGCGGCGCTCCTCAGCGCTCGCGTGCAGCGCGAGCGCGTCGTAGGTCATCACGCGGTACGTGAGCCAGCCCCACAGGAGCGGCGGTATCAGCGCGAAGAACGGCGGCACGAGCCACAGCGGAAGCGTGACGATCATGAGCACGATGCAAACGAGCGTGGTCCAGAGCGAATACGCGAGGCTGCCGTACCAGCTTCCACCGCGCCGCATTTCGAGAGACGGGTACTGCCGGCTCGCCAGGTAGCGCATCACGCGCGGCATGGCAAGCGCAACGATTAGCAGCAACACGGACACGACGATCAGCGGAATCGCAACCGCGATCACGACGAGCGGTGCAACGACGGCGCGCATCGGGCCGAAGCCGAGCCAATCGAACAGATGATAGAGCGTCGACGTGAACGCCCAGCTTTCGAGCCAGACGCGGGCGGTGTCGATCAGCGGTTGCCAGAAGACATAAAGCAGGCCGCCCCATACGATCGCCGCCACGAGGAACGGCACGAACGTGAGGAACAGCATGACGGGATGGAACGCGCTGGCAAGCGCGCGTCCGAACGAGCGCAGCAGATCATTCATGCGGGCTGGGAACGGAGACAGGTCGGGTGAAGAACACGAAAACCGCGAATGCTAACGACTATAGCCGCAAGCATAAACCAGCGCACGCGCAGGCGGGTAAAACGGGAAGAACCGGTGCCGCTGCTGCGGCACTGGCCAGGCGGGAAAAGGACAAACGCAGGGAAGCTCAGACGACGGTTGCGTCGTCGTGCGTCTCGATCTCGGCCGTGCGCCCGCGTGCGGTGAGGCGCCCAGCGATCCGGACGAAGGCGAACCATTGCTGCGCCCAGTAGCCCTCGCCGTAATCCACGCCTTCGAGCTGATCGCGAATGCCGGTGGGTTCGATCGCGGGGTTGAACGATGCGCTGCCGAACATCATGTCCCACCACGGAAACAGGACGCCGAAGTTACAGCCATACGTGGTCCCTTCATGGCCGTAGCCTACGGCGTGATGGCGGCGATGAAACCGCGGACTCACGAGAAGACGCTCACCAAGCCAGCCGAAACGCACGCGGATATTGGCGTGCTGGAAGCTCTGCACGAAATTCGTGATCGCGACGAGCACGACATACTGCGCGGGCGGCACACCAATGACGATCGCGATGAGCGCGAACACACTCGCCTGTAGCAGGGCGTCGAGCAGGTGATTGCGGTCGTCGCACCAGAGCGACATCTTGCGCTGGCTATGATGGACCGCGTGCAGTTCCCACCAGATGCCGAAGCGATGTTCGAGCCGGTGATACCAGTAGTTCGCGAAGTCGAGTATGAGCAGATAGATCGCGAACGTCACGAGCGGCTGCGTGGTGACGCCGGGCCAGAGACCGTCGATGTCGACGGTCCTCATGCCATGCAGGTGCAGCCAGCCCTGCAGGCGGTCGAACAACGGCTGGAGCGTAAAGAAGAACAACAGATTCAGGATGCCGAGCCGCGTGATCCAGGTGTAGATCGCGTCGACGCCCACGCCCTTGCGGTCGCGCCACTTCTCCGCGGGCACGAGCACCTCGAGCGGGCGCAGGATCGCGTACATCACACCGACCTCGAGCACGCCGACGATCACCCAATAAAGCGCATCGTAGGTGTCCTCGGCAACGTCCATCATGCCGATGCGATAGAGCAGCGGCTGCAGGGCGTTAGCAAAGACAAACGTCTGCAGCCACGAAACGAAATCGTCAGCGCCGCCCGCGACGCCATGCATGGTCGACGAAAACAACTCGAGCATTCCCCCTACTCCTCCTGGCATCTGATCTGGCTGTCGTACGGCCAAGTGCCGTTAAGCGCCGTTCGGCGCGGTCACCGGAGCACGGTCGTAGAAGTAGATGCCGTGCGGCGAGCGACCGACAGGAATCGTCTTGATTAGCTTCTTCGTCTGCATGTCGACGATGCCGACTTTCTTCGCAAAGCGGAACGTCACCCACAGATAGCGCTTGTCGGCGGTCAGTTCCATGTCGTCCGGCCCCGGCGGCAGGCCATTGATTTCGCCGGTTTTCTCGAGCGTTTCCTCGTCGATGATGCTGATGGTGTTCGAGACGCGGCTCGACACCAGCACGTGGCGGCCGTCCGTCAGCGAGCGGAAGTTGTGTGCCGCCTGACCCGCCGGGATCTGCTTGATGACCTTCTGGTTACGCCAGTCGACCACGGCGACGTAGTCCGCGCCCGTCATGCCGACGAGCAGATACTTGTCGCCCGGCGTGAGCCACAGGCCCGCCGGTGCCGAGCCAACCGGCATTTTCCACAGCACTTTCTGCGTAGGCAGATCGACCGCGGCGATCTCGCCCGACACCTGGAGCGACACGAACACCGTGCGGTTGTCTTTCGTGAACGCCATGTGACTCGGCATGGCCGAGAGCGGCAGACGCTTCGCGAGCGTCATGTTGCTGCCGCCGGCGTAGTGATAGATATCGAGCCGGTCGAGGCGCAGGCCCGTCGTGACGAACCACTTCTGGTCCGGCGAAAAACCGAGCTGATACGGGTCTTCGATGTTCTCCACCCAGCGCTGCACCTTGCCGGTTTTCGGATCGACGAACATCAGGTTGTTCGAGACCGAATTCGCAACGATCAGCGACTGGTTGTCCGGCGTCGGGAAGAGGTGATGTGGCTCCTTGCCCGTGGGCACGGTGCCGACGACCTGCAGCGTCTGGGGATCGATCAGGCTGAGCGTCGCTTCGCCGGAATTGAGCACGATGATGTTGTCCGCGTGCGCGCTGAGCGAGAAGAGCGAAGCGCACGCCAGCGCGCCGGCGGCGGCGATATGACCAACTGCGCGGCCAGCCGCACGGCGAAATTCGGTTTTACTCATGAAGGATCACTTTCGGGAAGGCTTGTAATTGTAGAACGTCCAGTCTGCCTGGGCGTTGCCGTTACATTCAACGATCTCAGGGTGTCTCTACGCACCGGCGACTTCCCCGGCAAGAAGGCGCGATCTGCTTTTCATCGGCAGTGCATCTCTTTCTTTGCGGCGGCAACAGAGGTTTGCGTGCGAGCGCGGAATAGTTATGGCCCGCGCCGATCTGCGGACTTCGTGCCTAGCCATGAAAGAACATCTTCGCTTTTGCAGCCCCAAATACGACTTGATTTACGTCAAACACATCGGTATTTGAGACCCGTCCCATTTCGCCAGCCTCAGCTGCCGCCCAACATTGATCATCTGCGTCTCACATTGTATGCGGCCAAACGCTGCATATGCCCTTTTCGAATTGGCTCGATGCGCTGAATTACCTCCGTCGCGACAGCTTGTCGCAGAAAAGGGGTATCACGTAGAGCGGCCTCGCGTTTTCGGAAGCACCAGACATGAAATACCAGAAGCTCGAAGATTTCATCGGCCACGTCATCGCGCGTGACCCGCACCAGCCCGAATTCCACCAGGCCGTCCATGAAGTCATGGAAAGCATCTGGCCATTCATCCTTGCCAATCCGCGTTATGCGGACGCTGGCTTGCTCGAACGCATGGTCGAACCCGAGCGCGCAATCCAGTTCCGCGTCTCGTGGAGCGACGACCGCGGCACTACGCACGTCAATCGGGCGTTCCGGGTTCAGCACAGCTCGGCCATCGGCCCTTATAAGGGCGGCATGCGCTTCCATCCGTCGGTAAATCTCTCGGTCCTGAAATTTCTCGCCTTCGAACAGACTTTCAAGAACGCGCTCACGACGTTGCCGATGGGTGGCGGCAAAGGCGGCGCCGACTTCAATCCGAAAGGCAAGAGCCCGGCCGAAGTCATGCGTTTCTGCCAGGCGCTGATGCTCGAATTGCATCGGCACCTGGGCCCGGACACCGACGTGCCGGCCGGTGACATTGGCGTCGGCGGACGCGAAGTCGGCTTCATGGCCGGGATGCACAAGAAACTCACGAACAACGCTGCCTGTGTGTTCACCGGCAAGGGTCTAACGTTCGGCGGCAGTCTGATCCGACCCGAGGCTACCGGTTACGGCCTCGTCTATTTCGCGGAACAGATGCTCAAGACGGCTGGCACAAGCTTCGAAGGCAAAACCGTCGCGGTATCGGGCTCGGGCAATGTTGCGCAATACACGATCGAGCGCCTTTTGCCGATGGGTGCCAAAGTCGTCACAGCGTCGGACTCGGGCGGCACGGTCTATGACCCCGAGGGCTTCACGCCGGTCAAGCTCGATGCACTGATGGAGCTGAAAAATCATCGCTATGGCCGCATCGAGGAATATGCCCGTCAATTCGGCCTTGAGTACCTGGCGGGCAAACGTCCGTGGCACATCCCCGTTGATGTCGCGCTGCCGAACGCAACACAAAACGAGCTCGACGAGGACGACGCGCGGAACCTCGTCAAGAACGGTGTCAAATGCGTGGCGGAAGGCGCGAACATGCCGTCGACGCCAGGTGCGGTCAACGTATTTCGGGAAGCCGGTGTGCTCTACGCGCCAGGCAAGGCCAGCAATGCGGGAGGCGTTGCGACTTCAGGCCTCGAAATGACGCAAAACGCTCAACGTCTGCCATGGTCGCGCGATGAAGTCGATGCGCGCCTCAAACACATCATGCTCGATATCCACGCCAACTGTGTGCAGCACGGTAGTGCTAACGGGCGCATCGACTACGTCAACGGCGCCAACATCGCCGGCTTCGTGAAAGTTGCCGACGCGATGTTCGCGCAAGGCCTTATTTGAACGACGCGTAGTGGCGTGGCGTGCACGCAAACCGGTTACCGCGCAGGCGGTAACCGGTTTTTTGTCACCGCTGCATCGATTCCCAGACCTTGTACAGCCGCTTGACCGACACCGGCATCGGCGTGCGCAATTCCTGCGCGAATAGCGAAATGCGCAACTCCTCCAGCAGCCAGCGGAACTCCGCGAGACGCGGATCGAAGACGCCGCCGCGCTGCGAGAGCGCTCGCTGATACTGCTGCAATAGCGGCTGGAATTCCCCGAACTGGCGGGCGTCACGGGTGGCGTCGGCGCGCAGCTTGTCGATGCGCAACGCGATACCCTTCAGGTAGCGCGGAAAGTGCACGAGCTGCGCATACGGCGTATCGACGATGAAGCGCTTTCCGATCAGTGCGTCGAGCTGCGACTGCATGTCGACGGCGGCAACGCCAAACGCCTTCGCCGGCACGAGCTTCTTCGACACCGTCGCGTACTCGGCGAGGATCACGCCCGCAAGCCGCGCGATCTCCTGTGCGAGCAGCGAGAGCCGTCCGCGGCCCTCGTCGCGGCGTGCGTGGAAGGCCGCATCGTCGTCGGGGAGCGGGTCCTGCAGGCAGGCACGGTCTAACGCCAGTTCGACAAGCTGGTCGCGCAGTTCCTCCTGCGTCGCGCGCGCCATGAAATGCATCGCCATCTCGCGCAGACCCGGCAGGTTCTTTTCCAGATATCGGATCGGCTCGCGCAACTGCAGCGCGAACAAACGCCGCAACCCCGCGCGATGGATCCGCGCGGCCTCCTCGGGTGAATCGAACACTTCGACGTCGCAATGCGTACCGCGATCCACGAGCGCCGGGTAGCCGAACAGCGTCTGCCCCCCGCGGCGGATTTCGAGCAGCTCGGGGAGCTTGCCGAAATTCCAGGTGGTGAGGTTCTCGTAGAGCGCAGTGGCCGGCGCCATTGCGTCGGAGGGCGCCGCCGTGAGCGGCACGGTGTTCCTCTTCGACGATCCCGCGCCCGCCTGCACCGCTGCGCCCGGTTGAGGCTCCGCGCCCTGCACAGCCCCGCCGGTCTGCGTGATTTGCGCCGTTGCGCTCGCCGCCAGTTTCTGGAACTGCTGTTGCGCCTGCGCGCCCAGTTCAGCGCGCAGTTGCGCGAGATTGCGGCCCATCGCGAGCTGGCGCCCGTGCTCGTCGATCACCTTGAAATTCATGAACAGGTGCGCGGGCAACGTTTCCAGCTTGAAGTCCGCCGATTTCAGCGCAATCTGCTTTTGCTCGCGCACATCCGCAATCAGTGCTTCGAGCAGACCGCCCGCACCGAAACGCTCGCCACTTGCGCGCTCGGCGAAACCCGCAGCGTATTCCGGCAGCGGTACGCAATGGCGCCGTAACTTCTGCGGCAGCGACTTCAGCAGCAATTGCGCCTTTTCCTTGAGCATGCCCGGCACCAGCCATTCGCAGCGCCGCGCGTCGACCTGATTGAGCGCGTAAAGCGGTACCGCGAGCGTCACGCCGTCGCGCGGCGAGCCCGGTTCGAAGTGGTACGTGAGCGCCATCGCAACGCCCGACATCGTCATGCGCTTCGGAAAGAGGTCGGTCGTCACGCCCGCCGCCTCGTGACGCATGAGATCGTCGCGCGAGAGGTACAACAGGCGCTGCTTGTCTTCAGGTTGGCCGCCCTTCCTCACCTCGTCGCGATACCAGCGCTCGAACGACGCGCCCGAATAAATGCCCTCGGGAATCGCCTGATCGTAGAAACCGTAGATCAGTTCGTCGTCCACAAGGACGTCCTGGCGGCGCGACTTGTGCTCGAGTTGCTCGATGTCGGCGAGCAGCTTGCGGTTGTGCGCGAAGAACGCGAGCTTCGTGTCGAATTCGCCTTCTACAAGCGCGCCGCGGATGAAGAGTTCGCGCGCACGTGCCGGGTCCTGCCTGCCGAACGCTACGCGGCGGCGCTGGTACACGGGCAGGCCGTAAAGCACGCCACGCTCGTAGGCGCTCACCTGAGCGGCACGCTTTTCCCAATGCGGCTCGGACAGCGACTTCTTCAGCAGATGCGCGCCGACCCTTTCGAGCCACTCGGGCTCGATCTTCGCGATGCAGCGCGCGTAGAGCCGCGTCGTTTCGACGAGTTCGGCGGCCACGACCCAGCGCCCCGCTTTCTTCACGAGCGCCGAGCCCGGCCACAGATGAAACTTGATGCCACGCGCGCCGAGATAGTGCGGCTCGTCGTCGGCCTTCAGACCGATGTTGCCGAGCAGGCCCGTGAGCAGCGCGTGGTGGATCTGCTCGTACGTGGCCTCCGACTCGTTGATCCGCCAGCCGTGCTCGCGCACGACCGTCAGCAGTTGCGAGTGGACGTCGCGCCATTCGCGCAGCCGCAGATGCGAGAGGAAGTTCGCACGACAGGCGTCGACGAGTTGCCGGTTCGACTTCTTGTGCGCAACGGCCTCCTCGAACCATGCCCAGATCTTGAGCCACTGGAGGAATTCGGAGCGCTCATCGGCAAAACGGCGGTGCGCCTGGTCGGCCTGCTCTTGCGCTTCGATCGGCCGGTCGCGCGGATCCTGCACCGAAAGCGCGCTCGCGATGATGAGCACTTCGCGCAGCGACTGCTCGTCGCGCGCGCCGAGAATCATGCGGCCGACACGCGGATCGAGCGGCAGACGTGCCAGTTCGCGGCCGAGCGGTGTAAGCGCGTTGTCGTCGTCGACAGCGCCGAGTTCGCCAAGCAGTTGATAGCCATCGGCGATCGCTCGGCCCGGCGGCGGCTCGATAAACGGAAACGTCTCGATCGCGGTGAGATGCAGCGACTTCATGCGCAGAATCACGGCCGCGAGCGAAGAGCGCAGGATTTCCGGATCGGAAAATTTTGGGCGCGACAGGAAATCCTGTTCTTCGTACAGGCGAATACAGATACCGTCGGCGACACGGCCGCAGCGGCCCGCGCGCTGGTTCGCTGGCGCCTGTGCAATCGATTCGATCTGCAACTGCTCGACCTTGTTCCGGTACGAGTACCGCTTCACGCGCGCGAGGCCCGTATCGACGACGTAGCGGATACCCGGCACGGTGAGCGACGTTTCCGCAACGTTGGTCGCGAGCACGATGCGGCGCGCGTTCGACGGCTTGAAAACGCGCTCCTGTTCCTGCGCCGAAAGACGCGCGAAGAGCGGCAGGATTTCCGTGTGCGGAGGGTGATGCTTGCGCAGTGCCTCGGCGGCGTCGCGGATTTCGCGCTCACCCGGCAGGAACACGAGCACGTCGCCTGAGCCTTCGCGGCAGAGTTCGTCGACGGCATCGACAATCGCGTCCATCAGATCGCGGTCGCGCGCCGATTTGCCTTTATCGCCTCTCTCGCGCCCCGTCGTGCCCTGCGCCGCCTTCACGGCCGGACTGTCCTCGGCCACCGGCCGATAACGCACCTCGACGGGATACAGCCGCCCGCTCACCTCGATCACGGGCGCGGGCTTGTCCTCGCTACCGAAGTGGCGTGCGAAGCGGTCGGCGTCGATCGTCGCCGAGGTGACGATGAGTTTCAGCTCCGGCCTGCGTGGCAGGATCTCTTTCAGATAGCCGAGCAGGAAGTCGATATTGAGGCTGCGTTCGTGCGCCTCGTCGATGATGATCGTGTCGTAAGCCTTGAGAAGCGGATCGGTCTGCGTTTCGGCGAGCAGGATACCGTCCGTCATCAGCTTGACCGATGCACCTGGCGACAGGTTGTCCGTAAAACGCACCTTGTAGCCCACTACCTCGCCGAACGGCGTGCCGAGTTCGTCCGCGATACGGCGCCCCGTGGCCGACGCCGCGATCCGGCGCGGTTGCGTGTGGCCGATGAGCCCCGTGCCGCCCGCGCCGAGGCCGCGCCCGAGCGCGAGCGCGATCTTCGGCAATTGCGTGGTCTTGCCCGAGCCGGTCTCGCCACTCACGATCACGACCTGGTTCTCCGCAATCGCACGCGCGATTTCCTCGCGGCGACCGGAGACCGGCAGCGCTTCGGGGAATGTGATGGGCGGAATCGGATTCGGCTCGACGATGCGGCGTGCGGAGCGCTCTGCGCGTTCCTTGCGTTCTTCGCCGCGCGGCCCGGACTCGGGCGCTCCCTTGCCCGCCTGCCGCAGCTGTGCTTCCCGCGCCTGAGGTGGCTTTGACGTTTTCCCGGGTTTGGCCGGCGGCTGGCCGGGTCTCGCCTCGCGCCGCACCTGCTGATCGTTTTGAGGCGCGCCCGGCCGATCACCCGATCGTTTCGGCTGCTGTGATTCGGGCTGGCTGGCGTGCGCGCTGCGCGGCTGCTGCGGCTGCTCGCGGCGCGATTCACCGCGTGGCTCGCGAGCCGGTTCGCGGCGCAGTTGCGACTGGGATTCCCGCGGCGCGTGCGGTGCCGGTTGCGGCTCGCGTGCGTGGGCGGGTTGTCCGGGATGTGCTTCGGTACGTTGCGTGCGCTCTGCTTTGCCCTCGGCTTCGCGCATGACTTCGGAGCGCTCGTCGGGCCGCTTTTCGCGCTCCGCTCCTGTACGCTCGCCGCCCTGTTGCTGCGACTGCGCGGCCGATTCTTCCTCGCGTTTTTGCCCGCTGCGCGCACTGCCCGGCGTCCCGCCGCGCACGAGCGCCGCGAGCCGTTCCGCCGATGCCGGCTTCGGTGCCTCCGCATAGCGCTGCGCGCCGCGTTTTTCGTGCGCACCGTCGCGCGCCGCGCCGCCATCGTCGCGGGTGTTGCTGCCCTGCCCGTGAGCAGGTCTTTTGGGTACATTCGACATGGGGGCGCATTATAATCCCCGGCATGAATTCCCAAACCGACCTCGTCCCCGCGCCCGCAGGCGCGCCGGCTCCCTCCGGCGCCGCGGATTCCGCTTCGCAGTTCACCGAACAACACGCACAGTTCGTCGACTGGATGCGATCGGTCGCGCCCTACATTCACGCGTTCCAGGGCAAGACGTTCGTCGTCGGTTTCGGCGGCGAGGTGGTGCACCAGAACCTGCTCAACGCGCTCGTCGCCGACATCGCGCTGCTGCAGGCGATGGGTATCCAGATCGTGCTCGTGCACGGCTCGCGCCCGCAGGTCGAGGAACAGATGAGCCTGCATGGCGTCCAATCCGAGTTCTCGCACGGCATGCGCATCACGAATGCGCGGGCGCTCGAATCGGCGAAGGAAGCCGCCGGCGAAGTGCGCCTCGACATTGAGGCCGCAATCAGCCAGGGTCTGCCGAACACGCCGATGGCGCACGCGCACATCAGCGTCGTTTCGGGCAACTTCGTGACGGCGCGGCCCGTGGGAATTCTCGACGGCGTCGACTTCCAGCACACCGGCGTCGTGCGCAAGATCGACGCCGACTCGATCCGGCATTCGCTCGCGAGCCGCAAGCTCGTGCTGCTCTCGCCGCTCGGCTTCTCGCCGACGGGTGAAGCATTCAACCTGTCGATGGAAGACGTCGCTTCGGCGGCGGCCATCGCGCTGCGCGCCGACAAGATCATTTTCCTGACGGAAACACAGGGCCTCATCGACGAAGACGGCGAACTGATCCGCGAACTATCGCTCGACGAAGCCTACAAGCTGCACGAAAGCGGCACGATGCTCGGCGACGCGGGGTTCTATCTGAAACACTCGATCCGCGCGTGCCGCGGCGGCGTCGGCCGCGCGCACATCATTCCGTACGCGCTCGACGGCAGCGTGCTGCTCGAACTGTTCCTGCACGACGGCGTGGGCACCATGATCTCTTACGAGAACCTGGAGAGCCTGCGCGAGGCAACGCCTGACGACGTCGGCGGCATCCTCACGCTGATCGAACCGCTCGAAACCGACGGCACGCTCGTGCGCCGGGGCCGCCATCAGATCGAACGCGACATCGATCACTTCTCCGTGATCGAGCACGATGGCGTGCTGTTCGGCTGCGTGGCACTCTACGCGTACCCGCAGGAACGCATCGGCGAAATGGCATGCCTGACCGTGTCGCCCGAGGCACAAGGCGCCGGCGACGGCGAACGGCTCCTGCGCCGCGTCGAACAACGCGCGCGAGCGCGCGGCCTAACGCGCATCTTCGTGCTGACGACGCGCACCGAACACTGGTTCCTCAAGCGCGGCTTCGTCAAGGTAACGGTCGACGACCTGCCTGAAGACCGCCGCCGGCTCTATAACTGGCAGCGCAAGTCGCTCGTGCTGATGAAACAGCTTTGAGCGTCCCCATCTACGGATGAACGTGACGCCACCCACACATACGACTCAAGGAGAAGCACAGCATGGCCCGTATGATTCAATGCTCGAAGCTCGGCAAGGAAGCCGAGGGTCTCGACTTTCCGCCGCTGCCGGGCGAACTCGGCAAGCGCATCTATGAAAGCGTCTCGAAGGAGGCGTGGCAGATGTGGCTAAAGCATCAAACCATGCTGATCAACGAGAATCGCCTGAACATGGCCGACCCGCGTGCGCGCCAGTATCTGATGAAGCAGACGGAGAAGTTCTTCTTCGGTGAAGGCGCCGACCAGGCGTCGGGCTACGTGCCCCCCACGCAGGGCTGATCGGCGTCCTCTAGCGGCCACGACGCAGCCGACGACGACATCACGCAATCCGCGCTCCAAGGCGCGGATTTTTGCTTTTATCGCAGTCCCTAAGCCTTTCTCGGGTGTCCTCGACGGACGACTCGCAGCAGTTCCACCGACAGGTGCGGCCGGGACGCACGCGATTCTGTCGTTCGCACTGCAGACGGCAAAGGCCGCCGTTGCGCACTGGCGTTTGGCGTCATCGTCATTCACCGGTTGGCCCCTAACCGACCAGACGTGAATGCTCTACGCTCAGTTCGCCAGATTTTCCGATCGTCAACATCGCCGCTGCGACCGGCAATCTGAAACGACGCGGCCCCGCACTGCCCGGATTCACGTAGAGTACGCCGTCGCGCGTCTCCAAGGACGGCTTGTGCGAATGCCCGCTCACCACCACCGCGATATCGCCCACCGCAGGATCGCCAGTCAGGTCACGCAGTTCATGCACGATCGCGATCTTCACGCCACCGACCTCGAGCGTCGTTTGCACCGGTAGTGCTTCGGCCCATGCGCCGTAATCGTTGTTGCCGCGCACGGCGGTCAGCGGGGCGATGGCAGCCAGCACGTCTAGCACGGATCGGTCGCAGATGTCGCCCGCGTGAACGATCGCGTCGCAGCCGGCAAGAAAATGCAGCAGTTCCGGCCGCACCAGATTGTGCGTATCGGAAACCAGTCCAACACGGAAAGTGCGTCGTGCGGGCATGTGCAGGTGAGGTGAGGCGAGGCGAGGCGCGGGCGAACGGACGAAACCGCGGCTGACAGGGGTCAAACGCGATTATCGTTGATAGCGTTCGACAATTGGGGACGATCGGCAACCTTATGCGGGCCCGTTTGCCGACCGGAAACGCGTCAGCCCGATTTCAGGCCGTACCCGCGTCCGCCGGGAAATATACGGTAAGCCACACCGTCGGCACCGTATCGTCAGTCCATGCCACGCGATGCCGGCAACGCGCAGGAATATGCACGAAATCGCCCGGCAACAACTGCCGCCTGGCGGGACCGTCCTCTTCGAATTGCAGAGCTGCGCCGCCCGACAGCAGCAGCACCCATTCGTCGCGAGGATCGTCGTACCAGAACCCCTCGGGGCTCACCTGCCCCGTGGACACGATCCGCTCAATAACAACACCGCGCCGCTCAACCAGCCGGTCGAACCGCTCTTCTTTTGCTTCGTGGTCGATCCCCACGAACAGGTTGCCGAATGCGCGTTCAGGTAGTGTGCTCATTGAAGTGGCCTCAGTCCGTCGAGCAGCGTCGGCACCAGTTCGCTCACCGTCGGGTGAATGTGCATCGCGAACTGCAGCGTCGTGTACGGCGCGCCGGCGGCCATGGTGTCGATGAATGTGTGGATCGCTTCGTCGCCCTCGATGCCGAAGATCGACGCACCCAGGATGCGCTGCGTCTGCGCATCCACCAGGGCCTTCATGAAACCGTCCGTCTCACCGCGCTCGCGGGCGCGGCCGACGCGTGACATCGGCATGGTCGAAATGAGCGCAGGCCGCCCGCTCTCGCGCACCTCACGCTCGCTCAAGCCCACGCGCGCAAGCGGTGGATCCACGAAGACCGCATAGGCCGGAATGCGCGTGTCGGCACTGCGACTCGCACCGTCCAGCAGATTGGCGGCGACGATCTGAACGTCGTCGTACGAGGTATGCGTGAACGCGCCGCGCCCGTTCACGTCGCCGAGCGCCCACACACCCTCGACGTTCGTGCGCAACTGTCCGTCAACTGGAATAAGTTCGCGCCGGTCGCGCGTGATGCCCGCAGCGTCGAGCCCCAGATCGTCTGTGTTCGGGATCCGCCCCGTCGCGCGCAGCAGGTGCGAAGCGTCGAAGCTCCCGTCTTCGAGCGCGACCCCCACACCGCCTTCGCCCGCTGGCTCGACGGCACGTGGAGACGTTCCGAAACGAAACTCGATGCCCTCGCGCGCCAGCACATCCTGCATCGCACGCGCGACGTCCTCATCTTCGCGCGCCAGCACGCGCGTGCTGCGCACAAGCACCGTATCGCGGCTACCGAAGCGCCGGAACATCTGGGCGAATTCGAGCGCCACATAGCTGCCGCCGACGATCGCAAGATGCGATGGCAACGTCTCTAGCGCAAGGATCGTGGTGTTGGTTTCGTATCGGACACGTTCGATACCGGGAATCGCAGGGACCAGCGCGCGCGTGCCGGTGTTGAGGAAAATTTTCGGCGCCTCAAGCGCGAGCACCTCGCCGCCTGCTGCGGCGACGCTCACAGCATGCGGCGCGGAAAACCGCGCGTGCCCCTGAAACACGGTGACGTTGGGCTTCGCGCGCAGCCAGCGCTCGACGCCCTCTCGCGACGCGCCGATGATGCGGTCCTTTCTCGCTTTCACGAAAGCGAGATCGACGCGCACCTCACCACCGGCCTGCACGCCAAAGTCCGCCGCATGCCGCACAACGTGTGCGGCGCGCGCGCAAGCGACGTAGGCCTTGGTTGGCGTACATCCCACGTTCACGCAGGTCCCGCCGAATGCAGCACGCTCGATCACGGCGGTTTTGCGGCCGCTTTTGGCGAGCCGCACGGCAAGCGACGGTCCGCTTTGCCCGGTGCCGATCACGATCGCATCGAAACGCTGAGCCATGCCGTCTCTCCGTCCTGACGCCGTGAGAACGTGCGCCGCCTTCGCGCGTCGTGCCATCTTACGCCTACACCGGGAACGCGCTGCGCTGGTGTGTCCGCACCATCCGGCAGCATCGAGAAACGATTTTGTCGCACAGGAAAACGGGAAAAAGAAGCCGCCCCGGAACACGGGACGGCTCACAGGTCGACGTCACAACGGCAAACGGGCGATGCCGATGCGCGTCTGGGGACTCGAGGTTTCGAATCGGAAACCGGTGGCTCAACCGACGCATTCGCCATGTACGGCGCACATCAGTTCACGCGAACGCTGGAGCGCAGCGCGCGCACCGCGTGTCGCCACCATCATTCCGACCTGACTGAGACTGAAGTCGGCCAAAACCATCATCTGTATCAGATCAACCATGGGCAGTACCACTGCGGGCTGATAGAGCTGTCTTTCGAGGAAGGATTTCATGATGGCTCCTGCTGCTCGCCATCGCTTCCTGCGGAACGCCATGGCAATTCAATGAGTGTCATTCTAGGAACAGCGCATTCGCCGATAAATGCCCCGGATACGAAGTCACTTGTCACGCGGTGCGAACAATCGACGCAGGGCCCAAAGCCAGTGGTGCCGTGCAGCAGCGTGGACTATCGGCGAGATAGCTCGCGCAGGGCACGCGGCGAGTCACACGTCTGAACGAGGGGGGCGCGACAAACCGGGTAGACGCTTACGCTCGCGGCGACTGAAAACTAATCACGGATACCGCCACGCGAGCGCGGCGGTGATGCCCGGCTGCGTGGCCCGACCTGCGTATAAGCGTTCGGGCCACTGGAGGAAACGGCGACAGTTGTGCCATCCAGCCGACGTGTCGTTCTGTCGCGCGCTCTCCCCTCCTCTTTCGCGTGCGACAGGACTACAGTCGTTCGCAGACGTTCAACGTGACGCGGCGCGACATTGCTGCAGCGCAATGTCCCTGCTGCGCGTAACGCCGCCGAGCTAACGCACCACGCGGCGCAAGGCCCGGCGATCAGAACGTCGCAATCTCAGGCCGCCGAAGCCCACGCGGTCACCGATTGACGGCGCGTTTTCGCGCCGCATGTGCTGCACTGCATCGCCGGGAAACTCCTGGATTCGTGCTTCGAATGGCTGAGATAGTCTGACTGTGAAAGGAGACCGAATCATGAGGCAAGTATTCAATGTTGGCGTTGTCGTCGTCCTTGCACTCCTGCTGGCGAACCGGGCCGTTACGCGCGTACAGGCGCATGAAGGTGGCTCGCTCACGTGCGCACAGGGGGCCACACTGGTGAAAGCCGAGGCGATCGCACGCGGCTTCGCAGAAATCGGCGCGCGTAGCCAGGGTGAGAACTTCCTCTCGTCCTGCCTCGTTTCCGGTCAGGGCCGGGTCGGCAACCTCGTCGCCCACGACTAACGTCCGCTACGCGCCCGCGGGACCGAGGCGCACAAGGACTTCCGACCTCCTGCGGGCAGCAGACTGATGCACTTGCCCGCCCCGTGCAGTGGTGTACTGACACTCACCCTGCCGCAGACGCCGCTCCCGAATGGCCGGTATCGAACCCGCAATATCCGCCGACGGCTGCTGTCAGAGGCTCCCGCGCAATCGGCGAACACAATCTTCACGGCCACCCCAATTCCCCACCCGTAAATGCCTTTTGACTACCAGATACCATCCGCCCGTGCGTTTGGCAGTTCACCGGGTTTTCGGGTTGCCAACGCAGCAGTCGCGCGGCGACAATGGTCCGGCATTCAGGGGAATCTATGAAGGGACGTATCCTGTTGGCTGGTGTCGGCGTGTTGGCGGCATGCACATCCGTCACCGAAGTAAATTCGCGACAGGATGGGCATCTGATGGTGACGAGCCGGGCGCGCTGGGAAATCGTGTCATGGAATCACGTGAAGAACGCCGGTATCGACGAAGCACGGACCTACTGCCTTAAACATAAACAGGAAATGCACACCGTCGAGGTGCACAGCGAAGGCATTCGCGGCGTGACGACGCAGTCAGTAGATGTGGTATTCGACTGCTTCTGATTCCAGGCGCCGCACGAACCAGACCTGTGGACCAGCCCGGCCCGCCAACCGGGCGCTCCAGTTGATCTGCACCCATTTCAGAATCGCAAATATTGCGTTTGCCTACCAGTTGGTTGTCGTTTTCCCCCAGTACTCAATTAACAAGACGCAGTTAAACTGACGATACATTTCGTTACGTTTCGTCACATTCCCATCATGCTGACAGCGTTTTTCATTGCTTGCCCGTTTGGCATCGTGGGACTCTTCTGTTTCGCAAGGCTCATCAATTCACATACCGGGCGGATCGGCGACCGCTGAGTCCTGCCGTTTCGCCGATTGGACACTGGCAGTCCGAACCTTCGGCTGGCCCGGCCAGCCAATCCGCCATCATCATTCCCTCTCGCTGCATTGCAGGTGAATCGTTCGCGTGACTGATTCCGCCTGCGCGCCTTAGCATCGACGCTTTCGCGAGATTTACCCGTTCGTGGTACGTGCAACAGGCACACGAACGCGTCCGTCTCGAACATGAACCTCATGCTAGCGCGTCGGGCAGCCCCGTTCCCTCACCTGGCATGTCGCGCTACACGCCCGAAGTGGCACGGCGGTTGAAACATCGCGGGTCTTTTCGACTGAGGTTGCGCTCCGTTCAAGATGTCAAAAAGGATCCGACTTCACGCGCGAACGCCGCTAGACGCGAACTCATTCACGGATTTTCATAGCTTAGGCATGCTGATCTATCGAATATTTAACAATCCCACTTGAATTGAACATTGCATACCCGTCCGCCTTGCGCATTCGTCGTCCAGCTCGAAATTGAATTTTTCCTGGATTACTGGCATTGCCAGCACGCCTTTCGGAAACGATGCAATTTTGCAGCCCACAATTACGTACCCAAAAGCGCCCATTGCACTTCAAGACCAATCAACACAATGGATCAGGCGCATGCGGCATGCATATTTCGAATGCAGAAAGAATAACGTAGCATTCCGCTTTTCCTGAAGCCAACACATTTTTTCGATCCATACCGCACTTTATCTGACACCTTCTTTTCCTCTCTTTATCTTGCGTCCTCTTAACTTCGCACTCCGATTGACACACTTCGGAAACCTCAGTAAGTTCAAAACCAGCCTTATGGGTTTGTAAAATTTTTTTCTACAACTCCTTTGGCCACGTGCTCGCCTCGCAGGCGAAAACGAACCTGAGAGTCAATAAACATTAATAAGGATTATTAATGATGTACGCTAAAGAAAGGTTTTTAGCCAGCACCCGCGCGACGGCGCTTACGGCAGCGATTTGCGGGTGTTTAGCCGTCACTGCCTGTGGCGGCTCAAATCCAGTAGATTCAGTGGCGCAATCGGTAGCGAAGGCCAGCTACAGCCCCTTCAATGTAACGATACAGCCTGGGCAATCCGCAGCGAGCCTGACGCTCAACGCGGGCGAAACGGAACCACGCTTCGCGCTCACGCTTCCAGTAGGATCAACGGCCGTAAAGATCGAAGCGGCAGGCGGCACGGGCAGCCCGGTTTTGACGTTGAGCCCGGACGCCGATTTCTCGACTTCGACGTTGGAGTTCAAATGCGTAAGCGCCCGGACCTGCCAATGGGCTTTCCCCGCTCTCACCCAGCCGAAAGCCGTCTACATCCAGGTCGGTACAAGATCGTCGTATAGCAACGTCACGCTGAACACCTATGTCGGTCCGCAGCCCAACAAGGTCATCCCGCTCAATACCGGCGAACCGATGTCCGGACTCAGCGGACCGGTCGCCACTGATGTGTTCTTTACGTTCAACGTACCAGCTGGCGCATCGCAGCTCAACGCAACGCTCAGTGAAGGTAATGGTGGCGGCCAGTTGGTGGTGAACGAGTCCCTGACTGATTTCAGCGGCATGTACGCCGAGCCAGCTAATACCATTACAAGAACGGTGGTCGCTGGAAAAACGTACTACTTCTTCCCGATGGCATCAGCTACGGGTGGCAGTTACAGCAACTACACGCTGACCGGCTACGCCCAGTAATCCCTTAACCGCAAAGGCCAGACAAAAGTCCGGCCTTTGCATTCATATTACGCCGCGCCCTCGGTCAAGCCACCTCGGCAGGCACCTCGACAACCGACATTCGCATGAATGCTCTTGCGCCACACGAGCACCACGAGGCGATCGGGTACAGGTTCGTCGAACGGCACGTTGGGAAACAGCCCGCAATCGACGCCGCCTGTGTGCGACTTCATCCCTGTCACGACATGCGCGACGGCACGGTGATACCGACACCGCTCGCCACCGTATGACGGAACATCCTCCCATTTCGTCATCCTGACCATCACGGCGCATAACTCGTGGATGCGAATGGTTTGCAGGAGATTGAAAATCGTTATCGCTACGCCGCGTGCATCGTCCACAGCAATTTCGCGTGGCTGAGGGCGGACGACAAACATCGCGGCGCCGTTAAGGCAACTGGACAGAATGTTCCGGATGCGCGCAACTGGAATTCCGGCGCGACGCTAGCCGACCTGTACGCCCCGCTGACACTGCCCCGAACTACACCGAACTCACGGGGCGAATGACCGAACTCACGGCATAACTGCGTCGCAGCGAGCAGCACGCGTGGAAACGCATCGTCCGGCGAGACGGATTTCCGAATACGTGCGAGTGAAGATTGATTTCGCGCAGAACGCTTGCCGCGCTGACTGTGCCGGGTTCCGCGGCTTCATCGTCAGCCAGTCGGTGCAAACCTTGGCGCAGTAAGGCGCAAAAGCCGCTGGTTTTGGCTACGCTCCGGCTTCCTTTCGTTAAAGGGCCCGAGATGCGACGAAAGCCCTAGCTGGCTTTGACCTGCTACCGCCTGGCCAGTACGCGCTACATTGCATGATGGTGCCGGGGACCGGACTCGAACCGGCAAGCCGTGAGGCGGCGGATTTTCGTCACACTACGTCTTTCGACGCCACGCGCGTCATTTCGCGCGCGTTCGTGCGCTGGACTATGCCTTCGCCGTAGCTGCACGCCGCGTCTTTCACGCCACGTACAGCCTTAGGCGCCCCCCGTCTAGTCTCTACACCTTCCGCGCCGCTGCGCACGCGCAGCAGCCGGCTTGGCTCGGCGTTGCCTCGGTGCCGCATGCGCTCACGCACATGGACCCAGGGGGTTCGCCGAATTTGAGGGGTTCTGCACCGGCCGTTTCCGGTCGGGCACTCAATCGTTTTTAAGTCCGCTATGTTTACCAATTTCATCACCCCGGCAAGGGCGGACGCGATTCTACCATTGCCCCACTCCCTCCCCAAACTCGAGCCGTCATCGAACCGTAACATGCGGTTTCCATAATCCGGCCATCGAAAACGTTTTCAACACCCGGGGACGCACGCATGACACCAACCATCAAGGATGTCGCTGCACACGCCGGATTTTCGATCGCCACCGTGTCACGGGCGATCAACGCGCCTCACACCGTCAACCCTGTCACGCTCGCCAAGGTGCGCGAGGCCATCGACGCGCTCAAGTTCCACCCAAGCCCCTTCGGCCGCCAGTTGCGAGGTGAGCGCACGCGGCTCATCGGCGTGGTGCTGCCCACGCTGGCGAATCCCGTGTTCACGGAGTGCCTGCAGGGCATCGACGAACTCGCTGCCGCGCAAGGCTTCCGGCTCATGCTGATGACCACGCTCTATGAGGAGCAGCGTGAACGGCGCGCCATAGAAACGTTGCGCGCGCAACGCGTCGAAGGCCTGATCCTGACCGTCACCGATGCCGACACGCATCCTCTGCTCGACGACCTCGACGACAACGGCCCGCTCTACGTGCTGATGCACAACGACACGAAGCAGCGCCCGTCGGTATCGGTCGACAACCATGAGGCCGCGAGCGAAGGCGTGCGCATGCTGATCGCGCACGGACATCGCCGCATTCTGATGCTGGCCGGCAGCCTGTCGGCATCCGACCGGGCACGCCAGCGCCACGCGGGTTACTCGCACGCGATGCGGCAGTCTGGGCTCATTCCCGCACCCGCGCTCGAAATCGACTTCAACGCAGACGAACTCGCGCCCTCGGTGCTCGCGCACCTGACGAGCGGTCCGCAGCGCCCCACAGCCCTCTTCTGCAGCAACGATCTGCTAGCGATGGTGGTGATGCGCGGCCTGCGCCGCGTACACATGCGCGTGCCGCAAGACATGTCGATCCTCGGCTTCGACGGCCTTGCCGTAGGCGAGTTGCTCGCACCGCCGCTCGCGAGCATCTGCACGCCGAACCGCGCGATCGGACGGTCCGCGTGGCAGCGGCTGATGGCGCGCATCGGCGGCGAGCATGCGAGCGAGACGCTCGGGTTCACGCTGCCGCACACGCTGCGCGAAGGCGGCACGATCGCGGCGATCTCGAACGCGCCGCTCGTCCATGCCGTGCACACGGCACGCGATGGCGATGACGTCGATTTCCCGTGACGCCTTAGGTGCCGCGCCCGATGCGCCCATCGTCGACGCGGCGGGCCGTGTCGAACTGGCCCGCAGAACGCCGGTTGGAGTGTCGATCGCCGCCGACGCGCTGATTGCCCTCGCCTGAATCTTCACCGTAATCGACGGCTACTTTGAGAGGACGCCCATGCTGCTCGCCCAGATCAGCGACCTGCACATCAAGCAACCCGGCGCGCTTGCCTACCGGCGCGTGGATACCGCCGCGAGCCTCGCGCGTACGATCGCCCGGCTGAACGCGCTCGTGCCGCGCCCGGACGCGGTCGTCATGACCGGCGATCTCGTCGACTGCGGCAATGCCGACGAATACCGTCACCTCAAAACGCTGCTCGCCACGCTCGAAATTCCGTACTGGTTTCTCATCGGAAACCACGACGGCCGTGAAGCGTTGCGCGAAGTTTTTCCGGAGCGCGCTGAATTGCGTGCGGGCGGCGAGTTCGTGCAATACACCGTCGACATCGGTGACATGCGCCTGATTGCGCTCGATTCCATGCAGCCGGGGCAAAGCGCGGGCACGCTATGCGAGGCGCGGCTCGCGTGGCTCGAAACACAACTCGACGCCGCACGCGCGCATCCCGTGATCGTCGCGCTGCATCACCCGCCGTTCGACTGCGGCATTGGCCACATGGACGCGATCCGGCTCGACGCGCACGCCGCCAAGGCGCTGGAAGCGCTGATCGCGCGACACCCGAACGTCGAGCGCGTGATCTGCGGCCACGTGCATCGGCCGATGTTCGTGCGCTTCGGCGGCACGATCGCTTCGGCGGTGCCGGCGCCCGCGCATCAGGTGACACTCGATCTCTCGGCCGACGCGCCGTCCACGTTCACACTCGAACCACCCGCGTTCGCGCTGCATCGCTACGATTCGCGCAGCGGTGTCGTCACGCACCATGCGTACGTCGATGAATCCGATGGACCGTACCCGTTTCACGAACCTTCGGGCGAACTGATCATCTGAGCGGGCGGCGAGCGCCAGTGGAGCCCTGACGAGCTCGAACGCCGCAGCCCGCCAGCACGATCGGGCTCGCTCCGGTATGATCGGCTCCCTCGATTCCCGCCTTTCGTCTCTCCGGGCGCCGCACGCTCCATCCAGACTCCATGTCCGTACCCGATTCCGCACCTGCCGGCGACGGCCAGTCGCTCTCCAGCCTCCTCATCCTGCTCGCGATCATCGCGGGCGTTTCGGTCGCGAGCATCTACTACAACCAGCCGCTGCTCGACGACTTCCGCCAGACCTTCCCCGCCGGTGCCGCGTGGATCGGCGCAGTGCCCGCCGCGACCCAGCTCGGCTACGCCTCCGGGATGCTGTTGCTCGCGCCGCTCGGCGACCGCTTCGACCGCCGCCGCCTGATCCTGCTGCAGATCGCAGGCGTCTGCGTCGCGCTCTTCGTCGCGGCCACGGCACCGACGCTCGCCGTGCTGATCGGCGCGAGCCTCGCAATCGGCGTCCTCTCGACCATCGCGCAGCAGGCGGTCCCCTTCGCCGCCGAACTCGCGCCGCCCGAGGCGCGCGGCCACGCCGTGGGCACCGTCATGAGCGGCCTCCTGATCGGCATCCTGCTCGCGCGAACGGCCGCCGGCTTCATCGGTCAGTACTTCGGCTGGCGCGCCGTGTTCGGCTCGACGATCGTCGTGCTGCTCGGGCTTGCGGTGGTCGTCGTTCTGAAGCTGCCGCGCAGCCGGCCCACGTCCACGCTCAGCTACGGCAAGCTGCTCGTTTCAATGTGGCACCTCACCGTCGAATTGCGCGGCCTGCGCGAAGCCGCCGCCACCGGCGCCTTCCTGTTCGGCGCATTCAGCATGTTCTGGACCGTGCTCACACTGCTGCTCGCCGGCGCGCCGTTCCATCTGGGGCCGCAGGCGGCCGGGCTTTTTGGCATCGTCGGTGCGGCGGGCGCACTCGTCGCGCCGCTCGCGGGACGCTCTGCCGACAAGCGCGGCGCACGCGCCATCATCACGTTCGCGCTCGTGCTCGTCGTGCTCGCGTTCCTCATCTTTTCGTTTTCGGGCAAGAGCCTCGCCGGGCTCGCGATCGGCGTGATCGTGCTCGATGTCGGCGTGCAGGCCGCGCAGATTTCGAACCAGTCGCGCATCTACGCCTTGCGCCCCGAGGCGCGCAGCCGCGTCAATACGGTGTACCTGGTCGCGTACTTCATCGGCGGCGCCATCGGCTCCGCGGTCGGAGCGGCAACGTGGCATGCGTTCGGCTGGCTCGGCGTCTGTGCAGCCGGTCTTGCGTTCACCGCGCTCGCGGGCTGGGTTCACCTCGGCATGCGCCCCGGCGCCGGGCAAGGCGCGCAGGCAACCTAAGCGCCATCGGCCAACGCATTCGCTAACCGGACAGCGCGTGCAGGCGCACTCGTGCGCCTGCGCTGCCCACGAAGCATTGTTGCGGCCGCACAGTTCAGCCGCAGGAGCCGCATCCGGCGCGAGGCGTCAGACCCCGCGACGGCGATCGTCGAACAGGAACGAAAGCGCGACGCTGCCGAGAATCAGGACCATCGCGATGATCGTGCCCGTCGTCACCGGCTCGCCCAACAACAGGGCCCCCAACGCGACGGCCACGACCGGATTCACGTACATGCAACTGCTCGCCACGAGCGGACTCGTATGCCGGATCAGATAACCATACGCGACGAACCCAGCCATGGTGCCCGCCAGCATGAGGTAGAGAAAAGCGAGCACGGGCAGGAAGTGCAGCGTCATCATGCGCTCGCCGCTGACCCAGGCGACAAGCGTCGAGATCGCCCCGCCAAGACCGATCTGCACCGCAGTGGCAAGGAACAGATCGGACGGCAGTTCTAACTTGCCGGCCAGATGCGCGCCGATCGCCCAGAACAGCGCCCCGCACAGGACCGCGAGTGAGCCGCCCGCCGTTCCGGTCGTTCCACCGTGGCTCAGCACGCCAATGCCGACGAGCCCAAGCGCCACCGCCCCCCATTCGGCCCGCGCGATGTGATGCCCCGTGGCGGCAGCAATCACCATGGCGAAAAGCGGCACGGTCGCGACGATTATCGCCGCTGTGCCCGTGCCGACGGTGCGCATGCCGTAAGCGAGCATGCCGCCTGAAAACCCGACGAGCACCGCCCCGACCACGCCTGCGTTGCGCACCTGGAGAAGGGTCGGCCGCGCGGGCCTGCGGCGCATGGCGAATACGAAGAGACCGATGCCTGCAAGCAGGTTGCGCGAGCCTGAAAGCAGCAGCGGTGGAAAGGACTCGAGCGCGACGTGCACGCCCAGATACGTCGAACCCCAGACGAAATAGACGACCGCGAGCGAGAGCGTAACGCGGCCGCGGCGCGAGCGCGGCAGCCGGAGCGAGCGGCAGAAGGTCCACAGCTTGCGGGCCGTGGACTGGGCCAGACCAAAAACCGGATGGGGAGGCGGGATCATGGCACGGCCCAGAGCGACGACGCAAACTCACGACATCCCGGCACGCGCGCAGCGGAACGTGTGAATCTCGTTGGCATGATGCCGCAATGAAAAATCGGTGCCGCGATAGCGACCAACCGGGGAACGACGGCGCCGCCAAACGCGCCACAACACCGTTTCCGCCACTGCACTCACCGTCGATGCTCGTACTTCCCGCGAAGCGAAAGCGATCCCGGCGGCCCACTTTCCCGGACAGGTGGCATACGTGCTACGATGCACAAATCTTTCTTTTTGCTTTCAGTGGTCATGCCCTACTCGACATTGTGCTCCGCTGTGCCGTTGCCGCCGCGCCCTCGCTGCGGCGCGAACGTGCACGTCCGGAAAGCCACATCCGTCGCGTTGCGAGCGTCCCCGCCCCGCACCACCACCCCGCTCATCGCCGCCCGGCGTCCGGCCTGAAACGCTCCCCACTACGCGGAGCCGTTTGGTCAGGCTCCGGGCCGATCACTCACGCCCACTCAAGGACCAAAGCGCCATGCGCGATGGAATCAGAGTAAGCGCTAAAGCGCTAACTCGGGTCGACTGCTTTGCATGGGGCCGGAGTAAGCGCTAAAGCGCTGACTCGGGCCGACCGCTTTGCATGGGACCGGAGTAAGCGCTAAAGCGCTAACTCGGGTCGACCGCTTTGCATGGGACCGGAGTAAGCGCTAAAGCGCTGACTCGGGTCGACCGCTTTGCATGGGACCGGAGTAAGCGCTAAAGCGCTAACTCCGGTCGACACAGGAGAACCGCGATGACCAGGAAAATCCGCTACCTCACCGAACTCGACGTCGCCCGTCTCGAAAAGTGCGCCGCCGAGCCCGGCACCCCGCACACGCGCCAAACGATGCTCGACGAGTTGCTCGAAAGCTCGGAGATCGTCACGTCGCGAGAAATCGCCGCGAACATTGTGACGATGAATTCGCAAGTCACGCTCAGAAACGACGATACCGGCGAAGCGATTACGTGGACCGTCGTCTACCCGCGCAACGCCGACTTCGAGGCCGGACGCCTCAACGTTTTTTCGCCCGCAGGTCTCGCACTGCTCGGACTAAAACGCGGCGACACCGTGCGCTTCATCCCACCAAGCGGTGCGCAGCAAAAGCTCCGGATCGACCAGATCCTGTTCCAGCCTGAAGCGTCCGACGATTTCACGCTGTAAGGCATCGCCCCGCGAACACGATCTACATCAAGATGCCCTTGCCAGATCGTCGCCGTGCGGTGTATCGTTTGGCCTGCTTACGCGGGGGTCCTGCGTCATGCGCTGCTACGAGCGAAAGCCGGGCTGCGCGTCGCGCGGGTGAGAAATACCCTTTGAACCTGATCTGGATAATGCCAGCGCAGGGATGCGTCCGGACTTCGCAGCAACACCCCGGCGTCACCTCTTCATTGCGAATTCCGTCCACGTTCTGTCTCTTCTCCTGCTAAGCCGCTGTTCCCACATAGCTTTGCAAGGGACCCGAGCGAGTGCGACCGGATCGATTCAGATCTCACAGCACTTACTCCGGTCGACTAAGGAGAAAGTCGCATGAACGCGAACCCGAAATTCATTTCCGCCAACGCGCACGTCGATGAAGCTGCGGTGGCCCCGCTGCCCAATTCGCGCAAAATCTACGTGACCGGTTCGCAGCCCGATATCCGCGTGCCGATGCGCGAAATCTCGCAGGCGGACACGCCCGACAGCTTCGGCGGCGAAAAGAATCCGCCGATCTACGTCTACGACACGTCCGGTCCGTACACCGATCCCGAAGCGAAGATCGACATTCGCGCGGGCTTGCCCGCCCTCCGCCAGCGCTGGATCGAGTCGCGCGGCGACACCGAAGCGCTGCCGGGTCTGACTTCGCAATACGGCCGCGAGCGCGCCGCCGATGCGGACACCGCCGAAATGCGCTTCCCGGGCCTGCATCGCACGCCCCGCCGCGCAGTGTCCGGCAAGAACGTCACGCAGATGCACTACGCGCGTCAGGGCATCGTCACGCCGGAAATGGAATTTATCGCGATCCGCGAAAACCAGCGCCGTGCCGAGTATCTGGAGAGCCTCAAATCGAGCGGCCCGAACGGCGCAAAGCTCGCCGCGATGATGGG
This sequence comes from Paraburkholderia dinghuensis, assembly GCF_003837865.1. GTDB lineage: Bacteria > Pseudomonadota > Gammaproteobacteria > Burkholderiales > Burkholderiaceae > Paraburkholderia > Paraburkholderia dinghuensis. The sequence goes on along the minus strand of NZ_RQIS01000004.1, from coordinate 16,053 downwards.
CCGCCAGCACGCGGGCCAGGCGTTCGGCGCAGCGGCCTTCGGCGCGAACGCGCTCAAGGAGATCACACCCGAATTCGTACGCGATGAAATTGCATGCGGCCGCGCGATCATCCCCGCGAACATCAACCACCCGGAAAGCGAGCCGATGATCATCGGCCGCAATTTCCTCGTGAAGATCAACGCGAATATCGGCAACTCGGCGGTGACGTCGTCGATCGGCGAGGAAGTCGACAAGATGACGTGGGCGATCCGCTGGGGCGGCGATACGGTCATGGATCTGTCGACCGGCAAGCACATCCACGAAACGCGCGAGTGGATCATCCGCAACTCGCCGGTGCCGATCGGCACGGTGCCGATCTATCAGGCGCTCGAAAAGGTCAACGGCAAGGCCGAAGACCTCACGTGGGAAATCTTCCGCGACACGCTGATTGAGCAGGCCGAGCAAGGCGTCGATTACTTCACGATCCACGCAGGCGTGCGTCTGCAATATGTGCCGCTCACGGCCAACCGCATGACGGGTATCGTCTCGCGCGGCGGTTCGATCATGGCCAAGTGGTGTCTTGCTCATCACAAGGAGTCCTTCCTTTACGAGCACTTCGAAGACATCTGCGAGATCATGAAGGCGTATGACGTGAGCTTCTCGCTCGGCGACGGCCTGCGTCCGGGCTCGATCTACGACGCCAACGACGAAGCCCAGCTCGGCGAACTGAAGACGCTCGGCGAACTCACGCAGATTGCGTGGAAGCACGACGTGCAGGTGATGATCGAAGGCCCGGGCCATGTGCCGATGCAGCTCATCAAGGAGAACATGGATCTGCAGCTCGACTGGTGCAAGGAAGCGCCCTTCTACACGCTCGGGCCGCTCACCACCGACATCGCGCCGGGTTATGACCACATCACCTCGGGCATCGGCGCCGCGATGATCGGCTGGTTCGGCACCGCAATGCTGTGCTACGTCACGCCGAAGGAGCACCTCGGCTTGCCGAACAAGAACGACGTGAAGGAAGGCATCATCACGTACAAGCTCGCTGCGCACGCGGCCGACCTCGCGAAGGGCCATCCGGGTGCGCAGGTGCGCGACAACGCGCTCTCGAAGGCGCGCTTCGAATTCCGCTGGGAAGATCAGTTCAACCTCGGCCTCGATCCGGACAAGGCGCGCGAATTCCACGACGAGACGCTGCCGAAGGACTCGGCGAAGGTCGCGCACTTCTGCTCGATGTGCGGTCCGCATTTCTGCTCGATGAAAATCACGCAGGACGTGCGCGACTTCGCTGCAAAACAGGGCGTGAGCGACGACGAGGCCTTGAAAAAGGGCATGGAAGTGAAGGCTGTCGAGTTCATCAAGCAGGGCGGCGAGATCTACCATCGTCAGTAATAACCCTCGACTTGCGTGACAGACTCACGGCGGGCGCGACGAAAGTCGCACCCGCCGTTTTGCTTCTTCAAGGCGCGAAACACACTTTTACGAATCGAACGGCTCTTTGACAAACGCGCACATCCGGATACGGGATCGCTCGATACGATAGATCTATCGGAGGTGCGTCCTGCGTTCTGCGCAGGGCGTACCACTAGCAACCATCCCGGAGCCGGAAATGAAAACCCTCTCACGCGCACGCACCCTCGTTACCCTCACAGTGCTCGTTACAGCGATCGCCAGTTTGTCCGCTTGCGACAACATGTCGAGACGCGACCGCGACACGGTCATCGGTGCAGGTGCAGGCGGCGTGGCGGGCGCGTTGCTCGGCGGCAGTGCGCTCTCGACGGTCGGCGGCGCGGCGGTGGGCGGCATCATCGGCAATCAGGTCGGCAAGTGATCGCAAGCACGACTTACGCACAACGACGGATGCAACATCACGACGACAGGCCATAACAGCATCATCAGAGAGGCTTCGCGGCGCATTTCCGGATTACGGGATGCGCCGCATTTCTTTTGGGCGATGCAATTGCACGAAACATGCAGTAACGGGTGAGCAACACAAAGGCGGAACGGACAGCGTAAGCTCGCTCGATAGCGTTCGCACCGAGCGTCGTTGCTGGCATTCAACCCGCGCACAACTGGGGGCGACCGCTGCCAGTTCCCGGAGTACGCCATGTCAGGCCCGTTCGTGGTTTTCGCCCGCCCCGCTTTCGCGCACCGCCTGAGCACAGCGCTCACGCTGGTCCGAAGCGTGGGATGGGCTTGCCCGCTCGGTGTCGGGCTGACGCTATCGGGCTGCTATTTTTACCCGGCTGGATTCAGCGCCCCACCGTATTCCGACAGCATGCCCGTCGCGGCCGGAACGATGCACACTGCACCCAGCGCAGTGCCCGATGCCCAATACCCGGGGCCGCTTTATTCGTCACCACCCGTCGCGATCGCCGTGCCCGCGTACCCCGTTTGGTCTGCCTGGCCCGCGTACTACCCCTGGCCCGCCTGGGGTTGGGGATGGGGCTGGGGCGGTGGTTGGGGCTGGGGCTGGGGTGCGCCGGCCTTCTCCTTCGGCTTTAGTTACCGAAGCGGCGGCGGACACTGGCATCACTGACAGCGGCACGCTTCCTCCGCTCGGCCACCTTGCTGGCGCAGCCGCCAGTTCTGCGTGCTGTTTCGCGTACGACCGTACTTTCCCTGCTTGACGCCTGGGCCGCCCCTTATATGCTACCAGGGGGTATCGGGGATTGAAGCACCATATTACTTACACCTCCGTACTTACAGCCCCTACGGCGCGCCAGGCAGGATCTCGCACGCTGATTCGAACCAGTACAAAGAGGAGAGGCCATGTTCCACCAGTTGTTGACACCAGTCGGCAATTCACTATTTCTGTCGTTCGTCGTTGCCGCATTGCCGATCATCACCGTGCTCGCCCTGCTTGGCTGGGCGCGGCGACCCGCGTGGCAAGCCTCGCTCGCAGGCCTCGTAGTCGGCCTGATCGTCGCCATCGTCGCATGGCAGTTCCCGGTCGGACTCGCGCTCAACGCGGTTGCCGCGGGCGTCGTGTTCGCGTTGTGGCCCGTCATGTGGATCGTCGTCACCGCGATCCTGCTCTACAACATCGCACTACGTTCAAGTCGCTTTGCGGCGTTCCGCATGTGGCTGCTCGACAACCTGCCCAATGACCGGCGCATCGTGCTCGTCGTGGTCGGCTTCTCGTTCGGTGCGCTGTTCGAAGGCATTTCGGGCTTCGGCACGCCGATCGCGATCACGAGCTCGCTGCTCATCATGCTCGGCTTCCCGGCACTCGAAGCGCTTACGTTCACGCTGATATTCAACACCGCACCGGTCGCGTTCGGCGCGCTCGGCGTGCCGATCACCGTGCTCGGCGCCGTCACGCACCTGCCCTCCGACGCTCTCGGACAAATGGTCGGCCGCCAGCTTCCGTTCTTCGCACTGCTGCTGCCGTTCTACGTCATCGGTGTCTACGCTGGCGTGCGCGGCATGCTGCGCATCTGGCCGGTGCTCCTCGTCTCGGGCGGCAGCTTCGCGCTGACGCAGTTCGTTACCTCGAACTTCATCAATTACAGCCTCACCGACGTGCTCTCGTCGCTCGTCTCGCTGATCCTCACGATCCTGTTCCTGCGCGCATGGAAACCGGCCCACGATCCGCAGTTCGCGATCCAGGTCGATCGCTCGAAGGAGGTGCGCAATCACGTCACGAACGCCCAGGGCTGGTATCCGTGGATCATCGTGTCGGTGGTCGTGATCCTCTGGACCATCTTGAAGGTGTTCACGATCGGTGAAGTGAAGATACCGTGGCCGGGTCTCGACAAGGCCGTGTTCATCACGCTCTACAACGCACCTTACGGCGCGATCTGGGACTTCCAGCCGCTCGCTACCGGCACGGCCATTCTCGTCGCAGCGATCATTACGGCGTTCGTCGTGCGGATCAAGCCGTCGGAATTCGTCGCCGCGATCGGCGATACCTGGGTGCAGACGCGCATCGCTATCCTCACGGTGGCAACGATCGTCGGCCTCGCCTTCCTGATGAACTACGCCGGGCTGACCTATACGCTCGGTCTCGCGGTCGCGTCGGTCGGGGCGTTCTTCCCGCTCGTCTCGGCGTTCCTTGGCTGGGTGGCCGTGTTCCTCTCGGGCAGCGACACCTCGGGCAACGCGCTCTTCGGCAACCTGCAGGTGGTGGCCGCCAAGCAGTTGAACCTGAACCCGATCCTGATGGCGGCAACCAATTCGTCAGGTGGCGTGATGGGCAAGATGATCTCGCCGCAGAACATCTCGACGGGCGTGGCCACCACGGACCTCAAGGGCAAGGAAGGTTACGTGTTCGCAAAGACCTTCAAGCACTCGATCCTGTTGACCGTGCTGCTCGGCATCCTCGTGTGGCTGCAGCAGAACGTGTTCACCTGGATGATTCCTCCGCACTAATCGCGGCTCGCTGCAGGCGTAAAAAAACCCGCCGGCGCAATGCGCCGGCGGGTTTTTCTTTTGAGGCCGGGCCCGAAAAAAACTGTTCGGGGTCCGAAGGCGTTTAAGACGCTTCAGGCGCTAATAACGTTAGTGCAGTTCCGAGACAACGAGGCCCATGATCTCGCGAGCCGGTCGCGACTGGTCGATCTGGCCGCTGTCGTCGACGACAGCCACGCGCGTCTGATTCTCGGTCACGGCGCGCACGTTCACCTTGTACAGCTTCGCGGCCTTTTCCTTGCGGCCATGGAATATCTGGTTCCAGAAGCCCTGCTCGTCGGAGGTCATGTCCTTCGGGTCGACGTAGCGCACGTAGTAGATGCCCTTCGCGCGGTCGCGGTCGTCCACGGTGAAGTTCGCGCGGTCGAGCGCGACGCCCACACGCAGCCACGCACGGTCATACGGCTCGCTGAGCGTGAGTTCCGTCGACGAGTACTGGCCGCCCGTGTCGCCGGACGCAGCCTGCTGACCGGCGTTGGCGACGTTCTGCGCCGCGACGGCGGCAGCCGCCGCGTCCGTGCCCTTCGACTTCGCGGCGGTGGGGTTGGCCTTTGCGTCCTCTTCGGCCGCGACCTGCGCATCGGGCACGCCCGGCTTGGCACGCGCGAGCGTCACCATGAGGCGCTTCAGATATTCGGTCTCGAGCGCCGGATCGTTGGGCTTCGGCACCCACTTGGTGTTTTCGTTGTTCGTGCCGCTGAGTTGCTCGCTCAGGCCCTTCTGGCTGACGAAGATATACGTGCCGCCAGCCGGCGAAGTTTCGAGACGCGTGCGGTACTTGTTGCGCTCCGCCGAGACATACGAATTGCCCGTGGCCCACGACAGCGTGTTGCGGACGAGGCCGTCGCTGATCTTCTGGTGCGTTTCGTTCCAGTCGGTCTCCATGACGCCCTTGTCGCGCTGATCGACCACCAGCAGGAAACCCTGCTCCTGCCAGAAGCGGCGCACCTGCGGCCAGACCTGGTCCGGCGTCTTGTTGTCGACGACGAGCCAGCTTTCCGTGCCCTCACGCTGGATATGCATGCCCGGCACCTGCGGGAGCACCTGCGTCTCGTCGGACGGCGGCGCGTCCTGCTGGACCTGCTTGAGCGACGAGAGCGACGTCTCGCCGCCCTGCGGCGGCAGCGACCGCTGGTCCGACGTTTCGTCCAGCATGTTCGGCGGAACGGCCAGCGACGACTGCTTCGCCTTCGCGTCGCTGCGGTAATCGATCTTCGTCGGCGACGGCGAACTGCAACCGGCGACCAGCCCGCCCGCCATCAGGAGCGCAACACCGCGGGTGGCAAGACGTTGATGAAACTCACTCATGTTCGGGTAATCCTTGGGGTGATCCTGGGGGAATCCTTGCGGTGAACCTTCGGCTACGCCACGGCCAGTTTCCGTGGATTAACCAGACATTCTACCGGTCCTGGAAGCCCCTGTGCAAAAACCACGACGCCGCGGGCCATCGCGGCGGCCGCGGCTCGGTCTGACAGGCCTCAGCAGGCGCCCATTTAACGTTATTCAACAATTCGAGACAGCGCGCGCCGACGAGGGAAAACCGGATTTACCCTTTTACATCAATGCATTAGAAAAATATCGCGTCAGACCAACGTCCCGGCGGTGCGACTCAAGCCGTGATCCTCGTTTGAGCGGAACATTCCGATGCTATTGTTCGGCGCAAATCTCAAAAATAAGCCAACAAGTAGAACAAGTCGGAAGCGTTTCATGACAACCAGAAAATCCAGCCGGGCGGACCACCTGGCGGCCTGCGCCTGCCTGTCGGTGGGCCTGTGGCTTGCGACGCCCGCTCACGCCGCGCTCGGCGACACCGCCACGCCCATCACCGGGGCGACCACGGGCACGATCGCAAGCGGTGCGGCACGCGTTCTCAGTTACGTCGACGCGGGCGGCACGACCATCAACGAGTACATCGCCCCAACGAACGACGAGATCTTCGCGTATTCGTGGGAAGGGCCGACGATGCCGAACCTGCAGACGCTGCTCGGCCGTCACTACGCGTCGTATCGCAGCGGCGCGGCCGCCGCGCTCGCGGCACAGCCCGGCAATCTGCACAACGCTCGCGTGAATCAGACCGGCGTCATCGTCGAAACGGGTGGCCAGATGCGCAGCTACGTGGGCCGCGCGTGGCTGCCGGCCGCGCTGCCCGCGGGCGTGAACGAAGGAGACCTGCGATGACCGGCCGCCGTGGCTCCCCTGCGCGCGCGCTGTGGCTCGCCCTTCTGCTCTGCGTCACGCTGGCCGCCTGCGGAGGCGGGGGCTCGGGCGACAGTTCGACGGGCCCCGCCACCACGAGCGGCGGCGGGTCGCCCAACAACCCGACCACGTCCTCCGTCGTACAATCCACGACGCCCAACCAGGTCACGGTGAGCGTCGGACCGCTGGCGACGCGGACACCCAACATGCTCACGACAAGCGTCACCGTCTGCGTGCCGAACACGTCCACCTGCGCGACCATCGACAACGTTCAGGTCGACACGGGATCGGCAGGCCTTCGCCTGCTCGCTTCGGCGCTGCCTTCCAGCATCACGCTGCCCGCGGTGAACGCGGGCTCGGGCACGAACGTGGCCGGCGAATGTCTCGTGTTCGGATCCGGCTACACCTGGGGTGCCGTGCGTCTCGCGGACGTGAAGCTCGCGAGCGAAACAGCGGCGTCGCTGCCGATTCAGGTGATCGCGGATCCTTCGGTGCCCTCGACCGCGCCCAGCTCCTGCTCGAACGCCAGCGCCATAGCGATGAACGACGCGTCCTCGCTGCACGTGAACGGCATCATCGGCGTGGGGCTCTTCAATGCCGATTGCGGGGCGAGTTGCGCGAACATGGCGATAACGCCGTGGTACTACGCGTGCGCCTCGGGCACCTGCAACCCGAGTACGCAGCCGCTGGCGCATCAGGTCGCCAATCCCGTCGCCGCATTCGCCACGGACAACAACGGCGTCGAAATCACCCTGCCCACGGTCGGAGACAACGGCGCGGCCTCCATCACTGGCACGCTGACATTCGGCATCGGGACACAGGCCAACAACGTGCTCGGCGCGGCGACGGTCCTGCACGCGAACAAGTCGACGGGCTACGTGAGCACCACCACTTCGGACGGCACGGTCTATGCGAGGAGCTATCTGGACAGCGGCTCGAACGCCTTCTTCTTCGCGAGTTCGACGACCACGCTATGCAGCGGCGTGTGGTTCTGCCCGAGTTCGCCGCTGAGCTTCGGGGCGACAATCAAAGGCACCGACGGCGTGGCAGCCTCCACGTCGTTCACTGTCGCAAACGCGCAGACGCTCCTCAACACAGGCAACTGGGCGTACAGCAACCTCGCGGCCTACAACGGCAGCGCGTTCGGATGGGGCTTGCCGTTCTTCTTCGGAAAGAGCGTGTTCACGGCGATCGAGGGACAGCTGACGTCAGCCGGCAACGGACCGTTCTTCGCGTTTTGAGGCGTGTTTTGGCGGCCTGTTTTTGGGGAACGCGGCACGCGCGTATTGATGTGGCTATGCATTGACGCTGTGAGCATCGCGCCGCTGCGATAGAGCGGCGTGCGCAGCGTCAGTCCGGTCAGTTCGTTGACGCGCCCGGCTCGGGCGTAGTCTTCGCGAGCGCCGCCGGTGCGAGCCAGCGGAACGACTTGAGAGCGGCCTCGTCGAACGTGCATTCGGCGGCGGCGGGCGTGCGCTCCGGCTTCTTGATGCCGAGTTTCTGCGCAACGGCATCGACCGGCGTAGCGGGCTTCGGTTTTGCGGTGGCCGTTGCGGTGTCAGTGGCCGTAGCCGCGACCTTGGCGGCATCGGGCGTCTTGTCGAGATGACCTTCGACAACGACGCGACTGCCGCGATAAGCGGCCGTGCGATTCGTGACAGAAAGCTCGCCCTGCGACGCATCCACGAGGCGGCGACGCATTTCCTGCTCGCACGCGCTGGTATTGCGGTACTGCGCGGCGCATCCTGCAAGCAGAGCGGCAACGGCCATGAGGCCGGCGAAGCATGCTTTCCGTGTATTCATTACGGTTCCGTGTCCAGGCTGCGGCAATTGTAGCCCAAGGGCCGAGGGACCTCGCGCGACGGCGGCGGATTTGCGCTCCGCGCCCGGCGGCTCGCTCAGTTGGCACGCTTGACGTGCGAACCCGCGGGGCATTCACGAAGCCCGAACGCAGTCTTCGATTTCGTTCGTCACACGTGCGAGCGCTGAAATCGAAGCATCCCTGGGAAAGCGCAGACAGTATCGGCGAAAGCTCCGCGCGGCATGACCTTCGCGTTGGCGCCCGGGCCAAAACGATGCTGGAGGGAATGGAAGACCAACGCACGATCAAAAAGAAAAAAGGGCGAGACATCCGTCTCGCCCAAATGCGCGTTCAGGCGCACCCTGGAGAAGCAACCAGTGCCGTCGTTGCCGAGGCTTTCAGCCGCCACCCATCAACGGCGATTCGATCCCGACACCACGTCGATCCACACGGCGAGCACGAGAATGCCGCCCTTCACGATCATCTGCCAGTACGCATCGACGTCGAGCATCGACATTCCGTTGTCGAGGCTCGCCATCACGAGTGCGCCGATCAGCGCGCCGTACACCGTGCCCGAGCCGCCGCGCATCGACGTGCCGCCAATGAAGCAGGCCGCGATCGCATCGAGTTCACCCATGTTGCCGGCCGAGGGCGAGCCCGCAGCGAGACGCGCCGTGTTGACGATGCCGCCGAACGCGCACATGAGCCCCATCAACGCGAAAATCACGAGCTTGACGCGGTTCGTATTGACGCCCGAAAGGCGCGTCGCTTCGAGATTCGATCCGACCGCATAGATGCGCCGGCCAAACACCGTCTGCGTCGCGACCCAGGTGAAGATTCCGAGCAGCGCGAGCAGGAGCAGCACAGGTACGGGAATGCCGCCGTAGCTGTCCAGCATCACCACGAACGCGAGCACGATGACGCCCGCACCGACGATCTTCACACCGTCCTGCCACATCGGCGCGACCGGCAACTGATAGCGCCGGTGGTTCGCGCGCTGGCGCACGGTGAGGAGCGCGAGCAGCGCGAACAGTACGACCGCGAGCGCGTCGCCCGCGAGCCGCGGCAGATAACCCTGGCCGATGAACACGAAGTTGTCCGACACGGGCGCTATCGTGGACCCGCCCGTGATGCCGAGCAGGATGCCTCGATAGGCCAGCATGCCGCCAAGCCCGACGATGAACGACGGCACGCGCCGGTACGTGGACCACCACCCGTTGAAGACGCCAACGAGCACGCCAAGCGCAAGCACGACGGGCACCGTCACGCCGATGGGCCAGCCGCGGTTCACGTCGAGAATCGCAGCCACGCCGCCGAGAAGACCGAGCAGCGAGCCAACCGAGAGATCGATTTCGCCCGCGATGATAACGAACACCATGCCGCACGCGAGCATGCCGGTGATCGACATCTGCCGCAGCAGATTCGACACGTTGCGCGGCGTGACAAACGCGCCGTGCGTCAGCGCCGAGAAAAAGACCCAGATTGCGGCAACGGCAAGCAGAAGCGCGAGTATCTTGTAGCGCGCAAAGAGCTGCTGAGCACGCATGCCGAAGCTGCTGCCGCCATTTGCGGCGTCATCGCGCGCGGGTTGTGAAGTGACGTCGGGGGTCATGCTGCACTCGCTCTTTCAGTTTCAACGTTGGGTTGGTGGCGCGCGCTGTGGATCGCGGCACTGAGAATGTGTTCCTGCGTCAGGCCTTCGTTGACGAAATCGCCGCGCAACTCGCCCTCGCCGATCACGAGCACGCGGTCGCTGACGCCCAGCACCTCAGGCAACTCGGACGACACCATCACGATCGCCACGCCGCGTTTGGCAAGCTGGAACATGAGCTTGTAGATTTCGTACTTCGCCCCGACGTCGACGCCGCGCGTGGGTTCGTCGAGGATCAGCACGACCGGGTCGGTGAGCAGCATCTTCGTCAGTACTGCTTTTTGCTGGTTTCCGCCCGAGAGACTCGCGATCGAAAGCATCGGATTGGCCGCGCGCACCGAGAGGCGCTGCATTTCGTTGCGAATGGTGTCGAGTTCGGCGGCTGCGTCGATGCGTCCGCGTTTCGCGAAACGCTGCAGTACCGAAAGCGTGATGTTGTGGCCCACGCCCAGTTGCGGCACGATGCCGTGACGTTTGCGGTCCTCGGGCACCATCGCGATGCCGGCGCGAATCGCGTCGAGCGGTGCGCGGATCTTCAACGGCTTGCCGTCGAGCAACACGGTTGCGGTGCACGCGCCCGGGTAGGCGCCGAAGATCGCCTGCATCGTTTCCGTGCGCCCTGCTCCGACGAGTCCGGCCACGCCGACGATCTCGCCGCGCCGCACCGAAAACGACACGTCGTCGACGCGCTTGCGGCGCGGATTCGCCACGTCGTAGCAGGTCACGTTGCGCGCCTCGAAGACGACGTCTCCGATCTCGTGCGGCTCGCGCGGAAACAGGTTGCGGATCTCGCGGCCCACCATCATCGCAATGATGCGGTCCTTGGTGAGCGATTGCATCGGCTCAGTCGCGACGTGCTTGCCGTCGCGGATCACCGTCACCGTGTCGCACACGGCCTCGACTTCTTCGAGCTTGTGCGAAATGTACACACATGCCACGCCGCGCCGTTTCAGATCGCGCACGATGTCGAGCAGAATCTTCGTTTCGGCGGCGGTGAGCGACGACGACGGCTCGTCGAGAATCAGCAGCTTCGCGCGCTTGTTGAGCGCCTTGGCAATCTCGATGAGCTGCTGATGGCCGCCGCCGTAGTTCATCACCGGCTCGGCGACATTGATCGCGTCGATGTTCAGCTCGCGCAGCAATTCGTCGGCGCGCTGATACATGGCCGCGTAGTTCATGCGGCCGCCCGGCAACGTGATCTCGTTGCCGAGGAAAATATTTTCGGCGACCGAAAGCTCTGGCACGAGCATCAATTCCTGATGGATGATGACGATGCCCGCGCGCTCCGTGTCGCGCACGTTCGCGGCCTTCAGCACCTCGCCTTCCCAGCGGATCTCGCCGCTCCAGGTGCCGTGCGGATAGACGCCCGAGAGCACCTTCATGAGCGTCGATTTACCGGCGCCGTTTTCGCCGCACAGGCCCACGCATTCGCCGGGCTGCACCGTAAGGTCGATGCCGTCGAGCGCTTTCACGCCCGCAAAGGACTTGACGATGCCGCGCATCGTCAGTAGTGGTTCGGTCATACTTGTTCAGCCTCGCTGCAAAGGCCCGCGAACGACGTCGCCGGAAGCGGCGCGTTCGCGGGCCGCCCGCCGTTACTGGCTAGCCAGTTGAGCTTGCGTGTAGAAGCCGTCCTTGACCACGACGTCCACATTGCTCTTCGTGAGCAGCGTCGGCTGCAGCAGGACCGTGTCGACCTTCTTCTTGCCGTTGTCGTACTGCGCGTTATACGCGGGCTTGTCGCCCTTCGCGAGATCGACGGCGAGCTTCGCCGCCGAGCTTGCGATCAGCTTGAGCGGCTTGTAGACCGTCATGGTCTGCGTGCCCGAAATCACGCGCTTGACCGCCGCGAGATCGGCGTCCTGGCCCGACACCGGCACCTTGCCCGCGAGATGCTGTGCGGCCAGCGCCTGGATCGCGCCGCCGGCCGTGCCGTCGTTCGATGCGACAACCGCGTCGATCTTGTTGTTGTTCGCCGTGAGTGCGTCTTCCATGATGCGCAGCGCCGTCGAAGCGCTCCATTCCGGCACCCACTGCTGGCCGACCACCTTGATGTCGCCACGATCGATTGCGGGCTTGAGCACCTTCAACTGCCCTTCGCGCAGCATCTTGGCGTTGTTGTCGGTCGGCGCGCCGCCCAGCAGGAAGTAGTTGCCCTTCGGCTGTGCCTTGAAGACGCCCTGCGCCTGCAGTTCACCCACCTTTTCGTTGTCGAACGAGATGTACGCGTCGACGTCGGCGTCAAGGATCAGACGGTCATACGAAACGACCTTGATGCCGGCCTTCTTCGCTTCGGCGACCACATTGCCGAGCGTCTTCGAATTGAACGGCACGATCACGATCACATCCACGCCGCGCGAGATGAGATTCTCGATCTGCGAAATCTGGCGCTCTTCGCTGGCATCGGCCGACTGCACCGACACCTTCGCACCCAGTTGCTGGGCGGCTGCGACGAAGTAGTCGCGATCGCGCGACCAGCGCTCAACGCGCAGATCGTCGATACAGAAGCCGATTTCCGGATGGTCCTTGCTTGCGTGAGCAAGCGGCGCAGCAAGCGAGATGCTCGCGAGCACCGCACCGCAGACGAGCGAACTCAGAACCGAACGACGTTTAGCAAATTTCATGTCTCCAAACTCCTCTTGATGGTCTATAGCCGTCCCGGCTGATTCGCGGGAGCGACGCGACAATGGTTGCGAGACGCACACGCCCGTGAACGGGCGAGGCGACGTGACCACAGGACTGCTTTTATTGCCGCACGGCTACCGTGGCCGTGCTGCTTTCTGCTTCACCGACGCCACACTTCAGGCGCCGGTTGCAAAAACCGGTTTGAGCGCGCCATAGAGCGCGCGAAACGTTGGCCGGCGGGCCTCCCGATACCACGCGTGGCGCGCCGCATCGGGCTCGCGGACCGCCAGCACGGGTGGCTGCGGACACACCGAGTCCAGCGTCGCGGCCGGCTCTGATGCGAGATGTGCAAGACGCGCGGCGCCGAGCGCCGGGCCCACTTCGCCGCCCGCACGCAACGTGAGCGCACGGCCGCTGATATCGGCGAGCATCTGGGTCCACCACGCGCTGCGCGAACCGCCGCCGATCACAGTGATCGAATCGGGCATGAGACCGGCTGCATGCAGGGCGTCGATGCCGTCCAGCAGCGCGAAGCCCACCCCTTCCAGCGTCGCGTTCGCGAGATCGGCTCGCGTGGTCTGCCCAGTCATGCCGTAAAAGACGCCCTTCGCATTGACGTCGTTGTGCGGCGTGCGCTCGCCACTCAGATACGGGAGAAACCACGGGCGACGCGCATCGACTTGTTCGTTCGAATTCGCCTCGGCGTCGGCGAGCAAGGCCGCCACGCTCCCATAACCCGTGAGTTGCGCCGTGAAATCGATGCAGCCCGCAGCGTTGAGCATCACCGACATCAAATGCCAGGTCTGCGGCAGCGCGTGGCAAAAACTGTGGACCGCCGAATCCGGGTTCGCGCGAAATCCGTCCGATACGGCGAAATAAACGCCGGACGTCCCGAGCGAAAGCATCGCATCGCCGGGGCGCACGATCCCCACGCCGACCGCGCCCGCCGCGTTGTCTCCACCGCCCGCGACCACGGGAATCTCGCGCAGGCCGAATTCCCGTGCCAGTTCCGGGCGCAGCGTACCGGTGATCTGATTGCCCTCGAAGACCGCGGGCATCTGTTCGCGCGTGAGTCCGCATGCGGCCAGCAACGCATCGTTGTAGTCGCGCTTCGCGATGTCGAGCCAGAGCGTGCCGGAGGCATCGGACGCATCGGTTGCGAATACGCCGGTCAGGAGATAACGCAAGTAATCTTTCGGCAACAGAACATGCGCGATGCGTGCGAACACGTCGGGCTCATGTTTGCGCACCCAGAGCAGTTTGGGCGCCGTAAATCCCGGCATCGCCAGATTGCCCGCGATGTCATGCAGTTGCGGCACCGCGTGTTCGAGTTCGACACATTCGACATCGGAACGACCGTCGTTCCACAGGATGGCGGGGCGCAACACGTTGCCGCCTGCATCGAGAAGCGTCGCGCCATGCATCTGTCCGGTCAGGCCAAGCGCCTCGATGCGAGCGGCGTCGATGCCTCTCGCCGCAGCCTGTGCGATCAGTGCGCGCAGCACCATCTGCGTAGCGAGCCACCAGTCCTGCGGCGCCTGCTCGGACCAGCGCGGCTGCGGACGGCTCACGGTGAGCGCCGCGCTCGCGCTGCCGAGCACCTCGCCCGCGCGATCCAGCAGCACGGCCTTGACGCCCGACGTCCCGAGGTCGATCCCGATGAACATGTCTCCGTCCTTATCGAAACGCGCGGGGCCGATTCCGAATCGGCGTCGGCGCGTTCACCTTATTTTTGGCGGGGTTGCACGTCCGCCAACGCGCTTATCGCAGTCCGTAAATCGCCTGATTGACGATGTTTTCGAGCCGTTCTTGCTGGCCGCTCACATGGTGCGGATTCATGCCGTGCGCGGTGGCGTCAGCCGCGAGCGACGAGAGCGAATAACCGCCCGCCAGGATCTTGCGGCCGAACTCCGTGTCCCAGCCCGCGTAACGCTGGCTGCGCAGTTGTTCGAGGCGATCGTTTTCGACGAGCACCGCAGCGCGCTCCAGCGCGAGCGCCAGCACGTCCATCGCCCCCACGTGGCCGTAGAAGAGATCCTCGGCATCGACGCTCTGGCGGCGCACCTTCGCATCGAAGTTCATGCCGCCCGTCGTGAATCCGCCGTGACGCAGGATCTCGTAGAACGCGAGCGTGAGTTCTTCGACGCTATTCGGAAACTGATCGGTGTCCCATCCGTTTTGCTGATCGCCGCGATTCGCGTCCACGCTGCCGAACACGCCGAGCGCAAACGCCGTCGCAATCTCGTGATGGAACGAGTGGCCCGCGAGCGTCGCGTGATTCGCCTCGATATTGACGCGGATTTCGCTTTGCAGTCCGTATTGCGCGAGGAAACCGTAAACCGTCGCGACATCGTAGTCGTATTGGTGCTTGGTCGGCTCCTGCGGCTTCGGCTCGATCAGCAGCGTGCCTTTGAAGCCGGTGCGGTGCTTGTGTTCCACCACCATCGAAAGAAAGCGCGCGAACTGCTCGCGCTCGCGCACGAGGTCGGTGTTGAGCAGCGTGTCGTAGCCTTCGCGGCCACCCCACAGCACGTAGTTCTCGCCGCCGAGCTTGTGCGTCGCGTCGAGCGCGTGACACACCTGGGTCGCCGCATAGGCGAACACTTCGGGGTTCGGGTTCGTCGCCGCGCCCGCCGCATAACGCGGATTCGAGAAGAGATTCGCGGTGCCCCACAGCAACTTCACGCCGCTCGCCTGCTGGCGCTCGCCGAGATAGTCGACCATGCGCGCGAAATTCTCGGTGTAGTCCTTCAGGTCCTTGCCTTCGGGCGCGACATCGGTGTCGTGGAAGGTATAGAAAGGTGCGCCGAGCTTCGAGAAGAATTCGAATGCTGCATCGGCTTTCTGGCGCGCGCGCTCCATGGCGTCACCGGGCTGCTGCCACGGACGATGGAACGTCCCGTGCCCGAAGATGTCGATGCCGGGCCACACGAAGGTGTGCCAGTAGCACACGGCAACGCGCAAATGTTCTTCGATCGTCTTGCCGAGGACCTTCTTCGTGCGATCGTAGTGATGGAAAGCGAGAGGATTGTCCGACTGCGGGCCCTCGTAGCGAACCGCGGGGACATGTTCGAAGTACGACATGGCGTCTCCTGTTATGTTGCGGCGCAACGGCACGCGCCCATCTGTGTGACAGCCATACTGCCCGCGCCGCGCGATGAGCGGCAATTGCGAAATTGAGGGAGTCCGCTAATGTTTCCTGCCAGTCGCGGGTCAGACGCGCACGCACCGTAGAATGTCGGCCTAGAATATCCGAGCGCCTTAACCGTGCGCTTAAAACAGGAAGTCAGCGCGGACTTAGAGTCGCTAACACAAGTCATCAACGAAGCGCGAGCAGATGACGGCAGCAGCCAGGGAAAGCAACGCAACATGAATGTCGAGACG
>NZ_RQIS01000039.1 GCF_003837865.1 Paraburkholderia dinghuensis | reverse complement strand
TCGCATCGCAGGTGCCGCCGCCCAACCACTCACTACCCGGCGTTTCCTGCGTCGCTGCGTCAGCAGCAGAGAAACGAGATTATGAAGAATCTTTTTCGCTTCGTCAACAGTTTTTTTAGCGCTACCGCTGCCACCCCGTCGACTCCCGCGTCCGCCGGTTTCCGCGGCGGACCCCGCTGCCAGCACGCCTGAACCACCACGGCCGAACTGCGAAGGGGGCGAATCTTACCGCCCCCGAGCGCCACCGCGCAAGGGGGCGCAGAGAAAAATTTTCTGTCGACATCTCCTGGTGGTGGTACCACCCGCAGGCTTATTTGTTCTTGAACGCCGGCTTGCGCTTCTCGACGAACGCCGCCATCCCTTCCTTCTGGTCCTCCGTCGCAAACAGCGAATGGAACATGCGGCGCTCGAAATGCACCCCCTCTGCAAGCGTCGTCTCGTACGCGCGATTCACCGACTCCTTAGCCATCATCACAGCCGGAAGCGAATACTCGGAAATGGTCGCAGCCGCGGCGATGGCCTCATTCAGCAGATCGGCGGCCGGGATCACTCGTGACACGAGACCGGCGCGCTCGGCCTCGGCCGAGTCCATCATGCGCGCTGTCAGACACAGATCCATCGCCTTCGCCTTCGATACAGCACGCGGCAAACGCTGCGTCCCACCTGCGCCCGGAATCACGCCAAGCTTGATTTCCGGCTGACCGAACTTCGCCGTGTCGGCTGCGAAAATCATGTCGCACATCATCGCGAGTTCACAACCACCACCCAGCGCGAAGCCCGCGACTGCAGCGATAATCGGCTTGCGAATCGAACGAATCGTCTCCCAGTTGCGGGTGATGTACTCACCCTTATAGACATCCATGAAGGTGTAGGTCGCCATCATGCCGATATCCGCACCAGCCGCGAACGCCTTCTCACTACCCGTGATAACGATTGCGCCGATTCCCTCATCGGCGTCGAACACCTTCAGTGCCGCGCCCAGCTCGTCCATAAGCGCGTCGTTGAGCGCATTCAGCGCCTTCGGCCGATTGAGCGTGATCAAACCGACCTTGCCGCGTGTCTCAACTAGAATATTTTCGTATCCCATATGCCCTCCGCCTCTGTAAGAAAAGTCCCTAAAAAAATTTTCACACCAAACTTTGACTAATGCTAACATTAGCCAACCAACCGGTCGGTTAATTAATCGGTACGGGTTCCATCCAATTCTCTTCGTTGCATCTACGTTGCGCCATGACAAATCCGTTGTTCGCCAAGCACGAAGCCGTGCTGCAAAAGGCGGTTGCCGCCATCGAGACCCGTGGCTACTGGAGCCCGTTTTCCGAAATGCCCAGCCCAAAAGTGTACGGGGAAACGGCAAGTGCAGACGGTGAAGCAGCGTTCAAGGCGCACCTGAACCGCACGTTCGAACTCGATCAGCCGACTACCGGCGAAACCGTCGGTAGCGAAGCGTCGCCGTTCGGCATTGCGCTCGACGTCCGCTATCCCAAGTCGACGCCGGACCAACTGATTGCCGCGGCGACCAAGGCGCAACGCGCCTGGCACGCGGCGGGCCCGCAGGCGTGGGTTGGCGTCAGCCTCGAAATTCTCGAGCGCCTGAACCGCGCGAGCTTCGAAATCGCCTACAGCGTGATGCACACCACTGGCCAGGCGTTCATGATGGCGTTCCAGGCCGGTGGCCCGCACGCCCAGGACCGTGCGCTCGAAGCTGTCACCTACGCATGGGACCAGTTGCGCCGCATCCCGGCAGACGCGCATTGGGAAAAGCCGCAGGGCAAGAACCCGCCGCTCGCCATGCACAAGCGCTTCATGGTCGTGCCGCGTGGAACCGGACTCGTGCTCGGCTGCTGCACGTTCCCGACCTGGAACGGCTACCCGGGCATCTTTGCCGATCTCGCGACCGGTAATACTGTCATCGTCAAGCCACACCCTGGCGCAATCCTGCCGCTCGCGATCACCGTGCGCATCGCGCGCGATGTGCTGCGCGAAGCTGGGTTCGATCCGAACGTGGTCACGCTGCTCGCCACCGATCCCAACGACGGAGCGCTGGTCCAGGCGCTTGCCCAGCGCCCCGAAATCAAGCTGATCGACTTCACGGGCAGCACGCCGAACGGGAACTGGCTCGAACAGCACGCGCACCAGGCGCAGGTGTACACGGAGAAAGCTGGCGTCAACCAGATCGTGATCGACTCCGTGGATGACCTGAAGGCCGTCGCACGCAACATTGCATTCTCGCTCTCGCTCTACTCGGGCCAGATGTGTACCGCGCCGCAGAACATTTATGTGCCGCGCGACGGTATTCGCACGGCCGAAGGCCACGTGAGCTTCGAGACTGTCGCGCAGGCCATCGCGGGCGCCGTCCAGAAGTTCGTGTCCGATCCGGCCCGCGCCGTCGAGGTGCTGGGTGCAATCCAGAACGCAAGCGTCACCACGCGCATCGACGAAGCGCGCAAGCTGGGTTCCGTGCTGGCCGACAGCCAAACGCTCGAACATCCCCAGTTCGCCGGGGCTCGCGTACGTACGCCGCTCGTGTTGTCACTCGACGCCGCTCGCGACGCTGCCTCGTTCACGAGCGAATGGTTCGGTCCGATCTCGTTTGTTATCGCCACCGATTCGACGGCGCAGTCGCTCGATCTCGCCGGCTCGATCGCCCGTGACCACGGCGCATTGACGCTCTCCGTCTACAGCACCGACGACGCCATCGTCGAAGCAGCCCACGAAGCCGCGATCACGGGCGGCGTGGCACTCTCGATCAACCTGACAGGCGGCGTGTTCGTCAACCAGTCGGCGGCGTTCTCCGACTTCCACGGCACCGGAGCGAACCCCGCCGCAAATGCAGCGCTGGCCGATGCCGCATTCGTGGCGAACCGCTTCCGCGTGGTTCAAAGTCGCGTTCATGTTGAACCGAAAGCGGCGCCGGTAGCAGTTGGCTGAACGGCATATGCCGTTTAGCCGAATGGCGCCCGACTCCCCGTCCCCCTAGCATGAACGGCATGAGTGCGATCACGCGCTCATGCCCAGGAATTTGCCATGACCGAAGCCTATATCTGCGACGCGATTCGCACCCCGTTCGGCCGCTACGGCGGCGCACTGAAAGACGTCCGCGCGGACGACCTCGGCGCCGTACCGATCCGCGCGCTCATCGAGCGCAACCCGGGCGTGGACTGGCGTGCTCTTGACGACATCCTTTATGGCTGCGCCAACCAGGCCGGCGAGGACAACCGCAACGTCGCACGCATGTCTGCGCTGCTAGCAGGCCTGCCGACCGACGTACCCGGCTCCACGATTAATCGCCTGTGCGGCTCGGGCCTCGACGCGGTCGGCAGCGCCGCGCGCGCAATCAAGGCCGGCGAGGCGCACCTCATGATCGCGGGCGGCGTGGAGAGCATGACGCGCGCGCCCTTCGTCATGGGCAAGGCCGCGTCGGCGTTCTCGCGCGACGCCAGCGTCTACGATACGACCATCGGCTGGCGCTTCGTGAATCCGCTGATGAAGCGCGAATACGGCGTCGACTCGATGCCGGAAACGGCAGAGAACGTCGCGGACGAATTCGGCATCAACCGCGACGATCAGGACGCATTCGCGCTGCGAAGCCAGCAGAAGGCGGCGCGTGCGCAGAAGGACGGCACGCTTGCGCAGGAAATCGTCGCTGTGGAAATCGCCCAGAAGAAGGGTGATCCGATCCGCGTCACACTCGACGAACACCCGCGCGAAACTTCGCTCGAAGCACTCGGAAAGCTCAAGGGCGTTGTGCGTCCGGATGGCACCGTGACCGCAGGCAACGCGTCGGGCGTCAACGACGGCGCTTGCGCGCTCCTCATCGCGAGCGATGCCGCCGCCAGCCAGTACGGGCTGCGCCGTCGCGCCCGTGTGCTCGGCATGGCCGCGGCCGGCGTCGCGCCGCGCATCATGGGCATCGGCCCTGCGCCCGCAACACAGAAGCTGCTCAAGCAACTCGGCATGACCCTCGACCAGTTCGACGTGATCGAACTGAACGAGGCATTCGCGTCGCAGGGGCTTGCGGTGCTGCGTCAACTCGGTCTCAAGGACGACGACGCTCGCGTCAACCCGAACGGCGGAGCAATCGCGCTGGGGCACCCGCTGGGCGCATCGGGCGCGCGGCTCGTGACGACGGCGCTCCACCAGCTCGAGCGCACCCAGGGACGTTACGCGCTGTGCACGATGTGTATCGGCGTAGGCCAGGGTATCGCCCTCGCCATCGAGCGCCTCTGACCTGACGCGCCGTACAGACTTGCCGCCGGGCGTAATGCTCGGCGGTCGCTGGAGACAGCTTCGCATGGCGTCCAGGTAAGCACTAAAACGCTAACCCGGACCGACCGCCGTGCATGGGATGGGACGAAGCGCTAAAGCGCCAGGCCCCATCGACACAAGGAGACAATCAATGCCCTACGATGCGATCCGAGTCGAAACCGACGCAGCCACGCGCGTCGCAACGATCACGCTGAACCGCCCGGACAAGCTCAACAGCTTCACGCGCGCCATGCACCGCGAACTCGCGGCGGCGCTCGACGAAATCGTCGCCTCCGGTGCGCGCGCACTGGTGCTGACCGGTGCCGGCCGCGCCTTCTGCGCTGGTCAGGATCTTGCCGACCTCGACTTCACGCCCGGCGCGATGAGCGACCTCGGCGCGCTAATCGAAGAGCATTTCAATCCGCTGGTCAAGCACCTGCAGGCGCTGCCCATGCCCGTCATCGCCGCAGTCAACGGCACCGCGGCCGGCGCAGGCGCCAATCTCGCGTTTGCCTGCGATATCGTGCTCGCCGCGCGCTCGGCCAGCTTCATTCAGGCATTCGTGAAGATCGGCCTCGTACCCGATTCGGGTGGAACGTGGTTCCTGCCCAAGCGGGTCGGCATGGCGCGTGCGCTCGGACTCGCGATGACCGGTGAGCGCCTCCCGGCCGAGAAAGCGGAAAGCTGGGGCCTCGTCTGGCAAGTGACCGACGACGCCGACCTCGCGCAAACCGCCGCCGCACTCGCAGCCCAACTCGCGAAGCAGCCCACGCGTGCCATCGTCGCCACGCGCCACGCCATGCGCGCCTCGGCCACGCAAACGCTCGACCAGCAAGTCGACCTCGAACGCGATCTGCAGCGCGAACTCGGCAATTCGTACGACTACGCGGAAGGGGTCCAGGCATTCATGGAAAAGCGCGCGCCGCGCTTCGAGGGCCGCTGATATGACCAGGCAACAGTCCACTCAACGCATGCAGCCCGCCACGATGACACCAGACGAACTCGCCCGCGCAACCGCGCAAACGATGTACGAGGCAGATGCCTGCGCACGTGCGCTCGGCATCAAGGTGCTCGAAGTCCGACCCGGCTACGCACGCCTTTCCATGGCCGTGCGGCCCGAGTTCCTGAACGGTCACCAGATCTGTCATGGCGGCCTGATTTTCACGCTCGCCGACACGGCGTTCGCGTATGCCTGCAATTCGTACAACGTGAACACGGTCGCGGCCGGCTGCTCGATCGAGTACCTGCGTCCGGTCCAGCCCGACGAAGCGCTGACGGCCGTTGCCGTCGAGCAGATCCTTTCGGGGCGCAACGGCGTCTACGACATTACCGTCACGAACCGCGCGGGCGAGACCGTCGCGCTGTTCAGAGGCAAGTCCGCACAGATTCGCGGAAACATCATTCCGCTTGCTGAGTGACCGGGTACCCCTCGATTACTCAAGCACAACCATTCAGGCATCCAGTATCCAGGAGACATCGATGACCACCACGCTGCCCCTCGAGGCAATCGAAAAGGCGAGCCGCGACGAACTCGCGGCACTTCAGCTCGAGCGCCTGAAATGGTCGCTGAATCACGCATACGAGAATTCACCGGTCTATCGCCGCAAGTTTGACGAGGCAGGCGTGCATCCGTCGCAGGTGCAGTCGCTATCCGATCTCGCGCGCTTCCCGTTCACGACCAAGAAGGATCTGCGTGACAACTATCCGTTCGGGATGTTCGCCGTTCCGATGGAGCAGATCTCGCGCATTCACGCGTCGTCGGGCACGACCGGCAAACCGACCGTCGTTGCCTACACCGCACGCGACATCGACACGTGGGCCAATCTCGTTGCGCGCTCGGTGCGCGCGTCGGGCGCCCGCCGCGGCGACAAGGTGCACGTGAGCTACGGTTACGGCCTCTTCACGGGCGGCCTCGGCGCGCACTACGGCGCCGAGCGAGCCGGTCTCACCGTGATCCCGTTCGGCGGCGGCCAGACCGAAAAGCAGGTTCAGCTGATCCAGGACTTCCGCCCCGACATCATCATGGTGACGCCGAGCTACATGCTCTCGATCGCCGACGAAATGGAACGTCAGGGTATCGATCCGGCCACGTGCTCACTGCGCATCGGTATCTTCGGCGCCGAGCCCTGGACGAACGACATGCGTGCAGCCATCGAGCAGCGTATGGGCATCACGGCTGTCGACATCTACGGCTTGTCGGAAGTCATGGGCCCGGGCGTCGCGTCAGAGTGCGCCGAGACCAAAGATGGCCCGACGATCTGGGAAGATCACTTCTACCCCGAGATCATCAACCCGGAGACCGGCGAAGTCCTGCCCGACGGCGAATTCGGTGAGCTGGTGTTCACGTCGCTCTCGAAGGAAGCACTGCCGATCATCCGTTACCGCACGCGCGACCTCACGCGTCTGTTGCCCGGCACCGCACGCACCATGCGTCGCATGGAGAAGATCACGGGCCGCTCGGACGATATGATGATCATTCGCGGCGTGAACGTGTTCCCGACGCAAATCGAGGAACTGCTGCTCAAGCAGCCCGTGCTCTCACCGCACTACCAGATCATCCTGACGAAGGAAGGTCCGCTGGATGTGATGACGCTCAATCTCGAACCGTCGCCCGAAAGCGCGACCGACGGCCACGCGCTCGAAATAGCGCGCAAGGCGCTTGCGTACGACATCAAGGCGCTGATCGGTGTGACGGCAATCGTCAACGTGCTGGACGTCAACAGCATCGAGCGATCGGTGGGTAAGGCGCGTCGCGTAATCGACAAGCGCAACAAGTAAGCGCTACCACGCAGCACGTGAAATAAAAAAGCCGGCATTCGCCGGCTTTTTTCATGTCCGGACTTCCGTCACTCAGGAATTCGGGAACAGCAGCCACATGCGGCCGCCCTGTTTCATCTTGCCCGCGAGATCGCCGGCGTCGTCGCCGAGGCCCCAGAAGTAGTCGGCGCGCACACCGCCCTTGATCGCCGAACCCGTGTCCTGTGCGAACACGAGGCGATTGAGCGGCGTGTTCGTAAGCGGCCGCGTCGTCTGCAAGAAGACGGGTGTGCCGAGTGGAATCGACGATGGGTCCACCGCAATCGATCGCTCCGCGGTAAGCGGCACGCCAAGCGCGCCGACCGGACCATCTGCACCGCCCTTCGGCGTCCCCTCGGACCCCGGCATTTCGCGGAAAAAGACGAAGCGCGGGTTCGTGTCGAGTAGTGCGTCCACGCGAGTCGGATTCGCACGCGCCCAAGCCTTGATGCCCTGCATCGTCGCCTGCGCGGGTGTGAGTTCGCCGCGATCGAGCAGCCATTTTCCGATCGACCGGTACGGCTGATTGTTGGTCCCGCCGTAGCCAACTCGCATCACGCTGCCGTCTTCCATCACAATGCGCCCGGACCCCTGCACCTGCAGGAAGAACGCTTCGATCGGATCGTCGACCCAGACGAGTTCATTGCCATTCAGCACACCCGAGCGCTCGAGTTGCGCGCGCGGCGGCAACGCAGCGCCCGCGCGCGATCCGGCAGGCCAGCGATAAAGCGCCGTCTGATAGATACCGTGGCGCGTGCGCGAGCCGCGCAGCAGCGGCTCATAGTAGCCGGTCACGAGGCCGTCGAGCGTGCCGTCGTTATTGGCGAACTGATATGGGGTGAAATAGGTCTCGAAGAAAATGCGGGCGCTTGTGGCGTCGAGATCGTCGAGTTGCGAGGCCGCAGTGCATGCGCGCTGCCAGCGCGGGTCGCCGGCAAGTCGCGCGCAGTTTGCTCGCAGAGCGCTGGTCACACCGATCAGCGAATCGTCCTGCCAGCCCGGCACCTGTTTCCAGGCGACCGGTGTGAGGCGCTGGGCCGCGATCTGCGACGGAATGGACGGCGCGCCGGTCGGTGGGGCATTGCGTACGTAGTTCGCGCCGCCACATGCGGCAAGCAATCCCGCCAGCGAAACGGCGCCAATCCATCCACCGACGCGGCCCCAACCGCGACCACGCAGCCACCCGGTGCACAGCCCCAGCGAATCGGGCGCACTGATAACATCCCCCGAAACGCGCCTACACTGCATGCTCTCGATGGATGCCGCCATGTCTGATCTGCTCGACGAATATCCGATGCTCATGTTTGGTCTGGAAGCGTTGCTCGCACTGTTCCTGTTGATTTTCATCGTCGTGTGGACTGCATCGGGCAGGAAGAAGCGCTCCGCGCACGACCAGCGTCAGGACTAGCAGACTGCGACAGCGCGCAACGGTTCAATGCAGTGTGCGCGGCATGCGCAAGACGAACTCCGGAACAGGCGCCTCGAAGCGCTCGCCGTCCTCCGCGACACAGAAGTACTCGCCGTGCATCGTGCCGACGGGCGTCGCGATCACCGCCCAGCTCGTGTACTCGAACTGCTCGCCGGGCTTGAGCAACGGCTGATGCCCGACCACGCCAAGCCCCTTCACTTCCTGAACGAGGCTCTCGCTATCGGTGATGACCCAATGGCGCGCGATCAGTTGCGCACTGACTTGTCCGGTGTTGCGGATGGTCAGCGTGTAGGCGAAGGCATACTGCCGGCGTTCCGGATCCGATTCTTCAGGCAGATAACGCACCTGCGACGTCACGCTGAACTGGTACTGGCTCATCCTGTTTCCGGTCGATAAAGCGGGAGGTAGCACGCGCCGTGAAGTCCGCCGAGCCCCGCGCATCAAGGCCGTGCTGGCGTCTACGCGCATCGCAGCATATGGTTACGCATTCTGCTTGATGCGGCGGGTACCCGCAACCCGGCTAGCGAGGACCGTCAGGCGACGTCCGCTCGGCGGCAGGCCACGTGCAGCCACCGCGCAGGAATGCGCCTGACCTGCATCGCACGGCGGCGCGGGGTTCACACGCAGGTGACGGTAAAATAACGCTTTTCCGCCCGTATCCGATTTCACCATGTCGCAATTCCGCATCGCTCCCAGCATCCTGTCCGCCGACTTCTCGCGTCTTGGCGAGGAAGTCCGCAACGTCGTCGCGGCGGGTGCCGACTGGATTCACTTCGACGTGATGGACAACCATTACGTACCGAATCTCACCATTGGCCCGCTGGTGTGCGAGGCGATTCGCCCGCACGTCGACGTGCCGATCGACGTTCACCTGATGGTGCGCCCCGTCGACCGCATCGTGCCCGACTTCGCGAAGGCGGGCGCGAACGTCATCACCTTCCACCCGGAAGGCTCGGATCACGTCGACCGCACGCTCTCCCTGATCCGCGACCACGGCTGCAAATCGGGCCTCGTGTTCAACCCGGCCACGCCGCTCAACCACCTCGATCACGTGATGGACAAGATCGACGTCGTGCTGCTCATGTCGGTGAACCCAGGCTTCGGCGGCCAGTCGTTCATTCCCGAGGCGCTCAACAAGCTGCGCGAGGCGCGCGCGAAGATCGACGCTTACACGGCACGGACCGGCCGCGAAATTCTTCTGGAGATCGACGGCGGTGTGAAGGTCGACAACATTGCGGAAATCGCGGCGGCGGGTGCGGATACCTTCGTCGCCGGCTCGGCGATCTTCGGCAAGCCGGATTACAAGGCCGTGATCGACCAGATGCGCGCCCAACTCGCCACGGTGAGCGCCGCTAAATGAGCGCGCCGATCGCGTTCGCCTCGCCGCGTATCGAGGCGGCGCTGATCGACCTGGACGGCACGATGGTCGACACCGCCGACGATTTCGCGGCGGGTCTGAACGGCATGCTCGCCCAGTTCGACGCCGAGGAAACGACGCGCGAGGAAGTGATGGGCTACGTGGGCAAGGGCTCGGAGCATCTGATCCGCAGCGTGCTC
The DNA here is from genome assembly GCF_003837865.1 of Paraburkholderia dinghuensis. Classification (GTDB taxonomy): domain Bacteria; phylum Pseudomonadota; class Gammaproteobacteria; order Burkholderiales; family Burkholderiaceae; genus Paraburkholderia; species Paraburkholderia dinghuensis. Next base: position 4,072 of record NZ_RQIS01000039.1, on the reverse strand, counting down.
GCGCCGCGCTTTCCCGCCGACGACGCCCAATCGCGCTTCGAGGAAGCCCTCGCGCTCTACCAGGACGAGTACGCGAAGATCAACGGCCAGCACACGCGACTGTATCCGGAGGTCGAAGCGGGCCTCGCGGCACTTCGCGACGCGGGCGTGAAGCTCGCGTGCGTGACGAACAAGCCGCACCGCTTCGCGGTCGAGCTGCTCGATCAGTATGGGCTCGCGCGGTACTTCGAGGTGGTGCTCGGCGGCGACAGCACGCCCCGCAAGAAACCGGACCCGCTGCCGATGCTCACGGCCTGCGCTCAACTTGGCGTGGCGCCGAATGCCGCGGTCGCGATCGGCGATTCGGAGAACGACGCGATCGCGGGCCGCGCGGCAGGCATGGCGACACTCACCGTCCCGTACGGCTACAACCATGGCCAGCCTGTACAAAAAATTCAATCGGATGGTATAGTTGCCACGCTGCTCGACGCCGCCAAGGCAGTCGCAGCGCACAATCTACTGACCTAAGTTACCAACTGAACGTCACCTATCCTCATGTTTCTGAATAAAAAACGGAGTCTGAGCACCATCGACCGGGGAGCCTGGCCCTGGCGTCGCTCGTCGCGCTAACCTCTCTCGAGGTTCGCTGAAGCTGATTTGCATTTCATCTTCAGCCCCGTTTTTTACTTCGTTGCGCACTCGCGCGTGTCTCGTTTCTAAACTGTCGCGGTAACTCACCGGTTGGCTCGCGGGCCGCTGGCGTTTTTTGTCCGTGCGTGCTGCTTCGTCTTACCCGGCGATGCTGGCAGCGCAAGGCCGAAACGTCGTGTCCGCTTTCACGGACGAGTAACATCCGCACATCGGCGTCTTCGCATTTCGGCGCCGGGAACGAGCGAGCACATAGCAACGAGGCACGCAAAAAAAGTCGCCACTGCTCACCGGCCGCGCCCTTCTGAACGGCGACCGGCCGCACGAACCGGAAGGATCGGAACATGACCGAACTCGAATTCCAGTCCCTCGCCAACGAGGGTTACAACCGCATTCCGCTGATCGCCGAAGCGCTCGCCGATCTCGAAACGCCGCTCTCGCTCTACCTGAAGCTCGCGCAGCCAGAACGCGGCGGCGCGAACTCGTTCCTGCTCGAATCGGTGGTGGGCGGCGAGCGCTTCGGGCGCTATTCGTTCATCGGCCTGCCCGCGCGCTCGCTGATCCGCGCTCGCAATGGCATCTCCGAAGTCGTGCGCGACGGCCAGGTGACGGAAACGCACGAGGGCGATCCGCTCGAATTCATCGCGCAGTTCCAGGCGCGCTTCAAGGTCGCACAGCGACCGGGTCTGCCGCGCTTCTGCGGCGGCCTCGCGGGTTACTTCGGCTACGACGCGGTGCGCTACATCGAGAAAAAGCTCGCAGATACAGCCCCCACCGACGACCTCGGCCTGCCCGATATCCAGTTGCTGCTCACCGAGGAAGTCGCCGTCATCGACAACCTGGCGGGCAAGCTCTACCTGATCGTCTACGCCGATCCGCAGACCTCCGAGGCCTACACGAAAGCGAAGCAACGCCTGCGCGAGCTGAAACAGCGACTGCGCACGACGGTGCAGCCGCCAGTCACGTCGGCAAGCGTGCGCACCGAGACCTTCCGCGAATTCAAGAAGGATGATTACCTCGCCGCCGTGCGCAAAGCGAAGGAATACATCGCAGCGGGCGAACTGATGCAGGTGCAGGTCGGCCAGCGCATCTCGAAGCCGTATCGCGACAATCCGCTCTCGCTCTATCGCGCACTGCGTTCGCTGAATCCGTCGCCGTACATGTACTACTACAACTTCGGCGATTTCCACGTTGTGGGCGCATCGCCGGAGATTCTCGTGCGCCAGGAAAAGCGCGGCGAGGACCGTATCGTCACGATCCGTCCGCTCGCGGGCACGCGGCCGCGCGGCAACACGCCCGAGCGCGACGCCGAACTCGCGACCGAACTGCTCAACGATCCTAAAGAAATTGCCGAGCACGTCATGCTGATCGACCTCGCACGCAACGATGTGGGCCGCATCGCGCAGATCGGCTCGGTTGCCGTGACCGACAAGATGATCATCGAGAAGTACTCGCACGTTCAGCACATCGTCAGTTCGGTCGAGGGCAAGCTCAAGCCCGGCATGAACAACTTCGACGTGCTGCGCGCGACGTTCCCGGCCGGCACGCTCTCAGGCGCACCAAAGGTGCGCGCGATGGAAATCATCGACGAACTCGAACCCGTGAAGCGCGGTCTCTACGGCGGCGCGGTTGGCTATCTCTCGTTCAATGGTGAGATGGACCTCGCGATCGCGATCCGCACGGGCCTCATTCACAACGGCAATCTGTATGTGCAGGCCGCGGCGGGCATCGTCGCGGATTCGGTGCCCGAGTCCGAATGGCTGGAGACCGAGAACAAGGCGCGCGCCGTGCTGCGCGCCGCCGAGCAGGTGCAGGACGGCCTCGACAGCGACTTCTGAGCGGAGGGTAATGCCCCCCCAAACCAGAGCGGGGGGCATTACCCACACGCCCCTACGCCAAGCTCGAAATCAGGTGGCAACCACAGGTGGCACGATGACCGTGCCGGGCAATCGGAACACCGTTGTCGGTCATCGATTCGTCGCCTTCCTCGATCAAGTTTGGTTTCACGTCCGGGTGTTTCGGGCACGACACCTCGTCACCCTTGCGTGCCACAAAACGGCCGTCGAAGCGCATCTTTGACGAACCAGTGATGACTTTGCCGTCGTGATCAGTGTCGTCACCAACACGGATGAGATTCATCATGATCTTGCTGTTCTCGTGCAACGCAAATTCCCGGCGCCGCCCAGTCCGAACTTGTCCACGTTTCGAAGATGCCGATGCGATCTGGACGATTTCTACCGGCGCACGGTATCGCTATTTGTAGCGGAAATATAGATTGCCAAAGTTGGGAAGCTTGTTTTCGCGGCGATGCTCTCGCGACGTCCTGCGTAGATCGATGTTTTCAACGTCAGACCAGCCAAACGTCTTGAAGATCGTCTCTGCAATCTTGACAAAACCCATGAATTTGCGAGAGGTCCGAAACGCGAAAAAGCCCGAGATCAGCATCCAGCAAGGAAGTATTAGCATCAACATAAAGGGAAAATTCGTTCGAAGGAAAAAATCCAGCCCCCTCTGGAGTAGCGTCATCAACGGTAGCGTCAGATACACAAGCAAGGAGCACCAGAGCCAGATTTTCACGGACTTACGGTAGTGCACCTTTCGCCCTGCTGTGGCATGAGGATATACGGCAAGCAGGTCATCGCCGTCGCGCTTGACCGCGTAAGCCACGTAACGCTTGTCCCCCGTCTGCTCTGCGACAACCTCAACGTTGTCACCATTGCGCATCGGCATCATCCAGAGCCACCCCTTCACCAGCTTACCGTTGAGTTCGAACTCGACCCAGTCGGCTTCTTCATCCGTATTTCCTGCCATGCCGATCAGGCCAATGGCTGTCGCGCCCATACCCATGGCTGAAGCCGCAATTGCGGTGGCTCCGACCTGCTGTTGCTGAACCTCGGTCAGTACAAAGTCGTGACTACGGCGCGATCGTTCCAGCCCAGAGATAGCACCTCTGAGCAGTACAACCGGTTTCGTCGATTCCTGTTTTTTCATGAAAATTTGGTCATGGCATTGGCAAAATCCTTCTCCTGCTGGGAAGGGTCGGTATAGCGCTCAACATCATGATCCGCAACTCGAAACAGAGTTTCGCGCCCGGTTCCAAAGGCACATCGGGAACACCAGGCTTCCAGTTCGTTTGGTGTGAGCCAGTCCGCCATCGCCTGAAGCACGAGCAATCCCACCGTCGCCTCCCAACCGATCAGCATGGTGACCGACCGCAGCGCTGCCCAGGCAATCACTCGCGCTGTAACTGCCTCTACGGCTTCGATGACGACATCCGTTCCGTATCGCATTGCCAATTTTTTGAGCAGCGGTGCTGCAGTGCTCATCGCGTCAATCAAGGTTGCCAGGCTTGCAGCAACTGTATTGACCCAGTGAAAACCTGCTCAAGTCATAATTGAAGGAACGTGGCGATGAGCGTGAAGATGGAAGAAGACATCAAGCGATG
>NZ_RQIS01000038.1 GCF_003837865.1 Paraburkholderia dinghuensis | reverse complement strand
TCGCATCGCAGGTGCCGCCGCCCAACCACTCACTACCCGGCGTTTCCTGCGTCGCTGCGTCAGCAGCAGAGAAACGAGATTATGAAGACCGGCCCGACGTCCGTCAAGCCTATTCTGCGAATATCTTTTACGCCCATGCAAGAGGCTCCGGGGAGCAGCCCGCCACGCTATTGATCAGCGCAAACCGACCCGGCCTATATTCCCCAATCCCGTCTCTTTTCTGGCTCCTATCGACGGCTTGCGCGGGGTGAGCGTTCATCATCCCCAGCACTAGTATTCGGGGGGCACCTGATTCCGCTCGTCATTCGCCGCCAGCGTCGGACAACTCACGCTTCCACGCATCATCACGGGAGTCGGGCTCGGCGCGGCGATGCCCAATGCGGTCACCATGATGGCCGAGCACCGCTGGACAGTGTCGGCGGCGTGCTGATGCACCGCTTCAACGCCAATCGCATCATCACGGCCTGCTACGCCCTGACTGCGCTGAGCATCTGGCTCATCGGGCAAGCCGTGGGCACGTCGGCGCGCTCGTGCTCGTGGTATTCGTCGCAGGCGTGCTTGTGAACACGGCGCAATCGTCGATGCCCGCGCTCGCCGCCGCGTTCTACCCGACTTACGGACGGCGGCCGGGTGTTACGCAGATGCTCGGCGTCACCTCACGTTCGCGGGTATCTTCGCGACGGTTGCCATCGCCCACACGATCGCTTGTGTCGCGCCGCTCCTTGAGCAGGTCGCGCAACCGCGCATCGTCGCAGCAAGCGCGACGGCTTCGTAGTCGTTTGGACATTGAGCCGCCGCGCACTCCACGCTATATAGAGTAGAGCGCCACGACATATCCAGACGCACCAACGTCGCCGACAATGTGCAGCGCCCCCAAAACTGGCAGGTGCGCCATTGTTTGGCGGGACCAAACTCAGTAGTTGCTAAAAAGGATTTATCCGGCGCAGCCTCACAGATACGATTCCGGCGACATCGCACAAGCAGGGGGGGATTCGACGTGAGCCAGCTACGAACAATGCAAACGACGCATTCGGTACCCGCGTATCCGCTGTGCGGACAAGCTCACACAGCAGCGTCCGTCCAGCAGGGCGATCCGTGGGCCGCGACAATTTCGCAACTCGAGCAGGTCAGCGACCATGCGGACACCGACGAGATCGTCGATCAGAACGATGAAACCGATACCGAAGCGCTCCCGGACAAGAGCCGCCATGTCGACGCCGCGGCCTCGCTCGCGTCCGGATATGGGCGCAATGCGGTCGTGACCTTCGTGGAGCGCATCGGTGCGAAGGCGGTGTCCATCTCCTGGCGCGATTCGACGGGCGGCAACTATCGCGAGCAGCGCTGGGTGCTGCGCGCCGCGCGCACGCGCGGTGTCTGCGCGCTGACCGGCAAGGTGATCGTGCGCGGCGACAACATCTATCATCCGGTGAGCGGGTCGCGTGGAAGGCCCTCGAATCTGTCGCAGATGATCCGCGCCGAAGCGCTTGAGCGCTTCGAATAAGCCTTCACACCAGGTCGCGTCGACGGGAATCGAACGCGGCGGGCGCCATCAGTCATTCAGGTTCGCGAGATACGGCGAGGTGAAGGTCTTCGGCGGGAACGGCTGCAGACCGTACTGCGGCGAGAAGCTGTAGCGCACATACACTGCCGCAAGCCACTCGCGATACTGATACGCGTTGCCAAGCGACGCCATCGCGCCAACGGCCAACTGCGGCGCCAGCTGATATTCGCCGCTCGCGAGCAGCGAATACGCGAAGCCCGTCTTGCTTAGCCCCGGATAGACCGCGTTGGCATCGAGCGTTGAAGTGGTTACGCTGTTCATGTTGGCCGCGGCGGTCGCCTGGCGGCCCGGATCGAGCGGAAAATACGGCACCGCATCTTCGCGATAGTGCTGCACGCCAATCGAGCCCTTCACATCGTAAGTAAACAGACCGTAACGTCCCGCGTACTCGATTGGAAAATTCAGGATCACGAACTGCTGCGGACTGAAGTAACCGCCCTGGCCATAGGTGAAGTACGACTGGTTCTTGCTGAACGACATCCACGTCACGTTCATGCCTGCGATAAGCGTCTGGTCGGCGTCCTTGTAGAGATGCGTGTACGCCCCGCCGCCGCCCTTGCCTTCGTAGTTGCTTTCTACGTGATGGCCCTCGTAGTACTGAAACTGACCGTTGACGTAGAGACCGCTCGTGCCGTCGTCCCAACCGAGCGCTGCGCGCCCGCCCGTCTTCGTCACGCCGCCCCATTCGAGGCCTGCACCCTCGTCGCGCGTACCGGCGTAGGAGAGCAGGCTGTCGGTGACGGCGCGGCGTGTTACGGCGAGCGAGTAGGAGACTTTGTCATTGACGCCGCCGTCATACTCGAGGCCGCCCACCACGTTCTGATAGCGGAAGCCGATAGGCGTCGTGCCAATGCTCGCCTTTATCGACGGTGTCTCATAGCCGATCGAGAGCCCGACGCCACTCGCCGTCTGCGAGCCGAAGTTACTGCCCTTCGGACTGTTCGATAGACCCGAGCCGAAGCGTGCGAGCGTCGGCAGATCGGTATTCGCTGTGCCCGCGTCGAGGGTAACAGGTGTCGCGTTCACAACCAGGTGGCCGTTTCCCGCCTTGATGCGGCCTTCGATCGGCGCTTCGATGTCCGTGAGTTTCGACAGACCGTCTTCGCCGGCGCGATTGCGGAACACTACGCCGCCCGACACCGTGCTCGCCTGCTCGCGATTCACCTCTGCCAGTTCCTGTGCTACGGCCAGCGTCTGCGTGCTCGCCACCTGCTGTGGCGCGGGCGCTGTGCCTGACCCCGCTGGCGCATACGGTTGAGCGTAGCCCGCCGGCGGCTGCGGAATGTACTGCGGCGGCGCGTAAGCCTGGCTCGGGTAAGGCGGTTGTGGCACGTAGGGCTGGCCGTAGCCTTGCTGCGCATAGGTCTGTGGCGCGTAGGGCGGCGGATAGGGCTGCTGCGGGTAAGGCACCGGCGTGTAACTTTGCTGCGGATACGGTTGGCCATAGCCCTGCGCATAGGGCTGCTGCCCGTATGCCGGAGTGTAGCCCTGCTGCGGATACGGTTGCCCGTAGCCCTGCGCATACGGTTGCTGCCCATACCCCGGCGGATAGCCCTGCTGTGAATTCGCCTGGCGATTCGCGTTTGACTGCTTGCGCGACTGAGCGGTCGTGCGCTTGCTGCTCTGCGTTTGCGCCGCCGGAGGCGGGGCGTTGTATTGACCCTGCGCCTCGCGTGCGGCAGGCGACATCGGCCAGGGTGCCGCGATGTAAGGCCCTTGCTGCGCATAAGGCTGCGCATTCGGCGAATACGGGTTCGTCTGCTGAGGATACGGTGCCGCGGGCGCCGGCTGGCCGTACGGTTGCGTGTAGGGCTGCGCCGCCGGTGCGTACTGCGAATACGGCTGCAGAGGCTGAGCCGCAGACGGAGCACCCGAGGCGCTGGAGCCAGCCGTATCGGGTCCGTAGCTATCGGAGGGCGCGGGGTCCGGGTCGCTCGCGAGCGTGTTCGACGCGGGCAGCGGCTGGTACCCCGATACAGCCCCGGCTGGCGCCACGTAAGGCGTGACGTACGGCGCGGGCAGCGCCGGCGGGAGGGTAGTAGGCACGGTCGTAACGGGAGACGGAGGTTGGGACCACGAAGGCATGGTGAGCGCCGGCGCCGCGTGGCGGCTGGCGCTCGTCGACGACGGGCTAACCGTATCGATGGCGGTCTTGCCTTCGAACGGGTTAGTGCCCGGAAACGGATTCGCACCGAGGGGCTGGCCGAGTGCTTCCCAGCCGCGCGGCACGTTCGGCGCTGTCGTGGCAACGCGCGCGCCCACGGGCGTCGTGCTCGCCACGAGTGAGCGCCGCAGGTACTGCTCGGCGAGTGTGTTTTTGCCCTGGTTACGGTACATGCGGCCCACAGCGGCCAGCAGGTCGGGGTCGTCCGGCCAGATGTTGAGCGCTGCGGCGGCGGTCTGTTCGGCAAAGCGCCAGTCCTTCGCACCGCTTGCCGCGTAAATCGCAGCGATCTGCAAAGCGAGATCGTCGGGGCGGCGCGCGAGCGCAATGCGATAGGACTTGAGCGCATTCGACGGATCGCCCGCCGACGAATACAGCCGTGCCAGCGCGGCCTGCAGGTCGGGGTTGTCGGGCATCGCCGCGAGCCACGGCGCGATCACTTCGTAAGCACGCGCGAGATCGCCCGTCAGGCGAACGTTATCGGCCTGGCGCACGACGATCGCGAGGTTCAGATTGTCGAAGTCCGCGCGTTGCTCGGGTGTGAGCTGCATCGTCGACAGACGGCGCATCACGTCACCGAGCGGCGCGTCCTCGTGACTCTGGAGCAGGATGCTCGCGTACTCCAGTTGCAGCCCGCCGTCGTTCGGCGCCGATGCCATCGCGCTTTGCACGAGCCACGTCGCGCGAGCCGGGTCGCCCGCGGCCACATAGCCGCCCGCGAGCTGGCCGATGAGCGAAGGCGTCTGGAGTGCGATGGGCTCGGCATTGCGCAGCATCGCGAGCGCCTCCTGGTTATGCCCGCGCTTTGCCGTCTGCGTCGCCAGATCGACCTGCTGGCCGAGCCACAAGCGGTGCTGCAGTCCGGTCATCGCCGCGTTGCGTTGCGCGAGCGGAATGCGATCCAGCAACTGCAATCCCCGCGACCAGTCCTTCGTCTGCTCCGCCAACAGGGCGCTCGCGTAGAGCGCATCCACCATGTCGGGATGCGCGGCGAGCAGGCCATCCATCATGCCGCGCGCGGTGCCGACTGCACCCTGCCGCACGTAGATGCGCGCGAGATCGAGGCGCAGCCACGGATCATCAGGATTGCTGATGAGTGCATCTTCGAACAGGCTGCGCGCACGCCCGAGGTCACCCTGAGCTTCGGCCTGGCGCGCTTGCGCCGCTTCGGCCGTGCCGCGCAGGCGGTCGAGGCCGCCCGCTTTCGCCTGCTGTTCTGCCGTGAGCTGGGTCGCGAACTGCAGCGCTTCGTCGCCGCGCCCCTGTGCCGCCAGCGCGCCGACGAGGCCGCGGATCGCATCCGGATTGTCAGCCTGGCGGCGCAGCGCCATGCGAAAGGCCTGCTCCGCGCCCTGCGGGTCGTGGTTGTTGAGCAGCCCCTCGCCGAGCATGACCTGCGCCGTGACGTCGGACGGATTGAGCGCGATCGCGCGTTCGAACAGCGATTTCGCCTTTGCGAAATCGCCGTTGCTCTGGGCGCCGAGGGCCTCGCTTATGTACGTCCAGTAAGTCGCGCTCGTGAGCGCCTCGCGCCAGCGCGCAGGGTTGCCCGCACGCGACGCGCGTTCGAGGTAGTCGCGCGCCGCCGCGAAATGCTCCTGTTTGAGTTCGATGATGCCCATTCCGCCCAGTGCGTCGCCGTCGTTCGGCGACGTCGCGAGCACCGACGAAAACCGCGCGCGCGCCGTGACGAGGTCGCCGCGATCGAGCGCAGCGAAGCCTTCGCCGATTACGCGGCCGCGAATGTCGTTCGCCGCGTTTTCCTGCGCGCGCGAGCGCGCTTCCCCGCCCGACTTGACCATGCTTTCGTAGCGCGCTTTCACGGCCGGATCGTCGGGGACGATCTTCAGATACGCATCGTAGAGCGGCTGATCCGAAGGCCGCGCCGCGAGCCACAAGAGCGCCTGTCGCCAGCTCGCGCGTGCCTGCTGGCCGACCTGACTGTCGCTGGCGAGTTGTTCGAGCCGCGCGATGCCGTCGCGACGCGTCGTGTCGCGATACGTGAGGTGCTGCGCATAGGCGAGCGCGAAGCGCGGATCCTGCGGGTTTTCGCGTGCGAGGTCCTCGAGGCCCTTGCGCGCCTCGTCCCAACCGTTCGGCGTCGCCGAGAGCGCCTGGTAGTACTCGAGTCGCAACTGGGGCGTGGCGGGTTGGCCCGCCAGGGCCTTCCTGTAATCCTCGACCGCCGACGCGCTCTTGCCCGCCTGCGCCAACTGCCGCGCTTCGGTCACCACCTGGTCACGCGGGCTCGTCTGGCCGAGCCGGTGACCCAGTTCGTCGATGCCGGGATAGTTGGGCGCAACCTGGCGCAGTTGTGCGAGGTACTGTTCCGCCGCGCTGCCGTTCTTGCGGTCGGCCATGACCAGGCCCATGCCGAACAACGCATCGGGCTGCTTCGGATTGATGCGCAGCACCTTCTGCCACGACTGCTCGGCGAGGTCGCCGCGACCGTGCGCCTGCCAGTACTTGCCCTGATCGATCAGCGCCGCGAGCGGGTCCGGTGTCGCCGCATGCACGACGGGCGGTAGCGTCAGCGCCACGCCGCCGGTCAGCGCAAGGCACGCAACGAGCGCGCGCGCCCTGCCGCCTTGCGGCATCGACGAAAGCAGCAAGCGCGGCGCGTCGAGGGCAGATCGCGTCGTCACTGGCATGCAGCCCTCCACGCCGGGATCAACTGACCGTTCGCGTCGAAACGATAGCGGCCGTCGATCGCACCCGTGCCGAAGAGGCCGAGGACACGGTCGTAATAGACAGGTTCGCGGCCCGGCGTGCCGTTGTCGAGCGCGACGAGCCGCGTGCGAGCGAGCGCGAGGTTGCGCGTGTCGCCAAGCGCGGCGAAATACGGCGCAAGCGCCCCCCAATAGCTGAGGGGGCCCTCGCCCGTGCCGTTGCCTGTCGTCACCGCGACCTTCTCGGGCGGAACGCCGGTTTGCGTGACGCGCTCGTTCATGCCGCGCACGGCGTTGAGCCAGGGCTTGGCAAGCGGATCGGACGACGCGGCCAGACCGGCCCAGAGATAGACGCGAATGGCATCGTAGCTGCCGAGATCGCCGGTCTTCGGATCGACGGCGAACTGCCCCTGATGCCAGGCCGCCCAGTCGGGGGTGAAACCGTGCGGCGACGTTGCGATCACCATCTTCAGCGTGTTCTGCGCGAGCGCCGTCCACGGGCCGCCGCGTAGGTCGTGTGCGAGACCGCGCAACAGCGAAAGCGGCAGGTAGCTCGGATTCAGCCGCGTGACGTCGCCGGTAATGAAACCCACTGGGCCCGGCAGCAGCATCGGTCCGAGACCTGCGAGATCGGTCACCGAGCGGGCCGCGATCTGCGCGGCGAGCGCCGAGCCGAGCGCAGTGTAGTCGTGCACATTCCAGAGCCGCCCGGCCTGCAGCAGGTCATAGGCGATCCAGAGATCGGAATCGGACGCCGGGTTCGGGTCCATCACGCCCCACGAGCCGTCCGGCTTGCGGCCCCACTGCCAGGCCGGCAGCCGCACGTTGTTCGCATCGAACTGGCCGCCCGCGAGATTGTGGCGGGTCCACTCGAGCACGCGGTCGAACGTCGCGCGGTCGTTCGCGACGAGCGCGAAGAACATCACATAGGACTGGCCTTCGGAAGTCGACTGTTGCGAAGGCACCGAGAAGTCGACCACGCGCCCGTCGGGTTGCACGAAGCGCTCGACGAACGTGCGATACGACGGCCAGTCGCCGCACGGCGGCACGGCGGCCGTCCCGCCGGCGTCCGCCGTCGCAAACGCCGCGCCGCCGAGCGTCATGCCGCACACGAGGCGGCTCACGAGCGCCGCAAGCGGAGCACGCGGGCCGCGCGTGCGTGCGCGACACACTCGGCGCGTCGGGATGGCGGGCTTTGCGAAGGCCGTCATATCAGTCCTTGAGCCGGCGCACGGCAGCGGCGCGCAGGAGGCGGTAGAAAATCGACGCGATCACGATCGCCGCGATCACCCCTCCGAGCAGGAGCAAGAGCGGGTGGTTCGACAAGATCCAGCGCAGATACTCGATGGGCGAAAGCGTGCCGATGAAGTAAGTCTCGCCGTTCGACGTCACCGTGACCGAGCGGCCGTGGATCACGTTCATGGCCCCCTGGATCGACGTCAACACATCGGCGTCGAGCAGCGCCGCATTCATTTCGGCATCCGAAACACCCGGCGAAGTGATCAGCGCGACCACGCTGCGGCCGGGCTGTAGCGGCGACTCGAAGCCGGCAATCATTGCAGCACCGCCGGTACTCACGAGCGAGAGGTCCGCGCGCGCGGGCGCACGCTCGAGGCCGTGCGGTCCGTACCACCAGTCCCGCAGCCTGAACGCCAGATCGGCAAGCCTGAAGGTGTGCGTGTCGCCGTCGCTCGAAAACGGCATCGACTTCGCCCAGCTTTGCAGCAGCGACTGCCGACCGGGGCCGCCGATCATCAGCAGGTCCTTGTCCGCGAAATGGCTCACGTCGGCTGCATGGCCGACCGCGACACCTGTCACCGGGTAACCCGTCGATTCGCCCATGCGGCCCATTGCGAGCAGGTAGAGGCTGTAGTCGGCCGGCGTCGGATCGTCGGGGAGGATCGCCGCCGTCTGCGAGAGATCCGCCATGCGCGTGAACGGAAAGCCGCTGTTCGCGAAAGCGGCGAGGTCAGGCAGCGCCATGTAGTGCGGGAATGACGACACGTCGATCGTCGAGTCCTGATCGATCGCGCCGCCCACGTTCTGCATCAGGCGGCCCGCACACTCGCCCGTGTTCGGAATGTCGTAGAAGAAGTGCATGCGCAGCGTCGAGCGTGGCGTGAGCAGCAGCGGCGGCACGCGCACGATGCGCCGCGCCACGCCCGCACCCGACGTCTCGATGCCAAGGCGGTCGAGCAGGCTGTTCAGGCTGAAGCGCGACGGCGACACGGCGGGAATCGGCAGCGCCTGCACGAAGTTGTTGTTCACGCTGACGTTCATCGACGAGCGATCCGGGCGCGGACGCACCGAATACCGGTAGCGCAAGTCGAGCGGCGCGCCCTTCGAGTTCCACATAAACAGGTCGGGCGGCACATGAAGGTTCAGCGCGATCGGACCTGCGAAATAGCCGCTCACGCTCAGGTCGCTCGCCTCCACGAGTTCGCCGAACCGCACCGGGCGGTTGGTCGGCAGCCACTTCGGCGCATCGTAGGGAACGCGCGGTTTGAGCGTCGTGAGCTGGCTGACCGTGACGCTCGTCCCGGAGAGCGTGTTCTCGCCGAGCGCGAGCGCACTCGCGGCCGTGCGCAGTTCCGCGCCGTTGCGTCCCAGCACGAGCAGCAGTTGGCCGCGCGCCGGTTCGCTGCGTGCCACAACCGCGACCGTTGGACCGGAGATGTCCGGCAGCGTAACGCCTTCCGGATGCGCGTCGGCAAGCGCGAATACCACGGCGTTGCCCGATAGCGGGAGGTTGCCCACCTGCGCCGGAAAAAGCGCGCCGCGATAGCCCGCGAGCGAACCGAACCACGACGCGACCGTGCCAGCGGCGGCGAGCGTATCGGCGTCGGGCTTGCTGGCGAACACGAACGGCAGTTCGAGGCGACGTACGTCGCGGCGGTCGAAGAACGGCTGCGGGAGCGCACCCAGGTCGGGACTCGTCGGCAGCGATGAGTACGTCATGTCGAGCGAACTAGCGTTGCTGATCGTCGCCCATAGCGTCGTATGCGCGGGGTCCTCACAGCGGTGTGTGTAATGGCCGATCAACTCAAGATTCAGGTGGTTGAATTCGGTGATGAACCGCGGATCGAGCGTGATGTCGCGCGCAACCGTGATGCCCGCCTGCTCATGAGGCAACGGTAGTGTCGCGGCCACTTCGCCGTTCACCAGCACGTTGAGCTGCGAGACATCCGGCAAGAGCGCGGGCGAGTAGCTATAGATGAGATGCAACACCGCGCCCGTCACCACTTCGTCGTTGCGCACCGAGAACGGCACGCCGTTGATGCCGTCGGTACCGCGAAGCTGCAGCGGGTCCTGCGCGCCGAGATCAGCGAAAGTCAGCGTCTGCCGGCGGCCACCCGACACGAGCGTCCCGGGATTCGCAGTGGTCGGCGCCCGCGTGCCGAGCAACTTCTGCTGCTGTGGCGTAAGCGGTGGCACGGGCAATCCGAGCGGCGGCTGCTGGACGGCTTGCGGGTCGAAGACGGCGGCGGGTCCAGGCGGGGGCACCGCGCCGACCGCGGTCGCGCCATCCGCCGCGCGAGCGGCAACGGGCGGAGGCGCTGGCTTGCCCGGTGTGCCCGGTGTGCCCGGTGCGCCCGGCGCACTCGCCGCCTTTGCCGCCGCAGCCTCGGCATCGACCGCGCACACGAACGGCGCGAAGAGTAGTTGCGCGGCGAGGCAATACACGAACGCGCGCGCGAGGCGCGAGGCGCCCCACTTCGCCGCTTCGCCGTGAGGCTCCACCATTGCCGGACGCACAGTACATCCCTCGCCCGAGTTGCCGCGCGAGCGCATACACCTGGTCGAGTTCTTCATGTCCTTAGCTGTCTTTTTGCGCGGCCTGTCTGTCGCCGCGCCTCAACAACCCGCGAACATCACGGTAAAGATGTTCGAAAACTCCGCGGATACCGCGCACACCGACCCGCAGCACATGCCAAAGTGCGCGCAACGGCTTGTCGGGCTGCCGGCCTTCGGCCCATTCCGTCCACGCGTCGGCGCGCGAGAACGTCGTCTTTACGAACTCGAATTCCTGCGCCTTCGTCATCCCGACGAACTGCAGGCCCGCACGCCCCGGTGCGGAAAAACTCACGGTCGCCGCGAACGCGTATTCCTCGATACCGTGAAAGAGCGACACGGTCACGTTCTCGTACATCGGCACCTGGATGTCATTGGGCAACGCGACACCCACGCCGCCTTCGGAGTAATCGATCGTCTCGCACGCGAGCGTGCGGCCGGTGCCAAAGCGCAGCGTCACCGGCATCTTCATCGCGACGCGCGGGTCCGAGCGGACCTGCTTCTGTTCGTTGGCGGCGGCCACGGCGGCCCCGAGGATCAGCATGTTGTAGGCCGTCCACGCCAGATTGAGGAGGGTGGTGTTCACCTCGCTGCGCACATGCAGGTTGTGATAGATGTGCACGAAACCGAGCGCGAAACCGAGCAGGTTCAGCAGCATCAGGATCAGGTAGGGTCGCGAGATCGCCCAGTCGAAGTAGGTCTCGGAGATCTTGCCGCCCTTGGCCGTCACGTTGAACTTGCCGAGCTTCGGGTTGATGAGCGCAAGCATCGTGGGCCCGGTGATGTACGACGCGAGCACCGACTCGTACACCTCCGCCCAGAACGAATGCCGGAACGCGCTTTGCATGCGCGAATTCGTGACGTTCGCGTGGAACATGTGCGGTAGCGCGTAGAGCGCAATCGCCTCCGCCGACGCCTGAATCACGTGCGCTCCGAAGAACAGGAACGCGAGCGGCGCCGTGAGAAACACTAGACGCGGGATGCCATAGAAGAAGTGCATCATCGCGTTCGCATAGCACAGGCGCTGGCCGAGTGCGAGGCCCTTGCCCGTGAGCGGATTATCGATGCGGAAGATCTGCGTCATGCCCCGCGCCCAGCGGATACGCTGGCCGATGTGGCCCGAGAGACTTTCCGTCGCAAGACCGGCAGCCTGCGGGATCGCGAGATAGGCCGTCGTGTAGCCGAGGCGGTGCAGCTTGAGCGCGGTGTGCGCGTCCTCGGTGACGGTCTCCACGGCAATGCCGCCAATCTCTTCGACCATCGACCGGCGCAGCACCGCACACGAACCGCAGAAGAACGTGGCGTTCCAGAAGTCGTTGCCGTCCTGCACGAGTCCATAGAACAGTTCGCCCTCGTTCGGCACCTTGCGGAACGTATCCAGATTGCGCTCGAACGGATCGGGCGAGAAGAAATGGTGCGGCGTCTGCAGCATCGACAGCTTCTTGTCGCGCAGGAACCAGCCGAGGCAGATCTGGAGGAACGAACGGGTCGGAATGTGATCGCAGTCGAAGATCGCGAGGAATTCGCCACTCGTGAGCTTGAGCGCCGCGTTGATGTTGCCCGCCTTCGCGTGAAAGTTATTCGCGCGGATCGTCCAGTTGACACCGACCTCTTCGCAGAACGCCTTGAACTCCGGGCGGCGGCCGTCGTCGAGCACGTGGATCGATATCTTCTCCTGCGGGTAGTCCATCGCAAGCGCTGCGTAGACCGTCGGCTTGACGACCGAAAGCGGCTCGTTATAGGTGGGAATGAACACGTCGACGGTGGGCCACAGCGCACGTGACGCAGGCAACGGCACCGGCTTGCGATGCAGCGGCCACGCCGTCTGGAAGTAGCCGAGCATCAGCACGACCGCCGCGTAGACTTCCGCCGCGACGAGCCCGACGCCCCACGCAGCGTCGACCGGATGCGTCCAGGAAGTCGTCTCCGTGAGACGCCAGAACATGTAGCGGCCCGTGGCGATCACCGAAAGCATGATCATCACGAGCGTCGCGTAGCGCCCTTCAACGCGCCGGAACAGCAGCGCGAGGATGAAGCAGCTCGTCGCGAACGCGAGTTGCTCGGGGTTCCCCAGCGGTACCGTAAAGACGAAATAGAGGGCGCAGAGCGAAAAGAGCGTGAGTATCACGACGATTACGCGACTGTTCCAGATGCGCGACTCGGCGATGCGCTCAAGCCGGGAAGACGCAAAACGTGCAGCGCCGGTCGAGGTCGCGCCAGCGTCGGGTTGGGCAGTGCTCATGCAACGCTCCTTCGCGACTGTGCCGGCGTATCGAGCGCTTCGAGCAGCCACGCCGCGCATGCGCGCATGTCCGCCGAGGCCTGGCAGAGCGGGTCGTAATGCATTACGGTGGTATTGCACGCGAGCGCTTCGCTCACGCCTTCATCGGTATGAATCGCGCCGGGAAACATGTGTTCGCCGAGCATGTCACGCAGCACGCGCAAGACGTCCTTGTTGAGCTGGCGCGACGGGTCGACCTGATTGATGACGTAGCCTTCTCCGATGAACTCCGGCCGCGGCACCGCGTAGGTATCGATCACACGCTGCATCTGCGGGATCGCCGCATAGGAGGCGGCGTCCGCGAGCACGACGTTGGGCGCGAAATTCGCCGCGCAGAGTGCGGCGCGTGTGTAGGCCGAAGCGCCCGGCGGCGTATCGACTACGACGATGTCCGCAGGGCCAAGCTGCAGAGCCTCGAGGCCGTGCGCGAACCAGAGCGGGTTTTCGTCGAGATGGTGCTCGAAATGCCGCTGCTCTTCGATGGTAAGCGTGCCGAACGCGAGGACGGTTACGTCATCGACGCCATTCACCATCGCACTCTGCCACGGTGCACCGGTGAGCGTGGTGCGCGACACGCCGTCGACGCTGTCGAGCGGCACGCCAAAGTGAAGCCGCAGTGCATTCTGCGGATCGAGATCGATGGCTACGACGTGCCGCCCAGAGGCAGCGAGCACGGACGCGAGATTAGCGGCGAGCGTCGTTTTGCCCACGCCGCCTTTTGCCGACACCACACTGACCACTTTCATGGCCCGCTCACTCCCGTGGAAAGCCGGGACGAGCCGGCGCTGTCTTCGGATCAGCAGAGCCTCCCTGAACCGGTGTTGCGTTGCCACCCTCGCGCAGTCGATCGAACAGCCGATCGAGGTGCGGCTCCACACTGGCGGGTGTCGTGGATGCTGCGCGCTGTTCCTGTTGCACGGTAGGTGCGGAAACCGCGCCGAACAGCTTTCTGAGTGGTGCCCCACCAGGCGCAACTGCGGGCCGCGTGGCTAAATCGGCGGACGCCGCGGGCGCGGCAACTGCGGGAGGTAAATTCGCTGTATTCGCTGCAGTCGGCGGTACACCAAGAATGCGCGGCACAGCGACAGCCTCGTTGGTCACCTGCGTCGCCGCGACGACCTCTTCCGGACTCGCCTTCGCGCCGGGCGGCGGCGAGAAACGAAACGCGCTGCTTTCCGGCGCCGTGTAGGTGGGCTTTTCGATGTCCCTCGTCAAATCACGGCGCAGCGAACGCGCGAAGAGCGGCGCCGAACGGCGCAGTGCCGCCTGCGATCGCGCGGGCGGCGACGAGCTGCCGCCTGCCGGCATCGATCCTGGCGCGGCGCCCACGGACCCCGGTAGGCGTCCCGCGTCGGCAGTACCTGCCGCCGGCAGACTGCGCGCCTTCTCCGTCGCGCTCAGGTCGACCTTGCGTGGATCGATCATGCCGAGCAGTGGCCAGCGATCGCGCGCCTCCTGAGCCTCGTTCTCCATGCGGATCTCCCGATAGCCGGTCGCATCACCAGCGAACCGGCCGTAGAGTGTCTTGATATCGCTCGAGGTATACATAGGCGGACCGACAAACCAGAACGATCACAGACTGCCGTCGAACGGCAGTGCCAGCGCGACGGTCAAGTCGTCGCGCGCACCAGGTGAAACTCGATGGCAAAGCCATCGTCAGGAATGCCGGCCTGCACGACCGTGAGTTGCTTCGCGCCCATTGCATCGAGCCAGGCCTGGTAGCAACCCTGCAGAAACGCTGGCGTCCAGGCCAATGCCTCGCCGCCGAACGCGTGAAGCGGCGCACCGTAATGAACGATACGCAGATGGGTGCCTTCGTCGGCGAGCTCCACGCGGCCCCATTGAATCGGCGCCCAGCGGGCGTTGAACGCGTCGGCGAGATCGGCCATCGAGTCGCAGGCCGCGAGGGGCTGCTCGGCCGCGAAACGCTCGCCCACGCAGAACATCAACTGCCGCAGGTCGTCGCGATCGAGCTGTGCTTCAAATTCCGCTGCGAGCGCGTGCAGCAGACCGCGCCATTGAGGCGAGAGATGTTGCTCAATCAGGGCATCGACGACGGTCGGCATGGGTAGCAGGTCCGAGTAGTGATGCTGGATCGACATGGGGCTACGCGGCGATGGGTGGGACGGTACGTTGCACGCCCAACCTCGAACGTGGTCTTGCGCTGTTGTAGCCTATGGAAATTTTTTCTACCACTTCCTGCAATTACTAACGCGAATTTTTACATCCAGTCAACGGCAAACGTTTCCCTCAATCACCCGAAATTATAGTGCCGTAAATTTTTGCGAGGCGGCGCGGTGGAAAAGTAATTATCAGCAACATGCACTGATCGGCGCCGCGGTTTTTGAAAACGGCAGGCGGGACACATAACGCGAGCGCGTCGTGAACGAACGTGCCGTGATCTGAGGAGGCGTCAGGTATTTTTTCTGCCTTCATTGCGCAGCGATTCCTGGCGCGACGCTGGCCCTGGACGGCAGGAACAACGTATTTGCCAATCCAGTTTGAATTGCCAACGCGTAACCCACTTCGGTGAATTTTATTGAGTGGTATTGGCGAATGAATTGGGCGATTTGTTTGCAAACCAGTTTGTCATCGCGCGCTTTTCCGGTCTGGCGATACGCGACAAATGTACTTGCCGGCATTGCGCCAGATTGACTGCCGAAGTCAATCTTGAACACTTCGCACATGGCATTCGCCTGACGCTGTTGCGCCCGCGTTACTGGCGCTCAGCCGGGCAATGTCACACGTCAGTGACGACCGCGGCGTTTGCCTGCAAGTTGTCCGCTGGATGATCCGATGAAAATAGACACGTGCGGGAGCACCCGCGCGACTGGACACACGTTGCGCGTCAGCCGGAGAAAACGGCCAGATTGAGGGTGTGCGAGTGTCCGATCCACAGAGCGGAATCGCGATGATCGCGCAACGGATCGGACGTGTTCGGATGCAAAAACACGTCGAGCGCGCCGTGATTCAGCGCGAGCCACTCGACGATTTCAGCGAGTCGCTCACGCGCGAATGCGAGCTGATACGACCACATGGGATGCGGCCCGACGGGACGTTCGTGAAAGCGCCCCATCTGCAATTCGGAACCAAAGTTCGCCTCGATGGCAACACGCAACGCCCAGGCGGCGTCACGCGTCGCCGCGTCGAAATAGACGTGGGCGTGCCAGCTTCCAATTTCTGCCGGATCGAGGTAATTCATAAAGGACAGACGCAGACGCAATGCGATGAGCAAGCCAACATTCTGCCGCGAATCGCAAACGTCTGCGACGGCGTCACTGAAGAAACAACCGGTACGCCGGATTGTGCGTCTCTTCCCAGTACGGATAACCGAGCGTAGCAAGAAAGCGGCGGAATTCGGCATCGTCGG
>NZ_RQIS01000037.1 GCF_003837865.1 Paraburkholderia dinghuensis | reverse complement strand
GACCCACTGCATGCCACCCTGCACGATGGGGTAGCGGGTGCCCAGCAGTTCAGTGACGCGGGTCTTCATGGTCAGCGGTGTTGTCATAAATTTGCCCCTCTATTTCGGGTCAGTGAAAGTTGTGACTGGCGAGCGCGGAAGGCACAAACCGAACCGCAACTCCTCACTGGAAGGTATATTAATCATTATAATGATATATTGGAATAGGGGAGTCTGATGTCCTTGCGATGAAGCAGAACATCGCCTCGTTCCATCGCACGATGATTCCTGGAGACACAGCCGGATGGCCGACACTTCTCACTTGACGAGCTTCGAGTTCGAACCCTCACGCCTGCGCCAGTGGCTGCAGGCAAAACTGCCCGATATCCGGGGCGAAATGCGCCTGACGCGGATCGGCGGCGGCCAGTCGAACCCGACCTTTTTCGTCGACTTCGACGAGCAGTCGCTGGTCTTGCGCAAGCAGCCGCCGGGGCAGCTTCTGCCTTCTGCGCACGCCGTCGATCGCGAGTTCCGTATCCAGCGCGCGCTTGCCGGCACGGCCGTGCCGGTGCCCGAGATGCTGGTGTTCTGCGACGATCGCGAGGTGGTCGGCACGCCTTTCTATGTGATGCGCCGCCTGCATGGCCGGGTGTTCCCGCATTACGCGCTGCCTGAAGTGCCGCCCGCCGAACGGCGCGCCTGTTTTGACGCCATGGCGGATACGCTGGCAGCCCTGCACGCGGTGGACTGGCAATCAGTCGGCCTCGAAGACTACGGCAAGCCCGGCAACTTCTTCGAACGGCAGGTGGCGCGCTGGACGCGTCAGTGGCACGCGTCGAAGACGGGCGAAAGCGCGGACATCGACCGCCTGATCGAATGGCTGCCGCGGCACGTTCCGGCGGATCAGTCGACCAGCATCGTTCATGGCGACTTCCGCTTCGGCAATCTGATGTTTCACCCGACCGAGCCGAGAGTGATCGCGGTGCTGGATTGGGAACTGTCGACGTTAGGTCACCCGCTGGCGGATGTCGGCTATTGCAGCATGGCGTGGTCCATGCGCCCGCATGAATTCGACGGCTTGCGCGAACTGGATTTGCCGGCACTAGGCCTGCCTGCGCGGGACGAATTCGTCGCGCGCTATATGAGCCGCTGCGGGCGGGCGCAGGAGCTCGAGGCATTCCACGTGGCGTTCTCGATGTTCCGGTTCGCAGTCATTCTGGAGGGAGTGGCCGCACGTGCGAGAGCGGGCAATGCCGCGTCCGCCGATGCGGCCGACGTCGGGGCGCAGGCCGTGGCGTTTGCACGCGAAGCGGCAGCGTTGACGCGCATCTGAAGCGCGATATTCCGACTCGCTCGCGCGGCGTGCTATGCGCGCGAGCGAGTCGGTTTAGCTGGCCGATGCGGGTCTGCTCACAGCGAACTGGTCAGGTGCCCGCCATCGACCGGTAAAGCCGCACCAGTGATGTGGCGGCCGGCATCCGAGCACAGCAGCAGAAGTGGCCCGTCGAGATCGCTCGGCGAGCCGAAGCGGCGGGTGGGTACGCGCTGGCGCAGTCGTTCGCCCGCTTCGCTGCCGAGGAATTCGCGGTTCAGATCGGTTGCGATATAGCCCGGCAACAGCGCATTGCAGCGGATGTTGTAGCGCGCCCACTCCAGCGCCATCGTGCGGGTGAGCTGGATCAGCCCCGCCTTGGACGCGCTGTACGGACCCACGCCAGCGGCCACCCGTTCACCGAGGATCGAGGCGACGTTGACGATGACCCCGCCGCGTTTCGCCGCGACCATCGCGCGGGCGGCGGCGGTCGCGACGAGCCAGCCGCCGCGCAGGTTGGTATCCATGATGCGATCCCATTCGTCGGGCTGCTGGTCGAGCAGAGGCCGCGTATTGGTCACGCCCGCGTTGTTCACGACGATGTCGAGCGGGGCGCCGATCCGCGCGTGCAGCGCCTGCAACGCGTGTTCTACCTGGGCGGCGTCCTGCACATCAAGGGCCAGCGAATCGGCCTGATGGCCCGCGGCGCGCAGCGCCTGTACTTCCGCGTCCAGCTTGTCGGTGTTGCGAGCGGCGAGATGCACCGTGGCGCCCGCGCGCGCCAGCGTGCCCGCCATATGCAGACCCAGGCCGCCGGATGCGCCGGTCACAAGGGCATGAAGGCCCGTCAGGCTGAAGTCGGGCGCATCGCGCGAATCGTTCGGCATGCGAATAGTCTCCGTTGGTTCTTTGTTCGGCCTTGCGTCGCCGATCGTTCTCGTTACCAGCCTGCCAGATCGGCGGCGCGCGCCCGATGGTACACGGGCGATCCCATCCACGCGTGATCGAACATCGCGCGCCGCAGGAAAATGTGGACATCCAGCTCCCACGTGTAACCCATGCCGCCATGAATCTCCACGCAGCGGCGTGCAGCGCTCACATACAGGTCGGCGAGATGCGCCTTGGCCAGCGCGGCCATGTGGGCGGCTTCATGGCGCTCGCGGTGATCGAACGCGTGCGCGGCGTACCAGTACAGGCCACGCGCCGGCTCGACCGCGACGACCATGTCGGCCAGTTGGTGCTTGATCGCCTGGAACTTGCCGATGGGCTGGCCGAACTGCTCGCGTTCCTTCGCATACGCCACTGCCATCTCGTGACAGCGCGTCGCGCCGCCGAAAGCATCGGCTGCCAGCAGAATCAGCGCGGCGTCGCGCAGACGGTCGGCGTGTGCGGCGGCGCCCGGCAGGGGTTCGAGGGGGGTGTCGTCCAGCGTGACGACACCAAGGCGCCGAGTGCGGTCCGTCGACGCCCGTGGGGTCACGCTGACGCCGTGAGCGCCGCGCTCCACCAACGCCAGTTCACCGCCCTGCAGGCCGAGCACGAACAGCTGCGCGTGCGGCGCGCCCGGCACGGTCCATGGCGCCGCGTTCTGGCCGTTCTCGTTGCCTGCGAAGTCGACGGCGGCAATCACGCTGCCGTCGAGCAGAACCGGCAGCCAACGCGCACGTTGTGCGTCACTGCCAGCCCATGCAATGGCCAGCGTCGCCAATACGTGGCCGATAAAGGGCACGGGCGCGGCGCGGCTGCCGAGCGTCTCGGCAATTAACGCCAGATCGATCATTTCCAGACCGAGGCCGCCTTGTTCTTCAGGCAGATTGATGCCGATGACACCGAGTTCGGCGAGGCCGGACCATAGTTTGGCGTCGTGGCCGCAGTGCTCGCTTTCGTCGTCGAAGATCTTGTGCAAGGCGACGGTATCGAGACTCTCGTCGAGATAGCGCTCGACCGCGCGCTGCATCTCGTGCTGTTCGGAGCTGAGCAGGAAATTCATTCGTTGGCTCCCGCGTTGTCGCGCGGCAGGCTGAGGCCGCGCTCGGCGATCAGGTTGCGCTGGATATTCGAAGTGCCGCCGGCGATCGCCATACCGAGCGAACCGAAGAATTGCCCGCTCCACCGTTCGTTGCCGACCGGCCCGTTCGCCGGGTCGGGGGAGAGCAGCAGATCGTCGCCCATCAGATCGCGTGCGATCGCGGCGATTTCGGCAGCGATGTTGGAGGCTGTGATCTTGTTGAGCATGGGCGCGATGCCGGGGTTTTCGCCGTGCGACATCATCGAGAGTTGACGGTAGCCCGAATAGCGTGCCGCCAGCACCATGCCTTGCAGCACGGCAAGCCGCTCGCGGATGAGTGGATGCTGGAGCGCTGGCTGACCGAGGTAGGTGCTGCGGCGCGCCAGATCGACGAGCTTCTCGAACAGCGCCACCGACGCTTCAGCGTTGCCCATGAAGCCCGCCCGCTCGTGGCCGAGCGTGGTCTTCGACACCGCCCAGCCGTCGCCGCGCGCGCCGACGATCCAGTCTGCGGGCGTGCGTGCGTTGTCGAAGAACACTTCGCAGAACTCGCTTTCGCCGGTGATCTGCTTCATCGGACGCACGGTTACGCCCGGCTGCTTGACGTCGACCAGCAGATAGGAAATGCCTTTGTGCTTCGGTGCGTCCGGTTCGGTGCGGCACAGCACGAACATGTATCGAGCCTTGTGCGCGAGCGAACTCCAGGTCTTCTGTCCGTTGATGACCCACTCGCCGTTGACCAGCTCGGCGCGCGTGCGCAGGCTGGCGAGGTCGCTGCCCGCGCCGGGTTCGCTATAGCCTTGCGCCCAGATGACTTCGCCGGACATCGTGGGCGGAATGAAGCGCGCTTTCTGTTCCGGCGTGCCGCGTTCCAGCAAGGTCGGCACGACCATCGAGATACCCACGCCGCTCAACTCGCCCGGCGCTTTGGCGCGTGCGAACGCCTCGCGCACGATTTGCCCCTTGAGGACATCGGGCGCCTGCTCCGAGCCGCCGTACTCGCGCGGAATGCCGCGATACAGATAACCGGCATCGATCGCCTTGCGGCGGAACGCCTTGATTTCGTCCGGGGTCGGCTTCGTCGAGCCGGGCGTCCAGTTCGCCTTCAGAAAGGCCTGTACCTCGGCGCGAAAGCGCTGGTGCTCTTCGCTATAGCTCAGATCCATGATGCTGTTTCCCTTCAGCCGCGCCGCTTCTGCGCGAGCAGTTCCCAATGGCGCGCCATCATCTTCGCGGCGCGGCGCTTGAGGTCATCGCTCGGCTCGGGCAACAGCAGCACGCCGTCGTGATCGGGCAGCGCCACGGTGGCCTCGCAGCGCACGGTTTCCTCGCCGCGCTGGTTGGTCATCGTGACCTTGAGGTCGACCAGCTTGCGGCCGTTCTCCTCACGCTTGCCGACGACTTCACCGGAGATGAACTGGGTGTCGCCCATGTAGTTGAACTTGCGGATTTCGTCGTACTGGCGCACGACCCAGCCGTCGTCGCCGGCCCAGTCGGTCAGATAGCGGAACAGGTAGTTTTCGCGCATGACGCCGTAGTCGTAGGCCATCGGGTTGCCGATGGCCTGGGCCCACGCGCTGTCCCAGTGCAGGCGCTGTGCAACGTCGGGGATGCCGTTGGCGTCCTTCACGTAGAACGGTGCGATGCGGTTGCGGTTCTTGTGCCAGAGCCGGCCGCTGCGCAGACCGTAGGGCACCCAGCCGTAGCCTGCGCCGTGGAAGTTGACCACGTCGGTCACCGTGAGCGGACCGGACGCGCCGGGCGTCATCGCTTCGCCAACCTGAACATCGGACCAGTAACGCTTCTGCGCGCCACGGGCCTCTTCCTGCGCATAGACGGCGTCGATCTTCGCGATGTCTTCATCGGTGTATTTCGCCGGCTCGATGGCCGCGTACTTGCCCTTCTCGCGCGCAGTCTTGCGCTCGGTCAGGATCGACCGGTAGCGGTAGGTCGACACGACTTCGCCGCGCTGGTTCACCTTGACGTCGGTGTGAAAACGCGTGACCTTGCGGCCGGCGAATTCGCTCGGCGTGACTTCGATGCCGTCCTCGCCACCGAAGCTGTAAAGCGTGTCGCCCGGAAAAATCGGTCGGTAGAAGGTCCACTCGCCGCCCGAGATGAATACGTGGATACCCCGGAACAGGCTCTTGGTGTTCGCCTTGTACTCGGCCGTCGGCGGATCGCCGAGCAGCGGGCGGTTGATGATGCCGGCCATCATCGACGGCGCGATCACCGAGCCCCAGCGGGTACCCGCTGCGTAGTCGGGGTCGCAGAAGAGCGGGTTGTCGCTGCCGCACGCGTACGCGAAAGACCGGATGTTATCGATGTTCGCGGTGCCGATCTGCTCCTGGTCGCGCGCGGCGAGATCGATGTTGAGAATCTTGTTGGCGCGCTCGATGTCGTGGTCGGTCAGCTCGTAGTTGGTGGCTTTCTTGAACTCTTCGCTAATGCCTTCGGCAGATTTTTTCTCGACGTTGGTAGTGGACATCCGTGTCTCCGGTACGGGTAAGAAAAGCTGCCTCGGCTCAGGCCAATTCGGCGGCCAGCAACTGACGGACTTCGTGTTGACTGACTTTGAGGGACGGCGTGCGGGGCAACGCAGGGACGATGCGCAAGCAGGTCGGCACCTGATAGGCCACCACCTTGTCGCGCAAGAACTGCGTCAGCTCGGCTTCGCTGACGGCGCTCGCGCCTTCGCGCAACTCTACTGCGGCAGCCGGCACGGCGCCGAGACGCTTATCCGGCAGCCCGACGACACAGGCCTCCTGAACAGCCGGGTGCTCGCGCAGGAGCGCTTCGATATCGCGCGGCAGCACCTTGAAGCCGCCGCGAATAATGGCGTCGTCGACGCGGCCGCGAATGTAGAGAAAGCCGTCGCTGTCGAGTTCTGCCAGATCGGTCGTGCGGACCCAGCCTTTCGTTTCGCTTTGCAGCGAACGGATCTCCAGGACGCCTTTCGTACCCACCGGCTGAGGCTCGCCGGTTTCGCCATCGACGACGCGCAACTCGATTCCGGGCTGCGCGCGGCCGACCGAACCGACCTTGAGCTTGTCGAACTGACGATAGTCGTCAAGCGACCAACCCGCGACGGCCCCGGCGAATTCGGTCGCGCCATAGACGTCGAGCACCGGCACCTTGAAGGTCGACTCGAACTGGCTCTTGAGTTCCGGCAGCAGCGGCGCGCTGCCGGCACGCACCGCGATCACGCTGGAGAAGAGTTCGGGGTCTACTGCGGCGTCCAGCAACATGCGTATTGCCGATGGCGGGAGCGAAATCGCCTTCGGCCTATGCGCCTTCAGCACGCGGCAATATTCGGCTACGCTGAACTTCTCCAGCAGCGCGATCGGGCGCCCTGCGAGCACCGCATCGAGTGAGAAATAAAGCCCGCCAATATGAACGAGCGGCGTAGCCAGAATCGCCGGGGTACGTGCCGCGCGAGTACCGGAGCTAGGGCGGTTCGATTCGTAGGCCGCCGCCCGTGCAAACGACTGCTCGAGCTGCTTGTAGGGCAGTTTGATGCGCTTGGCCGGACCGGTGGTGCCGCTGCTGAGCATCAGCACGGCGGTTCCATTCAGCGGCTCGTGGAAAGGGCCTGTGCCCGGTTTGTCCAGGCCATCGAGTGCGCTGACCTGGGGCTCGGGCTTGAGGCTGACCTGCACCGCCATTGCGCCGGTTTCGCGGGCGACTTCGCGCAGCTGCGCGAGCGCCCAGTCCTGCTCGACCGCCACGATTGCCGCACAGCGCAACTGGCGTAAATCGGCGGCGATCTTCTCGGCGCCCTGAAACGGGTTGACCGTGACGACGCACCGCTCGGTCTTGAGTACTTGCAGGGCCGCCGCGACCATGGCCGGCGCGTTGCGCATCAGCATGGCAACTGGCGTCGCCTTGCCGAGGTTCGCGCCGGCAAGCAATGCTTCCAGTCCGCTCATCACCTTGGCGAGTTGACCCCAGGTGAACCACTCGCCCTCGAATTCGATGGCCAGGGCTTCCGGCGCTGACGTCGCGGCTTGCTCTATCCCTTGGGCCAGGGTTTGACTCATTGCGTCTCCTTGAGGCTGCCGCACCACGCATTGGGTGCAGTTAGACATTAATGATGCAAATCATATCAATTGTATATATGATTGGTCAATGGGCGGAGATGATATGAAAACGCTCGGATGCGGCTCATGCGGCGGCTGCGCTACGGACTGGGAATGTCGGATTCGGCGTCTTCGATGCACTCACGCGGCGAGCATGGCCGCCTGCAGATGTTCGCGGCGTGCCGGCGTCAGCCCACAGACTTGCTGCAGCCAGGTATCCGTGCCACCGTGTTCGAGCGTCAGCGCGTCGAACGCGGCGCATAGGTACTCGGGCTCCACGGTCAGGATAGGCAACGCGGCCTGTGCTGGCAGTCGCAATCCTGTGCCGCTCTCGAACAGCGCCTGTATTCCGGGAATCCGCGGGTCAGCGGTGCCCAAAGGAGAGCGCGATAGCAAGTAGTCCTCCATGATGTCATCCATCGACACACCCAGTGCATGCAACACGAGCGCCACCGCAAAACCCGTACGGTCCTTGCCGGCGGCGCAGTGCAGTAACATCGGTGTGCCACTCTCTATCGCGGTATCGAACAGCTGGTGGAGGCGCGGCGCGAAAGCGGCGGGGAAGCGCCGATAGATCTCCAGCATCATGCGGTGCGCGCTTGCCGCGTCGGGCTTTGCGGCGAGCATGTTCATCAGTGCCGGATCGCTGCGGATATCGTTGCGAACGTCGAAAGGGAGAATCCGCACCTGCTGACCCGTCGGCGGCGTTGTGGGTGAATACGAAGTCTCCTGCTGACCGCGCAGGTCGCAGATCGTCCGCAAGCCATGACGGGCTAACTCGCTCCACCCATCAGGACCGAGCCTGTGCAGTCCAGCGCTACGGTAGAGCACGTTTGCCGCCACGCGACGGCCGTCAGCCCCATGCAAGCCGGCGAGGTTGCGGAAGTTATGAACGCCGGTCAGCGATGCAAGCGCGGAGGGCGCCGAAAGTTGCTCAGACATGCTAGCCGCGCTCTTTCAGCGTGATCAGCAGGTCCTTCGCCGCGACACGGTCGCCCGGATGCACGTGGACCTCGGCGATCTCGCAGTCGTGTTCCGCGGCGAGGTGCATTTCCATTTTCATGGCTTCCAGTGCGATCAGCGTGCTGCCCGCCGTGACGCGCTGTCCCGCCTGGACCGCCACCGTCACCACCGAGCCCGGCATGGGCGCGGCCACGTGCAGCGGGTTCGACGGCTCGGCCACCGGGCGGCTGCGGCGCGTGGGTCCGGCTTGCGCGGTGCTACGCTGCTCGATCGACGCGGTCCGCGATTGCCCGTTCAATTCGAACTGCACTTTCACCATGCCTTCGGCCGTGTCCGCGTGCCGGCCCTGCAAACTGACCAGCAGGGTTTTGCCGGCGGCGATATCGATCGCCACTTCTTCCTGGGGCTGCAGGCCGTAGAGGAAGGCCGGTGTCGGCACGACAGACGTATCGCTATAGGCGCGCAGGTGCTGGAAATAGTCAGCGGTCTGCTTCGGGTACATGAGGTACGACGCAAGCTGCCGGTCGTCGAGCTCATGTTCACAAGCGGTCTCGCCTGCAACGCGCGCCGCATCGAGATCGACTGCGGCAATCTGGTCGCCGGGCCGGTAGGGTGCTGGCGGCTCGCCACGAAGCACCTTGCGCGAAAGTTCAGCAGGGAAGCCGTCAGGCGGAAAACCCAGTTCGCCCTTGAACAGCGAAACGACCGATTCGGGAAACGCGATTTCTTTAGCCGGGTTGCTCAGGTCGGCAGCGCTCAGGTCGTTGGCCACCATCATCAGCGCCATGTCGCCGACGACCTTGGAGGTCGGGGTGACCTTGACGATGTCGCCGAACATCCGGTTGACCTCGGCATAGGCGCGCGAGACTTCGGTCCAGCGATGCTCGATGCCGAGCGAGCGCGCCTGCTCGCGCAGATTGGTGTACTGGCCGCCGGGCATTTCGTGACGATAGACGTCGGCGGTGCCGGCACGTATCTCCGATTCGAACGGCGCGTAGTAGCGGCGCACGCCTTCCCAGTACATCGACGCTTCGTGAAGACGTTCCAGATCGAGTCCTGGATCGCGCTCGCTACCCGCTAGCGCAGCGGCGATGCTCGACAGGTTGGGTTGCGACGTCAGGCCGCTCATCGCATCGAGTGCACCGTCCACCGCATCGCAGCCCGCGGCGATCGCGGCCAGCGCGGACGCGGCCGAAATGCCGCTGGTATCGTGGGTATGAAAGTGCACCGGCAGCCCGGTCTCTTCCTTGAGCGCCTTGACAAGCGCAGCGGCAGCCTGCGGACGGCAGATACCCGCCATGTCCTTGATGCCCAGCACGTGCACGCCGGCGCGCTGCAGTTCACGCGCGATGCCGACGTAATACTTGAGATCGTATTTGGCGCGCGAGCTGTCGAACAGGTCGCCCGTATAGCAGATCGCGCCTTCGCAAAGCGAGCCGCTCTCGCGAACCGCGTCGATTGCCACGCGCATATTGCGTACCCAGTTCAGCGAGTCGAACACACGGAACAGGTCAACTCCCGCGCTGGCAGCTTGCTGCACGAAAAAGCGCACGACGTTGTCGGCGTAGTTGGTGTAGCCGACCGCATTCGAGCCGCGCAACAGCATTTGAAACAGGATGTTGGGCACGCGTTCGCGCAACTGCGTCAGCCGTTGCCAGGGGTCTTCTTTAAGGAAGCGCAGCGCCACGTCGAAGGTGGCGCCACCCCAGCATTCGAGCGAAAACAGTTGAGGCAGATGGCGCGCGTAAAACGGCGCGATGGGCAACATGTCGGCGGTGCGCATGCGCGTGGCGAACAGCGACTGATGCGCGTCGCGCATCGTCGTGTCGGTTAGCAATACCTGCTTCTGGTCCAGCATCCAGCTCGCGAATTTTTCCGGGCCCAGCTCGCGCAGGCGATCACGCGTGCCGGGCGGCACTGGGGCGGTGCCATGGAGCGGCGGCAGCAGTGGTTTGGGCAGCGGCAACTGCGGTAGCGCTCGACCGCTCAATTCCGCATGCCCGTTGACGCTCACCTCGCCCAGATAGCTCAACAGTTTGGTGGCGCGATCGCGCCGCTTCGCAAAAGCGAGCAGTTCAGGGGTGAGATCGATGAAGCGGGTCGTGAGATCGCCGCGGGCAAAGGCCGGGTGATTGATGACGTTTTCGAGGAACTGCAGATTCGACGCCACGCCGCGGATGCGGAACTCGCGTAGCGCGCGGTCCATGCGCCGGATCGACTCGGCGGCCGTCGGCGCCCAGGTGGTGACTTTGACCAGCAGCGAGTCGTAATACGGGGTGATCACCGCGCCGCCATAGGCTGTCCCGGCGTCCAGACGCACGCCGAAGCCGGCCGCACTGCGGTATGCGGTGAGCCGTCCATAGTCGGGCAGGAAGCCGTTTTCCGGGTCTTCGGTGGTGATCCGGCATTGCAGCGCATGGCCGTTGAGCGGGATGTCGGTCTGTGCCGGCACCCCCGTCGCACGTGTGACGACACCGCCGCGCTCGTCGACCGCGTCTTCGATCATCCCGATCCTGCCGCCTTCCGTAATGCGGATCTGCGCCTTGACAATGTCGACGCCGGTGATCATTTCGGTGACCGTGTGCTCCACCTGAATGCGGGGGTTCACTTCGATGAAATAGAACTGGCCCGTGTCGGCATCCATCAGGAATTCCACGGTGCCGGCGTGGCTGTAGCCGACCGCGCGCATCAATCGGAGTGCGGCTTCGCACAGGGTCTCGCGAGCGGCGGAGTCCAGATAAGGGGCGGGCGCGCGCTCGATCACTTTCTGGTTGCGCCGTTGCACCGTGCAGTCGCGCTCGTACAGGTGCACCAGCGTGCCATGCGTATCGCCCAGCACCTGGACCTCGACGTGGCGTGCATTGCGCACCAGCTTCTCGACATACACTTCGTCGTTGCCGAACGCTGCGAGCGCTTCCCGGCGCGCCGCGCCGAGCGCGCTCTCGAGGTCCTGTTCGCTTTCGAGGACGCGCATGCCGCGTCCGCCGCCGCCCCAGCTCGCCTTGAGCATCAGCGGATAACCGACCCCGGCCGCGAGCCGTCGGCACGCCTCAAGATCTTCAGGCAGCGGCGCGGTGGCGGGCATCACGGGTACGCCGGCGGCAATCGCTGCATTGCGGGCTGCAACCTTGTTGCCCAAGGTGCGCATGACCTCGGGGGAGGGCCCGATCCAGCGGATGCCGGCGTCGATGACGGCCTGCGCGAAATCCGGATTTTCGGACAGAAAGCCATACCCGGGATGAATCGCGTCGACCTTGGCCTGCCGGGCAATGCGCAGGATATCGTCGATGTCGAGGTAGGCCGCGAGCGGTTTCTTGCCGTCGCCGACCAGGTAGCTTTCGTCAGCCTTGAAACGATGCAGGGCGAGACGGTCTTCCTTCGAATAGATCGCCACGGTACGGATGTTCATCTCGGCAGCGGCGCGCATCACCCGGATGGCGATCTCCGAGCGGTTGGCAATCAGTAGCGATTCGATGGGGGTATGCGTCATGAGGTGCAAGGTTAGGCTAAGGGAAACGAGAGCGGCCATGCGCCGGGAGGCGAGCATGGCCGGCAGGTTTGGTGGCGCTTACGGCGGTGGGCGCAATTCAGTACGCGAGGCGCGGCCAACCCGCGACATCCGCGGTGCGCGAATCAGCGGCCGCTGAAACGCGGCGGGCGCTTTTCAATGAAGGCGCGAACCGCCTCCTTGTGATCCTCTGTCTGCGAGGTTCGTACCATCGCGGCCGCTTCGAGGTCCAGCAACTCCGCCACGGACGCGCCATCAGCGGCTGCATTGAGTGCGCGCTTCATGTGGCGCAGAGCAATGCTCGGACCCGCCGCCAGTTCGCGTGCCACCGTGAGTGCGCGGGCGTCGAGCGCGTCGTCGTCGACGAGTTCGTTGATCAGGCCGAGCCGCAGCGCCTCGTCGCCGTCAATGCGCCGCGAGCGCATCATCAGCTCGCGTGCGGCCGAGGGCCCGGCGAGTTGCGTCAGAAAGTAAGCACCGCCGAAATCGCCGGAAAAACCGAGCGAGGCAAATGCGGTCTCCAGCTTGAGCGTGCGCGAGGCGATGCGTAGATCCGCCGACAGACCGAGGCCGACGCCCGCGCCCATCATCGCGCCGCGCAGCGCGCTGATAGTGGGCTTGGGCATGGTGTGAAGCAGAGCCGCGCTGTCCATTTGACGGCGCAGCCGCGCAATGCGGTCCTCCGTCGTCAGTTGCGCGGCCTCTTCCTTCGAGATGCCACCGGCCTTGATGTCGCCGCCGGCACAGAAAGCCCGGCCGGCGCCGCGCAGAAACACCGCGCGGACCTTCGGATCATCGGCCAGGGTCTGCAGTGTGCTGTGCAGCGCGTCCATCACCGGGCCGGACAAGGCATTGAGCCGGTCCGGGCGGTTGAGCGTGACAATCGCAAGTTCGTCCTCGCGTTCGCACAGGACCGGTGCTTCTTCGTTCGATGGGGAAAGAGTGGGTTCCATCAGCGTCCCGTGGGGATTTGGTTGAAGGGCAAGTCCTTGTCGACACGCAGATCGGCCGGCAAGCCGAGCACGCGTTCCGCGAGCTGGTTGCGCAGCACTTCATCCGCGCCGCCCGCGATGCGCAGCGCTGCGCCCCAGCAATAGCCGTGCAGCAGCTTGTGCGCTTCGCGCCGCAGTTCGTCGTCCGGGCAGAGTGCCGCGATGCCGTGCAACTCCAGCGCCATGGCCGACAGTTCCTGCAGCATCTTGCCGAGCACCAGCTTGCCCATGGCCGCATCTGCGCCGAGCTGCTTGCCGCGCGAGAGCAGTGTCAGTTGGCGGAAGCGGTAGTTGCGCAATGCCATCTCCTGCGAGACGAGACGTGCCATCGGAACGGTCAACGCCGCCGCGTCGGGGTGAGCGCGAGCGGCCGCGAGCAGATTGCGCGTATCGGGAAGCAGGTGCGATTCGCCCGAGGTCGAGGCACGCTCGTTCATCAGCGTGGTCATTGCGACCTTCCATCCGGCGCCCACGGCATCCATGCGTTGACTGTCGGGGATACGTACGTCGTTGAGGAAGACTTCGCAGAATTCGCTCTCGCCGGAGATCTGACGAATCGGCCGCACCTCGACGCCAGGGGTCTTCATGTCGATCACGAAATACGTGATGCCCTTGTGCTTGGCCACCGACGAATCGGTGCGCGTGATCAGCACGCCCCAATCCGCCGTATGCGCCCACGAATTCCACACTTTCTGGCCCGAGATCACCCACTCGTCGCCATCGCGCACGGCGCGCGTGCGGATGCCGGCGAGATCGGAACCGGCGGCCGGCTCGGAGAACAGTTGGCACCATTGCAGCGAGCCCTCGATGGTCGGACGCACGAAGCGCTCGATCTGTTCGGGCGTGCCGTGCTTCAGCAGCGTGGGCAGGACCAGATTCGTGCCGATGCTGGTAAAGACCCCGATCGGCAGCTCGTAGCGTCCTTCTTCTTCGGCGAAGATGACTTCCTGGATCGGCGTCGCGTCGCGTCCGCCGACAGCCTGCGGCAGGCACAAGGCGCCATAGCCTGCGGATGCCTTGTGTTTCTGCCAGCCGCGTCCGCGCTGGGCAAGTTCGGCAAGCGACAGCGCCTGACTATCGATGCAATATGCGCTGGCGTTCGCAGCCAGCCAGCCGCGCACTTCCGTGCGAAATGCGGCTTCGTCGGGGGTATCGTTGAAATCCATGGTATTCGCTTCGACAGGTCAGGACGGGTCAGGCCGCAAGGGTGGGATCGACGCTCGCATCGAGCAGCCGCTGGCTCCAGGCCGCCGTGCTGCCAAGCTGTACAGCAAGCAGACGGGCGCGGCGCAGGAACAGGTGGCAGTCGGCTTCCCATGTGTAGCCGATCCCGCCGTGCAGATGTAGTGCCTCCTCAGCGGCAAAATTCAGTGCCTCGGTAGCGGAGAGCCGTGCCGCCGCAGCCGCGCGCGGCAACTCTTCGCTGTCGACGTGTGCGGCCCACGCACCGAAGTACGCGTTCGAGCGCGCCAGTTCGTTCTTGACCAGCATGTCGGCCAATCGGTGCTTGACCGCCTGATTGCCAGCAAGCGGGCGGCCGAAGGCATAGCGTTGCAGCGTATAGTCGCGCGCCAGGGTGAGCGCGCTTTCGGCGGTGCCAAGTTGTTCGAACGCGGCGATGATCGCGGCACGGTCGCGCAGTGTGCGCAGCAACGCAGCCAGTTCCGGACCCGCCAGCAGTATTTCGGCCGGGGCATCCCGCAGTTGCAACCGGCCATGCGCACGCAGGAGATCGAAACTCTCTAGCGCGTCGCGCTGTACGCCAGCGGCCGTCGCATCGATCCAGACGAGGGCGGGTCGATTGTCGGAATCCAGAACGGTCACGAGAAGATCGGTCGCGCGCAGCAGGTCGGGCACCACGGCCTTTTCGCCACTCACTTTGCCGGCTTGCAGGCGCGTTTTGGGCAGGCTCCGCTCGAACGTGCCCGGCCAGGATTCTCCCGCCTCGGCGCCCGCCAGCGTCACCACGGCGTCGCCGGCAGCGATGCGCTGCAGCAACTCGTCGCGGCGCGCACCGGCAGGGCAGCGGCCCAGCAATTCGGCGGCCACGCAGACAGTGCTGAAAAATGGCACCGGCGTCAGCGCGCGGCCCAGCTCCTCGGCAAGGACGCACAGTTCAAGCGTGCCAAGGCCGAGCCCGCCATGGGCCTCGTCAATGGCCGCGCCGAGCCAGCCCATTTCGGCAAGCTGGGGCCAGAGTTCCGCGGTAGCGTCGTCATCTGCGTTCATCCATTGACGTACCCTTTCGCGACTGCTCGCGTCGGCCAGAAAGCGCCGCGCCTGATCGCGCAACATGGCTTGTTCGTCGGAGAAATCGAAGTTCACGGAGTGCTTCCTTGTCGTTTGCCGGCCTGCGTTGCAGGCCTGAGACCATGGTCGAAAATTTTACAAAGGGGGATCGCGATGCCATATCGGCGTATCCCGGGGAGGCCGTGGATCATTTCCGTTTCGGCTCGCGGGGCGCCTTGCGTGCGGCGGGTGCTGGCAAGCTTCATTCGAGCCACCCCTTGCGTCGTGCCAGAGCGACGGCCTGAGTCCGGCTCTGTGCACCGAGCTTGGCGCTGATGTTGCGCAGATGCGTGCGCACCGTGCTCGGCGACACCCCGAACTGCCCGGCCATCGCATCGTTGGAAAGGCCTTCGGCGACGCCTTGCAGCACGCGCAATTCCTGAGGCGTCAGATTCCCGGCCTGCGCTTGCCCGGCCACGGCCGGCAGCGGTCCGAATGCCCGTAGCAGGCGACGGGCGTGATCGACGACGAGCGGGTCACGCTGGCGCGCATCGCTTTCCTGCGCGATAAAGCGCTGCACCAGTTCGCCAGCGAGCGGGCCTTCGTCGACTACGAGGCTCACGAAGCCCTCGCGCGTGCACATTTTCAACACGAGGCTGAAGCGGGACAGGGCAGTCGCGAGTTCGCCCTGACGCAGCAGCGCCATCGCTTCGAGCAGGCGCAGCAACAGCACGCGGCGGTAACTGGAAGTGGCGGTCGCCACGGCAATCTGATGCTCGATCTGCGGCACGGTGTCGGTGCCACCCGCTAACACGCCGCGTCGCAGCCGTGACAGCGCCAGCGTTTCCAGATCGTTCGCGAGGTTGCACTCGCGTGCCACGCGCTCCCACAGAGTTGCGTCGTCGGCGCGGGACAGCTCCGTGTCGAATGCGATGAGATCGCCTTGTAGCAGCGACATGCGGGCACGCTCCAGGCGCGCGCCGGCCACGACACGGGCGAGGCCTCGGCGGTGTCCGAGCGCCTCCAGTTCGGCCAGCGTCTGGAGCGCGTGACTGGGATCGCGGCGACTGACCGCGATGCGGGCCAGCATCACGTGCCCGAGAATCATGTGATCGGCGAGGCCCGCATTGCAGACCAGCGGCAGATAGACATGGAGCAGCTGCGCGGCATGGTCGAGCTCGCCGGACTCGTACACCGTCGCGGCGTACAGCAGCCCGGCCCAGGCATTGCCGCCCGCGTATGAGAGCGCTGGCGCGGCGCCGCTCGCCGGGCTGATCGCGAGTCGGAAGCGCGCGGTTGCCTGGCGCAACCGTCCTTCGAGCAGATCGATGATGCCGTCGACGGACTCCGCGTACATCAGGCTGAACGTGCTGGGCTCGCCGCCCAGGGCGCGGCGCCCCGCGTCGAGCAGACGGCGCGCTTCCTGATGGCGGCCGAGCACCGTCGCCGCATTGGCGACCACGTTGACGAGCACCGAGCCGGCGAACGACGCGCCGCCGGACAATCCCGCCAGCAACGGGCAGCCGCATGCGTACGCTTCTTCCTGGCGGTCCTGCATGGACAGCAGCGTTGGCGGTAACGCATCGACGAGTGCGCGCACCACCGGGTCGCTGCAGTTGCCCAGATCGCTGGACTCCAGCCGTTGCATGGTCTCGACCGGACCGGCGGTGAGGCACAGTGCCCACAGGCCGATCGCGTGAAGGCGTGGATGGTCCTGTAATGCGGCATTCGTCAGTTCGCCGAACCAGCGTGCCAGCAGGCGCAGGCGCCCCTCCATCAGCAAGGGCATGGCGTGCTCGTCCAGCAGGCGCAGCGCGCGCTCGAGATCGCCGCCTTCGAGAGCGTGGTCGATAGCCGGCACCGGGCGCTGCTGGGCTTCATACCAGCCTGCGGCGGCGCGATGAAGCTGGTGCACCGACTGAGGCTGTTCGCGCGCCAACTGGTCTCTCAGGAAGCTCGCGAACAGTGCGTGATAGCGATAGCTACCCGGCTCGCCCGCAATCGGCGTAACAAACAGGTTGGCCGCCGCGAGGCGTTCGAGCATGGCCGCGGCGTCGTCGTGCGGCAACAATGCGTGGCAGATTTGCGGATTGAGATGCTTCAGCACACTGGTGCAAAGCAGGAACCGGTGCAGGTCGTCGTCCAGTCCGGCCAGCACGTCTTCGGCGAGGTAATCGGCAAGCGCGAGATTGGACCCAGCGAAGCGCTCGATCAACGCGGCACCGGCATGCGGCCGGTCGAGTGCCAGTGACGCCAGCCACAGCGCGGCGACCCACCCCTCGCTCTTGTCGTGCAGACCGTGCAACAGCTCAACCGATTGTGCGATCGGGCTATCGGAAAAGAACCGCCGGGTCTCCAGGATCGAGAAGCGCAGGTGTTCCGCATCGATCTCGACAAGTTGTCCTCGCATGCGCAGACGCGCTAGCGGCAGGCCGGGGCGCACGCGCGAGCCCAGCACGAGTTGCCCGTGGCGTGGCAGATGGTCGATCAGTTCGTTCAGCAGGCCCAGCACGCCGGGGTCCTGCACGGTTTCGAGGTCGTCGATGAAGAGCGCGAAAGCTGCGGGTAGCGACGCGTATCGCCCGATCAGTTCCAGCGCCCACTCCCCGATCGACGCAGGTCCTGCGCTCCATAAAGGCGGATGAAGCAGCGTCGACTCATGCGCGCATAGTTGTTCGAGCGTGGCCTGTAAGCCGGCGAGGAATCTTGATTGATCGTTATCCTGACCATCGAGCGTCAACCATGCCGTGGCCCGCCCCTGTTCGGTCAGGCGCTCGCGGTATTGGCCCATCGCCGTGCTCTTGCCGAAACCGGCTGGCGCGCAAACGAGCACGAGCCGTGCCCCACCGGAGCACTGGATCTTGTCCAGCAGCGCTTCGCGTGTCACCCGCTGGCTTCCATATGCCGGGGGGTAGAGCTTTGGCGCAAGCGCCGAAGCAGGCAACCGGGCGAGAGGCTGGGCGATGACCATGAGTGTCGGGACGTTGATCGGATCAGCCGAAATAGCTGCTGGCGGCGCCGAGGCGCTGGTGGCATTCGGCGACCATGCGCTCGAGCAGTTCGGCGCAGGTGGGGATGTCGTCGATGAGTCCGACCACCATGCCTGCGGTGATGATGCCGCCTTGCGGATCGCCCGCATCGAGCGCGGCCTTGCCACGGGTGCCTGCCACGAGCGGGCGGATCT
>NZ_RQIS01000036.1 GCF_003837865.1 Paraburkholderia dinghuensis | reverse complement strand
GATCGCGATGGAAGAAGGTCTGCGCTTCGCAATCCGCGAAGGTGGCCGTACCGTCGGCGCCGGTGTCGTTGCCAAGATCATCGAGTAAGCCAGCTAGTTCTCGTTGATCGGTTGTTTTCGGGGTTGGCGATGCCGCCAACCCCAAATGGTTTAGGGGTATAGCTCAACTGGCAGAGCGTCGGTCTCCAAAACCGAAGGTTGGGGGTTCGATTCCCTCTGCCCCTGCCAACTCATCGCGCCAAGGCGCGTTGTTCTTTAAGGTGTTATGGCGAATCCTTCCGTCGAAACGGTTAATACTTCCAGCGACAAGCTCATGCTTGTGGGTGGCGTATTGTTGGTGGTGGCCGGGTTCGTAGGGTTCTACTGGCTCGGTAGCCAGGAGTGGTATGTCCGCGGTGC
This sequence comes from Paraburkholderia dinghuensis, assembly GCF_003837865.1. Classification (GTDB taxonomy): domain Bacteria; phylum Pseudomonadota; class Gammaproteobacteria; order Burkholderiales; family Burkholderiaceae; genus Paraburkholderia; species Paraburkholderia dinghuensis. The sequence goes on along the minus strand of NZ_RQIS01000036.1, from coordinate 18,413 downwards.
GGCACTTGCAGTCGGTGTCATCGCGGGGGTGGTAGTCGGTCTTCTCTCGGCGCCCGGCAAGAGCTTCATCGCGTTTGCCAAAGACTCGTACAAGGAAGTTCGCAAGGTCGTTTGGCCGACTCGTAAAGAGGCTACGCAGACGACGCTAGTGGTCTTCGGTTTTGTGCTGGTAATGGCCATCTTTCTCTGGGTTTGCGACAAATCCGTTGAATGGGTGATTTTCTCGGCGATTCTGGGTTGGAAATGATATGAGCGATACACCGGCATCCCCGAGCGGAAAACGTTGGTATGTGGTGCACGCCTACTCCGGTATGGAGAAGAGCGTGCAACGTGCGCTTCAGGAGCGCATCGAGCGTGCCGGCATGCAGGATAAGTTTGGCCAGATCCTCGTTCCGACTGAAGAGGTCGTCGAGGTGAAGGGTGGTCACAAATCAGTGACCGAACGTCGTTTCTTCCCGGGCTACGTCCTGGTTGAGATGGAAATGACGGACGAAACGTGGCACCTCGTGAAGAACACGGCGAAGGTCACCGGTTTCGTTGGCGGTGCGCGTAATCGGCCGAGCCCGATATCGCCGCGCGAAGTCGAAAAGATCATGTCGCAGATGCAGGAAGGCGTGGAGAAGCCGCGCCCCAAGACCCTGTTCGAAGTCGGCGAGATGGTTCGGGTGAAGGAAGGTCCGTTCACGGACTTCAATGGCAGCGTCGAAGAAGTGAACTACGAAAAATCGCGCGTCCGGGTTTCCGTCACTATTTTCGGTCGTGCTACCCCGGTCGAACTCGAATTCGGCCAGGTCGAGAAGCTGTAAATCGAATTCCAACGGATCGCGCCTTCGGGCGCGGTTCGTTCTTTCGCGCTTACGGTCCGCGTTATGGCCGTAGAGGAGCGCCAGTAGTCCAGCAGCTGCAGTACGCCGGGCGAGCGCGCGTTACCACTCACCTGAACGCTCACGCGTTCCAATGAGGTTTTCAACATGGCAAAGAAAATCATCGGCTTTATCAAGCTGCAGATTCCTGCAGGTAAAGCCAATCCGTCGCCGCCTGTCGGTCCGGCACTGGGCCAGCGCGGCCTGAACATCATGGAGTTCTGCAAGGCGTTCAACGCGCAGACTCAAGCCATGGAACCGGGTCTGCCGGTGCCGGTGGTCATTACGGCATTCGCGGACAAGAGCTTCACGTTCATCCTGAAGACGCCGCCGGCTACGGTCCTGATCAAGAAGGCAGCGAAGGTCGACAAGGGTTCGGCCAAGCCGCACACCGATAAGGTCGCCACGATCACGCGCGCTCAGGCTGAAGAAATCGCCAAGACCAAGATGCCGGACCTTACGGCAGCGGATATGGACGCAGCGGTCCGCACGATCGCTGGTAGCGCCCGTTCGATGGGCATCGTCGTGGAGGGCGTGTAAATGGCTAAGGTTTCCAAGCGTCAAAAGGCACTGGCCGCCAAGGTCGACAGCCAGAAGCTGTACCCGATCGCCGACGCCCTGTCGCTCGTGAAGGAATGCGCCACGGCGAAGTTCAACGAGTCGATCGACGTCGCAGTCCAGCTCGGCATCGATGCGAAGAAGTCGGACCAGGTCGTGCGTGGTTCGGTCGTGCTGCCCGCAGGTACCGGCAAGTCGGTTCGCGTCGCCGTGTTCGCGCAAGGTGAAAAGGCTGAGCAGGCTAAGGCAGCCGGCGCTGAGATCGTCGGTATGGAAGACCTCGCCGAGCAGATCAAGGGCGGCAACCTGAATTTCGACATCGTGATCGCTTCGCCGGACACGATGCGTGTCGTCGGTACGCTCGGTCAGATTCTCGGCCCGCGCGGCCTGATGCCGAACCCGAAGGTCGGCACCGTGACGCCGGACGTCGCTACCGCGGTCAAGAACGCGAAGGCTGGTCAGGTGCAGTTCCGTGTCGACAAGGCTGGTATCATCCACGCGACCATCGGCCGTGCATCGTTCGAGCCGGCCGCGCTGCGCTCCAACCTCGACGCGCTCCTCGACGCGCTGCAGAAGGCAAAGCCGGCGACGAGCAAGGGTGTGTACCTGCGCAAGATCGCTGTGTCGAGCACGATGGGTGTTGGCGTGCGCGTTGATCAGACGTCGCTCGCAGCGTAATAGTTTTGCCGCGCTGAGACTGGAAGCAGTCACAGCGCGGATTTAAAGGGCTTTGGGCGGTCGTGCGGTGGCAGTCTGCATTGCACGACCGGTTGTCAAAGACCGTTGGCGGGAGTGCCGCAGTTGGGTGCTTCCTTAATGTAAAGCCAACGCAGATGGCGAACCCGAAAAGGTTTTGAAGTGCTGTAGTGAGCGGGAGTGGGCGGCAACGTCCTCGAACGCAAGCTGAGTTACTCCGGACTGGTCGGTCGCCGTTGTTGAACGCGGCATCTGGCGTGAAAGCGTTGGGTGTCGAATCTGGAGGTTAACCGTGCCACTGAACAAAGAAGGTAAGCAGGCCGTTGTGGCTGAAGTCTCCGCGCAAGTCGCGACGGCTCAGACCATGGTGTTGGCCGAGTATCGTGGAATCGCGGTTGGCGATCTGACCAAGCTGCGCGCGAAAGCGCGGGAGCAACAGGTGTATCTGCGCGTGTTGAAGAACACGCTGGCGCGTCGCGCCGTCGAAGGTACGCCGTTTGCTTCGCTGGCAGAGCAGATGACTGGTCCCCTGATCTACGGCATCTCGGAAGATGCCATTGCTGCAGCGAAGGTCGTCAATGACTTCGCCAAGGGCAATGACAAGTTGGTCATCAAGGCCGGTTCCTACGAAGGCAAGGTGATGGACAAGGCGGGCGTGCAAGCGCTGGCCAGCATCCCGAGCCGCGAAGAACTGCTCTCGAAGCTGCTGTTCGTTATGCAAGCTCCTGTTTCCGGTATGGCGCGCGCTCTGGCCGCGCTGGCGGAAAAGAAGCAAGCCGAAGCTGCTTGATCGCAGACTAAGCCGCAGACAGACGAACGGGCAAGCGGGAAGAATCGCTAGCTGTTTCCGAATTCAAATCTGGAGTAATTTCAAATGGCAATCGCAAAAGAAGACATCCTCGAAGCCGTTGGCTCGATGTCGGTTCTCGAACTGAACGAACTGGTCAAGGCATTCGAAGAGAAGTTTGGCGTGTCGGCAGCTGCTGTTGCAGTCGCTGGCCCGGCCGCTGGCGGCGCTGCTGCTGCTGCTGAAGAGCAGACCGAATTCACGGTCAACCTGCTCGAAGCAGGCGCAAACAAGGTTTCGGTCATTAAGGCCGTTCGCGAACTGACGGGTCTCGGCCTGAAGGAAGCGAAGGACCTGGTTGACGGTGCACCGAAGCCTGTTAAGGAAGCTGTGCCCAAGGCTGCTGCTGAAGAAGCCAAGAAGAAGCTGGAAGAAGCCGGCGCGAAGGCTGAAATCAAGTAAGTTTCAGCGCGCTGTGCGAAGGCTGGCGGTTTTTACACCGCCGGCCTTTTTGTGCTTTGTGGGGACTGCGTTTGTGTGCTCGATTTTTCAGGATCGGAGGCGTGAATGCAGAACCCAGAAGCCAAAGAAAACCGTCTTTCGCAACCGTCGAACGGCGATTCTCTTTGTCTTCTGATGCGACTGCAGAAGGCAAGTTTGGTCGGGCAGCGGGCAAGTTATGACAAGCCCAAATCCGCTGCCGTCAGCCAGCGGTTGGTAGAGGCCAACCACCAAGCTTCCAAGGCTCGCGAAGCCATCGGGTCTCAGTCGGTGAACACTCGGGTCGTCCTACCCGCCGTGATTCGGAGATCGTATGCAATATTCCTTCACCGAGAAGAAGCGTATTCGCAAGAGTTTCGCGAAACGCCCCATCGTTCACCAAGTTCCTTTCCTGCTGGCTACCCAGCTTGAATCATTCAGCACGTTTCTGCAAGCAGAAACGTCGACGGCGCAACGCAAACCGGAAGGTCTGCAGGCTGCGTTTACGTCGGTTTTTCCCATTGTTTCTCATAACGGCTTTGCTCGTCTAGAGTTCGTCAGCTACATGCTGTCGTCGCCGGCATTCAACATCAAGGAATGCCAGCAGCGCGGCCTGACGTACTGCTCGGCGCTGCGCGCCAAGGTGCGTCTCGTTCTGCTCGACAAGGAATCGCCGAGCAAGCCGGTCGTCAAGGAAGTGAAGGAGCAGGAAGTGTACATGGGCGAAATTCCGCTCATGACGCCGACCGGCTCGTTCGTCATCAACGGTACCGAGCGTGTCATCGTCTCGCAGCTGCACCGCTCGCCTGGCGTGTTCTTCGAACACGATAAGGGCAAGACGCACAGCTCGGGCAAGCTGCTCTTTTCGGCTCGTATCATTCCTTACCGCGGCTCGTGGCTCGACTTCGAATTCGACCCGAAGGACGTGCTGTATTTCCGCGTCGACCGCCGCCGCAAGATGCCGGTCACGATCCTGCTGAAGGCCATCGGCCTCACGCCGGAACAGATCCTCGCGAACTTCTTCGTGTTCGACAACTTCTCGCTGATGCCGGAAGGCGCGCAGATGGAGTTCGTGCCGGAGCGTCTGCGTGGTGAAGTCGCGCGCTTCGACATTTCGGATCGCGACGGCAAGGTGATCGTCCAGAAGGACAAGCGGATCAACGCAAAGCACATCCGCGACCTCGAAACCGCGAAGACGACGTTTATTTCGGTCCCCGAAGATTATCTGCTCGGTCGCGTGCTGGCGAAGAACGTTGTCGACGGCGATACCGGTGAAGTCATCGCGAACGCGAACGACGAAATCACCGAAACGGTGCTCGAAAAGCTGCGCGAGTCGAAGATCAAGGATATCCAGACGCTCTACACGAACGATCTGGACCAGGGTCCGTACATCTCGTCGACGCTGCGTATCGACGAAACGGCCGACAAGATGGCCGCGCGTATCGCGATCTACCGCATGATGCGTCCGGGCGAGCCGCCGACCGAAGAAGCAGTCGAGGCGCTGTTCAACCGTCTCTTCTACAGCGAAGAAGCGTACGACCTCTCGAAGGTGGGTCGTATGAAGTTCAATCGCCGCGTCGGCCGTGACGAAATCGTCGGCCCGATGACGCTGCAAGACGACGACATCCTCGCGACGATCAAGATCCTCGTCGAGCTGCGTAACGGCAAGGGCGAAGTGGACGACATCGACCACCTCGGCAACCGTCGCGTGCGGTGCGTCGGCGAACTCGCGGAGAACCAGTTCCGTGCGGGTCTCGTGCGTGTCGAACGTGCTGTCAAGGAGCGCCTCGGCCAGGCCGAAAGCGAAAACCTGATGCCGCACGACCTGATCAACTCGAAGCCGATTTCGTCGGCGATTCGCGAGTTCTTCGGTTCGTCGCAGCTGTCGCAGTTCATGGACCAGACCAACCCGCTCTCGGAAATCACGCACAAGCGTCGTGTTTCCGCACTGGGCCCGGGCGGTCTGACGCGTGAGCGCGCAGGCTTCGAAGTCCGCGACGTGCACCCGACCCACTACGGCCGCGTGTGTCCGATCGAGACGCCGGAAGGTCCGAACATCGGTCTGATCAACTCGCTCGCGCTGTATGCGCACCTGAACGAATACGGCTTCCTCGAAACGCCGTACCGCAAGGTCGCGGACGGCAAGGTGACCGACCAGATCGACTACCTGTCGGCGATCGAAGAAGGCCGTTACGTGATCGCGCAGGCGAACGCGGCAGTCGCCGAAGACGGTACGCTGACCGACGAACTCGTGTCGTCGCGTGAAGCGGGCGAAACGCTGATGGTTACGCCGGACCGCATCCAGTACATGGACGTGGCGCCGTCGCAGATCGTGTCGGTTGCAGCTTCGCTGATTCCGTTCCTCGAGCACGACGACGCGAACCGTGCATTGATGGGCTCGAACATGCAGCGTCAGGCTGTGCCGTGTCTGCGTCCGGAAAAGCCGGTCGTCGGTACGGGTATCGAGCGCACGGTGGCGGTCGACTCGGGTACGACGGTTCAGGCGCTGCGTGGCGGCGTGGTGGACTACGTCGACGCGGGCCGTATCGTGATTCGTGTGAACGACGACGAAGCGGTCGCAGGTGAAGTCGGTGTCGACATCTACAACCTGATCAAGTACACGCGTTCGAACCAGAACACGAACATCAACCAGCGTCCGATCGTGAAGATGGGCGACAAGGTTGCGCGTGGCGACGTGCTGGCTGACGGCGCATCGACCGACCTGGGCGAGCTCGCGCTCGGTCAGAACATGCTGATCGCGTTCATGCCGTGGAACGGCTACAACTTCGAAGACTCGATCCTGATCTCGGAAAAGGTCGTGGCCGACGATCGTTACACGTCGATCCACATCGAAGAGTTGAACGTCGTTGCTCGCGACACGAAGCTCGGACCGGAAGAAATCACGCGCGACATTTCGAACCTCGCGGAAGTGCAGCTTGGCCGTCTCGACGAGTCGGGCATCGTGTACATCGGCGCGGAAGTCGAAGCGGGTGACGTGCTTGTCGGCAAGGTCACGCCGAAGGGCGAAACCCAGCTCACGCCGGAAGAGAAGCTGCTGCGCGCGATCTTCGGTGAGAAGGCTTCGGACGTGAAGGATACGTCGCTGCGCGTGCCGTCGGGCATGAGCGGCACGGTCATCGACGTGCAAGTGTTCACGCGCGAAGGCATCACGCGCGACAAGCGTGCGCAACAGATCATCGACGATGAACTGAAGCGCTATCGCCTCGACCTGAACGACCAGCTGCGTATCGTGGAAGGCGACGCGTTCCAGCGTCTCGCACGTATGCTCGACGGCAAGGTCGCGAACGGCGGTCCGAAGAAGCTTGCGAAGGGCACGAAGATCGAACAGGCGTACCTCGCTGACCTCGATCATTACCACTGGTTCGACATCCGTCTTGCGGACGAAGAAGCAGCGGCTCAGCTCGAAGCGATCAAGAACTCGATCGAAGAGAAGCGTCACCAGTTCGACCTCGCGTTCGAAGAGAAGCGCAAGAAGCTCACGCAAGGCGACGAACTGCCGCCGGGCGTGCTGAAGATGGTCAAGGTGTACCTCGCGGTGAAGCGCCGTCTGCAGCCTGGCGACAAGATGGCAGGCCGTCACGGTAACAAGGGTGTCGTGTCGAAGATCGTCCCGATCGAAGACATGCCGTACATGGCCGATGGCCGTCCGGCCGACGTCGTGCTGAACCCGCTCGGCGTGCCGTCACGGATGAACGTGGGTCAGGTTCTCGAAGTGCACCTCGGCTGGGCCGCGAAGGGCCTCGGCTGGCGTATCGGCGAAATGCTGCAGCGTCAGACGAAGGCTGCCGAACTGCGCGCGTTCCTCACGAAGATCTACAACGAGTCGGGTCACCCGGAAGATCTGGACAGCTTCTCGGACGACGAAATTTTCGAACTCGCGAAGAATCTGCGTGAAGGCGTGCCGTTCGCGACGCCGGTGTTCGACGGTGCGACGGAAGAAGAAATGTCGAAGATGCTCGATCTCGCCTATCCGGACGATATCGCCGCGAACCTCGGCATGACGCCTTCGAAGAACCAGGTGCGTCTGTACGACGGTCGCACGGGCGAAATGTTCGAACGCACGGTCACCGTGGGCTACATGCACTACCTGAAGCTGCACCACCTCGTCGACGACAAGATGCACGCGCGTTCGACGGGTCCGTACTCGCTCGTCACGCAGCAGCCGCTGGGTGGTAAGGCGCAGTTCGGTGGCCAGCGCTTCGGTGAAATGGAAGTGTGGGCACTCGAAGCGTATGGCGCTTCGTATGTGCTGCAGGAAATGTTGACGGTGAAGTCGGACGACGTGACGGGCCGGACGAAGGTGTACGAAAACCTCGTCAAGGGCGATCACGTCATCGACGCAGGCATGCCGGAATCCTTCAATGTGCTGGTGAAGGAAATCCGCTCGCTCGGCATCGACATCGACCTCGACCGCAACTAATCGGACTACGGAGAGAAAGCAATGAAAGCTCTGCTCGATCTATTCAAGCAAGTCCAACAAGAAGAAGTTTTTGACGCGATCAAGATCGGTCTGGCCTCGCCGGACAAGATCCGCTCGTGGTCGTTCGGCGAAGTCAAGAAGCCTGAGACCATCAACTACCGCACGTTCAAGCCGGAGCGGGATGGTCTGTTCTGCGCGAAGATCTTCGGGCCGATCAAGGACTACGAGTGCCTGTGCGGCAAGTACAAGCGCCTGAAGCATCGTGGCGTGATCTGCGAGAAGTGCGGCGTGGAAGTCACGCTCGCCAAGGTGCGTCGCGAACGCATGGGCCACATCGAACTGGCCTCGCCTGTCGCGCACATCTGGTTCCTGAAGTCGCTGCCGTCGCGTCTGGGCATGGTGCTCGACATGACGCTGCGCGACATCGAGCGCGTGCTGTACTTCGAGGCATACGTGGTGATCGATCCGGGCATGACGCCGCTGAAGGCGCGTCAGATCATGACCGAAGAGGATTACTACAACAAGGTCGAGGAATACGGTGACGAATTCCGCGCCGAGATGGGCGCGGAAGGCGTGCGCGAACTGCTGCGCGCGATCAACATCGACGAGCAGGTCGAGACGCTGCGCACGGAGCTGAAGAACACCGGCTCCGAAGCGAAGATCAAGAAGTACGCGAAGCGTCTGAAGGTCCTCGAAGCGTTCCAGCGTTCGGGCATCAAGCCCGAATGGATGGTGCTCGAAGTCCTGCCGGTGCTGCCGCCGGAACTGCGTCCGCTCGTGCCGCTCGATGGCGGCCGCTTCGCGACGTCGGATCTGAACGACCTGTATCGCCGCGTCATCAACCGTAACAACCGTCTGAAGCGCCTGCTCGAACTGAAGGCACCGGAGATCATCGTCCGCAACGAAAAGCGGATGCTCCAGGAAGCCGTCGACTCGCTGCTCGACAACGGTCGTCGCGGCAAGGCGATGACGGGTGCGAACAAGCGTCCGCTGAAGTCGCTCGCCGACATGATCAAGGGTAAGGGCGGCCGCTTCCGTCAGAACCTGCTCGGTAAGCGCGTCGACTACTCGGGCCGTTCGGTCATCGTGGTGGGTCCGACGCTGAAGCTGCACCAGTGCGGTCTGCCGAAGCTGATGGCGCTCGAACTCTTCAAGCCGTTCATCTTCAACAAGCTGGAGACGATGGGCGTCGCGACCACGATCAAGGCCGCGAAGAAGGAAGTCGAGAACCAGACGCCGGTGGTGTGGGACATCCTCGAAGAGGTGATCCGCGAGCATCCGGTCATGCTGAACCGTGCACCGACGCTGCACCGTCTCGGTATCCAGGCGTTCGAGCCGGTGCTGATCGAAGGTAAGGCAATCCAGTTGCACCCGCTCGTCTGCGCGGCGTTCAACGCCGACTTCGACGGCGACCAGATGGCTGTTCACGTTCCGCTGTCGCTCGAAGCGCAGATGGAAGCGCGTACGCTCATGCTCGCGTCGAACAACGTCCTGTTCCCGGCGAACGGCGATCCGTCGATCGTGCCGTCGCAGGATATCGTGCTGGGCCTGTACTACGCCACGCGTGAAGCGATCAACGGCAAGGGCGAAGGCATGACGTTCACGGGCGTGTCGGAAGCGATCCGCGCGTACGAGAACAAGGAAGTCGAGCTGGCCTCGCGCGTGAACGTGCGTATTACCGAAATGGTCCACAACGAGGACAAGTCGGAAGGCGCACCGGCATTCGTGCCGAAGATCACGCTGTACGCGACCACCGTTGGCCGCTCGATCCTCTCGGAAATTCTGCCGCCGGGCCTGCCGTTCTCGGTGCTGAACAAGCCGCTGAAGAAGAAGGAAATCTCGCGTCTGATCAACACCGCGTTCCGCAAGTGCGGTTTGCGTGCGACGGTCGTCTTTGCTGACCAGCTGATGCAGTCGGGTTTCCGTCTCGCGACGCGCGCCGGTATTTCGATCTGCGTGGACGACATGCTCGTGCCGCCGCAGAAGGAAACGATCGTCGGCGACGCCGCGAAGAAGGTGAAGGAATACGACCGCCAGTACATGTCGGGTCTCGTCACCGCGCAAGAACGCTACAACAACGTGGTCGACATCTGGTCGGCGACGTCGGAAGCGGTCGGCAAGGCGATGATGGAGCAGCTCTCGACGGAGCCGGTGGTCGATCGCGACGGCAACCAGACGCGTCAGGAATCGTTCAACTCGATCTACATGATGGCCGACTCGGGCGCGCGGGGTTCCGCGGTCCAGATCCGTCAGCTGGCGGGTATGCGCGGCCTGATGGCGAAGCCGGACGGCTCGATTATCGAAACGCCGATTACCGCGAACTTCCGCGAAGGCCTGAACGTGTTGCAGTACTTCATCTCGACCCACGGTGCACGTAAGGGTCTGGCTGATACGGCACTGAAGACCGCGAACTCGGGTTACCTGACGCGTCGTCTCGTCGACGTCACGCAGGATCTCGTGGTCGTCGAAGAAGATTGCGGCACGTCGAATGGCGTGGCGATGAAGGCACTCGTGGAAGGCGGTGAAGTCGTCGAAGCGCTGCGCGACCGTATCCTCGGCCGCGTTGCGGTGGCGGACGTCGTCAATCCGGAATCGCAGGAAACGCTGTACGAAGCGGGCTCGCTGCTCGATGAAACGGCGGTCGAAGAGATTGAAGCCCTCGGTATCGACGAAGTGCGCGTGCGCACGCCGCTCACCTGCGAAACGCGTTACGGCCTGTGCGCGTCGTGCTATGGCCGCGACCTCGGCCGTGGCTCGCGCGTGAACGTCGGCGAAGCAGTCGGCGTGATCGCGGCACAGTCGATCGGCGAACCGGGCACGCAGCTCACGATGCGTACGTTCCACATCGGTGGCGCGGCGTCGCGTGCGGCAGTTGCTTCGTCGGTGGAAGCCAAGTCGAACGGTACCGTGCGCTTCACGGCGACGATGCGTTACGTCACGAACGCGAAGGGCGAGCAGATCGTCATCACGCGTTCGGGCGAAGCAATCATCGCCGACGATCACGGCCGCGAGCGCGAGCGTCACAAAGTGCCGTACGGCGCGACGCTGCTGCAGCTCGACGGTGCGCAGATCAAGGCTGGCGCGCAGCTCGCGACGTGGGATCCGCTCACGCGTCCGATCATCACCGAGTACGGTGGCACGGTGAAGTTCGAGAACGTCGAAGAAGGCGTGACCGTGGCCAAGCAGATCGACGACGTTACGGGTCTGTCCACGCTCGTCGTGATCGACGTGAAGCGCCGCGGTTCGCAAGCGGCGAAGAGCGTGCGTCCGCAGGTGAAGCTGCTCGATGCGAACGGTGAAGAAGTGAAGATCCCGGGCACGGAGCACTCGGTGCAGATCGGCTTCCAGGTTGGCGCACTGATCACCGTGAAGGACGGTCAGCAGGTTCAGGTGGGTGAAGTGCTCGCACGTATCCCGACCGAATCGCAGAAGACGCGTGACATTACCGGTGGTCTGCCGCGTGTGGCGGAACTGTTCGAAGCACGTTCGCCGAAGGACGCCGGCATCCTGGCGGAAGTCACGGGTACGGTGTCGTTCGGTAAGGACACGAAGGGCAAGCAGCGTCTCGTTATCACGGACCTCGAAGGCAATCAGCACGAGTTCCTGATCGCGAAGGAAAAGCAGGTGCTGGTCCACGACGGTCAGGTCGTCAACAAGGGCGAAATGATCGTCGACGGCCCGGCCGATCCGCACGACATCCTGCGTCTGCAGGGTATCGAGGCGCTGTCGCGCTACATCGTCGACGAAGTGCAGGACGTGTACCGTCTGCAGGGCGTGAAGATCAACGACAAGCACATCGAAGTGATCGTGCGTCAGATGCTGCGCCGTGTGCAGATCACCGACAACGGCGATACGCGCTTCATCCCGGGCGAGCAGGTCGAGCGTTCGGACATGCTGGACGAAAACGACCGCATGAACGCGGACGACAAGCGCCCGGCAACGTACGAGAACGTGCTGCTCGGTATCACGAAGGCATCGCTCTCGACCGACTCGTTCATCTCGGCGGCATCGTTCCAGGAAACGACCCGCGTGCTGACCGAAGCGGCGATCATGGGCAAGCGCGACGATCTGCGTGGCCTGAAGGAAAACGTGATCGTCGGCCGTCTGATTCCGGCCGGTACGGGTCTCGCGTTCCACAAGGCACGCAAGGCGAAGGAATCGTCGGATCGCGAGCGTTTCGACCAGATCGCAGCGGAAGAAGCGTTCGACTTCGGTACGCCGGAAACCCCGGCCGCCGAAGAGCAGCCGCAACAGCCGCATACGACTGACGAGTAAGCATTGGGGGCGGTGTGAGCCGCCCCATGGCGAAATAGCCACAAGGCCGTCTGGTTTCGACCGGACGGCCTTTTTTATTGGTTAAGCACGGTGTGCTGGCGGATGTGCGGCGTCGCGTCGCAGGACATCGGCGCGCACGGCACAATGACCGTGCTAACGTACGCGCGCCACGCCATCCAAGTGCTGCATCACATGCGGCAGACGGCGTTTATCTGAATCTGGAGGCGGTAATCATGAAGGTCGTTGGAGTCGGGTTATTCCTGAACCTGCTGGCGTCGCTCGGCATCTTTTCGTACTTGCTCCATCACGTCGGGGTCCAGGAAGCCGCGTGGTTCTTCGCGACCTTTCTCGTGGTGTGGTCGTTCATCATCATCGGCTTCATCATGCAGATTGCCGGCAAGCGCAAGGGCGGCGCCGCGTTGATCACCATCGGCTCGCTCGTCTTCATTCCGTTGGGCCTTGTTGCGATCATCGGCAGCATTCTCTACGCGCGCCGCGGCGACAAAGTCGTGCACTGATCTTCACGAGTCCCGCAGCATCGTGCGCGCATTACATAGCGCGCACGTATTTCATCGGCCGAATGGCCAACGTTGGCGATAGTGGCGGGCAGCGGCCGCTCGGGTTGGTAGAATCCGGTCCACTGCCTTAGCCTCGAACCGCCTCTTCATGTCCCGCTCGCTCGAAATCCTCAACGAAGTCTTCGGCTATCCCGCCTTCAGGGGACAACAGGCCGAGATCGTCGAGCATGTTGCAGCTGGCGGCGATTCGCTGGTGCTCATGCCCACCGGCGGCGGCAAATCGCTTTGCTATCAGATTCCCGCGCTTGTGCGCCACGAAGCCGGACGAGGCGCCGGCATCGTCGTGTCACCGCTGATCGCATTGATGCAGGACCAGGTGGCGGCGCTCACCGAAGTCGGTGTGCGGGCCGCCTACCTCAACTCGACGCTCTCCGGCGCCGAGGCCGCCGCGACCGAACGCGCGCTGCGCGAGGGCGACATCGACCTGCTTTACGTCGCGCCCGAGCGCCTCATGACGCCGCGCTTTCTCGATCTGCTCGAACGTGCGCGCATCGGCCTCTTCGCGATCGATGAAGCGCATTGCGTGTCGCAATGGGGGCATGATTTCCGGCCCGAATACATCCAGCTATCGGTGCTGCACGAGCGGTTTCCGGACGTGCCTCGCATCGCGCTCACGGCAACCGCCGACGCCATCACGCGTGACGAGATCGTGCACCGGCTCGCGCTCGACGATGCGCGCGTTTTCGTGTCGAGCTTCGACCGGCCGAATATCCGCTATCGCATCGTCGAAAAGGACAACGCGCGCACGCAACTGCTCGATTTCATTCGCGCGGAGCACACGCGCGCGGACGGCACGACCGACGCCGGCGTTGTTTACTGCCTCTCGCGCAGGAAGGTCGAAGAGACCGCCGAATGGCTGAAGGGGCAGGGCGTGCGCGCGCTGCCCTATCACGCGGGCATGGAGTTCGAAGTGCGCCAGCAGCATCAGGAAATCTTCCAGCGCGAGGAGGGCGTCGTGATGTGCGCGACGATCGCGTTCGGCATGGGTATCGACAAGCCTGACGTGCGCTTCGTCGCGCATCTGGATTTGCCCAAGAGCGTCGAAGGCTACTACCAGGAAACGGGCCGCGCGGGCCGCGACGGGTTGCCGGCGAACGCGTGGATGGCCTACGGGCTCGGCGACGTCGTCCAGCAGCGCAAGATGATCGACGAATCGGAAGCCGACGAAGCCCACAAGCGTGTGCAGACCGGCAAGCTCGATGCACTGCTCGGCCTGTGCGAGACCGCATCGTGCCGCCGCGTGCGCCTCCTTGCGTATTTCGGCGAAGAGAGCAAGCCGTGCGGCAACTGCGACACCTGCCTCGAGCCGCCTGCCACGTGGGACGCTACACGTGAGGCGCAGATGGCGCTGTCGTGCGTATTCCGCGCGCAGCGCGCGAGTGGTTTCAACTTCGGTGCCGGCCATCTGATCGACATTCTGCGCGGCAACCGCAACGAGAAAATCCTGCAGCGCGGACACGAGAAAATTTCCACGTTCGGCATTGGCGCGTCGCTTTCCGAAGCCGAATGGCGCGCGATCTTCCGGCAGCTGGTCGCGTTCGGCTATCTGGCTGTCGATCACGACGGCTTCGGATCGCTCGTGCTCACCGAGGAAAGCAAGCCCGTGCTCAAGGGCGACCTGAAGGTGACGATGCGGCGCTACGTGAAGCCGCAGCGCACGCGCCAGTCGTCGGGCCGCACGAGCGAGCGTGCCGATCCGACCCTCGGCATGAGTCCGCGCCAGCGTTCACGTTGGGAGCGTCTGCGCCTGTGGCGCACCGAAACCGCAAAGAGCGACGGCGTACCCGCCTACGTCATCTTCCACGACGCCACGCTGGCGGAAATCGCTCGTAACGGTCCTGAATCGATCGACGACCTGCGTGATATTCCGGGTATGGGTGTACGCAAGCTCGAGCGCTTTGGTGACGAATTGCTCGAGGTCGTCGGCGACGAGTAAATCTGGCGGCGTCGCGTCATCGCGAGCTCGCCGGTTTTCAGTGAGACGCCGCGAACGCGCGCAGTGTCACGCGGCTGTCATCTCCTGCGCTGTCCGAAAGCTCGCAACCCGTTGACTCGCTTGGTATTTTCGGAATATCATGCTGGGTTCCGGTTCTTGGGATGTTTGCGCTCGCGCCTGGCAAGGTGAATTTGGGGTGAATGCAAACGTCCGGACTCACGTCTTTTTCTCGTTCCGGAGTTCAAGACGCATGGTTTTCCGCTTTGCCCGGGAATAAATGCGTCGATTTTGTTCAATTTCAGGAATAAACAATGCCAACCATCAATCAACTGGTTCGCAAAGGCCGCGCTTCGGAAGCTTCGAAGAGCAAGAGCCCGGCCCTGCAGGACTGCCCGCAGCGTCGCGGCGTGTGCACCCGCGTGTACACGACGACGCCGAAGAAGCCGAACTCGGCACTCCGTAAAGTCGCCAAGGTTCGTCTGACGAACGGCTTCGAGGTGATTTCGTACATCGGTGGTGAAGGCCACAACCTGCAGGAGCACTCGGTTGTGCTGATCCGCGGCGGCCGCGTGAAGGACTTGCCGGGTGTGCGTTACCACATGGTTCGTGGCTCGCTGGATACCCAGGGCGTCAAGGATCGTAAGCAGGCTCGTTCGAAGTACGGCGCAAAGCGCGCGAAGGCTGCGAAGTAAGAGTCAAAGCGTCGTCTGTGCCAGGTCTCGTTGGCGCAAGGCGATACAGGCGGTGGTGCCGGATGGGCCGGTGCTGTCGAGTAAGTGGTCACCCGACCAGGCTGGTAAGTCGTAATAGATGAATCGGGTTAGTTGGTGGCCGCGGAGTCGTAAGGGGTAAAACCCGGGGTAAAACCCGACTCCAACTGAAAAGTTAAAGGAAGAAACATGCCGCGTCGTCGCGAAGTTCCCAAGCGGGAAGTGTTGCCGGATCCGAAGTTCGGCAACGTTGATGTAGCCAAGTTCATGAACGTGCTCATGCTCTCGGGCAAGAAGTCGGTTGCCGAGCGCATTGTGTACGGCGCTTTCGAACAGATCCAGACCAAGGGTGGCAAGGACCCGCTGGAAGTGTTCACTGTCGCACTCAACAACGTAAAGCCGGTCGTCGAAGTGAAGAGCCGTCGCGTTGGTGGTGCGAACTATCAGGTTCCGGTCGAAGTGCGTCCGTCGCGTCGTATGGCATTGGCGATGCGTTGGCTGCGTGAAGCCGCGAAGAAGCGCAGCGAGAAGTCGATGGCTCTGCGTCTGGCTGGTGAACTTACCGAAGCGGCCGAAGGCCGCGGTGGCGCAATGAAGAAGCGCGACGAAGTTCACCGGATGGCAGAAGCCAACAAGGCGTTCTCGCATTTCCGTTTCTAAGAGAAAACCCTACTCCGGGTTTGTTCTAAAGCGGAAAAAATTCCGGGCGGGTGCGCTTATCCAGCGCCTCGCCCGTTTGTGTTCAGGCGCGTCGGGATTGATCCCGGTGCGCCCCTCCTGATAGAGGATCAAAGTGGCTCGCAAGACTCCTATCGAGCGCTACCGCAACATCGGTATTAGCGCTCACATCGACGCCGGCAAAACGACGACGACCGAGCGCATTCTGTTCTACACCGGCGTGAACCACAAGATTGGTGAAGTTCACGACGGCGCTGCCACCATGGACTGGATGGAGCAGGAACAGGAGCGTGGCATCACGATTACCTCCGCTGCTACGACCGCCTTCTGGAAAGGCATGGCCGGCAATTATCCGGAACACCGCATCAACATCATCGACACCCCGGGTCACGTCGACTTCACGATTGAAGTCGAGCGCTCGATGCGTGTGCTCGACGGTGCATGCATGGTCTACTGCGCCGTGGGCGGCGTGCAGCCGCAGTCGGAAACGGTGTGGCGCCAGGCGAACAAGTACAAGGTTCCCCGTCTCGCGTTCATCAACAAGATGGACCGTACCGGCGCGAACTTCTTCAAGGTCTACGACCAGTTGAAGGCTCGCCTGAAGGCGAACCCGGTTCCGGTCGTGGTGCCGATCGGCGCGGAAGAAAACTTCAAGGGCGTCGTCGACCTCCTGAAGATGAAAGCGATCATTTGGGACGAGGCCTCGCAAGGCACGAAGTTCGACTATGTCGACATCCCGGCTGAACTCGTTGACACGTGCAACGAGTGGCGCGAAAAGATGATCGAGTCGGCCGCTGAAGCCAGCGAAGAGCTGATGGAAAAGTACCTCGGCGGCGAAGAGCTGACCGAAGCTGAAGTCGTCAAGGCGCTGCGTGATCGTACGATCGCGTGCGAAATCCAGCCGATGCTGTGCGGCACCGCGTTCAAGAACAAGGGCGTGCAGCGTATGCTCGACGCCGTGATCGACTTCCTGCCGTCGCCGGTGGACATTCCCCCGGTCAAGGGCGAACTCGAAAACGGCGAAATGACCGAGCGCCGTGCTGCGGACGACGAGAAGTTCTCGGCGCTCGCGTTCAAGATCATGACTGACCCGTTCGTCGGCCAGCTGATCTTCTTCCGTGCGTACTCGGGCGTCGTCAACTCGGGCGATACGGTGCTGAACTCGACCAAGGACAAGAAGGAGCGCCTCGGCCGTATTCTGCAGATGCACGCGAACAACCGTGAAGAAATCAAGGAAGTTCGCGCAGGCGACATCGCTGCTGCCGTTGGCCTGAAGGACGCAACGACGGGTGACACGCTGTGCGATCCGGCACACCCGATCGTGCTGGAACGCATGATTTTCCCGGAGCCGGTGATTTCGCAGGCCGTCGAGCCGAAGACCAAGGCTGACCAGGAAAAGATGGGCCTCGCCCTGAACCGCCTGGCACAGGAAGACCCGTCGTTCCGCGTTCAAACGGACGAGGAATCGGGCCAGACCATCATTTCGGGTATGGGCGAGCTCCACCTCGAAATTCTGGTCGACCGCATGAAGCGCGAATTCAACGTGGAAGCAACCGTCGGCAAGCCGCAGGTTGCATACCGCGAAACGATCCGCGCCACGGCGAAGGACGTCGAAGGCAAGTTCGTCAAGCAGTCGGGCGGTCGCGGCCAGTTCGGTCACGCGGTCATCACGCTTGAGCCGAATGAGCAGGGCAAGGGCTACGAGTTCCTGGACGAAATCAAGGGCGGCGTGATTCCGCGCGAATTCATCCCGGCAGTCGACAAGGGTATCCAGGAAACGCTGAAGGCTGGCGTGCTGGCGGGCTTCCCGGTCGTCGACGTGAAGGTTCACCTGACGTTCGGTTCGTACCACGACGTTGACTCGAACGAAAATGCGTTCCGCATGGCCGGTTCGATGGCGTTCAAGGAAGCAATGCGCAAGGCGCAGCCGGTCATCCTCGAACCGATGATGGCTGTCGAAGTCGAAACGCCGGAAGACTACATGGGCAACGTGATGGGCGACCTGTCGGGCCGTCGCGGTATCGTCCAGGGCATGGAAGACATGGTTGGCGGCGGCAAGATCGTTCGCGCCGAAGTGCCGCTGTCGGAGATGTTCGGCTACTCGACGTCGCTGCGCTCACTGTCGCAAGGTCGTGCAACGTACACGATGGAATTCAAGCACTACGCAGAAGCACCGCGTAACGTGGCCGACGCGATCATCAGCGCGAAGGCGAAGTAAGCATCGGCCGGAGCGAACCGGGCATCGGAGCCTGGTTCGCAACGAACAGACACCGGTTCACAACTTTTTTGAAAGAAGAGAAACATGGCAAAAGGTAAATTCGAACGGACCAAGCCGCACGTGAACGTGGGCACGATCGGTCACGTTGACCACGGCAAGACCACGCTGACGGCAGCGATCACGACGGTTCTGA
>NZ_RQIS01000035.1 GCF_003837865.1 Paraburkholderia dinghuensis | reverse complement strand
AAGCGTCGAGCTTACGGGTACCGCGACGAGGAGTACTTCTTCCTCAAAATCCGCGCCGCGTTCCCCGGTAATCGTCGATGAACCTTTTGTTTTGCGTGGCGCGCGGGCTTGCCGTCGCGCGCCCAGCACCGGACGGTTGCGTTACTGCGGTGCCGCAGTCGCGCCGCCGTGTGCCGCCGACCATTCGGCGGGCGCATGCAGGAATTTCTCGACTTCGTCGAGCGTCTTCGTTTCGAAGTAGCCCGCTTCCTTCGCGACGCGCAGCACGTCCCACCAGGTGGCGAGTGCGTGCAGATCGACGTCGATGTCTTTCAGGACCGAAACGCTTTCCTTGAAGATGTTGTAGTGGAACAGCACGAAGCAGTGGTTCACCGTCGCGCCGGCCGTGCGCAGTGCGTTGATGAAGTTGATCTTGCTGCGGCTGTCGGTGGTCAGGTCTTCGACGAGCAGCACGCGCTGGCCTTCGGTGAGGAGACCTTCGATCTGCGCGTTGCGGCCAAAGCCCTTCGGCTTCTTGCGCACGTACTGCATCGGCACCATCAGGCGGTCCGACAGCCAGGCGGCAAACGGAATGCCTGCGGTTTCGCCGCCGGCGACGGCGTCGATCTGCTCGTAACCGACGTCACGCAGGATCGTGGCTTCGGCCATTTCCATCAGGCCGCGGCGCACGCGCGGATACGAGATCAGCTTGCGGCAGTCGATGTAGACCGGGCTCGCCCAGCCGGAGGTGAAGATGAAGGGCTTTTCGGCGTTGAAGTGCACGGCCTTCACTTCGAGCAGCATTTTGGCGGTCGTGTCCGAGATCGTCTGGCGATCGTAGCCTGTCATGGGCGAATCCTTGGATATGAAAGCGAGGGCAGGGCGGGCGCTGTGCGGCCCATTACGTCAGGTGGCGCTGGCACGGTGAATCCGGATGTCTGGCATCGGGACCCTCGGTGCGCGGCCCGGATCGCGTTGGCCACCCGACGTTCGTCTGGGGCGACCCCTTGCGTCGATTGCGTCGATCGCGTCGGTTCATCCGTTGATCCGGGCGGCTTCTCTTGCGCGCGTAGCCCAGCATTTTACCCGACTTGACGTGCAGCGACGAGTCGAGCGCACCGTGCCGCGGCGGTTGGAGCGAAGGGCAGACGTATTTTGGGGTGTGATCATCGTGTGGCGATGTTGCCCGTGTTTCGGCACGTTTTTTCTTTCGCCGTTGTGACGGCGCCCGCTCGCCATTACACTCACGCCGGTTTTTCCGGGTCCGCGCCCGGCCGTTCACAGGATGTATTCATGACTGTTGTTTCTCCGTCCGCCGTTTCTCCTGCAGCGCCTGCCACCGGTCAGCGCGGCCACGCGATTCGCGCGTTGGTCGCGTCGGTGCTCGGCTACGCGATGGACGGCTTCGACCTGCTGATGCTCGGATTCATGCTGCCCGCGATCAGTGCCGATCTCCATCTGGGCACGGCGCAGGCCGGGTCGCTCGTCACGTGGACGCTCGTCGGCGCGGTGGCGGGTGGGATCGTGTTCGGGCTCTTGAGCGATCGCTATGGTCGCGTGCGCGTGCTCTCGTGGACGATCCTGCTGTTCGCTGTCTTCACCGGCCTCTGCGCGCTCGCGCGCGGTTACGCCGATCTGCTCGTCTACCGGACGATCGCCGGGGTGGGCCTTGGCGGCGAGTTCGGCATCGGCATGGCGCTCGTCGCCGAGACCTGGCCCGCGCACCTGCGGGCGCGGGCGTCGTCGTATGTCGGGCTCGGCTGGCAACTCGGCGTGCTCGCTGCCGCGCTCCTCACACCCTGGCTCCTGCCGCTGATCGGCTGGCGCGGCATGTTTGCGGTGGGCCTGTTGCCCGCGATCGTCTCGTTCGCCGTGCGGCGGCGCGTGGAGGAACCCGCGCTGTTCATCGAGCACGCGCAGCGCGCGATGCGCACGCCGTCCGCGAAGCGCCCTCGCGCGCTACGCCTGCTCGTCGCTGACGCTCGCACCGCGCGAGCGAGTGTCGGCGTCGCCATCCTTTGCTCGGTGCAGAACTTCGGCTATTACGGTCTGATGATCTGGCTGCCGGCTTATTTGTCGAAGTCGTTTGGCTATTCGTTGACGAAGTCGGGATTTTGGACCGCAGCCACCGTCGCCGGGATGGCGCTCGGCATCTGGTTGTTCGGCATCGCCGCAGATCGCTTCGGGCGGCGGCCTACCTTCCTCGTTTATCAGGCGGGCGCGGTCGTGATGGTGTTCGTCTACGCGCATCTCGTCACGCCTGCCGCGCTGCTGGTGGGCGGCGCCGCGATGGGCGTGTTCGTGAATGGCATGATCGGCGGCTACGGGGCGCTTATTTCAGAGCTCTATCCAACCGCCGCGCGCGCCACCGCGCAAAACGTGCTCTTCAATATCGGCAGGGCCGTAGGTGGCTTCGGTCCGCTCGCTGTCGGCGCGCTGGCGGCGCGGTTCTCGTTCGGCGTAGCGCTGGCGATGCTCGCGTCGATCTACGTGCTCGATATTCTCGCGACACTGTTCCTGATCCCCGAGCGTCGCGCCGTCGCGCTTGAGTGACGGTTCGGGGCGCGGTGCCGTGCACGGCTATTTTCACGCCCGCCGCGCATTCAGCTTCACCGCGCTGTGCAATCGATCGCACACGCATTCCGCTTCGATCCTGGCGTAGCCGCTTCTCCTGAGTTCGGATAGTCTCATCCAGCACTTCGGCACCCATTTCCGGGCTGGCCGACCCTGCGGATTCGCACGTCACGCGTCGGTAAAAGCGTCGAGGCGCCCTACCGCATAGGGGGCCCGGACCCACGTCCTCACTCCTTCGCGCGGTGTACACTTATCGCCCCCGCCAATTCACCCTCGTCGTATCGCGGTTTGTTCCAGGGTTGCTTGCCGGCACTCGTCCGGCGCGCGGGCCAGTGCGGTCGAATCCCTGAGAACAGCCAGCGAAGCGGCGGGTCTACGAGCATTAGACGACTCATGTCTCTCACGTCCAGACAGGCCTGAAAATGGATGAACAACTGAAGCAAAGCGCGCTCGCTTATCACCAGAATCCCAAGCCCGGCAAGATTTCGGTGACGCCGACCAAGCCGCTCTCGAACCAGCTCGATCTGTCCCTCGCGTATTCGCCGGGCGTCGCCGCAGCCTGCGAAGCAATCCACGCCGATCCGCTCGACGCGCAAAAGTACACCTCGCGCGGCAACCTCGTAGGCGTCGTGACGAACGGCACCGCCGTGCTCGGCCTCGGCAACATCGGTCCGCTCGCGGCGAAGCCGGTGATGGAAGGCAAGGGCTGTCTCTTCAAGAAGTTCGCGGGCATCGATGTCTTCGACATCGAACTCAGCGAGTCGGACCCGGACAAGCTCGTCGAAGCCATCGCGATGCTCGAGCCGACGCTCGGCGGCATCAATCTCGAAGATATCAAGGCACCCGAGTGCTTCTACATTGAGCAGAAGCTGCGCGAGCGCATGAAGATCCCCGTCTTCCACGACGACCAGCACGGTACGGCGATCATCGCCTCCGCTGCGATCCTCAACGGCCTGAAAGTCGTCGGCAAGAATCTCGGCGATGTGAAGCTCGTCTGTTCGGGCGCCGGTGCGGCAGCGATCGCGTGTCTGGACCTGCTTGTGAAGCTCGGCCTGAAGAAAGAGAACATCCTCGTTGCCGACTCGAAGGGCGTGATTTACGAAGGGCGTGGCAATCTCGATCCGTCGAAGGCGCGCTATGCGGCCAACACCGAGGCGCGCACGCTCGGCGACGCCACGAAGGCCGCCGACGTGTTCCTCGGCTGTTCGGGCGCGGGCGTGCTCAAGCCGGAGATGGTCAAGGAAATGGCCGACAAGCCGCTGATCCTTGCGCTCGCGAATCCGGAGCCGGAAATCCGCCCGGAAGAGGCGAAGAAGGTACGCCCCGATGCGATCATCGCGACCGGCCGTTCGGACTACCCGAACCAGGTCAACAACGTGCTGTGCTTCCCGTTCATCTTCCGCGGCGCACTCGACGTGGGCGCGACGACCATCACCGAAGAGATGAAGCTCGCGTGCGTGCGCGCGATTGCCGAACTCGCGGAAGAGGCCGACCAGGGCGACGAAGTGGCGAAGGCCTATGAAGGTCATACGCTCGAATTCGGTCCTGAGTACCTGATTCCGAAGCCCTTCGATCCGCGTCTCATCATCAAGATCGCGCCTGCGGTTGCGCAGGCCGCGATGGATTCGGGCGTCGCGACGCGTCCGATCGCCGACATGGACGCTTACCGCGAGCAACTGGGCGCGACCGTCTATCGCTCGGGCATGGTGATGCGTCCGGTGTTCGCCGCTGCGAAAGCGAGCCAGGCGCGCATCGTGTTTGCCGAGGGCGAGGACGATCGCGTGCTGCGCGCTGCGCAGTTCGTGCTCCACGAAAAGATTGCGAAGCCGATCCTCGTGGGCCGTCCGCCCGTTATCGACATGCGCCTGAAGAAGATGGGCTCGAAGCTGCGTCCCGGCACCGACTTCGAAGTCGTCGATCCGGAAGACGATCCGCGCTTCCAGGAGGCCTGGCAGACGTATCACCAACTCGGTGCGCGTCGGGGCGTCACGCCCGAGATGGCGAAGGCGGCATTGCGCAAGTTCAATACGCTGATCGGTGCGCTGCTCGTGCGTCTGGGCTACGCGGACGGCATGATCTGCGGTCTCGTGAACAGCTTCGATTTCCATCTGAAGTTCATCGACGAGGTGCTCGGCAAGGCCGGCGATGCCGAGACCTACGCGGCCATGAACCTGCTGATGCTGCCGGGTCGCAATCTGTTCATCAGCGACACGTACGTCAACGAAGTGCCGGGCGCCGAGCAACTCGCCGACATGACGATCCTCGCCGCGCGTGAAATCGAGAAGTTCGGCATCACGCCGAAGGTGGCGCTCGTTTCCAGCTCGAACTTCGGCAGCGTGCGTTCGTCGACGTCGCAGCGCATGCAGGCGGCGCGCGAGCTGATCGCGCAGCGCGCACCGCAGCTCGAAGTGGACGGCGAAATGCACGGCGATGCGGCGCTTTCGGAACTGATCCGCAAGCAGGCGTTTCCGGGCACGACGCTCGCGGGCGAAGCGAATCTGCTCGTCATGCCGAACGTGGAAGCGGCGAACATCGCGTACAACCTGTTGAAGGTGATCGGCGGTGAAGGCGTGACGGTGGGGCCGTTCCTGCTCGGCGCATCGCGGCCAGTGCATATCCTCACGCCGGCGGCGACCGTGCGACGTGTCATCAACATGACGGCCGTCGCGTCGGCGAACGCGGCGGTGAGGAAGTCGGCGGCATCGTGATACACGAGGGTCGGCGCGACTGAGCGCGTCTGATCCTGCCGTTCAAAGAAAAGGGCGCTCCGTTTTCACGGAGCGCCCTTTGTTTTTGCTGTACCGCTGACGCGTCGTCAGGCCGCGTTACGCGCTGCGCCACCCTGCGGCGCGCGCCACTTTTCGAGGAGCGCGGCCCACTTCGCGCGCACGGCCACGAGGTTGTTTTCCTTCACGTGACCGTAGCCGCGAATTCCATCGGGCAGACTCGCCAGTTCGACCGCGAGCGTGAGATTCCCTGCGTTAAGCCCGCTCTTCAGTTCGCGTACCAGCGCTTCATACTCGACAATCAGCGCGCGTTCATGACGCCGCTCCGCAGTGCGGCCGAACGGATCGAGCGCCGTGCCGCGCAGGAACTTCAGCTTCGCGAGCACGCGCATCGCGGTGAGCATGCGCGGGCCGTACTGCTTCTTCAGCAGATGGCCCTTGTCGTCGTGCTTCGCGAAGGTCGGCGGCGCGAGGTGGAAATTCAGCTTCCAGTCGCCTTCGAAGCTTGCTTTCAACTTCTCGATGAATGCCGGATCGGCGTAGAGACGCGCAACTTCGTATTCGTCCTTGTACGCCATCAGCTTGTGCAGGTTCTTCG
Organism: Paraburkholderia dinghuensis; assembly: GCF_003837865.1. GTDB lineage: Bacteria > Pseudomonadota > Gammaproteobacteria > Burkholderiales > Burkholderiaceae > Paraburkholderia > Paraburkholderia dinghuensis. The sequence goes on along the minus strand of NZ_RQIS01000035.1, from coordinate 13,979 downwards.
CGACAGCTTCGGTCAGCGCGAACTGGCCATCCGGGCGCTCGAGCCTGCTTTCCGCCGCGCGCACGTCCGCAACCAGCTCGCGATAACGCGACGCGTACGCGTCGTTCTGGTATGCGGTGAGGTATTGCACGCGCTTGTCGATCAGCGCATCGAGCGCCTTCGGGGTATGCAGCGAGACGATCTTCGCGCCGCTTTCCATCGCCTGGGCGTTCGGCGCCGTCGCGGGTTTCCTGACGAGCGCGTCGACAGCGGCGCGATCGTGCGCCACGCGGCGACCCCATTCGAACGCGGCGAGATTCTTCTCCACCTGCACAGCGTTCAGTTCGATCGCACGTGTGAGCGATTCGTGCGTGAGCGGCAGCCAGCCGCGTTGCCACGCGTAACCGAGCACGAACGGGTTCGTGTAGATCGCATCGCCGAGCAGCGTGAGCGCGTAGTGGTTCGCATCAACGGCTGCGACGCCGTCTGCACCTGCTGCTGCGCGCACATCGGCTTCGGTGTTCGAGCCCGGGAATCGCCAGTCCGGATTCTTGATGAACTCGGCGGTCGGCGTGGGCGCGCTGTTGAGCACGACACGCGTCTGGCCTTCCTGCATGCGCGAGACACAGTCGTCGCTGGCGGTCACGATGGCGTCGCAGCCAATCACGAGCTTCGCCTCGCCCATGGCGATGCGCGTCGCGTGGATGTCGGCGGGCCGACTTGCGATCTGGACGTGGCTCATCACCGCGCCGCCCTTTTGCGCCAGGCCGGTGACGTCGAGTACGGTCACGCCCTTGTTTTCGAGGTGCGCGGCCATGCCGAGCAGCGCGCCGATCGTCACGACGCCGGTACCGCCCACGCCCGTCACGAGCACGCCATACGGTTGCGCGAGCGTGGGAATATCGGGCGTCGGCACGGGCGGCATCGACTCCTTCGCGGCGCTGCTCGCCTTCGGCTTGCGCAACTGTCCGCCCTCGACCGTGACGAAGCTCGGGCAGAAGCCCTTCAGGCACGAGAAGTCCTTGTTGCAGCTTGACTGGTTGATCTGGCGCTTCGTGCCGTACTCGGTCTCGAGCGGCTCGACCGACAGGCAGTTCGACTGCACCGAGCAGTCGCCGCATCCTTCGCAGACGGCTTCGTTGATCACCACACGCTTCGCCGGGTCCGGATACGTGCCGCGCTTGCGGCGGCGGCGCTTCTCGGTGGCGCAGGTCTGGTCGTAGATCAGGATCGACGTGCCGGAGACCTCGCGCAGTTCGCGTTGAATTGCGTCGAGCTGGTCCCGGTGATGGATCGTGACGCCCGGAGCGAGCGACGTGACGCCGTCGTACTTTTGCGGTTCGTCCGTGACGATCACGATCTTCGCGGCGCCTTCCGCGGCGAGTTGATGCGTGATCTGCGGCACCGTGAGCACGCCGTCGACGGGCTGGCCGCCCGTCATGGCAACGGCGTCGTTGTAGAGAATCTTGTAGGTGATGTTCGCCTTCGACGCGATTGCCGCGCGAATCGCGAGCAGACCTGAGTGGAAATAGGTGCCGTCGCCGAGGTTGGCGAACACGTGCTTGTCGTTCGAAAACGGCGCCTGACCGACCCACGCCACGCCTTCGCCGCCCATCTGGCTAAAGGTGCTCGTGCTGCGGTCCATCCAGGTGGTCATGTAGTGGCAGCCGATGCCAGCCATTGCACGCGAACCTTCGGGCACGTTCGTCGACGTATTGTGCGGACAGCCCGAGCAGAACCACGGCTTGCGTTCGACCTGCACGCGCGGCTTCGCAAGCGCCTTCTCCTTGGCCTCGATCACGGCGATGCGCGATGCGATGCGCGCGCGCAGGTCGGAGGGCAACTCGAACTTCTGGAGTCGCGTGGCGATCGCTTTCGCAATGATCGCGGGCGAGAGCTCGTAGTGCGCGGGCAGGAGCCAGTTGCCCATCGGCACCGACCATTCGCCGCCGGCGCCGTCCTTTTCGTCGAATTTGCCGTACACGCGCGGACGCTGCGCGTCGGGCCAGTTGTACAGCTCTTCCTTGATCGCGTATTCGAGGATCTGGCGCTTTTCCTCGACGACGAGAATTTCGTCGAGCCCGCGCGCGAACGCCTGCGCGCCCTGCGCTTCGAGCGGCCACACGCAGCCGACCTTGTAGAGCCGCACGCCGATGCGCGAGCAGGTCGCATCGTCGAGACCGAGGTCGGTGAGCGCCTGGCGCACATCCAGATACGCCTTGCCGCCGGTCATGATGCCGAAGCGCGCGTGCGGCGAATCGATCTCGACACGGTCGAGCTTGTTGGCGCGGACGTAAGCGAGGCCCGCGTACCACTTGTAGTCGAGCAGACGCGCTTCCTGCACGAGCGGCGGATCGGGCCAGCGGATGTTCAGACCGCCTTCGGGCAAGATGAAATCGGTCGGCAGAATGATGTTGGTGCGATGTGGATCGATTTCGACCGAAGCCGACGATTCGACCACATCAGTCACGCACTTCATGGCGACCCAGAGTCCGGAGTAGCGGCTCATGGCCCAACCGTGCAGGCCGAAGTCGAGGTATTCCTGGACGTTCGACGGGAACAGCACCGGCAGGCCGCAGGCCTTGAAGATGTGCTCCGACTGGTGCGCGAGCGTCGAGGACTTGGCGGCGTGGTCGTCGCCGGCGAGCACGAGGACGCCGCCGTGACGCGACGAGCCAGCCGAGTTGCCGTGCTTGAGAACGTCGCCGCTGCGATCGACGCCGGGGCCCTTGCCGTACCACATCGAGAAAACGCCGTCGTATTTCGCCGATGGGTACAGGTTCACCTGCTGCGACCCCCAGACTGCCGTGGCGGCGAGGTCTTCGTTGATGCCGGGTTGAAAGACGATCTGGTGGGCGGCGAGATGCTGTTTGGCCTTCCAGAGCGACTGGTCCAGACTGCCGAGCGGAGAGCCGCGATAACCGGAGATGAACCCCGCGGTGTTGAGACCGGCGGCCTTGTCGCGCTCTTGCTGCAGCATCGGCAGGCGGACCAGCGCCTGGATGCCGCTCATGTAAGCGCGGCCGCGATCGAGCGTGTATTTGTCGTCGAGCGTGACGGAAGCTAGCGCGGCTTCGAGCGAAGCACGCTGACCAGCGTCGAGCGGGGCATTCATTATGTGTACTCCTCCACCATAGTCTTGGGATCACCACAGAACTTCGTGCCTCGGCATCTTGTGAATGCTCCGGCCCGGGGCGCCATATTGGCGTGTTTTTACCGATGGTAGCACTGGGGCAAACCCGCCGCTTCGCGTCAGAAATCGCCGCATTACACTCAGATTCCGTCAGCGTGTTGTAACAACTAACGTATCGGAATACGGTTTGGCGTAACAGCGTGTAAAACCTGCACTATCGAGGAACTGGAGTTGATATTCCTGTCTAACCCCCTCACCTGTGCGTTTCGCGCAGCGCCCCACGCGGTAAATGGGGTACTACCGCAACAGGCAGTTTGAAAAAGGAGTCAGCATGAACCATCGACATATCCAGGCGTTCCTGACGGTTTCGGCCGCATTCTTCGCGATGAACGCGCCGCTGCAAGCGCACGCGAGCAGCCGGGGCGTAACGAGTGCAACGGCCAGTGTCGCGCAGTGCGCAATCGCCGATGTCGGCGCCACGACGGTATCGAAAACCGGCCAGCAATCCAGATGATTTCCACGATGCCGCGCTGATCCGCGCGACATTCCACGTACCAGATCCCGCGGCCGGGTGTGCGGCGGCGGGTCTCCGAAAGTCGAAAAGGGCGAAAATCGCGAGGTTTTCGCCCTTTTTGTTTGCAGTTCGAAGGCGGTTAGGTTACGCCTTGTCCTGCACTACGCCGCGACGGATCTGGTCGAGCTCGATCGATTCGAACAGCGCCTTGAAATTGCCCTCGCCGAAGCCCTGATTGCCCTTGCGCTGGATGATCTCGAAGAAGATCGGGCCGATCTGGTTTTCGGTGAAGATCTGCAGCAGCAGGTCGTCGGGCGCGCCGTCGATCAGGATCTTGCGCTTCTTCAGTTCGGCGAGCGGTTCGCCGTGATCCGGAATGCGGCGGTCGACGAGTTCGTAGTACGTGTCGATCGTGTCGAGCAGCGCGATGGTCGATGCGCGCAGGCCGTCGACGGTCCGGTAGATGTCGTTGGTGCCGAGCGCGATGTGCTGGATGCCTTCGCCGTGATACGCGTCGAGATACTCCTGGATCTGGCCAGCCGTTTCCGACCCTTCCTCGTTGATCGGAATGCGGATCTTGCCGCATGGTGACGTCATCGCCTTCGACTTCACGCCGGTCACCTTCCCTTCGATATCGAAGTAGCGGATTTCGCGGAAGTTGAAGAGGCGCTCATAGAATTCGGCCCACTCGTTCATGCGGCCGCGGTGGACGTTGTGCGTGAGGTGGTCGATGTAGGTGAGGCCGTGGCCTGCCGGATTTTGATCCGCGCCGGGGATAGGTTCGAAATCGACATCGTAGATGCTGATATCGCCGATGCTGCCGGGTGTCGCGCCGTTCTTGCCGCGCCAGCGGTCGACGAAATAGATCAGCGAGTCGCCGATGCCCTTGATCGCCGGGATATTCAGCTCCATCGGGCCGGTCTTGTTGTCGAAACCCCAGGCGCCGAGTTCGAGCGCGTGTTTGTACGCTTTCGCCGCATCCTGCACGCGAAAGGCGATCGCGCAGATCGACGGGCCGTGCAGACGCGCGAAGCGCTGGGCGAACGAATCGGGTTCGGCGTTGACGATGAAGTTGATCGTGCCCTGGCGGTACAGCGTGACGTTCTTGTGGCGGTGGCGCGCGATCGCCGTGAAGCCCATCCGCTCGAACAGCTTGCCGAGTGCCTTGGGGTCTGGCGCGGTGTACTCGATGAACTCAAAACCGTCGGTGCCGACGGGGTTATCCCAGGTGGGGACCTGCATGGTTGTCTCCTGTGTGTCGGCGAGAGTTAGCGTGTCGGCGCGGGTGATCGCTTCAGTGCTCACTCCGGCTCCACGCCCGAATGAGCGCGACGACCGAAGTAAGGGCTTTAGCCCCGTTCCAATCCCCTACCTGAAAGGGCGACCGAACGCCGTCACTGCGACCTCACGAAAAACTTGCGCAAGATCAATCTCGTGTGGGCAGTGTAGTCGCCGGGTGAGGGCGAAAATATGCGAAATAAAGCGCTCAAAGGAGAGACTGCGCTATAAAATTCCAGAATCAAGGTACTGGATGGCAGAACATGGCGAGCATCGAGCTAGACGCAATCGACCGCCGAATCCTGGCGATTCTTCAGGAGAACGGGCGGCTTTCGAATCAGGACATTGCGGAGCGCGTGAACCTGTCGCCGAGCCCCTGCTTGCGTCGCATCCGGCGGCTGGAGGAGAGCGGGGTGATTCGCGGCTATGTGGCGCTGCTCGATGCGCAGAAGCTCGGGCTCGACCTGTTGGCCTACGTGAGCGTGAGACTGGAAAAGCGCGGCGGCCTCGCCGTGACTGCGGTGCGCGAAGGGCCCGCGGGTCGCGCCGGGACGACGCACGCCGAGCTGTTCCGTGCCGCGGTGCAGACCTGGCCCGAGGTCGTGGCGTGTCACGCGATGACGGGCGACATGGACTTTCTGTTGCGCGTGCAAGTGGAAGACATGGCGCACTTCTCGCGGTTCGTGCAGGACCAGTTGCTGCACCATCCGTCAGTGATCGACGTGAAATCGAGCTTTTCGCTCGACACTTTCAAGGAAACGACGGCGCTGCCGATTCGCTAGAAGGCGCCGAAACAAAAAAAGCGGCCGAAGCCGCTTTTTTCGCTAATAGAGGTCGCTGCATTCAGACCGCAACAGCGTGCGGCAGGATCGACTCCATCAGCTTCGTAGCCTGACGCGCCTGGCGCTTGAGTGCGTAGTCGAATGCGGCGGCTTGCTCCGCGAGCATTTCCGTGATGATGCTGCTCTGGTCGGCCGGTTCGAGCGACAGGTACGCGTCGGCTTCACCGTACGCGTATTCGATCTTCATGCCCGACTTTTTGGCGATGTGCATCATCGTCGCGTTGCGCGACAGGCAGTGCATGTACAGCGTCGTAACGTGCGTGTTGCGGCTGCGGATTGCGGCTCGCTCGAACAGCTTCGAACCGATGCCCTGGCCGCGTGCGCTTTCGAGCACGGAGACGCCGAATTCGGCGGTACGGCCGTTGCCGTCAGCCGGCAGGTAGGCAAGATGGCCGACGCCGACCAGTTGCAGCTGATGGTCGAACACGCCGAACACGGTGTCGCGCGTGAAGTTCAGCGAGCGGACGTAATTTTCGATCACATGGTCCGGTGCGGCCTGACCGAAACGCAACAGGCGGTCGTCGTTCTCGAGTGCGAGGAAGTGGCCGAGCAGGCGCTCACGGTCAGCCGAGGTAAGAACGCGAATCATGACAGGCGAGTGACCGGGCGACACCAACGGCTCGTCGGCTTGGGTCGAAATCGTGTGCATGGGTGGGTTCTCCTTGGAGTGCGTGATGCGAGCGGCTTGATGCGCTGCAAAACGAATTCTAGCGGAAACCCTGGTATGGGTATAGGGAAAACCCGTATTACAGATCTGAATGTTATGCCTAATTTATAGCAAAATATCGCTAAATCATTGATTTAGTAAGATTAATTTTTATGGGCGAGATCCTGGGTCGCGGTGTTGTCGGCGCGCATCATGTTGCGTCGCGACAATTCGTCCCGCCAGAGCCAGCGCCTGGCGTCGCGTTCAAGTGGTCTGCAGCCCCTGGTCGACCATGCTGATCACCTGCTCGGCGAAGTCGCCGTAGCCCATTCGTCCACCCGGCTTCAGCCACGTGAACGTCCAGTTGATCATGCCGAACACCATCATCGTCAGTGCCGTCTGGTTTTCTGCCGTGACGCGCCCGGGATAGGCACGCGCCAGTTGCCGTGTAAACGCAGCGACGACGTCACGCTGGCGGTTCAGGATGATTTCGCGCTGGGCGTCCACGAGATACTTCACATCGTTGAGCAGCGCGACGTGTCGGCTATGCGACGTCTCGTATTCGGCGAGGAACGCGCGGATCAGCTCGGCGAACGCCTCACGCTCGTTCAGGCCTTGTCGCTGGCTTGTGCCTTCCACCTCCGCGATGATCAGCATCAGCCGCTTCGTGTAGCGGTCGAGCAGATCGAAGAGGATCGCTTCCTTGCTTTCGTAATAGTGGTAGAGGCGGGCCTTGGATGTGCCGCTTGCGGCGGCGAGATCGGACATCGACGTGCTGGGGTAGCTCGTCTGCGCGAACTTTGCTGCGGCGAGTTCGAGAATCTGGTCGCGTTGCGTCTCGTGGTCGGGCGCTCGGGTACGGGCCATAGTGTCAGCGGTGGAGGGAAGGATACGTCGCCGCATGCTGGGTGGCCGGGCGCAGGGCTGGATCGGTCACTGCGCGCGCAACGTACATGTCATCGCGCAGGCGAAGCTCGCCGGCCGCGGCCAGTTCGCGAAGACGCCACACCACAACCGGCTCGTACGACGGTGCACCGGCGCCCGAGCCCGGCAGAGCGGCCACGATCGCGTGTGGGGCGAGCCACGGCGTTTCCGATGTGCTCACGATGTCGAGGATCAGCAGGTCGAGGTCCGCCCACGTGCCGCTCGTGAACGTGTTGTCGCGCCAGCGGCGCGACTCGCCGTTCGCGAACTTCGCTTCCTGCCATTCCAGCGCGAGCCGCGTGATGCGCAGCACCGAAATCGGCGCTGCGTCGGGAAGACGCGCCGCGAGGTGTGTCGCGGCAGCAACGCCCGCGATTTCATCGGCGGTGAGGCGCACTTCGTTCAGGCGCTGCGGTGCGTTGCGCAGCCGATAGCAGATGCGCCGCAGCGTCAACTGGTCGGCGGCGGCGTTTGTGTGCCAGATCACCACGTTGGTGTCGTCGGTCTCGATCGATTCGAGTGCCACGCAATCGCGGGCCGTCAGCACCTCAGGCACGCCGCCAAGGCGCAGCCAGAATGCGGTTCGCTGTGCAGCGGCAGGGTTACCGGGCGCGTCGATATCGCGAAGCGGGCCGACCGTCAGGTCATCGGGCAGCGCGATCACGCGGTCGGTACGGCCGACCGACTCGAGCGCAAGGCGCAACGCCGCCGCAACCGGCTCGTCGTGGGTGAGGTGGATCGTGGTCATCGACAGCTCATTGCATTCCGGGAATGCCAAAACAAAAAGGGCCGCCCGCTCGCCGGAGTTGCTCCGGTTGCGGGCGGCCCCTAGTGTAAGCGGATCGCTTGAGGGCCGAAAGCGTACCGTTGCTCTAACGCTCGTCGAAACTTACGACTACCTTGTCACTCACCGGATGGCATTGACAGGTGAGCACGAAACCATCTCTGACTTCCTGCTCTTCGAGGGTGTAGTTCTTGTCCATCTTCACCTCGCCCTCGAGCACCTTCGCGCGGCACGTGCAGCACACCCCGCCCTTGCAGGCATAGGGCAGCGCGAGGCCGGCGTGAAGGCCCACGTCGAGCAGGCTCACACCCTCGTAAGGCAGGCGCAGCTTGCGCTTCTTGCCGTCGAGCACGATTTCGAGGTCGGCGGCCGGCGTGTTTTCGGTGATTTCGACGGCCGGTGCGCCGGCCTGCGGCAGCGGCGAGCCGAAGCGCTCGACATGCACTTTGGCCTGCGGTACGCCCGCGGCCTTCAGCGCTGCTTCGGCGGCGTCCATCATCGGCGCGGGGCCGCAGATGAATGCCTCGTCGATCTCGTCGGGCGGCAGCAGGGTTTCGAGGAACGCTGCGCATTTCGCCTGATCGAGTACGCCGTTGAAGAGCTCGACGTCCTGCAGGTCGTCCGAAAGCACGTGATAGAGCATGAAGCGGTTCATGTACCGGTTCTTCAAGTCTTCGAGCTCTTCGGCGAACATGATCTGATCGACGCTGCGGTTGCCGTAGACCAGCGAAAACGCGCTGCGCGGCTCCGTGTCGAGCGTCGTCTTGATGATCGCGAGCACCGGCGTGATGCCCGATCCGCCCGAGAACGCGACGTAATGCTTGCCGTGGTCGGCGTTCAGGTGCGTGAAGAAGCGGCCATCGGGTGTCATGACGTCGATCTCGTGTCCCGGCGCGAGCTGCTCGAATGCAAAGTTCGAGAAGCGCCCGCCGCGCACGCGCTTGATGCCGATGCGCAGTTCGCCGTCACGGTCGTAGTCGGTCACGCCGACGCAGATCGAGTAAGAGCGGCGCGTTTCCTCGCCGTCGATGTGGGTCTTGAGCGTGACGAATTGCCCCTGCGTGAAGCGATACGCGTCGCGCAGCGCGGGCGGGACCTCGAACGCGACGGAGACCGAGTCCACGGTTTCGGGCCGCACTTCGCGGATGCGCAGCGAATGGAATTGCGGAGTGGCCATATCAGTACGGTTTGAAATAGTCGAAGGGTTCGCGGCAGTCGATGCAGCGGTAGAGCGCCTTGCACGCGGTCGAGCCGAACTGCGCGAGGCGTTCGGTGTGCTGCGAGCCGCAATGCGGGCAGGCAGGCGCGGGCAGCGGCTTTGGCATGAAGGTGACAGGCTGAAGCGCGGCTTGCGTGCCGCTGCCACAGTTGCCCGTGGGCGGCGCGATGCCGTAGGCGCGCAGCTTTTCGCGCGCTTCGTCGGTGATCCAGTCAGTCGTCCAGGCGGGCGTGAGGGTTGTCGCGATGCGGTACGGCGCGAGTTGGGCGACGTCGAGCGCATGCGCGACGTCTTCCGCGATCTGCGACATCGCCGGGCAGCCGGAATACGTGGGCGTGATGACCACTTCGATCTGGCCGTCGGCTGTGCGACGCACGTCGCGCAGGATGCCGAGCTCGCGGATCGACACGACCGGAATCTCCGGATCGGGCACCGATTCCAGCACTGCCCAGGCGCGCTCGAGCGCCTCGTCTACCATTGCTTGCATCGTGACTTCCTCTTGCAGCGTTTCTCGCGGACTTACCAGTGCGCGCCTGGATGCTGGCGCGCGAGGCTCTGCATTTCGGCGAGCACGAAGCCCATGTGTTCCGAATGCTCGCCGAGCTTGCCGGTCGTGACGTGCTTGACCGCGGCCGGCAGCGTGAGCGTCGCCTCACCGAGCGCTTCTTCCACGTCGGCGCGCCACGCGGCTTCAAGCTGCGCGGTGAGCGGCGCGATGCCTGCTTCGGCGACGCTCGTTTCCACGGCATCGGTGGTGAAGAACTCGCGGGTGTACGGCATCAGCCAGTCGAGTGCGTCCTGCGCGCGGCGGTGCGATTCGTCCGTACCGTCGCCGAAGCGGATCAGCCATTCGCGCGCGTGATGCACGTGATAGCGCGTTTCCTTGATCGAGCGTTCGGCGATCGCGGCGAGCTGCGGATCGCTGGAGCGCAGCAGCGCCGTCCACACATGCGCCATCAGCGACGCATAGAGGAAGTTGCGCACGATCGTCACGGCATAGTCCATCGACGAATGCGTCGTGCCGGCGAGCGGGCCGAAGTGCGGCAGTTCGGCGAGCGTGTAGTTCGCGAACTCGCGTTCGGCGCGGAAATACGCGTAGTCGTCTTCGGTGCGCTCGCGGCCGTTGAGCGCCTTTTCGAGCGTCGCGGCGTGGGTGTAGAGCAGACGCGACTGGCCGATGAGATCGAGGCTCATGTTGGCGAGTGCGATGTCCTCTTCGAGGACCGGACCGTGACCGCACCATTCCGTGTTGCGCTGACCGAGGATCAGCGCCGTATCGGCGAGGCGCAGCACGTACGCGAGATGTTCGGGCGTGGGCGTCGTCATATTGGCGCTCTTACATGTGGTTGACTTCGTCAGGCAGCGTATAGAACGTCGGGTGGCGATAGATCTTGTCGCCGGCCGGCTCGAAGAGCTCAGCCTTCTCGCTCGGATCCGACGCCGTGATTGCCGACGACGGCACCACCCAGATGCTCACGCCTTCCTGGCGGCGTGTGTAGACGTCGCGCGCCATGCGCAGCGCCATTGAGGCGTCGGCGGCGTGCAGACTGCCGCAATGCTTGTGGTCGAGGCCCTGCTTGCTGCGCACGAACACTTCCCAGATCGGCCATTCCTTGTTCATCGATATCTCCTTCGTTTGTCGACCAGAGTTAGCGCTTTGGCTGTCGGCCGGAGTAAGTGCTTTAGCACTTACTCCGGCCCCATGCAGAGCACTTACGCCGGTCCCATGCATCGAGATCGGCCGGAATTAGCTTTGGCGCTTACTCCGGCCACATCCACCGCTGTCGACCGTGGCCGGCGTCACATCGCCCTTGCCCCGGTCCCTCGCTAGTGGGTTGCTGTTGAATTACGCGGTGTGTTTCTGCGCACGCTGACGCTGCTTTTCCGCGTGGGCGAGCGCGGCGTCACGCACCCAGGTACCCTCGTTGTGCGCCTTCACGCGCGTGCCGAGGCGCTCGCGGTTGCACGGGCCGTCGCCGTTCACGACGCGCCAGAATTCTTCCCAGTCGATCGTGCCGTAGTCATAGTGCCCGCGCGCCTCGTTCCACTTCAGGTCCGGATCGGGCAGCGTGACGCCCAACACCTTCGCCTGCTCGACGGTTGCGTCGACGAACTTCTGGCGCAGGTCGTCGTTCGAGATGCGCTTGATCCCCCATTTGGCGGACTGGTTGCTGTGGACCGAATCGGCATCGCTCGGGCCGAACATCATCAGCACCGGCCACCACCAGCGGTTCACGGATTGCTGTACGAGTTCGCGCTGGGCGTCGGTGCCCTGCATCATTGCGAGCAGAGCGTCGAAGCCCTGGCGTTGGTGGAACGACTCTTCCTTGCAGATGCGGACCATGGCGCGCGCGTACGGACCATAGGTGCAGCGGCACAGCGGGATCTGGTTCATGATCGCCGCGCCGTCGACGAGCCAGCCGATCACGCCGACGTCCGCCCACGTGGGCGTCGGGTAATTGAATATGCTCGAATACTTGGCCTTGCCGGCATGGAGGGCGTCGATCAGCTGGTCGCGCGAAACGCCGAGCGTTTCCACCGCGCTATAGAGATAGAGGCCGTGGCCGGCTTCGTCCTGCACTTTTGCGAGCAGGATTGCCTTGCGCTTGAGGCTGGGCGCGCGCGAGATCCAGTTGCCTTCGGGCAGCATGCCGACAACTTCCGAATGCGCGTGCTGCGAGATCTGACGCACAAGCGTCTTGCGATAGGCTTCAGGCATCCAGTCTTGCGGCTCGATCTTGCCGTCGGCGGCCATCACGGCGTCGAACTGCGCCTGCTCAGGCGATGCCGCATCGGCGTCGAGCGGGGCGACGTTGCCGGGGATGTCGAGGGATTGCGTGTACATAGCGGACGCTCTCGTCGATGTTGGGTGTGTGCGGAGTATAAATCAACCGACCGGTCGGTCAATGAATTTTTGCGCTTGCGCAAGAAAATGATGCGGGCGATCGAGCGTTGTTTTGAGTTTTAGCTAATCGCGAGTAAATCACCAGTGGTACGCGGCTGGTGCTTCGAGCCGGCGCTTTTTTGTGCTGTTGGCGGGCGGGAGGGTCTCTGGCATCGGGCAAAATCGGTACTTTGCTCCTGCACCTCCTACCGGATGAAATTCTCTCTCTCCAGCGTGGTGGCTGGCACCGCGCTTCTGGTTTCGCTCGGCGCAAGTTTGCCGGCGCATGCCGGTCAGCCGCCGAATTCGTGGGTGACGAGCTGGGCGACCGCGCTGCAATCGATTCCCCAACTTGCCGACCCACCACCGCTTTACCGGGCGCCCGAGATTGCGGGCCGGACCGTTCGTCAGATCGTCTATCCCACGCTGGGTGGGCGGATTGTGAGGATTCGCGTCAGCAACGAGTACGGGCGTGAGCCGCTCGTCATTGAAGCGATGGGGATCGCGCCGTCGGCGGGCGGTGCTGCGACGAGCGCTGCGACGGCGCCGGTGACGTTCGGTGGCAGGCCTGGCGTATCGGTGCCGCCGGGTGGGGAACTAGACAGCGATCCGGTGGAGATCGATCTGCGCGCCGGTGCGCCGTACTCGATCAGTTCTTATGTAGGGCGCGAGCAAAGGATGGCGGCTTGGCATCGAGTGGCGAGCCAGACCAATTTCGTGTCGCAACCGGGCGACCATGTCGCGGATCCCTCGCCCACTGCTTTTTCGCAGCGCTTTACGCAATACGCCTGGGTGACGGGACTGGCGGTCGATGCCTCGAACGCATCGACTGTGGCTGCGATCGGTGATTCGATCACCGACGGAATGCGGTCATCGCTCAATCAGAACCGCCGCTGGCCGGATGCGTTGGCACGGCGCTTTGCGCGCGAGCAGCGGCAGGATCTGGCGGTGATCGATCTGGGAATTAGCGGTAACCGCTTGCTAAGCGATTCTCCCTGCTACGGTACGGCACTCGAGCGGCGCTTCGCGCGCGACGCGTTGCGTCACCCGGGCGTGAAGACCGTTGTGCTGCTGATCGGCATAAACGACATCAACTTCCAGGCGATGCCGGCGCGCGCGGGACTCGACTGCGACACGCCCCATACGCGCGTGGATGCGGAAGACCTAATCGCGGGATACCGGCGAGTGATTGCGCAGGCGCATGCGGGCGGCGTGCGTATCGTTGGGGCGACGCTGACGCCTGCGTCGTTGCCTCCGGACCGCGAGGCGATCCGTGAGGCAGTAAATAAATGGATTCGGACCAGTCGGGCATTCGATGATGTGGCTGATTTCGACGCGGCGCTGCGCGATCCCGCCGATCCTGGGCGATTGCGCCGCGAGTACGACAGCGGCGATCACATTCATCCGAGCGATACGGGGTATGCGGCGATGGCGGAGGCCGTGCCACTGACGGCGCTTACGGGAAGCAAATAGAAAATTTTTCTCTGCGCCCCCTTGCGCGGTGGCGCTCGGGGGCGGTAAGATTCGCCCCCTTCGCAGTTCGGCCGTGGTGGTTCAGGCGTGCTGGCAGCGGGGTCCGCCGCGGAAACCGGCGGACGCGGGAGTCGACGGGGTGGCAGCGGTAGCGCTAAAAAAACTGTTGACGAAGCGAAAAAGATTCTTCATAATCTCGTTTCTCTGCTGCTGACGCAGCGACGCAGGAAACGCCGGGTAGTGAGTGGTTGGACGGCGGGTCTGCGATGCGATCTTTAAAAATTTACAGCCGATAAGTGTGGG
>NZ_RQIS01000034.1 GCF_003837865.1 Paraburkholderia dinghuensis | reverse complement strand
ATACAAGACTGGCTTGTGGCTCAGCGGACAAGAGATGCGGCTGCATAACCCGGGGCCTCTGGAAGGCGAAAAACCGGGGGAACCTCACATTCCCTCGCGCTACAATACGGCCTCGTTAAATTTTGGGCGTTGGGCTCAATGGCGTCTACGCCCGCTTAACGACGACGCTCGAGAGTATCCCCCTCCCATTTGTAATTCGCGAGCTAAAAATTTGCAGCGCATTGCCTATACATCGGACCGCAAACGCTTCGCGATTGCCAGTCTGACTGCGTAACGAATCCCTCCCCATTCGCCTTCCAAGCATATGTTGGAGGTAGCAATGAAATCCACCATTAAATTCAATGGGTTAGGAAATGTTCGTTACACGGTAACGTTCGCGGATAACGTAGGGGCTTGGCAGTCGTCGCGCGGCTCAACCGATGATGCTTGCATGGAACTTACCTACACGGATTTGATAACTCGCCACAAACAACTTTTGCTCGCCGATTCACCAGAGTCGAAATCACGGCACCAGATATTCAGGAACCACGTCAGCACCCTGGTTTCTTACCTCTCGTTTAATGGAAAGACGACCGAGTCAAAGGTCGGCGTGGAGATGCTGTCTGCATTTGATAAGCGGACGCGAGACTACACCGAGTCCCTCCAACTCGCACCGCGCACAATCCTGGACCGCAGGAGCCACCTCCGTGCTTGGCGCGAGCTCGCCAACGCAGTTCTGGCAGCCACCGGCGTCACACGCGATTCGCACGATGCTAACAGCGGGGTAAGTAAGTTCACCCGCGCGCTTCGCACCGCATTCGCCGCGCAAAGTGAAGCCCCGAAAACGATTGCTCGAATGGCGGGTGCGTCGACATCCGCAGTCCAACGATGGTTAAACGGCGCGGTGCCAAATCAGCGGGCTCTCCCCTCCCTGACCCGAATCGAACATGCTCTTGGTCTCGAACGGAATGCCCTCCGAAATCTGATAACGCAGCGGCCGCAGGCCGGAGATAGCCCCGCCCGAGGTGCGACAACTATCCCGTACCGTGCTCGCCAAAAGGCCCATACGCAAGCCCCTTATCTCCTGCCCGAATCCGAACTCTGCCCGGGACTTCTTGAAGAATGGAACGACTTTTTTAGCTATAAGACGGCGACGAATCCTAGCTTCAATCGGCGGAAAAATAGCGAATGGAGGTTGCTACCAAAAAGCAAAATTGCGACGAAACTGAGCGCCGCTGCTCACAGCGGCAACCTCGGTTGCGTGACGGCACACATCGCCTTCAATATGTTGCGCGCTTACTTTGGCTTTCTCCGAATGCCTCGCCGGGACGGAGGATTCGGCATTCCTCAAACTGAGCTTACGACCCTTGCGTGGTTCGCGGTACCGGATGCCGTCAATTCTTATCTTGAATTCAGAACAAGGCGCTCCGATGGGATAGTTCATTGGGGGCAAAAAGGTTTCGCAAGCTTTGTCTGCAGTCTGACATCAATTGACACCGGGTTTCTCACACAGCAACCCGAACTTGGCGCTCGGCTCCCGAAGAAATGGGGCGATGCCATCACGTTTGAGTCGATGTGCGCGAAAACTCACGGGCTTGCCAGCGCGTGGAAGAGGAAAGCAAACGGAAAATCTCGGAACCCTGAAGAGCCAATACGCGGACTACTCGTACTCAGTGAGCCGCTGGCCCCCCTGTTTCGTGCCATAACCGCGCTTGACGAGGCCGCAGCTAACGCTGCACCTGGGAGCCTGGACGAAGCCCTGCACAAGAGGAACGCATTGTTGTTAGCGATGTTAATTGCAAATCCGTTGCGCCGTCGGAACTTCGTTCTGATGACGTACGCCGAAGACGGCTCAGGTAATCTCTATCGAAGACACGATGGATTTCGGCTGCGATTCGAAGCGGTCGACTTCAAGAATGAGCACGGTGCCGCGAATTCTGCATACGATGCTCCGCTGCCCCCTGACCTCTCGAGTCGCATCGAGGAGTATCTGCAGGAGTTTCGGCCACGTTTGGTCAGACTCAATCCCTTCGCGCCATGGGTCTTTCCGAGTCGAGACGGAACACGTTGGGACGACCTGTCCCGGCAGATAGAGAGAGTCACTAAACGCCTCATCCCGGAGACCCCCGGATTTGGCACACATGCCGTCAGACATCTTGTTCCTACCGACTATCTACGCAAGCATCCTGAAGACTATCCGACCGTCGCACTTCTTCTGCATGACAAACTAGAGACTGTTATAGCGAACTACGCGCACCTGAGGCAAGACCATTCTTTTAGTCGCTGGCAGGAACACTTGCAAACTATTCGGAAGGAATAAAAAACTCCAATACACGACTATCGAGACCGCCCGTACATCCGGCTCCGCACTTGGCATTGCAAAAAAATCAGGTGAATTCATGCCGAGGAACGCACGCGTGTCTGGGCGCTAGCTGATGAGTCGAGTTCACCGCGCGCCCAATGGACGGCGTCGTCAGAACCTGCTGGCAACGCGCTTCGACTGTTCGACGAGTCGGTCCGACAGCGCGATTGTAAATGGCTAACTGAACTCTCCTCCGACTCGTGATGCGTCGTTGCCGTCGGCTTTACAAGCTATCGACTAGTACGGCCCTATGGGGGCCGTACTTCTTTTCCGGGGGGGCGAGCATTTTGCCTCAGCGTGGAAGTATTGAAGGCGAGTGAGCGCGACCAGGTGCCAAATCGCGCCTCTCTATCCCGCTGCAGGTAGCGCCCGAGCTATTTGTCCTTCGAGCGCTGTAACCGACTCCTGCGACACAAGGCCACGGTTCCACACGATAAACATCTCGAGTTGATAATCCAGTACGCCAGCGCCGCGCGGCCGGAATAGGAACAACACACCGTAGATGTTGCCCTTCAAGTGTGCAAACCTCGCTGCTGCGGCCTGAAAATCCGGTGGGTCCGCGTCCTTAACGTCTTGAAACACTCCAAACATCCCTCGACGGCACGGCTCTGGGACCTCACTGTCGCCATACGTCGCGAGTACGCAGTCGTACGTGTCTGCGGTCCCTAAGAGGATATCGGAGATGGCTACTACAACGATGTTCACGAAGCCGGGGCCTGCCTGCAAGAACTTGATGGGTGTCCCGTCAGGTTTTTGGACCTTCGCGAGGATGGTGGATTGCAGACGAATAATGTCGTCGGCCTCAGCTCGACCGTCTTTCACGACCGCGTACTGCTTATTTGCCTTCAGTTGTGCAGCAACTTCGTCGGCAGTCTCTCGGTCCTGCTGCAGCAAGCGCACCTCGAAGAAGACAGAATCTCCGCTCGTTGCACTCAGTCTGAAATCAATCGAGCTCGGCTGGTCGGGGACCTGCTTTACCTCGTAATCGAGGGCCATTCCCGAAGCCTCGAACTGATAGGCGAAGGTCGCTTCCAACACCAGCGAGCGGAAATTGCTCTCATCGTTGGCATTCGCAAGAGCGTTGAGCAATTGGCCGTAGCGGCCCGCTGCTTCCAACACGTGAAGTTTGGCTAGCAAACCTTCGACCTGGTTGTCGGGCTGTTTGCCGCCGCCGAATGCCTCGATGGCGGCCTCAAGTGTAGCGCGGTCAAATGGCATAGACTCCTCACTCAACACTCAGGTGCGGAAAAGATACTCGCTGCAGCATTTCCTTCTCTGCACGCCTTCGCAACTCTCTCTGCTTCATTGAAGCGCTGGGCATTTTGTAGGTCGGCGATGGCCAGCGTTAGTGCGAGACATCGGCGAGTCGTCGATGTTCGTCCAACAGGAAAGAAGCGGTCCCCTTGGGACGTTGAAGAGCACCGACGGCACATCGCTTAGACTGCTCGACCCTGTCCAGACTGGCGGCTTGCTCGATGCCTTTTTCATCGTTCTGCATCAGCGCATTCAATAGTGGTTGAGCGAAGTCGTCTGAACAGTTGCTCAATTGAACCGCCTGCCGCGTTTCCAGCCATACCAATCCGATTGCGCTCGTCGGCAGCCCAATGAGGAGCCCCACCACTCCTACAAACAGCTTAATCCTAGCTTCCGTCGATAACTCAGCCCACAAAGCATGCAATGCGTCTAGCACTCTCACTGACTCCCTCCTCGATTTTGAGCATCAAGCCGTTCGACGGCAAGCGTCATGATTTCTCTATCCATGAACGCACAACGAGCTACTCCGGCGAAGTGGGTAGCAACACAATAGGAGACAGATAAGCACGCTGCTGTCAGCCATCAGTCTGCAGTCTCGACCAAGGTTTCTGCCAGATGAGTCTGGATTTTCTGGCTGGTCGTGAGGCGCTCTCTTAGCGTGGCACAAAGGGCGCGCAGCGCTTCGACGCGGGCGACGATGCGGGATTGCTCAGTGAGAGGGGGCAGTGGTACAGGAATATTTTTTGATTTTGTTACCGAAATATTGTCCTGCCCAGCTGTACCAATCAGTTCAATATTCTTTAAAAATGAGTTTTCACAAAGATATGTCCAAATATACTTTGGGCTCATAGGCGGTATCAGCCCAAAAAAAGCAATTGCCTGATTGCAATTCCATTCCGGGTGACTGTCAGGAATAATTGCAATCTTCCCAAGCGGCGGCCCCACAATGTTCATCACTACATCACCGGGATAAAGCATCGACCGGCGCAATTTTGAACGATGTAGCTCTTCGCTGATGAATTGCCGTTTATATTCGAAGTCAATATTCTGATTTCGAATATTGTAAACCTTGAGGTACGGCACGCCACCATCATTTAAAAACAAATTCGCTGCAGGTGTAGAGCCAGAGGAAACGGGCCTACACAAATCGCCAATTCTCACCCACTCCCACCCCTGCGGCAATTCAAATGGTTTTTCATCCTCGCCAATCTCAGGTAGCGGCTTATCCTTCTTGATTTTCCCCTCGGCAATCAGCCGGTCTTTCTCGGCGCGGATTTGCTTGAGCAGTTCGCTGGCGGGTTCGTCGTTGCGGTCTTGTGGCACCAGCAGGCCGCGCACGGCGAGTTGGAGCAGGGTTTGCTCCAGGGCATCGACGGCTTCGGGGCGGTCGAGGATGAGGTCGAAGCTGCTGGCCAGGCGCGTCCAGTTTTCCTGCAACTGGTGTGCCGACTCGCTGGCGGCGAGCGCGTCGAATAGCGTGGCGGTGAGGCGGGCGTGCTGCTCGGCCTCCAGCTTGCCGCGTGCTTCCAGCGCATCACACAGCGCCATCAGTTCTTCGACTTTGGCGACAATGCGGGATTGCTCGGCAAGGGGCGGCAATGGAATTGTATATCGATTAAGTTCCTGACCTGCAAAATGCTTAATTGTCGCACCAGTAAAGTATTCGTTTAGTCGCCCACTAAAGGCATCATTCTCTAAACATTGAGCAATAAATTCTGGCAACACTCCGCCAATCGTTCGAACACGATGTAATGCTTTTTGAAAATACATCTCATCTACCTCATCACGCCAAATAGCACAACGGCCTGGCTCGCCACCTTCGCAAATTAATAAATCACCACGCCGCAGCCTAAATTCTTCTAATTCATGCGTTTCGAGGTAAATCTCTTTGATGTCGTCAAGAACAAATCGGTGCCATTGCACGTTCGTATTGCGCAAATATGGAAATGCAGTGCCAGTATTTTTTGCTTTATCTAGCATCTTTCCCAAGCGATTCTCTGCGATTTGGGGCATGCGCACCCATTCCCACCCCTGCGGCAAATCAAACGGTTTTTCTTCATCGCCAATCGCCGGCAGTGGTTTGTCTTTTTTGATTTTTCCCTCGGCAATCAGCCGGCCTTTTTCGGCGCGGATATGCCTGAGCAATTCGCTGGCGGGTTCGTCGTTGGGGTCTTGCGGAACGAGCTTGCCCTGCACGGCCAGACTTAGAATCAGCTCGCGCAGACGCTTGATGCCATCGGGGGCGGTGGCGAGCAGGTTAAAGCCTTCGGTCAACTTCATACCTTGCCCTCCAGCGCGGCGGCAAGGATGGCTTTGAGCTGGTCGCGGATGCCCTGCGCATCGGCTTGCAGGGCTTGGTATTGCGCTAACAGTTCGTCCGGGTCATGGCTAATCACTTCGCCGACGTGCGGGTTTTTCTGGTCGAGGTTGAAGCCCTTGGCGCGGATGTCATCGATGTTGACCTTCCACGCGAACTCGCTTTCCACACGGCTGGCAAAGCCATCGGCTTCGCTGCCCCACCATGCTTTTTCGACGTCAAATTCGTCGATGCGAATCGGCTTGGTTTTGCTGTAGCTTTTGTAGCCCGCCGGGTATTGATGCTCGTAGTACCAGACATCTTTGGTGGGCTGGCCCTTGGTGAAGAACAGCAGGTTGGTCTTGATGCCGGTGTACGGCGCAAACACACCATTGGGCAGGCGCACAATGGTATGCAGATTGCATTCGCTCAGCAGCTTTTCCTTGATGCGCGTTTTCACGCCTTCACCAAACAGCGTGCCATCCGGCAGCACGACGGCGGCGCGGCCGTTGTGTTTGAGCAGCTCGGTAATCAGCACGAGGAACAGGTCGGCGGTTTCCTTGGTGCGCACATCGGCGGGGAAGTTGGACTCGATGCCCGGCTCTTCGGTGCCGCCAAAGGGCGGGTTGGTCAGAATCACATCGACCATATCGCGCGGGCCATAGCTCACCAGCGGCCTGGCCAGCGTGTTGTCGTGGCGAATCTGGAACGGAATTTCGATGCCGTGCAGCAGCATGTTGGTAACACAAAGCAGATGGGGCATCTGCTTCTTTTCGACGCCGTGGATGGCCTGCTGCAAGCGGCTCTCATCCTCGACCGATTTGACCTGCGTGCGCAAGTGCTCAATCGCACAGGCGAGAAAGCCACCGGTGCCGCAGGCCGGGTCCAGGACTTTTTCGCTGAGTTGCGGGTTGACCATATCGACCATGAACTGCGTGACTGCGCGGGGCGTGTAGAACTCACCCGCATTGCCCGCGCTTTGCAGGTCTTTAAGGATTTTTTCGTACAGGTCGTTAAACAGGTGGCGGTCTTGCCGGTTGTTGAAGTCGATTTCGTTGATTTTGTTGATGACCTGGCGCAGCAACTGACCTGACTTCATGTAGTTGAAGGCGTCTTCAAACACCGACTGCACAACGAATGCACGGGCATTCAGCACCGCATCGGCGTTCAGCCCCTTGAGCGCGCCAAACAGGTCGTTATTCACAAAGCCCAGCAACCCGTCACCGGTAATGCCCTCGGCATCGGCCGCCCAGTTTCGCCAGCGCAGCGCTTCTGGAATCGGTGAGACGTACCCATCACGCATCATCTCGATTTCCGTTTCCTGGTCGTCGAAAATCTTGAGAAAGAACAGCCAGGACAATTGCGATATGCGCTGCGCGTCGCCATCAATGCCAGCGTCCTGGCGCATGATGTCCTGGATGGATTTAATGAGAGTGGTGCTGATGGTCATGGGTAATTCGTAAAACGCGGGAAGAGCGGCGTGGGTTCCGCCCAGTGGTGTCTGAAAATGGAAGCACCGGCGCTGTGCTGGCAGTCAGCCAGGCCGGATTTATTCCGTCATTGGTATAAGGCGAGTTCAAGACTACGCAGTGCCGCCTGGTATTGAGGCTTGCCGCCAAACGACTTAATCAGCTCGACAGGGGAGCCGAGGGGCGCAAAGTCTGGCGTTCGCAATACCTCGGTTTGCTCGATATTGGCGATGCCTTCATCGGCGTATTTGTCGAGGAGCTTGTCCAGCACCTTGCGGGCAGTCTCGCCGTACTGCGTGAAGTAGTTCTTCTTTTTGACATTGTCGGCGCGTTCGCGGCGGGTCAACGGTTTCTGGCCGAAGGCGACATGGCAAACCAGGTCAAACGGGTCGAGGTCTTTGCCCGTTTCTTTCGCCAGTTCGTCAAAAAACACGCCCTGCGCTGCCAGCTCATCGACAATGGCCTGCTTCCTGTCGGCATCGGTCCAGCTCTGTAAAAACTCGTCGAGCGAGGCAAAACGCTTCTTGAGCTGGATACGGGTATAGTCTTTCAACGACTCGGTAATCAGCTTGCCGTCCGGTCCCATGAACTGGACGCGCTCATTGGCCACATAGACGGTTACGTCATCGACGACGTATTTGATGCGCGCCCCGCCGCCCTGCCCGGCATTGCCGCCCGTACCATTATCAGGGTCATAAGTACCCCGGGGCCCGTCGACGGACTTGCCTTGCTCGTCGGTGGGTGGGTCGTTGTCCCCGGACGGGGCGACAGGCTCATCCCCTTTCGGCTCATAAATAACGACGGGCTCGCCATCGAACGCCGGGTCGGCAAAGTTTTCGGTGGCTTTTTTGAAATCCAGAATCGTGAACCACAGCTTGTCGTAATCGTCGTTAATCCGCGTACCGCGACCGATAATCTGCTTGAACTCGGTCATGCTGTTGATGGTGCGGTCAAGCACGATAAGTTTGCAGGTCTGCGCATCGACCCCCGTGGTCATCAGGCGGCTGGTGGTCGCAATGACGGGGTAGGCACGTTTGGGGTCGATGAAGTTGTCCAGCTCCATCTTGCCCTCGGCGTTATCCCCGGTGATTTGCATAACGTATTTCGGGTTGGCGCTGGCCAAATCGGTATTGGCATTAATCAGCGCCTGCCGCATGCGACTGGCGTGGTCGATGTCTTCGCAGAACACTATCGTCTTGTTCATGCGGCCAGTAGCGTACAGTAGCTCGGTAATGCGTTTGGCGACTACCTCGTCACGCTGGGTCAGTACCAGCGTCTTGTTCATGTCTTTCTGGTTGTAGATACGGTCTTCGATGGCCTGGCCTTTGGCATCGACTTTGCCTGCGGTAGGCCGCCAGCCCGAGTCTTTATCCAGGTCGATACGAATCACCTTATAGGGTGCGAGAAAACCGTCGTCAATCCCTTGCTTGAGCGAGTAGGTGTAGACGGGCTCACCAAAGTAGGTGATGTTGGAAACTTCGGTGGTTTCTTTCGGCGTGGCGGTCAGCCCAAGATGCACGGCACTGCCAAAGTAATCCAGAATTTCGCGCCAGGCCGAGTCTTCCGCCGCGCTGCCCCGGTGGCACTCGTCAATCACCACCAAATCAAAAAAGTCGGGGCTGAATTGCTTGTAGATGTTCCGCTCTTCTTCCGTGCCTGTGACGGCCTGGTAGAGCGAGAGGTAAATCTCGTAGGATTTGTCGACTTTTTTGGTTTGGGGATTGACACCCAGCTCGACCAGCTCGGTCGTCTTCTGGCCAGCGCCATCGACCTTCTCGACGCCCTTCTGGTTGACGCTGAGTTTCGCCATCGCGCCCTTGAAGGGTTTGAAGTCATTGACCATTGTCTGGTCGACCAGAATATTGCGGTCAGCCAGAAACAAAATCCGCCTGGCGGTACCTGACTTCCACAAGCGCCAGATAATCTGGAAAGCAGTGTAGGTCTTGCCCGTGCCTGTCGCCATGACCAGCAAAATCCGCTTTTGGCCTTTAACCACGGCTTCGACCGAGCGGTTAATCGCATTGACCTGGTAATAACGTGCGGAGCGGCCGACGTGGTAATCCTGAGCATAGACTGTCGCTTGCTCGTCGCTGATGCCTTTCCAGGTCAGATAGCGCTGCCACAGAACTTCCGGGGAGGGGAACTCGGCCAGACTGATTTCGCGCTCCAACACTCCATCGGCGAGGGTCTTGTCGTGAAAGACAAAGCCATCGCCATTGCTGGAGAAAGCGAATGGCACATCGAGCATGGCTGCATAATCCAGTGCCTGCTGGATACCATCACGAACCGTGTGTTTGTTGTCTTTAGCTTCAACGACAGCCAAGGGCTGGCCTGGCTTGAAAGACAGCACGTAATCGGCCCGGCGGATGGTTTTGGTGTCGCGTACACCTTTGTTGCCATGCACGACAACACGCCCCGCCGTAAGGTTGACCTCTTCACGCAACTGGCGCTGCTTATCCCAACCTGCGGCTTCCAGCGCGGGAGTAATGAGCTTGGTGCAAATATCTCTCTCGGAGAGCTTTTTCTTGTCCATAACCCAAACCGCATCTGATTTTCGATGAGTCACTGATTGTACCGGATGAAAGTCCGGTAAATCAGTGACAGAAAGTCTGTCTGCGACAGCGTCGAAAGGCCAGCGCTGGCACCCGTGCGTGACGCTTTGCGGAAGCTTGAAGTCACGCTGCCTGACCTCCAGAAGCTTCTGGACACAGCGTCAGCCTGCCCGTTCGACACAGGCAGACACGCAAAACAGGCAAAAATGCGCGTCCGACGACGGTTCCATTGTTGAAACCGTCGACTGCGGGCCAACGGTGCCACACGCAGCGCGTCCCTCATCCCGTCCCGGTGGACGTCTGGCATCGGGGCGCGGTCTGGCAACCCGCGCCACTGCCCCCGGCATCAGGTCACGCCTTGCCAAAAGCGGCGCGACTCGCACAAGCAGGCTCGAATTGGCGGGCGCATTGTCGATGCCAGTCCGCGAAAGGGGGCACCCGATATCCGAGGCAGTTGCGACGACGCCTCTCCATGCTGGAGCGGGACCTGGTTGTCCTTTCGACCGAGTCCGGCCGGGATAGGCTCTGGCAGCGCAAACCCTGGCTGGGCGGTGCAAACCAGGTGGCGAATTTGACGAGTGCTTCCGAGGCCGTGGCGTTTCACACGCTCCGTCGTTTTGTCGGAAGCAAGCTGCCGGCGGCGGTGACCCGAGACATCGAGCCGCTATTCGAGGCGGCCGACGCGCGACTTTCGCAAGACCGGGAGGACAGTCGACCGCATCGGGTATGGGTCAACAAGATTGGTTCAGTGGAGCCCACCTACGTGCTGCGTCCACCGCCCATCAACCCCGAGGTCTTTCAGACAGTGGTGACCGCGACGTTCTTTGAGCGCGAACTGCTCGTCAGGTATCGCCAGGCCTACAGGGAGACCAAGGCGGACGACGTCAAGCCCAGGCGGCTCTGGCCGCTCGCGCTGGTCGAATCCGCTGGGCTCATGTACATGGTTGCCCAGAGTCCGGAGCACCCGCCACGCCCTGAGGAAGGCAGGCCAAACTGGCTTCGGGCTCTGTATCGCCTCGACCGAATTGTGTCGGTGGCCGAGTCCGGGGATACGTTCACGTACCCACGGGATTTCCGGTTGCAGAACACCATTGAGAAAGAACAGGTTTTTGACTTTCTGCCAGAGGCGCCGGTTGTCCTGGAACTCGCGGTGGAGGCGGCCGAGGCGAAGCGACTGAAGGAGCGCGCCATGTCGGACGACCAACAATTTGAGCGGATGCCCGACGGCCGCATAAAGGCAATCGGGACGGTGGTTCCCAGCGTCAAGCTGCGATGGTGGCTGCGCTCGCTCGGCGCCGCAGTGGAAATCATCGCGCCCTCCACACTTCGCGATGAATTCGCGCGCGAGGCAGCCGCACTAGCAAAACGCTACGGTACGGGCGCCTGAAGCGCGCAATGGACAGGTCAAACAGCGGAATGGGGATAGCGGGTGAATAACGACATTGCAATCAGACAGGCAGCCGGCTGGATTCGCGAAGCGGACGCACTGCTCATCACAGCGGGCGCCGGCATGGGCGTGGACTCCGGACTACCCGATTTTCGGGGGACCGACGGGTTCTGGCGCGCCTACCCGGCGCTGCGTCATCATGGATTTTCGTTCGAGGACATCGCCAACCCAACTGGTTTTGAGAACACCCCTCGCCTGAGCTGGGGATTCTACGGGCACCGGCTCGCGCTCTATCGTACAACCGTGCCTCATGCAGGCTTCGATATCCTGCTCAGGTGGGCATCGACGATGAAGCACGGCGCCTTCGTGTTCACCAGTAACGTCGATGGCCAGTTCCAGAAAGCCGGTTTCGATGCCGGACGCGTTATGGAATGCCACGGCACCATCCACCGGCTGCAATGCATTGACGCTTGTACGGATGAAACCTGGCCGGCTGACGACTTCACACCGGTCGTCGACGAGGCAAATTGCCTGCTCGATAACGCAATGCCCAGGTGCCCCCGCTGCGGTGCGCTCGCGCGACCGAACATCCTGATGTTCGGGGACTGGAAATGGGTGGCCCGATGCACAGACAGGCAACAGAGGCAGCTCGCAAGGTGGCTTGAGTCCGTCGAGCGACTCGTCGTTGTCGAACTGGGCGCGGGCCGGGCGATATCGACGGTCAGACACTTTAGCGAACGACACGGGCCGCACGTTGTTCGCATCAACCCCCGAGAACACGCGATTTCTCCGGCTATCGGTGTTGGAATTTCACTGGGTGCAGTGCGCGCCCTGGAACAGCTCGAACGGGTTCTTGCCACCACGATGGATGGCAGATAAGAAAGCCACGTGCGATATTATGCAAATTAGACCAACACTCAAAAATTACAGGTAAATCAAGAAGTGATGTTCAAGTCCGTATACGCGTACGTCAGGGAGAATATATCCCTTCTTGCCGATAGCTACCCGTGGGGCATACCAAGCCCGCTCCCTGCTGGCATTACGTTACCTGGCAGTGAAGCATCGCTCCTCGAGCGGAATCTTGCGCTGAAAGACGAACTGCACGTGGCATGGTCGACCGGTTCGGCACACGAAAGGCTTCGGCTGTGTCACTGGTACATATCTGTATGGGGCGGTGTCCGCAGGAACGATGAGGAAACGCTCCGGCTTTATGCCAATGGCGACGAAGCCACTGTCCTTGCCCGGGGCAAGCAAGGTATTGCATCGTGGTCAAAGGCATTTACCATTCGCGACCCCAAGCGGTTTGCAATTTTTGATGCCAGAACATCCATCGCGCTCAACGCAATTCAGGTTCGCGCGGGCGTCGAGCCTCCGATAGTCTTTCCCGCGCTTCCGAGTCGGAACAAGCGGGTCGTTGCGGCTCAACTGGTGGTCAAGCGACTTGTCAGTGCGCATGGCTGGCAGAAGGTAGACCACCATGCCTTTTACATCATGTATTGCCGTCTGGTCGAAGAGATTGCAGTCAAACTCTGTACCGAACTCAAAGCCTCTATATCAAACCAGATGGTCGAGATGCTTCTCTTCGCGAATGCGATTGACTTGAGCGATGAGCTATGTGCCACCTACGCGTAGCGAGATTGCGCGACTTCTCCACCGTGATTCTGGCAAGGGTACGCGGTCAACCCTTCCGGCAGGTGGCAGCGAATATTGCACACTAGCCTCTCCATGCGAGCGACAACATTCAGCCAGGAGCGCGGGACCCGCCACAAGAAGATGGCCGATGCCTGCCACGGCTTTCGCACCTGTGCGCCGCTGCAGAACCATGAAAATACGGACTTGCATCGCGAGCCAGGCCAGGACGAGTTGCATATCCCTGCCCTTCATTCCGGAAGAATTACATGACGGTTGCCTGCCCTTTTTGCACCTTGCCATCCGAGCGCATCGTTGGCGAAAATTCACATGCCTTCTGGATTTATGATGGTTTTCCCGTCTCCCCAAAGCACGCATTGATTATTCCCAAACGGCATGTGCCGTCACTGTTTGAGACTGCTGATGATGAGCGTGCCGCACTGTGGCAGTTGCTCTTCATAGCGAAACAGGTCATCGGTCAAAGCAAAGCTCCAGACGGCTTCAACATCGGCATCAATGATGGCTATGCTGCCGGGCAAACTGTTCCGCATTTGCACATCCATCTGATTCCCCGCTATGGCGGCGACCAGGATGACCCAAGGGGCGGAATACGAAAGATATTTCCAGAGAAAGCCGACTACTGGAGTCCAGTGGATTAACCGATTGTTGAGGGAATTATGAAATTCGATGTTTACGGCTCTTACCCGATTCCTTGCATTGACGACGAAAATGGAAAACGCAAGATAGACAGGGATGGATTGAAAACGCTAAAAAAAACCATCGGCTCTAGCGCTGATGGCCTAGCCGACTGTCGTGGCTGTTATGTTTTTGCGCTCAAGCATGGCAATAAATACACACCTTGGTATATCGGCCAGGCCGCAGGGGGGCGAACCCTGAACTTACTGAAAGAGTCGCTCCACCCTAAACACAAGCTGGAAATCTACGATGAGGTAGTTTCAGAAAACAAAGGGCATCCGCATCTTTTTTTACTACCAAAGCTAACAAAGAATGGAAAATTTGCAGGCACAGTGAAGAAGGGAAGCGACAAATCCCTTGATTTCCTGGAAGACTGGCTGATAGCAGTCTCGTTTCAAAAAAATCGAAATCTTAGAAATGACAAAAAAACGTGGTTTTTGAAAAATCTTTATGTCGCGGGACTATTCAACGCAGGACCGGATGAACCAGCGCCTGCGTCGATTCAATTAAGAAGTACCATTTTCTGAGAATGACGACCACCATCTGGTCCGCTTGGGTGTCGTTGATGGCGCATGTTAGCAACTCCAATGCGCGCTGTCTTGCCGGTTCGAAACTGACGACCTGCACCCCCCCGGCGGTTACCAGGCCAATGTTCTGGTGCTGATAACCTTGAACACTTATGGCAATCCGGTGCGTCGCATGACGGCGAACTCCACGCTGGTCGTTGAGCACGCGAAAGGCTTTTTCTCGAAATGGCAAAGCATGCATTCCAGAGCTAAACAGCAAACGGACGAGTCCTCGAAATGGAAGGCTTTTTTCACGGTCTGGAGACACGTGGTCTCCACTGACGTTCCTCCCGCAGCAGAGAAACCGGCCGTTGACTGGACGCGATTTGAGCGCTTTGCCCGAGCGTTCCGCGCACCATATAACCAATACCGCCAGAGCGGTGCCATGGCAAACGTCTGGCAGGTGGCTGGGATAGGCCACGACGAGTTGCGTAATAGCCAGGCGTTGGCGTGGCTACTCGACCGGTATGGCGACCATGGCCAGGGCTCAGCCATCCTTGAACGACTTGTGGAGGCAGTCGGTGCAAAGCGGCACATGGACGTCACGCCCGCCGTCGTCCGCGAGGCCGACTATTCGACCCGGACCGAAGTCCATCCGCTGGGAGACAGGGAGAGCCGTGTCGATATCGAAATCAAGAGTTCGCGCTTTCTGATTTTCATCGAGGTGAAAGTCCGTGCACCGGAATCCAGCGACGACCAGCTAAAACGGTACACGGAACTCGCCCGGCAGACGGCGGCTGGACTACCTTCGGTCGTGCTGTTCCTGACACCGGAGGGCCGCCGCCCCGACGACGAAGAGCTGCATGACGCCGTCATTTCTGTCTCATGGGGAGAAGTCGCGAATATCCTGACGGCATACGCCTCGGGCGAGCGCGCGTCCAGCTTCTCGGGCCAACTCCTCCTTCAATTTGCACGACACGCCCGTAGCCTGACACGGTGACCGGCAGGAACCAACAAACATCATGACCCAGCACCATGAACCTCACCGCCTGGTAATCCAGCATATGGACATTCTGGAGACCGCCCCGAAGGTTGTTGACGAAGTGGAAAGGCACGTTTTTTCAGTCATCGACGAAAAGCTTCGGCAGTGGGAAGCATCCAGGAAAGACTGGGAAGGCGTGTACAACCTTATTGCGGACGAAACGTCATTCAAGCCAAAAGCCTGGGAGAATTCCGAGGACGGCACTTACCGGGCATATTTTGGGCTCGGCAGCGACTCTTCGGTCGAACACGCCTACTATTTGTCCGCGCTGACGGGCATGGTGCCAGCGAAATTCGGTATCTGGTTCTGTGTCGACGTCGGCTGGGTCACCCGTCTTGGAGGAAAGGGGGGGCGGCCTGGTACAGAATGGAAAAAATTTCTGGCCGAACAATTTCGTTCGAGGCGTTTGGGCGAATTTGGTTTTGAGCTTCATGGCCCAGACCTGCTTCTGCCTATCCGGGTAGATGCGCAAGCCTTGGCCGACCACTATCCCGATTCGCTGACAGACGCGCTAGCTCCCGTCGATGAGGCTTTGAAACAACTTGAAGCCGCAGCGCCCTCCATCCAAGGGCTTCTGGACACTGCATTACAGTACCCGTTTGGCAACGGCAGATAGCTGCGTCACCCCGTGGTGGCCACTGCTTTAACCTTTTTGACGCCCTTTTTGCTCTCGGTTCGACCGGACGCACCCCACTGCGCGAGCACCCCGGAATACGCCGACGTCACGGTGATATGGGTAAGCTTCGCCAAAAGCACGCACTGGTGCCAATCTTTCTCGAACGGGTTGTCGACCGTGGCGCCGTTGTACATCGTCGTGCACTCGATGGCGTGGCCACTGTGGTCCTTCGTCACCGTGCCTTCCACCTCTATTGTCAAGCTCCTGACGGCCTCCTTGGCCGCGTCTGGCTTGAGCTTGACCGTCTTCGTGAGTGGGCGATAGTAGTGCTCCGATTTCGACGAAAAGTCCTCGTTGGAAAACAGGCCGATATAGGTGTCGGACAACGCGCCCACGCCAAAGATGTGAATCGCAAGCGGCGTGACTTCCTTAGTCACATTGAACGCGTTGGACTCCAACTTGGGCTCGCCGCGCCGGATATCCTGGAAGAATGTCAGATACTGGGTTGTGTATTCATCGGCTTCGCGATGAGCGCTATCGACGGCCACCGTGAGGGTGAGCAGCTCCTTGTCTGCATCGTACGAGTACGTCGGCCCGCGCTCGTCGCCGGTCGAATACTTCTGGTAAGGGATGTCAATGTTGAAGTGTCGGCCGACCAATGGGGCGTCGTTGAAGCCTTTGGAAAACTGGTCCGGCTTCTCGTAATCCATAGCGGCATGCAGGTAGTTCGCGATAGTTTCATCGTCGAGGTCGCCCGTCGGCAGCGCCAACGGGTCCTTCTCCACAATCGTGGTCTCCGGGGCGACGGCCGTGGCGACCTCAGGGGCAGAGGCCGCGCTCGCAGCATTCGACGGCGGCCCCTGGTCGCATGCGGTCAGGGCGAACCCCAGGCAGACTGCGCCCGCAAGCGTGAAGAACCCGCGCAATTCCCGCGCCGGCATTGCGGCATCGCGCCGCAGCCTGAATAGACATGACATTTTTATTCACCTCTCGCCGAGCGACTCAAGCGCACAGACGACCCTGTAGTCCCGCAATACCAGCTCGCAACAGGGAAAGCGCCCTTCCGAAAGAACCGTTAGCGGTGCTCCGCTCCTCACACTCTCCCTACACTGCATCGGACAAACTCATTTTTCCCAATAGGGCTTACAGCTTCGGCGCGCCTGCGTGCTGCTGGTCATACTTCGCCTGCTGCCGCGCAAGCTCCTCCGCCGTCGTCACGGTAAGCAAGCCAGTGTCGAGCTGGTCATTCACGCCTCTGAATGTCACGGCGACCCCGCCCGGGAGTTGCCAACTCGCTTCGATGCCCTCGAAAGTGGCACCGATGCGGTTTTGCAGGGGGACTGTGCGGTTAGTCAGTGGCTTGCCGAACTTGCGCAAGAGCAACGCGTAGTCACGCTCCTGCGAGTCGACGCCGTTCGTCACCAGGTGAATGTCCTGCACGAGGCCGTCGACGAGACTGACGGTCATGCCGTTGTACATCTCGGGGTATTTGCCCGTGGGATACGCGATGTAAAGCCGCTCCGTCCCGGTTGGAGCCGTGCCAATCAGGTCCATCTTGAGGTGCTCAAAGCAGGGGTTCGAGATTTCGTACATGGAGGTGTACAGCTTGCTGGCGCCCGCATAGTTGCCCTGCTTGTACGGGCACTCCGGCATCGCGGTGAACGGCTGGGCCAGCGCGATGCCGTAGACGGACGTTCGGGTGGCCCCACCCGGCGCGGCCGTTTGCGCTGAGGCGAAGGGCGCTGCGGCAATCGCGAGCGCAGCGAAGAGGCCACCGACAACGGATGACCTGATAGGACTGGTGTTCATGTGCCCCCCCCGATGTGTGACGATATCGCCCGGCTATGCCATGGCCTCTCTTGGTTGTGAGCCGCATTCTGTGCAATGCCGGCCGCGCCAGTCTGTGTGCCATCGCACAGGCGCGGCAAGCGAGGGCCCGCACGCTCCCGCGCCTGCGGGAACCCAACACCAGTCCGGCGGCTGCCGCCTCGGCGATGGTCGCACGGTAGCTCCGGCGCTCGAGGAGCGCGGCAATGGCCGTCTCAAGCTGCTCGTGAGCGAGGTCGACACGCGGTTGCAGGTTTGCGCGGTCACCCAGCTATCTTTGACGGTTTCCTTCGACGAGTAGACTCGCCTGCTGATTCGTTGAAGTGCATACACGGGACAACCGGTGTCTCTTGAGACAAAATCGTGTTGTGTGAGCGTACTGTCAACTGGTCCGAAGTCGATGTCCTGCATTCGCTTGGGCCGAGGCCTGGTCGCGGAATGACGGTTCTCGACAAGCTATTCGGCCGCCGCGACGAAACGGGTAGCGCACTGGCCGATAGGCCCGGGCTCCCGTGGCAGCGACCTGTTCCGGGGCTTCATGCCCGCCGCGTGCGATACGCCAGGCGTTGAAAACCCCACAAGGTTGACCGATGCGAGCAACGACGTTCAGACAGGAACGCCTGGCTCTCCATCAGAAGATGGCCGAGGCCTACCACGGCTTTCTCGCCTATACGTTCCTGCAGAACGAGGGAAATCCTGATTTGCACAGGGGACTGGCTGAAGCACGCAACAGGTTCCTGTCGAGTTATTTCATTGAGAGCGAGAACCACGCCGTTCCGGGCTGGGTCCCGGATGAGGTGCAGAAACGATACAGGGGTTCAAGTCGCCGATATCTGCTCGGCGACTACTACAGCGAGGCGGCACTACGCGAAATCGGCAACCCCGTGTCGCGGAACCGTGAGCTCCGGTTTGAGCACCTACGGCCAAAGGGCGAGGCTATCAGGAAGCGAGGCGAGGCTGAGTACGAAAAGGGCGTACCGGTGAGCGTGGATACGATTGCGGGCCTGCTCGACGAAAACTGGCACATCGCCGTAATCACGCGCGCCGAGAACGGCATGCTCCGGAGCCAGCGGAAAATGCCGGGAAACGCCGGCGACCTCTTCGCGGGCTACCGCGATGACACTGGCGACATGCTGTTCCCGCTGGTCAGCACCGTCGAAGACGGGCCGCGCTGCGGGCAGCTGCTGCGCGCGGGACACCGGTGATGGCGGTGACTGCGCCCTGGTCATGAAAGGCGCACGTGGCGGCCGTTGGGTCGTCAGTGTGCCGTGAAGGGTCGACAGGTTTTTGTTGCCAACACAACATCCAGGGCGGCCTGCTCCAGCGACGAACGGCACGCCAGGCTGAAATCGCCCGCTGCCGGCTGCATGCGTCACGGCTTGAGTCGGGCGGTCTCCGTCGTCCGGCGGAGCGCCTGCGGCGGTGTGTTTACTGTGACCGGGAAGTGTGCCAGACTGTCGTTACCAGCCGCGAGAAATGTCTTGAAAATCAGCGGGTTAGGGACGGGTCGCCGGCCGGATGTGCCGAGTCCCCCTCTCTCCGCCAGAATCCTCAAACCCTTGTAAAATAAGGCCTTCAGCCTAAAAGAAGGGTTTAGCGGTGGTGGACCAGGTGGGTGGTACACAGGACAAGTGACGAACCACCTCACGCAGCGCGGTACGCGCTACTACTTCCGCCGAAAAATTCACGCGTCACTTCACGAGCACTACGGCAAGAAAGAAACCGTTATCGCGCTCGGTACTTCCGACTATTCCGACGCCAAACGACTCGCTGTTGCGCATACCGTGCGACCGGATGCGGAGTGATCGCGCGTGCTCGCTACACCGTATTCGGTGGACGCTGCGACAGTTGACGCTTTCGAGCACGCGGACGAATGAGAGCGAGAGCGACAGGCCAACAAGGCATATCACAAAACCGTAGCGCGTCGCGAACGGGAAGCCCTTGCCAAGGTCGATAAGATCCTTGGCGCGGCCGGACTGATAGTCGCTGCTCGCCCTGATGTACGGGAGGCAGTGAGCGCCCCTCGTAGCACTTCGGCCAACGCCGCCCCTTACCTGCTCAACATGGTCACTAACGACGCCGCCCCCTTGCCCTCAAGTATCGAGAAGCGGTGCTTGCAGGCCGTCCCGCTATCCCCGGCAACGCATGAGCAAAACGCGGTGATCTCGTTTTCCGCGCGCGAGAACGAAACCTCGTAAGGCTTCGCGGCCGATCCTTGGGGTAGAAAATTGATTGTCTCTACAGACCGCCCCCGTTGGTTATTGTTTCCGTATTCCGCCCCGTTACCGACAGGTCAGCGAATCGGCTTGCAGGCCGAATTGCCTACGGATAGACTTGTCCACCGGAGCATTACAGATGCAGTGGACAAGGATTTTTATCCTTGATTCTATTGAATTTTTCATTACCCCCCACGCTCCGCCCGCATAGTACTGGCAGGCAAATCGTAATATCGCGTTTGGGTCATCACAAGCGTTGTAGATCATTGATGATGGGGAAGATATGAAACGCTTCGTAGAAAAGCCGGAATCTGGATGCGGTTTCCTCTGTGCCCCGCTGGCTGTTCCAGTGATCATCTTCAAAGCCGTGGCATTCGTCCTGCTCCCCAAGACCGGCCGGCAACTTCGTGAAGATTTGAGGATCTAGCCATGGAGAGGCAGAGCAAGTGGCCGAAGGTCTTCCCACCTCTTACTCCAGAGCAGAAGTGGATCAGCGACGATTTCATGAAGTACTGGCACGAAGTTCTGCCGGCGCGCTACGGAATCGTGAACAGCTTCAATCATGGATATGCGGTCAGGCACGCGCCCCCCGGCTTCGTCCGTACCCTTGAGATCGGCTGCGGAGACGGGGAGCACCTGGAATATGAGACGCTAAGCGACGCGCAACGGAAGAACTACCATGCGATCGATATTCGGCAAAACATGGTGGACGCCCTCAAGCAACGCTTCCCCGATGTCAACGCGCACGTCTCAGATTGCCAGGCGCGCATGCCATTCGAAGACGGCTATTTCGATCGGGTTCTCGCGATCCACGTCCTGGAGCATTTGCCCAATCTGCCAGAAGCGGTCAAGGAATTGCACCGGCTTTGCGACAAAGAGCGCGGCGTGCTGTCAGTTGTGATCCCTTGCGAGGGAGGGCTGGCCTACGGTATGGCGAGAAAGATATCGGCCGAGCGGATCTTCAGAAAACGCTACAAGCAGTCATATTCGTGGTTCATCGGTAGGGAGCACATTAACGTACCCTCCGAGATTCTGGCCGAGATCACACCGTATTTTGAGGTCGAATCATCGTCATACTTCCCGATCCCGGCTCCAGCGATCTTCTGCAATCTATGTATCGGGCTCACCTTCAAGCCAAGACATTAGCGCACCCGACGCGCGCGGATGCCAGATAGCACCAGACGGCGCCCAAAGACGCCACTCACCGCGCCCTCGAAAGTCCGCAAGACTTGCGCGAAGGCACCGCCGTGAGCGGCACAGCAGCACTAAACGAAGAATCGCTGAAACGCTCAACCGCCCGAAACGTCATCGAAGATTCGATCGTCGAATTCGATCAGGAAAGGATTGTTCCGTCCCAGCGTTCCGGCGTCACGCGCATCCTGGTAGTCGACAAGACGCTCCGCAACGATCTTCCGGATTTGATCCCCCACAATGGCGGATTGCTTCGGCCCCAGCGCTTCAAGGCGATCCAGCAGGTCACCGGGAAAGCGTAGCGAAATGTACGGCGTGTCGTCTCCGACCGGATTTCGGACGATCAGCACCTTCAATCGTCCGTCCGCTGCAGCCTGCTCGCTGTATATGGCGTCATCGTGAAAGGAACGCGATACCGCCTGAGCGACGCGCTCCAGAACACTGCGAGTGATCTGATAGATAGGCATCTTCGTCTCCTGCGTAGACGTCGAAACATCGTATCACTTTGATTTTTCGCGGTAGTGCTCGCCGGCCGAACATCCACTCGTCATCCGCCCTCACCCCGTCAATCGTCAGGCGGGAATGAGCAGGCGCCAACTGCTCGTCGACTGCGCAGGCCGATTCCATTCCGTTTCGTCATATCGCGGCACACACCTTCGACGGGCAGTCCATCTAGCGTGCGCGTGGCATTTCAGTTCGCGTCAGATGACACCAGATCCACTGTCCCACCCCGCCCCCTGACCCACTGCACTCAGCACGTCACGGATGGCGGATATAGTCCACGAGCGCGACCGTATACGCATCCGGCCGTCTGTCGAGCAGGCTCACGCCGATCGCCACCAGAAAGCCCGCCGGTACGCCAAATACGCCCGAACTGATCGGCTCGATGCCGAACCACCGTCCACCGTCGAAGCCGGTCAGCTGCGTAAAGAACGGATACGTCGCGACGATGTAATAGACGCATACCACGAGTCCTGCAATCATCCCCGCCACTGCACCGAGCCGTGTGGTGCGCTTCCAGAACACACCGAGTACGAGCACCGGAAAGAGACTCGACGCCGCGAGCGAAAATGCGGCGCCGACGAGGAACAGGATGTTCCCCGTATTGAGCGATGCCACCCACGAAGCAAACAGCGCGACACCAAGCAGCAGGATCTTCGACATCGTCACGCGCCGCTGGCTGGACGCCTCGGGATCGACCATGTGGTAATACACATCGTGCGAAAGCACATTCGAGATCGTGAGCAGCAGACCATCCGCGGTGGAGAGCGCCGCGGCCAGCGCACCCGACGCAATGAGTCCCGACATGACATACGGCAGGCCGGCAATCTCCGGCGCTGCAAGTACAACCATGTCCGGCTGCATCTGAATATCGCCCCAGCGCACGATGCCGTCGCCGTTCATGTCGGTAATGCTGATGAGATACGGCTCGATGCGCCGCCACTGCATCACCCAATGCGGCAGATCGCCGAAGCGCTGCCCCACCAGATGCGTGAGAATCTCGTACTTGATCATCACCGCGAGTACCGGCACGGTCAGGTAGAACAGCGCGACGAAAAAGAGCGTCCACCCCACCGAGCGCCGGGCCGACGCCACCGACGTCGTCGTGTTGTAGCGCGTGAGGATGTGCGGCAAGCTCGCCGTGCCGAGCGACAGGCACAGCAGCAACGAAAGAAAATTGCGTTGGTGGATGCGCCGCGCGTCGTCGTCAACTGCGGGAAACGGCTCGCGCATCGGCACGGGCGTCGTCCCGCGCTCGAGCAGATCGTCGCGATGCTGCGTCCATACGATACGCGCCGCATCCGCGTCGTGCGGAAACGATTCGAGCTGGCGTTCGAGCGAGTCGATCTCACGCAGCGGGCCGTTGTGGCGGCGCAGGTTGACGAGCGTGTCGGTCAGGCGTGTTTTCTCGTCGATGAACGACTGCGGCAACGCGTCGAGCCGCGTCTGCCACACCCCGGCGCGGTGCCGGAATTCGTCGCGTACGCTCTGCTCTGGGCCTGCGTCGCGTACGTTGCCTTCGAGCGCTTCCACGCGCTCCATCAGCCGGCCGTAATTGAATTGCGGCAGCCATCCCAATCCGTCGCGATGTGCGATCAGCGAGACAGGAATCAGGATCGCAGAGATGAGAATGACGTACTGCGCGACCTGCGTCCACGTCACCGCGCGCATGCCGCCGAGAAACGAACACACGAGAATGCCGGCAAGTCCGCAGAAGATGCCGATGGCAAAATCGACGCCGATAAAGCGCATCGCAATCAGCCCCACGCCCTGGATCTGCGCGACGAGATAGACAAACGAGCAGAGGATCGTCGCGAGGACGGCGAGTGCGCGAACGAGGTTGCTCGAATAGCGCGTGCCGAGAAAGTCGGCGATCGTGTAGCGCGCGAGTTTGCGCACGTACGGCGCGAGCAGGAACGCAACGAGGCAGTAGCCCGCGGTCCAGCCCATCATGTAGGCAAGGCCGTCGTAGCCGCTCGCGTAGAGCGAGCCCGCAAGGCCGATGAACGATGCCGCCGAGAGCCAGTCCGCGGCGGTTGCCATCCCATTGAAGAGCGACGGCACGCGGCGCCCCGCGACGTAGTACTCGACGAGATCGGATGTCCGCGAGAGCAAGCCGATCACGGCGTAAACGGCGATCGGCACGAACAGGAACACGTATCCGATCCACACGCCGGGTCCCGTGAACAGCTCGATGCGCCACATCACGTAGACAAACGCGAGGAAACCGATCGTATAGAAGGCGTACGAGCGGATGAGCCGATGCGCGAGCTTCATCGTTGGGGCGCCTTGAAGGCCTCCCGGATCGCCAGGTCGGCTTCGTGGGCGGCCTGCAATTCGCGGTCGGCGCGCTGCATCAGCACGATATAGACGGCAATGAGCAGCACGTACACGATAATCGCGCCCTGTGCGCCGACGTAGAACGGCAGGCTGAAACCCGCGAAGCGCACGCTGCTGAGCGAGCTCGCGAAGAACGGAACGACGAAGGAAACGATGAAGCCGATCGTCATGAGCACGGCGATCAGCACGATGTTGAAGCGCCAGTAGCGCTTATGCGCGAGCGCCATCGCCTCGCTCACCCGTGGCGGCTCAGGCAATGGATTGACGTTGTTCTGGGGTGTGGACTGTGGCGCGGCCATGCGCCTGTTTATCAAATATGCGCCGCGCCGGCAATCGGGATCGACCGCTATGGAGGAGCAGCGCGGCGCCATCGAGCGCGCCGCGCTGCCGGGAATCGCTTACACCGACTCGCCGAGCTGATCAAGAATCGCCGGATTTTCCAGCGTCGAAACGTCCTGCGTGATCGCCTCGCCCTTCGCCAGCGAGCGCAACAGACGCCG
>NZ_RQIS01000033.1 GCF_003837865.1 Paraburkholderia dinghuensis | reverse complement strand
CCATAGCTCGTTACTGATTTTTCGTCTGGACATGGCGCCAGGATATGGCTTTCGTGGCGTCATGTCCAGGTTGTGTTAGCGGCTCTTAGTGGCACCGCCGCGCCC
Organism: Paraburkholderia dinghuensis; assembly: GCF_003837865.1. Lineage (GTDB taxonomy): Bacteria > Pseudomonadota > Gammaproteobacteria > Burkholderiales > Burkholderiaceae > Paraburkholderia > Paraburkholderia dinghuensis. The sequence continues at coordinate 27,608 of NZ_RQIS01000033.1, read as the reverse complement.
GATAAGGAGACGATGGCATGACGAGGCCGGGCCAGCCAAAGCCCGCCGCAATGTCGTGCCCGACACGCCATGAACCGTGCACCCGCTTCCCAGACACCGAACCGCATCGCGTTGCTCTTCAACGCGAACAAGGTTTACGACCGCGAGATCATCGCCGGGATCGGCCATTACCTGCACTCGACGCGCGTCGCCTGGGACCTGTTTCTCGAGGAGGACTTCCGGTGCCGCCTCGCGGGCATCGAGCGCTTCGACGGCGACGGCATCATCGCCGACTTCGACGACCCCGCCGTCGCGGACGCGCTCAGCGGGTGCCGGCTACCGGTGGTCGCCGTGGGCTCCTCGTTCGAGGACCCCGCGCACTATCCGCCCGAACTGCCCTATATCGCGACCGATAACCGCAAGCTCGTCTCGCTCGCGTGGACGCATCTGATCGGCGCGGGCCTGCCGCATCTCGCCATGTACAGCCTGCCTGTCGCGCAGGAGAACCGCTGGGCGCAGGAGCGCGAACTCGCATTCCAGAAGCTAGCGCAGGACGAAGGCGTCGCAGCGCCCGTCTATCGCGGACTCGCGACGAGCGCGCCGTCGTGGAATCAGGCCATCGAACAATTGAGCGAGTGGCTGCACAGCCTGCCCAAACCGGTCGGCGTCATCGCGGTCACCGATGCCCGCGCACGGCACTTGCTGCAGGCGTGCCTGATCCACGGCATCGCGGTGCCGGAGCAGGTCGCGATCATCGGCATCGACAACGATCCGCTCACGCGCACGCTCACGCGCATTCCGCTGTCGTCCGTCATTCAGGGCACGGAGGAAATGGGCAAGACGGCAGCGCACCTTTTGCATCAGATGCTGCACGGCGCGCGTTTTCCCGGACGACGCATTCTGGTTCCGCCCGTCGGCATCAATGTGCTCGAATCGACGAAACACGAACCGCTGTCCAGTCCCTACGTCATGCGTGCGCGGCACTTCATCCGCCAGTACGCATGCCAGGGGATCAAGACCGAACAGGTCGCCGACTACGTCGGGATATCGCGCTCCTCGCTCGAAGAATATTTCCGCCGTGAACGCCAGTGCACGGTGCATCAGGAAATCCTGCGCCACAAGCTCGACGCCGCGAAAGCCATGCTCGCGAAGCGCGATGCGTCGAGCGCCGAGGTCGCCATTCGCTGCGGGTTTACGTCACTCCAGTACATGTATGCCGTGTTCAAACGTGAACTCGGTTGCACGCCGCGCGAGTATCAGGACAGCGTCGTGCTTGCCGCCGCAACGTCTTCAGCGACTCCCCGTTCCTGATTCCCGATTCCTGCTCCCGGCTTCGGCCGCCCATGCATTCAACCGACTACCGCTCCATGAACAGCTTCGCCCGTCTACCTGTAGAACGCTGGGGCACCCTCCCCGGTGGCGATCCTGTCCGGCTCTACACGCTGCGCAACGCCCAGGGCATGAAAGTGACGATCAGCGACCTCGGCGCGACGCTCGTCTCCTGGTTCGCGCCGGATCGCGCCGGACGGCTCGCCGATATCCTGCTCGGCCACGACACGCCCGCCGATTACTACGCCGCGACCACATACATGGGCGGCCTCGTCGGGCGCTGGGCGAACCGCATCGGCGGTGCGCGCTTCATGCTCGACGGGATCGACTACGCACTCGACCGCAACGAGAACGGCAACCTGCTGCATGGCGGCGCGAACGGCTTTCACCGCCAGATGTGGCAAGTCGCGGACGATCACGGGGCGCTCGTGCTGCGCCTCGACTCGCCTGAAGGCGATGGTGGATTTCCCGGCAATGTGAGCGTGCAGGTGCGCTACACGCTCGACGACGACGGCACGCTCACCATCGACTACGAAGGCGTGACCGACGCCCCAACGCCGCTCAATCTCACCAGTCATGGGTACTTCAATCTCAGCGGCGAACCCGGCTCGGACGTCCGCGGCCACATGCTGACGATCGACGCCGACGCGTTTCTCGAAGTCGATGAGCAGATGATCCCGACTGGCATCGCCGATGTGTCAGGCAGTGCATTCGATTTCCGTCACGGTGCGCCGCTCGGCGCGCGGCTCGACTGGCCGCACGCCCAGCTCGCGCGAGCGCGAGGCTTCGATCATTGCTACGTGCTGCGTGAACCCGCCAGGGCACCGGGGATGGCGGGCTCGGCGTGGCCGGTGCGCAGCGTCGCGAGTGTCTACGATCCCGGCAGCGGTCGCGAACTGAGCGTCGCGACCGACCAACGCGGCCTGCAGTGCTATACGGGGAATTATCTGGAGGGCATGCCGGGGCGCCACGGCACGTCGTACGTGCGCTACGCGGGCCTATGCCTCGAGGCGGGCGGCTTCCCGAACCAGATCAATATGGAGCCGCCCCTGCGCGACGCCGTGGTGCTGCACCCCGGCGAGACCTACCACCAGGTGACGCAATACCGCGTAAGCGTGCGCACCTGAGACGGCATGCGAGCCGGCGTGCGCCGGCTCGACATCGTCACGGCGCAATCACCGCGCGATCACCGCGTGTTCACTTCTCGTACTGATAGACGCCGCGCCCGGTCTTGCGGCCGAGGTGGCCAGCCGCGACCATCTCGCGCAGCAACGGACATGCCCGGTACTTCGAATCGCCGAAGTCTTTCAGGAAGACGTCCATCACGGACAGGCATACGTCGAGACCGATCAGGTCGGCCAGCGCGAGCGGCCCGATCGGGTGATTGGCACCGAGCTTCATGCCCGCGTCGATCTCCTCGGCGCTCGCGGTGCCTTCCGCGAGCACGAAGAACGCTTCGTTGATCATCGGCACGAGGATGCGGTTCACCACGAAACCCGGCGCGTTCTTCACGTCGATCGGCGTCTTTTCGAGGCGTTTCGCGAGTTCGTGCACGTCCTGCGCGACCTGAGCGCGCGTCTGCAGGCCGCGGATGACTTCCACGAGCGGCATCATCGGAACCGGGTTGAAAAAATGCATGCCGATGAAGCGCGACGGATCGGCAAGCGTCGTGGCGAGCGACGTGATCGAAATCGACGAAGTGTTCGACGCGATGATCGCGTCCGGGCGCGCGGCGGCTTCGATCTGCTTGAGGATCCGCGTCTTGAGTTCGAGGTTCTCGGTGGCCGCCTCGATCACGAGGTCGACGCCTGCGAGGCCTTGATAGTCGGTGGTGGTCTCGATGCGCTTGAGCGCCGCGTCGCGCAAGGATGCGTCGAGCTTGCCCTTCGAAACGAGCCGCTCGAGACTGTGCGTGAGCGTCGCCACACCTTTGGCGAGCGCCGCGTCATTCACGTCGATCATCACAGCCTTCAGGCCCGCGACGGCCACCGCCTGCGCAATGCCATTGCCCATCGTGCCCGCACCCACAATCCCTACCGATTCAATTGCCATGTCTCCACCTCACTCCGTGATCTGCGACGCCGACGCATCGCGCGAAAAAAAGCCGGCGATACGGCGCACTTGATGCACCGCACCAACGCTCGACAGTTTAACGGGTTGTGAGAAACGGCTGATTCTGGCGCGTCGGGCCGCCAGTGCTCAATCGTCGCCGAGATGGCCGAACTGGAGCGGCGTGCGGGTGTAGAACAGCTTGACGCGCCCTTGTTCGAGCGCCACGAGCAACGCATCGATCGACGGATCGTCGGCGACGATCACGACCATGGCCGGTTCGTCGGCCAGTTCGAAGAAGCGCGCGGCGTGAAGCCGGCCATGCACGTCGACGCCCTCACAGCCTTCCATCACGGTCGCGCCACGCACGCCGACGGCCTTGGCGGTATCGAGTATCCAGTCGACGGCGGACTGACTGCCCTTCTTCAGACTGCGGTTTGTGTAGAGCGTAAGCTGACTGCCGGTTGCCATAAAAACTCCTGTTCAGGTTGCGTCATGCAGGGCACTGCCTGCATGCCGTCTCGAACCGTCTAGAAGTTGTACTGCAGGTAGACCTGCGTAAAGTTCAGACCCGGATTCGGCGTCTTGATACCAGCATTCGAGATGTGCTGGAACCGGAGCCCGGCCTGATAGTTCTGATGTTCGCCGAATTGCGCGCCGACGCCAATCACGTCGGCAAACTGGAATGCCGACGACAGCGTGCGATCGGGCGTCAGCTCCACGTGCGAAAGCAGGCGCACGCCCACACCCGCCTCAAGGAACGGGCGAATCCAGCCTGTGTCCTTGATGATGCGAAACATCGGCGTAAATCCGAACTCCCAGATCTGCGGCTGCGAGGCGGCCCGCTCGGTCAGATGCCAGTACGCGACGTGACCTTCGCCGACTATCGTGAAATGAAAGCCGCCAACATGCCACCACTGCCAGCCGGGGTCCCAGACGAGGCCCAGGTCGAGCTTCTTGACGTCGTGGTCAGCCACACCTGCGCCAAACTGAATACCGAACTGGTCCGCATGCGCGCTTGCGGATCCGAGCGCGAGAAGTGCGCTCAGCGCGCCGCCCGCGACCTGTCCCTGCCAGACTGATCTTCTTTTTGCCATGTATGCAAATCCGCGATACAAACGACAACGTGTCGCGAGGCGGGCTCGAACACGCCTCAGTGCGGACATTGCCCCGCTCATAGGCGGGCCCGTCCAGCACTCGTCGTCTCAACTGCGAAACGGTCCGCTGCGCGTCGCAGCAAACGTGCCGGCTCGTGCTGCGCGCCTGGCGGCGCACAATCTCGTGCCACACGGGGCCAGAAGGTACCGTTTCCGCAGAGTCGAATAAACCGTTAACGCGGTAATTCATAATTACGCAATCGACACCAGTACGACATGCGCCACTCAATCGATTCGAGCCAGGCGGGTTAAGTTATTAATCAAACACTTCGCTTTGGGATTTCTTTAAGATCACTAGATAATGGGCTACGAATTGGGCCAGTGTAGGCGTGAACCGGCATTCGTGCTTAAACATGTGCCGTCAGAGCATGCCGGGCCGCGACAATCCGTCCGTTATCTCAGACGAATTCCTGACCAATTACTTTCAATGTCTGACATAAAAGCGGCAGTCGCGGATTAATCATTAATTCGACGATATATTTTGCACGCGTCGTCTCCGCTTCTCTTTACCGATCTTCGAAATTTCAAGCCCGCGATAAACGGGAACGCGCCCATGCGGGCGAGTGACACGGATCGTGTGGAGACGGCGCCCGGTGCGCCAGCGAGAACACAAGTGACACCTCATCTCGCGGATGCCGCTCCCAGGGCTCGGCTGCTTGCTCACGACACAGGGCTCTCGTAGTTGTTTCGGGATCTGTCGTGACGTTTCCCATCGGATGGGCTCGCGAAGTCAAGGAGATTCGCCGCGCAGCGGCGCGAGTGCAAGGCAAGCTCGCAGCGCCTTGCGGCGCACGAGCCAGTGACAGTGCATTGCGCATGCACCGGATGCGTGTGCAATGCGATGGCGTCACTGCATTGAACGTGCAGCGCTCATCGCTCGGCGCGCGCCTCACTGCGGCGCGCGCCGAGACCGGGTAGACGCTTGACGAAGCCCGTCGCCAATGCCGTGCCGACGAGAATCGTCGCACACGCGCCGACCATGCCCGTCGACACGCGCTCGCTGAGAAAGAGCGCGCCCCACAGGATGCCGAACACCGGAATCACGAACGTGACCGTAATCGTGCGCGCGGGACCAATGGCCGCGATCAGACGGAAGAACAGCAAATAGGCGACGCCGGTGCAGGCAATGCCGAGCGCGAGCACGGCGCCCCACGCGTGCAGCGAGACCGAAGTCGACGGCCAGGTCGCGACCGCGAACGGCACGAGCACGATGGTTGCCGCCGTCATCGTGCCCGCAGCGACGGTCAGCGGATCAACCCCGGTCAGATGACGTTTCGTGTAGCTTGCGGCGATACCGTAGAGCAGCGTCGCGCCAAGCGCGGCGGCCGCTGCGAGCGCTGTGGTGAAAGACGAAGCGCCGTCGCCCGCGTGTGTCACGATCTGGTCGCCGACGAGTGCGAGCACGCCAGCAAACCCGATCGCGAGCCCGAGCACACGCGCGCCGCTCAATCTGTCCTTGAGCCACAGATACGCGACGACTGCGCCCCAGAGCGGGGTCGTCGCATTGATGACCGACGTCACGCCCGCGGAAAGCGTGAGCTCAGCCCAGGCAAAAAGACAGAACGGCGCCGCCGAGTTCAGGATGCCGACGACGAAGAGCGGCCATGCCCGCTCACGCAGCGTGCCGATCGCCTCGCGCGCCGGACGGCGCGAGAACAGCACGAGTAACAGGAACAGCGCACCGATACCGACGCGCAACGCCATCAGCGGCGCAACCCCGAAATCGGACACGCCAACGCGGATAAACAGGAACGACCCGCCCCACAAGGCGGCGAGAACGAGGAGTTGAGCGAGTTCGATCGGGTTCATGAAAGGGCTCGGTGATAACGAGCGGGGCGCGAATGAGCACACCGCGGCGTCGCAGACGTCTGTTGATCGTAAGCCGTGCGGCGCACGGCTCTTAATGAGGGATTTTCACCGATATGTGAGAAAAAATAACAGCCGGATCTTGCTCAGTCATTGCATCGGGAAGTCGGGAATGCGCCCGGTTCACCGCAATCACATCCGTGTTCCGGGTCCGTCACAAAGCCGATCTTCGCAAGGCCAGCGGACTGAGCCGATGCTCTTCTTCGGTTCGATGTCCTCGATCCGGCCGGTCAGGCCGACCTCGAAGCGCACACGCACCTAGCCTGTTTCGCCCGGCCACCTCGCCGGCAGCGGCCGTTCCGGCGACACGATTCGGCAGCCGGGACAAATCGTCCGCTCGGCACGCCCCACCCCGTCCGCTCAAGGACAGACTGATCGACATCAACTTTCAATTGAAAGAAAGAGAAACATCTGCGATGATAACGATTCTCATTTGCAGACAGAGAACCGCACGCTGTCGCGCTTTCAACAACCAGTAGCCAGCTCGAAGTCGATCCCGAACGGTTAGTCCGCCGGGGCGCCCTGCCAGCCAAAAACATCCATGCCGATCGCGCACTCTCCGCGCATCCAGCAACTGGATTTATTTTTGTCGCCAAGGAGCCCCATGTTGAACCGGACGCCGCTCGCGAGTTCCCTCGCGTTGGCCATTGCCGTGCCTTTCGCTTCGCCCGCAGTCGCCCAGACCGCCCCCGCGGTCGCTGCCGCCTCCACACCGGCCACCGACAACGCCACGCTACCCGCCATCAACGTTTCGGCGAGTGCCGCGCAGCAGGATTTTCAGGCCGAAACAGCGACTGTCGGCGCGAAGACGCCCACGGCGCTGCGCGATATCCCCCAGTCGGTGACCGTCATCAACCGGGCGCTGTTGCAGTCGCAGGGCGTGACCTCGTTCCAGGACGCACTGCGTAACGCACCCGGCGTCACGCTAGGTGCCGCGGAAGGCGGTCAGATCGGCAACAACATCAACCTGCGTGGCTTCACGGCACAGAACGACATCTACCTCGATGGTTTTCGCGACCGCAACCAGTACTATCGCGACACGTTCGACCTCGACGCCATCGAAGTGCTCTATGGCCCGTCGTCGATGCTGTTCGGCCGTGGCTCGACGGGCGGCGTGATCAACCAGGTGTCGAAGAAAGCCAGTCTGACGCCGTCGGCGGAAGTCTCGACCACCCTCGGAACGGATGACCACTATCGCACGACCGTCGACCTGAACCATCCGCTCGGGGATACGGCCGCGTTCCGCCTCAATGCGTTCGGCCAGTCGCTGGGTTCGACGCGCGACGAGATGAAGAACAAGGACTACGGCATTGCACCCGAGTTGCGCTTCGGCATTGGCACGCCAACCGAGGTGACGCTCTCGGCGCTGATCCAGCATAACTACGACATGCCGGACTACGGCGTGCAGTCGATCAACGGCCATGCGTTCGCGCCGTCGAAAAGCACGTACTACGGCCTGACCGACGACCGCACGATCCAGGACATCCAGACGGTCTCGGCGCGTATCGATCACAAGTTCAACGACCAGTTCAAGATCAGCAACCAGACCGCGTTCTCGCATTCGCTCACGGACGCGCGGGAAACGGCGCCAGGCGCAGTGCTGACCGGGCCGCTCGCCACGAGCACGGCGCTCTCGAAGGGCAACTACACGACGTTGCCGCTCTCCGACCTCTATATCAAACTCGCGAGCCACGACCGCGTGATCGAGAATCACTCGATCTACAACGACACGATGGCCGAGTACAAGTTCGACACGGGCCTTCTCAAACACGACTTGATCGCAGGTGTCGAAGTGGGCCACGACAGCTATACGAATCAGGCCTATATGCGAAACAACCTGCCGATCGTCTCGCTGCTCGATCCGGTGTACATCCCCACGCCTTCGAACATCATGCAGACCGTAGGCAACCACGCGGAGTCGGGCGCTACAACGCTTGCGGCCTACATGAACGAGACGATGTCGATAGGCCCGCACTGGAAATTGATCGGCGGCGTGCGCTGGGACCGCTTCCAGGCGCATATCGCGAACACCATCAGTGCACCGGCCTACGCGGACCAGACCAACACGTTTACCAGCGTGCGTGCGGGGGTGGTCTATCAGCCCACCGACTTCCAGTCGTACTACTTCTCGTACGGCACCTCGTTCAATCCGTCGCTCGAGTCGCTCACCGTCACGAACAATACGCAAAACCTCGCGCCGGAGCACACGAAGTCGTATGAAGTGGGCGGCAAGTGGGACCTACTGGGCGGCAATCTTTCGGTTACCTCAGCGTTGTTCCAGCAGGAGAAGGACAACGCGCGCACGCAGACGTCGACCGGCGAATACCTGCTCGAAGGCGATGTGCGCGTTCGCGGCTTCCAGGCCGGTGTGAGCGGCCATATCACGGACAAATGGCAGATGTTCGGCGCTTACACCTACCTGGACGGCACCGTGCTCAAGGCGTTGGACGGGACTCAGGGCAACACGCTGGCGAATACACCGCGCAACACGCTGACGTTCTGGACGACCTACGCCATCACCCCGCACTGGGAAGTGGGCGGCGGTCCGATCTATATGTCCGGGCGTTACGCGGCGAACACGAATTACGTCTCTGTGGGCGGCTACACGCGCTGGGATGCAACGGCCGCCTATCACCAGAAGAAGTGGGACGTCCGCCTGAACCTGCTCAATCTGACCAACAAGTTCTACTACGACGCGCTCATTCCGTCCGATGGTGGCCGCTCGGTTCCAGGCATTGGCCGAACGTTCCTCGCGACGTTCAGCTACCGGATCTGACGAAGGCGACAAGCAAACGCGGCAAGCACGCCCACACCCGGCGTGCCTGCCAACCCCATCGGAGTGTCACGCAAAGCCGGCGCCGTGATGGCTTTCGCGTGCGTCCGCCACGAAATGGCGCGCAAAAAGGAAACGACAATGCTGCTTCATATCCCCAACGTCCTGACGCCCGAACAAGTGCGCGCGATGCGCTCGCGGCTCGACGCCGCGGGCGAAGCCTGGGTGGACGGCCGCGCGACAGCGGGCTGGCAAGGTGCGAGCGTCAAGCGCAATCAGCAGATTGCCGAACACTCGCCGATCGCGCGCGAACTGGGCGACATGGTGCTCGGCGCGATCGAACGCAATCCGCTCTTCATTAGCGCGGCGCTGCCGAATCAGGTGTACCCGCCGCTCTTCAACCGCTACGAAGGCGGGATGACGTTCGGCGCGCACGTCGATGGCGCGGTGCGCGTACTGCCCAACGGCGTGAAATTGCGCACGGACGTCTCGGCGACGCTGTTTCTATCGGCGCCCGACGAATACGACGGCGGAGAACTCGTGATCGAGAACACGTACGGCGCGCAGAAAGTAAAGCTGCCCGCAGGCGACATGGTCGTCTACCCGGCGACGAGCGTGCACGAAGTGCGCCCGGTCACGCGTGGCCAGCGCGTCGGCAGCTTCTTCTGGGTGCAGAGCCTCGTGCGCGACGACACCAAACGCGCGTTGCTCTTCGACATGGACACCGCCATTCAACGCCTGAACGCGAGCGATGCAGACGTAGAGGCGCGCCGCAGTCTCGTCGGCAGTTATCACAATCTTTTGCGTCTTTGGAGTGAGACATGACTTCTATCGATTCGCTCGTTCTCATGGACGACCAGCAACGCGCCGAACGCGCAACGCGTTCGCGGCGCGCGACGTTCATCAAGTGGCTGCGCAAGGCGCACGGTTGGGTTGGCCTGTGGGGCGCCGCACTCGGCCTGCTGTTCGGCGTCACGGGTTTCGTGCTGAATCACCGCATGGAACCGCTGCGCATTTCGCCGGGCGCGCCACAGGTATCGTCGATACAACTCGCGCTGCCCGATCCCGCGCCTGAAACGCCGCGCGAACTCGCGAAATGGCTGAAGTCACAAGCCGATCTCAAGTTGCCCGAACACATGGGCCGCGTGCAGAAAGAGCCGGCGCACACGGTGGCTTGGGGCGATCGCACGACGGTACAACCCGAACACTGGCAACTCATGTTTTCCGCGCCGAACGAGAACGTGAACGTGGAATACTGGAGCGGCAATGATTACATTACGCTCAAGCGCACCCATAGCGCGCTGATGGCGACCCTCACTAACCTGCATAAGGGCGTGGGGATGAGCGTTGGCTGGGTGCTGTTCATCGACACGTTCGCAGGCGCGCTGATTCTGCTTTCGCTGACCGGCGTGCTGTTGTGGACCGAACTGAACAAGCGCAAGACGATCGGTGCAGTACTCCTGATCGGCTCAATCCTGGTGGGGCTATGCGTGGGACTCATGTAACCGGGGCTAGCCGCGATTGCGTCTGTATCCGGTCGAAAGGTGGACGGCGCACGGCGCGGGGCCCGTACTTTTCCGCCGTGCCGCATCCTGTTTCGCTCGGGCAGATCGGCCAGCACGAAGACCATCTCGCCGCAAAAATCCGCTTGCGCGATTAACTGGAGCACTCGCCGAGCCCATCGGACCTCGCTACACGATTCGCGGTCTGCAATAATGCCGATTATCGGTTGAAGTCCCTGGTGAACGGGAAAGGGAGAGGCACCATGGTGAAAAGCTCGGGCACCCGTTACGGTTCGATTGCGCAATTTTTCCACTGGTGCACTGCGATTTTCGTGCTTGTCGCATTCGTGTACGGTCCAGGTGGACCTGAGCAGCGCGTGTACTCGTCCGTGCACGAGTTCGACCGGCGGCTCCACGAGACACTGGGATTGTGCGTGCTCGCACTGGCCGTCATGCGACTCGTGTGGCGCACGATCGATACTCGCCCCGAGACTCCCGCGGTCTCGCGCTGGATGGTAATCCTCGCAACCGTCGTTCAATGGCTGCTGTTTGCGCTACTCCTGGCGCTTCCGCTTACCGCCATCAGCGGTGCATGGCTCGAAGGCCATCCGCTGACGCTTGTCGCCGGAGTCGACATTCCCTCTCCTCTCGCCACCTCGCATGATGCAGGCGCGACCCTGGCGTCGGTTCACAAGTGGCTCGGCGACACGATCATGTGGCTCGCGGGATTTCACGCACTCGCGGCGATTTTCCACCATGTCGTCCTCAAAGACGACGTCCTGACCACCATGCTTCCACGCTGGTTTCCAGTGGGACGGACGAAATCGGATCGATAATGCCGAACCCTTTTCAGAAGCGTTTTGAAAATCCGACGGTCAGACCATGTGGAAGTATCTGGACGAATAGCGACGTATTCCAGGTCGTCGCCAGGAAGCCGACAGCCGTGCCGAGCGCCCACCCCGCGAGGACATCCGTTTGCCAGTGCGCCTGCGCCTTCATCCGCGCCACCGCATCATAGGCTGGTAATAATTCGAGTGCCCAGACCAACGGGTAACGCCGCCCGTAATTGACGATAAATGGCGTGACGAAGCTCGCCTGCAGGGTGACTTCTCCGCTCGGGAAGCTGTCTCCCCCTTTCACGAACCACGCGTTCGGCCCCAATCCGCTATCCGGACGCGCGCGCCTGAACGCATATTTCATGCCCTGCGCAGCAACGGCCGATATGGCTACGGCATCCGCCGTTTGCCAGAACGTTTGCCCGAGCTCCGTGTCATTGCCGAGCCACAGCGCGCCACCCGTCGTAATGGCAATAGCCGAATACTCAAGCGCCAACTGGACGTTCCGGTTCCAGATTCCGCTTTGGTCATAGGCCAGTTTGTGGTCAAGACCCGCGTGAGCCGCGACGCTGACGATACTCATGGACGCCGCGACGATCAGCGGTAAGGAGACGCGTCGCGAGAACGTCAATAACCCGAAGACCATGGCTGCCACCTTTTCGTTTCGCATGACTGACGAATGAAATATGGACGTGGCGATGTGTCGATTGAGCGCCGCGCCAGACGCGATGCGCGCGTTGCGTGCCTGCCTTTACCGCGCATGACAACGGGCGCGCAGCGACGCACGGAATTGGCAAGATGCAAGTATTTTTTCGGAACGCCGGAAAATGACGATCGCCACCGGTCAGGCGATACGGATCGGCGTGAAAGCAACGCTATCGACCAGGCTGTGCGCCCGGAACGCCCGTCTGACTCCGAGGATTTGCATCCAGACGACATTAGCACCCGACCTCGGGACAGGCAGCGTTCCTGCTTTGATCACACGCTGTGTAATGACAACGATCGCGTCGACACGTCACCTATCCGTGCTCAGGCTTCGCGTTAACGCGAGTACTTTACTGCCGGTTTCTGAAGAAAAGATTAAGCCTAATTTTCAATTCAATTTCATGATCTTTCGCCGGCAAGACAACGTCGCGCCGCGAGCGGCGCAACGGAAGGGTCGCGTTATGCGCGAACCCTGCGGCCGCAACGTGCGCCGCCCACGGATAAATCGCCAGGTGCGCCGGTTTCCACCCGACGGTCTGGCGCAATTTATGTATAGTTGGAAGTTGAAACCGTGGTGACCTTTTGCATGTACAGGGGAAACTATGCAGTCCAGGGACCATTGGGAGCGGGTCTACACGACAAAGGCCCCAACCGGCGTGAGCTGGTTCCAGGAGCACGCTCGCCAATCCGTAGAACTGATCCGGCAGACCGGCGTGACAAAGGATGCCGAGATCATCGATGTGGGTGGCGGCGCCTCCACGTTGATCGATGACCTGATCGGTGAAGGCTATCTCAACCTCACCGTGCTCGACCTGTCCGAGGCTGCCTTGTCCGCGGCCAGGAGCCGTCTGGGTGCACGCGCAAATCGCGTCGCGTGGATGGCTGGCGACATCACGCAAATCGAGCTCCCCGTCCACGCCTACGATGTCTGGCACGACAGAGCGGTTTTTCACTTCCTGACCGCCAAAGAAGAACGCGATGCCTACGTCCGGACGGTGCTGCGGGCAGTCAAACCTGGCGGCAGTGTCATCGTCGCGACGTTCGCGGAGGATGGTCCCGACCACTGCAGCGGCCTGCCTGTCGTTCGCTATAGCGCCGACGCATTGCATGACGAATTCGGCGCTCCGTTCACACTTCTCAAACAGGAGCGGGAAGAGCACCACACACCATTCGGGACGGTTCAGAAGTTCATTTATTGCCTGTGCCGCAAAGAAGCAGACTGACGGGCGCCCGGCCAATGCCGGCGTGACGGTTGGCGCGGTGTCCCCGACGCAACGCGATGTCACTTGCTCATGAAAATTCTTCTCGTTGAAGATGACGATCTGATTGGCAGCGGCGTGGAAATCAGCTTGAGTCAGGCGGATTATGACGTCGAGTGGGTGCGCGACGGCCACGACGCCGCGATGGCGCTCGCCACGACGCGCTATGCGCTGATCGTCCTCGATCTTGGCTTGCCAGGCAAGTCGGGAACCGACCTCCTTCGCTCGATGCGCGAAGCGGGCGACGATACGCCCGTTCTGGTGCTCACCGCGCGCGGCACGGTGGCGGACCGCGTCCGGGGCCTCGATGCCGGTGCGGACGATTATCTGGCCAAGCCATTCGAGCTTTCCGAAATGCTCGCGCGCTGCCGTGCACTGGTGCGCCGTTCGCAAGGGCGTAGCGGCGAAACCATCGTCTGGCGAGACATTGCGGTCGACCTGACAACGCATACCGTCACACGCAACGATAGCCGCGTCGCGCTGACCGCCAAAGAATGGTCCATCCTGATTCAGTTGATCACGCACCAGGGCGCGCCGCAATCGCGAACGCGTCTCGAAGATCTACTCTACGGCTGGTCGGACGGCGTCGAGAGCAACGCCATCGAAGTGCACGTTTCGAATTTGCGCAAAAAACTCGGCGCCGATTTGATCCGGACGATTCGCGGCATTGGGTACATTGTCGAAAAACCATGATGTCGCGCTCAATCCGCCGCCGCCTCTCGCTGACGATACTGTCCTGTGTTTCCGTCGTCTGGATCGTGGCCGTTTTCAGCAGCTTCCAGCACGCGTCGCGCGAGGTTCAGGAATACGAGGATGCGCGGCTCGTCGAATATGCGGTGCTCTTCGCCCGCCTCGACGATGCAGATCTGGACCGGTTCGTGCGCTTTCCCCTCGACGTCCGGCTCGAAGTGGCCGACCCGGCCCAGCCGGGCAGCGAAGAGGCAGACAGCGACCTCCTGCCCCGACACGTTCTCTTCGAGGTGCTCGGACCAGACGGCCGCGTCCTTGCGTCGAGCGTCCCACACGACGCCGCTACGCTGGCCGCCTGGTACGATGGGCGCCCCTGGCCCCGGACGCTCAAGATCGACGGCGTCCCATGGCGCCTCTATGCACTGCGTGATGGCGAAACGGGCCGGATGGTGCGGGTGATGGTCGCGTCCAACACGGAAAGCGATCTCGCGACTGACACGGCCTGGCAAATCGTCTGGCCGTTGCTCGCCGCCCTGCCCGTGCTCGCGACTCTGCTCTGGTACGCGATCGGTCGAAGCCTCACCCCGCTCAAGACTTTGTCCGCGACCATTCGCGCGCGGGCCCCCGATTCTCTTGAGCCGATCGGAATTGCCGCCGTACCGGACGAAGTACGAACACTCGTCGATGCAATCAACCGCCTGCTCTCTCAACTCCGGCAATCGATTTTGCGCGAACGCTCATTCACGTCCGACGCGGCCCATGAACTGAAAACGCCGCTTGCGGCCATCAAGATCCAGGCGCAGGTCGCGCTGGCGGCAAACGATCCCTCGCTGCAGCGACTCGCCATGCAGCGGGTCGTTCAGGGTGTCGACCGCAGCGCCCGTCTGGCCGAGCAATTGCTGCTGCTCGCAAGGCTCGACGAGCACGAACGCATTCCAGCCAGCAGCGTAGCGATGGACGAACTCGTGGAAGAGGCCGTCGGCCGCCACGTTGCGAATGCGCGCGAGAAGTCGATCGCCGTCGCCGTCAAATGCGATGGCGCGCACACCATTCACGCCGATCCGGTTCTCATTGCCATACTGCTCGATAACCTGCTCGACAATGCGATCAAATACGGTACGCCCCACGGACACATCGAAATTTCGGTGTTCGAGCGCGGCGCGATGCAATGCCTTGCAGTCCGCGACGACGGGCCCGGCGTCGCCGATGACGAGCGCGCGCGACTAACCGACCGCTTTTATCGCGGCACCGGCGTGCAGGCGCCGGGTAGCGGGCTCGGCCTGTCGATCGTCGAACGCATCGCGCGGTACTTCAGCGGGACAGTGCGCTTCGAGCCGGGGTTGAACGGCCGCGGTCTTGCCGTCGTCGTCGAATTCCCCGCTGCGGACAACATCCCGCCCGACCTGCAACGCCCCCCCCTTCGCGACAATGAATATGCACAAGGGGACGGGCCGCCCGCTTAATGGTTTGCTAAGAATTCCTGTGTAGCATCGGCGGTTTCAATCGGAGCCTTCTTCGGCCGGGATCGCCATGAATGTCACGTCAAAATACGACGCCGTCTCACGGTTTCTTCATTGGCTCGTCGTGTCACTCGTTGGTGCACAGTTCGTGCTGGGCTGGACCATGCCGGACGTGCATCGTGACACTCGCCCGGAAGGCCTGATCGCCTGGCACCTCGTCACCGGCACCGCGTTGCTTGCCGTGATGGCATGCCGCATTCTATGGCGCGCCACGCATCGCGCGCCGGCCAACCATCAGGCCCAGCCATTGCGCACGCTCTCGGGCCTCACGCATTACGCGTTGTACGCGTTGCTGGTCGCCGTCCCGCTGCTCGGCTGGATCAACGCTTCGTCACGTGCCTGGCGCGTGAGCCTGTTCGGAGCTATCCCGCTTCCCCCGCTTTCGTCCGCTGGGTCATCGTTCGGTCACGCCATGGGCGACGTTCACGGCGTCCTCGCATGGGCACTGTTCTCCCTGATCTGCCTGCATATCGGGGCCACGCTGCTGCATCGATTCATCCTTCGCGACCAGACCCTGCAGCGGATGACGCCGTGGTGATGCCAGCTTGCCGCGCGTGCCTCAACCAATTCGGTCGCGGCGTGGGCGGATGATGTCATCGCTACTCGCGCGACGATTACCGATGACCACCAATAACCATCGCGGTGTTGATGTTGGCGGTAATCCATACGGCACGAGACCGTAGGCGAATAGCCCGCGTTTTTTCGTGCACGAAAGCCGTAAACGGAAAACGGGTTACAGACGTTAATCTGTAACCCGTTGATTTTCCTGGTCGGGGCGAGAGGATTTGAACCTCCTACCACCTGCACCCCATGCACTTAATTACAGGAACTCTCAGGACGCTACAAAACCTCAATAGAACCTTTAAACCTAGTATTTATAAGGCCTTCAAGGCAAAATAGCGTCCAGACTGTTCCAGCGAATTCCGCTGCAAGCCAAGCGATTCGGTGGGGTAAAAGTGGGGTAAAAATGGAAGGGCGCTATGGGAAGGATCACGGTCAAGCAGCTTGAGTCGCTGACGAAGGAACAGGACGGCCACCGCCTCAGCGAAGACGGCGGGATCGTTGGCCGTGTGCGAGTTGGCACGCGCGGGATTACCGTGCAGTTTCGGTACGAGTTCAAGCTCGGGACGGGCAAGAAGGTTGACCAGTCGCTGGGCTCTTGGCCCAAAACGAGTCTTGCCGAGATTCGGGCAAAGCGCGAGTCGATGCGGCCTAGCGTAGTCAAAGGCATCGATCCTCTAGACGCCGCGAAAGCGGAGCGCATCGAGAAACAGAAAGCCGTCGCTGCCACGCTTGCTGAGGCGGAACGGCAGCGCGACGAGTCCAAAACTGTGAAAGACCTATTCGAGGCGTGGCTTGAGGAAGGCGTTGCCCGAAAGGACGAAAACAGGGATTTGCGGCAGAGGCTGGAAAAGCACGCTCTTTCGGTAATCGGCAATATCGAACTGCGGCAGTTGACCAGCAAGCAGCTTCATACGCTGGAATCGGAGATCGTCGCGCGCGGCAAGGTGCGAACGGCGGTGATGGTATTCAATGATCTCACTCAGATGCTGGGCTGGGGCGAACAACGTCAACCGTGGCGGCGCTTGCTGATCGAGGGAAATCCGATTGCTCTGGTCAACATGAAGACCCTGCTCCCGAACGATTATGAGGAGGAGCGCGACCGGGTGCTTTCCCCTGAGGAAATCCGAGAGCTAGCCGAGATACTTGGGCGCGCAAGAACCGACTATGCGACCGCGCCGACCGGCACTAGGCGCACGCTTTCGCATCCGCTGAAACGGGAAACGGAACTTGCGCTCTGGATATGCCTGAGCACGTTGTGCCGGGTTGGCGAATTGCTCATTGCCGAACGCAAGCACGTCGATCTGGAAAACGGGACTTGGTTCATTCCTCGTGCCAATGTGAAGGGAACCCGCGAAAGCCGCCAAGACCTGCTGGTGTTTCTGTCCGATTTCTCTCGTCAAAAATTCGCCGAGCTGCTGGAATTGTCCAGCGGCTCCGAGTGGCTGTTTCCGGCGCGGAACAAGCTCAAGGGAGACTCGCCTGTCTGTACGAAATCTGTTAGCAAGCAAATCGGCGACCGGCAGAGCATGTTCCAGAACCGCAGCAAGCCGCTCTCGAAACGAAAAAACGACGATAGCCTTGTACTGGCGGGCGGTGCTAACGGGAACTGGACGCCGCATGACCTTCGTCGCACGGGGGCGACGATGATGCAAGAGCTGGGCGTTCCGCTCGATGTGATTGATCGCTGTCAGAATCACGTCGTCGCGGGGCCCAAGGTACGCAAACACTACCTGCTGTACGGGTACGCTGCGGAGAAGACCCTTGCGTGGAATAAGCTGGGGGAGCGGCTTAGCGGCATCTTGGGCGAACCGATCAGACTTCTAGTCTGACGAACCGATCGGTATAAATCTCTAGCTCAGAACGACCAGCGACCGACTGGCTCTACAATGGCAACCTCACGTTCCTAGCTGCCGCACTTGCGGCTCGATACAGAAGATGCCGTTTCTCGATTGGGTCAACAAAAATCAAGCCAAGGACACCTCGCGCCAGGTTCCGTACCATCTGCTCAAACGCGAACAGATATACGGTGATGCCGCCAGTGCCGTCGACAACCTCGTCATCCAAGGCGACAACTTGCTGGCCCTAAAGGCGCTAATCCCACTATATGCGGGCCGGGTAGATTGCATCTATATTGACCCACCGTACAACACCCGAAGCGCATTTTCGCACTACGACGACAGACTCGAGCATAGCCAGTGGCTGTCGATGATGTATCCGCGCCTCGTCCTCCTTCGTGAACTGCTGGCCGAAGACGGGAGCATTTGGGTATCTATCGACGATAACGAAGGCCACTACCTCAAGGTATTGATGGATGAAGTTTTCGGCCGTCACAACTTCAACACGACGTTCATCTGGCAGAAAGTCGATAGCCCAAACGATAACAAGGTGCCTATCACGCCGGATCACGAATTCGTACTTTGCTACGAACGGAACAAAGATCAGGCGGATTTTCGGAAAAAAAGCGACTCCTCGCTGCTCGAAGCCTACGGTCAAACCGACGATCAAGGGCGTCTCTATCGTGATCGTCTCCTGAAGAAAAACGGGAAGAACAGTCTCCGAAGTGATCGGCCGACAATGTACTACCCGCTGGAAGCGCCTGACGGTACAGAGGTCTACCCAATCCACGACGACGGACGCGAAGCGCGCTGGTCGCATTCCTACGTTGGCGTTATGAAGGCAAAGGACGATGGGCGGCTAATTTGGAAGAAGCGAGAAAAAGCGGGCGGCACGGCGTGGGTACCCTACATTAGGGAATTTGCCCCCGAATCGCCCGATAGACCGCACCCAACAATCTTGCTCGATACCAAGACGAGTCGGCAAGCCAAAATTCATCAGCGAGACTTGCTAACGGATGTAGACCCATTCGATACGGTGAAGCCCGAGCAACTAATACAACGTGTCCTCGACATCGCGACCCAACCTGGGGATCTCGTGCTGGATTCATTTTTAGGTTCCGGCACAACGGCAGCGGTTGCACACAAAATGGATCGACGTTATATCGGCATCGAATTAGGCAGACACGCAAGTACCCATTGCATTCCTCGCCTCCAGAGCGTCATTGCAGGTGAGCAAGGTGGCATCAGTGAGGCAATCGAATGGCAAGGCGGTGGTGGCTTCACTTTCTGTACATTGGGTGATGCCGCGTTCGACGAAGACGGTCGCATCAATCCAGATGTACGCTTTGCCACGCTCGCCGCATATGTCTGGCACATTGAAACGGGCACGCCTGGTATCCAAGCTTTCGATTCCCCCTTGGTGGGTATCCACGAAGGAACTGCCTACTTCCTGCTGTACAACGGCATCCTCGGTGATCGCCGCCCAGCAGGCGGCAACGTGCTGACGCACGACGTGCTTGCCGCACTGCGTGAGTTCCATTCACATACCGGGCCAGTTGTCGTCTACGGCGAAGTATCGCGCATTGGCCCGACGCGCCTGGCGGCCGCGAACATTACTTTCAAGCAGATTCCCTACGACGTGAAGGCGCGTTGAGATACGCAATGTTCGAACTCAAAAACTATCAGCGCAACGCGCTCCAAGCTCTTGTCCAGTTTCTCGAATCCTGTCGAAGCCGTTCGGTCGCCGATGCATATCAGGCGGCACTGCTGGAACAGGATCGAGCCAGCGAGAGCTATCACGATCTCTTTCCCGACACGCCGTGTGTATGCCTGCGTATTCCGACGGGCGGCGGAAAAACGCTGCTGGCAGCGCATGCCATCGCACGCGCAGGCAAGGCCGTGCTCGACAGTGATGCCCCTATTGCTCTGTGGCTCGTCCCCTCGGATACGATCCGCACGCAGACGCTCGAAGCCCTGTCAAACGCGCGACATCCGTACCGACAAGCATTAGCGCACTATTACGGCGACCGTGTGCAGGTCTGCGATCTCGAAAGCCTGCAAACTGTCAGCCCGCATGACCTGGGCAAAGCGTGCATCATTGTTGTCGCTACGATCCAGTCGTTCAACGTCACGGATACGGCCAAGCGCAACGTCTATGCGTTTTTCGAGGAGCTCGCCCCCCACTTCGATGGCCTACCGGTCAATGCGCTCGACGGTCTGGAAAAGGTAACCGAATCCGATCTCGAAAACCAACCCTACCTGACCGCGAAGGATGTCGGGCGTGTCAAGTTTTCGGTTGCCAACTGGCTGCACCTGCACCGGCCTATCGTGATCGTCGACGAAGCGCACAACAATCGCACGGATCGATTTTTCAAGACGCTCGGCCGGGTCAATCCGAGTTGTGTAATCGAACTGACTGCGACGCCGGTCGTGGGCAACAATGTCCTGTATCACGTCTCTGCGCAAGAGCTTCGGGCGGAGCAAATGATCAAGTTGCCGGTCGTGCTCGCGGAGCATCCTCAGGGGTGGGCCGAGTGTATTCGCGATGCGGTGCTGGCCCGCAAGGGCCTGGAACTCGCTGCGCAGAAAGAACCAGACTACGTGCGCCCGATTGCATTGATCCAGGCAATGCCCAAGGGTGGAGAAGCCACCGTTGAAGTCGTCAGGCAGCACTTGATCGAGCAAGAAGGCATCGCGGAGGAACAAATTGCGATTGCTACGGGATCGCAAAAGGAACTCGACGGCATCAACCTGTTCGATCCGGCCTGTCTAATCCGCTATGTCATTACCGTAGAGGCCCTGAAAGAAGGCTGGGATTGTTCGTTCGCGTATGTTCTCGCCAGCTTGCAATCGGTCAACTCGTCGAAGGATGTCGAACAGTTGCTCGGGCGTGTGCTACGTATGCCCTATGCGAAAGACCGTGTGCAGCCTGAATTGAATCGCGCCTACGCCCATATTGTCGCGACCAACTTCGCTGAAGCGGCCAGTGCCCTGCGGGATCGTATGGTTCAGAACATGGGCTTCGGGAAACTGGAAACTGCCGCCCTGTTTGTGCCGCAGCAATCGCTCAATTTGGTTGGCGGTGCAGGCTACGGCGCATCAGGTAGCGGGACGGGTGCGTCGGGCGGAAGCTCTGCCGGTGCTCTCCCCCCTGTTCCCGATTGCAATATCAGCGTGCCAGTGGTGCCGGATACCCAGCACTGGCCCGACGAGCTGAAAGCTCAGATCGAGATTCGCCCGACGTCCCAAGGGGCGACCGTCCTGCTCAAGGGCAGCACAGACAACAACACGTTGCAGCAAGCCGAAGAATTCATCAAGGCTGCCCTACCCAAGAAGGCACAGGAAGCCGTCGCGCAACAGTTCGCGGAGCACCGTGCGGTGCGTCGAGCCGTCCGGGCACCGTCACAGCTTGGCTTGTCCTTCGTCCGTATCCCGCAGCTCTGCCTGGAGCTGGACGGCTATCTGGAGCTGGTCGAAAAAGAAACGCTGACGATGCTCGGCGATTGGAACCTGCTGGACTTCCCCGTACAGCTCGCCGGGTTCGCGATCCAAGAAACGATCAACTCGTTCGAGATCGGCCTGAACGGCGAGAAGATCACGTTCCGCAAAACCGATTCGCAGCAACTCCACCTGAACGACGTAGCCAGCAATGTGAGCGAGCGCGATCTCGTGCGTTGGCTCGATCAGGAAGTGCGGCAACCGTATCTTCCGCAACAGCAGCTACAGGCATATCTGCTCAAGATGCTGTCGCACCTGACGCACGAAAAAGGTATCGGCCTGACCGCCCTCGTTCGTGCGCGCTTCCAGCTTGCAAAGGCCATCGGCCTAGAGATCGAGCGTCTGCGCAAGTTGGCAATGGATAAGGGCTTCCAAGGCCGCCTGTTCGAGATGACCGTGCCGAAGCTGGAAGACATTGCGCATTTCGGCTTCCAGTTTGATCCGGGCCGATACCCCGCTCGCAACACATACCAGGGCAGCTTTGACTTCGGGAAGCACTTTTACCCGGAAATTCACGATCTGCGACAGAAGCGCTCCGATGGCAAGGACGCAGAGGAATTCCGCTGCGCGATGGCGATTGATGCCCACGACAAGGTCAAGCACTGGGTACGTAACATCGAGCGGCAGGAGAAAACGTCGTTCTGGCTGCCCACGTCATCCGACTATTTCTACCCGGACTTTGTGGCCGAGCTGACCGATGGGCGCGTGCTCGCGGTGGAATACAAGGGCGAGCCGTACAAGACCAACGACGACTCGAAGGAAAAACGCCAAGTTGGCGAGCAATGGGAGCGCGCGAGCAACGGGCGCTGTCTGTTCCTGTTTGCCGTCGCTCTAGACGATGCGGGCCGCGACGTATTTCAGCAGATTGCCGATAAGCTGAAGTGACGATGCGCTACCTTGGGACTGGCGCTCCGGCGAGAGCACCAGACTAATAGTCAGGCGCGCGATCGGATAAATCGTTAGCGAGGCTAACCCCGCCCGCCCCTGATACATGGAGTGAGCGGGGTGCTGTTTGGGCTATCGCATCCAGTCATCGCAGCCGTAGTTTGTCGGCTGCGATGAGCTTGTGTCATGCACGTTCGTGCCGAACGGACTGCCGCCGTAGTCGACGGACGTGTAGCTATTGCCGAGCATAGGCAGCCCCGTCGATGGGTTAACGACCATCGGCCCGTTATCGGCGACGACACTGCTGCCGTTGTCGTTCGACGAAAACACAGAAAAAATGCGGTTCCAGAGAGACATATCAACCTCCTCAAGTTCAACGTCGAATGCCCCAGCGTAATCGCCGGGGCGGCTATCAATTAATCTTCGTCCGGCAGCATGATCGTCAGCACGGGTTCGCCCGCGTCGCCTGGGCCAATGACGAGACGCAGCCGCGCCTTGTGCGAATAGACGCTGTGCCCGTCACGTGGCACACGGCGCAGGTCGAACGTCAGGGACTGGCCCCGACCTTTTTTCGCAGCCAGCTTCGCGAGCCAGAGCACGTCGAGCAGACGCCCTGGCTCGTCTTGCAGCGTCTGGCGATGGTTGTCGGCGTCGCTCCACGCGACACAATCGGCCCACGCGGCGGAAGTCAGCGCGACCGGATACCGAAAGCCGACCTCTGCGGCCGTCAATGAAACGTCGATCAGGTTGCCGTCGGCGATTGCCTGTGCGCGCGTATATACGTGAATGGCTGGCCCAAAGGGGTGGGTATCGTGCATGGTTTTCGCTCCTAAAACTGACCGGATTCAAGATTCCGAGCCGACTGTGATCTACCGGCTCGGCGTGGTGTCGGCGCTTCGTGTTTGCCCGCCGTCTTTCTGAGTTCGTCGCCTGCGGCACGGTCGGCACGTACCGGCTAGACAGCAAGGGGTGGAGGCAAGGCCGCAGCCCGGAGGGATCGGGCGCAGCGCCATCCGAAGGACTGGCCCCTTGCTGTCTGGCCGGGATGGGCCAGAGTCGCGAATCTGGCGACGGATTCAGATGGCGAAAAACGCATCCGACACGACGAGCAGGGCAAGCCGTAAGGCGCGCAGGGACTGGCGTAAGCCAGCCCCGAAGAGGGGCCGCGTTACGTCAGGAACGTGGGGCTAGGCGTTCAGCCGCAGCCTCTTCGTCATGCGTGCGCCCACGCATGCTTGACGAAGACCGGGGGAGCCGGGAATCGCTGCGCGCCCCAGCGTGCAGAGGTACGCCTACGTACCGGCAGATTTCTGGGGGGCGAAGCCCCGCGCCCCACGCTGCGCGCGGGCAACCTCTTTAGTTAAGCGCAGCGCCAACCGAGGCGAACGACGAAGCCGGGGACGCGTCCAGCGGGCCAGGGAAAGAGGTTGCCCGCGCGCAGCGTGGGGCGCCGCTTTTAAAGGCACGGGAGGCGTCCAGCCGCCCGAGCGACCGGCTGAGCGTTCAGCTCAGCGAATAGGTCGCGGTGTCTTTGCCGCGCAGCGGCGTCGTTCCCCGTGTTCGCTTCCCGGCGAACACGCTCCCGTCCACGCGGATCGTCGCTATACGTGTCACGACGATACAAGGGAGTGCCATATGGCGAAACTAGACGGACGGCTAACGGCAAACCGAAATGAAGCCCGCGTGCTTCGTGCGCTGCATCGGTTTGGCTGGCTGAGAACGCGCGATATTGCAGTGCTTATCTGGCAGCGCTGGTTGAACCGCCCAACAGATGGGCCAACCTTCGCGCGAGTAGTGGCGAGCGCATCGGGCATACGTATGGCGCAACGGACGATGCGGCGTATGCACGAGCGACGGCTCGTACTGCGCGCGATGGCACCCGATGGCAGCGTGATCTACGCGCTCGCCGAAGGCGGAGCGCGGCGGCTTCGTGATGCAGGTGTGACAGCGGTATCGGGCAAAGATGCTGTGCGTGATTTCAGCGCTGCGTACTACAGGCACCGCGTGATCGCGAACGAAGTGGCGATAGGTGCAATCGTGGCGGGCTATCGCGTCTCGACGGAGCGTGAAATTGCTCAAGGCCGCTGGCTCGGTGGTCTCGATGGAATCGCCGGGAAGCGCGCCGATGTAGTGCTGCTCAGTGGACGGGCGATATGGTGGGTCGAGGTCGAACGCAGCCGAAAAAACGCATCGGATTATCGTAAGTTATTGACGTGGCTGAAAATTGTTGCCGACGATTTGTCGATCACAACAAGACCTTATGGTGTTGATGGCCTGCGCTGGCAAGCCATCGTGTTCATTTGCACAGCAGCATTTCGTGATCGCCTGCGCCGTGATCTGCAAGCTGCGGGGGTTCCCGTTGACGCGCTTGGCGCGACGCTTCGATTCGAGACGTCGCTATACAAATTACAGGCCATGCAATTTGCCTGACTGGGGGGAGGACATGGGCAGCGACGGTCGGCGCTGCCCAATGACAGATGATTCGTGCGAAAAAAAATCCGTCGCACAGCGCGCTGAGCTGTACTACCGACCCAGCGCGCTCACTTCCTCAATCAACGCTCGAATTCGCGCTCATCGTCGCCGTAGCGGTCGAGAATGATGACACTGACGGCCTCTGAGTTCTTCTGAGGCTCGGCGTCATATGACGGCGCGAGATTGCTCTGCGACGGATGCGAGCCGGTACGGACGCGCTCACGCACCCGAGGCTGTCCAAGCTGCCCCGGAACATCGATATACGTGGTGGTTTCCTGACGCTGCCCAACATGCGAGGTCGATGCGGCATCCTGCTCAGTTTTTTTGCGGCGAATCAAGACGGACTCCCCCTCTTTCCGTGGATGCGAAAGGTTCCATTCCGCTGTGCGTTGATCGAGCTGGCGCTTGCGGTTGGCGTATTCCTCATTCGACATCCAGCGCTGGGTAATGACGCGCTCGTTTTCTTGGTCCAGCTTCGGCAACATCAACTCATAACGGTTCGGCATGTTTTGGCCGACCTGGGCTTTTTTCAGCCAGCCGAATTCGACGAGGCGACTGGTCACCTTGCTCAGCGTGTCGATGTGAATACCTAGCCACTCCGCGAGCGTTTCTCGCGTGACTCTGCAAATCCCGGTGTACGGTTTGACGTGCAGGCACAACGCGACCAGCACGCGGGTATCCTGCGGCTTTAAGCGCTTGTCGAGCAAAACTTCGGCTGGAACGAGGCCGAATCGGTGAGGAGAGCCCGCGAACCAAAGTTGCTTTTGTTCTTGCTCGTCCGTGTGTTTCACATGGCGGGCAGCAAGATCAATGTAATGCGGGTTGCTCGTCAGCGTGGACTGTGTTTGTTTTAGCGGGAACTGCTTCTGTTGATTTCCGTTCATGTTTATCTCCTGATAGGTAACGGGCTGGCCGCCCTCGTAGAGCGGCACATCCGTACAGCGACTGGTTTTAGATTTCTTGTTTCGCGGGCTGGCCGGACGAGCGCAGTTGGTACTGCATCCGTTCCATTGCCCCACCGCGTATCATGGTCTTACCGAATTCATAGGCCTCGGCAAGGGGGGACTCACCCCCGATCATTTCATCCAGCTCCTTAACGTCGCTGCCTGCTGCAATGCATATCGGGCTGATGTCGCTTGACGATATGATCATGACGACCTCATCGCAGTTGAGCTCCTGACCGGTGACGACTAAACCGGTGTTATTCGCTGCGACGGCTGCTTTCTCGTTGTCGGTGTGCAATCTTTCCAGTACGGCAAGGAGCTGTGGCAGGGGCATCCCGCTTTTAGCCTCCTTGGTCAGTACTTGGCTAGCCGTGCCCATAACGATGATCGGACGACCGCCGTCGCAGGTGATGGTGAAGGATTCGTTATTCATTTCTGTTCCTCAAATGTTTGTAGGGGCCGTCCTCATAGGACGGCAAGTGATACAGCGAGCGTTTTTATTCAGGAGCGGTGCTCGGGCAGTGGGCGCTGTCACCGCCTGGAAAACATGCCGCGTAGCGGCGGCGGAGCGCCATGCGCGCAGCCCTCTTTGTTAGTACGGTGTGATGGTCAGAAGCCGTCCCCTGACCATCCGTGCTGCCTCACAACTCTTTATTCATTAGTAGTAGAGTTTTTCCGTTTGTTAGTCTGATTGGCTGGTCGCGCCATCCCCGGCTGGGCACTCGTGGCAGCCAGCGAAAAAATTGCCTCAAGCTGTTGCTCGCCCAGCACCATAGTTTTGGTACGCGCGCCATTCGTCACAACGACGATGCCGCAATCGCTGTGTTGCGATACCACCATCTGGCCGGTCAATATGGCGTGCTCATTCCACGCCGACACACTCGGTGGGACATCGCCCCAGTCGCCCCACGAGTGGGCTCGGCATACGTCTTGGATCACCTCTCGGGCCGTGAGATCGCCAATTCTGTCTGCTGTTGCCTGGGCTGCGGCCTGGGCTTCCGTCGAGAAGTGGATCGTCCCCAGCGAGAGGCCATTCGGAAATAAAATATCGCTCATTGATTAGTTATCCGAAATTATTGATGGGGAGGCGTTGCGTCAAACGACCTCCCCGAACGGGGTTAGTGGGCTACGTAGCTGAACGGATTTCGCAGGAATTCCTCGATGTCGCTCAGTCGCCAAGCGACAGCGCGAGCACCGAGGCGAATCGCGCAGGGGAATGTCAGATTTTTGATGCGCGCGTAGATTGTCGAGCGTGAGAGCCCGGTCATGTGTTCGACCTCATGTCGGCGCAGAAGGCGGGTCGGGTGGTTGGCGGGGTTGGTCATCTCGTTTTTCCTTATCGGTTGCTGCCTGGGAGTTGTCCCCAAGGCCTATTTTGAACTTTACAACCGCTAGGAATTTGTACGTGACGAGTGCCTAGCACTTGTCACGGTTTTTCTTCACGAATGGATATGGAATGGCTTTGGCGGCGGCTAGTACCGCCCTGTAAGCCGAACTTTCCTTCATCCCTGTTCTTGTGACTAATGCCTTGGCGCCTTGCCTTGCGCTTTCATATTTATTCGGGTTCTCCCGCAGCAGCTTTTCCGCAGCCCTGAATTGCTCCGCAGTTTTTTCCTTTTTATTCTTAGCGGACGCTTTGCCACCCCCACGGGCGCGCTTGTATTGACCCAGCGAAACCTGCACAGATTAAGCAGCTAAAGCGAATGCCTCAGCCGGGGTTTTCATCTTCAGCGCCTGGTGGGGCC
>NZ_RQIS01000032.1 GCF_003837865.1 Paraburkholderia dinghuensis | reverse complement strand
ACGGCGACGCTGGCGGCAGCGAACAATGTCAACATCGGCGCGGCCACGGCAACCTATGTCGATAACTCGACGTACACGGGCACCCATAACCATGTGGTGAGCAGCAAGTCGGTTGCGAGTACGAGCGATACGGCGACGACCGTCAGCCAGGGCAGCCTGATTTCTGCGGATGCGGTGTCGATTTCAAGCGGCAAGGACATCAACGTGGCGGGCAGCGCGGTTGTCGGGACGAACGATGTGTCCTTGAGCGCCGCGCACGATGTGAACATCACGACGACGCAGGACACGATGCAGTCGTCGGGCAGCTATCAGGAGAAGCATTCGGGTTTCGGGACAAGTGGCCTGAGTGTTTCCATCGGTAGCCAGTCGATGTCGGACCAGCAGCAGGCCACGCAGGTCACGAACAATGCCAGCATGGTGGGTTCGCTCAACGGTGACCTGATCGTCTCCGCGGGCAACGACCTGCATGCCACCGGCAGTGTGCTTCATGCGGGCCAGGACGCGACACTGACGGGCAAAACCGTCACGATTGATTCCGCATTCGATACGGCGTCGCAGTCGGAACAGCAGCAATATCACTCTGCGGGCCTGACTGTCGGTATCACGAATCCGGTCGTGTCCGCGATCCAGACCGCCACCCAGATGACGAGCGCTGCACAGCATGTCGACGGCGATCCGCGCCTGCTCGCGCTCGCCGGAGCGACGACCGCACTGGCAGCGAAGAATGCTTACGATAAGGTTGGCGGCGATCCGGTCAAGGCTGCCACGACGGTCGGCATCAACATTTCGCTCGGAGCGAGCACCCAGCACAGCAGCAGTACCTCGGAGTCGAGCGCTGCCGTGGGAAGTGCGGTATCCGCTGGTCGCAATGTGACGATTGCTGCGTCAGGGGCCGGAGCTGACAGCAATATCAATGTTGTCGGCAGCACGATTTCGGCGGGCAATGACGCGCTGCTGGCCGCACAGGGCAACGTCAACCTTCAGGCCGCGCAGAATACGGTCAGTCAGCAGAGCGACAGCAAGGGTGGCAGCGTCGGCGTAGGTGTGTCATTGTCGGTCGGCTCAAAAACTGGCCTTGCGTTCACGGCAGCTGCATCGGGCAACCGTGGCAACGCGGATGGTGATTCGTCCACCTGGACCAACACGCAGGTGGCGGCCGGCAATACGCTGGCGATCCAGTCAGGCGGCGATACGAACCTGATCGGAGCCGTTGCCTCCGGCAATCAGGTCATTACCGATGTGGGCGGCAACCTGAACATCCAGAGCCTCCAGGATACGAGTACCTACAACTCGAAGAACCAGAGCGTGGGCGCGTCGGTCAGCATATGTGTGCCGCCGCTTTGCTATGGAACTTCGAGCGGGTCGGTGAGTGCGGGTCAGACGAAGATAGACAGCAACTACGCAAGCGTGAATCAACAGTCAGGTATCCGCGCAGGCGATGGTGGGTTCCAGGTCGCCGTGGCAGGGAATACGGATCTGAAAGGCGGTGTGATTTCCAGTACCGATGCAGCGGTGCAGGATGGGAGCAATCATTTCTCGACCGGATCGCTGACGATGAGCGACATCGAGAACCATGCCGATTACAACGCGACAGGGGTGAGTGCCAATATCGGGCCGGTCGTGAGTATGGACGGCGGTCTGACACCTGGGGGATCGAGCGCCGGCGTTGCGCAGCGCGACGGCAGCGCAAACAGCGTGACGAGGTCAGGGATCAGCGGCATCGCGGGCAACGAGTCGGCCCGGACCGGGGATCAGGAAAGCAGCATCAAGCCGATCTTCGATCTGGCAAAAGTCCAGTCAGAAATCGACGCGCAGGTGAAGATCACGCAGCAGTTCAGCGAGCAGGCAAGCACGGCGCTGACCAATTACGTGGATGGGAAACGCGCGGACTTGAAGGCGCAAATGGATGCTGCGACGGATCCGGACGAGAAGGCGCAGCTCCAGAGCCAGCTCAACGATCTGAATACCCAGTCGCGGATATTGAATGTGCTGATTGGCGTGGTGTCGGGTCAGGTGACAGCGGCAGCCGCGCAGGGCGTGCTGTCGGAGGCGGCAGATTTGATGCGTCAGGCGTCGATCCAAAACTCGTCGTTGTTTCCGGGAGTGGTGGATAGCAAAGGTAATGTGCTATCGAACCTGTCGGGGGAGAGCGTAGGAGTTGGTGGTGATGGAATCAAGCTCGGCGGGACGCGTAGCTCGTTGGACAGTATTTGTGGTGATGACAACAGTGGGTGTGTGCACAACGCCGATGGCAGTCTTGTATTGAACGGTCTTGGTCGGCCGCAGCTATTGCCCGGCAAGACATGGGATGACTATTACAAAAGTACAGCAGCAAAGGCGGCATCGGGACTCACGGGCGGGATTCAGGGCGCACAGGGAACGTTGTTCGGTTACACGTATTCGCCGGGAAGCGTGGTGGATCAAGTTGTAGAAGCATATGCGGGACCGCACGATCTTATTGGCGGACAGATTTCCGGGTTGTACGACGGTCAGGGTAATACCACACGGGGCATGTCCTCTACCGAAAAAAGTGCGTATGACGCCTGGTCTATCGTTGCGCTTGCGCCAGCGACACCTTTTGCAGCCGCAACAGCATTGCCGTCGCAGGTCTGGAATGCGATAGCCGCCATCCTTCAGGTGCTGAAATGAAGAAAATTTATCTATTTTTGGGTTGCGTTGTAAGCGCGGGTTTGATTACCGGGTGTTGTCCCAATGGATGCTTCGTCCCGCACGGTGACGTGTATGAGCGGTCCGTTTCCCCTCCTACGTCCCACTCCGATTCCTGGGAAAAGCCGGGTGTGAGCGTTCAGCAGGCACAGAAAGACTGGGTTGCTTGTGGAGGGAAAAAAAACGGGCTTTTCAGCCCGCCGTACAATCGGAAGTCCGATGGGGACTCCGCTGTGTTTTTTGTTAGAGAAAACAGGAAACTCCAGCGCTGCCTGATCGGAAAAGGTTATCGGTATACGGGCCAGTGCATCCATGACATGGAAAAAACTGAGCCAGCGTGTGGTGCGCCGTAACATTTGATTCCGCATTGTGAGTTATAGGAATTGGAATATTTCGCATAACTAGTTTAATGGTCCGTGCCAAGAAAGTGAAATCTGGTTTCAAAACAATACCAATGAAAGTCCGCACGCGTTTTACCCTGCTTTTGCTCGTATCCGTTATCGCATTCGACGCTGCCGCACAGACCCCGACACCCGCCGAGCAGGCGGCGGCCCGTGCGAACGCCGAGCAGCAGCAACAGGTTCAACAACAGCGCGACGCGCAGCAGCGCGCGGCCACCGTTGCCGCGCCCGTTGTGCGCTCGGCTGCACTGGTAGCGGGAGAATGGCCAGTCCTGCCTGTCGAAACGCCATGTTTCCGCATCGACACCTTCTCCGTCGAGGTCCCCGACACACTGCCCGAGGTGACCCGTGTCAAGGGAGCGTCGGCGCTCCCGATGGACCCGTTCGCGTTCCTGCACGACTGGCTACGGCACTACGAGGGGCAATGCGTCGGCAAGCAGGGCCTCGACGTGCTGACCAAAGGCCTGCAGGGCGTGATCCTGAGCCGCGGCTACATCACCACACGCGTGCTGCTGCCAACGCAGGACCTGTCCACGGGGACGATGAAATTCGCCCTCATACCAGGCGTTATCCGCCATCTCAAGTTTGCCGACGCGAATACGCGAGGCACCTGGAAGACCGCATTTCCCGCGCGCGATGGTGACGTGCTCCAGCTACGCGATCTGGAGCAGGGTCTGGAACAGATGAAGCGCGTGCCGAACCAGGATGCGAGCATGGAGATTGTGCCCGGTACGGTGCCGGGTGAAAGCGATGTGGTCATTACCGTAAAGCGCACCAAACCGTGGTCGCTCGTGGTCTCCGCAGACAACTCGGGCACGGACGCGACGGGCCGCTACATCGGTAACGTGTCGCTCGGCCTGTACAACCTGCTGGGCCTGAATGATGTGCTTTCGGCAGGCTTCAACCAGGATCTGCAGTTTGGCAATCACGACCTCGGCACGCATGGCTGGAATGCCTCGTATTCGATTCCATGGGGTTACTGGACCGGCACGCTCTACGGCTACACGAACACGTACTACCAGCAGATCGCGGCGGTCAACCAGACCCTCGTGTCGAGCGGCAACGCGCAGACGGCGGGCCTGAAACTGGAGCGGGTCATTCACCGCAGCCAGAGCGACGTATCGGGCGTCGAGTTCCAGCTCATCAAGCGGTGGGGCGCAAGCTTTATTGCCGACACCGAAATTCCGCAGCAGCACCGCGACAACACCTTCATCGAGGCGGGACTGACCAACCGGCATTACTTCGGCGCGGCGCAGTTCGACGGCACGCTCGCGTACCGGCAGGGCATCGGTGGACTCGGTGCGCAGCCCGATACGCCGGGTGGTCCGACCTACCGCTTCAGGATGGCGACGCTCGACGCAAACCTCTCCGTGCCGTTCGCGGTCGCGGGGCAATCGTTCCGCTACGTCGGTACGCTGCACGGGCAGTTCACCAACAACGAACTGAACTACATCGATGACCTGACCATCGGCAGCCGCTACACGGTGCGCGGCTTCAGCGGTGAAACGATGCTCGCGGCGGAAAAAGGCTTCTACTGGCGCAACGAACTACAGTATCCGCTTGGGCAGACCGGGCAGGCCATCTATGCGGGGCTGGACTACGGTCGCGTGTGGGGACCGTCTACGGCGCTGCTGGTGGGAACACAACTGGCGGGCGCAGTCGTGGGATTACGTGGGGGCGTACCGACACGCTTCGGTGCGTACAGCTATGACGTCTTCGCGGGCATGCCGGTCTACGCGCCGTCCGGGTTTCCGGCATCGAGCGTGACACTCGGCTTTCAGGTGACGGCGCAGTTCTGATGCGGAGAGCGCAACCCCGCACCCGGCCCCCTGGCGCAAGGAGCGACACCGGTGAAGATCGGGGACTGACGGCCTTTCTGGGCGCGCAGGTCGCGACCCTGCTGTCCGGGAGTCATGAACCGCGGCCCCGTTGCCCACGCTGCGACGGCGAACACATCACGAGTGCCGGATTCAAGACGCGCCAGAGCGGCCGGTTGCCGATGTTCGAGTGCCAGACGTGCGGGCGCTACTTCGGTCGCATTGTCGACACGCCGCTCAGCGAAAAGCACCTCAAGAACCTCGATCTGTTCATTTCGCTACTGTCGCAGCCGGTCTCGTGCGTCGAAGCGGGCGAGCGGATGGGCAGCCTGCCGGCGGACGTCGGCAGGCGCGTGACGGCCTGGCGCGAGTGGCTCCTGCGGCTCGATCCGGGTGGCAGGTGGGAGCGGTGCGTGCGGCTTGGCGGTCGACCGACCGAACTGGAACCTGCGCCGCTGGACTATGCCGAGATTGGCGCGCGCGAAGATCTCGCCCTGACCGCCCGCCTGACGCGCAAATTCGACGAACTGAATTCGACCAGTCGCCAGCCGCCGCCGTGTCCTCGCTGCGGTAGCCGCAAGACCCATTTCTCGGGTGAATCGAAGGGTGGGATTCCGGGCTTTCAGTGCGGAACCTGCAGGCGCAAATTCAGCCGCCGCAGCGGCACGCCACTTGTCAACACGAAGACGGCTGCGCTTGAGCGCATGAGGGAATTCATCCGTTACCTGGCGCTGCCACTGTCGATCATGCAGGTGTCGGAGATCGTCGGGACCAGTGCCGGGATGGCGCAGAAGTGGCGTGACATGTTTGCCGCGTTTGCTGGCCAGCTGGAACCGTGCGGCAGCCTGACGTCGAAAATCCGCCTCGGTGTCACGCCGGACGGGGCGACGCCGTGTCCGTTTTGCGGCCGGACGGGGACGGCGCAGCATACGGATGGACGCGGCTGGTCGTGTTCGGGGTGTGGGCGGTTGTTTTCGATGCGGCGCGAGGTCGTCGACCGGAACGGCCGGCTGCATATCGTGAGTGACGAGACGTAAGGTACCCTGAGCACACGATGATGTCAGGTGGCATGTGAGCATGAAGAGTTTCAGTCAATGAGAAAACAGGCCTGGTCCCGGCCCGCACGGCCAGCACGCACGAAGGAAATGCTGTTGCCGCTGCCGGTTGCCAGAGTGCGCGCGCTTTCGCTGGAAAACCACCTCGCGCTGGCGACGGTTCGCGCGGCTCGCGGGAATCTGGACCAGCTGTGCTGCCTGCTGCGGGTGGTGTATCTCGCGTTTTACCTGCGTGAGGAGACGGCCGCCGGTGCGGATATCGAACCGTACCGCCGCGCTGAGGCGGCGCTTGACGCGTGTATAGGGCGCATGGAGCGTCACGAGCCCTGCCTGATGCTGGACCTGGAACTGGCCGCGATCGAGCGGGTGCTGGTGCTGCATGACGACCAGTTGGCCGGCACGCCGAAGCATCGCTATGCGCAGGCGTGGGAGCGGCTGCAGCGCTTCATCGCCAGTCAGCAACGCTCGCCGATTCCGGCAATCCCCACCGGTCAGTGAGGGCAGCGGCACACGGCTTCGTGAATGCCAATCAGCGTCACTACTTGTGTCAAACTCTTTTGTCGCACGACGTCGAGGTGAATTGTGCTCGGCTGTGCTTGTGTCTCACCTGGGCGCGGCCACTCGCGCCGCTAATTGGCTGATTTCATCGTGCGCCTTGTGTCAAACTCTAGTGTGCGTTCACAGCCGCAGGGTGTTGGGGTTGACCTAGGTCGAACTCGCGGGCAGGGCGAACCTGGCGAAATCGACCCTTGTGCCCTGGGAAAAGGGAAGGCTGCCCGACACCCTTTCGGCTGGCACGGTGATCGCCCTGGAGGCGGCGCTGCAGGCGCCGCAAGGATGGCTGCTCAGTCATAAGGGGCAGCCGTTGCCGGATCCCGCGTTCGATTAAGGAAATGCGGTGGGCTGCGAAAGCGGGCAGGCCATCGTGCGGGCGCGTATTCCCCGCGCCCGATGTCAGGAACGCGGCCCGCATGCACGGAGGTCGCGCGAGGAACTCGGCCTCCCGGCTGCTGACGTGGCGTGAGCATGTGCTGTGCCCCGTCCGACATTCATGCAGTGGGAACGCGCGATCCCGCTTGCGCCGGGGCAACTCCTGGGATCACCAAAAGGAAAGTCTCCTCCGTTGACTACACAGATATTCCATTACAAAGCGCGGCCGCCGCAGGCGACGGGACTACGCTCGTCGTCAATCGTTCATCGCTGTGGTCGGATTTCGGCCTCAGCCCAGTCAACATGATGCGATGGATGCGTTATTGACGGCCATCGCTAGCACCCCAGTGAACTGGATTCTGGACGCAGATATTTGGAACTTCTTTGATGGATTAAGCCAGGAGCGGCTGGTCCGATTTCTGGAGCACCGGATCGGCGAACGGTGCATCATTCGCCTTGCGCGTAAATGGGGCAAGGCGGGCGTTCTCGATGACGTGGAACTGAGCGTCAGTGAAGCGGGTACTCCGCTGCGGGCAGTGGCCTCAAATGCCGGCGTTCTCCTGCACTAGAGCCCTTGGGACGTCGGCTGAAACCCAAAGGCAATCCAAGACGTAAAACGTGCGGATTGCCTGACCGAAGGCTAAGATATGACTATGGCGAACCGTTCATATTCAATCAAGACAATCAAGGTCTTGTTCGGTAGCAGTGGAAATCAATGTGCACACCCTAATTGCACCAATCCCGTCATCGTCCCCGGGACAGAGCAATCTGACGATGCTGTGTTGGCGCAAATCTGCCACATTTATGCCGCTTCAGACAATGGTCCCAGAGGGCGGCCAGATCTCACTGACGAGGAACGGAACAGCGCAGAGAATCTGATCCTTATGTGCGGTTTTCATCATCCGCTGGTGGACACCCAAAGTGAGGACTACCCCGCAGAACTTTTAATGCAGTGGAAGCGGGACCATGAAGCCAAATTCCAGAGAGACACGGCAGAGGCCATACGCCGTCAAGAGCAAGTCCAGCAATTTGCCTTTACGGTAGCGTTGACGGATCAGCAGATTGAAGCGGAGGTCCGGCGCATTCGGCAAGCTCGCCATCTCGTGGGATATTCGAGCATCGATGCTGCGCGCGCTTTGGCTGCTAGTGTGGCGAGCAGCGAACTTGCAGGTGGCTCCAGAGCCTTGAAGGCACAAGCGCTAGCATGGTGTGCAAGGATGCTGGCACAGGGCGAGAATCTAGCCCGAGCAAAAGAGTTGCTGTCGAAATCGCTTGATCTCGGTGGATGTCCGGATGCGGAAATTGCCAAAGCATTCGTCTTGGCGGTTGAGGAGGGTGCGACTGCACCTGCTCTGTCACTGCTCGCGCCGATTGGAACGCAGGCGTCCCGATCCGCCATGTTGAGAATTGTCAGCAACGAGAGAGGACCAGAAGGGGCACTGGATTGGGTGCAAAAGGCTGGCTTGGACTTCGCTTCGTTCGACAGCGACGGCAAGCTGAACTTCATTGTGAGCGAAGAGGTCACCGGGCGTTGGAGCGATGCATACGCGCACACGCTTCTGCTCACCCCAACGGACTTTGAAGAAACGCCGGTTCTATTTTATGCCGCAGCTCAAGCCCATCTCGCCCACATCGTTCCTGAGCAAATGCGGGCGCAATCGCTGTTTCAGGTGCCGTTCGACGCGGCCCACGTCCCCATTGCGGACGATCAGCAAGCGCTACTCGATAGAAAGCGTGCCATCGAGCTTTACGAGAAGCAGGTGACTATTGCTGAAACGTTCGGAGCCGTTGAAGCTGCGCGGCAGTGTGCGGAAATGGCGCTGTGGCTCCGCCTTCGGGACCCAGCGCTTCATGACGACGCTCTGGAAGTTCTGCGTGAAAGCATGCATGACGATGCGTTGATGCTCAGGCGCTTTCCGCTAGCGGTACAGTTCGGCCTTAAGATCGACCTCAACGCCATTGAACGTCGCATCAATGAGCGGGTTGCTTTGACCGGCAAAGGTACAGTTGATGAAGCCCTAGCCCGTCTAGCGCTCGCGATGACGAAGGAAGCTTCGGCGGCAGTCGAATACATCGCCACACATCGCGAACAGCTATTCGAATTCTTGCAGCGCTCACCAATCCTCGCCATGGAAATTGAGTTGCTGTGTCGGTCAGGGCAGGTCGAGACGGCGAGGACCACGCTAGCCCAAATGACGCCAGCGGAACTAGGCGAGCGCGAACATGAGCGCTTGCAGCGTGTGATAGCAGAGGCGGAAGGGGCCGATCCGGCTGCGGAGCGCCGGAAACTATACGAAAAGACCGGCGAACTGCGTGATCTAGCGAGCCTCGTGGCCTTTCTCGAACAGGAGGGGGCGTGGCAGGACCTCTGTCCGTTGGCTGTAGAACTGTTCAAGCAGACTCGTTCAGCCGAAGATGCATTGCGTACGACGCGCGCGTTCATCGGCGCAGGCGCGCACGGCCATGTTCTACAGTTTCTGAAAGCAATTCCGGATATTGTTGCACGTGAAAGCGAACTGCAGTCGCTCCTTGCGTGGACGCTCTATCGCGATGGTCAATTCAGCGAGGCCTCGGCGATTCTGACCACCTTGCAGGGTAAGCGAGATCACGTCAACGACCGCGCACTGTTCGTCAACTTGGCTATCGCTTCGGGGCAATGGGACACGCTGGTCGCGTACACGACGCGTGAATGGGAGCACAGAGACCAGCGTACTGCGGAGGAATTGCTTGGCGCGGGGCAATTGGCGCAGGCGGTCAACGCGCCACACGCCAGAGACCTGATCGAGGCGGCTACGGAGGCCGCTCCCGATAACCCGCATATCCTCGCTCCGGCATATTTTCACGCTTCGAACGCCGGATGGGAGGGCGATCCGGTAGTTAGCAGTTGGCTGCTGCGCGCGGCCGAGAAGTCGGGTGATCGGGGGCCTCTGAAATCGATCACCATGAGGGAAATCGTCGATGAGCTCAAGCCCGACTGGGAGCGTCGTCAGGAGCAAATCTATACGGCACTGAAAGCCGGCGAGATCACCGTCTCCGGTGCTGCGTACGCGCTGAACCAGCCTATGACCGAAAGTTGCCTGCTGCGTCCCGCAGCTAATCGGTTGGAGTCCGATGCGCGGCGGCGCAGTTTGGTGTACACGTTCAGTGGAGCTCGACCGTCAAGAGTTCAACTAGAAGCGACCTCTAGGCGTATAGCGCTCGATCTTACGGCGATTTTTACCTTTGCGCAGCTAGGTCTTCTGTCAAAACTATTCGTTCACTTCGAGCGCGTACTTCTTCCAGATCAGGTACTCGTTTGGTTGTTTCAGGAGCGCCAGCGTCTCGCTTTTCATCAGCCGAGCCGAGTTAAGGACGCGCAGTTCCTGAAGCGCCTGCTTGCGGACGGCACCTTTAAAGTTGTCGCTTCGCCACATCAGGCGAACCCGAGCCTCGTTCAGGTCGTGGGTTTTGACCTCGCTTCTATGTTGGAGGCTGCGGTGCAAGCTTCAGGCGATGCCTTCGTCGTCCGATCATCGCCGGTTTATCGCCTTGGCAGCGTTATGGAAGAGGAGGCCGATCTCACGCCGTATCAGGCACGCTTGTGCAGCTGTCAGGCAGTGGTCGATGCATTACGCCTAAAAGGGATGATTACGGCCGCCGAGGAGCAACGTGCCCTCTCTTACCTCAAGCTGCATGAGAAGCGTTGGCCCAATGAACCTCGCATCCGCGAAGGTGCGACGCTCTATCTGGATGACCTCTCTACGACCTATCTGCGTACGGCGGGCGTGCTCGGGAAGCTGAAGGGAGCGGGCTTCACGGCCTACGTTACGAAGTCGCTTGATCAACAAGACAACCAGTTGCTCGCGTACGAGAGCTTCGCGGGGGAGCAACTTACCACTATCGAACACATCCGAGCGATCCTGTCCGCCGCTCTTGGTGACGGGCGGGCCGAGGCTATTGCGTCGGCCGATCGCGATAGCGAAGGCGCACAGCCACAAGCCCACCTAATCTTTCTAAGCACAGACAGGTCGGTTGATGCCTTCGTCGTCGATGATCGTTTCGTCAATCGCTATCTCAACATAACGCACGGTGGACGGCAGACGCCGCTCCTGACGAGCCTGGACGTGATCGAACACCTAGTCGCTGGGGGTGCCCTGAGCGTCGATGAGGGACGAGAACACCGGACCACTTTGAGACGATGCGGGTACACATTCGTGCCCGTGCTGGAGGATGAGCTGACGCATTACCTCTTGCAGGCGCCGGTCGAAAGCGGCGTATTAGTCGAGACTGCCGAACTTCGGGCGATAAGAGAAGCTGCCCGTCGGCTGAGACAGGCAAAAATGCTCCAGATTCCGCACGAGCTCACGTGGCTCAATCAGTACACGCTCGCTCTTTTCCATACTGTGCGTGCCGTATGGGATACGGAGCACGATCCAGAGGTCGCGCGAATTCGTTGCGAATGGCTACTCGGCGAACTGGACGTTCGTGGGTGGGCGTCGGTTGTCGAGCAGCATGCTGCGAGAAAGTTTTCCGTGATGACCTACGCAGGGATACTTCATGCGCTGTGCTACTGTCCGGAAATCAGTCGGAAGCAAAGGAATGGTCAGTATCATCGATGGGTGGATGAGCGCATTCTTGAGGAGATCAAGGAAACGGAGCCAGAGATCTTCGATCAGCTCGTCGCACTTGCTTCAGGGCTGTTGAGCGAAGCAGTGAAAGGCGATTGGGAGGAAGGCGCGTGACTCAAAAGGACGCATACATTCGGGCGGCTCGCGCCGTTGTACTCGCCAATGGCTATCCGCCCCTGCTCAGGGACGAACTGCTTTCCAGAGCTGATGGTCTAAATCAAAATGCAATCGAAACGGACGCTATCGTCACTTTTGGCTCGGATAGGCTGTCGTTTCGGCGCTCTCAGCTCTATCCGGCCGTTGCATTGGCCTTTGATCGCGTCTCCACCCCTATCATTAAGTCAGTTGCTTGTGACGAGTGGACAGTAGCATTCGCAAGCGAAGCCGAGCCGCCCAATGTGGTACTAGTACGCGACCGCCAACGAATCCTTGTGGCTCAGTTCGCGCTGTTGGCGCCCGAGGCCGAAGGGCGTCTCCATGCCTTCCAACTGATTACCGACCAGCGTCGTCTCCCAAGTGACATATTAGATCGCTGGCGCGCTTTGCTTTCAAAAAGGGTCCCGACGGACCACGAAATCATGGCGCTCCGTGATGATTTACAAAGGACGCCAGTTGGAGCGGCGGAAGCGATCTGCGAGTGCTTGGAGAGCGGAAGTCTATCTCTCGACATTCTCGTACCGATTAGCGAGACATACTACCGTCAACTGGTCGGGGGTAACGGTGGCGCTCTTTCAATGGAAACGCATGTTGCCGAAGTGACGGCCCCGTTCTTGGCAAAACTGCTCGTTGAAGGGACTCGGCAATCGTTGAGTCCGGCTTGGGCCCTCTGTTCCCACCAGTCGATCAGCCATCTGATTGAACGGGAATGGAAAGGAGGCGACCACGTTCTGGCTGACGAGTTTTCGTGGTTGACCGAGAACGGAGACCCGATCAGCTGCACTGGCGCCATCGAGGTTGGCCTGCTCCGGGTACGAAAAAGCCCGACGCTATCGCAGTCGCTCGCGGCACTGATCAACGTGTTTCTCGATGGCGAGCCCGATGAGAGGAGAGATCCATTTGATCGCCTGTCGGCGCTATTCAATTGCATCTATGGGCAAATGGCTAGGCGGCGTGTCCTCACCGCGTGGCCGCCCTTTGCTCGGCGTATGGCGGCCCTTGCCCACGCAAGTTTGGTCTACCGCCACATTCGAAAGATCGTTGGGGAGAGTACTGAACTTGACCGCTGGTTGCGTGACGTCAACGAGGGCTATTTTGTCATGCAGACCTTGCTCGACATGCGGGTCGAGCCGCGTTGGTTTCCAGAGCTTAATTCGGCTGAGCAATTGAAGAATGAGCTGTTGGGCCGTATCTGGATGGCCGCGAACGCTGCGCCGGACGCGGTCACTGCCTTGGGGCTTGCAGAACGACTTACTGGAGAGGCGCCCGAATCGATTAGCCAGTTGATTGATCGCACAGCGGCACGTCTACCGGGCCCGCTTGAAGGCGGTGTTCGCTCGCCGATCCCGCTTCCGCCTGATGTATTGAACTATATTGAGGCGTGTCTGAAAGGAGCAATCGATACCACGGCATTTGGCAGTTTGATCAATGTGTCGATGTTGGCGTGTGTACCTGACCATTTGGTTGACCTAGCCTGTGAAGCAATTGAACGCTATCACTACCAAATCCCAGTGAACGAACAGGTGCCCGTGTCAGTCTGCCTGCTGGGTTTGGCGGGAGTTGCCGCTGTCAATCGCAACACAAAGCTGTGCGAGACGATTCATGTGTTGATGCGCGTAGGGCGACACTTCGACCTGGGCCAGCTCACCGTTGATGAGATGTTTCGAGTTGGGGCATTGGCCTGCGCTGCCCATGCCGATTTGAACGATTGGACGGGGCGTGTTGGTGATTTCATGACGGAGCTTTCGCTACAAAATTTGACCTTGGAAGACGCAACGATTCTGCACTCGCATCTGTCGACCATGTGTCATCTCGTGCCGGAGCTGTGGCACACTTGTGGGCAGGCCCAGGCTGCGCTCGGCTTGGTCATTGGCAGATAGTCTGAAAAAACCCTCGACCAGTGACGAGGAAATCCGAACGGCTTCTCTCGGATCAAGCTCATATGCCAGTTTGACAATTCGTAGGATAGCAGCCGAGATCGCTCTCCGATAAACCGCCGAGTCAGCAGCCCACTATGCGTCTAACGACGCGTGTATTACCGTCTCAGTCGTCTGCTAAATATTCGGAAAGCGAGCTTACCCCTCGACGTGTGTAGTGCAGCTGAAAATCATTCACTCCGGACATCGACGATTCCGCCGACGAAGAAATCAAACAGTCATACGAGCGCCAAAAATTGGCGAGTATTATCTCGGACCTGCAAAGTCAGCGTGATGCGTTGACGGCGGAGGGCAAGCGACTGGAAGAAAGCATCGAGCAGCTTGAACAAAAGCAGGCTCAGCGTATGGTTGAAGTTGCGAATGCCATAAGCGGTGCGATGACCCGGCTCTTGAAGCTCGACCTTCCGCTACAGCCGGAATTCATGAACGCCCGCGAGGCGAATTGCGACTTCGTTGCAAACGCCGTCTATGTGAATGGCTCCCGGAACTTCTCCGAGAGCTCGGCCGTATTCCTCCGCCATGTTTTTCACTTGGCGCTATTGACGGCAAGTGTGCAAAAGCCGTTCATGCGCGTACCACGATTCCTGATGCTCGACGGCATCGATGATGGCGGGATGGAGAAGGAACGTAGCCACCGCCTTCAGGAAATCATCGTTGAAGAATGCTCGACTTACGAAGTCGACTACCAGGTTATTTTCGCCACGTCGGAAATCAATCCCAAGATCGAAAAATCTGAGCTTGTTGTGGGGCGTTTCTTTACGCCCGACGCCCGTTCGCTTGACGTGCGGGAGGCGTAACGACAGAGGCCCATGTGCGCGCGCTCGGCGGTTGGCTCTCCAATCGAGCCTGACGCCAATATTGAGTGATGCGTGGCCTGTTAGTCTGGAGCGTTCGTTGAACTCGCTGCCGAGCTTTGAGCTGCGGTAGCCGTTCCGAATGTTAGTGCCATGGAAGCTGGCTGCAGAATGTTTCAAGGTTATTCAGTTCTGTTTCGCATGCGGATGCATTGTCTCCAAACCAGTGGCACCGCGCATACGGAGATGCATCGCCATCTCGTTTCAAAGAATCTAGTATGACTTCCTTGATTTCAAGGAAGCTGTCCGATTTGTAGCCAAAACGCCCTGGCGCATACCAGCGTCTTTCAGTTGCGGAAGACGTACGTCCGGACGCTAACGCGAGCAGGATTTCCACATGATCGAAGTGACGTGAGAATTCGTCTTTCGACGTAAATTCATAGCCAATCTCCCGCCAGAGTACGTCATGCAGCCAGTCGTTGAGGGGCGCATACCGTTGGCCCATGCCCTCTAATAATCGGCCCCAGTCTTGGCCATTCCCGAGCATGCCAAA
This sequence comes from Paraburkholderia dinghuensis, assembly GCF_003837865.1. Taxonomy (GTDB): domain Bacteria; phylum Pseudomonadota; class Gammaproteobacteria; order Burkholderiales; family Burkholderiaceae; genus Paraburkholderia; species Paraburkholderia dinghuensis. The sequence goes on along the minus strand of NZ_RQIS01000032.1, from coordinate 19,150 downwards.
CGGCGGGATTCGTTGGCCAACAGGGACGTCACGTCCAAAACGTTTGATTGACCCCTTAAGCAACGACGACATAGCTGCGAAGTTGCTGCTTATCGAAGCCCCAAGCATTGCCGCATAAGTGATCAAGGTGGCCGGATAGCGCATATAGTCGAGCCATAAGGTCTGACCTCCTTGCGGAGGCGCAGCATAAATTCGCTCTCTTGCTCGTGCGAGACATTTTGCTGTGGACTCATCTCCCCAATGGCCGCAGATTTCGGCAACGGCGACTAGTGTTGAGCTCAGCGCGTCGTATGTTCGCACGCGCTTGGTGACGCTGGCCGAATCGACCTGAATATTGACCTGAGCGAGTTCCCCCGTTCCGATTTGATCTGCCAAATCACGGGCCAACCCGTGGATCAAATCGGAAAGTTGGATGCGGCCTTCCGGAGAACGCAAGTAGCGCTTCGTCGATGCGACGGCGATGTCACGGGATAACGGATGGGGTTTGTTGAATTCTTCGATGGAGGTGACCTTGCTTTCGAGGTCCACGAAGAGTTCGTCGGCTCCGGTCGTCGAAATTATGTTACCGCCTCGCCAGGCAACCAGATCCTGCGCCGCTTGGCCAAGGGCTCCACGCGTAGCCCAGAACGTCGAATACCGGCGTGATGGCGCCCGCTCCATGGCGGCTCGGAGTGCGACATCCCAATCGGCAGACCACCCGCACACCACCATTCCAAATTCATCGAAAACGCGGTCCAAGAAGGCGTTCATCTTCTCGTCGTACGTCTCAAGTTCCGTCGGCGTATTCCGAATGCGCGTGTCGAGATAGTCCCCATGGACTTTGACAACACAGCAATGCATATGCGCGAGCGGTTGTGCTCCTTCTACGTGGTCTGCGCTACTGATCACGACGGGCGATATGCCTTCATCCTCGAGTGCTCGCTCCATCAGCCGGTCGAAATTCGTTGTGAGGATGACGCGAACGTACCCGGCAGCCACCAGCTTTGCGATAGCCCGGTGAGCCTTCGTGGGCATCTTCAGGCCCTGATCGCGCTCGTTCTCTGTTGGCTCGAAATACGGGCGCAATAGCGCTTGGCGCTCGCTCGGCGTCTTCGCAACCATGTCTAGGAGCTTTCCGTAGTCCGGTTGCTCGCCGAATTTTTCCGCATACCAGGCAGCCGGGTCCGGTTCGCAATCTTCGCCAGACAGCGTTGCAACCTTGCGTACTAGCTCCAAGACGATTTCCCAGCCTGTGGGGATGCCGGAGGAACGCGAAATTCCAGATCCCAGGAGCAAGCCGAACGTACCTTTGTTCGATTGGATGGCAAACGCTAGCGAAACGGTTGGTTCGAGCAACTTGGTCTCCTGGAGCTGGGTGTGCGATGTCAGAGGGCCCAGAGAGGCTTCTCAGCCCTCGCATTTTATTGTTTATCTGGTCGTTTAAGCAGACGTTGCTATACGCGTGGAATTTCCCTTCAATCCAGCGCGAGAGTAGGCTCAGCGGCTAGCTGCAACTTCAGCATATCGGTTCGCTGACCGTTGGCGGCTCACTCCATCAGGCCGAACCACCGAGGCTTGGCCATTCTTCCACGGAGCGTTCTCAGTCACGTTGAGTTGTCGGTTGGACCACGTTATCGTCTCCTATGTCGATGATGGCCAATTTCGCTGGGCGGAGTCTTACGTCCATGTTGAAAAGCCCACCCGGATCTAAGCCATCCATTCTAGGCATGCCTGATTTCAACTGATCGCGTAGCGCATATAAAGCGCCCGGAAGTGATGGATGGTGGTGAAGCGTTCCCAAGGGACTCGTTCCACTTTTCAAGAGCCGGGGGCACTTGACGAGGCATCGCCAAGGTAAGGTTGACGGCTGCTTATGGATGAAGGAAAAGTTACGCCCACCCCTCTTTTTTAGTGCCTTTTCGACAACAGTAACCGGCGCAATTGTGCAACCAAGTTGTTCGATATCTGTAGGGTCTGAGCAATTCGATGGTGGAGGAATTTCTGCGTAGTTATAGAAGCAATAGAGTGGCGTTGCCTTGTTTGCAGCGGCGTACTTTTTGAGTATGTCAATCTGGGGCGTTTTTCCGACCTTATGCCCGAGTGCCTCGTACTGCCCACCCACAACTCGAAATCACACCCCGTCTCTGATTCGTGGAGTCTAGCGTCCTCGAAAACGGCATTCCTCGGGTTAGATGCCGCAACGGTCATCAGGTGATAGGAGGTTAATGCATCTTCTCCAATGCGGACCTTGACGGTCTCAGAGTCTCGGATCAGTCGCCACGTGGTTCGGGCCAAGAGTTCGAATAATTCGTGTGTACGCATTGGCGCCTCTTTTTAGGCTAATGTAGGAACTTCACCGCGCGGGTTCGGCGGAGCGAAGAATTAGGTCGCGATGCCCGGCAAGCGGAGATTCTTGCCCATTGCAAGGTCGGTGTCGAGTGACAGATGTGCGCCATTCTGAGATACCCTTGTCTCCAGGGGTGGACTGGCCAGTCCAGACTGCTTCACGGAGAATCTCGTTCTCGATGGTCTTCTTGCCGAGCATGCGTTGCAGCTCACGAATCTGTTTGAGCGCGTCGGCCAGCTCCGATGCCGGAACCACTTCTTCGCCCGCTTTGACCGCTGACAGGCTCCCGTCCAGGTACAGCTTGCGCCAATGGAACAGCTGGTTCGGGTTCACGCCGTGCTGGCGCGCCACCAACGAAACCGATTTCCCCGGCTCGAAGCTCTCGCGCACCATCGCGAGCTTCTGCTCCGCCGTCCAGCGTCGCCGACGCTCCGGGCCCGTCAACACATCCATCACTTCCTGCCTGGTGTTTCAGGGGGCTACTCCAATTCCGATATTCCTTTGGCCTTATATTTTCGAAGATTCACACTAGCGTTGGCGCTACATAATCTTATGTTAAGACCCCATTATTTGGCGGGACGCCATCAGCGCCATAGATGGATTGCGACCCGGATCGCATCGCTGAATATGTGGACAGCCAGCTTTCTCGTGCTCGAGTTCACGATGGCTCTGTTCAGGCACCGATATATCGTGTACGTTTCGGTTAGCCACCTCTGTGGCATCAAATATCTGACCGTACCTCTTGCTCTTTGCAATGGGGTCGAATCAATTTTCGCTCTTGCGTGAACGCGCTTCCCGGACGTAGCGTCGGCCGCAGGGGCGCTTCCTGCAATTCGCCGTGCATCCCGTTTGTTGGGATGCGAGACGCCACTGAATTCTTATCAGCGTCAGCACTGCGTGTTGTCAGTTTTGTCGAGACGGACCGCATGCAGCAGCATGCGGCTGTGGATAAGTTGTGTCTCCGCCCCCCTCGACCCCCCAAGGGATGTAAAAAGATGTTCTGCGAAATCTAAAGTCAAAACCGCGCAAAGCGCTTGAGGCGCCTGTGCGGCAAGCGGAAAGCCGCAGAGATTTGACAGCTTTTTGCTTTACACGTTGCTGCGCTAAGATTTGATCAAGTTGTTGATTTAACACAAATTTGTTGCTTGTGAGCTACACTCGGTGTTCCGGGAGCCGTTCTGACGATTACCGCAGAACAGTCGGAAACAAAAGGCCCGCAACCGAATGGTTGCGGGCCTTTTTCTTTTTCCCGACCGTTGCAGCCCTTTCGACAAGTCGCCTGCTTCCCGACCGCGCAGAGCGGCTCACCATGCCGAACCGGTCGTCAATGATTCCCGCTGGCACCTTCCGTCGAATAGGCGACGCGAACGGCACCCCAGTGCCTTCCTCGCACCAGAATCGGCGCCGACGCATCTTTCATCACGATGCGCGTGCCGTTGCCCATCTCGCGGCTATACGTTTGTACGAGAAATGCGCTTCGGCTATTCACCGCGGACATCGCCGTCCGGTCTTTGAAGAAGCGGCGGTTCCGGCAATTGGCTTCGTTCCAGACGGGATCGTCGGATTGAGGTAACGAGTACTGCGCGTGGTTCGTCGGTAGGTAGCCGTTGCGGTCGAACGCACAGCAGATTCGTATCCGCTTGTCGATCTGAAGCGCCTGATCCTGAATATGGGGCAAAACCCGGTCGCACAGATTGGTGAAGGGGCTCAAAAACTGAGCCGGCGATGAACCCTGAATGGGCGTGTAGTCATTCGAAAACAGGTCTGTTTCGCTGATCTGTCCGGCGCCGAGAGCACGCTCAAAAGCGCTCGACACTTCGGCGGCGACGCGTTCAGCCACGCCAATGAACAGCGCATCGGACGTACTGCCGCCAGCGGCGGCGACTTCGCCGAGCAGCCGGTCGGAAACAAGCAAGACATCGGCGAGACGTTCCCGTGCAGTCGCAACGAGATCATGCGAGGACGCGGCGTTTTCGTAAATCGACGAAACGAGCTGAACGACAGATTGACAGTCCGATTCAACGACATCCGACGTGGAGACCGTCGAACTGGCTTGCGCATAGAGTTCTGCGATCGCCTTATCGGTCGCGGCTATCGTGGAGCCGATTCGCGTCGTCGTTTCATCGACCACGCCTGCACGTCGCACATTCTCCTTGCTTAGCTCCAGAAGCGCCGAGGTTTCGGAGGCGAGATGGCCGATGGTGCTTTCAATCTCGACAGCGGCGGCATTCGATTGGGCCGCGAGTTGCTTCACCGCCGATGCCACCACGGCGAAGCTTCTTCCGGCGTTGCCCGCTTTGGCCGCTTCAATGGCCGCGTTTAGTGAAAGCAGGTTCGTCTGCTTCGACAGCAGCGTGATGGTCTCCGCCGCTTTGGCGACACGCCCCAGCACGTCGTGCAGCACATTGATGCGAGAGCCAATGTCGGCCGTTCCACGGACCAGTTGCTGCACCTCATCGAGCGATGAACCGATATCTTTCGTCGAGTCGCTGATTCGCTCCGCGGCGTCGCGCCCTGTCTGCTCTGCGCGAGCAGCGGCTCTGCCCATCTCGCGGTTGTGTTCAGTGAGCTTTTCGGACAACCCGTGCAGTTGTTCGCACGCTCGCGATACGTCTCCCGTCGACGATCTCACGCGCTCGACTTCGCCGTCGATATGGCAAATGCTAACCCCAAGCTTGTCGACGCTGGATGCCATCGACTCCAGCAGCACACTGCGCGACGCCTTTTGCGTTCGTCGCGAGTGGAATCTCGTCAGTATTGCCATCTAATAGTTATCCAGTTCTTGTATGAGACCGGTCGAGAGGAGCCGCCAGCGAGGCATCAGGCGTGCCTGCACGGCAACATACGCCGGCATGCCTTGCAGCGCCTCACACGCTGACATCCTGCTGTCGGTCCACGGCCAGGTAACCGACAGCGCATATTCCATTCAAAATCATAGTCCGACCGGACGGTTGATTTTAAGACGTTACCTGTGCGGTAATGCCGTCGGGGAAACCCTAATGCGCTGTATGCGTATTGGCTTGCGATGGCTGAGGTCCACGCTTGGCGTCGAGCAATCGTGAGCCAATGCGGAGGCGCTTGACGTGTCACGACGACCGCCGGGATCGGGATCGAGAGCCCTTGTTGTCTCTGGAACTGTATCGATGTGGAATGACCCGAGCGAAAAACCGGGCTCGTTTTCGGGCGGATTTCTCGTGGCCCCAAAATCGTCTTGCGCGCGCGGGCATTTTCAAGGGCAGACTTTGTGTCGACTCGAGCGTGCGCACAATGTGCCGTTTCCAGGGCCGCGTTTGAGAATTCGTCGCAAACCGTCAAAATGTCACCGGTCTGGGCGCGGTGGCCCGAGCGTCCCCGGGGCGCTGGGCGGGCGTCAGCCCGACGACGTCGGCGCGAGCCCCGGACACCACGCCGCGGCACGCAACACACCACGACGCCCGTCGGCCTCGCGCTTGCGCAGCGCCGTGAAGCTGCGCCTCGCGCTTGTGGAATGGCATGCGTGGTCCACCGTCTACACCTACCTACCCTCGGAAGACCGATTATGAGCACCCTCCCGATTTCCTTCGATGACGTCGCCGCTGCGCACGAGCGCATCCGTGGCGTCGCGCACCGCACGCCGGCGCTCACGTCGCGTACCGCCAATGAACGGGCGGGCGCGGAACTCTTCTTCAAGTGCGAGAACTTCCAGCGCATGGGCGCGTTCAAGTTCCGTGGCGCGTATAACGCCATCGCGCAGTTCACGCCAGAACAGAAGGCGGGCGGCGTCATCACGTTCTCGTCGGGAAACCATGCGCAGGCGATCGCGTTGTCGGCGAAACTTCTCGGCGTGAAGGCCGTGATCGTGATGCCGCACGACGCGCCCGCGATCAAGGTCGCCGCGACGCAAGGCTACGGCGGCGAAGTCATCTTCTACGACCGCTACACCGAGGACCGCGAGGCGCTAGGTAAGCGTCTCGCCGCCGAGCGCGGCCTCACGCTGATTCCACCCTACGACCACCCGCACGTGATGGCCGGGCAGGGCACCGCGGCAAAGGAACTCTTCGAGGAAACCGGCCCGCTCGACATGCTGTTCGTTCCGCTCGGCGGCGGAGGCTTGCTCTCGGGATGCGCGACGGCGGCACACGCGCTCGCTCCTGCGTGTACGGTGATCGGCGTCGAGCCCGAGGCGGGCAATGACGGCCAGCGCAGCCTGCAGACGGGTTCGATCGTCCACATCGACACGCCCAAGACCCTCGCCGACGGCGCGCAGACGCAGCATCTCGGCCAGTACACGTTCGCGGTGATTCGCGAGCGCGTGCGCGAGATCGTCACGGTGAGCGACGCCGAACTCGTCGACACAATGAAATTCTTTGCGAGCCGCATGAAGATCGTCGTCGAGCCGACTGGCTGTCTCGCGGCGGCGGCGGTACTCGAAGCGAAGGTGGACGTGCGCGGCAAACGTGTGGGCATCGTATTGTCGGGCGGAAATGTCGACTTGCTGCGTTTCGCGGAGCTGGTTGGCGCGTAACGCTGGCGGCAGGGCGCCTCGGCGCGCCCGTTCTTCGCTCGGCCAGGCCGTTCGGCGAGCGCAGCGCACGTGATCGTGACGTGGGTGTTTGGGCCCGGGTGCGCCGGCTGCGGATGGATCCCGCTAGCGGCGCACCACCGCGCTGGCCGCGTGGGTGGATAGTGGGCGCACGTCCTGGCGAGCGGGGTCGACCCGATACTCACTACGGTCGGGTGTCAAGAAAGGATCATTGGAATGGGGTGCTCTGTTAATTAATTTTCATAACTAATCTAATTTCCGATTTAAAGGATACCTGACGTTTCGGAAATCTCCGATGTCGGCAGTCTTGATTGGATGGTCAGATACAAACCCTCGCTGCCTGGTGTTGCCATCGACGGCGGGAAGCAAAGCAGGTTGCAAAACAGGCAGCACAGCGGACGTTTCTCCGCATCGCTGTGAGTGCGCCTTCCGGATCCATCCATCATCGAGAGATTGCCAACGTGAAGCTACGCGTCGTTTTGGCGGACGATCACCCTTTCGTTCTGCTAGGTGTGCGCGCCGCGCTGAGCGAGTCGGACGGGATCGAGGTCGTCGGCGAGGCGTCCAGCCCCGCCGCGCTCTTTCGCATACTGGCCACGGTGCCGTGCGAGGTGGTGGTCACCGACCTCACGATGCCTGGCGGCCCGGACGATGCCGAAGATGGACTGTTTCTGGTGCGGCGGCTGCGCCGCGACTGCCCGTCTCTGCATATCGTCGTGCTGACCAGCATCACGAATGTCGCCATCCTCCGTGCCGTGATGCATGCGGGTGTCTCCGCAATCCTGAAGAAGAGCGAGTCCATGGACGAACTGATACGCGCTGTGCGCGGCGCCGGCTGTGGCCCCGCGTACGTCGGCAGTTCGATTCAGCGCGATCTCGCAATCGCAGGCCTGGCGGGCGCCAGCAGTACGAGAGTGCCGCGCCTCTCGCCGCGTGAGTCGGAAGTGGTGCGCCATTTTGCAGGTGGCCACTCGGTCAGTGAAATCGCGAGGATTCTCGGCCGCGACGTTCGCACGGTGAGCCGCCAGAAGCGCGATGCGATGACGAAGCTCGGTGTCAGTAACGACCCAGGACTCATAGCTCTGGTGCGGGTATACGGCCTTTCATGATCGCGCGTTCGACGCTGGCGGGCCGGTCGCTGTCGACCGCGGTCCCCTTGTTTGCCAAGCCACGCAACAACGCGCTGCGAGGCCCGTCGCGCAGCGAGCCAGTTTATGCCATGACAGATATCACCGAATACACTGCGCCGGTACGGGTGATCGTCGCGGACGATCACCCGCTCGTGCTGTTTGCGCTGGAGAGCCTGATCACCAGCTTTGCCAATCTGCAGATCGTTGCGCGTGCGCAGACGGCGTCGCAGCTCTTTGAAGAGGCCGCGCGCCAGGATTTCGACCTCGTGGTTATGGACCTGCACATGCCTGGGCAAGGCGGTGAGGAGGGGTACGACGTACTCCGGCGCTTCCGGCAGCGTTTCGCGCAGAAGGCGGTCGTGCTCCTGACGATGGAAACCAATGCCGCCGCGCTGCGTGAGGCGCTGGAACTGGACGTCGATGCCGTGCTCAGCAAACGCGACCGCATCGATCTCATTCCGGTTGCGATCGCGTCGGCCATCGCACATGAACACTACGTAGGGCCCGTTGTACGCGACCTGCTGCTGCAGGCGTCGCGCGCGCAGCGTCGTGAAAAGGTGCATCAGATATTGTCGCGACGCGAACTGGAGGTATTCACTCATTACGCCTCCGGCCTCGGCGTGACCGAGATCGCCGGTCTGCTAGGGCGCAGCGTCAAGACGATCAGCGCGCAGAAGTGTGCGGCCATGAAAAAGCTGTCGCTCGACAACGACGTCGAGCTTTACCGTTTCGCGGAGGAGTGCGGCGTTGCACACGGTGCGCCTTCTTGAGCCTCGCATCCACCTGATTGCCAGCGATCCATCCGTTTATGCAAACCGCCATCGGGTCTCAGAACCGTATTCAGCGCGTTGATGAGTTGCGCACACCGGTGCGCGTGATCATCGCGGACGATCACGAATGCGTGCGTGTCGGCGTGGCGGGGTTGCTGAGCGCGTCGTTACACATGACCGTGGTCGCCGAAGCGCACGACACGCAGACGCTTGCCGAACAACTCGACCACTATCCCTGCGACGTTGTGGTGTCGGACGTATGGATGCCGGGCATGCACGGCGAATATAGCTCGCTCGCCATGCTAAGGCGGCTCATACGCGGGCGGAGGGGGCCAGCGGTCGTGGTGCTCACCATGGTGTCGAGTGCGCCAGTCCTCACTGGCCTGTTGCAGTTCGGCTTGACGGTTATCGTCGACAAGCGCGATGTGCCGTTTTCGCTGCTTCCCGCCATCGAAGCGGCGAGCTGCGGAATCCCCTATCTGTCCGATTTTGCACGCACGGCACTGCAGCGCGCCGGCAACCGGTGTCCGCCGTGCGCCGGTGTTCCTAGCGCACGTGAATGGGAGGTCTTCCAGCTTTACGCGCAAGGCATGCCGATCCGCGAGATTGCGTCACGGCTCGGGCGCAGCGCCAAGACCATCAGTACTCAGAAGCGCAGCACCATGCGCAAGCTCGGTCTCGAAAGCGAGCGCGATCTCATGGACTTCGCCAAGCAGATCGGCCTTACGTGAGCGATCGCCCGACGTGATCTGTCGGAATATCCCGCGAGCTAGTCATAACTATGCCGCCCCATTTTAAGAGCCGTCCTATTCGATGCGTGCCGAGTAGTCCAGATAATGCTTCGCTCAACTCATATGCGTCAGAGATTGTCGGTGATGCTTACGAATCCTGACAGGCGCGATGGGACGTATCGGTTACCCCCTACAGACGAGCAGTGCCTGCACGGCATGAAGCGGGACACGGAGGCGGAATAATGAAGCTCGGTATGCGGTTGGGGATTGAAGCGGCCGGTTCCGCGTGGCTCGTGTTCGCCGGTTGCGCGAGCGCCGCGATCAACGTTAGCGTTCCCATGCAGGGCAGGAGTGTGTTCGAAATGGCGGCGGCGTTCGGTCTCGCGTTGTGCGTGGCGACTTTTGCCGCCGGCCGCATCGCGAGTGCGCATTTCAACCCGGCCGTCACGATCGGTTATACGGTTGCGGGGCGCTTTCCCGTGCGTGACGTCGCACCGTACATCGCCACGCAGACGATCGGCGCGATTGCGGGGGCTGCGCTGCTTGCCTTTGTCGCGGGCGGGCGTCCGGGCTTCGCGGTCACGGTTTCCGAGTTAGGCGCCAACGGTTACGGTGAACATTCGCCAGGCGAGTACGCGCTTCATGCCGTGTTCGCCGTCGAGTGCGCCCTGTCGTTCGCGTTCGTTGCGATGCATCTGATCATGTCCGTCTCGCCGAGGCGCCGCGCGTCGGCGCCGGTCGCGCTGGGCGCCTGTCTCACGGTGATCTGCCTGATCGCCATTCCGGTCAGCAATGGCGGGATCAATCCCGCGCGTTCGACCGGTCCTGCGCTGTTCGTCGGCGACTGGGCGCTCGACCAACTGTGGCTCTTCTGGGCTGCGCCGATGGTGGGCGGCATCTCGGCAGGACTCTGCCACCGGTTCGTGTGCCAGCGGCGGGCGAACACGCGCCATTCCGGCAGGTCATACGGCAACGCCTGAGGGCAGGGCCACAACATAGTGTCGATGTCGCACAAGCCATCCCTCGCTGATAGTGTCTTCGGGCGGGTGCGGGTGGTGTTCTTCGGGGTGTTTGTTGCACCCGTTCTCGTGCTGGGAGGCGGACTATCGCCCGCGTTCGCGGACGACTCTGTGCGCGCGTCGTCGGACTTTGGTGCCGCAGCCGAGGCGGGCGCGGTGCCGGTAAGGCTAACACCGGCGATGCAACCGAAGCTCATCGTCGGCGTGGTGGCCGGCGGGCGGCCACCGCTCGAGGTACTCGACGGCGGGAAGCTGACCGGCTTTAGTGCGGATTACCTGCGTCTGCTCGTCGGCACGGGTGCTACGCTGGTGCCCCGCGTGTTCGCCGACATGCCTGCACTGCTGAACGCAGCATGCAGAGGCGAGATCGACATCATCATGAGTCGCTTACGCGCGCTGCAGCGCGACCACTGCCTCGCGGTCACGGCGCCGTACCTGAGCGGCAACAGCGCGTTTGTGACCCGCGCGGGCAACGAAGGCGTGGCCATGTCGGCTGCCAGGCTCGCGCATGCCCGGATCGCAGTGGAAAAGGGCTTCGTCCTCGAAAATGTGCTGCACGAGCAATTTCCGCAAGCCCGTATCCTCGCCTATGCGAGCACGCCGGACGCGCTGCATGCCGTTGACGTGGGTGCCGCGGACGCCTACGCAGGTTTCGCGCCGGCCGTGCGATACGAGCTTTCCCAGGACACGTTTCGTGACCTTCGCCTCGCCCACGAAGAACATAACCGCCTGCAACATCTGCGATTCGCTGTGCCGCTATCGAAGGAGGCGCTGCGCGACCGGTTGAACGCGGCGTTCGCAGGCGTGCGGCCTGCCGACGCCGCGACGGTGCGCGCACGCTGGCTTGCGGAAACTGCCACGCCCGCGGCGTCCACGTTCAGGCTCAGTGACGATGAGCGCTCGTGGCTGAGCGCGCTGCCTGCGCTCAAGGTCGGCATCGACGCCGACTGGCCTCCGTTCAGCGGCGGTCGATCACGACGTCAGGGTGGGATCGCCGGCGACTACCTCGACTATCTGGCGCGCGCGCTCGGCGTGACGTTCCAGCCCGTGCCGTTTTCGAACTGGCACGATGTGGCCGATCCGTTCAGCCGCGGCGAACTGGCCTTGCTCGCGACGGTCGCGCACGATGCAACCGTGGATTCGTCTGCGCTCTTCACGCAGCCCATCGAGCACTATCCGCTCGTGCTCGTCGGCCGAAGCGAAGAGCCGATGGCGCGCGGCATCGATGATTTCGCTGCCCGCCGCATCGTGCTGGCGCCCCATATGCCTGCGCTGTCGCGGATCCTCGCCGACGTGCATGCAGTGCACGTCGTGCGCGCGTCGAGCGTGCAGGCCGGGCTCCAGATGGTGGCGCAAAATCAGGCTGACGTTCTGGTCGGCAACGCGGCCGCACTCGACAACCAGCTGAGTCGTCAGTACGCAGGCACGCTGAAGGTGCTTGGCGTGCTCGGCACCAACGAAGCCGTCAGCCTCGCCGCGCGCCCCGACCTTGCGCCGCTCGTGGGGTTGATCGACCGCGCGCTGACTGCGATGCCGCCCGCGGAACGCGAGCGGATCCGCAACCGCTGGGTGACGGGGGGGGCGGGCGTGACCGGCGGTTGGAGCGTGAACGCGTTGCGGCTGCTGCCGTTCGTGATCGTGTTCGGCGTGGTGCTGCTCGTGACACTGCGCGCTTATGTGCTGCTGCAGCGCGAGATGCGCCGTCGCCAACGCGCAGAGCACATTCTTGCCCGGCAGGTGGAACTGCAGGACACGGTGATGGAGATGATCCCGTATCCATTGGGTGCGCGGGATCTGGCGGGCCGCTACATCGCCGTCAATCGCGCGTACGAGGAGGTGACCGGGCTACAGCGCGCGCGCGTCATGGGCCGTGACGGCATGTCCGTGCAGGCGTGGGGCGCGGACAATGACGGACTTGTGGAAGAGCTCTTCCAGCGCGCCGTCCGGGAGGGCGGAAACCAGCGCGTCGAGCTGGCCTTCGACGGTCCCGACGGCGATTCTCGCCACGGTATCTTCTGGATGCGTTTGTGTCGCGATGCTCACGGCGAGCCATTGTGCGTGCTCGGCACGATGATCGACATCACCGAAATTCGCCGCGCCGAAATGCGCGCGCGCGAATCGGAACGGCTGCTCTCGGACGTTACGCGCTCGTTACCGGTGCTCGTGTTCCGGTTGCGGCGCTCGCCCCACGGCGCGTATTCGTTTCCGTATCTGGGCGGCGACTCGCAGCGTCTGCTCGGCGACGACGTCCAGCAACTCATGCGCGCCCGCACGCTCGATGTGGTCCGGGTGCACCGGCATGACCGCAAGCGTTTGCGTGCGCAGCTTGAGCGCTCGGCGCGGCGGGTCGAACCGGTGAATGCCGAGTTTCGCTACTTCGGCGGGGCCGGTCTGGTGTGGGTGCGTGCGGAATTCGTGCCGCACGTCGAAGAGGACGGTGCGGTCCTCTGGAGCGGGTATGCAGTCGATGCAAACGTCGAGCACGCGCGCGCCGACGAACTGGCGCGTGCGCGCGATCTGGCCGAGGCGGCTTCGCGCGCGAAGGACGAATTCCTTGCCATGATGAGCCACGAGATCCGAACGCCGATGAATGGCGTGCTGGGTCTCGTCGAAGTCCTCGAGCGCACGCCGCTCAATCCCGATCAGACGCAGATGATCGGCATGGTGCACGAATCGGCGGGCGCGCTGCTGCAGATACTGGATGACCTGCTCGACTACTCGAAAATCCAGGCTGGCCGTCTCGACATTGCTTCGGAGCCGTTCGACGTTCGCGAACTCGTCGACAATGCCGTCGGCCTGCTTGCTGGGCGCGCACACGAAAAAGGCTTGAAGGTGCGCGTCGACGTCGAACCCGGCGTCGCGGCCACGCTGCGCGGCGACAGCGTGCGACTTCGGCAGATCCTGTTCAATCTGCTGAGCAACGCGATCAAGTTCACGTCGCGCGGCGAAGTGAGCGTGCGCGTGTCGGCGCAAGACGTGCCGGACACAGGCGCGCACGCGCGACAGATCCTGTCGCTTGTCGTGGCGGACACGGGCATCGGCATTGCTCCCGACGCGCAGACCCGGCTCTTCGAACCGTTCGTACAGGGCGAAACGTCCACGACGCGGCGCTTCGGCGGCACGGGCCTCGGCCTGACCATCTGCCGCAGGCTCGCCGCGCTAATGGACGGTACGCTGGAGTTGGAAAGCGCGCCTGGGCGCGGAACGGAACTGACGCTGCGAATCGAACTGCCGGTCGAGATGCAGTCGGCCGTTTCGCCGGGGTTGCGCGGCAAGCGTGCGCTGGTCGTGTGTGATGACGAGCGCGTGGCCGCCGCATTGATGCATTTCGGCGATACGCTTGGGATGCACATGACGAGCGCGTCGGACACTAACCTCGATGTGAGCAACATGAGCGCCAATGCCGGAATTGATCTCGTGCTTGCGTGCGATTCGTGTGCGGCCGACGTGTCCGGCCTCGGCGCAGTCGTCATCGGCTTGACCGACAATCCGAAGCCGACCGGCTATCGCGTGGCTGAGACCGGTGTTCGGCTGAGCGTCAATCCGCTTAGCTGGCGTGGACTGAGTGCGGCATGCGCGATGGCACTCGTGCGGCCGCAAGTCGTGCCCGAGCGTTCCTCCGGCGCGCTTGCGCCCGCGCTCGCCGTGCCCGATCGCGAGAAGGAGCGGGCGATGGGCCGCCTGATACTGGTCGCGGAGGATCATCCGGTGAACCGGGAACTGATCAGCTATCAACTTGCGTTGCTTGGTTTCGCCTGCGATGTGGTCAACGACGGCGCAGAAGCGCTTGAAGCGCTGGAGAAGAATCACTACGGTTGCCTGGTTACCGACTGCCATATGCCGAACGTATCTGGCTACGATCTCGCGCGGCGCGTGCGCGAAATCGAGCGCAGGCGGGGCGGCACGCGGCGTCTGCCGATCCTCGCCATCACGGCGAACACCGCGCCGGAGAACCTTCACCTGTGCCGTGAGGCGGGCATGGACGACTGCATTATCAAACCCACGCGCGTCGCGACGTTGCGCGAGCATCTTGCGCACTGGTTCGGCGCGCAGGGCGTGAATCGAGCTGCGCCGGAACCGGCTCCTGCGGCTGGGCCGGAGTTGCTGAAGCCGGTTGCCGCGGGCGCGATTGAGCCGCTCGATCTGGCTCGCATGATCCAGGTGTGGGGAAGCGAGGCGATCGTGAAGGCGCTGCTTGACGCGTTCGTGTCAGCATTTCGTGACGATCTGGATGCGTTGGTGCCGCTCCTCGAAACCGTCGATGTCGCGCGCCTGCGCGAATGGCATCATCGCGTGGCTGGCGCGGTGGGCGTGCTGCAGTATCCAGCGCTGCACGCGCTACTCGATACGTTCCGCGGTCGCATCAATGCATACCGTCGTCATATGAACAGCCAAATCGCGGCGCAGTTGCGCGAGGCAGGGCGTGAACTGATTAGTACGTGCAACACGATACTCGATGCCATCGCGCAGCAGGCGCGGTCCATGGCTCAACCCGTGGAGTGACACAGGCGGCGACCGGGTTGGATTCCGGCGAAATCCGGCTGAACACGCGCCTGAACAGGGCAAAAAAAACGCGGCCGAAGCCGCGTTCAAGCTTGGAGACCCTTCGATGAAGAGTCACTTCTCGCAATTTCAAGATTAGACGCACATCAGAAAAAAAGCGAGATAAAAACGCTTAATTATCTATTACAGGAAATTGCAGGAATCGGTTATGGGGACTCCGTCTGATTCCGGAACCAGTCGACGGTGAAGTCGACGAACGAGCGCGTCTTTGCCGGCACATGCCGGCGGCCGGGATAGACGAGTGAGAGCTCCCTGTCCGCGCCACGGATTGTGTAGCCGCCGAGCACGCGGACAACGGCGCCGCACGCGAGATCCTCCACAACCTGATCCGAAGGAAGAATTGCGATCCCCATGCCCGCAAGTGCCGCCTGTCGCTGCATCACGGCGTCGTTCACAGCATAGACGGGCTCGATGCGTATGGTATTGCAGGCTCCGTCGGGGGCCACGAATTGCCAGTCCTCCCCGTGAATGTCGGACGACGGCGCGAGTACCGTGTGCTGCGCGAGTTCGGCTGGACAGTGTGGCACGCCCTGGGTTGCCAGGTAGGCGGGCGCGGCGACCATCACGGGTGCGATCGTGACGAGCGGACGCCGGATCAGCGTTCCACCGCTCACTTGGTGCGGTGCAACGATGCCCGCATCGAAACCCTCTTCAATCAGGTCGACTGACCGGTGCAGCAGCGTGAGACTCACGCGAACCTGGGGGAACGCGGCGAGAAAACGCTGGAGCAGCGGTGTGAGGCCGTTGATCGAGAACGATGCGTAAGCAACGAGACGCAGCGTCCCCGACGGAACCGCGACGCCATGCGCAATCTGCGTTTCGATGTGCTCCAGATCGTCGAGCACTTGCCGGCACCCTTGTGCGTAAGTCGCACCCGCTTCGGTCAACGACACGCTGCGTGTATTGCGGTTGACGAGCCGCGTCTTGAGGTGCGCTTCGAGCAGTGCGACATAGCGCGTGACCACCGCGTTGGAGAGGCTGAGGCTGGCGGCAGCGCGACCGAACGAGCCATGTGCGGCGACGCTCAGGAACACGCGCATCGCCTGAAGCTGATTCATCGATCTGGGGGGCGTCGACATCGAACGGTGGGTTCTCCTGCAACAGGTGAAGTGAAAGCGGTAGGGGCACGGAGGAAGTTCCATGCGGGACTCGTTTGCATGCCGTGCCAGATAGTACCGACATGGGTATGTGTAGGGGAATGGGACGCTTCTGAATCTACTGCTTGTCTCAAATCGGTCATGTCGCCTTTCGACAACGCTTTAACGAGATACGGGCGAACGCAGCGTTGCGGCATGAAAGTGAGATAGGTCGGGATCATTGCGATGCAGGCGATTGCGGCGCTGGTCACTTCATTATTCGACTTCCTCAAAAGAGCTTTTGAGCTTATGCGGGGTGGTTGATGCAAAAGTGTCGCCCATAAACTCAGGGATGCATATCAAATCAGCGCTGCGTCATAGCGGCATGTGACATGGCGATAGCGGCAGTGCGCCGGTGTCGGTGTCCACTTTCCCAGAAGGGCATAGCATCAAAGGAAGGATATGAAGAAGACTCTGATTCTCGCGGCCGTGACCGCGACGTTTGCATCGGCATCCTACGCGCAAAGCAGCGTTACGCTGTACGGCATTGTTGACGCCGGCCTCACGTACACGACCAACATCCAGGGCCACCACAATTTCGCTATGACCAGCGGAAACATCCAGAACAGCCGCTGGGGCTTGCGCGGCATCGAAGACCTCGGCGGCGGCCTGAAGGCGGTCTTCAATCTTGAAAGCGGCTTCGACACGTCGAACGGCTCGCTGAACGGCGCGATGTTCAACCGCCAGTCGTACGTCGGCCTGCACCATCAGGACTACGGTACGCTCACGTTGGGCCGCCAGTTCGACTCCGTGGTTGATTACGTCGGTCCGCTCATGGCCGTCGGCACATGGGGCGGCACCTACACGGCGCACGTTCTCGACAACGACAACGGCAACGCCACGTTCTCGATCAACAACTCAGTCAAGTACACCAGCCCGAACCTTTCGGGCTTCGAGTTCGGTGGCCTCTACGGCTTCTCGAATCAGGCGGGTGGCTTCGCGAACAACCGCACGTATAGCTTCGGCGCGAGCTACAAGTACGACGGCCTGCAAATTGGCGCGGCCTGGCTGCAGGCGCAGGGAATGGACTTCAATGGGGCCGGCTCGGTATCGGGTTCGCCGCTCGCCATGTTTAACCTGAATCACCGTCAGCGCGTGTGGGGTGCCGGCGCGAGCTACACCTACGGTCCGTTGGTCGGCGGCGTCGTGTTCACGCAGTCGCGTATCAACGACGTCGGCAACAACTCGCTGCGCTTCAACAACATCGAAGGTAACGTGCGCTACAACCTGACGCCGGCGCTCGACATCGGCGCGATGTACACGTACACCAATGCCAACGGTTCGGACTCGGTGCTCAACACGAACGGCAGCCGTTCGGCACACTGGCATCAGTTCGCGCTGCAAGCCGATTACTCGCTGTCGAAGCGCACGGACGTGTATCTCGAAGGCGTGGGCCTCTGGGGTTCGGGTGAGAATGCGGTCGGCATGACGCAGATTGGTTCCACGACGTCGGGAGGTGTCTCGTCGTCGAAGAACCAGGGCATCATTACGACGGGTATTCGTCACCGCTTCTAAAGCGGCCTGACTGGTTGAATAAAAAGGAGCGCCGTTCGAGGCGCTCTTTTTTGGTTCATCGCAGGAAACCGTGGAGCTTTAGGGAGCGATTGCGTACTCTGAGCTGACTTTATGGAGGTCAGGAGGCAGAGTTGNGGTTCATCGCAGGAAACCGTGGAGCTTTAGGGAGCGATTGCGTACTCTGAGCTGACTTTATGGAGGTCAGGAGGCAGAGTTGCTCGATCGCAAGGCACTTCAGGCGCTAGGCTGCTGGACGGGTTATCGGCTCGAACGTGTGGACTGGCCGCAAGGCGACAGCCATACACTCTCGCTGTATCTGAAGCCGGCAAGCAAGGTCATGTACTGCGAGCAATGCGGGGCGCGTTGTTCGCAGATTCATGAGACCACGGTTCGACGGGTGCGTGATCTGCCGCTGTTTGAGTACCGGGTGGTTCTGCACGTGCCGCGCCGGCGAGTCTGGTGCGAACGCTGCGGTGGTCCGCGACTGGAGAAGCTGGACTGGCTGGGTCGCTACCAGCGAGTGACCGAGCGGTTTGCCAGGGCCTGCGAGAAGCTGCTGCAGGCAGCCAGCGTACAGGCAGTGGCTGCCTTCTACGATCTGGGCTGGCACACAGTCAAATCGATCGACAAGATGCGCCTGCGAGCCCGTGTGGCCGAGCCGGACTGGTCAACGATCCGCTATCTGGCCATGGACGAGTTTGCGCTCCATAAAGGTCATCGCTATGCGACGGTCGTGGTCGATCCGATTGGGCGGCAGGTGCTCTGGATCGGGCCGGGGCGCTCGCGCGAGACGGCCCGCGCCTTCTTCGAGCAGCTTCCGGAGGGCGTCGCCAAACGCATCGAGGCGGTCGCGATCGACATGACGACGGCTTACGAACTGGAGATCAACGCGCATTGCCCGCAGGCCGAGATCGTCTACGACCTGTTTCATGTCGTCGCCAAGTACGGGCGCGAGGTCATCGATCGGGTGCGTGTTGATCAGGCCAACCAGCTGCGCCATGACCGGCCAGCGCGCAAGGTCCTGAAGTCCAGCCGCTGGCTGCTGCTGCGCAACCACCACAACCTGAAACCTGAGCAGTCGGTGCAACTGAGGGAACTGCTGGCCGCCAATCAGCCGTTGTTATGCGTGTACGTGCTGCGCGACGAACTGAAACGGCTCTGGTTCTACCGCAAACCCGCCTGGGCGCAAAAGGCCTGGGAGCAGTGGATCGAGCAGGCAAGTCAAAGCGGAATCGCTGCCCTCCAGCTGTTCGCCCAGCGACTGCAGAGCTACTGGCACGGCATCATGGCGCGCTGTCGCCATCCGCTGAACACCAGCGTCGTCGAGGGCATCAACAACACCATCAAGGTCATCAAGCGTCGAGCTTACGGGTACCGCGACGAGGAGTACTTCTTCCTCAAAATCCGCGCCGCGTTCCCCGGTAATCGTCGATGAACC
>NZ_RQIS01000031.1 GCF_003837865.1 Paraburkholderia dinghuensis | reverse complement strand
ATCAAGCGTCGAGCTTACGGGTACCGCGACGAGGAGTACTTCTTCCTCAAAATCCGCGCCGCGTTCCCCGGTAATCGTCGATGAACCTCTTTTTTTGCCTGTTTTTCTACCTGGTTTTGCCAGTTTGGGACGTGTCTGACGTTATCTCGAAATTTGCTCTAGCATGTTGGAACGCTGCCGAAGCGGTTCGGTGCGGCGCACCACAACAACGGAGAATTCTCATGATTGCGCTTCGTCCATTGCAGTTTGCTCTCGCCTTGTCTTTCCTCGTTGCATCGGGCGCCACGTTCGCCGACACCGTCGCGCTCAAGGCCAATCTCCAGCCGTCCAGCGAAGTCCCGCCGCGTGTGAGCCACGGCCATGGCACGCTCGACGCCACGTTCGACACGTCGACGAAGTCGCTGCAATGGACGGTGACTTACGCTGACCTGTCGGGGCCTGTGACGGCCGCGCACTTCCACGGTCCGGCGCCCGTTGGCCAGAACGCCAATGTGCAGGTGCCGATTGCGAAGGGGGATATGCCGAGCCCGATCAAGGGGACGGCGACCCTCGACGAAAAGCAGACAGCCGATCTCATGGCCGGCCAGTGGTACGTCAACATTCACACGAAGCAGAATCCGTCCGGCGAAATTCGCGGCCAGGTGTTGCCGGCCAACTGACGGTGCGTGTCGGCGTCTTGTCCGCGGCGCACGTGCCATGCCGTGGCGCCGCGGTGCCGCTCACTGGAGCGTGAGCCGATGAGCTGGCAAGGCGCGCTAATCCGCTGGTATCTGCGTCGCCGCTTTCTGCCCGCCACGCGCGAGCCGATCGACGTCGCGCGCGTGCGCGCGCGTACGGCAAAGCGCGTGTGGTCTCCGCGTCCGCCCATCGACTTTCGACTCCACGAGCAGTACGCCGCCGCCGATGCGCCGCTGCGCGGGGAGTGGTTGCTCCGCGTTGCCGGGGCGGCGCGCACCATCCTCTATCTGCACGGCGGCGGGTACTACTTCTGCTCGCCGAAATCCCATCGCACGATTACCTTTGGTCTCGCTCCGCGTGCGCAAGCCGACGTGTTCTCGCTCGACTATCGCCTCGCGCCCGAGCATCCGTTCCCCGCTGCGCACGACGATGCACTCGCCGCGTACCGGCAGTTGCTGGCCGAGGGCAGGCGCGCCGGGTCGATCGTGATTGCGGGCGACTCCGCGGGCGGCGGGCTTGCGCTCGCGACGCTGGTCGCGTTGCGCGATGCCGGCGATCCGCTGCCGGCGGGCGCGCTGCTTTACTCGCCGTGGACCGATCTCGCCTGTACTGGTGCGTCGCTTCGCGAAAACGATGGGCATGATCCGATGTTCAGTGCCGACGTGTTCGCCCGCGTGGCGCCGCTCTATCTCGGTGCGACGCGCGCGACGCATCCCTGGGCGTCGCCGGTCTACGCCGACCTGCGTGGCTTGCCGCCGCTCTTCATGCTGGCGGGCAGCACGGAGGTACTACTCGACGACACGTTGCGCGTCGCCGAGCGCGCCCGCGCCGCGGGCGTGCGCGTCGAATGCGAGATCGGGCAGGGTTTGCCGCATGTCTGGCCGATTTACGCGCCGTTTGCACCGGAGGCGCGGCGCGCGCTCGACGACTCGGCCCGCTTCGTGCGGCGTGTCACCGCGACGGCCGACGAAGAGGGGCCTCAGTCGAGCGAAACGTCGATCGCTTCGTAGGCCGCCTCGACGGCCGCTTCGCCGTAGCGGCGTTCGAGCCGTCGCACGGTGAAGTGGCCGTGCGCGACGTGCTGGAAGTGATTCATGAACACCGTATTGACCATGGCACCGAGTACGGCACCGATCGCCGGGATCGATTTCGCCGCGATCTGCTCGGTCACCTGCACGGAAAAGCGCGCAGCGATGTTTTGCATGAGTTTGACGAGCGCTGTCGATCCATGGACGGCGAAACCTTTCGTCGCCATCTCCGAGGACGCCTTCGACACCGCCTGCGCGAGCGCCCCGCGCACGATGAAGTAGCCGAAGTCGGCTTCGTCGTCGGTGGGCGAGCGGCCGCCCATGCCGAACACCGTCAGGCATTGCAGCTGGGTGTCGGGATTCGCGAGGTCCTCGCCCTCGCTGCGCGCGATGTCACAGATCGAGCGGAACATCAGCGTCGTCGTGACCGGCAGTTCGACCGGTAACGCGAACAGGCCGAACGCGCCGCCCGCCGCGCCGGTAGTCGCAACCGCGAATTTGTGCAGCAGATTGCCCGGCTTCGCACCCGGCGCGCCATTGCCGACGGCGCCTTTGCCAAGCGTTTTGAGCGCGATCTGCAGGCATTTGCGCAGCGCGGCCTGGGTGGCCTCGTTCACCTTGTCGCTCGCGGGACCGGGCAGCTTCGCGATCATCTTTTCAACGGGCGCGCCGACGATCGCCGCCAGTTGCATGCCAAGTGGCGGACTTTCGAGCAGGTGCTTGGCGCGACGCAGTGCCTCGAAGTCGGCTTTGGACAGTGCTCCGCCGATGTCCGGTGCGTCGGGCGCATCGGGCACATTGGACGTTTCTGACTGTGGCCCCATAAATCTCCCGCTGGAAGTGGCATTCGCGTTCAGCGTTCCGAGCAGCGGGCGCCGTGCCTGCGACTCGTGAACGTCAAGTGTGCCCAGTGTAGGGGATCACGTCGTGATATTATTTTAATCTTTGACGCGTCAAACGTTGCTGGATCAAAAGATGGCTGTCCATACTGCCGCCCACCACTCAAGTGGGCAGGTTCTGCCGTTCCGTGAGTCGTTGCTGGCCATGCTCGGTGTTTCCTTCGTGACGATGCTGGTCGCACTCGATCAGACTGTCGTCGGGACCGCGCTGCCAACCATCGTTTCCGAACTGCGCGGCTTCGAGCTGTACGCATGGGTCGCGACGTCGTACCTGCTCACGTCGGTGATTACCGTCCCGATTTTTGGCCGGCTCGGCGATTACTACGGGCGCAAGCCGTTCCTGATTGCGTCGATCGTCGTCTTCACTGCCGCCTCGGTGCTTTGCGGCGCCGCCAACAGCATGCTGTTCCTCGTGATTGCGCGCGGGCTGCAGGGCATCGGCGGCGGCATGCTGGTTGGCACCGCCTTCGCCTGCATTCCCGATCTTTTTCCCGATTCGGTCGTCCGCCTGCGCTGGCAGGTGCTCATGAGCTCGGCGTTCGGCATCGCCAACGCAGTCGGGCCGTCGCTCGGCGGATTCCTCACGCAGTACTACGGCTGGCGTTCCGTCTTCTACGTGAACCTGCCGGTCGGACTCGTTTCGCTCGTCTTCGTCTTGCGCTATCTACCGCATCTGCGGCACGTCGTACACGAGACGCGCATGCGGCTCGACTGGCCCGGCGCGCTCCTTATCGCGATCGCGCTCGGTAGCCTGCAACTGTTCGTCGAGCGCCTGCCGAGGCATGGCCTGTCGTTCTCTGCCGTGGCGCTGCTCGCCGTCGCCGTCGGCGCCGCGTGGGCGCTGTGGCGCTGGGAGCGCCGCTGTCCTCAGGCGATTCTCCCCGTCGACATGTTCCGCAACCGGAGCCTCACTGCGCTCTTCACCCTTGCAGTGCTCGGCGGCTTCACGATGTTCTCGCTGCTGTTCTACGCACCGCTCTTGTTTCAGGGCGGGTTCGGCATGTCGCCGAACGAGGCGGGCCTCGTCATCACGCCGCTCGTCGTGTTCATCACCATCGGCAGCATTGCGAACGGGCGCATCGTTTCGCGCATCCGCAACCCGAACCTCATGCTCTATATCGGCTTCGCGATGATCGCTGTGGCGTGTCTCGCCATTTTCGTCGCGACGCATACGACACCGCGCCCGTTGCTGATGTCGCTGATGATCGTGGGTGGACTCGGGCTCGGTTTCGTCTTGCCGAATCTCACCATCTTTACGCAGCAAACCGCGGGACGCGAACACCTCGGAATCGCAACGGCGCTCCTGCAGTCGCTGCGGATGATCGGCGGGATGTTCGGCACGGCGCTTACCGGAACGATGGTCACGCATCTGTACGCGAGCGGTGTGCGTAACGCGCTCGATGCCGATCACGCGTCGCACTGGATGCCGCAACTCGCCGATCCGCAGATTCTCATCAACCGCGACGCCCAGGCCTCGCTGATCGCCGATCTCACGCACGCCGGGCACAATGGCGCGCTGCTGCTAGAGTCCGCGCGTGAATCGCTCGTTGGTGCGATTCATCTGGGCATCGCTGTGGCGGGAGTGATTGCGCTCGTGTCGCTCTGGCAGACGCGGCGCGTGCCGCCCGTCCGCCTGCAACGCAAGGTCGAGCCCGTCGTCCACGCGGATTGACGTGGCCGGAATTCCAGCCTGAAGCCAGGCCATAACGACAAAAGTCACGACATGGATACACCGGATCGCATCGCCATCGTCCAGCAATTCGGAAGGACGTATCGCGCGTTCATGGCGGGTTTCGAGGCGCAAGTGGGGCATCCGCTGCCGCGCTGGCGCATCATGCTCGCGCTGTACGAGCAGGACGGGGAATCGTCGCAGAAGCGGCTCGTCGAGCGGCTGCGCGTCGATCCTGGCGCGCTCACGCGGCAGTTGAAGTCGCTGGAATCGCTCGGCTGGATCGAGCGCAGCAGCGACGCGCGCGATAACCGCGTTACGAACGTCCGGCTCACCGAAACCGGGCGCGCTGCAACCGAAGCGAGCCTGCCGCGCCGCAACGCGTTTCTGAACCTGACGATGTCGCTTCCCGACGACGCGCTGGCGGCACTCTCGGGCGCGCTCCGCATGATGGAGGTGCGCATCGGCGAGGCGGCGAGTGCTGTGCAAGCGCAAGCCGACGCGTCCAGCGGTACCTGAGGCCCGCTTTCGCGCACCCTCGCCGGGCCTCGCGCTTTTGCCGCGCAAGGCTGCGCGGCACGCGAAGCGAATTAGCGAATCAGAAGTACGTCCCGATCACTTCCGTCACCTGATACGACGGATCGACCATCAGCACCTGACGCCACTTGTCGAACGTGAGGCACGGGTGCGAAATGTCGAAGGCGATCATGTCGCCGACCTCAATATCGGCGTCTGCTGGAATCTGCAGGTAGGCGTGCTGATCCATCATCTGGAAGATTTGCCAGCCTTCGCTCGCGGCGATCTCGCGTGGCGCCGCGCCGCTTGCGCAATCGCGCGACGGACGATAGTGCCGTGAGGGCTCGGGGAAGCCTGCGTCGTACGCGGCATCGCGCTTGCCGAAGCCGATAATCGCACGACCCGGCTCCGGAATCGACTGCACATAGGCCCAGAGCTGCAGCGCGGGCAGGAGCGCGACGCCCATTTCGCGCGCGACCGGATTGCGCGTGAGGATCTGCGACTGCGCTTCCTTGTACACGCCGACGTCGTGCGTCACATAGCAGCCGGGGCGCAGCACGACTTCGACGACATCCGCTTTCGACGCGCCTGCGAATTCTTCGGCGACGACGTCATACCAGGCCGATCCCGCGCCGGAGAGCAACGCGGGTGCGCGCGCGAAGCGGCCCGCGGCGATCAGTTCCTTCGTGACGTCGAGCGCCTCGCGCAGGAACGCGCGGACTTCGCTTTCCTCCTTGAGGATGCCCTCGTAGAGTTCGACGCCCGCGAGCTTGATCGAATCGCGATAGCGCCTGATTGCTTCAACCACTGCGTCGCGCGTTTGTGCGTCGCGCACGCCGGTGCGGCCGCCCGGCACGCCAAGTTCGAGCAGTACCTGCAGCTTGCGGCCGGACGCGCGAAAGAACTCACCCAGTTGCTCGACGCCCTGTACCGAATCGACGAGACAGAAAAATTCGAAGTCGGGATCGCTGAGCAGTTCGCCGATCATCATCATGTTGTGGCGCCCGACCAGCTGATTCGCCATCAGTACGCGCGTGATGCCGCCTCGATACGCAATGCGCGTCTGGTGCGCAGTGGCCAGCGTGATGCCCCACGCGCCGGTGTCGATCTGGCGGCGAAAGAGTTGCGGCGCCATCGTCGTCTTGCCGTGCGGGGCGAGCTTCACGCCGTAGCGCGTGACGAAATCCTGCATCCATTTCAGGTTGTGCTCGACGCGGTCCGAATAGAGGACTGCGGCGGGCAGGCTCACGTCCTCGTTCAGCAAGTTCCACTCGAGTCTTGCTGCGTCGGCGAGCTGCACGCTCGTGCCCGGCACGTTCCCGAGTCCTTTGCTGTTCGGGTCGATAGTCGCGCCCTGATAGTTTGTAACTTTCATTTCCATTCGCTCCATTTCGCCACTGGACGACGCCTGGCGTTGACCCGCTGATGGTACACAAAGTACCATGCTCACGTGAATTGTTATTTGTTAACAGAACACGTCAAAAATGCACCGGGTTCTCCCCGATACCGGCCATTCACGCCTGCCCAATGTCCGTCCCCATGAATTCTGCCGTTGAACCGGGCCGCTTCGATATCGTCGCACGCATCGCAGGGTGTGTGCCCACGTTGCGTCCGGCCGAGCGCGAGGTTGCCGCGCTGATCCTCGATGATCTCGCGAGCGCAGCGCGCGCGAGCATCGGTGAACTGGCCCGGCGCGCCGGCGTGAGCGTCGCGTCCGTGACCCGCTTCGCCAAGACGGTGGGCTGCGACGACGTGCGCGAGCTGAAGCTGCGGCTCGCACAGGCCGCTGCCGTCGGCGAGCGTTTCCTGCGCAGCGGCGCGATGGCTCAGGCAGAGAAGGGCACGAACCGGCGCGGCAGCGGCGAACGCGATAAGCGCCGCAAGGACGCCGCGCCCGAACCGCTCGCCACGCGCGTCTTCGACGAAATCCATACCGCGCTCGCGCGCAATCATGATCTGCTGCACGAGGCGCCGATCACCGAGGCCGCCGAGGCGTTGCGCGCTGCACGCATGATCTACGTGTTTGGCATGGGCGGCAGTTCCACGGCGCTCGCCGACGAAATGCGCTTTCGCCTCGTGCGCCTTGGCCGCCCGGTGGCGTCGTATCAGGACAGTCTGTTGCAGCGCATGGTGGCGAGCACGATGTCGCCGGAGTCCGTCGTCGTTGCGCTTTCCGTGACGGGGCGCGTGCCGGAGATGCTCGACAGTTGCCGCATCGCACACGACTACGGGGCGACAATCATCGCGCTCACGGCGCCCGCTTCGCCGCTTGCTGCGATGGCCGACTGGCTCGTGCCGATCGTCGCCAGCGAGACCGATTTCATTTACAAGCCATCGTCATCGCGCTACGCGATGATGATGGCGCTAGATGTGCTTGTGACCGAACTGGCGCTCGCCCAGCCCGAGCAAACGCGCGAATTGCTGCGCCGCGTGAAGCACACGCTCGACGCGCATCGCGGCGGAGGTGAGCGGCAGCCGCTTGGTGATTGACTGCGTTACACGGGATGGGAACGCTCTGCGTGGGTCCGGAGTAAGTGCTGAGGCACTAAGTCCGGACCGACATAGGCTCTAAAGCGCCACGTCCCGTAGACAGCTCTGCATGGGATCGGACTAAGCGCTAAAGCGCTAAGTCCCGTCGACCGCTCTGCATGGGATGGCACTAGGCGCTAAAGCGCCAAGTGCCATCGACAGGAGAAACAAATGCATTCCCACCCGGAAGCCGCCGACACCCTGATCGTCGGCGCAAGTCTCTACGATGGCACCGGCGCGGTGCCGCTCGAGCGCGACGTGGCGTTGCGCAACGGCCGCATCGCGGCGATCGGCAATCTGTCGAACTGGCTCGCCGACGATGTGATCGAGGCGAACGGTCGCGCGCTCGCGCCCGGTTTCATAGACGTGCATACCCATGACGACACACACGTGATCCGCTCGCCGCAGATGCTGCCGAAGATCAGCCAGGGCGTGACGACGGTGATCGTCGGTAACTGCGGAATCAGCGCGTCGCCGGTGACGCTCAAGGGCGATCCGCCCGATCCGATGAACCTGCTCGGCGATCGCGATGCATTTCGTTATCCGACCTTTTCCGCCTGGATCGATGCCGTGAACGCGGCAAAACCCGCGGTGAACGTCGGCGCACTGATCGGCCATACGGCGCTGCGCAACAATCACATGGACGATCTCAAGCGCGCGGCCACGTCCGCCGAGATTGCCGCGATGCGCGCGCAACTCGAAGACGCGCTGGCGCACGGTGCGCTCGGGCTTTCCACGGGGCTCGCTTACGGTTCGGCCTACGAGGCCTCGACGGAAGAAGTCGCTACGCTCGCCGAGCCGCTCGCGGCGGCGGGCGCACTCTACA
This sequence comes from Paraburkholderia dinghuensis, assembly GCF_003837865.1. Classification (GTDB taxonomy): domain Bacteria; phylum Pseudomonadota; class Gammaproteobacteria; order Burkholderiales; family Burkholderiaceae; genus Paraburkholderia; species Paraburkholderia dinghuensis. The sequence goes on along the minus strand of NZ_RQIS01000031.1, from coordinate 26,512 downwards.
CGACGCACATGCGCACCGAGTTCGACGCGATTCTCGACGCGATGGAGGAGGCGTATCACATCGGCCGTCACGCGCGCGTGCCGGTCATCATCTCGCACCTGAAATGCGCTGGGCCCTCGAACTGGGGGCGAAGCGCGCAAGTGCTGACGTCGCTCGAAGGCGCGCGCAGGTATCAGCCGGTGGGCTGCGACTGCTATCCGTACAGCCGTAGTTCGTCGACGCTCGATCTCAAGCAGGTGACCGGCGATATCGACATCACGATCACGTGGTCCACGCCGCATCCCGAGCAGGCGGGCAAGCTCATCAAGGCAATTGCGCAAGAGTGGGGCGTAACGCAGCAGGAAGCGGCGAGGCGCCTGCAACCGGCGGGCGCGGTGTACCACAACATGTCCGAGGACGACGTGCGCCGCATCCTCTCGCATCCCGCGACGATGGTCGGCTCGGACGGACTGCCGAACGATCCGTTGCCGCACCCGCGGTTGTGGGGTGCGTTTCCGCGCGTGCTCGGCCACTACGTGCGCGACGCGGCGCTGATTCCGCTCGAAGAGGCGGTGCGCAAGATGACGAGCCTGTCCGCGCGGCGCTTCGGACTGACTGAGCGCGGCGAGGTGCGCGTCGGCTGGCATGCCGACCTCGTGCTGTTCGATCCGGCGACGGTGCGCGACACAGCGACGTTCGACGCGCCGCAGCAGGTGGCGGACGGCATCGACGCGGTGTGGGTCAATGGCGTGCTTTCATACCGCGATGGTCAGCCGACCGGCGAGCGCGCGGGCCATTTCGTCGCGCGCGGCGAACGCGCGATGCAGGCCTTTGCTGTACAGGCATTCTGATCTACGAATCTTGAACCTCGCCGCGTGCAGCCATGACGGCAGAGCCCGCGTCGAACGATCTGCAAGCAAGGAGCAAACGATGAAACGAATTGGAGCGGAAGGCGGCAAGGGCCAGGGCGGACAGCATCTGCCGTTCGCGCGCGCCGTGGAAGCCGACGGCTGGCTGTACGTCTCGGGCCAGACGCCGATGGAGGGCGGCGAGGTGATCAACGGCGGTATCGTCGAACAGTCGCACAAGGCGATCCAGAATCTGTTCGCAATCCTGAAGGAAGTGGGGTACGGTGCCGAGCACGTTGTGCGCTGCGGCGTGTGGCTCGACGACGCGCGCGATTTCCAGTCCTTCAACAAGATCTTCCGCGAGTATTTCGGCGAGCATCCGCCGGCGCGCGCATGCGTGCAGTCGAGCATGGTGGTCGACTGCAAGGTCGAGATCGACTGCGTCGCTTACAAGGCTCCGGCCGGGAAGTAATCGCGCGGACACGGTGCGCCGGAGTGTGAATGGCAGAGGCGGTCCTCAGTTCGAGGGCCGCCTTTTGTTTTTTCCGGGCGATGCGGCGGGATCGGGCGCGAGGCGGTGTGAAGCCTGTACGCGCGTTTGCTCAACTTCATACATAAAGAAGTCCGAATGCGTATTTCCCAATATATGAGCAGTACATTCACATATTGGAGATCGCGAAAAAACCGACCTACAATCAAAACCAGCCGGCGGGCGCTGTCTCGACATCGAGCGCAGCCCGCCGGATCACCGACAAAGACCGGCCCGCCGCGCACCGCAGTTCGCACGGCTTGCCGCACAAGATCCGGAGACATTGCCATGTTCCAGCCTGCCACGCGCGCTGCATCGCCCCGGCTATCCAGAGGTGCCCTCGCGCGCCGTCGCGCCAGTTGAACGCGCCGCTTCCCGTTAGCAACCCCTCTTTCGCCCATTCATCGCCAACGCCATGACCAAAGCGATGTCCTCGACGCTTACGGCGAGTCAGCCCGCCGACGCGGCCGACACGGCACCCGATGCCGCGTCCGCCAGGCCCACCGCACGGAAGTCGCGCTCAGGCGCAGGAGAAATCGGCGTGAGGGGCTCGCTGCCCGACGCGATGGCGCAGCAGACCGGCACGCAGACCCTGCTGCGCGGTCTCGCCATTCTCGAAGCCGCTGCGGCAGGCGTGCGCGACCTGCGCTCGTTTGGCGCCGTGCTCGGCACGACACGAAGCACGACGCACCGCCTCGTCTCCAGCCTCGTGCAGGCACGCTATCTTCGTCAGGTGCAGGGCGGCTACCTGCTCGGACCGAAGCTGATCGAACTCGGCACCATCGCGCTCGAACAGATGCCGCTTACTGCGGTCGCGCATGCGCACCTTGTCACGCTCGCCGATGAGACGCTCGACACGATCCACCTCGGCGTGCGCGATGGCGATGACGTGCTGTACATCGACAAAATCCCCGGTCAGCGCGGGCTCGAAATGCGTTCGCGCGTCGGCCACCGGATGCCGCTCGCGTCGACGGGCATCGGCAAGGCGATGATGCTCGACCTTGCGCCGCAGTCGTGGCGCGACCTGTTCGACGCGTCGCGCCGCACGCTCGCGGGAGTGAACTTCCGTCCCGACCATAGTCCCGACCATGAAACGTTCCTGAGGCGCATGGCGAACTATGCGGCCGGCGGCTACACGTTCGATCTTGAGGAAAACGAAATGTCTATCCGATGCGTTGCCGCGCCGGTGCGCGACGCATCGGGCGCGATCGTCGCGGCGCTATCGGTGGCGAGCACGATCCCGTATATGCCGCTCGAACGCATGGACGAACTGATTCCGGTCGTGCAACGCGAGGCGCGGGCGATCTCGATGGAACTCGGCTGGCGCGCGCCGCAGCCGGCCACGCGCAGGATTCGCCGATGAAGGCCCGCGACAAGAGCAAGAGCACGGAGACGCGAACGGAAAAGCGCACGCGCGAGCCGCAAGGCGCACAGAGCGCGGACGTCGCGAAGCATGCGGCGCTGCTCGCGCTCGACTGGGGTACGACTTCGCTGCGAGCGTATCTGTTCGACGCGGCGGGCGAAGTGCTCGCGACACGCGTTTCGACGGCCGGCATCATGAATCTGCCGGTGCCGGCAGCGGAGGGCGGATTCGAGGCGGCGTTCGACGAGGCCTGCGCCGTCTGGCTCGCGGAGTCGCCTGCGTTGCCGGTGCTCGCGGCGGGCATGGTGGGCAGCGCGCAGGGATGGGTGCAGGCGCCGTATGTCGAGACACCGGCCAGCGCCGAGGCGCTCGTCGAGGGCATCGTTCGCGTGCGCACGACGAGCGGCGTCACCGTGTGCGTCGTGCCGGGCGTGCTGGAGCCCGGCGCGCTGCCGAACGTGATGCGCGGCGAGGAATCGCAGGTGTTTGGCGCACTTTACGGGGCGTCGCGCGCCGGCGTGGCCGCGCGACCCGATACCGCGCGCTCCGCGCTGATCGGCTTGCCGGGTACCCACGCGAAATGGGTGGTGGTGGAGGGCGGCCAGATCGCGCGCTTCTACACGTTCATGACGGGCGAGGTGTACGCGGCGCTCATGGCGCACACGATCCTCGGCCGTACGATGAAGCGGCCCGCCGAGCCGGACACGCAGGCGTTCCTGCGTGGTGTGTCCGTCGCGCGCGAGCACGGTTGCGCGGGCCTGCTCGCGACGGCGTTCAGCACGCGCACGCTGGGTCTTACGGGGCAGCTCGCGCCCGATGAACAGCCCGACTATCTATCGGGCGTCGTGATCGGTCACGAACTCGCCGGGCTCGAAGCAGCGCTGGCGCGTCGCGACGTGGCGCTTGCGGCGTGCGCGCCGCCGCTGATCGGCAACGATGCATTGTGCGAGCGCTATCGGCTCGCGCTCGAACAGTTCGGGTGCACCGGGGCGCGTCTCGTGCACCGGGCGACCGAACGCGGGTTGTGGCACATCGCGGTGCTGGCAGGGCTTGTCGCACCGCGTTGAACGTCCGTCCAGAGAAACGCATGGCGACAGACAGGAACACGATATGGATGCCGAACTAAACCTGCCCACTCCTTACACGCCCCACGCGGGCTTCGTCGCCGCGTTCGTCGCGTGCCGGATGATCGCGATCATGCGCGGCATCACGCCCGCCGATGCCGCCGATCATGGCCGCGCGCTCTACGAGGCGGGGTTTCGTATCGTCGAAGTGCCGCTGAATTCGCCCGATCCGCTCGACAGCATCGCGGCGCTGCGTGCGGCGATGCCCGCTGACATGATGATCGGCGCGGGCACGGTGCTCACACCCGAACGCGTGCGCGACGTGAAGAACGCAGGCGGCGAATTGATCGTGATGCCGCACGCGGACACCGACGTCGTCACTGCTGCGAAGCGCAAGGGCCTTGCGTGCGTGCCCGGCGTCGCCACGCCGACCGAAGCCTTTGCCGCACTGAAGCACGGTGCCGACGCGCTCAAGATGTTTCCCGCAGAACAACTCGGCCCGGCCGTGACGAAGGCCTGGCGCGCGGTGATTCCGTCTGTCGTGCCGTTGTTGCCGGTGGGCGGTGTGAAGCCCGACAACATGGGGCCTCAGCTTGCCGCGGGCGCGAGTGGGTTCGGGCTCGGCTCGGCGCTTTACAAACCCGGACAGGACGTTGCTGCGACGCGCGCCAATGCGCTCGCATTCATTGCGGGCTGGCGCGCCGTGCTTGGCGCGGAGAAAGGAGTGCCGGCGTGAATCGCCTCGCGGGCAAGGTTGCCATCGTGACAGGTGCTGGACGCGGTATTGGCGCGGCGATTGCGCGCGCGTTCGTGGCCGAAGGTGCGGCGGTCGCACTCGCGGAACTCGATGGCGAAACTGCGCGCACCACAGCACGCGAAATCGCACAGCAATACGGCGATGCAGCGAAAGCGCTGGCGCTACAGGCGGATGTCACGCAGTCGGCATCGATGCATGCTGCGGTGAAGGAAACGGAGCGCGTCTTCGGTCCCGTCGACGTGCTCGTGAACAACGCCGGCATCAACGTGTTCGTCGATCCGCTCACGATGACCGACGATGACTGGCGTCGCTGTTTCGCCGTCGATCTCGACGGTGTCTGGAACGGTTGCCGCGCGGTGCTGCCGGGTATGGTCGCGCGCGGCGCGGGCAGCATCGTGAATATCGCCTCGACGCACGCGTTCCAGATCATTCCCGGCTGCTTTCCGTATCCGGTCGCGAAACATGGTGTGATCGGCCTGACTCGCGCGCTCGGTGTCGAATACGCCGCAAAAAACGTGCGCGTGAACGCAATCGCGCCAGGCTACATCGAGACGCAGCTGACACGCGAATGGTGGGACGCGTATCCGGACCCGCAAGCCGCCCGTGCGCACACACTCGCGCTTTCGCCGATGAAGCGCATCGGCCGCCCGGAGGAGGTGGCGATGACGGCGGTGTTCCTCGCGTCGGACGAGGCCCCGTTCATCAACGCGAGCTGCATCACGATCGACGGAGGCCGCACGGCGCTGTATCACGATTGAACGAAAACACAGGAATCCTTGCGATGCGCTAGCCGCGCGTATCGACGGCAAGAAAAATAATGAGCGGCCGACCCTCCCCGTGAACGAAGAAGACAGGAGACACACCATGCAACGACGCATCTTTCTGACGTTGATGGCCGCCGCGGTGACGGCGAGTGCCGCGCTGGGTGGCGCGCCCATCGCGCAGGCCGCGGATCAGGTGAAGATCGGCTTTCTCGTGAAGCAGCCTGAAGAACCATGGTTCCAGGACGAGTGGAAATTCGCCGAAATCGCCGCGAAAGAAAAGGGTTTCACGCTGGTGAAGATCGGTGCGCCGTCCGGTGAGAAGGTGATGAGCGCGATCGACAACCTTGCCGCGCAGAAGGCGCAGGGCTTCATTATCTGCACGCCGGACGTGAAGCTCGGGCCGGGCATCGTCGCCAAGGCGAAGGCCGACAACCTCAAGCTCATGACCGTGGACGACCGTCTCGTCGATGGTTCGGGCAAGCCGATCGAGGCAGTGCCGCACATGGGCATCTCGGCGTACAACATCGGCAAGCAGGTCGGCGAAGGCATCGCCGCGGAGATCAAGAAGCGGGGCTGGGACATGAAGGACGTCGGCGCGATCGACGTGACCTACGAGCAACTGCCGACCGCGCACGACCGCACGACCGGCGCAACCGATGCGCTCGTTGCCGCGGGCTTCCCGAAGGCGAACATCATTGCCGCGCCGCAAGCGAAGACCGACACGGAAAACGCCTTCAATGCCGCGAACATCGCGCTCACGAAGAACCCGCAGTACAAGCACTGGGTTGCCTACGGCCTGAACGACGAAGCCGTGCTCGGCGCTGTGCGCGCAGCGGAAGGCCGCGGCTTCAAGGCAGACAACATGGTCGGTATCGGCATCGGCGGCGCGGACTCGGCGCTCAACGAATTCAAGAAGCCCGAACCGACCGGCTTCTTCGGCACCGTGATCATCAGCCCGAAGCGCCACGGTGAGGAAACTTCGACGCTGATGTACACGTGGATCACGCAAGGCAAGGAGCCGCCGAAGCTCACGCTGACCTCCGGCATGCTCGCCACGCGCGACAACGTGAGCCAGGTGCGCGAGCAAATGGGCCTCGCGGCGAAGTGAGGGCTTGAACCGGGCAGGGGAGTCGGACGTTTCCCGTCGCTTGTGGCCGGTGCGCGTTGATTCAGGCGCGCCGGTCACGAAGCGGCGTATCGAGCGAGAGGAAACCGAAGTGTCAGCAACGCTGCGTTTCGAGAATATCGGCAAGGTGTTTCCCGGCGTGCGCGCGCTCGACGGCGTTTCACTGGACGTTCAAACGGGCCGGGTGCATGGCCTGATGGGTGAGAACGGCGCTGGCAAGTCGACGTTGCTGAAGATACTCGGCGGCGAGTATCAGCCGGACTCGGGCCGCATCCTGATGGACGGCAACGAGGTGCATTTCCCCGATTCTGCGTCGTCGATCGGCGCGGGCATCGCCGTGATTCACCAGGAGCTTCAGTACGTGCCGGATCTCACCGTCGCGGAAAATCTGATGCTCGGTGCGCTGCCGAATTCGTTCGGTTGGGTGAGGAAGAGCGCGGCGCGCAAGTTCGTGCGCGAACGGCTCGCCGCGATGGGCGTCGATCTCGATCCGACTGCGAAGCTGCGCAAGCTCTCCATCGCGCAACGGCAAATGGTGGAAATCTGCAAGGCGCTGTTGCGCAACGCGCGCGTGATTGCGCTCGACGAACCGACCAGCTCGCTCTCACTGCGCGAAACCGAAGTGCTGTTCAAGCTCGTGCGCGAACTGCGAGCGGACCACCGAGCGCTCATTTACATCTCGCACCGCATGGACGAGGTGTATGAGTTGTGCGACTCGTGCACGATCTTCCGCGACGGCCGCAAGGTGGCGTCGCACGAGACGCTCGACGGTGTGAGGCGCGAGACTATCGTCGCCGAAATGGTCGGACGCGAGATCAGCGACATCTACAACTACACGCCGCGCGAGCATCGCGACGTGCGCCTCTCGGTGCGCGGCGTGCTCGGGCGTCCGCTCGCCGAACCCGCGAGCTTCGACGTGAAGGGCGGCGAGATCGTCGGCTTTTTCGGGCTCGTCGGCGCGGGGCGCAGCGAGCTGATGCAACTCGTCTACGGCGCGCGCAAGCGCCGCGCAGGCGAGATCGTCCTCGACGGCAAGACGGTGCACGTGAGGAGCGCCGCTGACGCGATTCGCCACGGCATCGTGCTGTGTCCCGAAGACCGCAAGGAGCAAGGCATCGTCGCGATGGCCTCGGTGTCGGAGAACATCAACATCAGCTGCCGGCGCCACTTCCTGCACGCGGGTATGTTCCTCGACCGCAAGAAGGAAGCCGAAACGGCCGACCGCTTCATCAAGCTCCTGAAGATCAGGACGCCGAGCCGCCGGCAGAAAATCCGCTTCCTTTCGGGCGGAAACCAGCAGAAGGCGATCCTGTCGCGCTGGCTCGCGGAGCCGGATCTCAAGGTGGTGATTCTCGACGAGCCGACGCGCGGTATCGACGTCGGCGCGAAGCACGAGATCTACAACGTGATCTATCAGCTCGCGGCGCGCGGCTGCGCGATCGTGATGGTGTCATCGGAGTTGCCCGAGGTGCTTGGCGTGTCGGACCGCATCGTCGTGATGCGTGAAGGCCGCATTTCGGGTGAATTGTCGCGCAGCGCGGCGAGCGAACACGCAGTGCTCGATCTGGCGCTGCCGCAGCGCACAGCGGCACGGGCCGCGTGAGTGGACGGGGAGGAGTGACTGACATGCCCGCAAGAGAAAACCTGGCGGCCGACGCAGCCGACGCAACGAAGCGCGTCGCACAATCCGCCGTCGATGCCCTGATTCCGAAGAGCAGCGACAGGCAGAAGTGGTGGCAGCAGATCACCGAATACAGCCTGATCGTGATCTTCGTGATCATGTTCATCGTGATGTCGCTCTCGGTCGACCACTTCTTCTCGATCGAGAACATGCTTGGGCTCGCGCTGTCTGTATCGCAGATCGGCATGGTCGCGTGCACGATGATGTTCTGTCTCGCGTCGCGCGATTTCGACCTTTCCGTGGGCTCGATCGTTGCGTTCGCGGGTGTGCTCTGCGCGATGGTGCTCAACGCTACGAACAGCACCGTAATCGCGATTGTCGCCGCGGTGGCGGCGGGCGCGGCGATCGGTTTCGTGAACGGCGCCGTGATCGCTTATCTACGGATCAACGCGCTGATCACGACGCTCGCCACGATGGAAATCGTGCGCGGTCTCGGCTTCATCGTCTCGCACGGGCAGGCGGTGGGCGTGTCGTCGGATACGTTCATCGCGCTTGGCGTCATGACGATCTTCGGTGTGTCACTGCCGATCTGGATCACGCTGATCTGCTTCATCGCGTTCGGCGTGATGCTCAATCACACGGTGTACGGGCGCAATACGCTCGCGATCGGCGGCAATCCGGAGGCGTCGCGCCTTGCCGGTATCCACGTCGAGCGCACGCGTGTTTGGATCTTCCTGATCCAGGGCGCGGTGACTGCCCTCGCAGGCGTGATTCTCGCGTCACGTATCACCTCGGGGCAGCCAAATGCGGCCGAAGGCTTCGAGCTGAACGTGATTTCCGCATGCGTGCTCGGCGGTGTCTCGCTGCTCGGCGGGCGCGCGACGATCTCGGGTGTGGTGATCGGCGTGCTGATCATGGGCACGGTCGAGAACGTCATGAATCTGCTCAACATCGACGCGTTTTATCAATACCTCGTGCGCGGCGCGATCCTGCTTGCGGCGGTGCTGCTCGACCAGTTGAAGAACCGCGGTGCACGCGATTGAACGTCAAGGAGGCTGAATGATGACGTCTCACGACAATGCTTCCGCGCAAAAGAATTACGCGCGCTATCCGAGTCTCGTCGATCGCGTCGTGCTGATCACGGGCGGCGCGACCGGTATCGGCGCGTCGTTTGTCGAGCACTTCGTCGCACAGGGCGCGCGCGTGGGCTTTCTCGACATCAACACGAGCGAGGGCCTTGCGTTGGCCGATTCGCTCGGTGGTCCAGGTTCGCCGCCGCGCCACAAGCCTGTGTTCGTGACCTGCGACCTCACCGACATCGACGCGCTGCGTACCGCCGTCGCCGATGTAAAGGCCGCGCTCGGCCCGATTGAAGTGCTCGTGAACAACGCGGCGAACGACCGCCGGCACGAACTGGCCGACATCACCCCCGAATCGTTCGACGCAGGCATCGCAGTGAATGTGCGGCATCAATTGTTCGCGGCGCAGGCGGTGATGGAGGACATGAAGGCCGCGCGAGCGGGGTCGATCATCAATCTCGGTTCGATCAGCTGGATGATCAAGGACAGAAATCTTCAGGTGTACTTGATGAGCAAGTCGGCCGTGCAAGGTCTGACGCGCGGGCTTGCGAAGGAACTCGGGGCGTATGGCATCCGCGTGAACACGCTCGTGCCGGGCTGGGTGATGACCGACAAGCAGCGCCGCCTGTGGCTCAACGACGAGGGCCGGGAAGCGATCAAGCGCAACCAGTGCATCGACGCGGAACTGCTTCCCGCCGATCTCGCGCGCATGGCACTTTTCCTCGCGGCGGACGACAGCCGCATGATCACTTCGAAGGACATCGTGGTGGACGGAGGCTGGGTATGAATACGAACGACAACACGACGGCCACGCTGCTGATCGACGCACAGAACCAGCTCGGCGAGGGCGTAACGTGGTGCGCGCGCACGGGCCGCCTCTACTGGACCGACATCGAAGGCGCGAGCCTGTCGCGCTACGACCCGCGCGACGGCTCTCATCGCACGTGGCCGATGCCGGAGCGCCTCGGCTGCTTCGCGCTTTGCGAGGATGAAAACACGCTGGTGCTGGGTCTTGCGAAGCGGCTCGCGTTCTTCGATCTCGCGACGGGCGAAATCGACCCGATCATCGATGTCGAGCCGGGCGCGACAACGCGCGTGAATGACGGCCGCTGCGACCGGCAGGGTCGCTTTGTGTTCGGCACGATGGACGATACGAGGCCGAGACAGCGAGTCGGCGGCTTCTACCGGCTCAATCGCGATTTGACGCTGGAGCGTCTCCCGCTGCCCGCGCCCGCGATTTCGAACAGCATCGCGTTCAGTCCGGACGGCGCAACGATGTACTACTGCGATACGCCGACGCGCGAGATACGCGCCTGCGACTATGGCGCCGATGGAAATATCGCGAACGATCGTTTGTTTATCAGGTTCACGGACGCCACTGGCACGCCGGACGGTTCGACCGTCGACGCCGATGGCGGTCTCTGGAACGCGCACTGGGGTGGCGCGCGCGTGGTGCGCTACAGCGCGGATGGGGTCGAGACGATGCGTGTAAACATTCCCACGGCTCAGCCAAGCTGCGTTACGCTCGGCGGTGCGCATCTCGGCACGCTCTACGTGACGAGCGCACGCGACGAACTCGACGCAGACGCGCTCTCGCGCGATACCCACGCTGGAGGCGTGTTTGCCGCGCCGGCAGGGCATGCCGGCCTTCCCGAGCCGCTCTTTCAGGGCGGTCGGCGGCGCGGTTGAGAACGGGCGGGGCGTCGTTCTGACGCCCGGCTCGCGCCGCGATTCGAGCGCATCGAGCCGGCGAGCTTCACAGGTAGAAGGATTGGCGTTGCAGTACGGCAACAGTTGCAGTCGGTCAGTGGTCCGAAATCGGCATTGCGAGTACTAGAAGCGCGAACACAAGAAGCGGTGGCCCGCACGAAGTCCGTGCGCACAGACACGCCACCTGACTGTATGTGGGCCGCCTTTGACGGCGGCAACAATCCATGCCTCTCGAGGAGCATCTTATGAACGTCGCGAATTCCGCACCGCGTCAACCCGTTCGTCCGGCCGGCGCGCCGGCTGCCGCGCGCCGCGCGCGGCTCGAAGCCGCCACCCATCCGGTTCTGCCCGGGCCCAGCACGTCGGCCGTCGCCATCGGTGCGGCCGCGGCGGGCGACGTTGCCTGCGTGACGCTCGCGAACGCGTATCTGAGGCTCGACGTCGCGCCCCAACTGGGCGGCGGCATCACACGTTTCGACTGGCGCAGCGAAGGCGCGCTGGTGCCGGTGTTCCGCCGCTGCGAGCAACTGAACGCGTGCATGGACCCGAACGAACTCGCCTGTTATCCGCTCGTGCCGTATTCGAACCGCATCGCGGCGGGACGCTTCCATTTCGGCGGACGAGATATCGAAGTGCCGTGCAACCGTGTGGGCGAGCCGCTGCCGATCCACGGTGATGGCTGGCTCGCGCCGTGGCAGGTCGAGGAGTCCGGACGCGAGCGCGTGCGGCTCGTGCTCGACCGCAGCGACGGAGAACCGTACGCCTATCGTGCGGCGATCACCTACATGCTGGACGGTGCGACGCTCGTGATGACACTCGAAGTCGAGAACACCGGACGCGACGCGATGCCGTTCGGCCTCGGCGTGCATCCGTTTCTCGCGCGCGATGCGAGCACCGAACTTTCCGCCCCCGCGAGCGGCCTGTGGCTTTCGGGCGAGGACTGGCTGCCGGTGCGGCACGTGCCTGCCCCGCCCGCGTGGCAGTTTGGCGTGGCGTATCCGCTTCCGGACAAGCTCGTGAATCACGCGTTCAGCGGCTGGAGCGGACGCGCCTCGGTGGCGTGGGAAGGCCGGCGGCTGTCGCTGTCGATTTGCGCGGACACGGACTATTACGTTCTCTATACGCCGCCTGGGCAGGACTTCTTTTGTTTCGAGCCCGTCGATCATCCGATCAACGCGGTGAATCTCTCGGGCGGCGGCGGGGCGCACGGCATGACCGTGCTCGCGTGCGGCGAGCGGCTCACCCGGCAGTTCAGCTTCTCGGTCGAGCGCCTCGACGTGCGCACGCCGGCCAAACCGCGTCGCGCGGCGGTGCTGCGTGGCCGGACCGGTGCGCCGCGTGGCAGCAAGGCCGTGCGTTCGCGTCAGGACGTGCGCTAGAGACGCGCTTTCGTGCTGCAGGCTCGCTGCTATCGCGACGGAAGGTTCGCGGTCTCGCGGCGGACGGCTGGATTCGGCCTGATTGACGTCGTAGTTGCGCTGCGCAGCCCGGGCACGGTGCTGCCGCGCGACTGGGATACGGGCGTTCTAAGTTGGGGGTCGCTGCCCGGCCTGCCGTGTCCGTCGCCAAGACCGCACGGGCGCTCGCTGAACCGTCTCGCGAAGCCCGGCAAGCTTGCCGTAACGCCGCTGCAACTCACTCCGCAAAGCGCCACAGGTCATCGCTCGGGAGGCGCCGGCCCAAGGCCGGGTAAAATACGCGCCGTTTCAAGTCAACGGCTCGCCTCGAGATATCCATCATGACCACGTTTACCCAATCCCTCGACGCCGCCTGGCAGCGTACCGGTTCGCTGCTGTGCGTCGGCCTCGATCCCGAGCCCACGAAATTTCCGGCCGCGCTCGCTGGCCGTAGCGACGCGATCTTCGCGTTCTGCAAAGACATCGTCGATGCAACGGCGCCCTACGCGTGCTCATTCAAGCCGCAGATCGCCTACTTCGCTGCGCACCGCGCGGAAGACCAGCTCGAGGCGTTGATCGCGCACATCCACGAAAAGCATCCGGGTCTGCCGGTGATCCTCGACGCGAAGCGCGGCGACATCGGCAGCACCGCCGAGCAGTACGCGCGCGAGGCGTTCGAGCGCTACCAGGCCGACGCCGTGACGGTGAACCCGTACATGGGCTTCGATTCGATCGAGCCGTATCTCGCGCACGCGGGCAAGGGCGTGATCGTGCTGTGCCGGACCTCGAACCCCGGCGGTTCGGACCTGCAGTTCCTGACGACCAACGGCAAGCCGCTTTACCAGTTCGTCGCGGGCCTCGCGGCGCAGAAGTGGAACGCGAGCGGCCAGCTCGGTCTCGTGGTCGGCGCTACATTCCCGAAGGAGATCGAGGTGGTGCGCGCGATCGTCGGCGACATGCCGCTCCTGATTCCGGGCATCGGCGCGCAGGGCGGCGATGTCGAAGCGACCGTGCGTGCGGGCCGCACTGACGCGGGCACTGGCATGCTGATCAACTCGTCGCGTGCGATTCTCTACGCAAGCAAGGGCGACGACTACGCGCAAGCGGCTGCAACGGCCGCGAAGGACACGCGCGACCGGATCAACGCGTACCGGTAATCGCATCGGCCTGCGGCGTCGGCTACGGCACGATCAGCCCTTTCTCGCTACCGCCGCAGGTTTGCCGAGCAACTCGATGATCGCGCGATGCAGCGGATACTTCTGCGCGAGCGCTTCGGCATCGGCGATTTCGAATTCGCTGAACTCGAAGCCTGGCGCGACGGTGCATCCGACCAGCGCATAAGTCGACGGATCGCAGCAGCGCGCCGCGAACCAGTGACCCGCGGGCACGACAGCCTGGAACACCGTGCCGGGATGCTCGAGCGCATGGCCAAGCTTGCGCGTGGAGAGGACGCCGCGCTCGTCGATCGAGTGGATCTCGAGCGGCGAGCCCGCGTAGAAGTGCCAGAGTTCGTCGGAGCGGATGCGGTGCCACGCCGAGTAGGCGCCTTCAGCAAGCAGAAAATAGATCGCGGTCGATGCCGTGCGTGTGCCCTCGCTTGCCGGGGCGCCGTCGCGGCGCACGAGATCGTCCGCGCGATAGGTTTCGCTGTAGTAACCGCCTTCGGGGTGCGGTTCCAGTCCGAAGCGGCGGATCAATTCGTCGACTGCGGTGTTCGCGGTAGCCATGGTGGCGGTCTCCTGTCGGCCCAGAGTTAGCGCTTTAGCGCTTACTCCGGCCCCATGCAGAGCGGTCGGCCCAGAGTTAGCGTTTTAGCACTTACGCCGGCTCTATGCAGAGCAGTCGGCCTGGAGTTAGCGCTTTAGCGCCTACGCCGGCCTCATGCAGAGAAGTCGGCCTGGAGTTAGCGCTTTAGCGCTTACGCCGGCCTCATGCAGAGCAGTCGGCCTGGAGTTAGCGCTTTAGCGCTTACGCCGGCCTCATGCAGAGCAGTCGGCCTGCAGTTAGCGCTTTAGCGCTTACCCCGGCCCCATGCAAAGCAGTCGGCCCGAAGCTAGCACTTCAGCGCTCACTCCAGCCCCATGCAGAGCAACATCCCGGCATACCGTGCCGGGTCAGTGTTCCTGTTCGTCGAGCAAGGCGAGCAGCCCGCGCAGCGCGTGCACGGCGGCCTGCACACGGATCTGTTCGCGGTCGCCCTTGAACACCAGCGTTTCGACCGTCGTGTGCAGCCGGTTACTCCAGCCGAACGACACCATCCCGACCGGCTTTTCGGGCGATCCACCGCCAGGCCCTGCCACGCCCGTGATCGACAGCGAAACCTGTGCCCGGCTGTTGCGCAGTGCGCCTTCGGCCATCTCGCGGGCGACCGGTTCGCTGACGGCACCGAATTTTTCGATCATCTCGGGCGGCACGCCGATCATTTCGCTTTTCGCGAGATTCGAATAGGTGACGAAGCCGCGTTCGAACCAGCCGCTGCTGCCGGAGATGTCGGTGATGGCGGTGGCGACCATGCCGCCAGTGCAGGATTCGGCGGTGGCGAGCATCAGACGCCCGTCGCGCAGCTTGTTTCCGACGCGGATGGCGAGTTGGTGGACGACGGAATCGGTAGGCATGGCGGGAAGTCCGTTGGGCGTAGGTGCGCGGCGGGTTTCAGGGTTCAGACCGACATGCGCCAGAGCGCGATCACGAGCAGCGTGAAAAATGCGGCGACGAGGTCGTCGAGCATGATGCCGAAGCCGCCCTTGAAGCGGCGGTCGAGATGGCGGATGGGCGGCGGTTTCACGATGTCGAAGAAACGGAACACGATGAAAGCCCCGAGCTTCCCGGTGAAATCGACGGGCGTGACCATCAGCAGGACGAGCCAGAACGCGACGATTTCGTCCCAGACGATCGCGGACGGGTCGTCGGCGCGCAGCTTTTTCGCCGTGAAGGAGGTGATGGCGATGCCGGCGAAGTAGCCCACGACGATCAACAAACCCCAGCCAGGCACGGTCAGGTAGCGGTTCAGCACTTCGAACGACGCCCACGCGAACAGTGTGCCGGCGGTGCCTGGCGCGATGCGCGACAGTCCCGAGCCAAAGCCGAGCGAGATGAGGTGGAACGGATGCGTCAGCATGAACGGGGCGTCGACGCGGCGCGGGCCCGCGGTGGAAGCGTGCAGCGTCGATGCACCGGTAGTACCGGTAGCACCCGAAGCGGCCGCGGCAGCCGGGTGCCCGGGCGCGGACAGGTCGTCGGCAGGCGTCGGCGTGGGGTCAGTCTGCATGGAAATGATCGAAGCCTTGCAACGTCAGGTTGAGCGGCGCACCGGTTCCGTCATGCCACGCGATGCCCGGCTTCGCGCGCGCCGGATCGGCCGGGTCGAGGGAAGTTATTGTACCGATGCGCGTAACGGGCACGCCCGCATGTTGTGCGGCCGCCTCGACGGCGTCGCGCGCGCCGGGCGTCGCAGTGAAGCACAGTTCGTAGTCGTCGCCGCCCGCGAGCGAGCACTGGCGCTGCACGGCCAACGGCAGGCGCGCGAGCGCCGCCGAGCGCGGTAGCGCATCGACGTCGATGCGCGCGCCCACGTTCGAGCGCTCGAGGATGTGCAACAGATCGCCGGCGAGTCCGTCCGAGACGTCGAGCGCCGCGCGTGCCACGCCGCGCAGCGCAAGACCGAGCGCAATGCGCGGCTCGGGCCGCTCGAGCGCGCGGCGGAACACGGCGGCGTCGGCCACGTGGGTCTGCCACTCGCCCCGCAGCACGCCAAGTCCCGCACGTGCGTCGCCGGGCGTGCCGGACACCCAGATGTCGTCTCCGGGCTGCGCGGCATCGCGCCGGAGCGCGGCGTCCTGCGGCACCGACCCGAACACCGTCACACAGAGATTGAGCGGCCCCGCCGTCGTGTCGCCGCCGATCAGCTCGCAGCCGAAGCGGTCGGCGAGTTCGAAGAGGCCCGCGCTGAACGCCGCGAGCCAGTCCTCGCGCGGCTTCGGCAATGAAAACGCAAGGGTGAAGCCGAGCGGCGCAGCGCCCATTGCCGCGAGGTCGGAGAGGTTCACGGCGAGCGTTTTGTGGCCGAGCGCATTCGGATCGACGTCGGGCAAAAAGTGGCGGCCCTCCACGAGCATGTCCGTCGAAATGGCCAGCATTTCACCGACGGGTGGTGCAATCAGCGCGCAGTCGTCGCCGATGCCGAGCGCCGCGCGGCGCGTGTTCGCGCGGGCGCGGCTGGCGAAAAAACGGTCGATCAGGGAAAACTCGGAGAGCATGTCGAAAGGACTATGGCAAATGAAATACGGGCGTCGTGGAGTGCCTGCGCTGGTGTGACGTTTCACCCATTCCTGTCGCGGCAG
The DNA here is from genome assembly GCF_003837865.1 of Paraburkholderia dinghuensis. Taxonomy (GTDB): domain Bacteria; phylum Pseudomonadota; class Gammaproteobacteria; order Burkholderiales; family Burkholderiaceae; genus Paraburkholderia; species Paraburkholderia dinghuensis. The sequence goes on along the minus strand of NZ_RQIS01000031.1, from coordinate 9,935 downwards.
CCGTGCCCAAACCGTTAGGAATAGGGCAGAGGAATGGGACTACAATGGGTTCGACTCGCCATTCTAATCTGCCCTCGACATATGCCCGCCATGCCTGATTCCAGCACGAACAAGCTCCGCGAAGCCGCACTCGATTATCACGAGTTTCCCACCCCCGGGAAGATTGCGATCGCACCGACCAAGCAGATGATCAACCAGCGCGACCTCTCGCTCGCCTACTCGCCAGGCGTGGCATTCGCGTGCGAGGCGATCGTCGAGGATCCGCTGAACGCCGCGCGCTTCACGGCGCGCAGCAATCTCGTCGGTGTCGTGACGAACGGTACGGCGGTGCTCGGCCTCGGCAACATCGGGCCGCTTGCCTCGAAGCCGGTCATGGAAGGCAAGGCGGCGCTCTTCAAGAAGTTCGCGGGCATCGACGTGTTCGACATCGAACTCAACGAATCGGACCCACACAAGCTCGTCGAGGTGATCGCGGCGCTTGAACCCACGTTCGGCGGCATCAATCTCGAAGACATCAAGGCGCCGGACTGCTTCATCGTCGAGCGCGAGTGCCGCAAGCGCATGAAGATTCCGGTCTTCCACGATGACCAGCACTGCACCGCCATCGTCGTAGCCGCGGCGGTCACGAACGGGCTGAAGGTCGTCGGCAAGAACATCAAGGAAGTGAAGCTCGTGGCTTCGGGCGCGGGCGCCGCGGCGCTCGCCTGCCTCGACCTGCTCGTCGATCTGGGTCTGTCGCTCGGGAACATTGTTGTCACCGACCTCGCGGGGGTGGTCTACAAGGGCCGCACGGAATTGATGGATCCGGACAAGGAGCGCTTCGCGCGCGAAACGGATGCGCGCACGCTCGCCGAAGTGATCGAAGGCGCGGACATTTTTCTCGGCCTCTCGGCGGGCGGTGTGCTCAAGCCTGAAATGGTCAAGCAGATGGCCGCAAAGCCGCTGATCCTCGCGCTTGCGAATCCGACGCCCGAAATCCTGCCCGAACTCGCGCTCGAAGTGCGCCCGGACGCGGTGCTCGCCACCGGTCGCACCGATTATCCGAATCAGGTGAACAACGTGCTGTGCTTCCCGTTCATCTTCCGCGGCGCGCTCGACGTAGGCGCGACGACGGTGACTCGGGAAATGGAAATCGCGGCGGTGAACGCCATTGCCGAACTCGCGCGCCAGGAGCAGAGCGACGTCGTCGCCACCGCTTACGGCATCCAGGACCTGCAGTTCGGCCCGGAGTACCTGATTCCAAAACCCTTCGATCCGCGTCTGATCGTCAAGATCGCACCGGCCGTTGCGAAGGCGGCGATGGATTCGGGAGTCGCGACGCGTCCGATCGAGGACATGGACGCCTACGAACAGCACCTGCAGCATTTCGTGTATCACAGCGGCACGACCATGAAGCCGATCTTCCAGATCGCGCGCTCGGTCGAGCCCGAGAAGAAGCGCATCGTATTCGCCGAGGGCGAAGAGGAGCGAATCCTGCGCGCCGTGCAGATCGTCGTCGACGAAAAGCTCGCGAAGCCCATCCTGATCGGCCGTCCGAACGTGATCGAGCAGCGCATGGCGCGCTTCGGCTTGCGTCTCGTCGCGGGGCAGGATTACACGGTCGTCAATACCGACCACGACGAGCGCTACTGGGACTTCTGGCAGACCTACGCGAAGCTGATGGCGCGCAAGGGCATCACGCCGCAGATGGCGAAGCTCGAAATGCGCCGGCGCACCACGCTGATCGGCTCGATGCTCGTGAAGAAGGGCGAGGCCGACGGCATGATCTGCGGCACGATCAGCACGACGCATCGCCATCTCCACTTCATCGATCAGGTGATCGGGAAGAAGGAAGGCTGCAGCGTCTACGCGGCGATGAACGGGTTGGTGCTGCCGAACCGCCAGATCTTTATCGTCGATACGCACGTCAACATCGATCCGACGCCCGCGCAACTCGCCGAGATCACGATCATGGCCGCCGAGGAAGTGCGCCGCTTCGGCATCGAGCCGAAGATCGCGCTTTGCTCGCACTCGAATTTCGGTTCGAGCCTCGCGCCGTCGGCGCAGAAGATGCGCGATCTGCTCGAAATCCTGAAGGAACGCGCGCCCGACCTGCAGGTGGACGGCGAAATGCACGGCGATGTCGCGCTCGACGCGACCCTGCGCCGCGAGATCCTGCCCGATTCGACGCTGGAGGGCGAAGCGAACCTGCTCATCATGCCGAACATCGACGCGGCGAATATCTCGTACAACCTGCTCAAGACCGCGGCGGGCAACAACATCGCGATCGGCCCGATCCTGCTCGGCGCGGCGAAGCCGGTGCATGTACTGACGGCTTCGGCTACGGTGCGCCGTATTGTCAACATGGCTGCGTTGCTCGTCGCGGATGTGAACGCATCGCGTTAATAAGCGGCGCCGAGGTCAGCAATCGCGCCCCCCGGAGACCGGCGCACCCGCAACAGGTGCGCCGGTCTGCAACTCGAACTGTCATCTGATGAGGTGGTTGCCTTGCCACGGGTGCGCCGCCGTCAACTTGCAGTGGCCATTCGCCCGGCACCAACCGCGTGTCCCCGTGCGACCGCATGCCAACCCACCAGGATCGATATCGTCCCGTCTGGCGTGGGGCGAAGCGGTTGTAATATTTACCGCTTTGTGGCTTGTGCGCGATCAATGAGCCTGTGCCCCAGCCTGGCGAACATTGCTTCCAGGGGGCTTTAGCGATACCCTTACAGTTTTCACGGTCGTCGAACGCAGCAACCGATTAGCGGGAATCTGGTAGATGGCACGCATGGGGCTGCAAGTCCTGGAACCTGCGCTCGAACCTGAACTGGAATCCGGGCTGAGAACCGGACTGGGGTCAGGGCAAAAAGCCGGGCAAAAACCAGGGCAGGAACGCAAAGCAGCGGGAGCACCCGCTACCCTGAACCTTTGTTTTGGCAGCATTCGCCGGGCGGCGACGGTCGCGGCACTGGTTGTTGCGGCAACGTTTGCGACGGGCGGCCTTGGGTCCGCTCAGGCGCGAAGCACCCCTTCCGACGATGTCCCGGCAAACATCGGCACGATAGCGGTCGGCCAGTTGCCGACCGAAGCGGTCAATACGCTTGGCCTCATTGCGACAGGCGGTCCTTACCCGTTTGAAAAGGATGGTGCCGTGTTCGGCAATTTCGAGCGGGCGCTGCCATACCACCGGCGCGGCTACTACCACGAGTACACGGTACCGACGCCTCGCGCGCGCAATCGCGGCGCGCGGCGCATCGTCTGCGGCGGGCCACTGCGACAGACCGACGACTGTTACTACTCCGACGACCATTACGCCAGTTTTAAGCGAATTGTTGAATGACACCGGGAAGAGCGGCATGAGCGATAACATCTACGCGCACGACCCGCGGGTCGCGAGCGATCCGTTCGCGTCCGGAGAGGGCAATCTGTTCCAGCGAGTCATGCAGATGAAGCACGGCGAGCAGAGTGAAGCCGCGCGCGGCGAAGGCGGCGCGCTTTCAGAAAACGAGGGGGGCATGAGCCTGTTCGCGACTGTCCGGCCGAACATCGTCCAGTCGATCCGCGCGTTTCGCGTGCAGGATCTCCATGACGAGGCGCAGCGTCTACAGCAGCATTTCCTTTACGCCTTCTGCGCGAACGCCAAAAGCAAGCAGGAAGTGCTCGAAACCATCGCGCTATCGTTCCTGTTTCCGAAGCATTTTGGCAAGAACTACGACGGGTTGTACGACTGCCTCACCGATCTCGTGCAGAAAGCGGGCGAGCAGCCGGGCTTCGTGGTCGTCCTGGACGGCTTGCCGATCGCACAGAAGTTCGACAAGGACGGGCGCGAGACGCTGCTCGACGTGTTCCGCGAAGCCTCCGAATACTGGGCCGAGCGCAAAGTACCGTTCCGCGTCTTTTATTCGTTCGCCTGACTTGCGTCCTCAGTAGTCCGTCGGAACAGTCGTTTTCATGCGACAGATCCGCTCAGGCCCGCCTTTAGGCGGGCCTTGTCATTTTTACCAACCGCGCCAGCGCGCAGCCAGTGCTGCAAGGACCGCAATGCCGGCCGTTTCGGTCCGCAGGACGCGCGGTCCGAGTCCCACTGGAATGAAGCCGTGGCTTTCGGCGGCCGCTTCTTCCGCCGAGGAAAATCCGCCTTCCGGCCCCACCAGCACGGTCACTTCGCCTTTGGGCGGATCGCCCGGCAGCGTCGCGAACGAGGCGTTCGCGCGCGGCGAAAGGATCACGCGCAGATCACCTTCCGCGGGCGTTTTCGGCATGGCGCCGAGCCAGGTGCCGATCTCGCGCGACGACGCGACGTCCGGCAGCCGGTTGCGCCCGCATTGTTCGCACGCCGATTGAACGATGCGCTGCCAGTGTGTCTGGCGCCGCTGCGCCCGCTCGCCCGAAAGGCGCACGACGCTACGCGACGTGGTGAGCGGCACGAAGTTTGTCGCGCCCAGCTCGACAGCCTTTTCGATCAGCCAGTCCATCTTGTCGCTGCCGGCAATGCCCTGCGCGAGCGTGAGCCGGTATGGCGGCTCGGCTTCGACGTCGCGGAACGAATCGATCCGTACCGTCGTGTCGCGGCGTTCCATTTCGACGATTTCGGCGCTGTATTCGCCGCCGGTGCCGTTGAAGAGCACGATTGTGTCGCCGGGCTGCAGGCGCAGTACCTGGACGTGTCGCGTGACCTGGTCGGGCAGTGGGACGACATCGCCGGGTTGTAGAGGATTACCGACAAAAAAGCGGGGCATAAGACAGGTTTTCATTGCTTCATTACAGGTTGCGAGCAAGCGCCCAGCGGTAGCCGTCGAGGTCTTCGACCTGCGCGAAACGGTCTCCCCAGAACTGGTCTTGTGGCTCGCTCAGCGATTTCGCGCCGGCTTCGAGCGCCCGCGCATAAACCGAATCGACATTGTCGACATAAAGGTAAAAGGACTGCGGGGCCGTCGTCCCCGCGCTCTTCGGCGTGTGTGCCGTCGAGCCAAACGCACCTTCCGGCGCAAACATCACGATCAACTGGTCGTGATAAGTCATCTCTACGTGCATTACCGCCCCATCGTCTTCCACGCAATCGCGCATGACAAATCCGAACGCTGCCTCGAAAAAGGCCATCGTGGCGCGAGCGTCGCGTACCGTCAGATAGGGCGTGAGCCACGGCACACCCGCGGGGCGGGATGGGGCCATCGGGTCTCTCCAGTGTTCACAGTTTTGAGAGTGGGATGAGGCGGCCAATGCAGAAAAATCCGCTCAACAGACAATCATGCAACGCGGTGCAATGTTGTGCTCGCTACGGGTCCACGAATCGACCCGGTATATCGCGTACCGACAGTGCCGTTGCGAAGAGCGCTGCGTGCAGATCGGCGTCGTAAAGGCGCAACCCTCCAATCCCGCGTTCGTCGAGTCTCGCGCGCAGCGTGGCCGCATCGGTGGTAACGGGGTCTAGCCCGTCGCTCGCGATGGCCATCAACCATAACGATCCGTAGAGCGGTACGTAGGCGGCAAGCGGTCGCACCACGGCAAACGAGGCGCGCAGGCCTTCCAGCAACGCACCGATGCGCGACGCGTGGTGCCACGGCGAGCCGAGATGCAACGAGATCAGCGCATCGTCGGTCATGACGCGCTTGAGTCCGGCATAGAAGGCTGGCGTGTAGAGGCCTGCTGCGGGTGAATCAGGCGGGGTCAGATCGAATACGACGAGGTCGAAGCGTTCCTGCGCCCGTGCGACGAACGCCGCGGCGTCGCCGATCACCAGTTCCACGCGCGGATCGTCGAATGCCGCACCTCGCACCTGCGGCAGGTACTCGCCGGTCAGCCGCACGACGTCGGGGTCTAACTCGGCGACGACAATGCGTTCGATGCCGCGATGTCCAAGCAGCTGGCGCGCCGCCCCCCCATCGCCGCCGCCCAGCACAAGTGCCGCGCGCGGGGCCGGGTGCGTGAGCGCGGCCGGGTGCGTCATGCACTCGTGGTAGATGAATTCGTCGCCGGCGGATGTCATCGGACGGCCGTCGAGCGTGAACAGGCAACCAAGCTGCGGCGTGTTCCAGACCTCAATGCGCTGCCATGCCGAATCGACACAGGCAAGGCGGTGCGCACCGGGGAAGCCGTATACGGCGTCGGCGGCGGGGTGGAAAAGCAGCGAGGTGTTCACACGGATTCGGGCGCGGCCGGATTGCGCGGCGGCGCTGTCTGAAAAATAGGCAACGGCCGCATTATACGGGGATGTCCACGGGGGTTGGGCCGCGTCGTTTCGGGGTTTACACGCGGAAAAATGGGGTGCGCAGCGCGCGTAAGGCCGCATATTTTTGGGGCTCATACACGATGGTCTCGCGCAGTCGAAATCCGCGATGTGGTGCCGCATCCGCGTACCGGCTGACTCCGCCGGGCGGGGACCGCGTGACGCGTCGCGCGACGGTGGCCGGGCCATGACGCTTCGGTCCCGCCATGCGGCTTCGGTGTCCCGAAAACGCGTTGGCCCTCCGTCTGTCAGCCAGGGATTGTCCGCACGATCTGCTAAAATGTTACGCTTTGCAGCCACTTCCGTTTGCTTTGGCCTCTCGCGTCTCCCGGCGCACGCCTCGTGCGCTGGAGCAGTTGTTGGCCGACCTTCCGGATCCCCGCGCTGTGGTGCGCGAGCGTCGCGCACGCCGCTATTTGCCCTCGTTCCCCGGACTCGACATGACGACCCCGTCCTCCGCCTCCCCCGCTACCATCAAGCTGATGGCCAACGCGATCCGCGCACTGTCCATGGACGCCGTCCAGCAAGCGAACTCCGGCCACCCCGGCATGCCGATGGGCATGGCCGAGATCGCCGTCGCGCTGTGGTCGCGCCATCTGCGCCACAACCCGTCGAATCCGCACTGGAGCGACCGCGATCGTTTCGTGCTGTCGAACGGCCATGGCTCGATGCTGCTGTACTCGCTGCTGCATCTGACCGGCTACGACCTGCCGATCGGAGAGCTGAAGAACTTCCGTCAACTGCACTCGAAGACGCCGGGCCACCCCGAATTCGGCATCACGCCGGGTGTCGAGACGACCACGGGCCCGCTCGGCCAGGGTCTGGCGAACGCGGTTGGCATGGCGCTCGCCGAAGCGCTTCTCGCCGCCGAGTTCAACAAGGCCGACGCGAAGATCGTCGATCACCACACGTACGTGTTCCTCGGCGACGGCTGCCTGATGGAAGGCATCTCGCACGAAGCGTGCTCGCTGGCGGGCACGCTCAAGCTGAACAAGCTGATCGCGCTCTACGACGACAACGGCATCTCGATCGACGGCGATGTCGTGAACTGGTTCCACGACGACACACCCAAGCGCTTCGAAGCGTACGGCTGGAATGTGGTCCCGCACGTCGACGGCCATGACGTCGATGCTGTCGACGCCGCTATCCAGAAGGCGAAAACCTCGGACAAGCCGACGCTGATCTGCTGCAAGACCATCATCGGCAAGGGCGCGCCCACGAAGCAGGGCGGCCACGACGTGCACGGCGCGGCGCTCGGCGCGGACGAAATCGCGAAGTGGCGCGCTGCGTCGGACTGGAAGTGGGAGCCGTTCGTGGTGCCGCAGGAAGTCTACGCAGACTGGAGCGCCAAAGCTGCAGGTGCGAAGTTCGAAGCGGACTGGAACACGTCGTTCGCGGCATACAAGTCGAAGTATCCGGCCGAGGCGGCCGAGTTCGAACGCCGCATGGCTGGCAAGCTGCCCGCCGACTGGGCGCAGAAGGCCGCTGAAATCATCGCCGGGGCCGACGCGCGCAAGGAAACCGTCGCGACCCGCAAGGCTTCGCAGCAGGCCATCGAAGGTCTCGCTGCCGTGCTGCCCGAACTGCTCGGCGGCTCGGCTGACCTGACCGGTTCGAACCTCACCAACTGGAAGGCTTCGAAGCCCGTCCGCGCGGGCGAGCACGGCATCCAGTGGGGCAACCACGTCAACTACGGCGTGCGCGAGTTCGGCATGAGCGCTGCGCTCAACGGCATCACGCTGCACGGCGGCTACAAGGCGTTCGGCGGCACGTTCCTCACGTTCTCGGACTACGCCCGCAATGCGCTGCGCGTGGCCGCGCTGATGAAGTGCCCGTCGATCTTCGTGTACACGCACGACTCGATCGGCCTCGGCGAAGACGGCCCCACGCACCAGTCGATCGAACACGTCGCGAGCCTGCGCCTGATCCCGAACATGACGCTCTGGCGTCCGGCCGACACCGTCGAAACGGCGGTGGCCTGGACCCAGTCGATCGAGCATCACGGCCCGTCGACCCTCGTGTTCAGCCGCCAGAATCTGGCGTACAGCGAGCGCACCGATGCGCAGATCGCGAACATCGCGAAGGGCGGCTACGTGCTGCGCGACTGGAACGACGACATCCCCGGCCGCAAGATCATCCTGATCGCGACGGGCTCGGAAGTCGAACTGGCGCTCAAGGCCGTCGAGCCGCTGCAGCGCGAGGGTATTGGCGCTCGCGTGGTGTCGATGCCGTCGACCAACGTGTTCGACAAGCAGGACGCCGACTATCGCGAACGCGTGCTGCCGAAGGGCGTGCGCCGTGTTGCGATCGAAGCGGGCGTGACCGACTTCTGGCGCAAGTACGTCGGCCTTGAAGGCGGCGTGGTCGGCATCGACACGTTCGGCGAATCGGCGCCGGCCGGCGTGCTGTTCAAGCACTTCGGCTTCACGGTCGAGCACGTCGTCGCGACGGTGAAGGCCGCGTTCGACAACTAAGCATGCTCAACGGGTTCGCCGCGCGCGAACCCGTTGCCGTGTGCGCAGCGTGACATGCCCCAGCGCAGACGGTATCGGTACAAGATCTTTTCAGCCACCAGGAGATAAATCATGACCATTCGCGTCGCCATTAACGGCTACGGCCGCATCGGCCGTAATACGCTGCGCGCGTTCTACGAGAACGGCAAGAAGCACGACATCCAGATCGTTGCGATCAACGACCTGGGTGATGCGAAGACCAACGCACATCTGACGCAATACGACACGGCTCACGGCAAGTTCCCGGGCGAAGTCTCGGTGGACGGCGACTATCTCGTCGTCAACGGCGACCGTATCCGCGTGCTGGCGAACCGCAACCCGGCCGAGCTGCCGTGGGGCGAACTGGGCGTCGACGTCGTGTTCGAATGCACCGGCTTTTTCACGACCAAGGAAAAGGCGAGCGCGCACCTGAAGGGTGGCGCGAAGAAGGTCATCATCTCGGCGCCGGGCGGCAAGGACGTCGACGCGACGATCGTCTACGGCGTGAACCACAACGTGCTGAAGGCCGAGCACACGGTCATTTCGAACGCATCGTGCACGACGAACTGCCTGGCACCGCTCGTCAAGCCGCTGAACGACAAGATCGGTCTGGAAACGGGTCTTATGACCACGATCCACGCGTACACGAATGACCAGGTCCTGACCGACGTGTATCACGAAGACCTGCGCCGCGCGCGCTCGGCCACGATGAGCCAGATCCCGACGAAGACCGGCGCTGCCGCGGCCGTCGGCCTCGTGCTGCCGGAACTGAACGGCAAGCTCGACGGTTACGCGATGCGCGTCCCGACCATCAACGTGTCGGTTGTCGACCTCTCGTTCATCGCCAGCCGTGACACGACCGTCGAAGAAGTCAACGCGATCATGAAGGAAGCGTCGCAGCAAGGCCCGCTCAAGGGCATCCTCGGCTACAACGACGCGCCGCTGGTTTCGATCGACTTCAACCACAACCCGGCTTCGTCGACGTTCGACGCCACGCTGACGAAGGTCTCGGGCCGTCTCGTCAAGGTGTCGAGCTGGTACGACAACGAGTGGGGCTTCTCGAACCGCATGCTGGACACGGCTGTCGCGCTCGCGAACGCCAAGTAAGCACGCGCAGTACCGCACAAAAAACCGCCCCTCGGGGCGGTTTTTTTTTGGTTCATCGCAGGAAACCGTGGAGCTTTAGGGAGCGATTGCGTACTCTGAGCTGACTTTATGGAGGTCAGGAGGCAGAGTTG
>NZ_RQIS01000030.1 GCF_003837865.1 Paraburkholderia dinghuensis | reverse complement strand
TCCCGGCAAAGCTGGCCGGATCGAGTTCGAGTTTCACCGTTTCGCGCGCGATCTGGCGCAGTTGCGGGAGAGTCAGGTGGCCGGGCGTGAGTCGCATTGTCGAATCCTGTATATACAAGTGAGCCGAAGTCTAGCCTGGCCGGCTTGTCTATACAACACATCCGATGCGTCCGGAGCCCTGGGACTATCCACGAGTCCGCGTTTTTTGCGGCATTGCAGTCCGCCCCCAATAAAGGCCAAGGTCGGGAAGCATCGAATGGGTGCCATGCGACACGCGGGGCCCGCGGCATCCGACAGCCTCACCACACCGCGGCCACGGACTGGATCCGCCGGAAAATCCACATATCTCAAACACAAGTGCGCTTCTGCATGTAACTGTTGCGTATCCGTAAGGTCGGTCCGCTAGAATCGCGGCCACTGTTACAACTGCCCAGACGGCCTGAGCCGCGCCACGGATACGCCGATGCTCCTCGCGCTGAACTTCTACTGGCTGACCAATCTGCTCGCCATTCTGTTCATCGTCGCGTGCGTGTACGACACGTTCTACGATGAATACGGCACGCTGACGCTCGCCGCTGGCGCGATGGGACTCATCGTGATGGCGATCGAGGTGCTGCTGCGGCCAGAGTTCGAGATGGCCCTCTAGCCGACACCCCCCGGCCCTCACGCGTTGCCTCAAGCCTTCTCTTCGTGCGCGCAGCATGCCGCCTGCGGCGCACTTTCATAGCGATCGTGATGGCGAATCCACTCGCGCATGTCGTGCTGCTCGTTACGTCCCTTCGGCGTGAACTCGAGCATCGCGTAAGCGCCGAGCAGCATTTCCGCACCGCGCGCATACGTCGAATACGTGTGATAGATGTTGCCCTGGTCGTCGCGATAGAACGCGCTCACGCCCGGTAGCTCGTCGCTCATGTAGTCCTGTTCCGCGAAGTTATAGAGCGCCTTGCCGCGTGCCTTGTCGGCTTCGCCAAACGACACGTGATAGTCGAAATTGAAGTCGCTCCCGTTCGACGACACCCACGGAAAACGCCACCCCATGCGCTTTTTGAACGCCTCGATCTTCGCGAGCGGCGCGCGGGACACGGCCACGTATGAGACGTCGTGATGCTCCAGATGCGGCAGCATGCCGTCGATGTGATCGGAAAGGAACGAGCAGCCCACGCAGCCCTCTTCCCAGTCCGGGCCCAGCATGAAGTGATAGATGATCAACTGGCTGCGTGGGCCGAACAGGTCCGCCAGCGTCCGCGGTCCATGCGGCGAAACGAACGTGTAGTGCTTCTCCAACTTCACCCACGGCAGCGCCTGGCGCTTCGCGGCCAGTGCGTCGCGTGCGTGCGTGAAGGCCTTCTCCTCTGCAAGTAGCGCCTTGCGCGCCGCTAACCATTCGTCCTGCGAAACAATCTTGTGCGATTCCATCGTCGGTTCCTCCGTCTGCGATATCGAGAGCCGCGCCGCCCTCACGAATGGCGAAACTGCTCCACCAGGTTATCCAGCGAGCTCGACCAGCCGCCTTCATGCGCGTCGCGCGCAGCCTCATCGAAGAAGCGTTCGTGCTTGAGCGTGAGCTCGGTCGCGTTGCCGTCGGCGCGCAGCATGACGGTCACGAGCGATTCGCGCTCGGGCGTGCTGCGCCACACCCACGTGAACACGAGCCTCGCGTCGGGCACCACTTCAAGATATGTGCCGCTCACGTCGTGGTCTTCGCCGTCGGGCGCGCGCATGATCACGCGAAAATGCCCGCCTACGCGCACATCGGCTTCGGCGTGAATGCAGGTCGTGTCAAACGGGTGCATCCACTGCATCAGTTGCGACGGCTCCGTCCATGCCGCGTAGACCTTCGCGGGGCTGGCGTTGAGGCGTCGTCGGAGCGTGAGACTGGGGCTGCTGGCGAAACCAGCGTCGGGGTTGGCTGACATGTATCTTCCTCCACGAAAGCGGCAAGGCGATCAAGCTGTTCCGTCCAGAAACGTTGATACCGCGAAAGCCAATGCATCGCCTCCTCCATTGGCCCCGCGGCGAGACGGCACGCAACCGTGCGCCCCGTCTTTTCGCGCGTGACGAGGCCCGCCTCGGCGAGGACGTCGAGGTGCTTCATCACCGCGGGTAGCGACATCGATAGCGGCTGCGCGAGCGCGCTCACCGAAAGCTCGCGCTGCTGTGCAAGACGCGCAAGCAGCGCGCGCCTCGTGGGATCGGACAGCGCCGCGAAAGTCCGCGTCAGTGCATCGTCCTCATACTTAACCATGCGGTTAAGCATAGAAAACGAGCGAGGAAAGTCAAGCGGTAACGATCGAAACAGGCGCCACGCCGGGGCGGCAGCTAAAACCGACACGGGGCGCCCACCTACGCAGGTTAAACTCTCGGGCACCCGACCCGGTTTTCCCTGCCGCGCGCGCCGCGCCGGCCGCTCCCAGGAGTCTCCGTTAATGAGAGGCGGTTTCACACGTCCCGTTGTAACCCACCCGCACGCCCTGTCCCTGCTGCTGCTGCTTGCGCTTTCGGGCTGCAGCCTGTTCCGCTCCGCGCCGCCCGCGCAGCCCGAGCCGCCCATTGCCGCAAGCGAACCGGAGGCAGCCGCGAGCGAGCCCGAGGCAGCATCCGCGCCAGAGGTGGCGAGCGAGTCCGAGGAGACTGCCGGGGTGAAAGCCGCGCCGAAGAAGCCGCACCCCTCTTTGATCCACCGCCGCCGCCCCGCGCCGCTGCCGCCCGCGCCTGCCAGCGCCCCGGCCGCGCCTGCGCCGGCGCCGCTCGTCAGCACGCGAACGCTCGAACGCAGCACGTTCCGCACCTTGCTCGACAGCGAAGTCCAGAAAACCGACGGCAAAGTAGTGGGCCACGCGGTCGATCTCGTCGCCGGGCCCGGCGGCAAGCCGATCGAGGTGGTCGTGAACCTGCAGGGCTTCATGGGCATCGGCGATCGAAAGGCGTGGTTCCCGTGGAGCAGCGTGCGCGTGAATACCCAGCCCAAAACGCCCGCGATCACACTCGCGCTCGCCCCAGGCCAGTCGCCCGCGCCGGACCGGCCGAAAGCGGGTGGCGCCCCCCAGCAGCCCAGCCTCGAAGAGGCAGGCCCGACACGCCTGCCGATGCTCGATGCGAGCGTCGAACGCCCCAACGGCGCGAAGGTGGGTCGCGTGGTGGACGTGCTGCTCGACGCCAGCGCGGACCCGCTTGCTGTGGTGCTCGACGTGAGCGGCACACTGGAAAAACGTCAGACTATTGCCGCCGACTGGGCGGCACTGCACTTCGTCACGAAAAACCGTGTGCTGACGGCCCAGCTCGATATGACCGATCAGCAGATAGACGCCTCGCCGAGGTACGCGAGCGACGCCCCTGTGCGCGCGGTGAAACCCAACCCACCGCCGGCGCCGACCGCACCTGCGGCACCGGCTGCATCGGCCGCAACCGCTGCACCCGCAGCTTCCTCGCACGGTGCCCAATGACGGGGGCCACGCTACGTTCGATGGCCAGCGCGCGAAGTTTGCGGGCGCTCGACTGGCTGAACTTCTTCGTCGCAAACGTACAAACGGGCTTTGGCCCGTTCATCGCATCCTATCTCGCTTCGCATAAGTGGACGCAGGGCGAGATCGGCCTCGCGCTCTCGGTCGGCACAATCAGCGCGATGGTGAGCCAGGTGCCGGGCGGAGCGGCCGTCGACGCGATGCGCAACAAAAAGGCCGCCGCCGCCTGGGCGATCGCCGCGATCATCCTGTCGGCTTCGCTCCTTGCATTGAGCCCGACTGTCGTTGCAGTGATGGCCGCCGAGGTCTTCCACGGTTTCGCAAGTTGCATGCTCGTGCCCGCGATGGCCGCGCTCGCGCTCGCACTGGTCGGCCGCCAGAACCTGGGCGACCGGCTCGGGCGCAACGCGCGCTGGGCATCGATCGGCAGCGCGGTGGCCGCGGGCCTCATGGGGCTAACGGGTGAGTACATCTCGCCGCGCTCCGTGTTCTGGCTGACGGCCGCGCTCGCGCTGCCCGCGCTCGTCGCGTTGTCGATGATCGAGTACGACCAGCGAGGAGCCGCTGCGTCGGCACGGCCCGGCAAGCCGGCCACACCGCGCGGCGAATCGCGCGAAAGCATCTTCGACCTGCTGCGCGACCGCCGGATGCTGACGTTTGCCGGGTGCGTGGTGCTGTTCCACCTGTCGAACGCGGCGATGCTCAATCTCGCGGCGGGCGAAGTGACGGCCGGCATGGGCAACAACGTCCAGCTCGTGATCGCCGCCTGCATCATCGTGCCGCAAGCGATCGTCGCGTGGATGTCGCCGTGGGTGGGCCGCACCGCGCAGCACTGGGGACGCAGGCCGGTGCTGATCCTCGGCTTTACCGCCCTGCCCGTGCGCGCGCTGCTGTTCGCGGCGGTCGGCAACCCGTACTTCCTCGTGCCGGTGCAGATGCTCGACGGGCTTTCCGCGGCGGTGTTCGGCGTGATGCTGCCGCTCATTGCGGCAGACGTCGCCGGAGGCAAGGGACGCTACAACCTCTGCATCGGACTGTTCGGGCTTTCGGCGGGCATAGGCGCGACGCTCTCGACGGCGCTTGCCGGGTTCATCGCCGATCACTTCGGCAATACGGTCAGTTTCATCGGCCTCGCGGCGGCGGGCGCCGCAGCCGTGCTGCTGGTGTGGCTCGCCATGCCGGAGACGCGCGACGCGCTCGAAGAAGAGGAAACCGGCGATGTGACGGCCTGAGCACCGGCGCCAGACGACGGCAAACGAACGGGCGCAGTCGCCGGATCTGGCGGCTGCGCCCGTTTTTCATGGCGATCAGTATTAGTTAGCGGTGCCGCGGTGCACGGCGAGCAGTACAGAGAACAAGGTCGATGTGTGCGGATAGCGTGGTGTCCACGCACGCCAAACCCCGAAGGCCGCCGGCACTCCGCATGCCGCGCGAGCGAAGCGCCGGGGCCATCAAGGCACCGGGCGCATCGAACCCACCAAAGTTGGCCGTGCTCAGGCCGCGAGAGCTTCGTCGAGACGGGCTGCGACCACGCTATTCGGAAGATTGTCGATCTTGCTCGCGAGAATCATTGCGTCGGCGTTGGCCGGACGATGACGGCGATTAGGACTCGGGCGGAAGACGGCGTCGCCACGGCGGATCTTCTCGCCAGTCAGCGCGCACACCGAACTGCGCCTCGCGGTGCAGACACGCCAGAGCTGGTCGGAGTAGCGCCCATACGTGGCGTCGCTCCAGCAGACCGTGATGCTTTCGGGATCATGACGCCGAATCAAGGTGATGCCCTGCGCGTCCCACGAACGCACAGTGGCGCGCCGGCGGCTTGCCACCTCCGAAGCACCGCGTGTGACGGGTACCGGTTTACAGCTTCTGCTGCGCTCCGGGTCGCCCGTGAGGGGCATGGGCTCGGAGGCGGCTGACAGCAGGTCAATGGTTTGACGCCATACGCTGCCGGTATCTAATTTCGTCATAATGCACCTCGTGCATGTAGAAACGATTCAATATGCCGGTCGAATAAACACGCTGCCACGTCCGGATTATAGCGTGTCCGTCTCGCAATCCACAGGGAAAAGTCAACCTTCACGCGAGACAATCGAAAATGAAGTAAATCGAATGAACAAAGCTTTCAGTTCAAGTCGCATTCAGACACCAATCGTTTATTTACGTTGCGTAATTTTTTACCGATTTTACGAAAATTTACATCTACGGTCCGGAAAAAATAACCGGCACGCCGTCTTGAGACTGGGTAAGCAGACACACTTCGCTCGGCCGAGCAGGCCCGTGGCGGCTGCAGCGCACCGCCTCAACACCAAGCCGGGCGCGCTTTTTGGGCCGCCCACCGCTCGTCGCCGCCTACCTGAATAGTCACGCCAAACGATGACCAGTCAATGAAACGGAATAAGCAGTTAGCGGAATGGGCGCCTCCATCCCATATAGCAAATCATCAGCGGAAAAGCGAGAAATTATCATACGGTGCTGCGCGAAGCTTACAAGAAAACGAACTATCTTCGGCGCATCAATTCAACGGACATAAATCTGCAATAAATACGAGTTCAGGGTAATTGCTATGTCCAGCTTCACCGTGATTGCATCAAAGCGGAGAGCACTATGCCGTCAAATAGTTCGACAATTTGACAGCACGTAAACATGAAAATGAATATGCCGGTTTAGAGCATATGAAACAAAGTAACGGCGCCCACGGGCGCCGTCGCTAATCGAGGAATTCGGCGGACCGGCGCCGCAGCATTGCACCGAAATCGTCGAGCCAGCCGATCGAAAGACGCCAGCTCTGCCAATAGAGGTCGATGTCGAGCGCGCGGCCCGGCGTGAGTTCGATGAGTTCGCCGCGCGCCAGATACGGCGCGATCATGCGCTCGGGACACATGCCCCAGCCGAGGCCGTTCACGCAGCAGCGCAAAAAGCCCGCGACATGCGGTACCCAGTGCCGCGGCGCATCGACCGGCGCGCGCGTGATGCGACGAATAAAGCGCTTTTGCAGCTGATCCTTCGGATTGAATTCGACACACGGCGCGCCCCGCAGCGATTCGCGCGCGACACCCTGCGCGAAATAACGCTCGAAGAACGCCGGCGAGCACACGGCGAGATAGCGCATGCGGCCAAGGCGTGTCGAACGGCAACCCTGCACGGGCTCCGCCTGCGTGGTCACGGCGCCCTGCACGCTGCCGTCGCGCATGCGCTCGGCCGTGTGGTCCTGGTCGTCGATCACGAGATCGAGCAGGATGCCGCGCTCGACGCAGAAAGCCCCGACGGCGTCGATGAACCAGGTGCCCACGCTGTCGTCATTGACGGCGACGCGCAGCGTCGGCCGCGCCCCGTCGAGCGCGCTCGTGAAGGTGGGCATCGAGCCACCCAGTTCCGCCTCGAGCAGTTGCACGCGTTCGGTGTGGCGGCACAGGAGTGCGCCCGATGCCGTAGCGACGCAAGGCTGGCCGCGCTTCACGAGCACGGTGCCGACGCGCTCCTCCAGCAGCTTCACCCGCTGCGACACGGCAGAGGGCGTGACATTGAGCGCACCAGCCGCCCGGTCGAACGAACCGTGCCGTACCACGGCCGCCAGCGCATCGAGCAACGCATAGTCGAGCATTAGCGTTCCTTAATCCGGTTAAACAAAATCAGCTTCTCTTATGTGCTTTCAGGCCGCAGACTAGCGCCGTTTCCGTACGCTGTCCAACGGTATATGTCATGAGCTGGCTCGCTTTTTCCCATGGCGCGGCGCTATGCGCCTCGCTGATCGTCACCATCGGTGCACAAAACGCATTCGTGTTGCGCCAGGGCATCCTGCGCTCGCACGTCGGCAAGATCGTCGTGCTTTGCACGCTCTCAGACTTCCTGCTGATCGGCGCAGGCGTGGGCGGCGCGTCGGCGCTCGTCGAGCGCTATCCGACCTTCGTGCATCTCGTGCTCTACGCCGGGCTCGCGTGGCTTGTGTGGTTCGGTATCGGCGCGCTGCGGCGCGCGATACGCCCCGGTCATGCAGTGCTCGATACCGCGGCTGCAAACGCGGCGACCGAGCAGCGCGCGTGGCCGATCGTCCTGATGACGCTCGCCTTCACGTGGCTCAATCCGCACGTCTATCTCGACACGTTTCTGCTGATCGGCACCGCGGGCGCACGCGAGCCCGCCGGCAGCCGCCTCGCGTTCGCGATCGGTGCGATGTGCGTAAGCGCCGTGTGGTTCGCCGGGCTCGGCTACGGCGCGCGCGCACTCGCACCGCTATTTCGCCGCGCTGGCGCGTGGCGCGTGCTCGACGGCGCCATCGGGAGCATGGTGCTGCTGATTGCGTTCGCACAATTGCGCTGAAATTCCCGGGTCCGACGCCGCGGGACGAATGTCGGACAAGCGAACGCCATAGCGGTCACGGTCCTTGCGCTGCAACGCGACAATTTCGCCTTCTTTCCTTTCTGCAGTCGATACGGATCGCGTGTGAAGCGGTACACCTGAACCGCTGCGCCCCAAATGCGCGCGAAATGAATCCGTGCCAGAATCGCAGCACTGTGCATTCGACTGGGACATTCCCCGATGAGTGATCAGGTTCTGGACGTCTTCGATGCCGCGCAACTGATTCCTGGCTTCACGGCGCCGGAGCTGCCGCGCGAGCAGCCTGACCGCGCGACGCTCGACGCCGCCGAACACAAAACGCGCTTCTGGACGAGCACCGTGAGCGGGCCCATCGTGGTGGGCTCCGACGTACACCGGCACGAGATGTGCCGCATGTTCCGCGAGACCTTCAATCCGTACCGCCCATCCATGCTCGAATGGCCGAGGCTCGAACCGGAGGCACTCAAACGCATCGTCGAATTGCCGATCTGGGACATTGCGGTGCAGACGGAAGGCCGGGCGCGATTGCGCATGGCCACCTATGCCGCGACGCTCGAGGACGCCGACTTGCGCGACGCCGTCGCCCTGAACGCGTGGGAAGAACACCGCCACAAGGAAGTGCTGTCGCGCCTCGTCAAAGCGTACGGCATCGAACTCGCGAGCGAGCCACCCTACGTCCACCCGAAAGACACCGAATGGGCCTATCTCGTGACGGGCCTGAGCGAATGCATCGACAGCTTCTTCGCTTTCGGCCTCTTCGAGGTCGCGCGGCGCTCGGGGCTCTTTCCGCCCGAGTTGATCGACACCTTCGAGCCCGTCATGCAGGAAGAGTGCCGCCACATCCTGCTGTTTGCGAACTGGTTGGCATGGCATCGTTCTCGGCTTTCCTGGTGGCGCCGTCTGCGCTTTGAGCTGAAAGTGGCCGCCGTGTGGGTCTTTCTCGGCTGGGAGCGCATCGGCCTCTCGCGCACCATGGACGCCGAGGGCAACGAGCACAAGCAGGACTCCAAGTTCACGATGAACGGCGCGAATTCGGTCACGGATATCAATATCAGCGCATCTGAAGTGATGCGCCTGTGTCTCGCCGAGAACGATCGCCGCTTCTCCGGCTACGACACGCGTCTGCTGCGGCCGGAAACGATGCCGAAACTCGTGCGGTTCGCCATGCGCTTCATGCGCGACAAGGCGCCGTCAATGTCTTAAGGCATCCTGATTTATTCCACTCGTCTCGCAGAGGTCATGACAATAGTCTGATTGCCGTGCGCGCATGACGACTCAACAGGCGCAAACGGGCGAAAGCGTACGGATTCAGGCGAGCGTCGCCGTGGCTTGCATCGTCAGGTAACCGTCGTGATCCTTCGCCCACAGTTCCACCGTGCGAGCGTCAGCCGACGGCTGGCCGCACAACGTGAATGCATTGCTCGCGAACATCGGCCGCACGGCACGAAACGCAAACGTCGCGACTACCGCGTCCGGAAGGTGACGATGCACGAGATCGAGCAGCAGTGTCGCAATCAGCGGACCGTGCACGACGAGTCCCGGATAACCTTCTTCCTGCGTCACATACGGAAAGTCGTAGTGAATGCGATGGCCGTTGAACGTCAGTGCCGAATAACGAAAGAGCATTACAGCGCCCGCCGCGAGCGTACGCGCCCATATTTCGCCAGTCGGCGCGGCAACGGGTTTCGGCGCCGGTGCGCCTCTTTGCGGCGCGTCGCGATACACGATGTCGTGCTCTTCCTCCACGCACAGCGTACCCGCCGACTCGTAGCGATGCTGCACCGTCACGAAGACGAGCCGGCCGCTGCGTCCGGTCTTGTCCTCGATGCTGGCGATGGTCGAGGTACGCTGCGCCTGCGTGCCCACAAACAACGGCGCATGGAATGTGAAGCGACCGCCCGCCCACATGCGCCGTGGCAGCGCCACGGGCGGCAAGAAGCCACCACGTTTCGGATGCCCGTCTTCGCCCACGTCCGAAAGCGGCGCGATGGGCAGGAAATAGAGCCAGTGCCACAGCGGCGGTACGTCAACGGCGGGCGCCGCGCGGTCGAGTGTCGCCGCGAGCGCGCGCAGTGGAAACGACGTGATTTCGTCGGACAGCGTTTCAGTCCTGTCCAGCCACGCTTCGAGTGGCGGCGTTTGCGAATCTGGCACGGCGGTTCTCCTGTTTCGTCGTACGAACGCACTATGGACGATACACGCCACGTCGCGAAAGTGTCTTTTGCGGAACAGACGTTTTATTTTCGTTCACGATTGTGTGCGGTCAGTCGATAGCCGGAGTTTGCCCCGCTCGCGCTGCACGACCTACAGTTCGAGTATCAATCGCCGTCCTTTGGCACGCGAACAGCAGGTCATCATGCGCTGATTCGTCTCGCGCTCCGCTCGCGTGAGCACCACGTCGCGGTGATCAATCTCACCCGCGAGCACGCGTACTTCGCACGATCCGCACAGGCCTTCTTCGCAGTCGCTCTGCACGTCGATATTCGCGCGGCGAAGGGCGTCGAGCACCGTCTGGTCCGCAGCCACGTTCAGCACGAGTCCCGAATCCTTCAGTTCCACCTCGAACGCGTGCTCGTTGGCGGGGTCGAGCTTGCCCGCACTCGCCGCGAAATACTCGACGCGCAGCGCGCCCTCCGGCCACATCTCGCTGCACGAGCGCAGCGCATCGAGCATACGCGCCGGGCCGCAGGCATAGACGTGCGTCGCATCGTCCACGCGCAGCGTGCCGAAGTCGTTGCGCGTGCCCTCGTCCGATACGTGCAGCGAGAGTCGCTCCCCGTGCAGTTGCGCGAGTTCGTCGATGAAAGCCATCGCGGCACGCGAGCGTCCGCTGTAGTGCAGTTCGTAGTCGATCCCGAGTTCGCGCGCGCGGCGCACCATCGCGCTCACCGGCGTGATGCCGATGCCCCCCGCGATAAATATCGCGCGGCGCCCCTCCTCGTCGAAGCGAAAGTGATTGCGCGGACCGCGGACAGTAAGACGCATGCCCTCGCGCACTACCTCGTGAATCCACGCCGAACCACCGCGGCTCGCTGTATCGCGCAGCACGGCGATTTCGAACGCCCGAGTGTCGGCAGGATCTCCGCACAGCGAATACTGGCGCGAGAGGCCCGTGTCTCCGCATTCGATGTCGATATGCGCGCCGGGCGCCCAGCGCGGCAGCACACCGCCGTCGGGCGCGACGAGACGCAGCCTCGCAATGCCGTCGGCGGCATCGCTCACGCGCTCCACGATCACCGGACGGCTCAACGCATGACCTGAAGGCTCGCCGATGCGCACCGGCACTTTCGCATCGAGCAGCGCGGGCGTTTTGCGCTCCGGGTTCTGTGCGTGCTCCCACTCCACCCACAGATGCTCCGGCCCGCGAAACGACGTGTTCGGCACGTAAGTGAAGGTCTGCTCGGCGAGGCGCATATGCGGCAGGCGGCGCGTGAACTCCTCGAGGAAGATCTGCATCTCCATGCGCGCGAGATTCTTGCCCATGCACTGGTGCGAGCCGTAGCCGAACGTGAGGTGATCGCTGGCGTTGTCGCGACGGATATCGAAAAGATCGGCGTCGGCGAAATGACGCTCGTCGTGATTCGCCGACGACATGACGATCAGGAGCTTCGCGCCCGCCGGAATGTCGACGCCGCCGACCTGGACGTCCTTCGTCGCAAGCCTGCGCCACGCGGCCACCGAGCCGTTGTGGCGCAGGCACTCCTCCACCGCGTTCGGGATGAGGCTTGGATCGTCGCAGATTTCGCGCCACGCGTGCGGGTGCTGCAACAGCAGTTTCATCGCGTTGGCGATGGCATTCGCCGTAGTTTCGTGGGCAGCCACGATGCCCGCCATCATCATCGAATGAAGATAGGAATCCGTGACGATCTCCGGATGCTCCTTTTGCTTGCGGATACCGTATTGCATCCAGCCGGGACCGTCGGGGTTCTGGCGCATCTTGTCCAGCACCTTGCCCGCGAACTGCCAGAAGTTGCCGACCGCGTGCGCGACGGCGACCTGCTCCTCCGGCCTCGGACGCCCCCATGTATTGACCGTGTGCGCGATCGAATACTGGCGCAGCAGGTCCATGTCCTCCTCGGGAACGCCGAGAAAATGCAGCGCCACCGTGAGCGGCACTTCCCAGAGCATCTGGTCGACGAGATCGGCGCGACCTTCGTCAATGAAGCGGTCCACGTACTCGCGTGTGAGGCGGCGCACCATCGGTTCGTGGTGCTTGAGATGTTCGGGTGTGAACGGCTCCATCAGCACGCGGCGACGCGGCATGTGGGCCGGTTCGTCCTCGTTCACGAGCGTGCGGTTCATCGCGTAACCGTACGACGCCAGCACCGCATTCGCCTCGGGGCCCGTTGGGGTGATCTTTTCCAGCGCGATCGATGGACTGAACGTGAGGTTGTCGCGAAAGATCGCCTTGATGTCGTCGTAGCGCGTCACCACCCAGTAGCCCAGTTGCGGACTGTAGAAAACAGGCTCCTGCTCGCGCGCCCAGCGCACGTATTCGGGAGGCTCCTGCTGGTAGCCGTCGCTGAACGGGTCGAACGCCGCGGCGTTTGTGCTCACAGGGCAACCGGAACCGGCGCTGACGCCAACGGCGCCATGTGGAAACGGACAGCGTCCGGGTGTCGTGGCGGCAGTCTGGCTCATCGTGCAACCTCATCGCAATTATGTTTTGCGTAACTCTAATACGCATTGCGTAATGCAGAGATTGGGGTTAACGTGCAAGCACCGTGGCCGCCGCCCAGCCCATCTGCCCGCTTAGAATCGCGCCATGAAAACCGTCCCTGATTCCGCAGTTTCCGTCGCTCGCGCCAGCGACGCGAAGAAGCCGCAAGGCAGCACATCCACCGCCGGCGCGGCTCGCGAGCGACGTCAGCGCGTTCAGTCCGCGCAAACCGGTATGGCCGTGCTAAAGGGCCTCGCGCGCCTCGGTGGCCGCGCGAGTCTCACGGGCCTTGCCGCTTACGTGGGTGAGAGTCCCGCGAAGGTGCATCGCTATCTGGCTAGCCTGATCGACGAAGGTTTCGTTGCGCAAGACACAGGCTCACAGCAATATCTGCTGGGTCCTGAGGCGCTGATGATCGGCGTGGCGGCGATGCGTCAGGCCGACCCCGTGCGGATCGCCGAGCCTGCGCTCGTGCGCCTGCGCGAACAGCTAGAGGTCACGACGTTCGTCGCGGTGATGGGCAACATGGGGCCGACGATCATTCGCTTCGAGGAACCCGGGCTGCCCGTGACGGTGAACGTGCGCGTGGGTTCGGTGATGTCGCTGCTGTGGTCGTCGACGGGACGCGTATTTCTCGGGCTGCTCGACGACACGCGCGTGCTCGTGCAGGCCGAAGACGAGCTCTCGCAGGCCGAAGCCTCGCTGCGCGCACAGCTCGACAGCGTCGATCCGATTGGCGCGTTGCGGCGCAGCGTGCAGGCCACACAGTGCGCGAGCGTGACGGACACGAACCTCAAGGGAATCAGCGCGGTCTCCGCGCCGCTTTTCGATCACACCGGCAAGCTCTGCGCGGTGCTCACGGCACTCGGTGCGACGGGCGGATTCGATGCGTCGCCCGATGGACCCATAGCCGTTGCGCTGCGCCGCGAGGCTGCTGCCGCGAGCGCCCTGCTCGGGTACGCGACACCTGGCACACCCCCCAAGCCAACAGAAACCGCGCGGCGCACCTAGGGGGGGGGTTCTGCATCGGTGGGGCGCTGGGCCAATAGCTCGTCGAACGCGACTTGTTTCGTGGTAAAGCACGCGGCTTGCCTACACGTCGTGCTTGCGTTTGCAACGGCCCGACGCGTCGAGTATCCCCGCCACGTAAACGAAATGTGTAGCCGGCCACGGGCGCTGTGCCGCCGATCCCGCCCCGCCCGCGCTCGACGGGCTATCATGTGCGCTCGAACTGTAGATGAAACGAACGAATCACATGGCCTCCCCTCAAGAAAATGTCAGCATGGCGGTGTTCTGCGACTTCGAGAACGTCGCACTCGGCGTGCGCGACGCGAAGATCGACCGCTTCGATATCAAGCCCGTGCTCGAGCGGCTCTTGCTCAAAGGCAGCATCGTCGTGAAGAAAGCCTACTGCGACTGGGAGCGCTACAAGGCCTTCAAGGCGTCGATGCACGAGGCGAGCTTCGAGCTGATCGAAATCCCGCACGTGCGCCAGTCGGGCAAGAATTCCGCCGATATCCGGCTCGTCGTCGACGCGCTCGATCTCTGCTATACGAAGTCGCACGTCGACACGTTTGTGATCGTGAGCGGCGACTCCGACTTCTCGCCGCTCGTCTCGAAGCTGCGCGAGAACGCGAAGAAGGTGATCGGCGTTGGCGTGAAAAATTCGACGTCCGACCTGCTCGTTGCCAACTGCGACGAGTTCATCTTCTACGACGATCTGGTGCGCGAACTCGCTCGCGAACCGTCGCGCGGCGCCGCGAAGCGCGACGGCAGCGCGGGCTCAAAGCGCCCCGCCGGCGAAGATCGCCAGCCGAAGGCGGACACCGAAGAGCGCAAGTCGGAGGAACGCAAATCGAAGGCGATCGCACTCGCCGTCGAAACGCTCGATGCGCTCGTGCTGGAGCGCGGCGACAGCGGCAAGATCTGGGCTTCGGTATTGAAGAGCGCGATCAAGCGGCGCCGCCCCGATTTCAACGAGACGCGCTACGGCTTCCGCGCGTTCGGCAATCTGCTCGACGAGGCGCAGGCACGCGGGCTGCTCGAAGTGGGCCGCGACGAGAAGTCGGGTGCGTATGTAACGCGCACGAGCCAGCCAGCGCCCGCCGTCGTCGAGGTGCCGGTGACCGCGGCCCAACCCGCCGGTGAAACCGGGGCCGCACGCAGCGAAGAATCGCGCGGCCGCGGCAAGGGACGCGGCAAGGGGAGGCGCGGCGGCCGCGAAGCAGCGCAAGAGGCGAGCGTCACCGCGTCTCAGGACCACGCGGAAACGCCCGCGAGCGAAGCGGGCGAAGCGCACGCGGGACAAACCGCCCTGCCCTTTGGCGAGGCGGCACTCACCGCCGCTCACGTCGAATCTGAAGCGACAAGCGCCGAACACACGGCCGGACCAACGCAAAGCGGCACCGATACGGCCGCCGCCCCGCGCCGTGCCCGCAAAACGGCTCCGCGCAAGAGCGCCGCGCGCAAGAAACCCACCCCGCAGCCGGTGGGCGAAGCGCCCTCTCCCGAATCCGCAGCAGAAGCGCCCGCGGCGAAGAAAACCACCTCACGCCCCCGCCGCACGCGTGCCAAGGCCGCTGCCGACGAAAGCTGATCGCGAGACGACGCGCGCGATTCGCAATGGTGGCGCGCGTCGCCGTCTCCCCTTCTCAATCGTCTCCGAAAGGGTTACCGGACCGCTTCGGCGCGGGGCTTGACACATCGTCGCCGCCGAACGGATCGCCGGACTTTGCGGGCGACGAATCGCCAAACGGATTGGCCGCCTTCGAAGGACCCGCGGCCTCGCCGAACGGATTCGCCGCGCCAGACGACTTCGATCCGCCGAACGAGTCGCCTGCACCCGCCTCCATATCGTCGTCGTCCACCGCCAGGTTGTACTCGGCCTGCACTTTCGCGAGCACGCCCGCGATGCTCGACTCGAAACCGGCCGCGTTGCCGAAATGCTTCATCGTCCAGTTGCAGCCCGCCCGGTCGGCAGGCTGAAGTTGCGGACGCGGCACGGTGAACTTCACGCCGTCGTCGATCACTTCCTGCAGCTTGTGCAAGCGGCGGCTCACCTCTTCCTGCAACCGCGATGCATTGAGCGTCTTGCGCAGCATCCGCACCTCCTCGTTCTCATCGATAACCCGACCTGGGAGTCTAGCGCAACGAACGGCTGATTTCGCAACAGTGTGCCGATGCCCGTGCCGCCCAGCAGCAGCACGAACACGAGGATCGCGGACTTCACTTCGGACATGGCTCACCTGTGTGCTCGGCGGGCCTTCGTGGGATTGTCCTGGCAAGCGCACCGCCAGCGATGCGCACACGGGTGCGACTATGTCGTCACGACGCCGGCAGCCACACCACGGTCAGCGACCGCACCCCTTGCGCGCCCTGAATCAGCACGCCTTCGATGTCCGCGGTAGCGGACGGCCCGGTCACGAGCGCCGCGAAACGCGCGCCGCGAAAGTCGTCGCGCCGGTATGCATGCTGCAGGCCCGCGACGATTTGAGCGGGATCGAGCAGCACGATCAGATGCTGCACGATATAGCCAAGCGCATTGACGACATACTCGCGCTCGCTCAGCCACACAGAGCCCGTCTCCGCGACGCCGAAGCGCGCGCGCACGACGCCCACGTCGACGTCTTCGAGCGATGCGGGCACAGTGGCTGCGGAAATAGCGCGTGTACCCGGCACTTCCGGCGCCGCCGAAGCGATCTCCGCGCGCGCGCCGAAGCGTTCACTGATCAGCGCGAGAACCGCCTCGCCCGAAGTCGCTTCCGCAACGCGGCCACCCATCAGCTTGAGCGCGGCCTCGAAGCGCTCGCGCAGGTCGCCAGCAGGCCCCCCGAAAAGCGGCACCTCGGGCAGATCGCGCGCGTCCGGTTGGGCGTCGCGCACGCGTGCGAGGAAAGCTTCACGATTCGCCACGGCCGCCTCCTTCACGGTTTTTCTTGTACCACGCGTGGAAGGTGGTCCTCGGCGCGCGCGGCAATTCGCGCTGCCGCCCCCAGATATTGAGCGGGTTGTACAGCACGAAATGCGGCAGACGACGCAAGGCGCCATCGACGGAAGCCGTGGCCGCACGATAGAGCGTGGGGCTCGACATCAGCCGCGACGCCATCTTGATCACTTCCCGCTTGACGAACGGCACCTCGTGTTGCTCGGCGATCACCTGACGCCATTGATAGATCTGCTCGTGGATATTGATCTTCACGGGGCAGACGTTCGTGCAGCTTCCGTTGAGCGTCGAAGCGAACGGTAACGCGCTGAAGCGCTTCAGGTCGAACGTGGGATTGATGATCGCGCCGATCGGCCCCGCATACGTGCTCCCGTACGAAAGCCCACCGCTACGCCGGTAGACCGGGCACGTGTTCATGCACGCGCCGCAGCGGATGCATTTGAGCGAGTACCAGAAATCCGGCATCTTGAGCCGCTCCGAGCGGCCATTGTCGACGATGACGAAATGCATCTGCGCGCCCTCGCGCGGGGCGCGAAAGTGCGACGTGTACTGCGTGATCGGCGAACCCAGCGCGCTACGCGAAAGCATGCGGATGAACACGCCGAGGTCCGAGACGCGCGGAATCAGCTTCTCGATACCCATCGATACGATGTGCAACGGCGTCATGTTCGACGACAGATCGGCGTTGCCTTCGTTCGTGCACACCACGACAGTGCCCGTTTCGGCGACCGCGAAGTTGCAGCCCGTCATGCCGGCCGTCTTCTCGCGCACGAACCAGGGCCGCGTGTTCATGCGCTGGCTTTCGGCGAGATAGTGGATGTCACTGTTGTGCGGATCGGTACCGATCGTGCGGCTGAAGACCTCGGCCACATCCCCGCGTAGTTTGTGAACGGCGGGGACGACGATGTGGCTCGGCGGCTGCCCGTCGAGCTGCTGGATGCGCTCGCCGAGGTCCGTCTCCATCACCGAGATGCCGCGCGATTCCAGATACGGGCGCATCGCGCATTCGTCGGTCAGCATCGACTTGCTCTTCACGAGGCCCGTCATGCCGCGCTCGCTCAGCAGGCGGTAGACGATCTCGTTGTGCTCCTCGGCCGTATCGGCCCAGTGGACCTGCACGCCGTTTGCCTCGGCATTGCGCGAGAACTGGTCGAGATAGTCGGCCAGGTGCGAGAGCGTGTGTTCCTTGATCGCCGACGCGAGCGAGCGCAGCGTTTCCCACTCGGGGATGGCATGGGCCTGGGCATCGCGTTTGGTGCGCAGGTCCCACAGTCGCTTGTCGTGGAACTCGACGTGCTCCGGCCGAAGCAGAAAGTCCCCGGCCAGCTTCGCATGTTCGACGCGTTTCATTCCCGGGCTCCGTTGAGCACCTGCGCAATGTGGATGAAGCGCACGTCGGCGTTCATGCGTTCGGCGCAGCCTTGCTGATGCATGAGGCACGACATGTCGCCCGAGACGATGTATTGCGCGCCGGCGCCGACATGATCGACGACCTTGTCCTGACCCATGCGCACCGAAACGGCTTCCTCGGTCACCGCGAACGTGCCGCCGAAACCGCAGCATTCGTCAGGCCGCTTAGGGCTCACGAACTCGATGCCCTTCACACCGCGCAGCAGCGCAAGCGGCTTGTTGAACGGTTCGCCGGCCACCTCCGAAACGGACGCCTCGTTCAGGTGGCGCAGCGCGCTGCAACTGTTGTGCAGTCCCACGCGCCAGGGAAACTCGGCCCACGGAAACTCGCGTACGCCAAGCACGTCATGGAGGAATTCCACCAGTTCATATGCCGACGCGCGAACCTTACGCACCTCGTCGGTCTGTTCGATGGCCGTGAGATGGTCACGCACGTGGTTCACACAACTCGCCGACGGCGCGACGATATAGTCGTAGCCCGCAAAGTTGCGCGCGAACACGCGCTCGACACCGGCGGCCTCGGCCTGTGCCCCGGAGTTGGCCATGGGCTGGCCGCAGCAGGTCTGGTCGGGCGGGTAATCGACCTCGCAGCCGAACCGCTCCAGCAGTTCGAGTGTGGCGATTCCCACCTCGGGATAGAACACATCGATGAAGCACGGAATGAAAAGAGCGACTTTCATGCGCAGGCCGGCACCGTGAGTGGACGAGGCCATTCTACAGCCTATCCGCTTCAGGACTCCACCGTGCCGCCCGCACGCTGAGGCATGGCATGACGCGACGCATCATAAGGCCGTCGGTACTTGCTCCCGGGGATCTGAACTGTGCCGAGTGCGCGCCGCAGAGACTTTGCGAAGTTCACGCAGTCGGGTTGCAGCCGTTATTTTGTCGAACCCATTTCCGGCCGTAACGTCCGAGGCGGTTTTAAATTCGACGTGCGAATCATATGGGATTGACCAGACTGACGATTCCGACGCGGCCTCTCGCGCCGGCCGCGCGACCTGCAACGGATCGCACGACACGGTGTGCCGACCAGAACCGGTCAACGGACTGGCGAAAGCCCCCGCGATCGGGTCCGACAACTGCGATCCGCGACGCGCCAACAAAGATGCGGCTGACGCGAGCCTCGCTGATCATGGCCTCCGAGTGCGAGGCGGCATTGTTAATCGGAATGGAATAATCAAACCAATCACAGCACGATGATCAATTGAGCGATCTCGTTCATGATCGGCTCCGTTACTCCCCCTCACACAGGATACCGATCATGAACTCCTCCTCGACTGCACACAGCGTTGCCATTGTCACCGGAGCCTCGCGCGGCATCGGCGCGGCGATCGCCGAACGTCTCGCCCGCGACGGCCACGCCGTCGTGGTCAACTACGCTTCGAGCGCCGCGCCGGCGGAAGCGCTCGTCGCGAAGATCACCGCAGAAGGCGGGCGCGCGATCGCGGTAAAAGCCGACATCTCGAACGCCGCGGACGCGCGGCGCCTGTTCGAAACGACCTCGGAGCAACTCGGCCAGCCCACGGTGCTCGTGAACAACGCGGGCATCATGAAGAATGCGACGATCGCCGAATCCACCAACGCCCTTTTCGACGAAACATTCGACACCAACGTGCGTGGCACGCTGAACACGATGCGTGAAGCAGCGACCCGGCTCGCCGACGGCGGCCGCGTCATCAACTTCTCGACCAGCGTGCTCGCGCTCAATCGACCGACCTACGGCCTCTACTGCGCGAGCAAGGCCGCTGTGGAGGCCCTCACGCGGATCTTCGCGAACGAACTGCGCGGTCGCAACATCACCGTGAACGCCGTCGCGCCGGGACCGACCGCCACGGCGCTATTCCTCGAAGGCAAAACCGAACAGCAGATCAGCCAGTTCACGAACATGCCACCGCTGCAGCGCCTTGGCCTTCCGGAGGACATTGCCGCAGTCGTATCGTTTCTCGCAGGCCCGGACGGCGCGTGGGTGAACGGCCAGGTGCTGCGCGCAAACGGCGGTCTGGCCTGACGTGCGCGCGGGCCGGTCATGAAGGGAGAGGTTGCGCGGGGGCGGGTCATGGTGCCGGGCGCGTCAAAGGCGGTGCTAAACTCCGTGCTCGATACGAGGCCAGCCGCGCGCTGGCCTTCATTGCGCCTTCAACCTCTTCACACCATGTATCTGTCCATTCTCGCGGTCGGTATCGGCGGAGCGCTCGGTTCGCTGTTGCGCTGGGTGCTGGGACTGCGCCTGAACACCCTTTTTCCCTTGATGCCGCTCGGCACGCTCGCCTCCAACGTGATCGCGGGCTATGTGGTCGGCGTCGCTGTTGCATTTTTTGCGCGCGTCCCCAACGTGGCACCCGAATGGCGACTCTTCGTCATTACCGGCCTCATGGGCGGCCTCTCCACGTTCTCGACCTTCTCCGCCGAGGTCGTCTCACATCTGCAGAATGGCCGCTTCGGCTGGGCGGCCGCACAGATCGCCATTCATGTCTGCGCATCGCTCGTCATGACGATCCTCGGCATCGCAACCGTCACAGCTGTATTGCGTTGATCCGACGCCCGTCTTGCGCGCAGCGCGCCCCGGCAGCCGCCGCGCCTGGCAGTCAACGAAGGTCAGGCCGCCGGTAGCCGCCAAGCAGCCCCTTCTTCGAGAACACCCACTGCCAGAGCTGGATATCGCGCACGCGGAACGCGCCGGCGCACGAAAGCAGGTAGTACCGCCACATGCGATAAAAACGCTGTCCCAGTTGCGCCTCGAAATGCGGCCACGCCGCCTCGAAGTTCGCGTGCCAGGCCATCAGTGTGCGGTCGTAATCGGCGCCGAAATTGTGCAGGTCCTCGGCGACGAACAAGCCGCCCGAAGCGTCGGCAATCTGACTGATGGCAGGCAACTCGCCGTTCGGAAAGATGTATTTGTCGATCCACGGATCGGGTGTCGTATCACGACGATTCTTGCCGATCGTGTGCAGCAGAAAGAGACCACCATCCGCGAGACAGCGATGCGCCACTTCCATATACGTGCGGTGATTCTTTGAGCCGACGTGTTCAAACATGCCCACGCTCGCGACGCGGTCGAAGCGCTCATCGAGCGCCCGGTAGTCCTGCAGACGGAACTCGACAGGCAGCCCCTTGCAGCGCTCGGCGCCGAGGGCCGCCTGCTCCTTCGAAACCGTCACACCCACACACGACACGCCATAGCGCTCCGCCGCGAACCGCATGAGGCTACCCCAGCCGCACCCGATGTCGAGCAGACGCATGCCCGGTTCGAGACCGAGTTTCCGGCAGATCAGGTCGAGCTTCGCTTCCTGCGCCTCATCCAGCGTCGTCGCACCGCCGGACCAGTAGCCGCACGTATAGGTCATGCGGCGGTCGAGCATCGCCTCATAGAACGCGTTGCCGAGATCGTAGTGCTGCTGCCCCACCCTCCATGCACGGCGCGCGGTCTGGCGGTTCATGAGGCGCGCCTTGAGCGCATGAAAGACGAGCCGCGCCGGGTCGATCTGTTCGTCGAGACGCGCGCGCAGCACGCGAGCGAAGAATTCGTCGAGACGGTCGCAATCCCACTGGCCGTCCATATAGGCCTCGCCGAGACCGAGATTGCCTAGCGCGAGCAAACGCTCGGGCACGCGCGCGTCGTGGACGCGCATGTCCCACGCACGCGTTCCGTCGAGCTTCACGTCGGCCTGCGCCAGCAAGCTGGCGACCAGCCGCCAGGCCGAGGAACCGGTGGCCTCGCGGACGGAATGGGCTGTCTCGGTATCGGTCGTAGCCATGGATGCTCCGTGTCAAGACGTTCGTCGTCGCGTGCGCTATAAAGCCCGCGGCGAAATCCGCTATGAACCCGCCATGAAACCCGCTTTGAAACCCGCTTTGAAACCCGCTTTGAAACCCGCTTTGAAACCTTATGATGCACCCGGTCGAAAAATCCTGCAGGAATGCACTCCGGAGGAAGGTGCGTGAGCCATAATCGGCGGTTGTTCTCCCCGTACCCCGCGCGCTTGCGCGCGTCACCCGAGAAAATCATGGCTTACGATTCAAACAACATCTTTGCGCGAATCCTGCGCGGCGAAGCGCCCTGCATCAAGGTATGCGAGAACGAGTCGACGCTCGCGATCATGGACGTGATGCCCCAGGCCGACGGCCACGTGCTGGTTCTGCCGAAGGCGCCAGCCGAGCAGATTTACGACCTCCCGGTCGAGGCCGCCGCGGCGGCGATCGCAATGGTGCAGCAGGTCGCCGCCGCTGTGCGCGCGGCGATCGCACCCGAGGGCTTGCTGATCGCGCAATTCAACGGTGCGGCGGCCGGACAGACCGTGCCGCACGTCCATTTCCACGTGATTCCGCGGCAGGAGGGTGAGCAATTGCGTCCGCACGCGCGCGAGATGGCCGACATGGCCAAGCTCGAGGCGATTGCCCAGCGCATTCGGGCTGCGCTTTAATGGGCGACGCCAGGCGGATGCCGTGGAGGTGATTGGAGCTGGTGCGTTTTTGTCGCTGTGGCGTGCTGATTGCGGGCTAGCCTGGCTGCGTAAATGGCTCGCGCGTACGCTGTTGATGTGCTTGTCGAGATCGCGGATTGCGACCATGGCGTGGCGTAGAACGGATCGTCCTGCGTGAAAGGCGGCGCATGCTGCGCTGCTTATATTGCATGGACCATCCGCGGCTCGCGTGCTTTCGTTGTCGTTCTATCTGGAGTCCAGATCAAATCATGGCGCAAAGCGCTCCGTGCACACGACGGTTAGAGGCAACTGCTCAACCAGAAAACGCGCCGTGAATGGACCCCAGGACAGCGGGCACACCGCGAGTCAACCGGTTGAACCCGCAACCGCAAGCGGCCAGCCAACGACGTCCGCCTCGTAGAGTGAAGCGCGGCCCGGAAAAGCCGGCTCAGTATCCATCGCCTGGTGGCTGGCCGAAGCCGCATAAGAGCAACTCGCCCGGCTTTGCCAATGCCACCTCCCCCTACCGCCAGGTTTCTGCTATAATTCGCGTCCCTCAGGAGAGATGGATGAGTGGTTTAAGTCGCACGCCTGGAAAGCGTGTATAGGTTAATAACCTATCGGGGGTTCGAATCCCCCTCTCTCCGCCAATTTGAGATAATCCGTTGATGGAACGGATATCCCTGTCAATCAAAGAGTTACAGCGTGCTGGTGTGCCAAAATGGTGTGCCAAGGTGGTCGCTGACTCGATGCTCTCCCTCTACCGGCGCACGGACGGAAAGTCACCCTACTGGTGGCTGAAATTCGTCGTGCCGGAATCATTGCAGGCGCAACTGGGTACGCTCAAGCGCGTATCGACGGGCCAGACCGACAAGACGCTCGCCCGGCAGGCGGCGCTGCTCAAGGTCGCCGAGTGGTGTGCGCCGCTACTTGCCTCCGGTCCGCCGACGGGCGCGCAGCCAGAACGCCAGTCCGAAGATGAGCCGCTGGAGCCCGCCCTGCGGACGGTCGTCCTCAGTCACGAGCTGATTGAGGAGCTGTGTCGCGCGCGCCGCGAGGCCACGATGTGGAGCGCGGAGGACGACCTGAACGGTGTGTCGTTCGATGGTCTCGAGCACGAAATCAAGGGCGAAACGGGCAACGCATCGTCGGCAGACGGATTTGCTTCGGAGAAGCATGAAGATGCGGCGCGCGGCGACCTGCCCCCGGGCGTCGTCAAGAATGCCACGTTTTCCGACCACTTCATCGAATGGGCGCCCCGTTTGCGTAGCGTCATCGAACGCGGACGGAACAGCACAGAGTTCGATGACGTGGCCGATGAAGCCGTCGAGTTCGCGGCGGTGCTCGGCTATCACGTAAGGACGGACGACCCGGCGTTGGTGGCCTTCGTCCGAAGCCTCGCCATCGCCGACCTACGCGCGTACAAGGCCGTCAAGGCCGTGAGAGAGGGCGAAAGCAGCGAAGCGGACGGGTTTGCCGCCGTCGCCCCCGCAGCGGGTTCGCACAGGCTGAGTTATCTGCTGCTGCAGTGGCGCGCCAACCGGAGTCGTCATCTGAGGCCTGAGACCGCCGAGCTGTACGCATCCCGTTTCCGGGTCTTTATCGAATATCTGCACGACATCCCGAGTCGCATCGTTACCCGGACACACGTGACGCGTTTCCTTGAGGAGAAGGTGTACAGCGGCGAGCTCACTGAGAAAACGGCGAACGGCGGCTATCTGCCCGCACTGCGTTCGGTGTTCGGTTACGCGCGGTCGGTCGAACTCATCGACCAAAACCCGACGGAGGGTATCAGCAAGCCGAAGCTCTCCAAGGCCGAGCGCGACCAGCAGCAGAACAGGCGTCTACCCTTCTCCACTGCGCAACTGAATGTCCTGTTTGCCTCTGCCTGGTATGCCGCTGCGGCGCACGATGTTGGTCACAGCGCCGCCGCCGTTGGTCACGCCCGGTACTGGGTGCCGCTCCTGCAGCTATTCCAGAATCTGCGGCCGGAAGAAGCCTGCCAGCTCGAAGTGACTGACGTGGCGGTCATCGATGGTGTGCAGGCATTGCGTGTCGAAGAGGTGCTAGAGCCCGTCGACCGCGATGACGGGCATCGCCCGCTCAAACGGCTAAAGAGCGTCAAGTCAGCCGCTTCGCAGCGCTGGTTGCCCGTGCATCAGACGCTTCTTGACCTGGACTGGGTGGAGTTTGTGTCGGCACGCCAGGCGCAATCGGAGAAGGGCTGGCTGTTTCCCGAATTGCCTCGCGGCAAGAACAATTCCGATGCGTTCGGCAAACGGTTCAATGACTTTCTTCACAAGCGGCTGCAACTTGCCGATGTGGTGCAGTACGGTCTGCGTCATACGTGGGAGGACGAGCGCAGGCGCGCCCAGGCACATGCGGCCAGCACGGGGGGCGCATGGCCGCCCGGAATGTATTTTGCGATTGCGGGTCGCGCCACGACGGAGGACGAAGAAGGGTCGGCGGCGCACTATGGACAAGGCTACGACCTTGAGGACATGAAGTTCTTTCTGGACCAGTTGCAGTTCAAGGGCGTTATCTGGCCTGCCCGCTGGTCCGAATGGGTGAAGCTGTATGGACCGCTTGGGCGTGATGCGCGTGTGCGCCGCACCGCCGCGACCGGGTAAATGAGCGTTATTGTCAGGACTGCCGGTCGCAGTGAGATTGGCCACACCAGGCCGGCAACCCGCCAATAATCCGTTGATTTCAAGGCCTTCTGACAGTCCTGGCTCGCCTCACGTACAGTGTGAACACACCCAAACTCGTCACTGCGCTCTCACGAACGTTCCCCGCGAGGTTCGAAACGTAGATTCGTTGGTCCTGACGAGAACACCACGACCCGAATCGCTCTGGCGAAAACGCGGTGGTAGCCGTGTTCGCGCGCTACTGCTACTCCCGGATGACGAACCTCGAACCAGGCTGAGGCGTTGCCATAGAAGCCGCGCTCGTGCGTCCAGGGACTGCGCCAATGAGGTTGGATACTTTTCGAAGCGTGTCCGTTCTTTCTTGTTTTGGACGACGCGCAGTAGCGGCAATTCATGAGAAAAGGACTCGGGCTGATTTCTCGCATATCACCCACTTTGTGCAATCCCAATAAATTGGGATGTGCAGGTGGTCTGATTGGCCGGTTCATTGTTCCAGAAAGGACGCTACCGTATCCCAGTTGTCGTTCTCAAAAGCAGGCGCGACCTTGTCGATTTCATCATCACCCATCCCCACGGCCGGGGACCGGGCGAGTCGTTTCCAGTCGCTCAGGGCAACCATCATCCGGGTCAGGATTGCATGAGCGTCGTCATCAGACACGCCAAAGTATGCCGCCGCATCCAGCGCCTCCTGGATATCTCCGGTTTCACCGGTCGCTTCGGTCACGGCGGTTTTCAGGATGGGTTCCTTGTCGGGGAACGGGTTCACGTCAAACAGCGGGGCGAGCCGCCACTGACCCCCGCCGCTGTGCAGGAAGCCGTGGTTGTGCATGTGGTCATCCACGTTGGTGATGAGCATGCTGAAGCAGATGCGCGCCCAAAGCTCCTGCTTGTCTTCGAGGGGTCTCGGGGAGAACCGGTCAATGGCCTCCGCAATCTGCGTGTAGGCACCATCTTCCCTGGAATCCAGCTGCAGCAGCGAGGCCGCAGACAGGTAAGGGATGCGACCGCCAGCCCGGGGTCGGTCAAAACGCACGATAAGCGCGACGGCCTGGTTGCCAGACATGACGACTTCGGCCTCGGATGCATTCAGGCCCGCCTCTTTCGCGAGCAACAGCGCCAGCACCTCACCGCGCGCCACGTCACGCGTATCACTCACGCTCGGAAACTTGGCGATGGTCAGGGTGCCGTCGGGCTTCAGGACCGTTGCTTTGGGTCGCATACCGCCGAGCGAGGTGCCGCGCCCTTTCAGATACGCGAGGTCCATTGCCGTTTCCTTGCCGGATTCGACCGCTTTCGACGCCTGAATCAAGGTCTGCAGCGGGACCTCGTGAGTTCCTTCAGGCAAGTTGTCGTCATGGGGCACATCGAGGAAGGGACTGTCGGCATTGTCCCTGAAGCGCAGTGCGCCAATGCGGCTGGAATCCAGCACCCCCAGCAAATAGTCCAAGTCTGACAGCTGTGCGGAACCGGCGTCTCGGCCGGCGTCTTTTTCGGCCTTGCGCCGTTTGGCATGGGCGCGGTTAATGACACGGCGTCCCCAGCCATCAGGCTCAGTATCGGCAATGGCACCCGCAAAGGTAGAAGTCTCCTTGCTTCCCGTGCGGTATTGAAAGTCGGTGCTCAGGGGGAGGTCCGGAGACAGTGCGAAGCAATCTGGATTACTGAGCCAGGCGGTGGAGTACCGGAATGCCGAGACCTCTTTTTGCCCCTGTCTGGAAAATTGCAGTTCGCCCACTTCCAGTCCCGTGTCGCCCAGATAGACGAGCAGCGTCCGCGTTGTGCTGGTTTTTGCTTTTTTTGCCGTCGCCATTACAGGGCTCCACTGTCCGGGTTGGTTTTGCGTACCCGGATGCGTTTGGCCACCGCCTTGTTCATGAGCGCCAGGCCGAGCGCATCATTGGTGGTGTTCAGGGCCTTATTGAGCTCGGGGAGGAGATTCAGGATGTTCAGGACCCGAATCACAGCGCCCCACGACACTCCGGGGTCGCCTTGTTCCAGCCGGTAGAGCGTCTTTTTTGAGATGCCCGCCCGCTCCGCCATGGATGACGTAGAAAGCCCCCGACGCCGGCG
Organism: Paraburkholderia dinghuensis; assembly: GCF_003837865.1. Taxonomy (GTDB): domain Bacteria; phylum Pseudomonadota; class Gammaproteobacteria; order Burkholderiales; family Burkholderiaceae; genus Paraburkholderia; species Paraburkholderia dinghuensis. The sequence goes on along the minus strand of NZ_RQIS01000030.1, from coordinate 11,252 downwards.
GGCCAGCGCAAGGTCATCTCCGGCAGCAACCAGCGCACGCTCGACCGGCAAGGGCATCGGATTTTCGGTGAAGCGGCCGGAAGGTTTGGGTGTCGCCGCTGTTTTTGGTTTATCGGTCATATCTGAGTCCTTAACGCGTTAATACGTCATACTTGACTACTATACGTCATTTCTCAGATGGGCGTCTGTGCGCTGTTGAAAACGGTCAAATATGGGTCAATATTTACCTTACGATGTCATATATGACTCTTTATCGTCGAGTCAGGCGCGAGAAGAGCCCGGAGGCTCCCTGTTGAGAAACGCCCACCCAACCGTGAGCGCGACATCCTGTTCCTGTCGATAGTGGCCGACCGCGAGCGCTACCACGCGCGTTCAGGGAACGCCCATGACCAGCGTTTCAACGTCGCGGCGAGTCGTGCGCGTGACCGCATGTATCTGGTCAGGCCGGTAACGGCCGAGCAGCTCTCTCCGAGAGGGACATCCAGATGACGCTGCTGGAGCACTTCAGCAGGCCTGCAGTTGAGAATGAAGTAGACCAGGCAGGACTCATCAAACTCTGCGAGTCGGGTTTCGAGCGCGAGTTCTTCGGCATGCTGGTCCAGCGAGGGTTATCGCGTCATCCCGCAGGTGAAGAGCGGCGCTATCGTCTGGACCTGGTCGTGGAAGGGGCCAACGACGCTCGACTTGCCGTCGAGTGCGATGGCGACGCCTTCCATGGTCCCGACTGGTGGGCCAGTAACATGTCCTGTCAGCGGATTCTTGAGCGCACAGGCTGGACCTTCTGGCGATGCTTCGCGTCGACGTGGTGTCTACGCAAGGAGGAGGTCTTCGAGGAGCTGATTGAGCGACTCACGGGCATGGGCATCGAGCCTCTAGGTCGCGAACTATTAAAAAAAGACCCATAAATTTCTCAACTTACGGTTCCTAGATTCTCAGTTTATGCGTCTACCTACACCTGTACTCCGATGTCCGATTCCCCCAACGCACCACGCCCGTTAACACTTCATCACTTCCTAGCAGGTATTGGTCAAAAACGCAGTCCTACACCTATCCCCTGTTGGCAGCACCGAGTCGCAGCTTTCAGTGCACTGGGCCTCGACTCACTGTCGACACAGCTATTTGCTCATCGAGCGAAGGCCAGACTGATACTATATCTGGTATCTTGACCCATTTATAGATGGCGTATATAGTGGTCTAGCACTCGCCGCATGAGAGTGCCAATCCGCTTGTAAGCCGTTGAATCGCGCAACAGAGGACTACCGCGACCGGTCTTGCTTGCATCATTTGGTCGGGGTACTGGATGGTTGCATCGAATTCGCGGTTTCAAATCCTTGCCCTGTCCGGCGGAGGCTACAGGGGGTTGTTCACTGCCCGAATCCTGGCGGAAATCGAACAGCAAATTGGTGCCCGTATTGGTACCCGGTTTGACCTGGTCACCGGGACGTCCATCGGAGGTATCCTGGCACTAGCAGTTGCCCTGGAGATTCCGGCGCAGAAGATGGTCGAGCTTTTCGAGAAGCATGGGGAAGCAATTTTCCGCAAGCGATTCTCCATCCGGGGCATATTCCGCTCGCAGTACAGCAACCAAACGCTGCTTCAGCACCTGTCCAGCGATGAAGTTTTCGGGCAGCGCGTACTGGGCGAGTGCCTGCATCCGGTCATCGTGCCGTCCATCAACTACACGCGCGGTGACCCGGTAGTTTTCAAGACGCCACACCACGCAGACTTCAAGACGGACCATCACCATCGCATTGTCGATGTCGCCATGGCCACCAGCGCGGCGCCGATTTTCTTCCCGCGCTATGTGTTCAACAACTGTCAGTACGTGGACGGCGGACTCTTCGCCAACACTCCGGGGCTTCTGGGAGCCCACGAGGCTTACCAGTTCTTTGGCGTATCCCGCGCTGAGGGCGACGTCCGAGTATTGTCTGTCGGCACAATGTCCTCCAAATTTACCGTCAACCCAAAGCGAAATCGTGCGGGGGGGACGTTCGATTGGGGTGGTTGGTGGCCAGTCAATGCGCCGAAACGGATTTTCGGACTGAGCATCTCTGCGCAGGAAGCGATGGTCAACCACATGCTCAAGCATCAGTTTCCCAAAGGCAAGTATGTGCGCATCGACGACGTACTGACGGACGAGCGGGCGCAGGCGGTTGCCCTTGATAAGGCCGACGCGGCTGCCCGAGAGGTGCTGCTCGGGTCCGCCGCCGAAGCGGCAAAGGATTTCGTGGGCAGTCCAGCCTTCAAGGATTTCATGGAATACAGGGCGGCTTCGCCGGTCTATCACTATGGCTCCCGCGCCAACATTCAAAAGGCTGCGCAATGCTGAAACTGAACCGCCTGCTCTATTCCTCCGCGACGGTCGGCACGTTCGCCGACAATATTGCGGTTTCTCCCGAGCAACGACAGTTGCTCGTGTCGTGCAAGAACAAAATTCGCGACCACCTGCGTCCCGCCATCGAGAAGGTGACGACGACGTTGCTTGGCATGGACCGGCAGGTCACGCCGCGTTTCCGTACCCAAGGGTCTTGGGCCTATGGGACCTGCGTACATCCCTGCACCCTGCCTCCCCAGGAAGTCGACTGGGATTTCGGCGTCTATCTGCCCGTCACGGTCTGGGAAGAAAACGGCCCCCCCGTTCAGATGGCCACAGCATACTTCATGCTGGTCGAACAGCTTCTGCTGGAACTTTGTGACGCTGAAGGATGGACGTTGGACAAGTCAAAGGAGACTTGCATTCGCGTCAACGTCGCGGCGTGGGCGCATATCGATGTGCCACTTTATGCGGCTTCCGAAGAGGAGTTCAAGAAGGTGCAAGAGGTACGTCTGGTCATGGAAGCGGCCGCCCTGCGAAAGGCGGTGGTCATGGACTCGGCAGACTTTTCCGAAAATGCAAGCGAGTTGGTTGGGCAGTCCTGGGATGAGCTGGAGGGCATTGTGCTGGCGACCCGTTCTGGAGAGTGGAGAGCGTCCGACCCGAACGACGTAGCCAAATGGTTCAAGGACCGTTTAGAAGAGCACGGGGCTCAGCTGCAACGAGTCTGCCGTTTTCTGAAGGCGTGGCGTGACTATCGGTGGGAAAAGAAAGGGCCGACCTCGGTTTCCATCATGATTGCCGTCGCGCAGGACTTCGAGCCCGTGTTTGGCCGGGACGACCTCGCGCTCGAGCAGGCGGCGCGCTTGCTCGCAAAAGCTCTGTTGACCGACATCAGGGAGCCGGGTATCGACAACGGGGTAGACGATTTCAATCGCAGCCTAGATTCTGCGGCACGGCTAGAGGCATCAACCTTCGCACAGAATTTGGCAGATTCGCTACGGCAGGCCCGCGAGTTGAGTCTTGTGCAAGCGCCTTGGGCCGTTGCAGTTCTGCAAGCACAACTCGGTGGTCGATTGCCCAATCAGCCGAATTGGGTCGAAGTCGATTCATCGGCAAGCGACATTCGGCATGTTCCGGCATCGATGGTCCCGCCTCCGGTAGTCGGTGCCACAAACGCAGGCTAGACAGATGTCGCTTAGCGAGTACGGTCGCACCTTGGCCGTCTTGAGACAGTACGGGCTACAACCGGTCAAGGCTCGTGCAGGCGTTCGTGCATTTGAGGGAGGGCTCAAAGCGAACGCGGGAGAAGTTCGAATTCGGTTCGAGATTGAGGACTGGAACTTCCTGCGCTACCCGCGTATCACGCTGCTCGAACGACCCGAGAATATGCCCCAAGTATTGGAGCACGTCGATGCGTTTGGAGGCCTGTGTTACCTGGCACCGGGTACCGTCGTGCTCGACCGGTTTCAACCCAATGTAGCCGTTCATCAGTGCTTGCACGCGGCCGTTAACGTTTTGAACGACATCGCCAGCGGAAAGGGACGAGACAAGGATATTGCCAATGAATTCGTCGCTTACTGGACCATCGGACAGACGCCCGAGGCTTATCCTGTCTTGGTTGACGAACTCGAGCCTGATGCCGAGTCCGCGATGTATTTTCTGCTGGCCCAGCAAGACCATGACCGGCGAGCGCTGATTGCACAGAGTATTTTCGCGGCACAACGGATTGCCAAAGGCATCGACGCTGAGAAGGTAGTCAAAGGCGCGTTCACATGCCTGCTATTCAAAAGCGACAAGATTCCGGGCGCACCAGCGGATGCCTTGCCTGCGACTATCAAACAGTTCTTTGCATGGCTAAAGTTGTGGGATACGCAATTGGCCGCTGCGATTCAGCAAAGATTGGGTTCCGACAAAAGCTACCTGTCCCGCACGGGGTGTGTTGTTGCCATCACAACGCCGGCTGGACGCATCGGTGTTGCGTTTGCGCTGAACTCGCAGCGTCGTCAAGGTTATGCCAACGCCCCGAAACACTATCGCAACTATCTGCACAACGCCGGTGGAGATACGCGCATTTTGCGACTGCGCTTGGACGACATAGGGCCGACCTACATTCACTCCCGAAATCTGGAATTTCCCAGCTTGGCCGGGAAACGGCTTACGCTCATAGGCTGCGGGGCAATCGGCGGATATCTGGCACAGGCCTTGGTTCGATTGGGTGCGGGCACGGGAAAGGACGGGCTGCTGCGACTCGTCGACGTCGGGCAGCTCGAGCCAGACAATCTTGGTCGGCACGCCTTGGGATTTCCCTCCTTGTATCAAAACAAGGCAGTTGCGTTACAAGAAGACCTGATTAGGCAATTTCCGTATCTTCAAGTCGAGGCACAAACCGATACGCCGAAACTGAACGACCAGTTCTTTGCGACGGACCTCATTATTGAAGCGACCGGGGAAGAAGCCCTAAGCAGTCTCGTAAATGCCTCGCACATGACGCGCCGACTAGGCCCTATCCTGTATGTATGGGTAAAGGGGAATGGTGAGTGTGTCCAGGCGCTCTGGTCGGACTCTCCGAAGTTCGGGTGTTTTCAGTGCCTTCGACACGGACCTGGCGCGAATTATCGTCAAGAGCGCTTCCCCGTTTTGGCGAGTTCACCTCGCACCCGATTCCGAGGGTGCAGTTCGTTTACCCCATACGCTGTGTCTGCCCCGATGTCCGCCGCTTCGCTAGCCGCTGATATGGTTAGCGATTGGCTGAAAGGTGCCGTCAGCCCGAGATTCCGTACGCGGTATCTGGAAACGGTCAATGTGCAGCGAGTCAAAAACCAGGATATCGCCCCTACGGCGGGGTGTCTTGCATGCCAGAACCACTGATTCTTCGGCATCCGTTCTGCGAGGACGCCCGGATTCTGATTGAGCCGGTTGTACTGACGACGCTGGCGCGTTTTCGGCAAACAAGCTTTTCAGCGCCTGAGTCTGGTGGCATTCTCATGGGCTATCGACGAGGGGGGCATCTTCACGTGACAAAGATGACGACTCCACAAGCCGGTGATACGCAACATCGCTATGGCTTTCTGCGGCAGGCACCGTGCCATCAGAAAATTGCCCTTGAGCAGTGGAAAGCTCAGCGTGAAACGATGGACTACGTCGGTGAGTGGCATACCCACCCCGAACCATCCCCCACGCCATCGTCAATTGACACGAGCGCATGGCGGAAGATTTGCGCCATGAAACGCGAACCGATGGTGTTTGTAATTGCGGGCACCCACAACTTGCTGTGGGTCGGAGTCGGTCACGGCGGCGCCTTGCGCGGAGAAATGGCTCAAGCGAATCTTGAGGCAGGAAGCCATCCGTGAAGCTAGTGGTTTGAACCAAGCCCGTCGGACCCAACCAGCGCCCGAGAGCCTGCCCCAAAGATGGCTGCACCTGCACCAACTCGCGCAATCTCGTCTGGACTTCATGGGCGACAGCAGAAGGTGCAGGCTGCCGGAACACCGACGATTCAGGCAACTTCGCCAACGGGTTCCGAACCGCCACTAGGAGGCATTTTCGACGCCGGAGACGTTTTGGGATTGGCTGTCGAGTACGCTTGAGGCAACCCGTGTGGAGCTCGGTCAAATCCGGCAGCCATCAAAAAGTGCGTGTAAGCAAAACGTGCAACCTCCTCGAACCTGAACCGAACCGATTCCTGCTGCGGCCAATCGCTTTTCGAAATACCCTTCAGCAGAATATAAGCCTCGTTGATGACCTTGCTTGCAGCATCGGCATCTCCGCTCGCATCAGCATCTGGACCGGTCAACTGGCGAATCAGACTATAGACTGATGTAGCGTCAGCCAATCCCAGTCCTGACAAGGCGAATCCGGCTTCCCCAAAATGTCGTCTTACAACCGCCTGCGCCCCGAGTCGCAAGACAAAGCGAAACGGCAGGCCAGTGTGAATAGACAGGAGCACTGGGTCCATGCCCAAGAGCTGTTCTATCGATGTAACGCCCTCGGCATCGAGCAGCGAAACTATCGGCGCTGTGACCCCCTCCAACTTGATTATCTGGTCAGGCTCCTGGCCGACTTCGCTCTTCAACTGAAGACTCGCAAATCGCCGCAGCTGTTTATTGATGAAGGCGACTGGCAGGACCCCGAGTGCGAATGCAACGTTAACCGCAACGGCATCGGGAAGAGCAAATGTGAGTGCCGTCGCGATAGGCACCGCCAGAATCATGCGCAACGAATACCAATACACGTCGGCTACATTCAGTATTCCTTTCCTCACGCTGTCAACGCAGTCACCAACAACGAAAAGATAGGCACCAAATATCGCGCTAACGCTGAGTGCCGCACCATGCGGAGAAATCTGCTTTACTAGGGAAAATATATCGTTGCTACCGGGCAACAAATCCCGCAAGCTTACGATTGTCACGTATTGGGCCCCAACAAGGACTGCAGTAAGCAGAAATCCGAGTGGAGTCACAAATGCCATCAAGCCGTATTGCTCTTTGTAAATCAGGTCGAATAGCGCACTCGCATTCTTCCACCGCGCCCTCTTGGCATCGTCAGCTTCGACAGCCGGCTTACCGCTGCTGAAATCATGCAAAGCGTTGGCATCCGCACCCCGTCTGTGCCAAAACTGCCAGAGATATTCCGAAAGTGCCTCGCCCCAAAGCTGATTTCGAAACTCGTCGTAGCGAGCCCACCAGCCGTGGTCAATGAAACGAACATAAGGTGCGACAGCAAAGCAAGTCGCAAAAACACCAGCACAGCCAGAAAGAAGGGCAACGCGCGCCGGAATGGAAAATACTAACCAGATTGCAATCGATGCCACGGCACTTGCCAGCACGACAACAAGCCAAATCAATTTGCCCTTTCGAGGATTGGAGGCGGGCGAAACCGCCGAATGTTCCGGCTCAGTTGTTACTTGCTTACTGTCCACGGTCTGTCTTCCGAAGTACGCTGTTGAATCGAATGCGTGAGCAGGATTTGATTGCACCCGACGTTGATTTCTTTGGTGGCAAAACTGAGACATGCGCACAGGGCCATTTCGTCACCCCACGAGCGATGGCGCCGAACACCTTGTCCGACGCCGTAGCTTACCGTTCCCATCGAATCTTTCGTGGGTCACGCAATGCGTAGGCCGTGCCCCGGAAGAATTTCCTGCGTCACGACAAATCGATGCTCTTTTACGGCGTCGTGAAAATGTCGATAGTCGCTTTGTTCGAACGCGGGGTTGTAAGCCGGGCGTTCCGCGCCATCGTCATTCGACTCAATTCCGGTAGCCACGTACTTCCATGAGCCAATCCCCTTGTCGATATAGGTCGGAATAGCTTCCTCGAGCCCGGGAATCACCCCGAGACTTGCCGAGTCGGAAAGTGCTTGTAATCGCACGACGGGGTCGTCGCTTCGATTCCCCGATAACTGCTGTCGCAAGGCCTCCTTGACCGGCTCCGGCAGACCCTGAAGCCCCTCGAAAGCTTCATCCTTAGCCAAAAACCCTCGAACGGCACGACATGCCATGTCTGCAGCGGCAATGAAATCCGGGAGGTTATCCCGAGACACCGTCTGCCCCTTTCCATTGACGTAACTCCACTTCGCCCACGGCTGGTCTGGATAGTGCAACGCTGCGCCATGTCCGAGCGGGAAGAAGCGAGTTAACACATCCGACTCAACTTCCTCCGCCAAATGCTCCGTAGCATTAGCGAGGCGCGCACGCCAGTCGGTCGACGTACAGTCCTCCGCTTCAAGGCTGCGAACTTTGTTGAAATCACTCTCGATTCCAGAGAATCCTTGATGCGCCCACGTGTCCACGTACGTGTGCAATGTGACACCGAGTCGGTGCAGTGCGTTTTGTGCGCCCGCCCCACGAATTGCCCGACGAACAACTTCTCTCGCGATATCGCTGTCGGGTCGGCATATCGCCTTCTCTTCCAGAGTAGTTCCGCTTCCTGCCGGCAAAAAATGGAATGGCGTCCACACGAGCCGATTCAACTGTGACTCGGTATTGTGGTAGTCGTACATGGTATGAGCACTTGCAAACCGCTCGTATGTTTCGCCGCCGCTAAAGAAGAGAAGACCGGTTGTGGTTGCGTCATCAACATACTGGCACGAATGCGCAACTGTCGTTGCCTGAACAACGTCCAGCCCGGCCGTGCGGGCGACAAGGTAGGCAACCCCGTAGTGAAAATCAATATTCATTTGTCTGGTCTCTCGCTTTCTGATTATCGAGTCGCGGCGAAAATTGCAGAACGTTTACCGCGAACTACAACGCACTATATCTCGAAAAAGTGCCCGGTCAAACGGCATATATGTCGCGGCGTGCCCGAACGGTTTTAGGGCTGGCCGCTGGCAAGAGCGACGGGCGCACGGTGCGGAAATCATCCGGAAGAGGCAGGAAACGTTTTCCATTTGCTGCCGTCTGCCCAGTGTTACGCAAGGATGCGGCAAGCGAAATCCAGAAATTATGTGATTTGCATATTCAAGCGCTTGCCCAAAGCTGCCTACATGCCGAACCCGACTGTTGAGATAACGTCGATGTACCGGAGCCAAGGTGTCGTGGACAATAATTTGAAGTTCGGACCTTCTCAATCGCAGGAGGCCCGAGTGACCGTGGTGCCTCATCGCGACTGCGAATGTCCACCAACCGCGCTCTTCGTACCGAGCCATTCACGCAACGCAAATAATCCCAAAATACTTGTCCAACCTTGCTTGAATTGCGCTCAACTCGAGCGCTAAGCAGTTAGCATAGGGCGCACGTGTATTTCGTGCAGAACAAGCGGACAGATGGCAAATAACATGCAAGAACAATCAATTGCGTACGCCGCGTACTGGCGAAATTCTCTCGCTGATGCTGAATTGGGTCGTGGCACCCTCAAGAAGGATGAACTGGGCTCATATCATCACGTTTCGTGCGACGAAGCAGAATCCGGCATCTTGCTCGAGGAAACCGTCCACGCGCTTTTCTCGGATGAGCCAGAGAAAGTCCAGTTCGTCGAGGTCGTCTACCGGCCATTAATATATGCGCTGAAAAATGAACATGGGCAACGTGCGACACAATTGCCCGAATTCGTTACTCCGCTCGTTACGCGCGCCTTGCTGTCACGAGACGGTTGTCTTCTGCCCAAGCCCGCCTCAGTCGTGCCACGAGATATCCTGCAGCCTCTCGAGGACGGTTCGTTTTTCATCGGATTAGTAGATGACCTCGACAGATATCTGACCGAAGAACAGGTTCCTGGGATATTGCCAGCCGACGTAAGCGATGGCAACGAAACCCAACTTGAAGAATTTCAAAAACGTTGGAAAGCATATCGCGACTGCCTCGACCGCATGCTTACGGCGGTTTGCAGCGACTTCATTTCCGAAACACGCCGGTTCTTACGCGCTGACTACGGGCTCGTGCTGAAGGAAGGTGCCATCAACGGTGCAAGCCAGCACATTGTTCGCCTGTATGACCACATACGGGATAAGCGGCCGCAGTCGGCGCTCTTCGAGACGTACGCGCGTGTGAATGCGACACCTGTTGAGCCTTGCCTCCCGCTGGCTGCTCGGTTCACTGCCCGACTTGGACACTCCAGCGACAAATTCCCATTAGCGAGCGCGCAAAGAGCCGCGCTGGCCCATCTGCTTGCTGCGAATGACGGCGAAATCGTTGCGGTAAACGGCCCTCCCGGAACAGGTAAAACAACGCTCCTGCTCTCTGTTGTGGCGTCACTTTGGGCCCAAGCGGCACTAGACGAATCCGAGCCGCCAATAATCTTCGCTGCCTCCACGAACAATCAGGCGGTTACCAATGTCATAGATGCGTTTGGGAAGGATTTCGCTCACGGCGACGACCGGCTTGGTGGGCGGTGGCTTCCTGATGTTCGCAGTTTCGGCTCTTACTTTCCCTCTCAGAGCCGTGAAGCGGAAGCATCCGGGAAATATCAGACTAATTCCTTTTTCGACGAAATCGAAAGTCGGGAATACGTGGACCGCGCAACGACTGAGTTCATGACTCGCGCGAAGACTGCGTTTCCGGATTTGGACAAGGCAGATGTGAAATCTGTATTGTCACGTCTACATACCGAACTAAAAGAACATGTCGCGCGATTGATAACCGCCGAAGCGAGTTGGCATGCCCTGTGTACCGCCAAGGCAGAGTCCATCGCCGAACTCGGCGAAGACCCATCCAACGTCATGGAGGTAAGGAATCTGCTTGCCGACGGTCTCAATGCGGCGGTCCAGCAGTGGACGATGGCCAAGGACGGATGGGAGAGTTATCGTGCGAACGAGTCGCTCTTCTACTCATTCTTCTCTTGGTTACCGCCGGTTGCGGCGAAACGTCTCCGTCAAGCACGTGAATACCTGAAGACAATACTAAAAGACGAATCGTCCGAGTCGTTAGGGGCAACATTACCGGACATCGAAAAGTCTATCGGTGACCGTCTCGATGTGCAGGCTCGGTCACGAGACAGCGCCGTCCGAGCAGTGAAGCGCGGCGAAGGTGTGCTCTCGGCTCAAGCGGAGGCATTGAGTGGCTTCGACAAAGCTGCACGGAGTGTGGGCGTTAGTGGCGACATTGAACCGTTGTCACTCGAACAGTGTGACCAGTCTGCCGACACAAAGCTTCGATTTCAGATTTTCCTTTTGACGACTCACTACTGGGAAGGCCGGTGGTTGCTCGAAATGGAAAGCCAAATGAAGAAAATTATCGAAAACAAGAAGAAACGGAAACCTGGCCCAGCAACCCTAAAACCTCGCCTTCGCCGGCGCATGATGGTTACACCATGCGCAGTCTCGACTTTTGCAATGTTGCCCTCGTTCCTCCAAACATTCGTCCGAGGTGAAGGTAAATTCGATGCCGACTACCTCTACAACTTTGCCGACCTTCTGAGCTTCCCCTGAAATTTCGCCTTCCAGCAGGTCGCGTATAAACTCGACCCAAAGGAAGGAAAGCAGAGATGTTCAAGGTACCGCA
>NZ_RQIS01000003.1 GCF_003837865.1 Paraburkholderia dinghuensis | reverse complement strand
CTTCGCCCCGAAGAGCAAGGTCAGGCCGCGTCACCGCATCAAGCGCCCACACTTATCGGCTGTAAATTTTTAAAGATCGCATCGCAGGCCCGCCGTCCAACCACTTACTACCCGGCGTTTCCTGCGTCGCTGCGTCAGCAGCAGAGAAACGAGATTATGAAGACTGCCGGGCTTTCTGTCAACAGGTTTTTTACTTCGCTTAACCTGTCCGGCACTACCACCGCCGCCCGCGCACTCACGCCCCTTGGGGCTTCCCGCCTCCCCGCGCTCTCATGGAAAGCGCGAAAGACCGGCATTCTAGTGACCACCGCGCGTTCTTGCAAGCGGTTTTTTAGCAGTCGGAAATACAGGACCGACTTGGCCTTGGCTGTTACGCCTGTCCATCCGGATGATGGCCCAACGTCCGCCCGCCGACCTCGCGAAGCCGCACCGCACGTCGCATAGCCCTGGTGTCCCCGTAGCGCAATCCGATGGCGCGCACGGAACAGACTAGAATATGGGGTTCTCTGCATCCCAACATACAGATTTATGCGCTCGCGAATCGCCAAACGCCTTCCCCCAGACGCCGACAAACTCGTCGGCCTCTCGCTTGCCCTGTTCGCCTCGGGCAGCCGCACCGAAGACCGCTTCTGGGAGGCCAAGCTCGACACGCTGCTCGCGAAGGTCGTGCGCAACGGCAATCAAACCACGCTTGACGCCGCGCTCGATCACCTGCAGCAGAACCACCCGGACGCATATGGCGCTTTGGCCGACATGGCCGAAACCCACAGCGAATCGTTCGTCGTCGAGCACGACGGTACACAATACGAAGCACTGCTCGTCGCCGTACCGGTGCTAGCCTGGACGCGCTATGTCATTCCCTCGGGTCCGTTGAAGGCCGACAATGCCGACGCCTTGCGCACGCACCTGCAAGCCCACGTGCTCGCGAACGGCACCCGCGTCGCGATGGCGCCCTATCTCTACAGCATTGACCAGCTGCCGCGACATCATGTCGAAACCTGGCGTCTCTCCCAGCAACTCGCGCAGGCCGCGTTAAGCGGCGCCACCGCGAAGGTCAGCTCAGGTGAGTTGCCCGAGACCTCGCCGATCCTCGCTGATCCTCGCTTTCTGCTCGCAGTCGTCGCCGCGCCCGTCGGTGCGCCGCTCTTTCGCTGGCAAGAGGAAGAGCACGGCTCCCGCATCGAACGCGGCCAATGCCTCGAGCAGTGGGCAACGCAGGGCGGCGCCAATCTCGCCGTCGTGATGCCTGGCTGCGAGTTCGAGTGCCTGCTGCCCGATGCGTACTACTCGGCCTGTCGGGATGCAGACGAGCGCGTGCGCCCTCACACGATCCGCACCGCTGTCCGATATCTGCTCGACACGATCGGCGCGGCCGCGCAGGACCTGCGAGCCGTCGTCGCAGGCTTCGGAGAACGGCGCATCGACGAATACCGTATCGGTTTCACGCGGCGTGGGAACAACGATGTCCTCTACGGCGTCGTCTGGCCGCTGTACGGCCGCGAGAACGGCGACACCGACATCGATGAAGAGCCGGCCGAGGAAAGCACCAGCAACGGTCCACTCGAGGAGATCGTTGCGCTGCTCAAGGAATCGGGAGTCACTGACATTCGCCGTCATGCTGGCCGCTTCGAGCCGGAATATTGCGATGACTGCGGCGTACCGCTCTATGCGGACCCGCTCGGCGAGATCGTCCACGCCGAGATGCCGGAAGATGCCGAGCCCGTTCAGCCACACTTCCACTGACCCACGCGTCACATTCCTACGCAGTCCCGCCTTCGCGCGGGACTTTTTTTTGCCGTACGTCCTATACCTTCTGGACAGGCCGCCACGGCGCAAGCTTTTTGTCATCATGGTGCAGTTGGTCCCATCCCGTGGCGTGTGCGACACATGCGCCACGTACGTATATTCGAGAGGTCGTCAAAACTGGAGGGCATGTCCATGAGGTTCGCAGTATTCAATCCGGACGCCGAACGGCGAGAAGGGCTTAAGGCGCTGCTCAGGCAAATCGACCGTCGCGCACGCTTCAACGATGCGCCCGACTGGCGAAGCGCCGAGCGCGCAATGCAACGCTTCACGCCAAATCTGTTCGTGGTCGACTGGCATCACGGTATCCGCGCCGGCGAACTCCGGAATTTCGCGAACCGCCACCGCGCGCTGCCCATCGCGGTGCTCGTGGACAGCACAGAGCCGCCGTCGGCCGTCCAGACGCTGCTGGACGAAGGTGCGCGCGGCATCATCCGGCGCACCACCGACTCGATCCTCATCGTCAAGCTGCTCGAACTCGTCCTGCTCGGTGGCGATCACCTGCCCGCCGACGTCCTTCGTGAGCCCTGGCCCTCACCGGTGGCGCAGAAGCGCCAGGATAAAAGCGACACGGCGGCGCGCAAACGGCGGCCCATCGTGCGCCTGTCGCCCCGTCAGGAGCAAATCCTGCGGTGCGTCCACATGGGCAATACGAACAAGATGATCGCCCGCGCACTCGGCATCAGCGAAGGAACCGTCAAGATCCACCTGACGAGCATCTTCCAGCAGCTCGGCGCGCCAAATCGCGCCGCGGCCGTCGCAATCTACAACGGCCTCCTGTCCAACCAGCTGGAGGTGCTGCGCGCTCAGGCCGAGCGGGCGGCCAAGCCAGTGCACGGGCAACACGGGTCGGTGGCATTGCGGCCGTGTGAGCCGCAATCGCTCGGTCATCCGTTGCTGGCAGGCGACACCCCCGAGCCGCTGCCAATGGCCGCGGAGCCTGACTGCCCGTGGGGCACGGCCGGTCTCACGCAGTGCGCCGAAGAAGTCGCCGGAACCGCGGATGCCGACGACACGCCGCCAGCACCAGCACAGCCACACGTTTTGTCGTCCAACGAGTAATATGACGTCATGGGGTTCCTATATACGCCGCTTCCGCTGTGGGCCGTCGTCGGTGGGTGGATTGCCGCCCTCGGGCTGCTCGCGTTCGCGTTATGGAACAACCCATTCAAGCGGCTTCAGGACGCGACGCTCCAGCACGTATGGCTTGCGATAATCGTGGCCGTGTCCGTGCTGTGGGCGAGCAACGCGTGGCTCGAAGATGGCACCGTGCTGCACCTGCTCGGCGCCACCCTCTTGGTGACACTCTTCGACTGGGGCCTCGCGCTAGTCGCGATGGCCGTGGTCGTCGCGCTCGCGGCGCTCGTCTTTGACGCTCCCTGGGACGGCGTCGCGCTCACCTTCCTCGTGTTCGGCGCCGTCCCGGTCGCCATCTCGGCCCTGTTGCAGCGGGCGTGTACTGCCTGGCTGCCACGCAACCTCTTCATGTTCATCGTCGGCCAGGGATTCCTGTCGCCCGCCATTGCCGTATCGGCCGCGGCTTTCCTCGCGCTCGGCACGCACGTCGCGCTAACTGGGGGCTCGATGCTTGCCGTGCCGGCAGGCTATGCATTCAGTGTATTTCTGCTGGCGTCCGGCGAAGCATGGTTTACCGGCATGGCAACCGCACTGATCGCCGTCTACCGACCGGCATGGGTCACCACCTACGACGTGCGCCGCTATCGACTGGGTGGTCCACGCACCTGAAGGCCGCTTCTGTCACGCTTTCCCCGCGTTAAAATACGGCTGCCTCATCGCCCGCGCGACCTTGCGCCGCAGCGGTGCAAACGCGCGTCTTACCACCAATCCGGCGATACCGCGGTAATAATTGTTGCTTCAGGATTGAACTCTCCGACGCGTCGCAGGCTCTTACCGTGCCAGACGTCATACCCCGCTCCTACACTGATCAGATGGACCGCAATTCCGTATCTCACCGGTTGCTACTGACAGCCGGCCGGCTCGCTGCGTGTGCCGCGAGCCTCGTATTCGCGATCGTGCAACCAGTACGGGCTGATCAGCTCGAACAGCACAACGATCTCGTCAACACCTTCGTCACCCAGATGCACGCCGATCCGCTGGTCGCCGACTGCGCCGCGCACGGCAATTTCATCGCCAGCACATCAACGGTGCTCGATCACGTGGAGTTTCCACCGCGTTCCTTCGACAGCGCGCACGCCACCGTGACGCCGTGGAACGACTCATTCGACGAAGGCAAGCAGCGCGTCAAGGTCGACACGATAGTAACCGTTGAGGGTTTCGGCATTCCGCAGAGCAGCAATGAGGCGCCGTACGATCTGAAATTCCGCTGCGGCTACGTCGGCAAACAGATGCTCGCGTTCAGCTGGAACGACCCCGTACCGCCCTCGAAGGCTCGTGGCAACGCGCACGGCAAGACACACGGCAAAGGCAAGGGCAAACATTCATCGAACAAGTCGACCAGCAAGCACGCGACAAAGGCCACCTCGGCCAAACCAGGCCACAAGTCCGCGGCGCCGAGCACCCACGCCAAAGCCAGCACGAAGCAAACGACGTCGAAGAAGAAACAAACGTGACGGCGCAATAATCGCATCAGAACGCCGGGCAATAAAAAAGGGAAGCGATACCAACCGCTTCCCTTTTTTCTGCGCGCGTATGACGTTACGCGAACGTCTCGACGTGATGCAGGATCGCCTGCAGCATCGCGGCGCCGAGCGCGGCGCTGCGCTCGCCGTTCCACCCGACGCGCTCGTCCGGCAAGTTGGCGTTGTCCTTGAACGGCATTTCCAGCGTCAGCGAGAGGCACCCATACGTGTGCCCGATGTACTTCGACGCGAGCTTGAGCGCATCCTCGCGATATCGACTCGCTTCGTAGCCATGCTGGTTCTGGAAGTCCGGGCTCGCAATCCTGAACGCGTCAATGAACGCCTTTTGTTCGACACCCTGCTGCGCGGTAAAGCCCGGCAGCATTTCCGAACCCGCGACGAACACATAAGGCAGCGCCTCGTCGCCGTGGATGTCGAAGAAGAGATCGACGCCCGTTGCTTCGATCGCCTCGCGCACCAACAGCACTTCCGGGCTGCGCTCTGCGTCAGGCTCCATCCATTCGCGGTTCAGATTCGCCCCTGCGGCATTGGTGCGCAGATTGCCGTGCACGCTGCCGTCCGGATTCATATTGGGGACGATGTGAAACACCGCGCGGTCGTAAAGCTTGCGTGCAACAGGGTCCCCCGCCCAGTCGCCCCAGCCGGCGAGACGCTTCACGAGCCCTTCGACGAACCATTCCGCCATCGTCTCGCCGGGATGCTGACGCGCGATGATCCAGACCGTCTTCTTGGGCTTCCCCTCCGGCGTCGTGTCACCCGCCGTGCCGAGCGTGAGCAGCGACATCGGCCGGCCCTCGACGGTCTGGCCAAGTTCGGTGAGCGTCGCGTGCGGCAGTTGCTGCAACGCGCCAAGGAACTCCGAGTGCCGCTCTTCGCTATACGGCTCGAAATAGGCGTAGTAGACGCAGTCGAAATCGGGCGTGTGGTCGATCGTGAGCTTCTGGCCGTCGTAAGAAGTCGGCACGCGGAACCAGTTCACGCGGTCGTAGCTCGCAGCGGCTTGATAGTCGCGCCAGCCTTCTGGAAAGGCGCACGCCGCAGCATTTTCGAACGTCATCACGCAACGCTCGCCGCGCGCACCCGAGAGCCGGAAGTAGAACCATTGCGCGAATTCAGACTGATTGTCGGCACGAACGCGCAGGTGGATGTCGTCGGCGCGCTCGCACGAGAGAACTTCGATCGCGCCCGCGTCGAACTGGCTGGTAATGGAAAGCGTCATGGCTGTTTCCTCGCTCATTCGGCAATGCGCCGGCGAAATACGTAAGTTGAATCGTTCGATGCGTCGGCATCGAATGCATAGCCCTCGGCGTCGAAACCCTTGAGCGCCTCTGGCTCGGCGATGCGATGCTCAACGGCATAACGTGCCATCAGGCCGCGCGCCCGCTTCGCGTGAAAGCTGATGATCTTGTACCGGCCGCCCTTCCAGTCTTCGAAGACCGGCGTGATCACGGGCGCCGCGAGCTTCTTCGGTTTGACTGCCTTGAAATACTCGGTGGACGCGCAGTTCACGATCACGCGCGCTCCCTTGTCGTTACGCTCGAGCTGCGCGTTGAGCGCGTGCGTGATGCGCTCGCCCCAGAACGCATAGAGATCCTTGCCACGCGCATTTTCGAGGCGCGTACCCATTTCGAGGCGATACGGCTGCAGCAGGTCGAGCGGACGGAGCACGCCGTAGAGACCTGAGAGCACGCGCACGTGTTGCTGTGCGTAGTCGAGATCGGCGACATCGAGCGATCTGGCGTCGAAGCCTTCATAGACGTCGCCGTTGAACGCAAGCACGGCCTGCTTCGCGTTGGATTGGCTGAACTCCGTCGACCAGTCGGCGTAACGCTGGAAATTCAGCCGCGCAAGCGGATCGGAGATGCTCATGAGCGTACCAATCTGCTGCGGCGACAGACGACGCAGACCGTCGATCAGTTCGGCTGCGTCATCGACGAAATCGGGGATCGTGTGGGTTTCGACGTGCGCCGGTGTCTCATAGTCGAGCGATTTGGCCGGCGACAGAACGATTATCATAGAGGCTTGCAGGCACGAAAGTGCCGATGTTCAAAGGCGAAAGCCCGATTGTAGCGAATGTCACGAATGACCGGTTTTCCACCCCCGCCCGCCGTTACGGCATTACCCGTGGTGCTCGATTCGAACGTGTGGCTCGATATCCTCGTGTTCGACGATCCGCACACGCGCCCGATTCGCGCCGCGCTCGAACGCGGCGCGCTGCACGCGTTGATCGACGCCCGGTGTCTCGCCGAACTGACGTACGTGCTGGACTATCCGCATCTCGTCGAACGCGGCGTCGATAAAACCGTTGCACTCGCCACGGTGTCGCGTCTCGCGGAGGAAATCGTTCCACCCGCCCTGCCCGAGGGCGCGCGCGCCCTTCCGCAATGCCGCGACCGCGACGACCAGAAATTCCTCGAACTCGCTCGCGCAAGCGGCGCGGCGTGGCTCATCTCGAAGGACCGCGCCGTGCTCAAGCTCGCGAAACGCGTGGCGCGCGACTTTGGCTTTCGTATCGCGACACCCGATGCGTTCGTCGTCGTTGCCGGGCTCGCCGCCACGCAATCCGCCCCGGCCTGACGCGGCCTCGCGCGCAGCCCTCGCGCCGCACCAACGCCGCAAGGCGCGCCTGAACGCGCGGATTTGCCTACAATCAGGCTTTCCCGAATCAACGCCCAACGTCCACCGCCCGTCCGCGCCATGAACGCAACGCATCCGTCGCACGAATCGCCGTCCACGCTACTCACGCCCTCATTTCCTTCGCGACTGCCGGACGTCGGCACGACGATCTTCACCGTGATGAGCGCGCTCGCGGCCGAAAAGGGTGCAGTGAATCTGGGCCAGGGCTTCCCCGACTTCGACTGCGACGCGCGGATCGTCGATGCGGTCGCCCACGCCATGCGCGAGGGCCACAACCAGTATCCGCCGATGGCGGGCGTCCTCGCGCTGCGCGAGGCGATCGCCGACAAGATCGCGCACGTCTACGGCCGCCGCTACGACGCGAACACGGAGATCACGGTCACAGCAGGCGCGACCCAGGCGATCCTGACCGCGATTCTGTGCGCGGTGCATCCGGGCGACGAAGTGATCGTCGTCGAGCCGACCTATGACAGCTATCTGCCGTCAATCGAACTAGCAGGCGGCAAGCCCGTCTTCGTCACACTGGAAGCACCCGAATACGCGATCCCGTTCGACCGCCTCGCGGCCGCGATCACGCCGAAGACGCGCCTCATCCTCATCAACACGCCGCACAACCCGACGGGTACGGTCTGGCGCGACGACGACATGCGCAAGCTCGAAGCGATCGTGCGCGGCACCAACGTGCTGATCCTGTCCGACGAGGTCTACGAGCACATGGTCTACGACGGCGCGCCGCACGAAAGCGTCGCGCGCTATCCGGAACTCGCCGCACGCAGCTTCATCGTGTCGAGCTTCGGCAAGACCTATCACGTAACGGGCTGGAAGGTGGGCTATGTCGCCGCGCCCGCGCCGCTCACGGCCGAATTCCGCAAGGTCCACCAGTTCAACGTCTTTACCGTGAACACGCCGATGCAGTTCGGTCTCGCGCAGTATCTGCGCGACCCGAGGCCGTATCTGGATCTGCCGGCGTTCTATCAGAAGAAGCGCGACTTCTTCCGCGCAGGTCTCGCGAACACGCGATTCAAAGTGCTTGCGTGCGAAGGCACGTACTTCCAGTGTGTCGATTACTCGGCGATCAGCGACATGCCTGAAGCCGAGTTCTCGAAGTGGCTCACCACCGAGATCGGTGTGGCAGCCATCCCGGTCTCGGCGTTTTATCACGAGCCGCACGAATCGGGTGTCGTGCGCTTTTGCTTTGCGAAGCAGGAAAGCACGCTCGCAACGGCGCTGATGCGACTCGCAAAACTCTGACCGCGTGCGCGCGATGAATCCGCGAGGGTCAGGGCGTTCCCGATCATCGCGCCAGGCGGTGGTGTTGCTTTCACGCGGCCGCCATGCCCGTTGCGAACGCAACCAACCGGGAATTGCTTACGAGTTGGCCTCGATATACGCCTTGCGATCGGCATTCACACGCTGAGCGGAGGGACGCTCGCCGATCAGCTTCCCATACGACTTCCAGTCGATGCCCGCCTCGGCCACGAAATCCGCGCCATAGATGCGCTGTGTCGCCATCGCGACGAGCGGGAGGTTCGCGTACACCGCCGCGTCCGCAATGCCAAACCGCTCGCCCGCCACATAGGGCGCGAACTTCGCGATCCGCTTGAAGCTCGCGAGATAGCGGCGCAAGCGCTTCTCTGCCGTCGCCTTCACTTCGTCGCTCACCTTGCCGCCGAAGAAGGCCTCGCCATAGAGTTCCCGGGCCTCGAGTTCCAGATGCGTTTCGACAAACGCGATCAGTTCGCGCTCCTTCGCGGCCTGCCACGGATCGGCGGCGAAAATGCCACATTCGGGATAGCGCGCGTTCAGATACTCGACGATCACTTCCGACTCGCACAGAAAGCCGTTTTCGGTTTCGATGAACGGCACCTTGCCTGCGGGCGAGTGCGCGAGCAGCGCCTCATCGAGCGGCAGCTTGTTGATCACTTCCTCGAAGGCGATACCGTACTCGAGCAGCACGAATTTGACCTTGTTGAAATAGTTCGAGAGCGCGATACCGTGCAGCTTGATCATCCTTGTTTCTCCCTGGAAACGGCGACGCTCCAAACGGCGTCGCCGGCCGGCCTCCTGTAAATGTACGACCGTGCCATTCCCGGATTATCATGCAGCAATGCTTCCCATGACCACCCATCATTGCAACATTGAGACAACCGGCATCGTCGGAGCTGGCGCGATGGGCTGCGGTATCGCCCGGATCGTCACGCAGGCGGGCATTGCGACGCGGCAGTATGATGCAAAAGCACAAGCCCCGGCTGCCGCGCGAAATCATCTCGCTGACGCCTTCACGAGGCGCGACGAAAACCGCATCGACGATGGAGCCTCACAGACCGTGCCGGCGCGTGCCGACGGCGTGCAAGCGACTGACCGCACGCGCCGTCGACCGTCACCGTGGCTCACTCGCCGCACGCATATCGGCCTCTCGCTGACCCAGCCGGATGCCACCAACTTCAACGAACCGAACGAGGCCCGCGCATGAGCGCAGAACTTCTCAGCAGCCGGCCGCAAGGCCATGAATCGACACTCGTCCTGACGCTGTCGAACCCCGGTGCGCGCAACGCACTTCATCCCGACATGTATGCCGCCGCCATCGAAGCGCTCGACGCCGCCGAGCGCGACGCATCGCTGCGCGCAATTGTGCTGACCGGCGCCGACAACTTCTTCTGCGCGGGCGGAAACCTGAACCGCCTGCTGGAGAACCGTGCGAAAGATCCATCCGTGCAGGCCGCCAGCATCGATATGCTCGCCGAGTGGATCACAGCGATGCGGCAGTCGAGCAAGCCCGTAATCGCAGCCGTCGAAGGCGCCGCCGCCGGCGCGGGCTTCTCACTCGCGCTCGCCGCCGACCTGATCGTCGCCGCCGAGGACGCAAAATTCGTCATGTCGTACTCGCGCGTGGGCCTCACGCCCGATGGCGGCGGTTCGTGGTTCCTTGCGCACGCGCTGCCGAGGGCGCTCGCTACCGAAGTGATGCTCGAAGGCAAACCGATCGGTGCCGCGCGTCTCGCCGCACTCGGCGTCGTGAACCGCCTCGTCAAACCGCAGACGGCGCTCGACGCCGCGCTCGCCTGGGCCGACGATCTCGCCAACATTTCGCCCAACTCGGCCGCGCGGATCAAAGGCCTCGTCAACGTCGCCCATGCGCAACCGCTCACCGATCACCTCGTCTCCGAACGCGAGAGTTTCGTCGCCTCGCTGCATCATCGCGACGGCCTCGAGGGCATCACAGCCTTCCTCGAAAAGCGCGCACCGGTCTACAAATGAGCGAATTCCGGATGCCGAGGCGCCGGCGCATCTTCCTGATGCGCCACGGTGACGTCACCTACTTCGACGACTCGGGCCGCGCCATCGACCCCGACACGGTGCCGCTCAACAAAGACGGCCGTGCGCAGGCAATTGCGGCCGGTCGCGCGTTTGCATCGCAGGCGGCGCATTTCGATCGCGTGATCGTGAGCGGACTGCGCCGAACGGTGGAAACCGCACAGCTCGTGCTGGCCGAGACTGGGCAGCATATCGACCTCGACATCGAGCCTGCCTGGCAAGAGATTCGCGGCGGACGTCTCGCAACGATCCCGCCCGATGAACTGGAGAGCGCGTTCCTGCGTGCGTTCGACGGCATCGTTGCCGAGGACGTGCGATTCCTCGGCGGCGAAACGATCGGCGAACTGCTCGACCGTGTGCTGCCCGCGCTCGCCGCGCTGCGTGCCGATCCGTCGTGGGACACCGTACTGCTCGTGCTGCACGGCGGGGTAAACCGCGCGATCCTTTCGCACGCGATCACGGCGGGGGCTCGCACGTTCTTCGGGCATCTGGCGCAAGCGACCGGCTGCATCAACGCGCTTGACGTCGGCGCGGCGAACGGCGACTGGGTCTTACGCACGCTCAACTATTCGCCGCCCTCGCCGCTGCATCGCGACGTTCGCAACACGACTATGGAAATGTTGTACGCGCAATTTCTGCGCTACCGCCCAGATGTCGACGGGAGTTAGCGCTTTAGTGCTTACTCCCGTCCCACGCAAAGCGGTCGACCGGAGTTAGCGCTTTAGTGCTTACTCCCGTCCCACGCAAAGCGGTCGACCGGACTTAGTGCTTTAGCACTTTTTCGCCACCAGAGACGCTGCGGCAGACCCGCGGCGTCATCCGTCCACCATGCGAGAAATCACGATGATCGATGTCTACAGTTGGGCCACCCCGAACGGTCACAAAGTCCACATCATGCTTGAGGAGACCGGCCTTGAGTACCGAGTCCATCCAGTCAACATCGGTGCGGGCGACCAGTTCACGCCCGAGTTCCTCGCCATCAGTCCGAACAACAAGATTCCAGCCATCGTCGATTCCGAAGGCCCGCGTCGCGCCGACGGCGAGCCATTCTCGCTATTCGAATCCGGTGCGATTCTGATTTATCTGGCGGCGAAAACCGGCAAGTTCATGCCCGAGGATCTGGCCGCGCGCTACGACGTGCTTCAATGGGTGATGTTCCAGATGGGCGGACTCGGTCCCATGCTTGGCCAGGCGCACCACTTCCGCATCTATGCGCCCGAAAAAATCGAGTACGCCGTCAACCGCTACACGAACGAGGCCAGACGTCTTTACAACGTGATGGACAAGCAGCTCGGGAAAACCGAATACCTGGCCGGCGACGACTACACCATCGCCGACATCGCCGCCTTCCCCTGGACGCGTTCGTGGCAGAACCAGGGCATCGATCTCGACAGCGTTCCGAACGTGAAGCGATGGCACGAGACGATTGCGGCAAGGCCCGCTGTCAAGCGTGGCGTCGAGGTGCTGGCATCGGCGCGCCAGGCGCTTCAGGACGACAAAGCTCGCGAAATACTGTTCGGCGCCACGCAGTACGCGAAACACTAAGTAAACGAAAAAAGGGCGCTCGGCCGCGAAAGCCGGGCGCCTTTTTGTCTGTCTCACACTTACACGCCGGTACGCGAAACGTAAATCAGAAATAGTGCCGCGTAATGAATTCCGCGACGCAAGCGGGCCGCTCGTTGCCTTCGCACTCGATGTTCACGTCCCAGATCACCTGCACGCCACCGTCGCCAGTTTCGCCCGCCTCTTTCACACCAAAGCGCGCGCGGACCTTCGATCCCACTGGCACTGGCGCGGTAAAGCGCACGCGGTTGAGCCCGTAGTTGACGCCCATGCGCTGACGCATCTGCACAGTTTGTACGAGCAGCGCCGGAATCAGCGAAAGCGTGAGAAAGCCATGAGCGATCGGTCCGCCGAACGGCGACTCTCGGCGCGCTCGCTCCGCATCGACGTGGATCCACTGGTGGTCGCCGGTAGCGTCTGCAAAGCCAAGCACCTGCGGTTCGCCCACCGTGGTCCAGCCGCTCACGATCGGCGCGCCGCCTGCGAGCGCACGCAGTGCAGCCATGTCGGCAATCTGCACGATGCCGCTCTCGCTCACGACACGCTCCCCGGTTCGCGCACGCCAGGATGGCGCAGACCGAACAGCGCCTTCGACTGCACCGTCACAATGGTTTCCCCGTGCTGGTTGACCCCATCCCAACGCGTTTCGACGATGCCACGATCAGGCTTGCTCGCCGACACACGCTTGCTGAGCACAGTGTTCGTCATCGTGAGCGTGTCGCCGACGCGCGTCGGCTTGATCCAGCGTATGTCGTCGATACCGGGCGACCCCATCGATGTCGAATCGCGCAGGAAGTGACGCACGAACATGCCCATCATGACCGAACACGTATGCCAGCCGCTTGCGACGAGCCCCCCGAACATCGACGCCTCGCCATCCGCCTCGCTCAGGTGAAACGGCTGCGGATCGAACTGTTCCGCGAAGTGCACGATCTCCTCGCGTGTGAACGTGTGCGAGCCGACCGTATACGCCTTGCCGACTTCGAGATCTTCGAAACTCAAACCCATAGTAACTTTCCTCTATACGGCTTCAATCACGCTGCCGTGTGCGCGAAGCCCGGCATCGCGGCGAACCGCTCCAGATGATGATCGACATCGCCGAGTGTCGTTTCGATAATCGACAGACGCTTGAACAGATGTGCCGCCGCGAGTTCGTTGGTGACACCCATGCCGCCGTGCAATTGCACGGCTTGCTGGCCGACGTAACGCGCCGCCTGGCCCACGCGCGCTTTCGCAGCGGAAATGGCACGCCGACGCTCATCGGACGACTCGCTACTGTAACGTGCCGCGGCGAGATACGTAATCGAGCGGGCCTGCTCGGCGTGGATCAGCATGTCGGCCATGCGGTGCTGCAGAGCCTGGAATCGCGCGATCGGCACGCCGAACTGTTGACGTGTTTTAGTGTATTCGACCGTTGCGCTCGTCAGCGCGTCAATCGCGCCGATTGCTTCCGCACACAGCAGGAACGTCGCGTAGTCGGCAATGTGCTCCCACGTCTTTGCGCCGATCGATTCGTCGCCCAGACGGCGCGCAGGTGTGGAATTGAACTCGAGCGTCGCGGCGCGCTGGCCGTCGATCGTGCGATAGTCGCGCACTTCGACGCCGGTCGCGTCGCGCGCAACGACAAACAGCGCAACATCGCCCGCGAGTCGGGCCGGGACGATCCAGTAATCGGCCTGCGCACCGTGCTGCACGACCGACTTCGTACCCGTGAGCGCAAAGCCGTCGCCGGTTTGCGTCGCCGTAGTGGCAAGCGAAAACAGGTCGTAGCGTGCATCGGGTTCGTGGAATGCCGCGGCGAGGCGAACATCGCCTGACGCCACGCGCTCCAGCAAGCGCGCGTTGTCGGGTTGAGACGCGTCCGCTAACTTGAGCGCTTCGACGCCGACCGCCGTCGCCCAGTACGGCTCGACGACGAGCGCCCGACCCAACTGCTGCATGACGACCAGCATGTCGAACGGCGTACCGTCAAAGCCGCCTTGATCCGCAGGCACCGGCAGCGCGGTGAGGCCCAGTTCGACGAACGCTTTCCAGTGGTCAGCCGAGATGCCCGCAGGCGTCTTCACAATCGCCTGGCGCGCTTCGAAGCCATAGTGTTTGTCGAGATAGCGGCGCAGCGCGTCGGCGAGTTGCTGTTGCTCTTCCGTGAAATTGAAGTCCATTGCGACGCTCCTCAAATCCCCAGAATCATCTGCGCGATGATGTTCTTCTGGATTTCGTTCGATCCGCCATAAATCGACGTCTTGCGGAAGTTGAAGTAGTACGCGGCGAGCGGAGCCGCATCGTCGTCGCCGCCGGCGGCGTGCTGATGCTCGCCTTCGAGGAATGCGGGATCGAACGGCGCGGCAAGCGGGCCGATCGCATCGACCATCAGTTCGGTCAGCGCCTGCTGGATTTCGGTGCTCTTGATCTTGAGCATCGATGCTTCGGGGCCGGGGCCTCGGCCGTTGTCACTACTCGATATCACGCGCGCGACCGTCACTTCGAGCGCCATGAGTTCGATTTCGACTGACGCTACACGCGCCGCGAACACCGGATCATGAAGCAGCGGCTTGCCGTGCTTCTTCTGCTTGAGCGCGACGCCCTTGAGGAACTCCAGTTCGCGCTTCGACGCGCCCACGCGAGCGATGCCTGTGCGTTCGTGGCCAAGCAGATATTTCGCGTAAGTCCATCCGCGATTCTCCTCGCCGACGAGGTTTGCGACCGGCACCTTCACGTCCTCGAAGAAGACCTCGTTGACTTCGTGATCTTCGTCGAGCGTGATGATCGGACGCACGGTGATGCCCGGCGTCTTCATGTCGATGAGGAGGAACGAGATACCCTCCTGCTTCTTCGCGGCGGGATCGGTGCGCACGAGACAGAACATCATGTCCGCGTACTGACCCAATGTGGTCCAGGTCTTCTGGCCATTCACGACATAGTGATCGCCCGACTCGTCCGTGACCCGCACGGCGCGCGTGCGCAGGGAAGCCAGATCGGAACCCGAGCCCGGCTCGGAGTAGCCCTGGCACCACCAGTCGGTGCCAGCGAGAATGCGCGGCAGGTAATAGCGTTTTTGCGCTTCGTTACCGTACTTCATCAGCACGGGTGCGACCATCGACACGCCGAACGGCAACACCATCGGCGCACCTATGCGCCCGCACTCTCCGTCCCAGATGTGGCGCTGCACTTCGGTCCAGCCCGGGCCGCCACACTCAACTGGCCAGGCGGGCGCCGACCATCCCTTCTGACCGAGCAGCTTGTGCCAGCTCGCGAAGTCGTCGCGGTTCGGACGTTTGTGATTGAGCACCTTCTCGCGAATGGTCTGAGGCAGATTAGCCTCGAGCCAGTCACGGACTTCGGCGCGGAATGCCTCGTCGGCGGGGGAATAATCGAGATCCATGCGCAGTGTCTCCTCGCCGCGACCAATGTCGGCGCGACGAAGACCCGCATGGCTACTGCAGCGAGCCCTTCAGCGCAGCCGGAACCGGCAGCGGCATCACATCGATGCCTTCTTCGACGAGGGCTTGCGCGTCCGCAGCGGAAGCGACGCCGCGAATATTGCGCGATGGCGCTTCGTTGTAATGCATGCGCCGCGCTTCCTCGGCGAAACGGTCGCCTACGTTCTCCGTCTTCTCGAAGACCTCGCGCAGCGCGCGCAGCGCCCGCCCCTGCCACTGTGCGGCTTGCTGCGAGGCGGGTGTAGCGCTCGCCTCGGTCGCACCGGACAGATTCAGCCGGGGTGCTGACGGCACGCGGCTCACGTCGGTGGCACCGCACATCGGGCATTCGACCAGCTTGCGCGAACGCTGCGACTCGAAGTCGTCAGCGGAAGCGAACCAGCCTTCAAACCGATGGCCGTCTGGGCACTGTAAATCGAGGACCTTCATGGGGAATCGTGGCTTGGCAACGAGTGTAGCGCAAAATGCGGATTTGTGAACGGTCGTTCTAAAAAATTCCGCCGCCCCTGAATCGGGCTGGCTCACGATTGTAGCGCCGCCCGGGCGGCATCGCTGAGGATGCTCGAACCCAACGTCACGCGACGATAGCGCCAATGCCTGCCACCGTCGCTCATTGCTCATGGCCTGGCGGCCAACGCGTCAGCCCTTCTCCACCTCACCGAGCGGCCAGGCGCCGGAGAGCGCCTTCTCGAGCCAGAACGTCCCGATGATCGTTTTCACATCCGTGATATCGCCGTTGCGCACGCGTTCGAGCAGTTCCGGCAGCGTTGCCGTGAAAGTCTCGAGGAATTCACCGTCGTCGAGATCGGCTGCACCCGCCGTCAGGCCGCGCGCCAGATAGATGTCGATGAATTCTGTCGAGTATGAAATGACCGGATGAATCTGCGTCAGGAAAATATACTCACGTGCCGTGTAGCCCGTCTCCTCGCGCAATTCGCGCTTCGCACACGCGAGTGCACCTTCCTGCGGATCGAGCTTGCCGGCCGGAAATTCGGTCATCACGCGCGAAAGCGGATAGCGATACTGGCGCTCCATGAGCACGCGCCCATCGTCGAAGAGCGGGATCACCATCACCGCCCCCGGATGCACCACGAACTCGCGCGTGGCGTGCTTGCCGTCCGGCAGCGCCACAGTGTCACGCTTGAGGGTCAGGAAATTGCCTGCGTAGAGCGTCGTGCTCTCCACGCACGTTTCGGCGAGTGCCGGGTCGTGTTTGTGCTGTTCAGCAGCCATATTCAACCTCTGCGATGCCGCGCGAAAACGGGCCAGAAATGGACAAGCGGCGAGACCTGCGCCAGTGGTGCGCGCAGGTATGCCGAAGAGTACGTTACGCCGAACGGCGCTTGACGAGATATTGCCAGGTGAAGCCGGGAAACGCTAACACCACGAACAGACAGAACGTGATGGCGTAGAACTGCCAGCCCTGGTCGAAGCGGTTACCGGCGCGCGCTTCCAGCAGGAAGCCGAACGCGCCGACCACGAAATACAGCACGATCAGTTCAGCGATCCGCAGCCACACGCGCTTTTTCTGCGCGCGCAGCGGCACAACGCCGAACAACCGCTGGTTGACGAACGGCAGGTTGGCGCCGACGAGCGCCAACAAGACGATAAACCAGCCCGCCGCAGACATCAGAGCGGCAGCGTATGCGAAACGGCCTGCAGGCAGAGCGACATCAGCGGCCCCGGAACGATACCGAGCACCAGCACGGCCAGGCCATTGAGCGTGAGCAGCGCACGGTTGCCGGCGTGGCTTTCGATCGGCGCGGTGTCCTGCGGTGCATCGAAGTACATCAGCTTGACGACACGCAGGTAGTAGAACGCGCCGAACAGCGACGTGATGACGGCAAGCACGGCAAGCCACGTGAGACCAGCGTTCATCGTCGCTTCGAGCACGGCGAGCTTCGCGTAAAAGCCGACCGTCGGCGGAATGCCCGCGAGCGAGAACATCATCAGCATCATCACGAATGCGAACACCGGACTGCGCTGGTTGAGACCCTTGAAGTCGTCGAGCGTCTCGGCTTCGAAATCGCGGCGCGCGAGCAGCATCACGACGCCAAACGAGCCGAGCGTCGTAATCAGATAGACGATGCTGTAGAACATCGCCGAGCTGTACGCACTGGCCGCGCCCGTCGCCTTGCCGTCCACGATGCCGGCGAGCAGACCCAGCAGCACGAAGCCCATGTTCGAGATGGCCGAGTACGCGAGCATCCGCTTGATGTTGCGCTGGACGATACCGGTGATGTTGCCGACGATCATCGAGAGTGCCGCGAGGATGATCAGCATTTCCTGCCAGTCGACGGCGAGCGGCAGGAGACCCATCACGAGGAAGCGCACGCCCCAGGCAAATGCCGCAACCTTCGGGCCGCCGCCTACGAGAAGCGTCATGGCCGTAGGCGCGCCCTGGTACACGTCAGGCACCCACATATGGAACGGCACGGCACCCATCTTGAACGCCACGCCGGCCACGATGAAGACCACGCCGAACAGCAGCACGACATCGTCGATATGGCCCGATCCAACTGCGTGGATCACTTCGTTCAGTTCAAGCGAGCCGGTCGCGCCGTAGATCATCGAGATGCCGTACAGCAGGAAACCCGAAGCCAGCGCGCCGAGCACGTAGTACTTCATCGCCGCTTCGTTCGACTGCGTAGCGTTGCGGCGCAGCGCGATCACGGCGTAGAGCGACAGCGACATCAACTCGAGGCCGAGATACAGCGTGAGGAAGTTGTTGCCCGAGATCATGACGATCTGGCCGAGCAGCGAGAACATGCCGAGCAGGAAGAACTCGCCGCGGAACATGTCGCGGTCTTCCAGATACTTGCGCGAGTAGACGATCGTCACTGCATAGCCGAGCGACACCACCGCCTTCATCGCGCTCGCAAACGGATCGATCACGTACATGCGCGAGAACGTGTAGTACACATGCGGATCGAACGCGTTCACCGCGAACCAGACGCCGGCCACGAGCGTGGACAGCAACGCGATGTAGTAGGTGTTCTTGCGGCCCGACGGACCGGTGAACATGTCGTTGAGCCAGGCGACGACGGTTGCCAGCATCAGCAACGCGTCGGGCCACAGGAAGTTCATAGTGGTGTAGGTCATGATTTCTTGATCCCCAACCCGGCGTTACGGGGACACCGGCAGCTTCGACTGCGCGACGTGGGTGAGGAGATTCTCCACGGAAACGTGCATCACGTCGGTAAAGGGCTTCGGATAAACGCCCATGAAAAGGGTCATCAGCGCGAGTATTCCCAGCACCAGATACTCGCGGCAGTCGATGTCCTTCAGCTCACGCACATGGTCGTTCGCAATCGCGCCGAAGTACACGCGCTTGTACATCCACAAGGTATAGGCTGCGCCAAGAATCAGCGTGAACGCTGCGCCGAACGCGATCCAGAAGTTGTACTTCACGGCCGCCAGAATCACCATGAATTCGCCGACGAAACCCGACGTGCCCGGCAGGCCGCAGTTGGCCATCATGAACAGCATCGCGAGCGCCGCGAACTTCGGCATCGTGTTGACGACACCGCCGTAGTCGGCGATATCACGCGTGTGCATGCGGTCATACAGCACGCCGATGCAAAGGAACATCGCGCCGGAGATGAAGCCGTGCGAGATCATCTGGATGATGCCGCCTTCCATCGCCAGCTGGCTCGATTCACCGAACATGAAGAAGCCGAGCGTGACGAAGCCCATGTGAGCGATCGACGAATACGCGACCAGCTTCTTCATATCCGACTGCACCATCGCGACGAGACCGATATAGATCACCGCGATAAGCGACAGCGTGATGACGACCGGCGCGAGATAGTGGCTGGCGTCGGGCGTGACCGGCAGCGAGAAACGCAGGAAACCGTACGCACCGAGCTTCAGCATGATCGCGGCCAGCACCACCGAGCCGCCCGTGGGCGCCTCGACGTGCGCGTCCGGCAACCACGTGTGGACGGGCCACATCGGCACCTTCACCGCGAACGCCAGGAAAAACGCCAGGAAGAGCAGGATCTGCGGCGTCATGGCGATCTTCGCGGCCTGCCACGTTGCGAGATCGAACGTACCGGTCTCACGGTACAGATACAGCAGCGCGACCAGCATCAGCAGCGAGCCGGCGAGCGTGTAGAGGAAGAACTTGAACGCTGCGTACACGCGGTTCGGGCCGCCCCACACGCCGATGATGATGTACATCGGGATCAGGGTGGCTTCGAAGAACACGTAGAACAGCAGACCGTCCGCGGCGCAGAACACACCAATCATGATCCCCGAGAGGATCAGGAACGCGGCCATGTACTGCGCGACGTTCTTCGTGATGACCTGCCAGCCCGCGATCACGACGACCACGGTAATGAGCGCGGTCAGCACGACAAACCACATCGAGATGCCGTCGACGCCAAGGTAATACGCAATGTTGAAACGTTCGATCCAGACCGACTTCTCGACGAACTGGAGGTCGGCGGTAGACGCGTCAAATCCCGAAATGAGCGGGATAGTAGCGAGGAAACCCAGCAACGAACCGATGAGCGCCAGCCAACGGGCCGTGCCCGGGTTCCGGTCGGAACCCACAAACAGAACCAGGATGCCGAACAGGATCGGCAGCCAGATCGCAATACTGAGAATCGGGGTAGCGTGCATTCAGTTTCCCTCGCCTTATTTGCCGCCGAGCGTTACAAACAGGGTCAGGAGCCCGAGCATACCAATGATCATCGCAAATGCGTAATGGTAGATGTAGCCGGATTGCAGGAAACGGATAACCGTCGCAAACCACCCGATGAACTTCGCGCTCCCGTTTACGACGCCGTCGATCACGACCACGTCGCCCTCTTTCCACAAACCACGACCGATCGCGACCGCGCCGCGGGCGAATACCACTTCGTTGATCTTGTCGAGGTAATACGCATTCGCGAGCAGCTTGTGAACCGGTGCGAACGTGCGTTGCACGACTTCCGGCAGGTCCGGGCGCTTCATATAGAAGAACCACGCGACCACCACACCCGCGAGCGCGAGCCAAACCGGCAGGCCCGAGAACGCATGCGCGCCCATGGCTGCCCAGCCCTGGAATTCTTCGGCCATTTCGGTGAGACCCGGATGGTTCTGGCCGATGTAGATCACCTTCTCAAAGGCGATGCCGTTTTTGAAGAAGTCGCCATACAGCATCGGACCGATGCCCCATGCGCCGGCAATCACAGAAGGAATCGCGAGCAGGACGAGCGGCAACCAGACCACCCACGGCGACTCGTGCGGCTCGTGGGCGTGGTGATGATCGTCGTGATGCGAGACGGCCTCCGCGCCCATCGGCGAATCCGGGTGCTTCGGATGACGGAAGCGCTCTTCACCGTGGAACACCAGGAAGTACATACGGAACGAGTACAGCGCCGTCACGAACACGCTGGCGACCACCGCGAAGTACGCGAAGCCCGAACCCGCCAGATGCGAGGCCTTCACGGCTTCGATGATCGAGTCCTTCGAGTAGAAGCCCGAGAAGAACGGCGTACCGATCAGCGCGAGCGAGCCAACCAGCGACGTGATCCACGTGATCGGCATGTACTTGCGCAGGCCGCCCATGTTGCGCATGTCCTGATCGTGGTGCATGCCGATGATGACCGAACCCGCGCCGAGGAACAGCAGCGCCTTGAAGAACGCGTGCGTCATCAGGTGGAAGATCGCGACCGGATACGCCGACACGCCGAGCGCGACCGTCATGTAGCCGAGCTGCGAGAGCGTCGAGTACGCAACCACGCGCTTGATGTCGTTCTGGACGATGCCGAGGAAACCCATGAAGAGCGCGGTGATCGCGCCGATCACAACGATGAACGACAGCGCGGCTTCCGAAAGCTCGAACAACGGCGACATGCGCGCGACCATGAAGATACCGGCCGTCACCATGGTTGCCGCGTGGATCAGCGCGGAGATCGGCGTCGGGCCTTCCATCGAATCGGGCAGCCAGACGTGCAGCGGGAACTGTGCCGACTTACCCATCGCGCCGACGAACAGGCAGATACACGCCACCGTGAGCAGGTTCCACGAGGAGCCCGGGAACGTCAGCGCGGCGATTTCGTGACCCTTCGCGAACACTTCGCTGTAGTTCAGCGAGCCACCGTATGCGAGCAGCAGGCCGATGCCGAGCAGGAAGCCGAAGTCGCCCACGCGGTTCACGAGGAACGCCTTCATGTTCGCGTAGATGGCGCTTTCACGCTTGAAGTAGAAACCGATCAGCAGATACGAGACGAGCCCCACCGCTTCCCAGCCGAAGAACAGCTGCAGGAAGTTGTTGCTCATCACGAGCATCAACATTGCGAACGTGAAGAGCGCGATGTACGAGAAGAAGCGCTGGTAGCCCTCTTCTTCCGCCATGTAGCCGATCGTGTAGATGTGCACCATCAGCGACACGAAGGTCACCACGCACATCATGAGAGCCGTCAGCGAATCGACGAGGAAACCAACTTCGAATTTCAGGCCGCCTACCGACATCCATTCGTAGACAGTCGCGTTGAAGCTCGCGCCGCCGAGTACGTCGAAGAACGTCATGCACGAAAGCACGAACGCAATCGCAACGCCGAGAATGGTTACCGTGTGCGCACCGGCGCGTCCCACCGTTTTGCCGAACAGACCGGCAATGAGGGAACCGGCGAGTGGTGCGAGCGGTACCGCCAGCAACAGGTTTTCGTTGAGTGTCGTTGCCATAGCAGGCTGCCTTAACCTTTGAGCTGATCGAGATCCTCGACGTTGATCGTGTCGAGGCTGCGGAACAAGGTCACGAGAATCGCAAGACCAATCGCGGCTTCCGCGGCCGCAACAGTAAGCACAAAGAACACGAACACCTGGCCGTGAATGTCACCGAGGTAGTGCGAGAACGCAACGAAGTTCGTGTTCACCGCCAGCAGCATCAGCTCGATCGCCATCAGAATGATGATGACGTTGCGGCGGTTGAGGAAAATGCCAACGATCGAGATCGCAAAGAGGATCGCGCCGAGGACGAGGTAATGAGCAAGGGTCAACATGGGGTCTCTCTCCTGCGCGTTCAGCTCTTGCTGCCGGA
The DNA here is from genome assembly GCF_003837865.1 of Paraburkholderia dinghuensis. Taxonomy (GTDB): domain Bacteria; phylum Pseudomonadota; class Gammaproteobacteria; order Burkholderiales; family Burkholderiaceae; genus Paraburkholderia; species Paraburkholderia dinghuensis. The sequence goes on along the minus strand of NZ_RQIS01000003.1, from coordinate 373,152 downwards.
CGCGGTTTCGTCCGTTGCAGGCTCTTCCGGAACTTCCTTCACGGCAGGCATCTTCACGAGGCGCACGCGGTCTTCGCGACGCACCTTGACCTGCTTCGAAACGTTTTGCCGCTTTGCATCCTTCGGTTCGCGCACGGTCAGTGCGATCGCCGCGACGATCGCGACGAGCAGCACGAGGCCGGCCACTTCGAACGCGAAGATGTAGTCGGTGTACATGATCTTGCCGATCAGATGCGAGTTCGACACAGACGCGACCGCTGCAGCCGACGTATCGGGCACCGGCGACGTCGTCGCACCGTATCCATGCCAGAGGATCAGCGCGGTCTCGACCACGATGATCGCGCCCACCACGGTCGCAACCGGGACGAAGCGCTTGAAGTCGCGGCTCAGTACGTCGATGTTGATGTCCAGCATCATCACGACGAACAGGAACAGCACCATCACCGCGCCCACATAGACGAGCACCAGCAGGATCGCGAGGAATTCCGCCTCGAGCAGCATCCAGATCGCGGCCGCATTAAAGAACGCGAGCACGAGGAAAAGCGCCGCCGACACAGGGTTGCGCGACGTGATCACCTTCAGCCCTGACAGCGTCAGCAGCAGCGCGAAGATGTAAAACAGGACGGTCGTGAATTCCATGATTACTGGTTCATCGTTGGGGCCATCGTGAGGCGGGTTGCGCGGCTCGGACTGGCGGCCAGACCAGGGAGCGCCGCGCCGCGGCGGACATGCTGCGAAGAGGTGGCGCTTGTCAGCACACACCTGTCCCGCAGCCGGCCCGAACCGCGGGCCGATGCAGCGTCAAACTAAAAAATCAACGGTACGGTGCATCCGCTGCCTTGTTCGCTGCGATCTGTGCTTCGTAGCGATCGCCGACGGCCAGCAGCATGTCCTTCGTGAAATACAGATCGCCGCGCTTCTCGCCGTGATACTCGAGAATGTGCGTTTCGACGATCGAATCGACTGGGCAGCTCTCTTCGCAGAAGCCGCAGAAGATGCACTTGGTCAGGTCGATGTCATAGCGCGTTGTGCGGCGCGTGTTGTCCTCGCGCACTTCCGACTCGATCGTGATGGCGAGCGCGGGGCACACAGCCTCGCACAGCTTGCACGCGATGCAGCGTTCTTCGCCATTTTCGTAGCGGCGCAGCGCGTGCAAACCGCGAAAACGCGGCGACATCGGGGTCTTCTCTTCCGGGAACTGCACCGTGAACTTGCGCTTGAACGTATAACGGCCGGTCAGCGCGAGCCCCTTGAGCAACTCGGTCAGGAAGAACGTCTTGAAGAAGTTTTGGATAGCGTTCATGGTCTCGTCCGCCCTTTATTTCCAGATGCTCAGCGGCGACATGTACCAGAAGCCGACCACGATGAGCCACACCACGCAAACCGGAATGAACACCTTCCAGCCGAGACGCATGATCTGGTCATAGCGATAGCGCGGGAACGTCGCGCGGGCCCAGATGAAGACCGACAGCAGGAAGAAGACCTTCAGCACGAGCCAGAACACGCCCGGGATGAAATCGAGGAAGGCGAACGGCGCGCTCCAGCCACCGAGGAACATGACCGAGGCCAGCGCCGAGATCACGATCATGTTGATGTACTCGGCGAGGAAGAACAGCGCGAAGCCCATCCCCGAGTAGTCGATCATGTGACCCGCGACGATTTCCGACTCCCCTTCCACCACGTCGAACGGGTGGCGGTTCGTTTCGGCGATGCCCGAGATGAAGTAGACGACGAACATCGGCAGAAGCGGCAGCCAGTTCCACGAGAGGAACGTGATGCCCCAGCTTGCGAAGATGCCGCGCATCTGGCCGTGGACGATGTCCGAGAGATTCAGGCTGCCCGACACCATCAGCACGACGACGAGCGCGAAGCCCATCGCGATTTCGTAGGACACCATCTGCGCCGCGGCGCGCATCGCGCCGAGGAACGCGTACTTCGAGTTCGAGGCCCAGCCCGCGAGAATCACGCCGTAGACACCGATCGACGAGATTGCCATCACATAGAGCAGACCTGCGTTGATGTCGCCGAGCACCGCGCCCGCCTGAAACGGAATCACCGCCCAGACCGCGAACGCCGGCACCACCACCATGATCGGCGCGATCATGTAGATCCAGCGGCTCGCCTGCGCAGGCTGAATGACTTCCTTGAGCAGCAGCTTCAGCACGTCGGCGATCGGCTGCAGAAGACCTGCGGGACCGACGCGGTTCGGACCGAGACGCACGTGCATCCAGCCGATGAGCTTGCGCTCCCAGAGGATCAGGTACGCGACGCACAGCAGGATCACCACCGCGACGACGAGAATGCGCACCACCGCCCACACAGTGGGCCACGCCACGCCGAGCAGCTGGCTGCCGCCTGCATTGATCGTATCGAACAAGCTCATTTACGCCTTCTCCACCAGCAGTTCACCGAACAGGCTGCCGAGTTGCGCGCCCACCGGCGTTGCCGCCGACACACGCACCACCGTCGGCGCAAGATTCGCATCGCGCGTAGCGGGCGCGCTCACCGACAGATTGCCCTGGCGCACGCGCACGGCGTCGCCTTCCTTCAGGCCAAGCTGATCGAAGAGCGCGGTCGGCAGACCGACCGAATTCGCCACGCGGGCCGCCGCCGTAAGCTGCAGCGCATCGGCGCGGCGCACGAGCGAATCGGCGTGATAGATCGGCACGTCGGCGATGCGCTCGAAGCGCCCTTGTGCCGCCGCGGCCACCGTGCCCTTCGAAAGCGGCGCACCTGCCTTGTTCGACAGACGTGCGGCAAAGCTGCCGTCGCCCAGTGCCTTGCGACGCACTTCTTCCGAGGTTTCGTATTCGAAGCCTTGCGCGCCGAGCATCGTGCCCAGTACGCGCAGCACCTTCCACGCCGGACGCGTTTCGCCGAGCGGACGGACAACGCCATTGAAACTCTGGACCGTGCCTTCGGCGTTCACGAAGGTCCCCGACGTTTCGGTGTACGGCGCGATAGGCAACAGCACGTCCGCGTAGTCGAGGCCCGCCTTGAACGGCGAGAACATCACAACCATTTCCGCCTGGTCGAGCGCCGCGCGCGCCGCTGCCGGATTCGCGCTATCGAATTCCGGCTCGACGTTGAGCAGCAGATAACCCTTGCGCGGCTGCTCAAACACTTCGCGTGCGTTGAGACCACCGTTGCCCGGCAATGTATCCGCGAGGTATGCACCGACCGTGTTGCCCGCTTCGGTGAGGAAGCCGAGCGTCGCGCCGGTCGTATCGGCGATGAATTGCGCTGCGGCGTGCAGGCGCGAGAAATCCGGGTGCTGGACGGCCGTGTTGCCGAGCAGCACGAAACGGCGTTCACCGCTCGCGAGCGAAGCAGCAACCTGCTTTGCTGCGTCACCAGCTTGCGCGTTTGCGAATGCTTCCGGCACAGCGACGCCCTTGGCTTGCGCGACCGCGGCTGCGATGCCGGCGAGTTCGTCAAGCCATGCCGACGGTGCCGCGACGATGCGCTGCGCGCTCGGGATCAGCGAGTTGTCGGCGCTGGCCTGAAGCAGTGTGACCTTCGCGCCGCCCTTCGCGGCCTGGCGCAGACGCGCAGCGAACAGCGCGTGATCGCGGCGCAGGAACGAGCCGATCACAAATGCGGCGTCGGCATACGTCAGATCGGCGATCTTCGTGCCGAGCCACGGTGCACCCGTGACCGGTGCGGAGAAGTCGCTCTGGCGCAGACGGAAGTCGACGTTCGGCGTGCCGATCGCGTTCGCGAACTGCTTGAGCAGATAGAGTTCTTCGGTCGTGCTGTGCGGGCTGGCAAGCGCGGCGATCATGTTTTCGCCATGTTCGTCGCTGATGCCCTTGATACCCTTCACGACGTATGCCAGCGCCGACTGCCAGTCGGTTTCGATCCACTGACCGCCCTGCTTGATCATCGGGTGGGTCAGGCGCTCTTCGCTATTGACGCCTTCGTACGAGAAGCGGTCCTTGTCCGAGATCCAGCATTCGTTGATCGCTTCGTTCTCGTACGGCAGCACGCGCATCACGCGGTTGTTCTTCACCTGCACGACGAGGTTCGCACCCGTCGAGTCGTGCGGGCTCACCGACTTGCGGCGCGAGAGTTCCCAGGTGCGAGCGCTGTAGCGGAACGGCTTGCTCGTGAGTGCGCCGACCGGGCACAAGTCGATCATGTTGCCCGACAGTTCCGAGTCGACGGTCTTACCGATGAACGTCGTGATTTCCGAGTGCTCGCCGCGGCCGAGCATGCCCAGTTCCATCACGCCCGCGATTTCGTCGCCGAAGCGCACGCAGCGCGTGCAATGAATGCAGCGCGACATCTCTTCCATCGAGATGAGCGGACCGACGTTCTTGTGGAACACCACGCGCTTTTCTTCGCTGTAGCGCGAAGCCGATTTGCCATAGCCGACCGCGAGGTCCTGCAGCTGGCATTCGCCGCCCTGGTCGCAGATCGGGCAGTCGAGCGGGTGATTGATCAGCAGGAACTCCATCACGGCTTGCTGACCCTGCACGGCCTTCTCGGATGTCGTGCGCACGATCATGCCCGGGGACACCGGCGTCGCGCATGCGGGCACGGCCTTCGGCATCTTCTCGACATCGACAAGACACATCCGGCAGTTGGCCGCGATCGACAGCTTCTTGTGATAGCAGAAGTGTGGAATGTACGTGTCCGCCTGCTGCGCAGCCTGGATCACCATGCTGCCTGCGGGCACTTCCACCTTCTTGCCGTCTATTTCAAGTTCAACCATGATGGTTAATCGTCCCTAACCTGTTACCGCTCAATCGTTCACCGCGGTCTACCCGGATGCGTCGCGTTACGCGGCCCGCACCCAGATCGCCCCTTCCGCGTTTCGCCCTCAGACGGCCACCGTCTCCGATGCCGCTTGCGAACCGGCATGTCCGCCGACGAGGCAACGCTTGTTGTGCACGTGATATTCGAATTCGTCCCAGTAGTGCTTGAGCATGCCGCGCACCGGCATCGCCGCCGCATCGCCGAGCGCGCAGATGGTGCGGCCCATGATGTTGCCCGCCACCGAGTTCAGCAGGTCCAGGTCTTCCTGGCGGCCCTGACCGTGTTCGATGCGGTTCACGACGCGATACATCCAGCCCGTGCCTTCGCGGCACGGCGTGCACTGACCGCACGACTCTTCGAAATAGAAGTACGAAAGACGCAGCAGCGAGCGCACCATGCAACGCGTTTCGTCCATGACGATGACCGCGCCCGAGCCGAGCATCGAACCCGCCTTTGCGATCGAGTCGTAGTCGAGGTCGGTCTGCATCATCAGGTCGCCCGGAATCACCGGCGCCGACGATCCACCCGGAATCACCGCCTTGAGCTTCTTGCCGCCGCGCACGCCGCCGGCCAGCTCCATGAGCGTCGCGAACGGGGTGCCGAGCGGGATTTCGTAGTTGCCCGGACGCTCAACGTCACCAGCGATCGAGAAAATCTTCGTGCCGCCGTTGTTCGGCTTGCCGAGTTCCATGTACGCCTGCGGACCGACTTCCAGCAGGAACGGAACCGCGGCGAACGTCTCGGTGTTGTTGATCGTGGTGGGCTTGCCGTACACGCCGAAGCTCGCCGGGAACGGCGGCTTGAAGCGCGGCTGGCCCTTCTTGCCTTCGAGCGATTCGAGCAGTGCCGTTTCTTCGCCGCAGATGTAGGCGCCGTAACCGTGGTGCGCGTGCAGCTGGAACGAGAAATCGGTGCCGAGAATGTTGTCGCCGAGATAGCCCGCCTGGCGCGCTTCTTCAAGCGCAGCCTCGAAGCGGCGATAGACCTCGAAGATCTCGCCGTGGATGTAGTTGTATCCGACGGTGATGCCCATCGCGTAAGCGCCAATGGCCATGCCTTCGATCACCGAGTGCGGATTCCAGCGCAGAATGTCGCGGTCCTTGAATGTGCCCGGCTCGCCCTCATCTGAGTTGCAGACGAGATACTTTTGCCCCGGGAACTGGCGCGGCATGAAGCTCCACTTCAGGCCGGTCGGAAAACCCGCGCCACCGCGACCGCGCAGACCCGACGCCTTGACGTCGGCGATCACCTGCTCGGGCGGAATTTTTTCTTCGAGAATACGGCGCAGCTGCTTGTAACCGCCGCGCGCCACGTAGTCTTCGAGGTGCCAGTTGTCGCCGTTAAGGCCGGCGAGAATCAGCGGTTTGATGTGACGGTTGTGCAGAGAGGTCATTTCGAAAGTTCCTCGAGCAGCTGGTCGATCTTCTCGCGGCTCATGAAGCTGCACATACGATGGTTGTTCACGAGCAGCACCGGTGCATCGCCACACGCACCCATGCACTCACCCTCTTTCAGGGTGAACTTGCCATCGGGTGTGGTTTCGCCGAAGTCGATTCCGAGCTTCTGCTTCAGGTATGCGGCCGTGCTGTCGGAGCCGCCATCCGGACCGAGCTGGCACGGCAGGTTCGTGCAGAGCGTGATCTTGTGCTTGCCGACCGGCTTGGTCTCGAACATCGTGTAGAACGTGGCAACTTCCTGGACCGCGACGGGCGGCATGCCAAGGTAGTCGGCCACGAACTGCATGAGTTCGGGCGACAGCCAGCCATGCTCTTCTTGAGCGACGGCCAGTGCCGCCATCACGGCGGACTGTTTCTGATCGGCGGGGTACTTCGTCAACGCGCGATCGATTTCTTTCAGGCCTTCAGCTGAGATCATTTTCAGACACGACTCTTTCAATTCCTACCGAACGAAAACCTGTCGCGCATGCTGCGTTACCGCTTGCTGCGACAGACGTGGCGTTCCCGGCATGTTGCGCGGCACGCACCCGAGCCCCCGGGGCGCGCCAGATGTTGCCCGCTTAGCGGTCGATCTCGCCGAACACAATGTCCTGCGTACCGATGATCGTCACTGCGTCTGCAATCATGTGACCGCGCGCCATCTCATCGAGCGCGGCCAGGTGCGCATAGCCCGGTGCGCGAATCTTCAGGCGATACGGCTTGTTCGCACCATCCGACACGAGATAGATGCCGAACTCGCCCTTCGGATGCTCGACGGCGGCGTACGCCTCGCCCGCAGGCACGTGGAAGCCTTCGCTGAAGAGCTTGAAGTGGTGAATCAGCTCTTCCATGTTCGACTTCATGTTCACGCGCGACGGCGGAGCGATTTTGTGATTGTCGATCATCACGGGGCCGGGATTCTTGCGCAGCCACTCAATGCATTGTTTTGCAATGCGCGTGGACTGACGCATTTCCTCGACACGCACGAGATAGCGGTCGTAGCAGTCGCCGTTCACGCCGACCGGAATGTCGAAGTCCATCTGATCGTAGACTTCGTACGGCTGCTTCTTGCGCAGATCCCATTCGATTCCCGAACCGCGCAGCATCGCGCCGGACAGGCCGAGCTGCATCGCACGCTCGGGGCTCACCACGCCGATGCCAACGAGACGCTGCTTCCAGATGCGGTTGTCGGTGAGCAGCGTTTCATACTCGTCGACACAACCCGGGAAGCGCGTGAAGAAATCGTCGATGAAATCGAGCAGCGATCCCTGGCGTGCTTCGTTCATCTTCGCGAGCGCGCGCTCATTGTGGATCTTCGACGCCTTGTATTGCGGCATCGCGTCGGGCAGATCGCGATAGACGCCGCCCGGGCGATAGTAGGCCGCGTGCATGCGCGCGCCCGACACAGCCTCATAGACGTCCATCAAGTCTTCGCGCTCACGGAACGCGTAGAGGAACACCGCCATCGCGCCGACGTCGAGTGCGTGCGAGCCGATCCACATGAGGTGGTTCAGCACGCGCGTGATTTCGTCGAACAGCACGCGGATGTACTTCGCGCGCACCGGCACGTCGATGCCGAGCAGCTTTTCGATCGCGAGCACGTAACCGTGCTCGTTGACCATCATCGACACGTAGTCGAGACGGTCCATGTAGGGCACCGACTGAATGAAGGTCTTGCTTTCGGCGAGCTTTTCAGTCGCGCGGTGCAAAAGGCCGATGTGCGGATCGGCGCGCTGGATCACTTCACCATCGAGCTCGAGCACGAGGCGCAGCACGCCGTGCGCTGCCGGGTGCTGCGGGCCGAAGTTGAGCGTGTAGTTTTTGATCTCGGACATGCGACCCTCTTAGTGTTTCTTCAGACCACCGTACCGATCCTCGCGGATCACGCGCGGCGTGATTTCGCGCGGCTCGATCGTCACCGGCTGATAGACGACGCGCTTCTGCTCCGGGTCGTAACGCATTTCGACGTAACCCGAAACCGGGAAGTCCTTACGGAACGGATGGCCGATGAAGCCGTAGTCGGTGAGGATGCGGCGCAGGTCCGGATGACCTTCGAAGACGATGCCGTAGAGGTCGAACGCTTCGCGCTCGTACCAGTTCGTCGAATTCCAGATCTCGACGAGCGACGGCACGATAGGCACCGCGTCGTCGGGTGCGAACACGCGCAGACGCAGACGCCAGTTGTTCGCGATCGAGAGCAGGTGCGACACGGCCGCGAAGCGCGGGCCTTCCCACGCGCCGTCACCGTAGGTCTGATAGTCCAGACCACACAGGTCGATCAACTGTTCGAAGCGAAGCGTGGGATTGTCGCGCAGTTCCTTCGCGACGCCCAGATAATCGCTCGCCTTGACGACCAGCGTCAGCTCGCCGAGTGCCTCGGTGAGACTGACGACGCGCGCGCCAAGGGCTGCTTCGAGGTTCGCTTTCAGGGTCTCGAGTTTGCTTGCCATATTGTGGGGAGGCACGCGGCCTTTATTGACGGGCGATGGTGTTGGTGCGACGGATCTTCGCCTGCAGCTGGATCACCCCGTACACCAGGGCTTCCGCAGTGGGAGGGCAACCCGGCACGTAGACATCGACCGGCACGATGCGATCGCAACCGCGCACAACCGAATACGAATAGTGGTAATAGCCGCCGCCGTTGGCGCACGACCCCATCGAGATCACCCAGCGCGGCTCGGCCATCTGGTCGTAGACCTTGCGCAGCGCGGGCGCCATCTTGTTGCACAGCGTGCCGGCGACGATCATCACGTCGGACTGACGCGGACTCGGACGGAACACGACGCCGAAGCGGTCGAGGTCATAGCGGGCCGCGCCCGCGTGCATCATCTCAACCGCACAACATGCAAGCCCGAACGTCATCGGCCACAGCGAGCCGGTGCGCGTCCAGTTGATCAGTTTGTCAGCCGTGGTGGTGACAAACCCTTCCTTCAAGACCCCTTCGATACTCATTTGTTTTCCACTCCAGACGAATGGCCCGCAGTGTTCCCCGCGGCACCATCCATGCTATCCGGCGATTAACCCGTCATTCCCAGTCAAGACCACCTTTCTTCCAGATGTAGGCAAAGCCCAGCAGGAATTCGAGCAGAAATACCATCATCGCCAGAAAGCCGGGCCAGCCGATGTCACGCAGGGCCACGCCCCACGGAAACAGGAACGCGGTCTCAAGGTCGAAGATGATGAAGAGAATGGCGACCAGGTAGTAGCGCACGTCGAACTTCATGCGCGCGTCTTCGAACGCTTCGAAGCCGCACTCGTACGGCGAATTTTTTTCGCTGTCTGGTCGATTGGGACCGAGGATCTTGCCGATGGTGACCAGCGCTATGCCCAGACCGAGACCTACGACAATGAACAACAGGACGGGGTAATAGGCAGCGAGGTTCAAGGCTATCCTCTATCGGTTTGGTTCGGGGAGCCGCAGGGACGTATCACCCTGCGGGTATCACTACACATACTTCGCGCTGCGAACAACAAACTAACACGATCTAAAAGCAAAAATGCCAGCCGAAAGCTGAAGCAAGCGGCTGGCATTTTTTAGATAACATTGGTGCCGACGGCGAGACTCGAACTCGCACAGCTTTCGCCACTACCCCCTCAAGATAGCGTGTCTACCAATTTCACCACGTCGGCACTGCATGCAATCCGGGAGGACAATTTCGTTGAAACCCGCGAATCGCTTCAAGACTTAAATTCTAACCTGTTCTCGCGAATTGTTCAACGCACAAACCCAGGTTTTTTGAATTTTTTATTTCGGGACGTCATTGCCAGGATGCGTCGCCGCTGCGGCCGGTGATGCTGCTACCGGGGATGCTGCCACGGGCGATGCAGCCACCGGTGAAGCCGCCGCAGGAGCAACTGCAGGAGCCACTACCGGGGATGCCGCAACCGGAGCAGGAGCCGTAGCACCAAGCACGCCAGCCGAAGGCTTCGCATGATAAGACCCCAGGTAAGTTAATGCAAGGGTCGACACGAAAAACAGCGTCGCCAGCACCGCGGTCGTGCGCGACAGGAAGTTCGCGGAACCGCTCGCGCCGAACAGACTGCCCGAAGCACCACTACCGAAAGCAGCGCCCATGTCAGCGCCTTTGCCGTGCTGCAGCAGCACGAGGCCGATGACCCCAAGCGCCGACAGAAGCTGTACGACGATAACCAATGTTTTCAAAACCAGCATCACACTCACCTGACTCGTTGTTGAGCGCACGCCCTCTACGGCCCGCGCATACGTAACCTGCGCGGCCCCTGGCAAGGGCACGCGCGAAGCTCTCAGCCCGCGACGTCCGCGGCCGCCGCAGCGGCCGCGCAAATCGCGAGAAAATCCCCTTCCTTCAACGCCGCACCGCCAATCAAGCCGCCGTCGATATCGTTCTGGCGAAACAGTTCGGCCGCATTTTCCGGCTTCACACTGCCACCGTAGAGCAACGGCACGTCCGCGACCTGCGCCCCCTTGGCGGCAAGGCGCGCGCGCAAGAAGGCATGCACCTGCTGAGCCTGCTCCGACGTCGCGCTCTTTCCCGTGCCAATGGCCCAGACCGGCTCGTAGGCCACAACAATGCGCGCAGCCTCATCGGCCGACAGCACAACGAGCACCGCATTGAGCTGAGCACCGACCACACATTCAGTCGCACCGGATTCGCGCTCGTCGAGCGTCTCGCCCACGCAGACGATCGGTGTGAGACCCGCCGCCAGCGCGCGCTGCGTCTTTGCCGCCACGAGTTCCGGGCTTTCGCCGTGGTACGCGCGCCGCTCCGAGTGACCCACGATCGCGTACGTCGCCTCGAAGTCGGCGATCATGCCCGCCGCGACTTCGCCGGTGTATGCGCCCTGCTCATGCGCCGATACGTCCTGCGCACCCCACGCCACACGACTTCCGCCGAGCAGTGCCTGCGCCTGCGCGAAATACGGATACGGCACGCACACACCCACCCGCACGTCCTGCGGCAGCGCCTGCGCGCCGCGTGCGACGCCCTGCAGGAGCGCTACGTTCGGCGCGAGGCGCCCGTGCATTTTCCAGTTACCGACTACAAGCTTGGATCGTTGATTCGACATCGCCTTCAGTTAACTTCCGTTTAACTTCGGTTAATTCTCTTGCCGTTAAAAGCGGACGCAAAACACATCATTTTACTGTGCGAAATCCAGGCCGGTCAAACCAGCACCGCCGGATTTCCACGCGTCAACGGGCACAAAGCGGGGAAAAACGCGCAAAGGTCAAGCCACGCGAGGGACGAAAGGCGCTCAGGCCGTCTGCCCCCAATCGAGCACGATCTTGCCGATGTGCTCGCTGCTCTCCATGAGCGCATGCGCCTCTGCAGCCCGCGCAGCGGGAAACACGCGGAACACCACAGGTTTGATGCGACCCTCTTCGATAAGCGGCCACACGCGCTCCTTCAACTCCCGAGCAATGCGTGCCTTGAATTCCACGGGTCGCGCACGCAGCGTCGAACCCGTAATCGTCAGACGTCGGCGCAGGATCTCGTGCATGGCGATCTCCGCCTTGGATCCGCCAAGCGTCGCGATCAGCACGATACGGCCACCGTCCGCGAGTGCCGAAAGTTCACGCGGCACATAGCCGCCGCCGACCATGTCGAGAATCACGTCGACGCCCCGATCGTGCGTCAGCGCCTTTACGACCTCGACGAAATCCTCGGTGCGATAGTTGATCGCGCGTTCGGCGCCCAGTTCTTCGCAGGCGTGGCACTTGTCGTCAGAGCCTGCCGTCACGAACACGCGGAAGCCGAGCGCCTGCGCCATCTGGATCGCCGTCACGCCGATGCCGCTCGAACCGCCTTGCACGAGCAGTGTCTCGTTCGCACCGCCCTCGCCCGCGCCAAGTTGGCCGCGCTGGAACACGTTGGACCAGACCGTGAAAAACGTTTCGGGTAGCGAAGCAGCCTCGACATCGGAGAGCCCCTTCGGCACCGGCAGGCACTGACCGAGCGGCGCAACCGCGAATTCGGCATAGCCGCCGCCCGCGATCAGCGCACACACGCGGTCGCCGATCTTCAGGCCGAACGGATTGTTCTTCTCGTCGATCGTGCCGCCCACGATCTCGCCCGCCACTTCCAGCCCCGGCAGGTCGGAGATGCCCGGCGGCGGCGCATACGAACCCTTTCGCTGGAACACGTCCGGGCGGTTGACGCCTGACGCCGCTACCTTGATCAGCACTTCGCCAGCTTTCGGTTCGGGCGTCGGCCGCTCAGTCAGCTTCAGCACATCCGGCGCACCGAATTCGGTAATCTCGACTGCCTTCATCTCGCGTACTCCCTGGTCTGGATGGTGCTGCGCACGCGACGCATACGCAGGGCCATCAAGGCTTCCCATCATGAAAAAACGGCCGGCGAGCGCTACGCTGCCGACCGTTACAGGCTACCGCAATACTTACTGCTGCGGTTCGCCTTGCGGCGCACCGTCGCCGCCGCCGTTTGCAGCTGCTTCGTTCAGCAGTGCCTTCGCCGACAGGCGCACGCGGCCCTTCTCGTCCGTCTGGATGACCTTGACCTTAACGATCTGGCCTTCCTTCAGATAGTCGTTGATGTCCTTGATGCGCTCGTTGGCGATCTCGGAGATGTGCAACAGACCATCCTTGCCCGGCAGCAGGTTCACGATCGCGCCGAAATCCAGCAGCTTGAGGACTGCGCCCTCGTACACCTGGCCGACTTCGACTTCAGCCGTGATGTTCTCGATGCGCTTCTTCGCTTCGGCCATGCCTTCGCTCGACGTGCTCGCGATGGTCACGACGCCGTCGTCGGAGATGTCGATCGTCGTGCCGGTCTCTTCGGTCAGCGCGCGGATCACCGAACCACCCTTGCCGATCACGTCGCGGATCTTCTCCGGATTGATCTTGATGGTGATCATGCGCGGAGCATAAGCCGACAGCTCCGTGTTCACGCCCGAGACCGCCGAGGTCATCTTGCCGAGGATGTGCATGCGGCCTTCCTTCGCCTGTGCGAGCGCGACCTGCATGATTTCCTTCGTGATGCCCTGGATCTTGATGTCCATCTGCAGCGCAGTCACGCCTGCCGACGTACCGGCCACCTTGAAGTCCATGTCGCCGAGGTGATCTTCGTCGCCGAGAATATCGGTCAGGACGGCGAACTTGTTGCCTTCGAGGATCAGGCCCATCGCGATACCGGCGACGTGCGCCTTCATCGGCACGCCGGCGTCCATCAGCGCGAGGCAGCCACCGCACACCGACGCCATCGACGACGAACCGTTCGACTCGGTGATTTCCGACACGACGCGGATCGAGTAGCCGAACTCTTCGGCGCTCGGCAGGCATGCGACGAGCGCGCGCTTCGCGAGACGGCCGTGACCGACTTCACGACGCTTCGGCGAACCGACGCGGCCTGTTTCGCCGGTCGCGAACGGGGGCATGTTGTAGTGGAGCATGAAGCGGTCGCGGTACTCGCCTTCGAGCGCGTCGATGATCTGCTCATCGCCCTTCGTGCCGAGCGTCGCGACGACCAGCGCCTGCGTCTCGCCGCGCGTGAACAGCGCCGAGCCGTGGGTGCGCGGCAGAACGCCGGTGCGGATTTCGATCGGACGTACGGTGCGCGTGTCGCGGCCGTCGATACGCGGCTCGCCGTTCAGGATCTGCGAGCGGACGATCTTCGCTTCGAGGTCGAAAATGATGTTGCCGACCGTGGCCTTGTCGGCCGCGACCGTGCCGGCTGCAGCCGCTTCTTCTTCGAGCTTCGCCGAGGTCGTCGCGTAGACTTCCTTCAGCTTCGCCGAACGCTGCTGCTTGTCGCGCAGTTGGTACGCAGCGAGCAGGTCGGTGTTGGCGATGTCGGTAACGCGCGCGATCAGCGCTTCGTTCTTCGGCGCCGGCTGCCAGTCCCATTCGGGCTTGCCGCCGTCACGCACGAGTTCGTGGATCGCGTCGATGGCGGTTTGCATCTGTTCGTGACCGAAAACCACGGCGCCGAGCATCACGTCTTCCGGCAGTTGCTGGGCTTCCGATTCCACCATCAGCACCGCGCGTTCCGTACCGGCGACGACGAGGTCAAGGCTCGATTCCTTGATCTGTGCGCGCGTCGGGTTCAGCACGTACTCGTTGTTGATGTAGGCCACGCGAGCGGCACCGACCGGACCGTTGAACGGCAGGCCCGACACGGCGAGCGCTGCCGACGCGCCGATCAGCGCGGGGATGTCAGCCGGGATTTCCGGGTTGATCGACAGGACGTGAATGACGACCTGCACTTCGTTGTAGAAGCCTTCCGGGAACAGCGGACGCAACGGACGGTCGATCAGGCGCGAGATCAGCGTCTCGCCTTCCGACGGACGGCCTTCGCGGCGGAAGAAGCCGCCCGGGATCTTGCCGGCGGAATAGGTCTTTTCGAGGTAGTCGACGGTCAGCGGGAAGAAGTCCTGACCCGGCTTGGCAGTCTTCGCACCGACGACGGTGGCGAGCACGACGGTGTCTTCGACGTCGACGATAACGGCACCGCTTGCCTGACGGGCGATCTCACCCGTTTCGAGGCGCACATTGTGCTGGCCCCATTTGAATTCTTTCACGACTTTATTGAACATGGTCATGGTCAAGTCACTCCTTACTCATTGTTATGCGTTGCGCGCCTTTGGCGCGCGACACGGCATTGCTCGGACCGGCACCGCGCAGGAAGAGGAGTGTTATGCCATTCCAGCGAATCGCGCTTGAGATGCGCTGACGCGCGATCCGCTGGAATGACACAAAGCTCTGCCCCGCGGCTGGCCCTGCTGATACTGCGCTTGCTTACACGTACGACTGTTGCTGCATTGTGCCGCTTATGCGGCACGCCTCGTGCGAAGCGTACCGTTCAAAAACAAAATGCCTGCATCAGCGGAACTGACACAGGCATCTTGCTGGAAGACCTTCCGGTTACTTGCGCAGACCCAGCTTCTCGATCAGCGCGCGGTAACGATCAGCGTCCTTGCCCTTCAGGTAGTCGAGGAGCTTGCGACGGCGGCTCACCATACGCAGCAGACCGCGGCGGCTGTGGTGATCCTTCGCGTGCGACTTGAAGTGACCGGTCAGTTCGTTGATGCGCGACGTCAGGAGTGCAACCTGAACTTCGGGCGAACCCGTGTCGCCGGTGCCGCGCGCGAATTGCGCGACGATGTCGGACTTCTTGATATCTGCTACGGACATTTGCTTTTCCTTTAAAACTAACGGGCGGTCACGGAAGAAAGGCCGTGCCGTGGGTTACGACGAAGGGCGTATTGTAGCACAGAGCCGATTCGCCGCGAACCGGAGGGTGGTGGCGAGGATTCGGGCCGCGTGAGGGTCGGTTAAAGGCCGGATAACGGCCGGGGCGGCACCCAGATGAACGTCCTCGCGCGACCGGGCGGTCCGTCGTGGGTGAGCACCCTGCCCTGACAAGGCCGACTGCCGTCACGGTCGCTTCATGCGGCAGGCGGTAGCTGGCACGGTGCTTTGTGGCGACAGTTCCAGCACCGTTCGAAAGCCGTAGCCCGAGCCTTCGTTGTCGTGACGCACGCCGGGTGTACCCACCTTGTCCATCTGCATCACGTAAAGGGGCTGGATCACCTGATGATCGTCGGCGCGCATCCACATCGGGTGGAAGCCGTTGTCGAAGCGCATGCCCTCCAACGCCTTCGCCACTGCGGTGGGATCGGCGGAACCGGTGTTGGTCATCGCCTGCGCGAGCATTTCTACGAGCATTTCCATGCGCAGCACCGGATAGTCGTCCTGCGGCGCACGATAGCGTGCGCGAAAGGCGGCGTACCACGCATCGGAGGCCACGCCGCCTGCGTTCGGATGCCATTCCGCGATGGCAATCACACGTCTCACGCCCGCATCGCCGAGCGCTGCCGGCGCACCGAGGCTATTGCCATAGAACGTATAGAACTTCGTATCGAGCCCCTGCTCACGCGCAGACTTCACGAGCAGCGAGAGGTCGCTGCCCCAGTTGCCGGTAATCACGGCATCGGCACCGGACGCGCGAATCTTCGCGATATAGGGTGCGAAGTCCTTCACCCGGCCGACCGGATGAAACTCGTCGCCGACCACGGCGATATCGGGGCGGCGGCTCGCCAGCGCCGCCCGCGCAAGCGTGCTCACGTCATGGCCGAAGCTGTAATCCTGATTCAGCAGGTACACCTTCTTGACCGACCGATCCGCACCGATCACATCCGCGAGTGCGTCCATACGCATGCCAGCGTGGGCGTCAAAGCGGAAGTGCCAAAAACTGCAGTTCGTGCCGGTGAGTGCGGGGTCGTCGGCAGAATAGTTGAGGAACACCTCGCGGCTATCGGGCTCGCGTGCGTTCTGGCGTTCGATCGCAGTCACGAGCGCCGCCGCCACCGCCGAACTATTACCCTGCAGGATGAAACCGATATGGCGGTCCGCGGCGGCGCGCAGCTGCATCAGTGCCGCCTCCGTGCTGCCTTTACTGTCGAACACGACGAGTTCGAGCGTATGTCGCCCATCGCGCAGCGTTACGCCGCCACGTGCGTTGACACGCTCGACGCCGAGACGCAGGTTGCGCTCCACCGCCGCGCCCGCGTCGGCGAACGGACCCGACATGCCCTCGATCAGCGCGAGCTGAATCGGGGCGCCCGCCGGCGTGCCGGCCTGCGCTTGCGCTTGCGCTTGCGCTTGCGCTTGCGCTTGCGCTTGCGCAACGTGAACCCACGCGCCTGAAGCAGCGACCGCTGCCCCGAGCGCGAGCGAACGCAGCACGGCTGCCACCGCGCGAGTAATTCTTGCCTTCATGCCTTGTTCCTTTTGTTCCCAATGACGCCCGAAGCGCGGATCATAGGACGGCTGACGCTGCGACCGCAAGCCCGCCCGGGGCCGTGGTCCCAAGCCGCACTTCGCATGTCAAAATACCGGTCCGACAATAATGGCGTCATCGGGACAGAGCCATCGGGAGACTCCATGCTCAACCGTCTTACTACTGCAATCGCATCCCGCCTGCCGCGCGGTGCGCGCCGCGCGCTGGTGACGGGCCTCGGCGCCCTCGCGCTCGCCGGCTGCGCGCAGCCGTGGACACAATTCCACGCAGGCGACGATGGAGAGGCCGTCATCGCGCGCTTCGGCCAGCCGCGCGAGGTCTATGATCTGCCCGACGGCGGCAAGCGCCTGATGTGGCCGACCCAGCCAATGGGCGAAACTACCGTCGCCGCCGACATAGACGCGCACGGCAAAGTCGTCAACGTGCGCCAGGTGCTGGACACGAACGAGTTCTATCGCGCCGAGATCGGCAAATGGACGCGCGCCGACGTGCTCGTGAACTTCGGCCGTCCAATGGAAACCTCGTATTTCCCGCTGATGCAGCGCGAGGTGTGGACCTATCGCTATATGGACGTCGGCGTCTGGTACATGCTCTACAGCTTCTACTTCGACAACGACGGCATCCTGCGTCTCACGCAGAAGACGCCTGATCCGCTGCACGATCCGGATCGCCGACACATGTTCTGATCCTTGCCGCGCGAATCCGTAAAACGCGCTGTACGCCGCGCGTCATCCGCCCCAAAAGACAAAACCCCCGCACGTTGCAGACGCGGGGGTTTTGCTTTGTACGGTCCGCCGGTTACGAACGCTGCGGATTGAGCTTGTCGCTATCGGCCGAGTACAGCTTGTTCAGCGCCGAGATATACGCCTTCGCCGACGCGGCGACAATGTCCGGATCAGTGCCGACGCCGTTCACGATACGTCCCGCCTTCGACAGACGCACCGTCACTTCGCCCTGTGCCTGCGTGCCGGTGGTGATTGCGTTCACCGAGTAGAGCAGCAGTTCCGAGCCGCTGCCCACTTCGGTTTCGATGGCGTTGAGCGTCGCATCGACCGGGCCGTTGCCCGCGGCTTCGCCGGTCACTTCCTTACCGTCGGCCGAGAACACGATGCGTGCGTGCGGACGTTCACCCGTCTCCGAGTGCTGCGACAGCGAGATGAACTTGTAGTGCTCCCTCTCCTGCGCTTCTGCCGATTCCTCGGTGACGATCGCAATGATGTCCTCGTCGAAAATCTCGGCCTTGCGGTCGGCGAGTTCCTTGAAGCGCGCGAACGCCTGGTTCAGCTCGGCTTCGCTGTCGAGCGCGATGCCCAGTTCCTGCAGGCGCTGCTTGAACGCGTTGCGGCCCGAGAGCTTGCCGAGCACGATCTTGTTCGCGCTCCAGCCCACATCTTCCGCGCGCATGATTTCGTAGGTATCGCGCGCCTTGAGGACGCCGTCCTGGTGGATGCCCGACGCGTGCGCAAAGGCGTTGGCGCCCACCACGGCCTTGTTCGGCTGCACGACGAAACCGGTGATCTGCGAAACGAGCTTCGAGGCCGGCACGATCTGCGTGGTGTCGATGCCGAGGTCGAGGCCGAAGTAGTCCTTGCGGGTCTTCACGGCCATCACGATTTCTTCGAGCGACGTGTTGCCCGCACGCTCGCCGAGACCGTTGATCGTGCACTCGACCTGACGCGCGCCGCCGATCCGCACGCCGGCCAGCGAGTTCGCGACCGCCATGCCGAGGTCGTTATGGCAGTGCACCGAGAATACGGCCTTGTCCGAGTTCGGGATGCGCTCGCGCAACGTCTTCACGAGGTTGCCGTACAGCTCGGGCACACCGTAGCCGACCGTATCGGCGATGTTGATCGTGGTCGCGCCTTCATTGATGACGGCTTCGAGCACTCGGCACAGGAAGTCGAAATCGGAGCGGCTGCCGTCTTCCGGCGAGAATTCGACGTCGTTCGTGAACTTGCGCGCGAAGCGCACCGCCAGCTTCGCCTGCTCGAGCACCTGCTCGGGCGACATGCGCAACTTCTTCTCCATGTGCAGTGGAGAGGTGGCGATGAACGTGTGAATGCGGAAGTGATCGGCGGGCTTGAGGGCGTCAGCGGCGCGCTGGATGTCCTTGTCGTTCGCGCGGGCGAGCGAGCAGATCGTGCTGTCCTTGATCATGCCGGCGATCGTGTGGATCGCGTCGAAGTCGCCGTTCGAGCTGGCTGCGAAGCCCGCTTCGATCACGTCGACCTTCATGCGCTCCAGTTGCTTCGCGATGCGGATCTTCTCTTCCTTCGTCATCGACGCACCGGGCGACTGCTCGCCGTCACGCAACGTCGTATCGAAGATGATGAGCTTGTCTGCTGCCATTTCGGATCTCCAAGGGGGCTTGTTCAGTGTCTAAGAACGGAATTCGGGTGTTCGCGCCACCGTTGGCGACGCTGACAATGAACGAAGCAGACGGAGGGCGAGCGGGATCAGCGCGGCAGGCGCGCTAGTGCTAGCGCGCGTAGCGGCGCACCGGCTAGAAGGGAAAGGAGGGGGAACGTGGTCGTTTCCATGTCGCCGACTATAGCCGGATTCTGGTGATAGCGCAATCGGCGCGACCGTGAAGCGGCCGGCGCCCTCACCGTCTCAGCGCGAAGGACAAACGAAGCGGCAGACAAAAAGAATGGGGCCGCATGCAAGCGGCCCCCGGGAAACGTGGCGCGTAGCGGCGCCGAGGCGCGTCGGCGCGCCGAAAACTTGCCGCTACCGCTCGCGCGGCAACGAACGCGCGGGATTGCCACGGCCGCGCGCCGCTTGCCAGGCCCAGAAAACGTAGCCGGACAGGCCGTAGAGGACGAACAGACCAAACAGCATGAGCGGCGGATCGGACGAAACGAGCACAAACGCCACCACGACGAGCAGAGTCGCCGCAAACGGCACGCGATGGCGCACGTCGAGCGCCTTGCCGCTGTAGAACGGCGCATTCGACACCATCGTCACGCCCGCGTAGATCGTCAGCACGAACGCTATCCACGGCAACCACGCGAGCTTGACGGGCACGCGGTTATCGGTGGCGAGCCAGACGAAGCCCGCGATCAGCGCCGCCGCCGCCGGGCTAGGCAAGCCCTGGAAGAAGCGCTTGTCGACCACGCCGATGTTCGTATTGAAACGCGCAAGCCGCAGCGCCGCGCCCGAGCAGTAGACGAACGCCGCGAGCCAGCCCCAGCGCCCCAGGTCCTTGAGTATCCACTCGTACATCACGAGCGCGGGCGCGACACCGAACGACACCATGTCCGAGAGGCTGTCGAATTGCTCGCCGAACGCGCTCTGGGAATGCGTCATCCGCGCGACGCGCCCGTCCATGCCGTCGAGCACCATCGCGACGAAAATCGCGATCGCCGCAACCTCGAAGCGCACATTCATCGCCTGCACGACGGCGAAAAAGCCACAGAACAGCGCGGCGGTCGTGAATGCGTTGGGCAGCAGATAGATGCCGCGCTTTCTGAGGAACTGCTGGCGCGCTGCGCGGCGGTTCGCGACGGCGCCCACTGGCTCCGCCACCGACTTGTTACGTCGAAACGGCCGCGGCAGCGGGCCGCCGGCCGCATTGCGGGGACGACGCGGTTTGAATCCGGCCATCGCAATCCTCCTTAGGCCGATTGCGTTTGCAGTTCGGCGAGGATCGTCGACGAGGCGGACACCTTCTCGCCGATCGACACGCGCGGACGGCTGCCCAGCGGCAGGTACACGTCGACGCGCGAACCAAAGCGGATGAAGCCGTAGCGCTGGCCGCGCGTGAGCGGCTCGCCCGAGCGCACATAGCAGAGAATGCGACGCGCGATCAGGCCGGCGATCTGCACCGAAGTCACGGTCGTGCCATCGGCCATGGTGATGACGACGGCGTTGCGCTCGTTCTCGGTGGACGCTTTGTCGATCGCGGCGTTCAGATACGCGCCAGGAAAATACTCAACCTTGGCGACGGCACCATCGACAGGCGAGCGCTGCGAGTGGACGTTGAACACGTTCATGAACACGCTGATCTTGAGCGCTTCGCGGTTTGCATACGGATCGTGTGCGGTCTCGACGGCGACGATGCGGCCGTCGGCGGGGCACAGTACGGCATTGGCCTCTTGCGGAATCGGCCGCGCCGGATCGCGGAAGAACTGGACGACGAAGATGAGAATCAGCCAGAACGGCCACGCGAGGGCCAACCCTGCGATTGCATGGATCACAAGCGCCACGACGACCGCAATGGCGATGAACGGCCAGCCTTCGCGGGCAATGATCGGATGAGGGTAATTCATGGTGGCGTCGATGTTATTTTTGAAAACCGTAGGATAGCAAAAGCCGCCCAGGGTTCATCTCCCTTGGGCGGCTTTTGATGGAACCGCATGCGGCGCGGCGGCCTTCGTGAGTACCAGCCGCGTGCGCAGTCAAAGCATCGCCGTCAGCTTAGTTCTTCGACTGGTCGACGAGCTTGTTCTTCGCGATCCACGGCATCATCGCGCGCAGCTTCGCACCGACCTGCTCGATCTGGTGCTCGGAGTTCAGGCGGCGGCGCGATTGCAGCGTCGGTGCGCCAGCCTTGTTCTCGAGGATGAAGCTCTTCGCGTATTCGCCGGTCTGGATGTCCTTCAGGACGTCCTTCATCACCTTCTTCGTTTCGGCGGTGATGACGCGCGGGCCCGTCACGTACTCGCCATACTCGGCGTTGTTCGAGATCGAGTAGTTCATGTTCGCGATGCCGCCTTCGTAGATCAGGTCGACGATCAGCTTCAGTTCGTGCAGGCACTCGAAGTACGCCATTTCCGGCGCGTAGCCAGCTTCAACGAGCGTCTCGAAGCCGGCCTTGATCAGGTCGACCGTACCGCCGCACAGAACAGCCTGCTCGCCGAACAGGTCGGTTTCGGTCTCTTCGCGGAAGTTTGTTTCGATGATGCCGGCACGGCCGCCGCCGTTCGCTGCTGCGTACGACAGCGCGATGTCACGCGCCGCGCCCGACTTGTCCTGATGGACGGCGATCAGGTGGGGCACGCCGCCGCCTTGCGAGTAGGTACCGCGAACCGTGTGGCCCGGTGCCTTCGGCGCAATCATGATGACGTCCAGATCGGCGCGCGGGATCACCTGGCCGTAGTGGACGTTGAAGCCGTGCGCGAATGCGAGCGCAGCGCCGTTCTTGATGTTCGCGTGGACTTCCTTCGCGTACACGTCTGCGATCTGCTCGTCCGGCAGCAGCATCATCACGACGTCGGCGTTCTTGACCGCTTCGGCCACTTCCTTGACCGTGAGGCCGGCGTTCTCAGCCTTGCTCCACGATGCGCCGTTCTTGCGCAGACCGACGGTGACGTTCACGCCGCTGTCCTTCAGGTTCAGCGCATGAGCGTGGCCTTGCGAGCCGTAACCGATGATGGTGACCTGCTTGCCTTTGATAAGGGAGAGGTCGGCGTCCTTGTCGTAAAAAACTTTCATGTCTGTTCCCTGGCGAGATACTAAAAATTGAGAGATTCGGTACTACTGTTCGTTTGCTGCACGAGGCGCTTCATTTGCGCCGCGCCCCGGCAGGCTTGCGGTATTCAATCGCCGATCTGAATTGACGAATGGTAGCGAATACTACCCGACGTCACACCTTCAGAATGCGCTCGCCGCGCCCGATGCCCGATCCGCCGGTTCGGACGGTTTCGAGAATCGCGCTGCTGTCGATCGCCTCGATGAACGCGTCGAGCTTGTTGCTCGCACCCGTCAGTTCGATCGTGTAAGTCTTTTCGGTGACGTCGATGATGCGGCCGCGGAAAATATCCGCCAGTCGCTTCATCTCCTCACGCTCCTTGCCGACCGCCCTAACCTTGATCAACATCAGCTCACGCTCGATGTGGGCGCCCTCTGTCAGGTCGACCACTTTCACCACCTCGATCAGGCGGTTCAGATGCTTCGTGATCTGTTCGATCACGTCGTCGGAGCCAATGGAAACGATGGTCATGCGCGACAGCGAACGGTCTTCGGTCGGCGCCACCGTCAAGGTTTCGATGTTATAGCCGCGTGCGGAGAAGAGGCCGACCACGCGCGAGAGTGCGCCCGGCTCGTTTTCCAGCAAAACGGAAATGATGTGTCTCATGATGTGTTCCGCGATTTATCCAGTTTGAGCCGCCGCCCTTCCCCGCGAATCCGCGCGCCTTTTGTGGAGACGCGTGCCGCGCGAGGTCGATGCGGCGCCGTGCAATGACCGTTACAGGTCTTCCGAACCGAGCAGCATCTCGGTGATGCCCTTGCCGGCCTGAACCATCGGCCAGACATTTTCGGAAGGGTCGGTCTGGAAATCGAGGAACACCGTGCGGTCCTTCAGTCGCAGCGCTTCCTTGAGCGCGGGCTCGACGTCCGCGGTCTTTTCGACGCGGATGCCCACGTGGCCGTACGCTTCGGCGAGCTTCACGAAATCGGGCAGCGCATCCATGTACGAATGCGAATAGCGCTTGCTGTATTCGATCTGCTGCCACTGGCGAACCATGCCGAGGTAGCGGTTGTTGAGCGAGATGATCTTCACGGGCGTGTCGTACTGCTTGCAGGTCGACAGCTCCTGAATGTTCATCTGGATCGAGCCTTCGCCCGTGATGCAGACGACATCCTCGTCCGGGTGCGCCATCTTCACGCCCATCGCGGCCGGCAGGCCGAAGCCCATAGTGCCGAGGCCGCCCGAATTGATCCAGCGGCGTGGTTGATTGAAGCGGTAGAACTGCGCGGCCCACATCTGGTGCTGGCCGACGTCCGAGCAGACGAACGCGTTACCGCCCGTCAGCTCCCAGAGCTTTTCGACGACGTATTGCGGCTTGATGATCTCCGAGCCGCGGTCGAACTTCAGGCAGTTCTTCTCGCGCCAGCCTTCGATGTCCTTCCACCAGTCGGCGAGCGCCTCGGTGTCGGGGCCGTGTTCGGCGTGCTGAAGCTGCTCGATCATTTCCTTGAGCACTTCCTTCACGTCGCCGACGATGGGGATGTCGACCTTCACGCGCTTCGAAATCGACGACGGGTCGATGTCGATGTGAATGATCTTGCGCGGACGTGACGCGAAGTGGTCCGGAGAGCCGATCACGCGGTCGTCGAAGCGGGCGCCGATTGCGATCAGCACGTCGCAGTGCTGCATCGCCATGTTGGCTTCGTAAGTGCCGTGCATGCCGAGCATGCCGAGGAACTTGCGGTCGCTCGCGCGATAGCCGCCGAGGCCCATCAGCGTGTTCGTCACCGGGTAGCCGAGCAGATCGGCGAACTGGTTCAGTTCGCGCGAAGCATCCGCGAGGATGATGCCGCCGCCAGTGTAGATGTACGGGCGCTTGGCCGACAGGAGCAGCGAAACCGCCTTGCGGATCTGCCCCGAGTGGCCCTTCGTGACCGGGTTGTACGAGCGCAGCGAGACGCTCTTGATCGGTTCATACGCGCACAGCGCTTTCGACACGTCCTTCGGAATGTCGATCAGCACGGGGCCGGGACGGCCGGTGCGCGCGATATAGAAAGCTTTTTTGACGGTCGATGCGAGATCGCGCACGTCCTTCACGAGGAAGTTGTGCTTGACGCAGGGACGCGTGATGCCGACCGTGTCGCATTCCTGGAATGCGTCCTGGCCGATCGCGCCCGTAGGCACCTGACCGCTGATGATGACCAGCGGGATCGAGTCCGTGTAGGCCGTCGCGATGCCGGTCACCGCATTGGTGACGCCGGGACCCGAGGTCACGAGACACACACCGACCTTGCCGGTCGACCGCGAATAGGCGTCGGCCGCGTGAACGGCTGCCTGCTCGTGGCGCACGAGGATGTGGTCGATCTTGTCCTGCTTGTACAGCTCGTCGTAGATGTAGAGTACCGAGCCGCCGGGATAGCCCCAAATGAATTCGACTTGCTCGTCGGCGAGCGCCTTCATCAGCACGGTCGCGCCGATGGACTGGCTGTTCGAGCCTTGAGGGTCAGATTCGGGTGTTGCGTTTGGTGTAGGGGAAACCGACGTGGAGAATTCCGCGCTGGGCATATTCATCATTCACCTTTCGAATTTTCGGCAAAAAATTGATCGGGTGCTCTCTGCCGGGCTTGTGGCTCGGGTTCAAGCGGCGCGTCCAGTTGACAGATGAGCCTCATGGGCCACACCTGAATTGAGACAGGTCACTTATGTTGCGAACCGTCGAAGATAGCGGGTCGCGCCCTGCCGGTCAAGCAAATCTTGCCGCATCGCGCCGGGAAATTACGTCGCACGCAGCGCCACGACAGGTTTGCGCCGGTTTGCGAACGTTTGCACCCTGTTTTGTATCCCGATTGCAACGAGGCGAACAGACTGGTGGCGGTTGCGATGCCCCGCCAGGCCGGCATGCGGACGTGAAGCGGACGTGAAGCGACAGCGATTGCCAACACCTCGGGCACCCCCCAAATCCGGCGACACGAACGACCAGCTACCCTGCCGACCCGAAAATTTGCTAGCATCCGCGAGTTTTACGACATTTTTCAAACGATTACGCGTACGCTGGTAGCGGCGCCCTGCAACGGATGGCATCAGACAAGGAACTTGCCGACTTCCTGGCGGGCGTCGAAAGGCGCGCGTTCAAGCAGACGGTCTACGCCGTGCGGGACGATGACGCCGCGCTCGACATCGTGCAGGACGCGATGATCAAGCTCGCGGAGAAATATGGTGACCGGCCCGCGGCCGAACTCCCACTCCTGTTCCAGCGCATCGTCCAGAACACGACGCACGATTATTTTCGGCGGCAGAAAGTACGCAATACGTGGGTGAGCCTGTTCTCGTCGCTCGGCAACGCCGAGGACGAGGACTTCGACCCGCTCGAAACCTTCGAGGCGGAGCAGGGCTCAGCCGGCGCCGAGAGCAGCGAGCAGCAGTTCGAGCGGGCGCAGGTGCTCCAGCTGATCGACGATGAGATCCAGAAATTACCGACACGTCAACGGGAGGCGTTCCTGATGCGTTACTGGGAGGATATGGATGTCGCCGAGACCGCCGCCGCTATGGGCTGCTCCGAAGGCAGCGTGAAAACGCACTGCTCGCGGGCTACCCACACGCTGGCACAAGCGCTCAAGGCAAAAGGAATCACGCTATGAGTTCCGCTCTCGAAAACACAGAACCAGAGTTCGTGCGGGAGCTGCGCCGCGCGCTCGACGAGAGCGCAGCCAGCTTGCCCGCATCCACCACCGATCGGCTCGCCATTGCGCGCCGTACTGCGCTCGCCCACAAGAAGAGCGAAGCCGAGCCCGTGTTCGTGCGCACTCCGGTGTTCGCGCCCGCAGGCATGCCGGCCGGTGGTATGTCCGCGCCTCGCCGCCGTTCGCGGCTCGCGCGCTTCGCGCTCGCGTGGCCACTCGCAGCCCTGGTCGCG
Source organism: Paraburkholderia dinghuensis (assembly GCF_003837865.1). Lineage (GTDB taxonomy): Bacteria > Pseudomonadota > Gammaproteobacteria > Burkholderiales > Burkholderiaceae > Paraburkholderia > Paraburkholderia dinghuensis. The sequence continues at coordinate 346,893 of NZ_RQIS01000003.1, read as the reverse complement.
GGGCTCTTCGCCATCGCGTATTTCGAGGATCAGCAGCGCACCGCTGAACTCGCCGATATCGACGCCGCCATGCTGAGCGACGAACTGCCGCTCACTGCGTATCTCGATCACGGTTTCAACGCGTACCTGTCGCGTTCGCACTGACCGGGAGACTCGCGGGGTGAGTTACAAGCGCGGCCTGGCCGTAGTGACTGGATCGGTGATTGCGGCACTCGTGTCGTATGCGGCGACCTACCCGCGCTTTCATCCCGGGCATGCAGCTGCAACTGCCCCCGACACGGCGGCCAGCGGCCCTTCCGTCGAGACTTCGATCACCACGGCGTTTACGCCGCTTCCCGGCAGTGACAGTCCGCTCGCCTGGGCGCGCCTCTCGGACGCTCAACACACCGCGCTCGCCCCGTTTGCGCTCGAATGGGACAAGTTCAGTGACGAGCGTCGGCGCAAATGGCTGAAGATCGCCGCGAATTACCCGAAAATGTCGCCCGAAGCGCAAAAGCGCCTGCATGAACGGATGACCGAGTGGGTCCGCATGACACCCGATCAGCGCCGCGTCGCACGCGAGAACTATCAGGTCTCCAAGACGCTGCCGCCGCAGGCCCGCCAGCGTGCATGGACGGACTACCAGCAATTGCCTCCTGACCAGAAGGCGCGTCTCGCCGCGACGGAGCACAAGCGCCGCACGGTCATCAGTGCACCGCCGACAGGCGGCAAGCGCGAGATCCGCGACATCGAGCGCCTCGTCGATGAGCGCGAGCGCCGCCGTCAGCAGCACGCGCCGACCTCTCTGCCGGCATCCGGCCCGGTGGCCACACCCGGGACGTCCGGCGCAAAGAATGCGCCGGTAACGGCCTCGGCGGCTGTTCCCGCGCCGGCCAGCTTCGTCCCGGCAACGCCGATTCCCGCCCCGCCAGCCGACACGCCCGCACTGTACAAGGGCTCGTAAGCCGCCTTTCCCCGCGACAAACCGCTTATGCCGTTTCGCCGGTATTCGCGCTTATCCTTACAGCGCTCCTCCCCTATTCCGACGCCATCGTGACCGAACGCGCTCCCGCTACCGCTGCGCAAGCCAGCCCGACCACCCCGCAGCCAGGCGTCACCACGCCGTCCGTACTCCCGCCCGCCTCGATCCGCCGCCGCCTCGCCGCACTCGTGTACGAAAGCGTGCTGCTCTTCGGCGTGATCTTTGTCGCGGGGCTCGCGTTCAGTCTAGCCATGCAGGCGCGCAATGGGCTCGCCTACAATCACCTGATGTCGATGTGGATCGCACTCGTCGCGGGCATGTACTTCGTCGGGTTCTGGCATCACGGCGGACAGACGCTGCCGATGAAAACCTGGCGCCTGCGCGTGACCGGCCCATTCGGGACACCGCCATCGCTCTCGCGCGCAACGATCCGGTATCTCGCCGCCTGGCTCTGGTTTCTGCCGCCGCTTGCGCTGCGCCCGCTCTTCAATCTCCCCCTTGCGCACACACTCGTGGCCGAAGCCGTGTGGTTTTCGCTCTGGGCCGCAAGCGCCTGTTTCGTCGCCGATCGCCAGTTCCCTCACGACCGTATCGCCGGCACGCGCATCGTCGCGGTGCCGCGCTGAGCGCCTTCACGCCCAGCCAGTCAACGGCAGCCGGTGCCCGCACGCGAGTGGGCACCGCCGCCCCTGTCGCAGCAACGCCACAGGGCAGGACTGCGTAACAAGACCTTCTTGTGACTGTCACGGCACGGTCACGACCACATGGCGCAATGCTGGCATTACAAACACGCCACGTGAACCATGGCCCAAAAGACGTCCGCGACCACACTATTCCGGCAGACCACCGGAGCGGCCACCGACCCCGTCGCCTTTCAGCCCGGCCCCGGTGGCATGTCATTTTCAGCGTCGCCGCCGTTGCCGCTGCACCCGGGCGGATCCGATGGATCCCACGGCTCTCACGACGACGAACACCCCTCCCCGCACCGCTACCGCACCATCTGGCTCTCCGACATTCACCTCGGCACGAATGGCTGCCAGGCGAACTATCTGCTCGACTTTCTGCGTCACAACGAATCGGAGTATCTCTACCTCGTCGGCGACATCATCGACGGCTGGCAGCTGAAAAAAGGCTGGTACTGGCCGCAGGCGCACAACGACGTCGTGCAGAAGGTGCTGCGCAAAGCGCGCAAGGGCACGCATGTCGTGTACATCCCGGGCAACCACGACGAAGCGGCGCGACAGTTCACCAATACCGCGTTCGGTGACATTCACGTTCGCGAGGAAGCGTTTCACACGACGCTCGCGGGCAAGCGGCTGTGGGTTGTGCACGGCGATCTCTTCGACGGCGTGATCCAGCACGCGAAGTGGCTCGCCTATCTCGGCGACTCGGCCTATACGCTGATCCTCCTCCTGAACCGCTGGTTCAACCGGATCCGCGCGAAGCTCGGCTTTCAGTACTGGTCGCTCTCGCAGTATCTCAAGCACCAGGTGAAAAACGCCGTGAACTTCATCTCGTCGTTCGAGCGCGTCATGACCGACGAAGCGCGCCGCCGCGGCTGTGACGGCGTGGTTTGCGGTCACATCCACAAGGCCGAGATCCGCGATATCGACGGCCTGCTGTACTGCAACGACGGCGACTGGGTGGAGAGTCTCTCGGCGCTCGTCGAAACCGTGGAAGGCGAGTTACAGATCATCTACTGGACCGTGATCCAGGCCCCGCAGGCGCAAGGCACGAGCAAGAAGGCGCACGTGAGCGCCTGAAAGAGCGTGCCGCTTCGGGGCACGCGCCTCACGAAACGGCCCACGACGGGCCAGACCAACCGACATATCAGAGGGCCGACGACCGATGAAAGTGATGATCGTGACCGATGCATGGGAGCCACAGGTCAATGGCGTGGTACGGACCCTGAAGAACACGACGCGCGAGCTAACCGCGCTCGGCCATCAGGTCGATCTGCTGACGCCGCTCGAATTCCGCACGATCCCGTGCCCGACGTATCCCGAGATCCGTCTCTCGCTGTTCCCGAAGCGCCGCTTGCACGAGCGCATCGAGGCGTTCGGTCCCGACGCATTGCATATCGCGACGGAAGGCCCGCTCGGCCTCGTCGCGCGCAACTATGCAATCAAGCGCAATCTGCCGTTCACGACCGCCTATCACACGCGCTTTCCCGAATACGTGCAGGCGCGTTTCGGCGTTCCGCTAACGGCGACGTACCGCTTCCTGCGCTGGTTCCACAAGCCCTCGCTTGCCGTGATGGCGCCGACGCCTGTTGTCAAATCGGACCTCGAAAAATTCGGCTTCACGAACGTCGTGCTCTGGACACGCGGCGTGGATCTCGACATCTTCCGGCCGATGGAATCGAAGGTCCTGAATACCGCGCGGCCGATCTTTCTCTATGTGGGCCGCGTCGCCGTGGAAAAGAACGTCGAGGCGTTCCTCAAGCTCGATCTGCCGGGCTCGAAGTGGGTGTGCGGCGAGGGCCCCGCGCTCGCCGAACTGAAATCGCGCTACCCGGACGCGAACTACCTCGGCGTGTTGAGCCAGCCCGAACTGGCCAAGGTCTACGCCGCCGCCGACGTGTTCGTGTTCCCGAGCCGCACCGACACCTTCGGCCTCGTGCTGCTGGAGGCGCTCGCGTGCGGCACGCCCGTGGCGGCCTATCCGGTGACGGGCCCGATCGACGTACTCGGCACGGGCCATGCCGGCGCAATGAACGAAGATCTGCGCGAAGCGTGCCTCGACGCACTCAAGATCGACCGCGCAACGGCACGCGAATGGGCCGAGCGCTTCTCGTGGCGTGCAGCGTCCGAGCAGTTCGCGACGCACCTGAAGCCGAGGCCGCGCGCACAGATGCGGGAAACGAGCGCCGCGGCCTGAACCGGCCGCGCCCCTCCACGATGACGATGCACCGGCCCTCGACCGTGCGCCTCCCGACCGACGAGAACGAACAGGCCCAACCCGCCGGCGCGCCGCCGCCGTCGCACGTCGCTACGCCATCCGCGGAACCCGGTACGTTGCCGGACGCAGGCAGCGCAGCGGCAGCGCCGAGGACAGCGTGCGATACTGGCGCATCCGCACGCACCGCCATGTCAGCACGCTCCTCATCACCATCGCGCTCCGTCCAGCCGGTCACCACCGTGGCGTCGGAAAGGCCCGCAGCAGCGCCCCCGGACGATTTGCCGCAGCCGCCCCTGTCGTATCACGATGCCGCCGAGCCGGTCGATCCGCACGAGCCCCGCGAACCGCTTAGCCCCGACGATCCGCTCACGCCGCCGTTCAACCCGTACAAGGGCAATCGCGGCCTCACGCGCGCGTGGCACGCGCTCAAGAACTCGATCGCGGGCTTCCGGGTGGCGATCCGCGAAGAAAGCGCGTTCCGCCAGGAGTTGACGCTTGCGGCCATCCTCGTGCCGATCGGCATCTTCGTGCCGGTGGAGCCAGTGGCGCGCGTGCTGCTGCTCGGCTCGGTGATGCTGGTGCTGATCGTCGAGCTGATTAATTCGAGCATCGAGAACGCCATCGACCGCATCGGGCTCGAGCGCAACGAGCTTTCGCGACGCGCGAAGGATCTCGGCAGCGCGGCCGTCACCGTGGCATTCGTCGTGCTCATCATGACGTGGGGACTGATTCTCGTGCCGCTCTTCGGGCCACCGCTTCTGCGCTTGCTCGCCTCGCTGTAAGCTCCGCAATCCCGTATGCGCGCCGTTGCCCTGACCTGTAAGGATCGGCGGTCGGTTTATAATCGACCGATAGTCTTAAAAAAGACCAACCGCGTCCGGGCAGTCCACGCAGCAGCCGTCCTCCGGCAGCGCACGAGCCCGGCGCTCACAGGGCCGGACGACATGGAAGCCAAACCTCCCCGCCGTACACGCGAGCGGATTCTCGAATTGTCGTTGAAGCTGTTCAACGAAATCGGCGAACCGAACGTCACCACGACGACCATCGCCGAGGAAATGGAGATCAGTCCAGGCAACCTGTACTACCACTTCCGCAACAAAGACGACATCATCAACAGCATCTTCAGCCAGTTCGAGCAGGAGATCGAAAGGCGTCTGCGCTTCCCCGAGGACCATCGGGCCACCATCGACGAAATGTGGGCCTACCTGCAGTACATGGTCGATTTCACGTGGCGCTACCGCTTCCTCTATCGCGACCTGAACGACCTGCTCGCGCGCAACCGCACGCTGGAGACGCACTTCAAGCAGATCATCAGCCACAAGGTGCACTTCGCGAAGCAGTTCTGCGATCAGCTCGTGGAAGACGGCGAGATGGTGGCGACACCCGCCGAGATCGGCGTGATGTCGACCAACATCGGGGTGATCGGCACGTACTGGCTCTCATACCAGTTCGTGATGAATCCGCGCAAATACAACGAGCAGGAAGCGATTCGCGACGACCTGCACCAGGTGAGCGTGCAGATCGTTTCGCTGATGGCGCCCTATCTGCGCGGACGCGCACGCCAGCACTTCGACGATCTCGTGTCGGGCAAGCTGCCCAAGCGCGAGTTCTACGATTACCTGCCGCCACGCGACGGCACGGTAATAGCGGCCGTAGCGAAAGACAGCAAGGACATACCCGAATGAAAGCAGTCTGTGTTTATTGTGGCTCGTCTTTCGGAGTCAATCCGGCCCACAGCGAGGCCGCGAAGGCGTTCGGCCGCGCGCTCGTCGCGGCTAACCTCGGGCTCGTCTATGGCGGCGGCAAGGTGGGCCTGATGGGCGTGATCGCCGATACCGTGATGGCCGAAGGCGGCCGCGCGATCGGCGTGATTCCCGAACTGCTCGTGAACAAGGAAGTGGGACACGGGGGGCTCTCGGAACTGCACGTCGTGCCCGACATGCATCACCGCAAGAAGATGATGGCCGACCTCTCCGACGCGTTCGTCGCGCTGCCCGGCGGCGCGGGCACGCTTGAAGAGCTGTTCGAGGTCTACACGTGGGCGCAGCTCGGCTATCACCACAAGCCAATCGGCGTGCTCAATATCGATGGCTTCTACGATCCGCTCATCGCGCTGCTCAAGCACACGGTGAGCGAGGGCTTCATGCAGCAAAAGTATTTCGACCTGCTCCAGATCGACAATGATCCGGCGGCGCTGATTACGAAGATCGCGCACTACCACGCGCCCGCGCAGGACAAGTGGGCCGACATGCGCGAGAGCGTCTGAGCTTCGAACCTGCAGCAGAACCTGCATCAGAACCTGCATCCAACGGGGGCACTCCGATGAGCAAGGTTGTCCTGATCACCGGCGCGAGCCGCGGCATCGGCCGCGCAACCGCGCGGCTTCTCGGCGCGCGCGGCTGGACTGTGGGCGTCAACTATCGGCACAACGAACCCGCCGCCGACGAAACGGCGGCCGAGGTCGGCCGCGCGGGCGGCCACGCGCGCGTGCTGCGCGGCGACGTCGCGAACGAAGCCGATGTGATCGCGATGTTCGATGCGCTCGAAAATGCCTACGGACGCATCGACGCGCTCGTCAACAACGCTGGCATCGTCGCGCCCTCCATGCCGCTCGCCGACATGAGCGCCGAGCGCCTCGCACACATGTTCGACGTGAACGTCTACGGCGCGTTCCTGTGCGCACGCGAAGCGGCGCGACGCATGTCGAAGGACCGTGGCGGCGACGGCGGCGCGATCGTGAATGTGTCGTCAGCGGCGGCGCGGCTCGGGTCGCCGGGCGAGTATGTCGACTACGCGTCGTCCAAGGGCGCCATCGACACGATGACGATCGGCCTCGCAAAGGAACTCGGCCCGCAGGGCGTGCGTGTGAACGCAGTACGCCCCGGCCTGATCGATACGGAAATTCACGCGAGCGGCGGCCGCCCTGAGCGCGCCGCTGTGCTCGGCGTGCAGACACCGCTCGGGCGTCCTGGCGGTGCCGACGAAGTGGCCGAAGCGATCGTGTGGTTATTGAGCGATGCCGCGTCGTATGTGACGGGCGCGATTCTCGATGTGAGCGGCGGGCGTTGAGCGAACCCGCTGAGCGAAACTAGAACGACGAACCAGGCTCGCGCAGGAACGCGAGTTCTTCGTCGCTCGATGCGCGGCCCAATTGGGCGTTGCGATGCGGAAAGCGCCCGAACCGTTCGATGACATTGGCGTGCCGCACGGCGTAGTCGTAGTAGCCCTGACACCCCGGCTCCGCCGCGAGTTCGCCGAAAAGACGCAACGATTCCCGCTGCGCATCCATCGACTCCGCATGCTCGAACGGCATGTACGCGAAAACACGATGTTGGGGTGTCGGCAACGTGCGGTCCGCGCCGCTCGCCACGAGTTGACGCGCAACATCGAGGGCGCGTTCGTCGGCGGCAAATGCGCGTGGCGTGCCGCGATGGCAGTTGCGCGAAAACTGATCCAGCACGATCAAAAGTGCGAGCGCCCCTTCGGGTGTCCCGGCCCAGGCATCGAGTTCGCCAGCGCACGCTGAATCGAGCAGCGCGCCGAAGCGCTCGCGCAGTAGCGCGTCGAATGCCTCGTCCTTGTAAAACCACATCTTGCGAGCCTGGCCGTATTCGGACGAGCCCGGCTCGCCGAACCAGAAGTCCAGCACATCGCGCGGATCATGCGCGGCGGCCGTCATGCCAGCTCCAGCACGAGACGGCGCGTGCGCGCGCTCTTCTTCTCCAGCTTCGCAACGCGCAACGCACCGATTTCCCGCGTATTACGCACGTGCGTGCCGCCACACGGCTGCAGATCCACATTCTCGATGCGCAGGAGCCGCACGCGACCGAGGCCCATCGGCGGCTTGACGCTCATCGTCCGAACGAGTTCGGGACGCGCGGCCATTTCCTCGTCGGTGATCCATTCGGTTTCGACCGCATGGGCACCTGCCACCAGTTCCGCTAGCCGCGACTCGACCATGTCGCGCTCGATCGGCTCGACCGTCGCGAAATCGATACGTGCGTAGTCGGCCGTGATGCTGCAGCCGTCGACGGGATACGGGAGCACCGCGCACATCAGATGGCTCGCCGTGTGCAACCGCATATGACGGTGACGCCGCGTCCAGTCGATTTCAGCGCGCACCGGCTCGCCCGCGCGCAAGCGCGCGATCAGCGCCTCCTGGCCCGCAGCGGGTACATGCAGTGCGTCGTCGGGTGTGGCGCCTTCGAACTTCGCCTTGCGCGTGTCGGCGATCTCGATGCGTGTGCCGTCCGCCAGCACCAAGGCACCGGTGTCGCCCGCCTGACCGCCGCCGAGCGGATAGAAAATGGTCTGGTCGAGGCGTACGCCGTCCTCGCCCACCGCGACGATCGTGGCGTCGCAGTGCGTCAGATAGGCATCCTCGCGAAATAGCGCCCGGGTGGTGGTCATGCGATCTCCTCGTCAGCCTGCCGAACGGCCATTATGGACGTCGCACGGCGCATCTTGAAAATCAACCGCAACGCCCCGCTGCCGGACTGTACCGGGCCGCCAACCGGGCCAGTTGGGTCGGGTAAAGCTCAAGCGGGGTTTGAGCGAGGATCCGGCGAGGATTGTGCGTGGCTCAGCCGGACCCTCCCGTGCAAGGCTTCAGCCCGGACGATTGCGCATCCAGTCGGCCGTATCGAAGAACGAATGCACGAGGCGCTCGCGCAGCGGCTCGGGCAGGCCGACTTCTTCCATCGCCCACGCCATGCAACGCACCCACTGGTCGCGGTCCAGTGATGCAATCGCGTACGGCATATGCCGCGCGCGCAAACGTGGGTGGCCAAAGCGCTCGACGTAGTGGTCCGGGCCGCCAAGCCAGCCGCAGAGGAACCAGAAGAGCTTGTCGCGCGACCCGTCCAGTGTGGTCGGATGCATCGCGCGAAGCTCCTTGAATTCGGGTTCGAGGTCCATCAGGTCGTAGAAACGGTCGACGAGTTCGCGCACGCGCGCCTCGCCGCCGACAAGTTCAAAGGCCGTGGGTTGCTGCGGCGCTTCGTCGGCTGGATCAGTCATACGGAAAATCGATGCGAAAAAACGTTTGGAACAGGTCCGGCGCACCAACGCCGGACCCAGAACATCAATTCTCGCATAGCGGCGCACCGCCACTCATCGCGGGCGCGCCAACACCCGCTTTGCGTTGTCGATCGTCAGAAGCACCGGCTCGCCCGCCCGAACTGGCCCCGACGCCGGCGCGTCGAGCCGCGCGATGACGACCGCACCCGCATCGGTACGCACGGTCGCGAGGTGGATATCGCCCGCCCCCAGCGCGCCCACACGATGACGCACCACCGTGCTTTCCTCGGTCACCCCCGAGGGTGCGTCTTCATCCCTCCAGTCGGCCGCGCCGCAGCGCGGGCAGCGGTAGCGCGCCGGAAACAGCGCTTCGCCGCAAGCGCGGCAACGGAAGATCGTCAGTGTCGTCTCGCTCATGCTGATTGCCTTTCCAGTACCACCGCATTCGCGCACATGCCGTAGCGGTACTGCACCATGCCGTAGCCGCTCACGAGCGCGCGCCGTGCGCCACGAACCTGGCGCGCGCCTGCGTCGCCCTGCAGTTGCACGATCGCCTCGACGAGCCCGTGCATGCCGCCCGCCGCCCCCGCCTGCCCCGCCGAAAGCTGTCCGCCCGACGTATTGACCGGCAGCGCGCGCGACGCGATGCGCCCGATCAGCGCGCGCAGGTCGCCATCGGGCGCAAAGCCGAGATCGGCGAGCTGGATCAGCGTCATCACGGGATAGTCGTCGTAGACCGACACCACGTCCATGTCCGCCGCGCCCATGCGCGCCTGCGACCACAACGCGGGCGCCAGCGTGGCGAGTCCCGTGCGCAGACCGTCGCCAGCCTGGTGATCGGGGTTGTAGCAGCATTGCAGTGCGCGCACGTGTAGCGGCGTCGTGCGCGCGCTGCGTGGGAGCCGGTCCGCACGGGCCACGACCACCGCGTTCGCGCCGCACACCACAGGCACGCAGTCGAAACGGCCGAGCGGGTCCGCGACGCGCGGCGCGGCGAGATAGTCGTCGAGGGTCAGCGGCGTGCGGTACACCGCACCCGGATTCAGCGACGCCCACTCACGCTGCGCGACGCACAACGCGCCGTAATCGCGCGCGTCGAGCCCGTGCCGCTCGGCGTGCCGATTCGTCAGCATGGCGAACAAACTGTTCGGCCCGCCGTTTTCCAGCGGGCGCAGATACGTGCGCGTCGTGAGGTTGTAGTGCTCGACGAGTTGCTTGAAGTCGGCGGCCTCGAAGCGGTCGCCGGAAAGCAGCACGATCACCGAAGCATCGCCGTGTTGCACCGCGCGGATCGCGTGCTGGAGCATGTTGATCGCGCTCGCGCCGCCGTGGCAGTCGTCCATGCACCAGCGCGGGCTGATGCCGAGCCGCCACGCCATGTCGATGGCGTGATCGGGCGCGAGCGTGAACGATGCCACGCCCAAACCGTCGACGTCTCGCGCTGAAAAGCCCGTTTGCGCGAGCGCTGCGTCGAACGCCTGCGCGAGCAGATCGCCCGTGGTGTGTTCGGGCGCCTGCCGGCGGTACGGCACTTCGACGCCGCCCGCAATCACGGCGCCATCGAAATCAGCCGCCATGACGCCTCCCTGCGCCGCGTGGCGCGCGGTCCGTGTGTTTCCGGTTGCACAAGCAGGACGCGCGGCCAATGCCACCGTTTCCGCCCTTCATTTCGTCTGCCTTCATCCGTGTCTTCCCAGGGTTTGCATCGTGTGCGCCGCGTGAACCGCCGCCGCCTTGACAGTCGATTAATTTCATTATCCAATAAAACCCATGAAATTTCATATTTTCCAACCTAAAGGGTTTACGCGCATCGCGCCCCATCCTCGATGATTGGACCACGCAGTATCGCCCGCAGCAGACGGGCAGGAGACGCCCCCATGAATTCTCGCCGACCCGTTGTCCCGCAAGGAGCCTCCGCATGAGCGCCCCGAGCGTTACCGATACCTTCGATGTCGTCGTCGAGACCGTGCAGACCCTCACGCCGCACGTCACGGCATTCCGCCTGCGCGCAGCCGATGGCCGCGCGCTGCCGGGCTACACGGCGGGCGCGCATATCCGCGTGCAGGTGCAGCCGGAGCGTGCCGCAGACTGGCGCGCCTATTCACTCGTCGACTTCACGGGCGACGCCGCGATATCGCAAGCGCCCGATCACTACCTGATCGCGGTCCGCCGCGAAGACACGGGCACGGGCGGCTCGCGATGGATGCATGAAGCCGTGCGCGCAGGTAGCACGCTGCGGATCACGCCACCCGCCAACGCGTTCGCGCTCGGCGCGTGCGACGACGCCGTGCTGATCGCAGGCGGCATCGGCGTCACGCCGATCGCGTCGATGGCCGCCGCCCTCGCCGCGCGCCAGCATCGGTTCACGCTGCACTACACGGGACGTGCGATCGCGCAACTGGCATTCGTCGACGAACTGCGCGCAGTCACCGGAAAAAACCTCCGTCTTTACGGCGACGACGAAGTGCATGAGGCGAATCGCTTCGATCTTGCGCGCCTCTTCGACACGCTTCGCCCCACGCAACCGCTCTACGTCTGCGGTCCGCAAGGACTGATCGACGCGACGATCGCGCTCGCCACCGCACGCGGCTGGCCGCGCGACGCGATCCGCTCCGAGTTGTTCGCTGCGGCCGCGCCACAAGCTGGCGACACCTCATTCGAAGTCGAACTGCGTCAGTCCGGCGTGACGCTGGCCATCGCACCGAAACAAACGATTCTCGACGCCATGCTCGACAACGGCCTCGATCCGCTCTACGACTGCAAGCGCGGCGAATGCGGCGTGTGCGAAGTGGGTGTGATCGAAGGCGAGGTCGACCATCGCGACTACTGCCTGAGCGACAGCGAAAAGCGCGCGGGCAAGGTGATGCACATCTGCGTGTCGCGCGCATGCGGATCGCGGCTCGTTCTCGACGCGTGACGACGCGCGCCCTCACGTCCTCACGTCTATACACGCCCCATTCAAGCCCAGGAGACCCTCATATGCCCCGCTACCGCGAAGACGACAGTGCGCTCGCCGCGCTGATCGAACCGGACCAGGTTCATCGCGACGTCTATCTCGACCAGGAAGTCTTCGATCTGGAAATGGAGCGCCTCTGGCGCCGCACGTGGGTCTACGCGGGGCACACGAGCCAGGTGCCGAACGCCGGCGACTACCTGACCGTCGACATCGCGGGCGAGCCGCTCGTGATGGTCCGCGAGAGCAACGGCGGCGTCCGCGTGCTCAAGAACCGCTGCGCGCACAAAGGCGCAAAGCTCGTGAGCGCGCGCGAGGGCAATACCGGAAAATTCTTTCGCTGTCCGTACCATGCCTGGACCTTCAAGACCGACGGCAAGCTGCTTGCGATTCCGCAAAAGAACGGTTACGAGGGCACGCGTCTAAAGGAATGCCCCTCGGGACAAGGCCTGCACGCGGTCGCAAACGTAGCCACGTATCGCGGTTTTGTGTTCGTGCGTCTTTCCGACGATGGTCCGACCTTCGAGGAATACTTCGGCGACTCGCTTTCGTCCATCGACAACATGGCCGACCGCTCGCCTGAAGGCGAACTCGAAATTGCGGGCGGGTGCCTGCGCTACATGCACAACTGCAACTGGAAGATGTTCGTCGAGAACCTGAACGACACGATGCATCCGATGGTGGCGCACGAGTCGTCGGCAGGTACGGCGAAAAAGCTCTGGGAAGGCAAGCCGGCTGACGAACCGAAGCCGATGGCGATCGAGCAGTTCGTGCCGTTCGTCTCCGATTACGCCTTCTTCGACGGCATGGGCGTGCGCGTGTTCGAGAACGGCCACAGCTACACGGGCGTGAACTTCTCGATTCATTCGAGCTATTCGGCGCAGCCCGAATACGAGCAGAAGCTCATCGATGCGATGGGCGAGGAGAAAGCGAAGTCTGTGCTCGGCACGGCGCGCCACAACACGGTCTACTACCCGAGCCTCACGATCAAGGGCGCGATCCAGGCGATCCGCGTGGTGCGCCCGATCGCGGCAAACAAGACGCTGATCGAATCGTGGACGTTCCGCCTGAAGGGCGCGCCCGACGCGCTCCTGCAACGCACGCTCACGTACTCGCGCCTGATCAACTCGCCGATGTCCGTGGTCGGTCACGACGACCTGCACGCGTACCGCGGCATCCAGGAGGGCCTCGAAGCGAGCGGCAACGACTGGGTGAGCCTGCACCGCGACTACCGCGCCGGCGAAGAAGACCACCGGGACCAGACGGTAAACGGCACGAGCGAAATCTCGATGCGCAACCAGTTCCGCGCGTGGGCGCGCTACATGACGCCGCAAGGCACGAAATGACGACGAGGACGAACGCAATGATCCACTCACCCGATTCAGCACTGCGCGAGGCGTTGATCGATTTCGTCTACCGCGAGGCGCGGCTCCTCGACGAAAAAAACTTTGACGCGTGGCACAACCTGTTCGCGGAAGACGGCCTCTACTGGATTCCGCTGGTGCCGAACCAGCAGGACGGCCTGAACCATGTATCGCTGATGTATGAGGACCGTTTGCTGCTAAAGCTGCGCATTGAGCGCCTGAAAGAGCCGCGCGCGTTTTCGCAGCAACCCGAAAGCCGTTGCCAGCATGTGCTGCAACGCCCCGAAGTCGAAGCGGCGGAAGGCGAAGCAGGCTATCGCCTGCGCACGCCGTTCTTCTACGCCGAAGCACGCGGCGACGAGCAACTGATTTTCACGGGCGTCGTACGTCATCACCTGGTCGGCGAAAACGGCGCATGGCGCATTCGCGAGAAACGCATCGACCTGCTCAACTGCGATGCCGCGCTGCCATCCGTGCAGCTTTTCATGTGAGAACGATGGTGACTTCCAGTTCAATCCAGTCCGAAGCGTTGCCGTTCGAATCCGTCTACGCCGCGTTCGCCGCGAGCGCGGCACAGTACCCCTGTCACGATTTTCTCGTCGTGATGCCCGAAACCGCGCAGATTTACGGCATCGAACCCGGCGTGCTGCGCTACGGCGAAGCGCTCGCGCGCATTGGCGCGCTGGCCGCGCGCTATCGCGCGGCGGGCTTCGGCCTCGGTCATCGCGCCGGGCTGATGCTCGAAAACCGCCCCGCGTTCTTCCTGCACTGGCTCGCGCTGAACGCGCTCGGCGTTTCCGTGGTGCCGCTTTCCACCGAGTTGCGCGCAGCCGAACTCGAATACATCACCGGCCATAGCGAACTCGACCTCGCCGTCGCGCCCGCCGCGCGCCACGCCGAACTGCGCGCGGCAGCCGTCGCGGCACAGCGCACCGTAGCGCTGTGCGAAGCCGACGCTCACGAAACACCACGCGCCGCGACGCCACCTCGCGATGGAAAGCCCGATGGCGACACCGAATGCGCGTTGCTCTACACCTCGGGCACGACGGGCCGCCCGAAGGCCTGTGTGCTGCCGAACGAGTACTTCCTGCTCGCGGGCGTCTGGTACAACCGCATCGGCGGACTGTGTGCGCTGCGCCCCGGCGCCGAACGTCTCATCACGCCACTGCCGATGACGCACATGAATGCGATGGCGTACTCGACGATGGCGATGATCCTCGCAGGCGGTGCGATCGTGGTGCTCGACCGCTTCCATCCGCGTTCGTGGTGGGACAGCGTGCGCGCGGCGCGGGCGACGGTGATGCACTACCTGGGCGTGATGCCCGCGATGTTGCTCGGCGCCCCCGAACACGCCGACGACCGCCGTCACGACGTGCGCTTCGGCTTCGGCGCGGGCGTCGACAAGACCTTGCACGCGCCATTCGAATCGCGCTTCGGCATCCCGCTCATCGAAGCCTGGGCGATGACCGAAACCGGCGCGGGCGCGGTCGTGATCGCCAACCGTGAACCGCGCAATGTCGGCAAGTCGTGCTTCGGACGGCCCGAGGCGGCGCTTGAAGCGCTTATCGTCGGCGACGATGGCACGCCGGTTGAGAGCGGCACGCCCGGCGAGTTGTGGGTGCGCGCGAGTGGTCCGCAACCGCGTCGCGGCTTCTTCCGCGAATATCTGAAGGATGCCGAAGCAACTGCCGCAGCATGGGAAGGCGGCTGGTTCCACACGGGCGACATCGTTCAGCAGGACGCGGACGGCCAGATGTATTTCGTCGACCGCAAGAAGAACGTGATCCGCCGTAGCGGCGAGAACATCTCGGCAGTCGAAGTCGAGAGCGTGTTGCGCAAGCATCCGTGCGTCGCGGACGTCGCCGTGGCCGCCACACCCGACGCAGTACGTGGCGACGAAGTGCTCGCGTGCGTGGTCCCGCGCGAGCCGCTCGATGACGGCTCGCTCGCCTCCACCGCCGCCGCGCTCACGCAGCTTTGCCTCACGCGCCTCGCCTATTTCAAGGCGCCTGGCTACGTCGCATTCGTCGATGCCCTCCCGCTCACAGGCACGCAGAAGGTGCAACGCGCGGCGCTCAAGGATCTGGCGCGCACGCTGCCCGGCACGCCGCGCTGCGTCGACACGCGCGCGATGAAGAAGCGTCAGGACTGAAATGACGCCACCGATCCCCGAACCCGAAGGAAACACGATGAACCGCGCAGCCATCGTCACCGGCGGCAACGCCGGCATTGGCCGGTCGATTGTCGAGCATCTGCTCGAAGCCGGCTACGAAGTGATTTCGCTCGACCGGCGCGGGGACGCGCCGGGACATTCGCGGCTTCATACGGTCGAAGTCGATCTGACCGATGCAACCGCGACGCGCGAAGCCGCCACCGAGGTCGCCACTCGCTACGCACCCACGACGCTGATCCACAACGCGGGCGTGATCCGCCCGGCGCTGTTGGCCGACGTCGCGCATGACGATCTCATCGCGCTCACGAACCTGCATCTCGGCGCGAGCGTCGCGCTCGCGCAAGCCATGTTGCCCGCGATGAAGGCGGCGCACTTCGGACGGCTCGTGCTGATCTCATCGCGTGCGGCATTGGGGCTGGCGACTCGCACGTCGTATTCGGCGACGAAGGCGGGCATGCTCGGACTCGTGCGCACGTGGGCGCTCGAACTGGGGCCGCTCGGCATCACGGCGAACGCAATCGCACCAGGCCCGGTCGAGACCGGCATGTTCCACGAGATCGTGCCCGCCGATAGCCCCAAGGTCGCGCAGATCGCAGCGGGTATTCCGGTCGGACGGCTCGGCCGCCCCAACGACATCGCGCGGGCCGCCATGTTCTTCGCGTCGCCGGAAAACGGCTTCGTCACGGGACAGACGCTCTATGTGTGCGGCGGGACCAGCACGGGCAGCCTCGCGCTTTGAAGATCTGAAGCGCTAAAGGGCGGGCGCTTAGGCACGCCCCGCCCGCCCTTTTCTTTTCGCGCGCGCATCGAACTGCGCGCGACTTCACTCCGAATGCTGCGCGATCAGCTGCCGCAGCACATCGACGAAAACCTTCGCCACCTCGGGCGAAAACGGCAGCAGCACGGAAGCCTCGTGTTCGAGCGCGAGCGCAATCAGTTCCGCCGCGAGCTTCGCGCCTTGCGGCGTGAGCGCCACGAGCGTGCGTCTGCGGCTCGCCGGGTCCTCCCTGCGCACCACGAGCGCGCCCGCCTCCATCCGGTCGATCAGTTTGCTGACGGTCGGCTGCTTCGCGAGGACTAGGCGTCCCAGATCGCCCACTGGCAGTGGACCATCGTAGAGGCACGCCAGCACGCGCCATTGCAACGCGGGGATCTTTTTGCGCGCGAGCGTCGCGTGAAATTCGTCGGAGATGAGGCTGCTCGCGCGCGCGAGCAATGCGGCGAGATAGGTGTCGAGGAAGCGCATCGGCGCGGTTCCGGCATCTTGTTGGCCCTGCAGGGCGGCCGCGTTCGAGCGGCGCGGCTTGATCGTGTCGGCGGTCATGATATGGGTGTCGAGGACCCCGGCATCATAAGGCGAAACACGCGCGCGCGACTACGTGTTATCCGCAAACTCCGCGCTCACGCGTCGCGCAATGATTGCAGCGCCGGGCGCGACAGCACGTGCCGCAGACTGATCCAGCCGCCGATGCCCGCGCACGCCACACCCGCCGCGATGCCAACCGGCACAAGCCACGGATCGAGCGGCAGATAGAAGTTGAACACGCGCGTCGCGAGCACCGAGCCCACCGCCTGTGCGCCGATGGCCGCCATGAGCCCCGCAAGCGCGCCCACAGTGACGAACTCCGCCACCTGCACCGCGCGTACCTGTTCGCGCGACGCGCCCAGCGCGCGCAGCAGCGCGGACTCGGCGCTCCGCTCGTCGCGCGTGCCCGCGAGCGCCGCGTAGAGCACCAGCACGCCCGCCACAAGCGTGAAGAGAAAGAGGAACTGCACGGCGCTGATCACCTGTTCGAGCATGCGCTGGATCTGCGCGAGGATCGGTGCGATGTCGATGGCTGTCACGTTCGGGTATTGGGCCACGAGGCCGTCGACCACACGGCGCTCCGTCGCGGGAAGATGGAAGCTCGTGATGTACGTGGCCGGAAAATCGCGCAGTTGCGCAGGCGGCATCAGCACGAAGAAGTTGACCTTGAACGAACCCCAGTCGAGC
The DNA here is from genome assembly GCF_003837865.1 of Paraburkholderia dinghuensis. Lineage (GTDB taxonomy): Bacteria > Pseudomonadota > Gammaproteobacteria > Burkholderiales > Burkholderiaceae > Paraburkholderia > Paraburkholderia dinghuensis. The sequence continues at coordinate 329,529 of NZ_RQIS01000003.1, read as the reverse complement.
TTGCGCATGCTCGTCACGGGCGCGGTGACTTCGAGGCCCGTCACGTCGAACTTGAGCACGTCGCCGATCTTCACGCCGATCAGCTTCGCGAGCCCCTCTTCGATCGAAATGTGCGGGTCGGTCGTTTCGCCGAACCAGGTGCCTGCGACGATGCGGTTATCGCCCGGCAGTTGCGTCGTGTACGAGAGGTTGAACTCGCGGTCGACAAGCCGCCGCGCGTCCTCGCTCTTGTACTGGGCAGGGTCCACCGGATTGCCGTTGATCGAGATGAGCCGACCGCGCACCATCGGCGCGAGTTCGACGTCCCCGATGCCGTGCGTGCGCAGCCACGCGGCCACGGCGTCGTGCTGGTCGGGCTGGATGTCGATGAGGAATTCATTCGGCGCGTCGGGCGGCGTCGATTTGCGCCACCCGTCGATCAGATCGTTGCGCGTCATCGCAATCAGCAAGAGGCACATGAGCCCGATGGCGAGCGCGGTGATCTGCAGCGCGCTCGCGCCTGGCCGCCGCTCCAGCGACGCCAGCGCATAGCGCCAGCCGACGCCCGCGCGCACGCCGCCGCCGAAGCGCTCGCTGCGCGACACGCGCGCCGCGCACCAGAGCGCGAGCCGCGCCACGCACGCGAACACGAGAATCCCGATCGCAAAACCGCCCGCAACGATGCCGCCGAGCTTCAGCTCGCCTGCCGCGATCACGAGCAGCCCTGCAAAGAGCGCGATACCGACGCCATACGCGAGCCACGCCGTGCGGCCCGCATCGCCCCACTCGCGGCGCAGCACGCGCACGGGCGGCACGTGAGTGAGCGGCAAAAGCGGCGGCAAGGCGAAGCCGAGCAGCAGCACGAGCCCCGCCGCGATGCCTTCGAGCGCGGGAAGCGGTCCGGGATATGGCAGCACGACATTGATGAGGCTACCGAGCCACGCAAGCAGCGCGAGATGCCCCGCATAGCCGAGCGCCACGCCGACCGCACCACCCACGAGCCCGAGCCCCGCGAATTCGAGGATGAATAGCGAGCGCAGCGTGCGCTGGCTTGCGCCGAGGCAGCGCATCGCCGCGCAACTGTCGAGATGACGCCGCGTGTAACGGTGAGCGGACATGGCGATCGCGACGGCCGCAAGGAGCGCGGTCAGCAGCGAAACGAGCGTGAGGAAGTGCCGCGCGCGGTCGAGCGTCTCGCGCACCTGCGGCTGGCCGTCGTGCAGCGATTCGAGCGCGACGCCGCGCATCTTGCCGTCGTCGACGCGCGCATGTGCCCACGCGGCGAACTGGGCGACGGCGGGATCGGCGCCGGCGACGAGCAGCCTGTACGTCACGCGGCTGCCGTAGCCGATGAGGCCCGTGGCGGCGAGTTCGTCGGCGCGCATCATGAGGCGCGGCGAAAAATTGACGAACGAGAAGCCACGGTCGAGTTCGCGCGTGATGACCGCGTCCACCGTGAAGCTGCGCGCGCCCACCTTCACGGCGCTGCCGACGTGAAGCTTCAGCGCGTCGAGCAGTTCGTCGTCGACCCAGACCGTGCCGGGCGGCGGAATGCCTTTTGCCTCGCGATCGGGCCCGCCGGGCGCGGACGCGATGCGCAGCGCGCCGCGCAGCGGATACTCCGCCGACACCGCCTTGATCGCCGCCAGACGGGAGAGCGGCTGGCCGTTGCCGCCATCGGCGCCGACCATGCTCGGGAAGATCGTCGTGCTCGCCGTGGCCAGCGCGAGCGACTGCGCCTCGCGCGCGAACATCGGATCGACGGGATGATCCGCGCGGACGATGAAATCCGCCGCGATCATCCGCCGGGCATCGCGCTCCAGGCCGCGGTTCAGGCGGTCGGCGAGAAAGCCCACGCTCGCGAGCGCGGCGACGGCCAGCACCAGCGCGAGCAGCAGCATCGTCAGTTCGCCCGCGCGCCAGTCGCGCGCGGTCATGCGCGCGGCGAGCCGGACGAGGTCGAAACCGCCGAGGGATTCACGCGGCTTCGTCGCACCGGGCCGCGGCAGGCCGGTGCCGCCGTCGCCGCGGGCGGGCTTGCGGGTGGATGAAGAACGTGCGGCGCCGCTCAATCGTGATGGCTCCGCAGCGACAGGCGCGAAACCATGTGCGACGCCATCCCGCGAAAGCCGCCCTGCACGCCGCGCCACAACCGCGGCAGCGCCCAGGCGGCGAGGCACAGGAACGCGACCAGCAGGACGAGGAACAGGATCGGCAGGAAGAACGACATCAGAACGCCGACGAAGGTCAGACCGTCCTCGGCGGTCGACGTGACGACGTTCGATACCGGTTCCGGCGAAAGATTGATGAGCGCGCGCGTGCCGGCCTTGGCGAGATGCGCGGTGCCTGCGAGCGTGCCGCCCGCGAGCGCGGCCACCGTGAGCAGGGCCGGATCAGCATGCCCCATCGCACCCACCGCGAGCAACGCGCCGGCCGGGATGCGGATGAAGGTGTGGATCGCGTCCCAGAGTGAATCGACTGCGGGGATCTTGTCGGCGAGAAATTCGAGCACCGTGAGCGTGCCCGCGGCGCCGATCACCCAGGGGGAAGCCAGAACGGCAAGCGTATCGGGCAGATGAATCAGGCCGAAGCGCTGCAACACGCCCGCCATGAGTACGGTGAGGTAGAGGCGCAGCCCGCTGCCCCACGACAGGCCCGCTGCTAGCGAAAGGGGTTCCACGATGGCTGCCTCCTGTCGATCCGGGTTGGTGCTTTGGCGCTTATTCTGATCCCTGCAACGCTGACGCAGCGCGGCCGGACGCTATTGCGGCACCAGTCCTGGACCGTCCCTGTACGTACCCGGACCCCGGGGCGGCTAACGCTAACCGCGCTACCGGCGCCGCCAGCTATTGAGACACAATGGCTCCATTATAGTCACGCCGATCGTGGCACCCCCCGTGGTTTGCGGAAGATACGACAGCCAAGCGGCTCACGCCGACGACGACAACTTGAGCCCCACGAGCCCGAGCACGATCAGCGCGGCGCTCGCCACGCGTGCGGCACTGAGCGTTTCGCCCATCGCGACAACACCGAACACGAACGCGCCCACCGCGCCGATGCCAGTCCACACGGCGTAAGCCGTGCCGAGCGGCAACTGGCGCATCGCAAGCGTGAGCAAGCCGAAACTGCCGAGCGCGGCCGTGATCGTCAACACGGACGGCCACAGCCGCGAAAATCCTTCGGAAGACTTGAGACCGGCGGCCCACACCACTTCGAGCAGGCCGGCGAGGAAAAGAAGAAACCAGGACATCGGAGACGCTCCACGAAAAATGGGGCCGTCCCCGAGTGAAGATGGATGGCAAGGTCGTCCTTGCTGTCCCGAAATTATAGCGGCATCCCCCTTCTCACAGGCTACGGGCGTTATTGCACTATTGCACGCCCACGAGCCGATAGCCGACGCCCGTCTCGGTAACAATATGCTCGGGCTGCGCTGGGTCGTGTTCGAGTTTCTGGCGCAGATGCGCCATATAGATCCGCAGATAATGACTGCTCTCCACATGCGACGGCCCCCACACCTCGCGCAGCAGTTGCCGGTGCGTCAGCACGCGGCCCGCGTCGCGCACGAGTGTCGCGAGCAGTCGGTATTCGATAGGCGTCAGATGGACCGCCGCACCCGCGCGCGTGACCTGGCGCAGGCCGAGATCGACGGTGATGTCGCCGAAGCGCACCTGCGGCGCTTCGTTCGCTCCGCCGCGATTACGCCGCCGCAGTTGCGCGCGGATCCGCGCGAGCAGTTCGGAAACACCGAACGGTTTCGTGAGGTAGTCGTCGGCGCCCGCATCGAGCGCGGCCACCTTCTCGGCTTCTTGCGTACGCGCCGAGAGCACGATCACCGGCAGATCGCTCCAGCCGCGCAGTTCGCGGATCACGTCGAGACCATCGGTATCGGGCAGGCCGAGGTCGACGATCACGAGATCCGGCTTGCGCGTGGCGGCTTCGACCAGGCCCTGCTTGCCCGTCTCGGCGTCGTGGACGACCATCCCCTCGCCCTCCAGCGACGCCCGCACGAAGCGGCGAATCTGCTTTTCGTCTTCGATCAGGACGACGGCGACGCTCGGATCACTCATGGGAAGGCTTCGAATCGGCAGGTTTCAGTTCATCGGGTTGGGGTTCGACAGACGCCGGCGCGCCGCAATGCGCCCCATGCTCCGTATGCCCATGCGCGGGCGAGTCGGCGTCCGCGCCCTCGTCTACGAGCCGCGCGGCTTGCGACATTTCCTCGCCGTGAGCCGGCGCGTCTTGCGCCACCTCGTCCGCGGGTGGAGGCGGCGGCAACTCCACCGGCAGCGAGAACCAGAACGAAGCACCCAGCAGGCGGCCCGCTTCGTCCATGCGATTGACCGCGCCGATTGTACCGCCGTGCGCCTCCACGATCGCGCGGCAGATCGCGAGCCCAAGGCCGATACCGGGCTTCGCCGACTCCTTCTCGCCGCGCGTGAATTTGTCGAAGACGCGCTCGCCCATGCCGGGTGGCAAGCCCGGTCCGTTGTCGTCGACCGTCACGCGCACGAACGCCTGGCCGCCGGTCTCCACGCGGCGTGCGCCGATCACGAGCGGCGTATCGGGCGACGTGTACTTCGCGGCGTTTTCGAGCAGATTCGAGAAGAGGCGCTCCATCAGCACGGCGTCGAGATGCAACAGCGGCAGACCTTCTTCGAGCGACACCTGCACCGGATGCCGCGCCAGCACGCGCCGGCATGCCGCCAGCGCGGCGCCCACCGTCTCTTCGAGCAGCGTCCACTGGCGGTTCAGCTTGAGGCTGCCCGCCTGCAGGCGCGCCATGTCGAGCAGGTTCGTGACGATGCCGGTCATGCGCAGCGCCTCGTCGTGGATCGACTCGATCAGTTCGCCCGCTCGCTCGTCGACGCGCGAGCCGGGCGTCTGCGTCGTCGCAAGCATCGACGAAAACCCGACGATCGCCGTGAGCGGCGTGCGCAGATCGTGCGAAATCGCCGACAGAAGCGAATTGCGCAGCCGCTCCGATTCCATGTTGACGAGCGCATCGCGCGCGATATCGACGTAATGCACGCGCTCTAGCGCGAGCGCGATCTGCGACGCGAACGCGTCGAACATGCGCTGCTGCTCGGGCACCTGCAGTTCGCGCGCGTCGCGCGTGACGACCGCCAGCACGCCGCGCGTGCGCATCGGCGCCTTGAGCGGCTGATAGCGCGCCACCGCCGCCGGCAGCGTGTCGGTGCCGTGGCCCGCGGGTTTTTGCTGGTCGTAGACCCACTGGCCCACGTCGAGGTCGACGCTCGGCGCGTCGAGCATGGTCTGCGGATCGGGCTCTTCGATCTTCTGCTGCACCTTGTCCACGCTGTCCGGCAGCAGGATCGCGACGCGCGCGCCGAACACCTCGCTCACGTGGCGGCTGCCGATCGCGACGATCTGCTCCGTGGTCAGCGCCGCAGCAAGTTCGCGCGCCATCGCGTACATCGCGCCCGTGCGCTGCTCGCGCCGCTGCGCGACGCTCGCTTCGCGGCGCAGACTCGAAGTGAGGTGGCTGATCACAAGCGACGTGAGCAGCATGCCCACGAAGGTGAGCAGGTATTGCGTGTCGCTCACGGATAACGACATACGCGGCGGCACAAAAAAGAAGTCGAAGGCCGCAATGCTCACGAACGAGAGCATCACGCCCGGCCCGCGTCCGAGCTTCGTCGCCGTGAAGATCACGCCGAGCAGATACAGCATCACGAGATTCGTGAGGTCGATGCGGTCGATCAACTGGCTCGCAATCAGCGTGACGCACGCGCAGATCACGAGCGCCGCACCGTACGCACGCGGCGGCGAGCGGTCGCTGCCCGCGAACAGCGCGTCGCGCCACGCGTTGGCGGCGCGCGACGCCGTGCCCGTGGCCGAAGGGTCGCCCATCTTTGCACCGGCCTCACCGGCCAGCGCGCGCACAAGCGTGAGATCGACGTCGCCCGCCTTTTCCGCGAGCCGCTCGCCGAAGGGCCGGCGCAGCCAGCGCGACAAACCCGTGCGTAGCGTCGCGCCCGCCACGAGCTTCGAAACGTTGCGCAGACGCGCATAGCCAACGAGCGTCGTCGCCGCGTCCTCGCCCGCCAGCGTCGTGGTCTCCGCGCCCATTTCGGACGCGAGCTTCAGCGCGCCGAGCGTGCGTTCGCGGATTGCGTCGGGCAGACGCTGGAGCCTCGGCGTTTCGACATAGACGGCGATCCAGTCGGCCTTCAGGCTCACGGCGAGGCGCGCGGCCGCACGCACCAGCGCGTTCGCCTCGGGGCCGGGGCCGATGCACACGAGCAGCCGCTCGCGCGCCTGCCACACAGGCTGGATCGAACGGTCGGCGCGATACTCGCGCATCTGCGCGTCGACGCGGTCGGCCGTGCGGCGCAGCGCCAGCTCGCGCAGCGCGATCAGATTGCCCTTGCGAAAGAAGTTGCGCACCGCGCGCTCGGCTTGCGCCGGCATATACACCTTGCCGTCGCGCATGCGGTCGAGCAGTTCCTCGGCGGGCAGGTCGACGAGTGTCACTTCGTCGGCGCTGTCGAACACGCGGTCGGGCACGGTCTCCCATACGCGGATGCCCGTGATCTGGCCGACCACATCGTTGAGGCTTTCGAGGTGCTGGACGTTGACGGTCGTGTAGACATCGATGCCCGCGTCGAGCAGCTCGTAGACGTCCTGCCAGCGCTTCATGTGGCGCGCGCCCTGCACGTTCGAGTGCGCGAGTTCATCGACGAGCACGAGTTGCGGCTTGCGCGCGAGTGCCGCGTCGAGGTCGAACTCGGCGAGCATGCGGCCGCGATATGCGAGCTGCGCACGCGGCAGCACGTCGAGGCCATTCGTGAGCGCGGCGGTTTCGCTGCGCCCGTGCGTCTCGACGATGCCCACGACGACGTCGATGCCCTCCTCGGCGCGGCGGCGCGCGGCCTGCAGCATCGCATAGGTCTTGCCGACGCCCGCCGACGCGCCGAAGAAAATCTTCAGCTTGCCGCGGCGGCGCTTTTCCTCGTCGCGCTGGAGGCGATCGAGCAGTTCGTCGGGATCGGGACGGTTCATGCGGTTGGGCTCGGTGTAGTGGGCGCCTCGGGTGGCATCGCGTCTTTCATGCTGCAAGCGCGGGCCGGCTGCATGCTGATCCTCTCACCGCAGCGCCGGAATGGCAAACCGCACGCCGCGCAGGACGCGCGGCGTGCGGATCGGCTTGATACGCCCTCAGTCGGCTTCTTTGCCGTCGAGCGCAAGATTCAACGCAAGCACGTTCACGCGAGGCTCGCCGAGCACGCCGAACTGGCGGCCCTTCGTATAGCGGTCCACGAGCGCCTGCACATCGGACGGGCTCAGGTGGCGCGCCTTCGCGACGCGCTCGACCTGATAAGCCGCCGCAGCGGGCGAGATCTCGGGATCGAGGCCGCTCGCCGACGACGTCACCAGGTCCACCGGAATCGGCTGCGAAACGTCGGTGCCCGCAGCCTTGAGCGCGGCGATGCGCCCTTTGACCTCGTCGGCCAGCGCCGGGTTGGTCGGACCCAGGTTCGAACCGCCCGAATTGGCCGCGTTGTACGGATTCGGCGTCGTGGCCGAGAGACGACCCCAGAAGTACTGCGGCGCGTCGAACTGCTGGCCGATCAGTTCGGACCCGACCACCTTGCCGCCGACTTCGACGAGGCTGCCGTTGGCCTGGCGGTGGAAGACGGCCTGACCAAACACGGTCATCACGGCCGGATACGCGAGACCCGTGAGCGCCGTCAGCACGGCGAAGATCACGACGAGCGGACGTAGCAGAGGAAACAGCAACGATTTCATGTTTTTTCCCGAATATGCGTCGATTAAGTCGCTTGAGTCACGTTCGGATCAGACCCAGCCGAACGCGGCGAGCACCATATCGATCAGCTTGATCCCGACGAACGGCACGAGAATCCCGCCGAGGCCATAGACCAGCAGATTGCGGCGCAGCAGGATCGCGGCGCCGAGCGGCCGGTATTTCACGCCCTTCAACGCCAGCGGAATCAGCAGCACGATGATGAGCGCGTTGAAGATCACCGCCGAAAGGATCGCCGAAGCGGGCGTCGCGAGATGCATCACGTTGAGTGCGTTCAGCTGCGGATACGTGGTCGCGAACGCCGCCGGAATGATCGCGAAGTACTTCGCGACGTCGTTGGCGATCGAGAACGTCGTGAGCGAGCCGCGCGTCATCAGCATCTGCTTGCCGATCTCGACGATCTCGATGAGCTTCGTCGGGTTCGAATCGAGGTCGACCATGTTGCCCGCTTCCTTCGCGGCCTGCGTGCCGGTATTCATCGCCACCGCGACGTCGGCCTGCGCGAGCGCCGGCGCGTCGTTGGTGCCGTCGCCGGTCATCGCGACGAGCTTGCCCTGAGCCTGGTGTTCGCGGATCGTTGCGAGCTTCGTCTCCGGCGTGGCCTGGGCGAGGAAGTCGTCCACGCCCGCTTCGGCAGCAATCGCCGCGGCGGTCAGACGGTTGTCGCCCGTAACCATCACGGTCTTGATGCCCATCTTGCGCAGCTCGGCGAAGCGCTCCTTGATGCCGCCCTTCACCACGTCCTTCAGTTCGATCACGCCGAGCACCTGCGCCGCGCCGTCCTTCACGCGGTGTGCGACCACGAGCGGCGTGCTGCCGCGACGCGCGACGTCATCGACGGCTGTTTCGACTTCGGCCGGAAAGCGGCCACCCTGTGCTTCGACGAAGTGCTTGACCGCATCGGCCGCGCCCTTGCGGATCTCGCGGCCGTGCGTGCCGGGTGCGGTCCCCTCGGGCGAAAGGTCCACGCCGCTCATGCGCGTTTGCGCGCTGAACGCGAGAAACACCGGATGCAGCGTTGCCATGTCGCGCTGGCGAATGTTGAAGCGCTGCTTCGCGAGCACGACGATGCTGCGGCCTTCCGGCGTTTCGTCGGCGAGCGAGGCGAGTTGCGCCGCGTCCGCGAGCACTTCCTCGGTCACGCCAGGCGCTGCGATGAACGTCGATGCCTGACGATTGCCGAGCGTGATCGTGCCGGTCTTGTCGAGCAGCAGCACGTCCACGTCGCCCGCGGCTTCCACCGCACGGCCAGATGTCGCGATCACGTTGGCCTGCATCATGCGGCTCATGCCTGCCACGCCGATCGCCGAAAGCAGCCCGCCGATGGTGGTCGGAATCAGGCAAACGAGCAGCGCGACGAGCGCCGTGATCGTGACGACGTGGCCCATCTTCGCCGCTTCGACGGAGAACATCGAGAACGGCAACAGCGTCGCCGTGGCGAGCAGCATCACGATGGTCAGCGCGACGAGCAGAATCGTAAGCGCGATCTCGTTGGGCGTCTTCTGGCGCTTCGCGCCTTCCACCATGGCGATCATGCGGTCGAGGAACGCCTCGCCCGGATTGGCCGTGACGCGCACGACGATCCAGTCGGAGAGCACACGCGTGCCGCCCGTCACCGACGAGAAATCGCCGCCCGACTCGCGGATCACTGGCGCGGATTCGCCCGTGATCGCCGATTCGTCCACCGAAGCGACGCCTTCGATCACTTCACCGTCGGCGGGAATCGTGTCGCCGGTTTCGACGAGCACCACGTCGCCGCGGCGCAGATCGGAAGCGGTCATGATGCGGATCGGCGCCTTCGGATGCGGCTCGCCGAGCTTCTTCGCCATCACGTCGCGCTTGGCCTGGCGCAGCGACGCGGCCTGCGCCTTCGAGCGCCCTTCCGCGAGTGCTTCCGCGAAGTTCGCGAAGAGGACCGTGAACCACAGCCACAGCGCGACGGCGAGGATGAAGCCCGCGGGGGCTTCCGCCTGGCCCATGAGCGCGGCGATCCAGAGGATCGTCGTGAGCACGCTGCCGACGTACACGCAGAACATCACGGGATTGCGCAACTGCGTGCGCGGCTTGAGTTTTCTGAACGAGTCCACGATGGCCGGACGCACGAGCGCCGGATCGAACATGGACCGTGTAGCACTATGTTGAGTCATGTTGGTCTAGTCCTTGTTCAGTGCACGCCCATCATGATCAGATGCTCGACGCCGGGGCCGAGGGCGAGCGCGGGCACGTAGGTCAGCGCGCCGACGAGCAGCACGGTGCCGAGCAGCAGCACGACGAAGAGCGGGCCGTGCGTGGGCATCGTGCCGGCGGATTCGGCGATACGCTTCTTGCCGGCGAGCGAGCCGGCGATGGCGAGCACGGGAATGATCGTCCCGAAGCGGCCGAACCACATCGCAACGGAGAGCATCCAGTTATAGAACGGCGTATTCACCGAAAGCCCCGCGAACGCACTGCCGTTGTTGTTCGCGGCCGAACTGAACGCGTAGAGAATCTCCGAGAAACCGTGCGCGCCCGGATTGGCGATTCCGGCCTTACCCGGATCGACGAGCACCGCGATCGAGGTGCCAACGAGCACGAGCAGCGGCGTGAGCAAGATGGCGATCGACACCATCTTCATCTCGAACGCTTCGATCTTCTTGCCGACGTACTCGGGCGTGCGGCCGATCATGAGACCGGCGACGAACACCGCGAGCAGCGCGAACACGAGCATGCCGTAGAGCCCCGAACCGACGCCGCCGAAGATCACTTCGCCCAGCTGGATGAAAAGCATCGGAATCAGTCCGCCGAGCGGCGTGAGCGAGTCGTGCATGGCGTTCACGGCGCCGCACGAAGCCGCGGTGGTCGCAACGACAAAGATGCCCGTCTGCGCGATGCCGAAGCGCGTTTCCTTGCCCTCCATGTTGCCGCCCGCTTGCAGCACGCTGGCGTGCTGGTCGACGTTGAGCGACGTGAACATCGGATTGCCTGCCTGCTCCGCGGCCAGTTCGCCACCCACCGCCAGCGCAAACGCGATCGTCATCACCGCGAGCACTGCAACGCCCTGCCTCCGGTCCGCCACGAAATTGCCGAACACGAGACACAGCGCGGCTGGAATGATCAGGATGGCGAACATTTCGACGAAGTTCGAGAATGGCGTCGGGTTCTCGTACGGGTGCGCCGAATTTGCGTTGAAGAAGCCGCCGCCGTTGGTGCCGAGCATCTTGATCGCGACCTGCGAAGCGGCCGGACCCATGGCGAGCGTCTGCGTCGTGACCTTCGTATCGACCGTAACGGCGTTACCTTGCGCGTCCTTCACCGGATTACCCTGCGCGTCTAGCTTCGGCGCGGCATACGTGGTCGTCTGCAGAACCGGAACGTCCTGATAGGCCTTGAAGTTCTGGATCATCCCCTGGCTCATCAGGATCGCAGCGATGACCGCCGACATCGGTATGAGGACATAGAGCGTCGTGCGCGTGACATCGACCCAGAAGTTGCCGATAGTCGTAGCCGAGTGACGCGCGAAACCGCGGATCAGCGCGATCACGACCACGATGCCCGTCGCCGCCGAGAGGAAGTTCTGCACGGTGAGGCCGAGCATCTGCGTGAGGTAGCTCACGGTCTGCTCGGGCGTGTAGTTCTGCCAGTTCGTGTTGGTGACGAAGCTCACCGCCGTGTTGAGCGCGCCGTCCACGGTCATCGGACCGAAGCTCTGCGGATTGCCGGGCAGCCAGCCCTGAATGCGCAGCAGCACGTAAAGGAACAACGCGCCGAGCACGTTGAACGAGATCGTAGCGAGCGCGTAGTGCTTCCAGTTCATCTCCGTCTGCGGATCGACGCCCGCCACGCGATAGAGGAAGTTTTCGACTGGCGCAAAAAGGCGCACGACACGCGAGCGTCCGTCGAGCACGCGCGTGAGATAGCCCGCCAACGGCACGGCCAGCGCGAGCAGAACGACGATGAAAATAGCGGTCTGCAGCAGATTGTTGGTGTTCATTCGATATCCTCCGCGCGCAGCAGCGCATGGACGAGATAGACGAACAGCAACAACGTCGCTGCCCCCGATAACCACAGGATCCAGCTCATGAGCGCACTCCCCGGTCGGCTCGCCGGAACTGCATGAGCTTCTCGCAACCGGCGATCAATCCGTATGTGAGCGCGGCGAAGACCGCCAGCCCCCCGATACACAGCACATCCATTGTCGTGTTCTCCATTAGCGGATGACAGGTATCAAACACTACGGGTTTGCGCGTCAAGAACGGATTAAAGGTGACCCTGCGCGTATAAAAAACGCGTAAACGCGCTTGCACGCCAGGTGCCGCGAAAGCTCTTGATCCGCGAGCGCGTGGTCAGGTCAAAAGAGAAGACACTTCGCAGGGGAATGGATGGTGCGCGCGAGCCCCGGCTCCTTTCGGAGTCAGGGCCGCGTAAATGGCGACTTTCGAGCGGGAACGGCAGTCAGCGGAACGGGGAGAAAGATCGTCGTCCAGACGATCCTTAGCGACGTGCAAGTCGTCGCGCTGGTGCGACGAATTACTGGAAAACCGGTTTCCCGCTGCCGTCCTTCACTTTCGCGCGCCATTGCGTGCGAATCTCGTTGACAACGGATTCGGGAAGCGAGATGTAGTCGAGGTCCTGCGCGGCCTGCTCGCCGCTCTTGAACGCCCAGTCGAAGAACTTGAGTGTTTCCGTGCCCTGTTCCGGCTTGGCCTGCACCGTGTGCAGCATCACGAACGTAGCGCCGACGACCGGCCACGCGTTCTTTCCAGGTTGATCGGTCAGAATCTGATAGAAACTCTGCGACCAGTTCGCGCCGGCCGCCGCCGCCTTGAATGTCTCGATGCCGGGCTGCACTACCGCGCCCGACTGGTTCTTCATCGCGGTGTAGATCATCTTGTTCTGCTTCACGTACGCCCATTCCACATAGCCGATGGCACCCGGAAGACGCTGCACGAATGCCGCCACGCCATCGTTGCCCTTGCCGCCGGTTCCGGTCGGCCAGCTCACCGTCGTGCCTTCACCGACCTTCGATTTCCAGTCCGGACTCATTTGCGACAGGAAGTGCGTCCAGATGAAACTCGTTCCCGAGCCATCCGCGCGCCGGACGACCGCGATGTCCGTGTCCGGCAACTTGATGTTCGGGTTGAGCGCCGCAATGGCGGGCGCATTCCATTTCTTGATTTTGCCGAGATAGATGTCGGCGAGCACCGGACCCGACAGCGTCAGTTCTCCCGGCTTGACGCCCGGAAGGTTAATGGCGGCCACGACGCCCCCAACCACGGTCGGGAACTGAAACAGGCCATTCTTTTGAAGTTCGTCGTCTTTCATCGGTGCGTCGGAGCCAGCGAAGTCGATGGTTTTAGCGAGTATCTGCTTGATCCCGCCTGCCGACCCGATGCCTTGATAGTTGACGCGGGCGCCGCCGGCTTTCTGATACGCCGCGGCCCACTTGTTGTAGATGGGCGCGGCGAATGTGCTGCCAGCACCCGTGATATCGGCCGAATGAGCCGGCACGCCGACAAGGCCACCGATAGCCACGCATAGCGCGATCGACAGGTTCTTCATGACAGACTCCTCGAAAGTCTTGTAAGTTGCCGTATGAAACTAGCCGCGGTTAATGTCAATCCGGTGACAGGCGAGGTATGCCGGGCTTGAGCATGGAATTCGCGCCAACCGTGCCGCGAAATCCGCTCGGGCGATAACTGGACGCCATCGTCTGGTGCGGCGTAGCGCTCAGCATGCGCCGTTCCCGGCCGCCCCGGCCGCATGCGCCGCTTATCCCCGATGGCGCAAAGAAAAAGGGCACGCAAGCAAAGCTTGCGCGCCCTTGTGTGAGCACTTCGGTGAGTACCTCGGCGAACACTGCGACGATCCCCGCACGAGGAAACCGCTCAGGGAACGAGAATCGTCGACCCGGTCGTGCGGCGCGCCTCAAGATCCGTATGCGCCTGCCCAACATCCTTCAACGCATAGCGTTGGTTAATCGACGTTTTCACCTTGCCCGAAGCAACGACCTCGAAGAGTTCAGCCGTCATCGCTTCGTAGTCCGCGCGTTTTGCGATGTAGGTAAAGAGCGTCGGGCGCGTGAAGAAGAGCGAGCCGCGAGCGGAGAGGTCCAACGAATCGATCGGCGGCAGTTTCCCCGACGCATTACCGAAGCTCACGAACATGCCAAGCGGCGCGAGGCAGTCGAGCGATTTCGCATACGTATCCTTGCCGATCGAGTCGTACACCACCGGCACGCCCGCGCCGTTCGTGATCTCGCGCACGCGCGCCGTAAAGTCCTCGCGCGTGTAGACGATCGGGTAATCGCAGCCGTGGGCTCTCGCGATCTGCGCTTTCTCGTCGGAGCCCACCGTGCCGATCACTGTCGCGCCGAGCGCTTTCGCCCACTGGCAAACGAGCAGCCCCACGCCGCCCGCGGCGGCCTGGATCAGGATCGTGTCGCCGGGCTGCACGCGATACGTGCGGCGTAGCAGATATTGCGCCGTGAGGCCCTGGAGCATGATCGACGCCGCGGCCTCGTCGCTGATCGCATCGGGCAGACGGATCACCTGGTCGGCGCGCAGCACGCGTTCCTGCGCATACGCGCCCGGCGGCCGCGCCACGTAAGCGACGCGATCGCCCACTTTCAGGTCCGTCACGCCCGGCCCGACCGCCGTCACCGCGCCCGCCGCCTCCATGCCGAGCCCGGCGGGCAACGGCTGCGGGTAAAGACCCGTGCGGAAATACACGTCGATGTAGTTGAGGCCGCACGCGGTCTGCGAAAGACGCACCTGCCCCTCGCCGGGTTCGCCCACTTCGACGTCGACCCACTTCATGACTTCGGGGCCGCCCGTCTTCTCGATCTGGATTGCCTTGCTCATGGTGTCTCCTGTCGATGGGACCTGGCGCTTTAGCGCTTAGTCCCATCCCGTACAAAGTTTGGAGTGGTCGTCGTGGCCCGGTGTGCGGCTCAGACCGTGCCGGCGACGTGCAGCTTCAATGCTTCGAGCAGCATGCGCGCCGTCGCGATGTTCGTCGCACACGGCACGTTGTGCACGTCGCACGCGCGCACGAGTGCATTGATGTCCGGTTCGTGCGGCTGCGGCGTCATCGGATCGCGAAGGAAGATCACCATGCCCACGCGGCCCTCCGCGAGCTGCGCGCCGATCTGCAGGTCGCCGCCGTGCGGGCCCGAGAGCATGCGCTCCACGGAAAGCCCGTGCGCCGCCTCGATGCGCGAACCGGTCGTGCCGGTCGCGATCAGCTCGCAGCGGCGCAGCGTATCGGCGTATTCGCCGGCCAGTTTGACGATGTCGTCCTTCTTGTGGTCGTGCGCGATCAGCGCGACGCGGGTTGCCATGTCTTCGTTGCTCCTTCGATTCAGGTTGGAGGGATGGACGACCAGATGGGCTACGGGTTGTGGGCCATCGGTTGCGCTATCAAACGCGCGGCTCAGAACGTGCCCGGGAAAGCGCCGCCGTCGAGCAGCCAGTTCTGCCCGGTGATGTAGCCCGCGTGGACGCTGCACAGGAATGCGCAGGCGCGGCCGAATTCATCGGGTGTGCCGAGGCGCCGCGCGGGAATCGACGTGAGGCGTCGCTCGCGCATTTCGTCGAACGAGACGGTGTTCGCCTTGGCCTGAGCAACGAGGGTGGCCCGGATGCGATCGGTGTCGAACGCACCCGGCAGCAGGTTGTTGATCGTGACGCCGGTCGCGGCGACCTGGCGCGCGACGCCCGCGACGAAGCCCGTCAGCCCCGAGCGCGCGCCGTTCGAGAGGCCGAGCACATCGATGGGCGCCTTCACCGACGAACTCGTGATATTGACGATGCGCCCAAAGCCGCGCGCGATCATGCCGTCGATGGTGGCCTGGATCAGCGCGATCGGCGTGAGCATGTTGGCCTCGAGCGCGGCAGTCCACGCTTCGTGCGTGTACGTGCGGAAGTCGCCGGGCGGCGGCCCGCCTGCGTTGTTGACGAGGATGTCTGGCTCGCCGCACGCCGCAAGCGCGGCGGCGCGGCCCTCGGCCGTCGTGATGTCGCACGCGACGGTTTTTACCTCGACGCCGGTCCGCGCACGGATCTGCGCGGCGGTTTCCTCGAGCGTCTCAACGGTGCGCGCGACGATCGTGACGTTGACGCCTTCTTCGGCAAGCGCCTCGGCGCAGCCCCGGCCGAGCCCCTTGCTTGCCGCGCACACCAGCGCGCTGCGTCCTGCGATGCCCATGTCCATCGTTGCCCAGTCCTTTCTTTCGTGTTTGCCGGCGCCTTCGAGCCTTTGACACGGCTGGCCCGGCTGTTGTGAGTCGGTTGTAGCGGGTTACGCAACGCTTTCGCGACGGCCGTCCGCGGCGGGCGACCCATCCTTTCCGGATTCTAGAAGAATCGGGGACATCGCGCCCGACGTTCCCCGCCTCGCGGCGTTCCCCCGGCATCGGCACAACCCGCGCGGACACCGGCGCGAGCCTGCCGGACGAGGGGGATTTTCCGTATACTTGCGCCTGTAGCGCGGCTCGTGCCGCGCCGGACTGCCCGTCCGGCTACCTGCCGCGCGCGCGACCACGCCGCACGGCGTCGACCGCCGATTTCCCGAATCCTCTTGCAGCCTTGTGCGCCCCGCCATGAAACAGGACAGCCGCTTTCCGAACCTCTTCATCCTCGATCACCCGCTGATCCAGCACAAGCTCACCCACATGCGCGACACGGACACGTCCACGCGGACGTTCCGGGAACTGCTGCGCGAAATCACGCTGCTGATGGGCTACGAGATCACGCGCGACCTGCCGGTCACGACGCGGCGCGTACGCACACCGCTCGTCGAGGTCGACGCGCCCGTCATCGCGGGCAAGAAACTCGCCATCGTGCCGGTGCTGCGCGCGGGCATCGGCATGTCGGACGGGCTGCTCGAACTGGTCCCCTCGGCGCGCGTGGGTCATATCGGCGTCTACCGCGCCGACGATCATCGCCCGGTCGAATACCTCGTGCGCCTGCCCGACCTCGAAGACCGCAACTTCATCCTCTGCGATCCGATGCTGGCGACCGGTTACTCGGCGGTGCACGCGATCGATGTGCTCAAACGCCGCGGCGTGACGGGCGAGCGCATCTCGTTCCTCGCGCTCGTCGCGGCGCCGGAGGGCGTCGAAGTGTTCCAGCAGGCGCACCCGGACGTCAAACTCTACGTCGCCTCGCTCGACTCGCACCTGAACGAGCACGCGTATATCGTGCCGGGCCTCGGCGATGCGGGTGACCGGCTCTTCGGCACGAAGAACTGACTGCGGGCGCCCTGCCCCTTGCCGCTGCGGCACAGCCCGAACGGCGGGGCGCCGGTAAGCATCGCCGGACGGTGCAAATTCCCGCGAAATCACATCCGCGACGCGGCTGCGTTGCGGTTGCGTCGCGCGTCGGGCGAGCCGCTCGCTTCTTCGAGACCGCCGGTCCCCCACCCGGGACCACGGACGGACAGCCCCGCGTGATAAAATTCAGATCCTCCTGAACGGGTGTCCGGCGCGCTCGATGCATGGTGTGCATGGCACAAACACCGCACCCATGTTGCACAGACAAACCGGACACGTGCCGCAGCCGGCCGCCGACGTGCGCTTCGAGCCACAAGACCGGACCTCGCCTGGCGCCGCATCTGCCGCATTCGCCACGTTCAGGGCGGACAAGACAATCATGGGCACAAAGGCCGCACCGGCGGATCTGCGCGGCCGCGCCCGCGAAAACGCATAGACAACTGCACATTGCACCATGCACGCGAAAAGAGCGTGCGACGGAGAAACGTATGGCGGGTCATTCGAAATGGGCCAACATCAAGCACAAGAAGGCGGCTGCTGACGCGAAGCGCGGCAAGATCTGGACGCGGCTCATCAAGGAAATCCAGGTGGCCGCCCGCATGGGCGGGGGTGATATCGACACCAACCCGCGTCTGCGTCTGGCCGTCGACAAGGCGTACGACGCCAACATGCCCAAGGACAACATCAACCGCGCGATCCAGCGCGGCGTGGGCGGCGTCGACGGCGCGAACTACGAGGAAATCCGTTACGAAGGCTACGGCATCGGCGGCGCGGCCGTCATCGTCGATACGATGACCGACAACCGCACCCGCACCGTCGCGGAAGTGCGTCACGCGTTCTCGAAGTTCGGCGGCAACATGGGCACGGACGGCTCGGTGGCGTTCATGTTCGATCACGTCGGCCAGTTCGTGTTCGCGCCGGGCACGCCCGAGGACAAGCTTATGGACGCCGCGCTCGAAGCGGGCGCCGACGACGTCGTGACGAACGACGACGGCAGTATCGAAGTGGTCTGCCCGCCGTTCGACTTCACCAAGGTGAAGGAAGCGCTCGAAGCCGCGGGCTTCAAGGCGGAAATGGCGGAAGTCACCATGAAGCCGCAAAATGAAGTCGAATTCACGGGCGATGACGCCGTGAAGATGCAAAAGCTGCTCGATGCGCTGGAAAACCTGGACGACGTCCAGGAGGTGTACACCAACGCGTCGATCGCCGACGAATGATTTCCGGGCGGCACGACGCATGGGCGTCGTGCTGAGGGGCGGTACCGTCCCATTGTGTTACCGCGGCCGGCGTCCATACGCCGGCCGTCACTGTTTTCTGGTCTTTCTGGCCTTTCAGGTCTTTCGGGGATTCAAATGAAGTTACTCGTCGTCGGTTCTGGCGGCCGCGAACATGCGCTGGCGTGGAAGCTTGCCCAGTCGCCGCGCGTGCAGCTCGTCTACGTCGCACCCGGCAACGGCGGCACCGCGCAGGACGAGCGGCTCGCCAACGTCGACATCACGGACATCAACGAGCTCGCCGACTTCGTCGAGCGCGAACAGGTCGCGCTCACCGTGGTCGGGCCGGAAGCGCCGCTCGCGGCCGGCATCGTCAACGTGTTCCGCTCGCGCGGCCTGAAGGTGTTCGGCCCGACGAAGGAAGCCGCGCAGCTCGAAAGCTCGAAGGATTTCGCCAAGGCGTTCATGAAGCGCCACGGCCTCCCCACGGCCGCCTACGAGACGTTCTCCGACGCCACCGCCGCGCACGCCTACGTCGAAAAGAATGGCGCCCCCATCGTCATCAAGGCCGACGGCCTCGCCGCGGGCAAGGGCGTGGTCGTCGCGATGTCGCTTGAAGAAGCGCATCAGGCCATCGACATGATGCTCGCCGACAACAAGCTCGGCGACGCCGGCGCGCGCGTTGTGATCGAGGAATTCCTGGCAGGCGAGGAAGCGAGCTTCATCGTCATGGTGGACGGCAAGCACGTGCTGCCGCTCGCCTCGAGCCAGGACCACAAGCGCCTCATGGACGCCGACCAGGGCCCGAACACGGGCGGCATGGGCGCCTACTCGCCCGCGCCGATCGTCACGCCGCAGCTGCACGCGCGCGTGATGCGCGAAATCATCCTGCCGACCGTCGCGGGCATGGAGAAGGAAGGCATCCGCTACACGGGCTTCCTGTACGCCGGTCTCATGATCGACGCGCAAGGCAACCCGAAGACGCTCGAGTTCAACTGCCGCATGGGCGACCCCGAAACGCAGCCGATCATGGCGCGCCTGAAGGGCGACTTCTCGAAGGTCGTCGAGCATGCGATCGCAGGCACGCTCAACCAGATCGAACTCGAATGGGACCGCCGCACGGCGCTTGGCGTGGTGCTCGCCGCGCACAACTATCCCGATACGCCGCGCAAGGGCGACCGCATCAGCGATATCCCCGCTGAAACCGACGATTCCGTGACGTTCCACGCGGGCACGAAGTTCGTCGACGGCAAGCTCGTCACGGCGGGTGGCCGCGTGCTGTGCGTGGTCGGCCTCGCGGATTCGGTGCGCAGCGCGCAATCGGTGGCCTACGAGACCGTGAACCGCATCTCGTTCGATGGCATGCAGTATCGCCACGACATCGGCTACCGCGCCGCGGGGCGCAAGAGCTAAGCGTCAAGCGCCACCGGTCTGGCCGCGTTGTCTCGCGAGGCGACGCGGCCTGGCTTTTGGGGACCAGATCCGCAATGCCGGGAGCATTGGACCCGGACCATGCGCGGTGACCCCGTCCGCCGCACCCTGAACGAACCGATGCGCCGCGACCGGGCGCATCGCGCGGTTCGCGAAAACAGGGCAAAAGTGTTACGCAGCGCATCCGGCCCCGCCGCGCGCCGTCGGCTGCCCGAACGGCGCTACACTGCCGCTGTCGGCATGCGCCGTGCGTTCAAAAATGCACGGCATGACGCCGCCCCCCAAACAACCTGATACGCCCGCCGGCCTCATCCGGCGGATCGCCCGCACATCACGATGACCGACACGAACCGCACCGGCGCACTCGACGAGCGCGCAACCCCCGACAGCGTGGCCGTCCGCGCCTGGCTGACCGGACTGCAGACGCAGATCGCCGATGCGCTCGGCGCCTTCGACGGCACCCCGCTCGCCACCGACCGCTGGGAGCGCGAGGCCGGCGACAAGCTGCGCGGCGGTGGCTGCACACGCATCATCGAAGGCGGCCAGTTCTTCGAGCGCGGGGGCATCGGGTTCTCGGATGTCTCGGGCGACACCCTGCCGCCGTCGGCCACGGCTGCGCGCGCGCAGCTCAACGGACGCGGCTTCGAGGCGATGGGCGTCTCGCTCGTCCTGCACCCACGCAATCCGTACTGCCCGACCGTGCACATGAACGTGCGCATGCTGCTCGCGACCAAAGCGGGCGAAGCGCCCGTCTTCTGGTTCGGCGGCGGCATGGATCTCACGCCGTACTACGGCTTTGAGGAAGATGCGCAGCATTTCCACCGCGTCTGCCGCGATTCGCTCGCGCCCTTTGGCGCGGACCTCTACCCGCGTTTCAAGCGCTGGTGTGACGAATACTTTTTCCTGAAGCATCGCAACGAGGCGCGCGGCGTAGGCGGCATCTTCTTCGACGACTACGCCGAAGGCGGCTTCGATCAGGCATTCGCGATGGTGAGGAGCGTCGGCGAGGGCTTCCTGAAGGCGTATCTGCCTGTCATCGAAAAGCGCCGTGCGACGCCGTATGGTGAAGCCGAGCGCGAATTCCAGGCGTACCGGCGCGGCCGCTACGTCGAATTCAATCTGGTCCTCGACCGTGGCACGCATTTCGGCCTGCAAAGCGGAGGCCGCACCGAATCGATCCTGATGTCGATGCCGCCCAGCGCGAGCTGGCGCTACAACTGGCAACCGCAGCCCGGCACGCCGGAAGCGCGCCTCTACACCGACTTCCTGCCGGTGCGCGACTGGATCTGACGCCGTGACGCAAGTCTTTGAGCCTCGTGCGCGAGCGCGCCGCGTTGGCCTGTTCGGCGGCACCTTCGATCCGATCCATGACGGCCATCTCGCGCTCGCGCGGCGCTTTGCTGCGCTGCTCGACCTCACGGAACTGGTGCTGCTACCGGCCGGTCAACCGTGGCAAAAGCCCGAGGTGAGCGCAGCGGAGCACCGGCTCGCGATGACGCGCGCCGCAGCCGCATCGCTCGTGCTGCCGGGTGTGACGGTCAGCGTCGATACGGACGAAATCGAGCATGACGGTCCCACGTATACGGTGGAAACGCTGCGCCGCTGGCGAGCGCGCAACGGCGGCGACTGCTCGCTCACGCTGCTGATGGGGGCCGACCAGTTGCTGCACCTCGACACCTGGCAGTACTGGCGCGAACTGTTCGAACTGGCCCACATCGGCGTGGCGAGCCGACCCGGTTTCGACTTCGCGGCGCTGCCGCCAGACGTCGCCGCCGAAGTCGCCGCGCGGCGCGGCGCGCCCGCGACGCTCGCGCAGACATCGCACGGCCACGTGGTGATCGACGAGTCGCTCGCCTACGACGTGTCGGCCACCGAAATTCGCCGCCGGATCCGCGCGTGCCAGATTGAATCCCTGGCCGCGCGCGAAACCGGCCCCAAAACGACCCACACCGCGCCCCACAGTGCCGCACGCGCTGGCGACACCCCCGCCGCGCCCGTTCCCGCGGCCGTTTGGGACTATATTCTTCAACATCATCTGTACCACGGGTAAATATGGACATCCGCAAACTGCAACGCGCCATCGTCGACGGCCTTGAAGACGTCAAGGCACAAGACATCAAGGTGTTCAACACCAGCCATCTGACCGAACTCTTCGATCGGGTGATCGTCGCGAGCGGGACGTCGAACCGCCAGACCAAGGCGCTCGCCTCCAGCGTGCGCGAGAAGGTCAAGGAAGCGGGCGGCGACATCATCAGCACGGAAGGCGAGGACATCGGCGAATGGGTGCTCGTGGATTGCGGCGACGCCGTCGTCCATATCCTCCAGCCCGCGCTGCGTCAGTACTACAACCTCGAGGAAATCTGGGGCGACAAGCCGGTGCACGTCAAGCTCTCGACCGTGAGCGGTTTCTCGGGCGCGCGCCCGAGCGAGCCGATGGACGACGACGAGGACGACATCGAAGAAGTAGCCCGCGTCGCGGCGACGAAGCCGGCGACAAAGAAGGCCACCCGAGCACAAGTTGCGCCCGCTGCGAAATCCGCTGCAAAGCCGGCCGCTGCGCGCAAGAGCCCCGCCCGCAAGACTGCGGCACCCGCGCGCAAGACCGCCGCGCGCCGCAGCGCCGCGAAGTGAGCGCCGCCCGCTCGTTCACGCGATGAAACTGCATATCGTCGCCGTCGGCCACAAGATGCCGGACTGGATCGCCGAGGGCTTCGAGGAGTACACGAAGCGCATGCCGCCCGAGCTGCGCATCGAGTTGCGCGAGGTGAAGCCCGAGCAGCGTTCATCGGGCCGTGCCGCCGAAAGCGTCATGGCCGCCGAGCGCGCGCGCATCGAAGCGGCGCTGCCGAAGAACGCGCGCATCGTCGCCCTCGACGAGCGCGGTAAGGACTGGTCCACGATGCAGCTCGCACAGGCGCTGCCGGTCTGGCAGCAGGACGGGCGCGATGTGGCGTTCCTGATCGGCGGTGCGGACGGGCTCGATGCGGAACTCAAGTCGCGCGCCGACCTGCTGCTGCGCCTGTCGAGCCTCACCCTGCCCCACGCAATGGTGCGCGTGCTGCTCGCCGAGCAGCTTTACCGTGCGTGGACCATTACGCAGAATCACCCCTATCATCGCGTGTGATCCTGGCGCGCCCCCGGCGCCGCGCGCACCGTACATCCCTGCGGCGCCATGCGCGGAGAAGTGGGCGTTGAAGCGACGACGCAACAATGCGACGCAACACCGCGCGTGCCCCTTTACTCCACCCGGCTAACCGCCACGACCGAGACGCTCCGATGGCCTCCTCCGTGACTTATCCGTACATCTATCTCGCCTCGCAAAGCCCGCGCCGCCAGGAACTGCTGCAACAGCTGGGCGTGCGTTTCGAGCTGCTACTGCCGCGTCCCGACGAAGACGCCGAAGCGCTCGAAAACACGCTGCCCGGCGAGAGCGCCGCTGACTACGTGGTGCGCGTTTGCGCGGCAAAAGCCGATGCGGCACGTGCGCGTCTCGTCGCAGGGGCGCACGCGCACGCGCCAATCCTCACCGCCGACACCACAGTCTCGATCGACGGCCATATCCTCGGCAAACCACACGACGCCGCCGACGCCTACGCCATGCTCGAACGCCTTTGTGGCCGCACGCACGAGGTGCTCACGGCAGTGGCCGTCGTCGATGCCGAAGGTGTGTGCCTGCCGATCGCGCTCTCGCGTTCGCTGGTACGCTTCGCCGCCGCGCTGCCCGCGGCGATCGCACGCTACGTCGTCAGCGGCGAGCCGTTCGGCAAGGCCGGCGCATATGGCATCCAGGGCCGCGCTGCCGAATTCATCGAGCGAATCGACGGGTCCTATTCGGGTATCATGGGTTTGCCACTATTCGAAACAGCCGCGCTATTGCGCGCGGCGCGCATCGACTTCTAGAACAACACCATGAACGAAGAAATCCTGATCAACGTTACGCCGCAGGAGACGCGTGTCGCGCTGGTCCAGCAAGGCGCAGTACAGGAGCTTCACGTCGAACGCACTCTCTCGCGCGGGCGTGTCGGCAATGTCTATCTCGGCCGTGTCGTACGCGTGCTGCCGGGGATGCAGTCCGCGTTCATCGACATCGGGCTCGAACGCGCCGCGTTTCTTCACGTCGCCGACATCTGGCAGCCGCGTATCGCAGGTGAACCGCATCAAAGCGCGCCTCATCAGCCGATCGAAAAAACCGTCTTCGAGGGCCAGACACTCATGGTCCAGGTCGTCAAAGACCCGATCGGCACGAAGGGCGCGCGACTTTCGACGCAGGTAAGCATCGCCGGGCGGACGCTCGTCTATCTGCCGCAGGAGCCGCATATCGGCATCTCGCAGAAGATCGAGAGCGAGACCGAGCGCGAAGCGGTGCGCGCGCGCCTCACGGCCGTGTTGCCCGCCGACGAGAAAGGCGGCTATATCGTGCGCACTATCGCCGAGGATGCGTCGAGCGAAGAACTCGCCGCCGACGTGGCTTATCTGCGCAAGACCTGGGCCACGATCGTCGCGCAGGCGCAGCGCCTGCCCGCGACGAGCCTGCTCTATCAGGACCTGAATCTCGCGCAGCGCGTGTTGCGCGACTTCGTGAACGAAGAGACGACGCGCGTGCAGGTCGATTCGCGCGAGACCTTCCAGATGCTCACGGAATTCGCGGGGGAATTCACGCCCGCCGTCACGCCGAAGCTGCACCACTACACGGGCGAGCGGCCGCTCTTCGACCTCTACAACATCGAGGCAGAAATCCAGCGTGCGCTGTCACGGCGCGTGGACCTGAAGTCGGGCGGCTATCTCGTGATCGACCAGACCGAGGCGATGACGACGATCGACGTGAACACGGGCGGCTATGTGGGCGCACGCAACTTCGACGACACGATCTTCAAGACCAACCTCGAAGCCGCGCACACGATCGCGCGCCAGTTGCGTCTGCGCAATCTGGGCGGCGTGATCATCATCGACTTCATCGACATGGAAAACGCCGAGCATCGCGAGCAGGTACTCGGCGAATTGAGGAAGGCGCTCTCGCGCGACCGCACGCGCGTGACCGTGAACGGCTTCTCGCAACTGGGGCTCGTCGAGATGACGCGAAAGCGCACGCGCGAGTCGCTCGCGCATGTGCTGTGCGAGCCGTGTCCGACGTGCCTCGGCAAAGGCCAGGTGAAGACCTCGCGCACGGTTTGCTACGACGTGCTGCGTGAAATCCTGCGCGAGTCGCGTCAGTTCAATCCGCGCGAGTTCCGCGTGGTGGCGTCGCAGCAGGTGATCGACCTCTTCCTCGAAGAAGAGTCGCAGCATCTCGCGATGCTGATCGACTTCATCGGCAAGCCGGTGTCGCTGCAGGTCGAGTCGAATCTGAGTCAGGAACAGTACGATATCGTGCTGATGTAACGCAGTATCAGGGAGCACCGCAGTTGAATCACCACCGCGCCACCATCGAGCAGATCGGCGAATTCGACGAAATCATCGACGTGAGAACGCCGGCCGAATTTGCCGAAGACCATATTCCCGGCGCCGTCAACGCGCCGGTGATGAGCAACGAAGAACGCGTGGTCGTCGGCACGCTTTACAAGGACTCGCCATTCGATGCCGCGCGCCTCGGCGCGGCCATCGTTTCGCGCAACATCGCCACGCATCTCGATACGCTCTTCGCCGAGCGGCCGCGCAACTGGCGGCCGCTTGTCTACTGCTGGCGCGGCGGCATGCGCTCGGGCGCGATGACGACGGTGTTCAACATGATCGGCTGGCGCGCGCGCCAGCTCGAAGGCGGATACAAGACGTACCGGCATTCGGTCGTCGAGGCGCTCGGCGCGCTGCCCGTGAACTTCCACTATGTCGTGCTCGCGGGCCCCACCGGCAGCGGCAAGACGCGCCTGTTGCAGGCGCTGGGCGTGGCGGGTGCGCAGACCCTCGATCTCGAAGCGCTTGCGGCCCATCGCGGCTCGCTTCTCGGCGCACTGCCCGAGCGTGCCCAACCCTCGCAAAAATCGTTCGACACAGCACTGGTTCAAGCGCTGCACGCGCTCGACCCCGCGCGGCCTGTATTTGTCGAAGCTGAAAGCCGGCGCATCGGCACGATCACGCTGCCGGTCGTACTGATCGATCACATCCGCGCGGCGCCCTGTGTCGTGCTGGATGTCGCGCTCGACGAGCGTGTCGCGCTGCTGCTCGACGAATACGGCCATCTGCTCGACAACCGGACCTACTTCCGGGAGCAGTTGCTCAAGCTCGTGCCGTTGCACGGGCACGAGCGCATCGATGCATGGTGCCAGTTGCTCGAGACGGACGATCGCCGTGCGCTGTCCGAAGCGCTCATCGCCGACCACTACGATCCGGCCTATACGCGCAGCACCCGGCGCAACTTCGCGAAGCTGGATAAGGCGCCGCGGTTCGCGTTTCATCCGGTGGACGGCAATGTCGTCGACGAAGCGCGAACGCTGCTCGAACAATTGGGCAAACCGCTGAACGAACCACTTCCCGAAACGCGCTCCGAACACGCCGGCGCGCTACGCTAAAGCCTCTCGTCGGACGCTGAAAAAAGCGCCCGGACCGCGAGGGTCCGGGCTAAGCCATCGAACGTCCGATGGCGGAGGTCTTGGGGCATCAGATCAGCAACGAAGCATCGTCTTACGGATCGGCCTTGCTGCGGGCGCACCGCACAGGCGGCGTCCGCCAGCCTCATGCGGGGCGCCAGAAAGCGTGCTTAGTGGCTGTACATCGCGTCCCAGTCTTTCTGCGATACCTTCGCGCCGCCACCGGCCTGCGACGTGCCGTTGGCCACGCCACCGTACCCGGAGTTGCCGTTCGCTGCCGCCACGCGCGCTTCGGCGGCCTGGATCGCCTCGGGATAGTGCGCGTTGTCGCCATCGCCGACGCGGTAGCCGGTCTTCTCGAGTTGCTCGAGTTCCGCGCGGACCTGCGCGCGGGTGATAGGCGAATTTGCCTGGGCGTACGAAACAACGGGAACGATGAGTGCGGCGGCAACAGCAACGGCTTGAATCAGGGACTTCACGGTATTACCTCCATTTGACTGGTGCGGTCCGCATGCGGCGGTGTGTGCATGTGACCGATGTACGCAGTGTAGGAGGATCAATCCCGAGGGTTAACCCCTGGATCTTCAGAGGATCTTTGCAGGATCGAGCAGAATCCGTGGCACGCCCGCCTCGCGGCCGTTCGCGACGCGCATACGCAGGGCGAAACTATCGTGCCGCAACGATATCCGCTGCAAGCGAAAGAAGCTGGCCGACGTGGGCATCGACGCTCGCGTCATAGAGGATGGCGGCGCCATCGGCTGGCGTGACGCGGCGCTTGCAGCCCGCGACCAGCTCCTCGATCACGCGGCGCAGGTCGGCGGCATCGCCCGGCCGGAAGACGTGCTTCGCGGCGTCGGCAATGGCGTCGCAGCAGCCAATATTCGACGAGAGAATCACGGGCGTGCCGCACATCGCCGATTCGATGCCGACGAGCCCGAACGGTTCGTACTTCGATGCAAGGATCGCGTAGTCGGCGGCGCGGTAGGCGTTTTCGAGGTCTTTCACGTAGCCGATATAGCGCACGTGCGCGCTCGTGCGCTCGGGTGGCCGCCCCGCCACCGCGACGACTACCGGCAGATCAAGCGCGTTCACGACCGATTCGATGAGCGGAAGTCCCTTGCGGTCGTGACTGCTCGACGGGAAGAGCAGCACCGTTTCGTGCTCGCCAAAGCCATAGGACGCGCGTAGCGCGGCGCGCGCGGCGTCATCGACGGGCGAGAAGCGCGCACCGTCGACGGGTGGATAGAGCACGCGGATTTTCGCGTCGTCCACGTTGTACAGTTCGAGTAGTTCCGCGCGCATCAGGTCCGAATGCGCGACGATCACGCGCGAACGCTCGTATTGGCGGCTTTCGAGTTCGATCTGCCAGCGGTCGGACCGGCGCATCGGGCGGCCGGTCGCCCGCAGAAAGCCACGGTGCGTGCCGCCGCAGATCGCAATCTCCGATGAATCGACACGGTTGCAGCCGATCAGGACGTCCACGTCCGCCCGTTTGCGCAGCGCCGCGAGTTGCGTCGAAAACCACGCATCGCGCCACTTGCCGGGCAGGAAGGAGACGTTGATGCGATACCGGTCGACGAGCTGACACTCCGGCACCGCGAGATCGAACTTGCGCGCGAAGAAGGCAGGCCGGTGGCCCCGAGCGGCCAGCCCGCGCACGAGGTCCATGGCGTACCGTTCGAGACCGCCGCTGTGCTTGAGCGCGTTGCTGGAGATTCCGATCTTCATGACCCCATCCGACATGGTGTGTTATACGGCGGTTATCGCCTTTACGGGCGCCGGATGCGGCGCGCGCCGATTATATAGCGCCGGCATGGCGCGGCGAGACTTCCGGCGGCTCTTTCAAGGCGCACCGCTTTCCGTGCCGCAGAAAGGCCGTTCGGTATAATCGATGCGGTATGGGCATGAGAGCGTCCCGTTGATCCTCCGTCGCGCAGAACACCGCGCCTAAAGGATTATGTCGCCACAACAACAGCCCGAGCGATTCGCACCAGCCGCCATGAATGACGCACCAAAGTTCTTGCCTCGCCGCCTGGTTCCCTTCGTCACGCTGCTTTTGCTCCTCGCACCGGCCGTCAACCTTGTCTGGCGCGGAGGAACCGGCTACTGCTTCTTCCTCTTGCTCGCGATTGCCTTGCAGCAAGCGTGGGTGAACCGGCACGACCGCGACTACTTCGCGCCGTTGCGCGCGCACCCGTGGTACGTCGCCGCGATGGTCGTCCCAGTCACGGCGATGCTCGTCCAGCAAGCCGTATACGGCTACTGGGATCCGCGTCAGTTCGATCCGCTCTCCCGCTTCGCACTCGCCGTGCCCATCTTCGTGATGCTGTGCCGTCTGCCTTCGCGCAATCTCGCCGCCATCGGCTGGGGCTGTGCGCTCGGTGCGCTGGCGGCGAGCGCCTGGTTGATCATCGCCCCACCGGCAGGCGACTGGAGCGCCACGGTACGCCTCACGAACTACTACACCAACCCGATACCGTTCGGCGATACCGCACTGCTCTTCGCATTTCTCAGCCTGTTTACGTTCGGCTGGGATCGCCGGCACCGCGCGTTCGCGCTGGTCGTCAAGCTGCTCGGGCTGGTCGCGGGCGGCGTCGCCTCGTATCTCTCCGGCACGCGCGGCGGCTGGATCGCCATTCCGCTATTCCTGATCCTGATCGGCGTGCAGTACGGATGGTTCACGCACTGGAAGCGTATCGTCGTTGCGGCGGTGTGCATCGCGGCGTGCGTGGCCGCGCTCCTCTCCACTGAACGCATCCACCAGCGCTTTATCGACGCCACCAGGGACGTCTCCCTCCTCGAACGCGGCGAGGAGAACACATCGGTCGGAGAGCGATTGCAGCTCTGGCGCGCGTCGATCACGCTCTTCGAGCAGCACCCGATTTATGGCGTAGGCAAGGGGCATCTGAGGAGCGCGATCCGCGACCTCGCTGAGCGTGGTATTGCCAGTCCGCATATCATCAACGAGCGCGCGCATAGCGACTTCTTCTCGGCGCTCGCGGAGATGGGCGCCATCGGTGCGGCGAGCATCTTCGTCGTGTACTTCGGGACATCCGTTTATTTCTGGCGCGCACGGCGAGACACCGACCCTGTGATCCGCACCGCAGCGTGCAGCGGACTTGCGGTCTCATTCAGCACGATCCTGTTCGGGCTGACGATCGACGTCTTCGTGCCGATCATGGTGACCGTGGTGCTCGCGCTTCTCACGGCCACCTTTCTGGCGGCGATCGTCGCGCGCAGACGCGAATGCGCACTGGACGCACTCCGGGCGCAAACGCAGCGAGACACCGTCCAGGCTCGCGCGCATGGCCACGTGCAGTCAGATGCAAGGCCCCCGGTCGCATCTTCTTCCTGAACCCGACCCGCGGCCCGATACGAAAGACACAGCGACGAAACGTGCCGCGGGGCGCTGCGGCGCCCCGCGACTGAAAGACTCGCTTTGCGAGCGGCTTACGCCGCGTTTTGCTGGAACTGGATCTGATGCAGATGCGCGTAGAGGCCGCGCTGTTCGAGCAACTGCTGATGCGACCCGCGCTCCACGATACGCCCCGCCTCCATCACGAGGATGCGGTCCGCGCGCTCGATGGTCGACAGGCGGTGGGCGATCACGAGCGTCGTGCGTCCCGCCATCAACGTTTCGAGCGCCGCCTGCACGTGGCGCTCCGATTCCGAATCGAGCGCCGACGTGGCCTCGTCGAGGATGAGGATCGGCGCGTCCTTATAGATTGCGCGCGCGATTGCGAGACGCTGGCGCTGGCCACCCGAAAGCTTCATGCCGTTGTCGCCTACGAGCGTGTCCATGCCCTCCGGCAGCGCGGCGATCGTGTCCCACAGGTTCGCCGCGCGCAGCGCCTTCTCGACGCGCTCGCGGTCGGCCTTCTGGCCATAGGCGACGTTGTTCGACACGGTGTCGTTGAAGAGCGTCACGTCCTGGCTCACCAGCGCGATCTGACTGCGCAGCGCGTGGACGTCGTAGTCCGCCAGCGGCACGCCGTCGACCAGAATCTGCCCGCCGCTCGGATCGAAAAAGCGCGGTAGCAGGTTCACGAGCGTTGTCTTGCCGCTGCCCGACGGACCCGCGAGCGCAATCATCTCGCCCGGTGCGGCGCTGAACGACACGTTTTCGAGAATCGGCCGCCCGCCCGGTCCATAGGTAAATGAGACGCTGCGGAACTCGACCTCGCCGCGCGCCCGATCGAGCGGCTTTCCGCCGCCGACGGGCTCGGCCGGCTCGTCGATCAGACCGAAGATCAGCTCGGCCGCCGTCATGCCGCGCTGAAGCGGCTGGTTCACATCGATCAGGTGCTTGAGCGGCGAAATCACGAGCAGCATCGACGTCACGAACGCGACGAAGCCGCCGACGGTCGTCTGATCGTGCGACGCCTGCACCACGGCGATCGTCACGACAATGGCGAGCGCGATGGAAGCGAGGAACTGCGTGAGCGGCTGCGCGAGTCCGCCGTGGACCACCATGCGCATCTGGTAGCCGCGCAGGCGGCGGCTCATTTCGCCGAAGCGGTCCATTTCGTAGCGCTCGCCGTTGTGAACCTTGACGACCTTGTAGCCACCCACGGTTTCTTCGACGATGTACGACAACTCGTTCGTCAGCAACTGGCTCTCGCGGTTCAGGCGCCGCAGACGACGGTTGATCTTGCTGACGAGCCAGCCGATAGCCGGCAGCAGCACGGCCACGATCAGCGTGAGACGCCAGTTGAGGTAGAACAGGTAGCCGAGCAGGAAGACCACCGTGAGCGAGTCGCGCACGGCGGTGACCAGCACGCCCATCAGCACGTTCAGGATCTGGTTGACCTCGAAGACGATCGCGTTGATGACCGTGCTCGCCGTCTCGCGCTGGAAAAACCCGACGCTTGCATGGATCATCCGCTCGAACATCTTGATGCGCAGTTCCAGCAGGATCTTGTTGGACGTGTACTGCAGCAGATAACCCGACGCGTATTGCGCGAGCGCGCGCACGAGCGAAAGCCCGATCACGGCGGCGGGAACGAGCCATTTGGCGATCGGGCTGCCGCTCGTGCCGAAACCGTGGTCGAGCAGCGGCTTGAGAAGCGCGGGAATGCCGGCTTCCGTCGCGGCCACGAGGGCGAGCGTGAGCACGGCTGCGATCGCCACCCCGAGGAGCGGCTTGAGATACGGCCAGAGCCGCCGTCCGACAGACGCCGGAGACGAAGCCTGACCGGTGCCGATCGGCTTGCTGAGAGTGGACTGGTGGGGCTGCTTGCTCAAGGAATCCTCTGGAAATGCTCACGAACGCCGTTACCCGGCGCTTGGGCCGGCAACGGGGTACCGCATTGTAAACGCTCCGCGCGGTGGGCCGCTCGATGCGACGGGATGCGCGTCGGGTGCACGCGACGGCGTGTCGGCGCTGATTTCGGGGACGGAACGGACGCCGTAGCGCGTCGTCGTCGCTTTCCGGGGACCGGCAACGAACGGGCAACCCGGCCCGCGCTGGAAGGCATGGTCTAGAATACGCACCTCCGCGAGCCGCGCCGCCCTGCCGCCGGACTCGCTCCCGCTATCCGTCCACAACAGGCGTCACCCTCATGTCCGAAGGACTTTCCTCGACCACGCAACCCGCCCCGGCCACGGTCGCCCGCGGGGCAAACGGCGCCGAGCGCGCGACGCTTTCGGTCATCGTCGTCGCGATGAACGAGGCACATGACATTCGCGACTGCATCGAATCCGTGCGCGGGCTCGCGATGGAAACCATCGTGTTCGACTCCGGCAGCACGGACGGTACGCCCGACCTGTGCCGCTCGCTAGGTGCACGGGTATTCGAAACGGACTGGCCCGGCGACGGCCCGCAGAAGAACCGAGCGCTCGCCGAAGCGCACGGCGACTGGGTGATGTGCCTCGATGCCGACGAACGTGTGAGCCCCGAACTGCGCGCCGAACTGGAGGCGCTGCTCGCGAAAGGCACGCCGCACGCCGCGTTTTCGACGCCCCGCCGCTCCAGCTTCTGCGGCCGCTTCATGAAGCATTCGGGCTGGTGGCCGGACCGCATCGAGCGGATCTTCCGACGCGGCAGCGCGCGCTTCACCGACGTTCGCACGCATACGCACCTGGAAATCCAGGGGACGGTCGGCCGTTTCGACGGGCCGATCATCCACCTCTCGATGCCCGACCTGCACGAAGCGCTGGAGAAGACCAACGCATATTCGACGGCCGGCGCGCTGACGATGGCCGAGGCCGGCAAGCGCTCATCGCTCGGCAAGGCGCTTGGCAAGGGATTCTGGGCGTTCTTCCGCACGTGGGTGCTGCGCGCGGGCTTCCTCGACGGCCCCGAGGGGCTGATGCTCGCCATCAACAACGCCGAGACGACCTACTACCGCTACGTGAAGCTCGCGCTGCTCACACGCGATGGCCGCGTCGCGAAGAAGGGCGAAGCACGGAAATAGATTCCAGATGTGCGAAGGCCGCGCGAAGTCAGAGACTTCGCGCGGCCTTCGCATGGCGAACGAGCGTCAGTACACGATCTCAATCGAACTGCCAGCGAATTCGCCACGCAGCGCCGCAAGCAGTTCATCCGTCGGTTTGACGCGCCACGCATCGCCAAGCCGCACTTCACCTTCCGCGCTCGCGTTGCGATAGACGATCTGCACGGCGAGTCCGTTCGGAATCACCACCTGGGCGCGCTCGCGTCCGTACCCGCCGCCACCCTCGCGGCCACCGCGTGCGCGCGTGTCTGCAGCAGGTGCGGGCAGCGTATCGTCGGGCTTCGCGCGATGCGCCTCCAGCACGGCGCGCAGCGCCTGCGCATTCGCGTTGCCATTCATCTCCAGCTTCACGGCCTGCGCATAGCGGCTGCGCGCACGCTCCAGGTCCATCACGGTGTCGACGGTGAAGCGGATGCCGCCCGTGAACGCGTCGTTGCGCGCCCCACCCTGCACGACGAGCAGTTCGTCTTCCTTGAAGAGCGCCTTGTGCGCCTCGAACTGTTCGTTGAAGACCGTCACTTCGCACTGGCCGGAGCCGTCATCGAGCAGCGCGATCAGCATCTTGCCGCGCTGGGTCATCTGCGTGCGCAGCGATGCAATCACGCCCGCGATCAGCTTGTCCCGCCCTTCCTTCAGGTCGCCGATCTTCTGGCGCACGAATCGGCGCACCTCGTCCTTGTAGGCGTCGAACAGGTGCCCCGAAAGATAGAACCCGAGCGCGCCCTTCTCTTCCTGAAGCTTGCGCTTCTCGGCCCACGCGGGTTCATCCACCAGTTCATGCGCGGCGAGCGGCGCGTCGCCCATGTCGAAGAGGCCGGCCTGCATGGCGTTGGCGCTCGCCTGGTCGGCAGCTTCCATCGCCATCGGCACCGAAGCGAGCAGTTGCGCGCGATTCGCGTGGATCGTGTCGAATGCGCCCGCGCGGATCATCGCTTCGATCGTGCGGCGATTCACGAGACGGCGGTCGATACGCTCGCAGAAGTCGAACAGGTCCTTGAAGAGCCCGCCTTCTTCACGCGCACGCAGGATTTCTTCGATTGCGTTCTGGCCGCTGCCCTTGATCGCGCCGAGGCCATAGCGGATCGTGCGCGAGCGCGAGCCGTTCGTTTCAGCGACAGGCTCGAAGCGATACGCCGACGCATTGACATCCGGCGGCAGCACCTTCATGCCGTTCGTGATGCAGTCCTCGAAGAGGATCTTCACCTTGTCGGTGTCGTCCATGGCGAGCGACATATTGGCTGCCATGAATTCGGCCGGGTGGTGTGCCTTGAGCCACGCCGTGTAGTACGCGAGCAGCGCGTAGGCAGCCGCGTGCGACTTGTTGAAGCCGTAGCCCGCGAACTTCTCCATCAGGTCGAAGATTTCGTCGGACTTCTCGCGCGTGAGCCCGTTGGTCGCGGCGCCCGTCGCGAAGATCTCGCGATGCTCGGCCATCTCCTCGGCCTTCTTCTTGCCCATCGCGCGGCGCAGCAAGTCCGCGCCGCCGAGCGAGTAGCCGCCGATGATCTGCGCCATCTGCATCACCTGCTCCTGATAGACCATGATGCCGTAGGTCTCTTTCAGGACGGGCTCGACGCGCGGATCCGGATAGTCCACGACCTCGCGCCCGTGCTTACGCGCGCAGAAGCTCGGAATCAGGTCCATCGGACCCGGACGATACAGTGCCACGAGCGCGATGATGTCCTCGAAGCGGTCGGGCTGGGCGTCTTTCAGCATGCCCTGCATGCCGCGGCTTTCAAGCTGGAACACGGCGACCGTGTTCGCTTTCTTGAGGATCTGGAACGAAGCCGCGTCGTCGAGCGGCACTTGCGCGAGCGACCAGTCTTTCTTCGACTCATCGAGCATGCGGATATAGCGCTCGGCCCAGTCGAGGATCGTCAGCGTAGTGAGGCCCAGAAAGTCGAACTTCACGAGGCCGACGGCTTCCACGTCGTCCTTGTCGTACTGGCTCACGACGCCGCTTTCGTCGCCCTGCGTGTAGAGCGGGCAAAAATCCGTCAGCTTGCCCGGCGCGATCAGCACGCCGCCCGCGTGCATGCCGACGTTACGCGTGAGGCCCTCCACGCGCTGCGCGAGGTCGAGCAGCTGGTGTACTTCGTCTTCGTTGTCGTAGCGCTCCTGAAGGAGCGGCTCTTCCTTCATCGCGTCGGCGATGGTGACGTGCTTGCCCGGCTTGAACGGGATGAGCTTCGCCACGCCGTCCGTGAAGTTGTAGCCGAGGTCGAGCACGCGGCCGATGTCGCGCACGGCCGCCTTTGCGGCCATGGTGCCGAACGTCGCGATCTGCGAAACCGCGTCCGCGCCGTACTTCTCCTTCACGTACTGAATGACGCGGTCCCGTCCGTGCTGGCAGAAATCGATATCGAAGTCGGGCATCGACACGCGTTCCGGATTCAGGAAGCGCTCGAACAGCAGGTTGTAGCGCAGCGGATCGAGGTCGGTAATGCCGAGCGCGTAAGCGACGAGCGAGCCCGCACCCGAGCCCCGGCCCGGCCCGACCGGCACGCCGTTGTTCTTCGCCCAGTTGATGAAGTCCGCGACGATCAGGAAGTAGCCCGGGAAGCCCATCTTGATGATGGTCCCGCACTCGAATTCCAGACGTTCATAGTAGTGCGCACGCTCTTTCTCACGCTCCGCTTCGTCGGGGTACAGCTGCACGAGGCGTTTTTCGAGGCCATCTTTCGAGAGCTGCACGAGATAGTCGTCGAGCGAAAGGCCGTCCGGCGTCGGAAAGAGCGGCAGCTTCGGCTTGCCGAGTTCGAGCGTGAGATTGCAGCGCTTCGCGATTTCGATCGTGTTCGTGATCGCCGACGGAATGTCCGCAAAAAGCGCGGTCATTTCCTCCTGCGACTGGAAGCGCTGGTCCGTGGTGAAGCGTTTCTGGCGGCGCGGATTCGCGAGGATGTCGCCTTCCGAGATGCACACGCGCGCTTCGTGCGCCGTATATTCGTCGGCCTCCATGAACTGCATCGGGTGCGTGGCGACCACGGGCAGCTTCAGGTCCGCCGCCAGCGCGACCGCCTGTTGCACGTATGGCTCACCGCCCGGTTGGCCACAGCGCTGCAGTTCGATGTAGAAGCCGTTCGGGAACAGCGTGGCCCACCGTTGCGC
The DNA here is from genome assembly GCF_003837865.1 of Paraburkholderia dinghuensis. GTDB lineage: Bacteria > Pseudomonadota > Gammaproteobacteria > Burkholderiales > Burkholderiaceae > Paraburkholderia > Paraburkholderia dinghuensis. The sequence goes on along the minus strand of NZ_RQIS01000003.1, from coordinate 293,782 downwards.
GTGACGCTTCGCACTTTCGACGTTGCCCGCCGCAAGCGCGAGTCCAATATCGCCCTGCTGGGCGCCCGAGACCGCGAGCAGCCCTTCGCCGAGCCCAGCTTCGAGCCACGCGACGTCGACTTCCGCGCGGCCGCGATACTGGTTCGTCAGCCACGCCTTCGAAAGCAGCTCGCAGAGGTTCAGGTAACCGCGCCTGTCCTTCACGAGCAGCAACAGGCGTGAAGGCTTGTCGCGATCGTCCGGATTCATGATCCAGACGTCGCAGCCGGCAATGGGTTTGACCCCTTTGCCGCGCGCCTCCTTGTAGAAACGAACGAGGCCGAATGCGTTGCTGAGGTCGGTGAGTGCGAGCGCCCCCTGGCCGTCTTTGGCCGCCGCCTTGACGAGGTCGTCGAGGCGCACGATGCCGTCGGCAATCGAAAATTCGGAGTGGACGCGAAGATGAACGAAGCGGGGATCTGACATGCGCGTCATTGTAACTCCAGCCTCGGGCGAATTCGGGCCGTCGCGACGGCGTTGGCCATACGGATAAGGCGTCGTTGGCCCGCTGTGGGGCCTTACACCGGTGCATCGGCCCTTGCGCCCGTCGTCCAGCGCCGCGCGACCGACGATGGATGGCGCATGCCGGCGCGAAGCGCCTCGAAGCACGGATGAGCGATAATACGAGATTGCGCCCGCCGCGCGGCCTCCCGACAGCGCCAGACGAGAGGCGGGCGAGTCTCACCAGTTCTGTCCATGCGCATCCTCAATCTCTCCGCCTATCAGTTCGCGACGCTCGACAAGACAGTCGAATGGCGAGCGCAAGTCCTCGAACGCTGCAAGTCGCTCGACTTGCGGGGCACGATCCTGCTCGCGCCGGAAGGCATCAATCTGTTCGTCGCGGGCGATGAAGCCGCCGTGCGCACCTTCATCGACTACATCCGCCACGATCCGCTCTTCGAGGGCAAGTTCGCGACGCTGCAGTTCAAGGAAAGCTTCTCCGAAACGCGCCCGTTCAATCGCATGCTCGTGCGCCTGAAGCGCGAGATCATCACGATGAAGAAACCGGCGATCCGTCCCGAAGAGGGCCGTGCGCCGTCGGTTGCGCCGGTCACGCTGAAGGCCTGGCTCGACCGCGGCCACGACGACGAGGGCCGCCCGGTCGTGATGCTCGACACGCGCAACGCCTTCGAAGTGGACGTCGGTACGTTCGAGCGTGCGCTCGACTACCGCATCGACAAGTTCAGCGAATTCCCCGCTGTGATCGAAGCGAACCGCGCTGATCTCGAAGGCAAGACCGTCGTGTCGTTCTGCACGGGCGGGATCCGCTGCGAGAAGGCCGCCATCCACATGAAGGAAGCGGGCATCGATCACGTCTACCAGCTCGAAGGCGGCATTCTCAAATACTTCGAGGAAGTGGGCGGCGCGCATTATCACGGCGACTGCTTCGTGTTCGACCAGCGCACCGCGCTCAATCCAAACCTCGAGGCCACCGACACCGTGCAATGCTTCGCGTGCCGTGCCGTCGTGACGCCGGCCGGACAGGCATCGCCGCTCTATGTCGCGGGCACGAGCTGCCCGGCGTGCCATCCGGCGCGCGAGCAAGGCGGCACCCCTTCGGCACAGGACGGCCTGGCCGCCTGAGCGCACGGAAAAAGCACGCGCGCGTGAGCGACACCCACTGCGTGAGCGCACCCGGTCATCTCCCCTACCGCGGCCGCTTCGCCCCCTCGCCGACGGGCCCGCTGCATTACGGCTCGCTCGTCTCGGCGCTCGCGAGCTGGCTCGACGCGCGTGCGCACGGCGGTGCGTGGCTCGTGCGCATCGAGGACATCGATGGGCCGCGTACGGTGCCCGGCGCAGCGCAGGACATCCTGGCGACACTCGAACGCTTCGGCTTTCACGCCGACGAACCTCCCGTCTGGCAAAGCGCACGAATCGATCGATATCGCGCGGCGCTCGACGAGTTGCTTGCGACGGGCCACGTCTATCCGTGCGGTTGCACGCGCAAGGAAATCGCCGATTCGCAACTGCACGCGCATCAGCGCAATACCACGCTGATTTACCCCGGCACCTGCCGCAACGGCCTGCACGGAAAGCGCGCACGCGCGTGGCGCCTGCGCGTGCCCGATGACGCACCGCCGGGCGCGGCGGTGATCCGCTTCGACGACCGTTGGCAAGGGCCGCAGTCGCAGAATCTCGCAACCGATGTGGGCGACTTCGTGCTGCTGCGCGCGGACGGTCAGTGGGCGTACCAGCTTGCCGTGGTCGTCGACGACGCCGAACAGGGCATCACACACGTCGTGCGCGGCGCGGACCTGCTCGACTCGACGGCGCGCCAGATCTGGCTGCAACGCTGCCTCGGTGTGCCTTCACCGACTTACCTGCATGTTCCGGTCGTGACCAACGACGACGGCGAGAAGCTCTCGAAACAGACCGGCGCGCAGGCGCTCGATGGTGTGCGTCCGCTCGATGCGCTTGTCGCGGCGGCCCGGCATCTGGGGCTCGAATTGCGCGATCCCGCACCAGCCACGCTCAAAGCTTTTCATGCTGACGCCATCGACGCCTGGCGGCGTCGGCTCGCGCAGTTGCCGCCAGTCATGGGCTGAATACGGTGGCCTGAAACCCGGCGGCCGAAGCACGGCGATCGGAACGCGGCAGACTGAGTCAGGCGATCAAGGCGCGGCGGCCACACCAGCCACTCGCCCGCAATGTCCGCGAGCACGGCGCACGCCATTCAGACCCCGCAAAGCAAAGCGGCGTGCCGCCTGGCACGCCGTTTTGTTTCTACCTGCACCTGCGCCGAGGTTATACGTCAGTTCGACGAAGACGAAGAAGGCTTGTTGCGCCACGACGCCCCGAGGCCGCCCAACAGCGCCGCGAGCGGCTGCTTCGACTGCGGCTTCTGCGGCGTGACGGTGTTGTTCGTCACGTTCGTGTCGTCGGCGGCATTGCGCGCCGACGGCGACGGCTCATAGGGCTTGAGGAAGAACTCATCGACGGCCTGCGCACGATGATGCGGCCGGTCGAACGACCCCGTGCGGCGATGGCCATGGGCCGAGCGCTCACTACGCTCACCGCGGTCGTGACGACCTCTGCTGCCGCTCTCGTGATGCACGGCAGGCGCATCGACGACAAGACGCTCCACCGTCAGCGGACGCTTGATGAGCTTCTCGATGTCGGCGAGCTGCTTCTTCTCGTTCGGGCTGCACAGCGAAAGCGCGTCGCCCGACGCGCCTGCGCGGCCCGTGCGGCCGATGCGGTGCACGTAGTCTTCCGCATTGAACGGCAAATCGAAGTTGATCACGGCCGGCAGTTCGACGATGTCGAGGCCGCGAGCGGCCACGTCGGTTGCGACAAGCGCCTCGATCTCGCCGCGCTTGAACGCATCGAGCGCCTGCATGCGTTCGTTCTGCGAGCGGTCGCCGTGAATCGCCGCCGCGACGATGCCCTGCTTCTCGATCGAGCGCGCGAGGCGGCTCGCGCCGATCTTGCTGTTGCAGAACACGATCACCTGCTTCAGGCCGCGCTCGCGGATCAGTTGCACGACGGCGCCGGTCTTGTCGCCCTCGGCGACTTCGTAGACGACCTGCGTGACGTTCGTGGCCGTCGAGTTGCTGCGCGCGACTTCGATGGTCTGTGGCGTACGCAGATACGTGGCCGCGAGCTTCTTGATTTCCGGCGAGAACGTCGCCGAAAACAGCAGCGTCTGGCGCTCCTTCGGCAGCAGATTCAGAATGCGCTGCAGATCCGGCAGGAAGCCCATGTCGAGCATGCGGTCGGCTTCGTCGAGGACGAGCATCTGCACCTGGCCGAGATTCGTCGTCTTCTGCTGGACGTGGTCGAGCAGGCGGCCCGGCGTCGCGATCAGGATCTCGACGCCGCGACGCAGTTCGTCGGACTGCGGATTCATGTCGACGCCACCGAACACCACCGCGCTACGCAGCGGCGTGTGCGTCGCATACGAGCGCACGTTGGCGGCGACCTGGTCGGCCAGTTCGCGTGTCGGCGTGAGGATCAGTGCACGCACCGGATGGCGGGCGGGCGAAGCACTCGTGCTCGCGTTGGGCAACAGGCGCTGGAGAATCGGCAGCGAGAAACTCGCGGTCTTGCCGGTGCCGGTCTGCGCGGCGCCCATCACGTCGCGGCCCGTGAGCACCACGGGGATCGCCTGCGCCTGGATGGGCGTGGGCGTTGTGTAGCCCTGCTCGTCGATCGCCTTGAGAATTTCGGGTGCAAGGCCAAACTGGTCGAAGGTCGCAGTACTGGGCTTGACGTCGGTGTCGGACATGGTGGCTTCGCTATAAAGGCGCCTGAGCGCTTGGCGCTGCGGCACTGACGGCCGGGCGCGCGGGTCGCGGCTCGCAGCCCGGCGGGCCGCGAGGAGTACGCCCGGCGCAAGTCACCGGCGTACGGCCGGGGTGTCGCTCCCGCACCGACGAATCGGCCCGGACGCAAGGTCGCGCGCTTCGCGCTTCCCCCGGCTGTCATCCGACAGGTCGAGCGGCACGCAGCATTTTTCTGCGGCCGGCGAACCCCGCCGAAAGCGCGGTATTGTAGCACCCTGGCATAAATCCCACTGGTAACGCGCTAAGGCCCCTGCGTAAGGGCGCGCCTCGTCCCGCGCGGCGTGGTCGCGCCCCATCATTCGGAGCGCCCGCGAAAAGCGGCGCATTGACAACGCAGAAGCGGCGCGCGCTCAGCGCATGATCGTCGCGCAGCCGGCGAGCACCGGCGCTGCGTTTTCGCCTGCCGTGGCATCGAAGAGATCGGCGCGCGGCCCCTTCGTCCACCACGTGTAGCGGTCCGCCTGATACTTCACGCCCGACGCAGCGATGGTCGAGACGAACAGGAGGTCCCGTCCCTGCACCGGCACCACCGCGAAGCTCTGGCCGTTCTTCGCGTTGAGATAGGTGACCTTGAAAGTCTTGCCGTTGGCACAGGTGTAACTGAACGTGTGACGCGCCTGCGTCTGGATCTCATGCACGACCAGTTGCGCGGCGTGCGCGCGCACCGCGGCTGCGCCGCAGACGAGGGCCAGCAACGCCGCGGTATGAGCCGCCCGGCTCACCCGATCTGCAACGCGTCTGTGCTTGTTCTTCATCGCGTCCTCTCACGGTTGCGTCGTTCGTTGCCCCGCGTGCGGGTAATCAAGGGTCGATCACTGCGGCGCAGGCATCGGTTGGCGCCGCGGCGGCGTGGCCGACTACCGGCACGATTTTCAGCCCCGCGGAAGCCACGCGGCATGGCGCCGCTGCGAGACCACAGCCCGACAGTGCAACGAGCCCCCACGCGGCGGCCACGACGAGGCGCGCCCAGCGAAAAGGTATCGATATCTTCATCGGATGCTCCTGTCTTCATACATCACGATAGACAGGCAGGCGCACAAACGCCGTGCGCACTGCACCATCCGGCGATTATGCGACGCTCATCGCCATGCGCGCTCCGTCCGCGTCGACGCTGCGCCGCTCCGTCCGCCGAGCAGCATGACGGTGTGGCCGGGGCGGAATGCAGCGCGCCGATGCGGGTGTCGACCGCTCAGTCCGCCGGGAAGCCCGGCACCGGGCGAACCGCCGCCGCCGATGCGCGCGCACGCGCACGCGCTTCTTCGACGTCGACCCCGGTCGCGAGTGCGACGCCCATACGGCGCTTCACGAAGCTCTCCGGCTTGCCGAAGAGCCGCAGGTCCGAATCCGGCACCGACAGCGCCGCCCGCACCCCTTCGAACGCGATGCCGTGTGCTTCGAGCCCGCCATAGATCACGGCTGACGCGCCCGGAGCGCGGGCCGTCGTATCGACCGGCAAGCCGAGGATGGCGCGCGCGTGCAGTTCGAACTCGGAAAAGCGCTGTGACGCGAGCGTGACGAGGCCCGTGTCGTGCGGGCGCGGACTCACTTCAGAGAACCACACCTCATCGCCGCGCACGAACAGTTCGACGCCGAAAATCCCGCGCCCGCCGAGCGCCTCGGTCACCTTGTGCGCGATCTCGCGCGAGCGTTCGAGCGCCTTCGGGCTCATTGGTTGCGGCTGCCACGATTCGACGTAGTCGCCATCCACCTGCAGATGGCCGATCGGATCGCAGAAATACGTGTTCACCTGACCGCTCGCCGGGTCGATGGCGCGCACGGTCAACTGCGTGATTTCGTAATCGAAGTTGATGAAGCCTTCGACGATCACACGGCCACGGTTCACACGCCCGCCCGCGAGCGCGTACTCCCACGCTTTCTCGACGTCGGCGTCGCTGCGCACGACCGATTGCCCCTTGCCCGACGACGACATGACCGGCTTCACCACACACGGGTAGCCGACCTTCGCAACGCCCGCTTTCAGTTCGTCGAGCGAGTCGGCGAACGCGTAGGGCGAGGTGGCGAGACCCAACTCCTCGGCGGCGAGGCATCGGATGCCCTCACGGTTCATCGTGAGCTGGGCGGCGCGCGCGGTCGGAATCACCTCGGCGACGCCCTCGGATTCGACGGCGGCGAGCGCGTCGGTGGCGATGGCCTCGATCTCGGGTACGACGAGATGCGGGCGCTCGGCATCGATCAGGGCGCGCAGCGCCTCGGGATCGGCCATGTCGATCACGTGCGCGCGATGCGCGACCTGATGGCCCGGCGCGTTTTCGTAGCGGTCGACGGCGATCACTTCGACGCCGAGGCGCTGCAGCGCGATGATCACTTCCTTGCCCAGTTCGCCTGCGCCGAGCAGCATGACGCGCGTGGCCGAGGCGGACAGCGGCGTGCCGATGCGGGTGCCGATCTCCATGATGTCTCCAGAATGACGGTGTTGCACGATACGAAAGAGCGCCGATGTTAACACGCGCGAACACAGGAAAGCGCTGCCGCGCCCCGCGTGCGAAGGACGTCGGCGCACAGGGAACTCGATGATTGTCTCGCGCGCATCCCCACTACTGCGTTACGCTTACGCCTTCGCTGAATACGAGGACCGATGCGATGCCAATCCGCTCGAGCACGCGCCCGCCGCGACGCAAACCCGGACTCCAGACCGGACGCAAACCGGGGGGCTTTTCCATGCGCCTGATCGCGTCGCGCATTGCGCCGTTCGCCGCCGCCCTTTTGCTGGCCGCGTGCACGATGCCCGTCCACGACTACGCATCCGCACCGCCGTCCGACCCATTCGTACCCGCGGCGACGCAGTTGCTCGACAACACCCAGTGGCAGCTAGTCGAATGGAAGCAGGCCGATGGCACGCTGCGCGCAGTGCCGGGCGCGGCGACCAACGGAGCGGCCGGCGCTCACCCCATCACGCTCGATCTGTCGACTGAGACCGGCCAGCGCCGCGCGAGTGGCTTCTCGGGCTGCAACCGTTACACGGGCAGCTATACGCTGAAAAACGGCTTGCTTTCGTTCGGGCAGATGGCCGGCACTCGCATGGCGTGTGTCGGCCTGGGCGGCGATATCGAAGGTGTGTTCCTCGACGCCCTCTCCCACATCGCGCGCAGCGGCGTGCAAATGCGTGAGCCGCGCTCGCTGCTGCTTATCCTCGAAAACGGCGACCGCCTGACCTTCAAGCATCCGGACGGCGCCGCGGCGGCGCAGCCCGCCCAGTGAGCGCCTCATGCTCCGCCCGCCACGCCGTGGCCCAGCGTGGCATTACGCCTGATTCGCACGGTTCGCAGAATACGCGCGATACGCACGACAGGTACAGGCCGCGGCGTTCCGCACGCGGCAAAACTTGCGTCAAGGCGCGCGTAGCGTCGCCGCCAACCGCGTGTCGGTCCGGGACGGCCGAGCGGTTACACTCGACGCGTTGTACTACTTCCATTCGTTTATTTCTGGCATGCACACGGTAGTTCCTGGCTGGCTCGGCGCCTCGTCCGTCTGGTTGATCCCTCTGATCTGGCGTCTCGTCAGGTCCGTACTGCCCGGCGGCGCCGGCGTGCGCGGACCGGGCACGATCCGGCTCTGGCTTGGTTTTCTCGGCGTGCTCGTCGCGAGCTGCACGCTCGAAGCGACGCTGATTCACATTAGCGGTTTCAATGCGCTCGGGCAGGCGCTCGGCTTGGGACTCGGCAAACTGGTCGGCCACGTCGCCGCACCGCTCGTCATGACGGCACTTCTCGTCGTGAGCCTGCCGTGGTTCCTCGATTTCCGCTGGCGCGGCGTGCTTGCGTGGGCGGACGCGTCGCTCGGGCTGGGCCTCAACATCCGCGCGGACCGTGACGACGATCGCACGTCGCGCAGCGAGCGGCGCAGCCGCCGTGCAGCGGATACCGACACCGCGCCTGCGCGTAGCGTGAGCGGTACGCATTCCGTCGATTCGCAGACCACACTCGACGGTTCGCCGCGTCGGCGCCCGACCGTGTGGCGGCCGCCCGCAACGACCGCACGGGCGACGGGCGCTGCTGCAGGTGGCATTGCCTCGGGCATCGCAGCGGCAAGCAGTGACGCGTCGCGTGGCGCCTCGTCGTGGCGCGTTGAGCCACGTCTGGCGGACCCGGTGGCCCCGGCATCGGGGTTGGCCCGCAGCGAACCGGTCGCGCCTTCGGGATGGCTGCGCGCGACGCCGCCCACGGGCGGGCGTGCCATGACGGGACCGGCTTCGGCCGCCGACGCGCGACGGCAAACGGCTCGCGCGGCCGAACCCCTGGCCGCAGCCGTCACGCCGACGCCCGGCGCCAATGCGCCATGGCGGCCCGAACCGGTTCGCCCGCCGATGCCAGCGGGTCGCACTGTGGCATCGGCTATTTCGGTCGCGCCCGGCGCTACGCCGGCCGCACACGCCTTCGACGCCGGCAGTACGGCCGCACGCGCCGCGACGCCGCTCGATCCGCTCGCGTCGCCATTTGCGAAAACGCCGCCGGCCCGGCGCAACGGCCCGCCGCCGGTAGCGGGCAGCACGGCCGCGCGCGCCGCGGCTTCTGCTCCGCCGCCGCCTCGGCCGAAGCCGCCTCGCCCTTTCGTCTGGCCGACGAAATCCGCGCGCGACTCCATGCGAGCACAGCCGGGCGCACCGATGGCGGCGCTGCCCGAAGCGACCGCAACCTGGCCGCAGACGACTTTGCCGGTCCAGCCAAAATCGCCCGCACCGCTCACGACGAACGTGCTCGACACGCTGCGCTCGATCGAGGAAAACGCCGCGCGCTGGACGACGCTCGCTGGCGCGAGCCTCGCGCGGCACTCGAGCGCCGGGGGACACCCGGAGGTCGCGATCGGGACGGACGCGAATCTCTCTGACGCGAATACATCGGAGCCGCAATTCCCGAGCGCTAATTTACAGGCTGCAACACAGCCGGTCGCTGCCCCGGCTACGACGGGTGGAGGCACCATTGCCGCGCCTCGCCCGGCCACCGCAGGGGTGTGGTCCGCCGAAACGGACGTTGTGGCCACCGCCCATGGCGAATTCGATGCGTCACCAGCCACCGGAGTGCATCAGACGCAGTCCGCAGCCGCGCCTTTCGCATGGTTGCCCGAGACGCCAACGACGTTCGGCGCGCCGCAACCCGGCTTCATGCACGATGCCGATCCGGACGTCGTGCCGGGTGACGAGGCAGCGCTCGCTGACTCGATCGCGTATGACACCCGCGACACGCGCGCGCTCGCGCCCGATACGGCAACGCCGTTTTCCGCGACGCCGTTTGCTCTGCACGACGCGTGGTCTGCAGCGGTGCCGGCCACTACAGGCATGGATGCGCCCGTCGCCGCGTCGGCACACGATACCGACCCCGGCGAACCCCTCGCGCGCATTCATTCGATGCGGCCCACGGAAACCGGCCACGTAACCGCTGCGACAACGCCCAGTCACTTCCGGCACGACGTGATGCCCGACGCGCCGCCAGCCGAAGCCGTGCAGCAACAAAGCACGACCGTGACGGCTGGTCAGGACAGCGGCGTGTCGCCGCTCGCGTTCGCCGCGCCGCCGCAGCCGTCCTGGCCCGCGGCTGACCACGGCCTCGCACCGTGGATCCTGCTCGACGACGAACCGCTGGACGAGATTCAAGCGTCACCGGAGCCTGCTGACACAACGGGCAGCGACGAAGCGGTCACGACGTTCGCCCCCACGCACGCGGACATGGCGATGTCCACCGCGCCGACGGCTGCGCCGGTTGCGGCCCCCGTCACGATTCATACGGACACGGACGAGACGCCTGCAGCGAGCGAACCGATCGTCCCCGACGCAGTCGCCGTGCAACTCGTAACAGCAGACGCGAACGCAAATGAAACGCTACCCGCGCGCGTGACGATCGGCGCCGACGAAACCGCGCAACAGCCCGCGAGCGCCCTCCCCCCTTCGCAGGGGTCATCAGACGGCTCGAACATCGTGCGCTTCCCGCGCGTCGCTGAAATGCCGTGGGAAATCACCCCCGCACATACCGCACAACCAGCGGCGTCGCCAGCCACGCCAACCGCACCCGGCGCGCCGTCGATCGCCGCACCATGGGACGCCGCAGCAATCGCCGCGCCGTTCCCACACGCCGTGACCGCTGCCGCACCCGGACCGACGTTCGCCGCAGCCACCTCGGCCCCGGCCGCAGTGTCCGAAAGCGACTCGGACGACGAGGCAGCCGGACTGCCCCCCACGACAGAAGAAACCGCCGCGCGCCAGCCGGTGCGCGGCCACGCACCGACTGGCTTCGTGTTCGAACCGCTCACCGCGTCGGCGGTCGAGTTGCCCGGATTCGATCTGCTCGAGCACGCTTCGTCGGACGCCGAACCGGTCTCCGAGGAAAAGCTCGCCGAAACGGGCCAGCTCATCGAGCAGCGCCTCCAGGAGTTCAAGGTGCCGGTTACTGTGGTCGGCGCATCGGCGGGTCCGGTCATCACGCGCTTCGAAATCGAGCCAGCGCTCGGCGTGCGCGGCAGCCAGATCGTCGGCCTCATGAAGGACCTCTCGCGCGGCCTCGGCCTCACGTCGATCCGCGTCGTCGAAACGATCCCCGGCAAGACCTGCATGGGGCTCGAACTGCCCAACGCACGCCGCCACATGATCCGGCTCTCGGAGATCCTCGAATCGGCGCCGTGGCAGCGCTCGCCCTCGAAGCTCACGATCGCGTTGGGCAAGGACATCGTCGGCCAGCCCATCGTCACCGATCTCGCGAAGGCGCCGCACATGCTCGTCGCGGGCACGACCGGCTCGGGCAAATCCGTCGCGATCAACGCGATGATCCTCTCGCTCCTCTACAAGGCGGCGCCTGAGGACGTGCGGCTCATCATGATCGATCCGAAGATGCTCGAACTGTCAGTCTACGAGGGCATTCCGCATCTGCTCGCGCCGGTCGTCACGGACATGAAGCTCGCCGCCAACGCGCTCAACTGGTGTGTCGGCGAAATGGAAAAGCGCTACCGGCTGATGTCGGCCGTGGGCGTGCGCAATCTCGCAGGCTTCAACCAGAAGATCCGCGACGCGCAAGCGCAGGAAAAGAAGATCGGCAATCCGTTCTCGCTCACGCCCGAGGCACCCGAGCCGCTCTCGCCGATGCCGATGATCGTCGTCGTGATCGACGAACTCGCCGACCTCATGATGGTGGCCGGCAAGAAGATCGAAGAGCTGATCGCACGTCTCGCGCAGAAAGCGCGCGCGGCCGGCATCCACCTGATTCTCGCGACGCAGCGCCCCTCGGTCGACGTCATCACAGGCCTCATCAAGGCGAACATTCCGACGCGTGTGGCGTTCCAGGTGTCGTCGAAGATCGACTCGCGCACGATCCTCGACCAGATGGGCGCCGAGTCGCTGCTCGGCCAGGGCGACATGCTGTTCCTGCCGCCCGGCACGGGCTATCCGCAGCGCGTGCATGGCGCGTTCGTCGCCGATGAAGAAGTGCACGCAGTCGTCGAGTATCTGAAGCAGTTCGGCGAGCCGGAGTACGTGGAAGGCATCCTCGACGGACCGGCCTCCGAAGGCGCGCCGCAGGACCTCTTCGGCGACGCGCCCGACGCCGAAGCCGATCCGCTCTACGACGAAGCCGTCGCGTTCGTCGTGCGCACGCGGCGCGCGTCGATCTCGTCCGTGCAGCGGCAGTTGCGCATCGGCTATAACCGCGCCGCGCGGCTCGTCGAACAGATGGAGGCGGCGGGTCTAGTCTCGCCGATGGGCATCAACGGCAGCCGTGAAGTGCTCGCGCCGGGTCAGCCTGAGTAAGCGAGGCGCGGCGCACGCCGCGCCTCATTCGACGTACCGGAATCACAGCGCGTTGACGCTCGTGGGGCGTCGCACGGCAAACGCGTTACCGCGCGACGAACCTGAAATCGACCGGCGCCCCGATGTCGAGCCGCTTCGGGTCTGGCCCGAGCAGGCCGGTCTGCGGATCGCGGCGGAACACATAAGCCGTGTCGCTATTCTGGTTACCGACGATCAGCCACCGGCCGGTCGGATCGATGGAGAACTCGCGCGGCGTCTTTCCGAGGCTGGACTGACGCCCGACGCGCGAAAGCTTCCCGCCAGCTTGATCGACTGCGAAGATCGTGATGTCGTTGGCGTCGCCACGATTGGACGCGTAAAGGAAGCGACCGTCCGGCGACAGATGCAGCGCCGCCGCACCCACCGCGCCCTTGAAGCCGGGCTCGACGAGCGGCTCGGTCTGCTCGGGCACGAGGCGCCCGTTCTGATCACGAAGCACGGTGACCGACGCGGCCAGCTCGTCGATGACGTACGCGTGGCGTCCGTCATTGCTGAAGACCAGATGACGCGGGCCGGAACCTGCCTTCATCTCCGTGTAATGCCACTCAGCCGGACTGACGACACCACCTTTACCGTCCGCCGTGTAGCGCCAGGTGTAGAGCTTGTCGGCGCCGAGATCCTGCGCGTAGAGGAAACGGCCGTCGGGCGAGAACACCGTCGAGTGGACGTGGGCGCTGTCCTGACGCCCCTTCACCGGGCCGCGCCCCTCGTGACGCACGGTTTGCAGGGGCGTGCCGAGCGTGCCGTCCTGCTCGACCGGCAGCACGACAAAACTGCCACCGGGATCAGCGGCAATCGAGTAGTTCGCGACGAACACATAACGCCCGTCCGGGGACAGGCTCAGATAGCACGGATCATTACCCTCGGCGGAAACCTTGTTGAGAAACTTGAGTTGCCCGCTCGCGGGATCGAAGGCAAACGCGCTCACGTCGCCACGTAGCGACGCGGGCCCGTCTTCACCGGGCAATTCGTTGACGGCATAAACGAAGCGACGGTCGCGACTCACGGCCAGATAAGCAGGATTCACCGTCTTCGCGACGCTCACTGGAGTGGCGTCGCCAGTCTTCGCATCGAAACGGAAGACGTAGATCCCCTCGCTCTTGCCGCCCGTGTAGGTTCCGACGATCAGGTTGCAGACACCGTCGTCCGCAGGTGCGGTGGCGGCGGACGATTGGGCGAGGGCGTGGGTAGCGGAGACGAGAGTCATGATGACGAGACCGTCGATGATTTGATTGAGACGATGGAAAAGTCCGCGGGCACGCCCGCGCGGGATGCACCGGTTCAAACCGGGCACGGCGTATGCAGATGCAAGGCGCGAGAACACGTCGGTCTCCCCTTCTTGCGCAGCGAAGCAGATCGGCGTCACGCGCGAGCGCACCATGTTCTGACGGATCCGCCCCGAGTATAAGAGACGTTGATCACCCGCGCGCGACACGCGCCCGCATACGGCCCATTCACGCCAGTAACAGGCCTGCGCGCTCCGCCGGACAAGCCGAGCACGAGGATTGCGACGAACCGGCAAGCGGCCCTTCTGGCGGCCAGCCCGTGAAATGGATTTTTTAAGCCAGGGAACACGCCTGTTATTAGCGCAAACAGGCCCTACCAGGAATCGAACATGAACATCCATCTCGGCATCGGCCCGATTGCCTCGCTGATCGCCGGCATCCTGATTCTCGTGGTGCCGCGCCTGCTCAACTACATCGTCGCGTTGTACCTGATCATCATAGGAATGCTCGGTCTCGTCGGCGTCAGCGGCCACCTCTGAACAACACGCCCGGCCCCATCGGGCAAGCGGCTCCGGCAAAACGCGTTGCGCACACACCCCTGCACCCACTAATCTTGTCCGTGCATGTGCCGTTAAACCATACAACGCCTGTCGGACCGCTAACCATGCCCGCTCCCATCGAAGACTACGCCCTGATCGGCGACGGCCACACCGCCGCGCTCGTGTCCCGCGCCGGATCCATCGACTGGCTTTGCTGGCCGCGATTCGATTCCGGTGCGTGCTTTGCCGCGCTGCTCGGCACCGAGGAGAACGGCCGCTGGCTCATCGCACCCGAGGTCGACCCCGGCGTCGAGGTCAAGATCACGCGCCGCTACCGCGGCGAAACGCTGATCCTCGAAACCGACTTCGAAACGCCCGATGGTGCCGTCACGCTGATCGACTTCATGCCGCCGGGCAACGGCTGGTCGGAACTCGTACGCATCGTGGTGGGCCGGCGCGGCACCGTGCGCATGCATTCCGAGCTGGTGTTGCGCTTCGACTATGGCTTTTCGGTGCCGTGGGTGAGCCGGCTCACCTACGAGAACGGCATCAAGGCGGTCGTCGGCCCGGATACCGTCGTCGTGCGCACGCCCGTGGACCTGCAAGGCGAAAACATGCACACGGTCGCGCAGTTCGAGGTGAAAGAAGGCGAGCGCGTGCCGTTCTCGATGTCGTATGCGGCCTCGCACCTGCGCCTGCCGCCGCCGCGCGACCCGTTCACGGCGCTCGCGCGCACCGAGAACTACTGGACCGAATGGTCGGCGCGCGGCACGGTCGAGGGCCGCTGGGCCGGGCCGATCCGGCGCTCGCTGATCACGCTGAAGGCGCTCGCCTACGAGCCGACCGGGGGCATCGTCGCCGCGCCGACCACCTCGCTGCCCGAGCAACTGGGCGGCACGCGCAACTGGGACTACCGTTACTGCTGGCTGCGCGACGCGACCATCACGCTGCTCGCGATGATGCGCGGCGGCTACTTCGACGAGGCGCGCGCCTGGCGCGCGTGGCTCGGCCGCGTCATGGCGGGCTCGCCGTCGCAATTGCAGATCATGTACGGGCTCGCGGGCGAACGGCGTCTGCCCGAGTCCGAAATCGACTGGCTACCCGGCTACGAGGGCGCGAAGCCTGTGCGGATCGGCAATAACGCAGTCGGCCAACTGCAGCTCGACGTTTATGGCGAAGTGGCGAACGCGCTGCATCTCGCCCGAGTGGGCGGACTGCAGGCCGACGAAACCGCGTGGTCGATCCAGTGCGCGATGCTCGATCACCTGGAAAAGATCTGGACCGAGCCCGACGAGGGCATCTGGGAGACGCGCGGCGGCCGCCAGCACTTCACGTTCTCGAAAGTAATGGCGTGGGTGGCCTTCGAGCGCGCGGTCCGATCCGCTGAAAAATTCGGTCTGCCGGGTCCGCTCGACCGCTGGCGCGCATTGCGCGACACGATCCACGCGACCATCTGCGCGCGCAGCTTCAACACGCAGCTCAACTCGTTCACACAGATCTACGACGGCACCGAACTCGACGCGAGCCTCCTGCTGATGCCGCTGGTCGGTTTTCTGCCTGCGTCGGATCCGCGCATCGCCGGAACGGTTGCGGCCATTGAGCGCGACCTGATGTGCGAAGGATTCGTGATGCGCTACCGCACGACGGAATTCAACGACGGACTGCCACCGGGCGAAGGCACCTTCCTCGCCTGCAGTTTCTGGATGGTCGACAACCTCGCGCTGCAAGGCCGCACGGACGACGCACGCGCGATGTACGAGCGCCTGCTGTCGCTGGCAAACGACGTTGGGCTGTTGTCCGAGGAATACGACCCCGTCGCAGGGCGGCTGGTCGGCAATTTCCCCCAGGCGTTTTCACACGTTGCGCTCGTGCATACGGGCCTGAACCTGATCCGCCACGAACAGGAAATGGCAAAGGAGACTGGGCACCCGCCTTGCAAAGGCGTACCCGCGGAGACGGAAACTGTTGCGACGCAGTGACGCATGCGTCAGGATTCCCAAAGCTGAGCTAAACTAGAGTTGTTGCGCTGCACAACGATCTGGCACCCTAAGGAATTGGCATGACCTGTGCGTCACACGTGGTCCGCGTGTTTCCTTACCTTGATCGGTGTGGCGCCCGAAAAAATACTAATCCGTCCGGCCCATTTTTGAGACGCGCTAGCCCGCGCGCACCGGATACGCCGGATACAGACCACACCATAACGCCGGAGCACCCATGCTCTATCACATCCGCGAATTTCAGCGCGCACTGCTGAGCCCGATGACCGCCTGGGCCCAGGCGGCGTCCAAGTCGTTTTCGAATCCCGCGAGCCCGTTCTCGCTCGTGCCGGGCGCGACGCGCCTCGCCGCCGGCTACGAGTTGATCTACCGGCTCGGCAAGGACTACGAGAAACCGGAATTCAATATCCGCCAGATCGTCAGGGACGGCTTCAACATTCCGATCGTCGAGCAGACGATCATCCAGAAGCCGTTTTGCCGCCTGCTGCGCTTCAAGCGCTTCGCCGACGACAGCGCCACCGTCACGGCGCTCAAGGACGATCCGGTGGTACTGATCTGCGCGCCGCTCTCGGGCCACCACGCCACGTTGCTGCGCGACACCATCGGCACGATGCTGCAGGACCACAAGGTCTACGTCACCGACTGGATCGACGCACGGATGGTCCCGTTCGAGGCCGGCCCGTTCCACCTCGACGACTACGTCGCGTACATCCAGGAATTCATCCGCCATATCGGCGCGAAGAACCTGCACGTCGTCTCCGTTTGCCAGCCGACGGTGCCGGTGCTCGCGGCCATTTCGCTGATGGCGAGCCGCGGAGAAGACACGCCGCGCACGATGACGATGATGGGTGGCCCGATCGACGCGCGCCGCAGCCCCACGTCGGTCAACTCGCTCGCCACCGAGCGTTCGCTCGACTGGTTCATGAACAACGTGATCCATACGGTGCCCGCGAACTATCCGGGTGAAGGGCGCCAGGTGTATCCGGGCTTCCTGCAGCACGCAGGCTTCGTCGCGATGAATCCGGGGCGCCACGCCGCGTCGCACTGGGACTTCTACAAGAGCTTGCTGCGCGGCGACGAAGAGGATGCTGAAGCGCATCGCCAGTTCTACGACGAATACAACGCCGTGCTCGACATGGCCGCCGACTACTATCTGGAGACCATCAAGACCGTGTTCCAGGAATTCCGCCTCGCGGAAGGCACATGGGACGTGGCCGGTGAGCGCGTGCGGCCGCAGGACATCCGGACCACGGCGCTGCTGACGATCGAAGGCGAACTCGACGACATCTCGGGCGCAGGCCAGACGCGCGCCGCGCACGACCTGTGCACGGGCATCCCCGAAGCGCAGAAGAATCACTTGACCGCCGAGAAGTGCGGCCACTATGGCATCTTCTCGGGCCGCCGCTGGCGCACGATCATCTATCCGCAACTGCGCGAGTTCATCCGTCAGCACCAGCAAACGAAGCAACGCACGAGCGAAAACGCGGTCGCCTGAGTTCCCTCAAGGACCGCGTCAACGGTACGAACGCCATGAAGCGCGCCGTCGTGTGCGGCGCGCGCTTCCTTGCTAGCCCGGGTCTTCAGCGACGCTACTTGCGCATCACGTATGCAAGCAGCATCTCCGTATTGAGCTGGACGATCTCCGCGCGCTCGGCGCTCGAGCTGAAGTCACGCCCGAGGGTAGCAGCGAGCGTGAAGCGGTTCGACACGATGTAGTAGCCCATGCCCGAGATCGTCACGTAAAGCCTCAGCGGATCGACGTTCGGGCGGAACAGATCCGCCGCCTCGCCGCGCGCGAGAATCGATGAGACGGTCGTTACGATCGGCGAAATCATCTCGCGGATGCGCGTGGACTTCTGCATGTAGCGAGCCTCATGCAGGTTCTCGTTATTGATGAGCCGCAGGAACTCGGGGTGGTCCCGGTAGTAGTCCCAGACGAAATGCGCGAGCCGCGTCATCGCCTCGACAGGCGCCAGGTCGGCGAGGTCGAGCGCGCGTTCGGCGTCGGTGAGCAAGCCGAATGCATGCTCGAGCACAGCCGTAAACAGCTGCTCCTTGCTGCCGAAGTAGTAATAGAGCATGCGCTCGTTGGTTTCCGCGCGGCGTGCAATCTGATCGACGCGTGCGCCGAACAGACCACCACCTGCAAACTCTTCCGCCGCGGCAAGCAGGATGCGACGACGGGTGCCTTCAGGATCTCTTTTGATTTTTGGCTGATTCATAGTGGCAGGATCGCTCGGTAAGCCGCGTTTTCCGGATCACACCGCCGGGCCTCTCCTAGCCCGTTTTTCGCCCTTATTCATACACGCGGGCGGCGGCGTTGAACGGGGCGCGCCAGGTTAATGGACAGACACCCTTCATCCTACGGTCTTGCGTTCTCTGTTTTACGGGCCGGCCTGGTTGCCGTACTTTGCCGTTTCGCGCGCCATCTTTCGACGCTGTCCCCGACAATCATTTCGAAGTAAGCGCTTTGATTATGGCACATGACCCGCCAATCGCAATGCGGGAAATCGGCGATAATGCGACTTTCGGGCCGTGCACACGCCGCCGCATTGCGGCGCGCAAGACACACAAGACACGCAAGACACAATCCGCGCGGCCCGCCCTGATGCTGCAAACGTAAAACCCGTGAACGATTCCAGGACCCTCGCAGACCGCATCGAGGATCTGCTGCCCCAGACGCAATGCACGAAGTGCGGCTACGACGGCTGCAGGCCCTACGCCGAGGCCATCGCCGCCGGCACGGCCAGCTACAACCAATGCCCGCCAGGCGGCGCCGAGGGTGTCGCGCGCCTCGCGAAGCTGCTCGGCAAGAGCGTTATCCCGATCAATCCCGACAACGGCGTCGAGCGTCCCCGCCCCGTCGCGTTCATCGACGAAAGTCTTTGCATCGGCTGCACGCTGTGCATGCAGGCATGCCCGATCGATGCGATCGTCGGGGCGCCCAAGCAGATGCACACCATCATCAAGGACGTGTGCACGGGCTGCGATCTGTGCGTAGCACCCTGCCCCGTCGATTGCATCGCCATGATCCCCGTCACGGGCATCGCGACCGGCTGGGATGCGTGGACGCAGGATCAGGCCGACGAAGCACGTGTGCATTACGGGCGCCGCCAGGCACGGCTCGCGAGCGAGCGCGATGCAGCCGAGGCAAGGCTCGCGGCACGGCGAGCGGCGGCTTCGTCCACCGCCTCCTCTGCGTCGACGCCCGGCGCGGCCCCGAACGCCGCATCTGCTGCAGAAGCACAAAGCCCAGTCACACCCGCCGATGACGCGCAAGCAAAGAAAAAGGCCATCATCGAGGCGGCGCTCGAACGCGCGCGCCGCAAGAAGGCGGAAATGGCCGAGCGGGGCGACGGCCCTCGCAACACCGAGAACGTGAGCGCCGACGTGCAGGCGCAGATCGACGCAGCGCATGCGCGCCGACGCCGCCTCGGCATCGACGAATCCGCGCAGGACGGCACGGATACGCCCGCGCCGCGCCGCGACAAGAACGAGGACACGCCCGCCTGAGCGGGCACGAGCTGACGCGACAAAGCCCACGAGCAATGAACGCCACCAAGCGCCGAGCCATCTACGAAACGCTGCAGAGCCTGAACCCGCACCCGAAGAGCGAACTCGAGTACGAGACGCCTTTCGAACTCCTGATCGCTGTGATGCTCTCGGCGCAGGCGACCGACGTGTCGGTGAACAAGGCCACGCGCAAGCTGTATCCGGTCGCGAACACGCCTCGCAAGCTGCTCGAGCTCGGCGAGGAAGGTATCGCTGAATACATCAGGACCATCGGCCTCTATCGCACGAAGGCGAAGAACGTCGTCGCGACCTGCGAGATCCTGCTCGCGCAATATGGCGGTGAAGTCCCGAAGACGCGCGAAGCGCTCGAAGGCCTGCCCGGCGTCGGGCGCAAGACGGCCAACGTCGTGCTCAATATCGCATTCGGAGAGCCGACCATCGCCGTCGATACGCATATCTTTCGGGTTGCGAACCGTACCGGTATTGCGCCCGGGAAAGACGTGCGGGCCGTCGAAGTCGCGCTCGAAAAATTCACGCCGTCCGAGTTCCGCCACGACGCACATCACTGGCTCATCCTGCACGGACGCTATGTGTGCAAGGCGCGTCGCCCCGAATGCTGGCACTGCGTGATCGAACCGCTCTGCGAGTTCAAGCCGAAGACGCCACCGCCCGAACTCTGAGCGCCGCCAGCGACCGCACGCCGTGCGGCGTAAAATAGGCGCTCGCCTTAAACGTCACCACCCACCGAAGATGTTCAATCCCAGCCGCGACGAAGTCCGCCGCTTTTTCACCGAAACCTGGCGCAAGCAGCGCGCAGGCGCGATCCTCACCCCGCTCGAGGCGATCGCTGCCGACTGGATTGTCGAGCATCCCGAGTATCACACCGAACTCGCCGACGCCGACGCGGCGTCCGCGCAGGACTACTCGCCCGAGCGTGGCCAGAGCAACCCGT
This sequence comes from Paraburkholderia dinghuensis, assembly GCF_003837865.1. Lineage (GTDB taxonomy): Bacteria > Pseudomonadota > Gammaproteobacteria > Burkholderiales > Burkholderiaceae > Paraburkholderia > Paraburkholderia dinghuensis. The sequence goes on along the minus strand of NZ_RQIS01000003.1, from coordinate 273,441 downwards.
TCCTGCATCTGTCGATGCACCTCGCGATCAGCGAACAGTTGTCGATCGATCAACCGCCCGGCATCCGCGCGGCACACGAGCGGCTCGCCGCGCGCCTCGGCTCCACGCACGACGCGCAGCACGCGATCATGGAATGCCTCGGTGAAACGATCTGGGAAGCGCAACGGACCAACACGCCGCCCGACACCGACGCCTATCTCGCCCGCATCGAGCGCCGCGCCTCGCGCGATTGAAACCGGAGCGTTTTAGCGTGCGCGTGCCGGTTGCGCGCGGCGAAGAACCGGGCTCTGCAAAATCGCATGGACGATGAGCGGGCGACCCGGTTGCTGTGACCTGTCTGATTCTGTTGCGAGGGCACGGATCTCGATCGGCTCCGGCATCGCCGTGAGGCGGTCGATGCCCCGATCGTTTGCCCCTCCCACCGCCAGTACTGAATTCCACCAGCGTCAGACCGAAGCCACAAAACTACCTCGCGCACACGGTCGCTACGCCAGCGGAATGTAGATATCGGTCTGCCACTGGTCCTGTGGCGTCTCGGGGTAAACACTCAGGTAGTGAAAGAACATCGGCTGATCGCGTAGTTCTTCCCCGCTCGTGGGAAGCCAGTCGCGGTAGATCGGGTAAATCGATTCGCCGATGTGGTCCGTCGATCCCACGTGCCGCACCACAGCGCAACGACCGCCGGGGATGACGAGTTCGCGTACGCCATAGCTATTCGGCGCCACCGCCTCGTGGATCTCGCCGCAGATGGCGAAACGGAATTCGTCGGGCGGCGTGACGTCGGGGTTGCCATAAGGGATGCCGAACGTGCGGCTCGATGAAACGGGCGATTGCCCGCTTTGCACGCGCCAGTCGATGAACTTGCGCACGCTCTCGTTGATGAGTCCGGGTGGCCCGCAGTGTTCGAGCGCCGCGACCCGGACTTCAGCGAACTCGACAATTTGCACTTGCATGATGAAGCTCCTGGAAAAGTAAGGGACAACGAATACCGCACTCCAGACCTGCCAGTTCGGGTTTTGCCGGAAGTGGCTCGGCGCCATGCCGAACGCGCGCCTGAACGCCCTGCTGAATGCCTCGGGACTTTCGAATCCGGCATCGAGCGCGACGTCCAGCACCGAACCGTTCGCAGCGGAAGCAAGGCGCTGGGCTGCCCGGCGCAATCGCATCAATTGCACGTACCGTGCAACGGGAACGCCCACGTACGCTTTGAATTGCCGATGAAAGTGAAACGCCGAAAAGTTTGCGACCTCACTCAGCGCCTTCACCGACAGGTCACCGTCGAGATTGGCGTCGATGTGGGCAAGAACCGCATCGAAGCGCTTCGCGTAGGCGGCGTTGGTTGGCATGGGGTCACGTCCGTGAAGAGAGTCTAGATCGTGCAGGTGGCGATATGGTCGCCTGCACCGGCGCGCATGCGCCTAGCCGCGTTTGCTCAACTGATATCTCCGATTCCCCATCGGACCTGACCCAACACGCGTTTGCGCGAACGTGGCCCCTCGTGCGAACGCCCGTATGCAGAGGCCGATCCACAAGCATTCCCGACGAGCAAAAAAACACCCCGCGAACGGCTCGCTTTCGACAGCGATACTTTCGCGGGGGGTTTTCGTTGCGCGCTATCTGGCTTGAGCGACGTAAGCGACGCAAGTGGCGCGGGCGCCGTGAGGCATGGCCCGCACACACCGACGCATCACTTCTTGTCGATCAGATCGCCCCGTAGCGACTCGATATACGCGGCGAGATCCTTCATGTCGCTCTGCGAAAGCGTCTGCACCTGCGCCTGCATGATCGGATTGCTGCGGCCCATATGCGGGTTGCCGACGCCCATCTGATACTGGCGCAGCGCCCAGTAGATATAGTCGGCATGCTGGCCCGCGAGCTTCGGATATTCGGGGCTTATCGGCTTGTTCAGGCCGACGCCGTGGCAGGCGGCGCAATTGTGGGCATCGGCGAGCACCTTGCCGTTGGCTGCGTCGGCGGCGTGGGCCGGGCTCAGCGCCAGCATGGCGGCCAGCGTCGCCGCGTATGCAGCGCCTTTCACAAACGAGGCGGGCGCGTTGAAAACATCGGCGAAGAAAGACTGCGCGGCCTGGGTCGACTGGTTCATGAATTCTCCTGTCTGTCGACCAGAGTTGGCGCTTCAGGCGCTTACTCTGGTCCCATGCAAAGCTGTCGACCAGAGTTGGTGCAGAGCACTTCCTCCGGTCCCGTGCGTGCGGGGTGCCCGTTACTTCTCGGGATTGTTCTTCGAAGTGACCGTCTGGGACGCGTAGTAGGCCGCGATATCGGCGATGTCCTGTTCGGTGAGCGACGCGGCGATCGCATGCATCGTCTCGAAGTGACGGTCGCCCTTCTTGTAGCCGTGCAGCGCGTTCATGATGTACTGGGCGTTCTGACCGCCCAGAATCGGCACGTGATAAACCTCGGGATAAGCGGTACGGTAGTCGGGAATACCATGACAGCCGATGCACATCGCCACCTTGGCCTGCCCCGCCTTCGCGTTGCCCACGACATCCGCGTGAGCCGTGACCGCGAAGCCCGCCAGCACCGTCAATGCTCCGAACACGACGTGCCTGCCGACAATTTTTTTCATAGCACCCTACCTGGCTTGAGGGGAATCGAACGCTCGAACCGCAGGCGACGGCCTGCGCCGTAGGTACTGCTGTTTTTACTTATGCGTCGCCGTGCAGGCCGAAAAAAATCGAATCGATTGTACCGTGCTGCCCACGCGTGCGTCCACACGGCCCGGGGCACCCGGCGAGCGTCGCAGATTGCCTGGGCGACGGCGTCAAAGCCGCGTGGCACGGGGCGCGCAGCGTGTCACGCCTGTGCACGATGCCTGACACACTTTGTGTCCCCAGGGCTGATCCCGACGCCGAACCGCATTAGATTTATACTGGAATTTTTTTCAGCGAGCGGTACACCATGTGCGCCATGCGTTTCGAAGGGTCTTCGCAATACGTCGCCACCGACGATCTCAAGCTCGCGGTCAATGCCGCACTCACGCTGAAGCGCCCGCTGCTCATCAAGGGTGAACCCGGAACCGGCAAGACCATGCTGGCCGAGGAAGTCGCGGCGGCACTCGATCTGCCGCTCATGCAGTGGCACATCAAGTCGACGACGAAGGCGCAGCAGGGCCTCTACGAATACGACGCGGTCTCGCGCCTGCGCGACTCGCAGCTCGGCGACGAGCGCGTGAAGGACATCCGCAACTACATCGTGAAGGGCGTGCTGTGGCAGGCCTTCGAGTCGGATCAGCAGAGCGTGCTGCTGATCGACGAAATCGACAAGGCCGACATCGAATTCCCGAACGACCTGCTGCGCGAACTCGACCGCATGGAGTTCTACGTCTACGAGACGCGCGAGCTCGTGAAAGCGAAGCAGCGCCCGCTCGTCATCATCACGTCGAACAACGAGAAGGAACTGCCCGATGCATTCCTGCGCCGCTGCTTCTTCCACTACATCAGCTTCCCCGATCCGTCGACGATGCAGCAAATCGTCGAGGTGCACTATCCGGGCATCCGCAAGCAACTGCTGAACGCGGCGCTCGAAAGCTTCTTCGAACTGCGCAGCGTCGCGGGCCTGAAGAAAAAGCCTTCGACGTCCGAACTGCTCGACTGGCTCAAGCTGCTGCTCGCCGAAGAGATTCCGCCCGAAGCGCTGCGCGCCGCCGACGGGCAGAAAACCATGCCGCCGCTCGCAGGCGCGCTGCTCAAGAACGAACAGGACATGACCCTGTTCGAGCGCCTGATCTACATGAACCGTCACAACCGCTGAGCGCAGCGCGCCCGGAGCCCCCGCATGCTGATCGACTTTTTCTACTCGCTGCGCGACGCGAAGCTGCCGGTTTCCGTGAAGGAGTATCTGACACTCGTCGAAGCGCTCAAGGAACGCGTGATCGCGCCGTCGCTCGACGAGTTCTACTACCTCTCGCGCATGACGCTCGTGAAGGACGAGCAATACTTCGACCGCTTCGATGCTGCGTTCGGCGCGTATTTCCGCGGCATGGAGAAGAAGTCGGAACTCGCTTTCGACATTCCTGAGGACTGGCTCAAGAAGCGGCTCGAACGCGACTTCACGCCGGAGCAACGCGCGCAGATCGAAGCGATGGGCGGCCTCGACAAGCTGATGGAGCGCCTCAAGGAACTCTTCGAGGAACAGAAGGAGCGCCACGAAGGCGGCAACAAGTGGATCGGCACGGGCGGCACGTCGCCGTTCGGCCACGGCGGCTTCAATCCCGAGGGCGTGCGTATCGGCGGCGAAGGCGGCCAGCGCAAAGCCGTGAAGGTATGGGACGCGCGCGCGTTTCGCGACTACGACGACCAGGTCGAGATCGGCACGCGTAACATCAAAGTCGCGCTGCGGCGGCTGCGCCGCTTCGCGCGCGAAGGCGCCGCCGAAGAACTCGATCTTCCCGGCACGATTCGCAGCACCGCGGCGAACGCGGGCTGGCTCGACCTCAAGATGGTCCCCGAGCGGCACAACAACGTGAAGGTGCTGATGCTGCTCGACGTGGGCGGCTCGATGGACGATCACATTCAGCGCACGGAAGAACTCTTTTCGGCAGCGAAAGCCGAGTTCAAGCATCTCGAGTTTTACTACTTCCACAACTGCGTCTACGACTATCTGTGGAAGAACAACCGCCGCCGCCATGCGGAGCGCACGCCCACGTGGGACCTGCTGCACAAGTTCACGCCCGACTACAAGCTGATCTTCGTCGGCGACGCCACGATGAGCCCGTACGAGGTGCTGCAGCCGGGTGGTTCGGTCGAATACAACAATCCGGAAGCGGGCGCCGTGTGGCTGCGCCGTCTCGCCGATCATTTCCCGCGTTTCGCGTGGCTCAATCCCGAGCCCGAGCGGCTCTGGGAATATCGTCAGTCAGTGTCGGTCATCCGCGAGATTCTCGGCCACCGCATGTATCCGCTCACGATCGCGGGGCTAGAGACGGCCATGCGCGCGATGAGCAAGTAAAACGTCATCACCACCTACTATCACAATCGAGCACGACGAGGAGACCCACCGCATGAGCGCGCCTTCATCCCCCGACCTCAAGGCATTCCGGCCGGGACCGCTGCGACCGTTCGCGGACACATCGGTGTCCACGGTGGTCGCGGGCTTCGTCGCGATGATGACGGGCTACACGAGTTCGCTCGTGCTGATGTTCCAGGCCGGCGAGGCCGCCCATCTCAGCGCGGAACAGATTTCCTCGTGGATCTGGGCACTTTCCATCGGCATGGCCGTTTGCACCATCGGCCTTTCGCTGTGGTTCCGCGCGCCGATCGTGGTCGCATGGTCCACGCCGGGCGCGGCGCTCCTCATCAGTTCGCTGCCCCATGTCCCTTATGCCGAGGCGATCGGCGCGTATATCGTCTGCGCGTTACTGCTCACCGCAGTGGGCGTGTCCGGCTGGTTCGACCCGCTCATGAAGCGCATTCCGGCGGGAATCGCCGCCGCGCTGCTCGCGGGCATTCTCTTCGAGATCGGCATCGAGATATTCCGGGCCGCTCAGTACCAGACACCCCTCGTTCTCACGATGTTCTTCGCGTACCTCGTCATCAAGCGCTACCTGCCGCGGTATGCAATCGTCGCGACACTCCTAGTCGGCATTGCGGCGGCCGCCGTGCTCGGCCTGCTCGATTTCAGCCACTTCCATGTGGCCGTCGCGAAGCCTGTCTTCACGATGCCCGCGTTCTCCGTTTCAGCCATCGTGAGCATCGGCATTCCGCTCTTCGTCGTCGCCATGGCATCGCAGAACGTGCCCGGCGTCGCCGTGCTGCGTGCCGACGGATACGATCACACCGTCGCGCCCGCCTCGCCGCTCATTGCGACTACGGGGCTCGCGTCGCTCGTGCTCGCGCCGTTCGGCTCGCATGGCGTGAACCTCGCCGCGATCACCGCGGCGATCTGCACCGGACCCCACGCACACGAGAACCCCACGAAACGCTACATGGCCGCCGTGTGGGGCGGCGTGTTCTATCTGATCGCAGGCACGTTCGGCGCGACCATCGCCGCGCTGTTTGCCTCGTTTCCGAAGGCGCTGGTCGTCTCGATCGCGGCACTCGCCCTGTTCGGCTCGATCATGAGCGGCCTCACCAACGCGATGCAGGATCCGAAGCAGCGCGAAGCCGCGCTCGTCACGTTCATGGTGACCGCCTCGGGCCTGACACTGCTGTCCATCGGCGCAGCATTCTGGGGACTCATCGCGGGCGCGATCACGCAGTTCGTGCTGAACACCCGGCGCGCCTGATCACGCCGGAAGGCGCTGTCCCGAGGCTCAGGCGGGGGCCTCGACCGCGACATCGCAACTACACCCGATCCGCCATAAAATGATTGTCGCGAACCGCACCCCGTCCGTGTGAAGCACACAATCTGTACCATCCATACCGGACGCGGGGGCGTTGCAGTGCCCCCTGACGTAACGGCTGGGCGCCAACGCCGGCCAGCCGTTCGACTCTCAACCGTCACGGCGCGTGAGCGCCCTCAAGGCCTGACATGACTACCGCACTCGACCAGTTGAAGCAGTACACCACCGTCGTCGCCGACACGGGCGACTTCCAGCAGTTCGCACAGTACAAGCCGCAGGACGCGACGACGAATCCGTCGCTGATCCTCAAGGCCGTCCAGAAGGCCGAGTACCGTCCGCTGCTCGAGAAAACCGTACGCGATCACGCGGACGAATCGGTCGAATCGATCATCGATCACCTGCTGATCGCCTTCGGCACCGAAATCCTCAAGATCATCCCGGGCCGGGTGTCGACCGAAGTCGACGCGCGCCTCTCGTTCGACACGAAGAAGTCGATCGACAAGGCCCACCACATCATCGATTTGTACAAGGCGGCCGGCATCCCGAAGGAGCGCGTGCTGATCAAGCTTGCATCGACATGGGAAGGTATCCGCGCGGCCGAAGTGCTGCAGAAGGACGGCATCCGCTGCAACATGACGCTGCTGTTCTCGCTCGCGCAGGCCGCGGCGTGCGCTGAAGCGGGCGCACAACTGATTTCGCCGTTCGTCGGCCGCATCTACGACTGGTACAAGAAGGCCGCAGGCCCGAACTGGGACGAGGCGAAGGACGGCGGCGCGAACGATCCGGGCGTGCGGTCGGTGCGCAGCATTTACGCCTATTACAAGAAGTTCGGCTACAAGACCGAGGTGATGGGCGCGAGCTTCCGCACCACGAGCCAGATCGTCGAACTCGCGGGCTGCGACCTGCTTACGATCAGCCCGGACCTGCTGCAGAAGCTTCATGACAGCACGGAAACGGTCGAGCGCAAGCTCTCGCCGGAGGCGTCGAAGAATGCGGAAATCGCACGCGTACCGGTGGACGAGGCGTCGTTCCGCTTCCTCGTGAACGACGACGCGATGGCGACGGAAAAGCTTGCCGAAGGCATCCGCGCGTTCGCCGCCGACGCCGTGAAGCTCGAAAAGCTGATCCAGGAAGTGCGCGCGCACTGACGCGCCAGGGCACCGTGGCGCCGCTATCGCGTTTTCGGGCGGCACTCACGCCACGCACGGGCCCGCTACGGCCGGCCCGTGCGCGTATCCCCCAGCAACCGGCCCAGGGCTCTACGCACCGGTTTGCCCGGGTTTGCCCCGGTCTGGCAACCTCTCGCAGCTGCCCCACCCCGCAATCGCTATTTCCCCGCAGCGACCACGCAAACCCTGGCCGGACAAATGGCACGCAGGCACGAACCCGCACGCCTAGAATCACTTGAGCGGCACCCTCTGCCGCACGATCCGGCCCTGGCTTCGGGCCGGCCATACGTCCCATCCGCAAGGAAACCGACGATGCAAATCCAGCCCTATCTTTTCTACAACGGCACCTGCGAGGAAGCGATCGCGTTCTACCGCGAGGCACTTGGCGCGAAGGAGCTGTTCAAGATGCGTTTCAAGGACGCCCCGCCCGATCCCGAGCACCCGACGCCGCCCGAGTTCGCCGAAAAAATCATGCACGCGACGCTCCAGGTCGGCGAGGCGGAACTCATGTTGTCCGACGGCGGCTGCATGACGAAGAACGACAAGTTCCAGGGTTTCAGCATTTCACTCGGCGCGCCGGACGTCGCGACCGCCGAACGGCATTTCAACGCGCTCGCCAAAGGCGGGCAGGTGACGATGCCATTCCAGAAGACCTTCTGGTCGCCGGGATTCGGCATGCTCACGGACCGCTTTGGCGTGCCCTGGATGGTCACCGCGCCGCCGCTGGAAATGCCCGCCGGATGACGCCAGGCTAAGGGACGCGCTTCACCGCACTCACGCCGGCCGGTGCGCCGAGGTGCGCTCGATATTCCAGTGCGGCTCGGTTTCGAGCAGCAGCGCGCGCAGCATGTCGACCAGTTCCTCCACGCGCAGACCGAGCCAGTACGGTCCCTGCATCTCGGGCGCAAGCGGAGCGGCCGATTCGGGCAACGCGTCGTCACCGGCGCCGTTCGCTGCAGTCCCACCCTCCGGCCCTATGTCACGGCTGGGGCCGAGCGCCCCGGCCACCACCTCCGGATGACGTCCGCCGCCAAAACGCAGCGCCCGCGCCGTCTGGAGCAGCGCCACGCGCACGCTCGCGCCACGTCCGGCGAACGCCACCTGAATGAGATCCTGCTCGTAGCGCTGCATCCCCATCGACATCATTTCCAGCGCGCTCAGGAGTGACCGGTGCAAACGCTGGATATGCTCCAGCCGCGCGAGCGGCACATCGATCTCCTTGGCCACCGAAGGCATCAGCGCGCGCAATTGCACGAGCCGCTCATTCAGGCGCATGAAGGTCCGGATCTGCTCCTCACCGTCGACATGCTCGCCGTGCGCCACCTGCGCGTAGATGCGCGCGCATTCGCGCAGGTTGTCGGCGAGCCGGTAGCGCCACGAGTACGTGGCGTGCAGTGGCAGCGCAAACGAGAACGCCACCGCAATCACGATGCCGATCATCACATTCAGCGTGCGCCACAGACCGACGTCGATGAGATTGTCGCCGTGGCCCGCAACGATGCACATCGTAATCGCCGTGAGGAGCCCGACGTAGCCGGCCTTGCCGATCGCGTGCCAGGCGCAGACGCCCGCCACGATCGACATCAGCAGGTAGGTTAGCGCGGCCGACTCCGTAACCGCCTGCACGACGATAAGCACGAGGCCGATGCCCGCGCCGAGCAGCGTGCCGACCGAGCGCTCGGCGGCCTTCTTGCGGATATTGCCGTGATGCTGAAGCCCGCCGATCACGACAAGCACCGTCACCGACGACCAGATGCCATGCGGAATGTCGATGCCGGTGGTCGCGAGGATGGAAACCATCATCGCAAGTCCGACGCGGATGCTGTGAACAAGCCGGGCGTTCCGGTAGCGGTAATACGGCGAAGCCAGCGCGTGCCAGATGCGCGAGATCCGCGAACGGCGGCGGCGCAATGGTGGCGCGGGACGAACGGCGGCGGAATCGGATTCGGAATGGGCCATGGCGCGGGCTAACGTGAACCGGCGAGGAAGCGTCTGGAGCGCTCATCGTGCACCAGAAAAACGAATGCCCGCAACTGCGCGTTGCGGGCATCGGGGCGGCGGGTTCGTGGATACGGCCCTGCCACCGCTTCTATCGGCGTCGATCAGCTCTCGACGACGTCGAGATAGTCCTCCGGACGCGTGCGGTCCTCGCCCTTCTGCATGCCGACGACGTGCACGAGCGCCGATACGACGACTGCCACCACGAGGTTCACGATCAGCGACCACACCGCCGCGTAGCCTGGGACCGCCATACCGAACACATGAATCGTGAAGATCGAGCTTGCGAGCTTCAGCGAGATCGCCATCCACGTGCCCGTCGCGATGCCCACGGCCCAGCCGAGCAGCAGGCCGCGGTAGTCGAGCTTGCGCGTGTAGAGCCCGAGCACGATGGCCGGCAGCGTCTGGATGATCCAGATACCGCCGAGGAGCTGCAGCTGGATCGCGTACTTGAGCGGCAAGCCGACGATGAACGCCACCGCACCGACCTTCACGATAAGGGAAACCAGCTTCGCAACGTTGGTCTCCTGCTCGTGGTTCATTCGCGGGTTGACGAACTCCCTGTGGACGTTGCGCGTGTAGAGGTTCGCGGCGGCAATCGACATGATCGCAGCGGGCACGAGTGCGCCGATGCCGATCGCGGCGAACGCGACGCCTACGAACCACGACGGGAAGAAGTGCAGGAACAGCGCCGGCACCGCAAAGCTCGGACCGAAGGCCTTGAAGTACGGCACGAACTCCGGCATGTTCTGCACGCCCGCGGCGAGCGCCATGAAGCCGAGCAGCGCAAGCAGGCCGAGCACGAACGAGTACGCGGGCAGCATCGCCATGTTGCGGCGAATCGTGTTGCCCGACGACGACGAGAGAATCGCCGTGACCGAGTGCGGGTACAGGAACAGCGCGAGCGCAGAACCCACTGCGAGCGTCGCGTACGCGCTATAGCCGTTCAGGCTTGACGCATCCGGCGACTTGAGCAGCAGCTTCTCCGGCGGCACGGCAGCGAAGATGTGGCCCCAGCCGCCCAGCTGCGCCGGAATCACGATGATTGCCGCAGCGATCGTGATGTAGATGAGCACGTCCTTCACGACCGCGATCATCGCCGGCGCGCGCAGTCCCGATGTGTACGTGTACGCGGCGAGGATGGCGAATGCGATGATGAGCGGCAGGTCGCCGACGAAGCCCGTCGTATTGAAGCCGAGCGCGCCGATCACCACCTCGATACCGACGAGCTGCAGCGCAATGTACGGCATCGTCGCGACGATACCCGTCACGGCGATGGCAAGCGCGAGCCAGCGGCTACCGTAGCGTGCGCTCACGAAGTCGGCGGCCGTCACATAGCGATGACGCTTCGCGATGGCCCACAACTTCGGGAACACGACAAACGCGAACGGATAGATCAGGATCGTATACGGCAGCGCGAAGAAACCCGTTGCGCCCGCACCGAACACGAGCGCGGGCACCGCGATGAACGTGTAGGCGGTGTAAAGGTCGCCGCCGAGCAGGAACCAGGTGACGATCGTGCCGAAGCGGCGTCCACCGAGGCCCCACTCGTCGAGATGGGCGAGGTCGCCCTTGCGCCAGTTCGCGGCAAAGAAGCCGAGAATCGTGACGCCGATGAAAAACAGGACGAAGACAGTGGTGGCGACGATGTTCATTGCACACCCCCTTCATCGCCGCGATTGCGGTGCTTCGTCTTCTGATAGACGAACGCGGTAATGACGGCACTGATCAGCACCCAGAGGAGCTGATACCAGTAGAAGAACGGGAAATCCCACAGCGTGGGTTCGATCCGGTTGTACGACGGCACCCAGACCATCGCGATCCAGGGCAGCACCAGCAGCCAGAGCCAGTGCTTGCTGCCCTTGCCGCTGTCGGCGTTGTGAGCCATGACGTCTCCTCTCTACTTATTGTGATGTGATGTGCGCACCGCCCCGCGGAGCGGTCGATCGCCTTGCCGATCCGTAGCCAGCAAGGTCCCCGAAAGCAGGAAAAGAGTATCGAGGGTGCAGCGCGAGGTCAACCCGGGGCGGACCCCAATCCTGGCGCGGCTGTCAAGCGGCCAGCGCACATTTGCGCATAGATACCGTTGCGAATACTCAACCGGCAATAAAAAACCGGCCAGTGGCCGGTTTGTGTCCGTTGACATCGCCGGGCCGGCGCATTGGCCGGTCTTGCGAAGCGAAATGGAAAGAAAACGGGGGGGGATATCCGCTCAGATCGAGAACGTCTCGCCCTTCTGGCCGCTCGACTCGCGCAACGCCGTGACCCACTGGTGCGCCGGCAGACCGAGCGTGGTTTCGAGCACGCGGGCGCGCTTTTCGAGCGCCGCATACGTCACCTCGAGCGCGGGACCGGAAAATGCGAGCGCGACGCGATTGCCCTCGTGCACTTCCGGCAGCGCGATCACGCGGCCCTCGAACGCCTCGTTGAGGCGCTTCATGTTGCGCACGAAGCTCGGATGATCGCCGAAGAGATTGATCGTCGCGATACCGGCATCGGCGAGGCACGCGCGCACGGCGCGATAGAACGCGACACCGTCGAGCACCGGGCCGCGCGCGGTCGCGTCATAGACGTCGATCTGCAGCGCGCCGATGGTACCGTTGTTCGCGCGGTCGTTCACGAAGTCCCACGCGTCGAGCTCACGCACGGTGAGACGCGCATCGTCGGGCGGGAGTTCGAACATCGTGCGTGCAGCCACCACGACCGCCGGATTCAGTTCGATCGCTTCAACCTTCGCGTCACGCAGATAGTGGTGCGCGAATTTCGTCAGCGCTGCTGCGCCGAGGCCGAGTTGCACGATGCGCTTCGGCGTCGCGAGGAACAGCAGCCAGGCCATCATCTGCTGGGCGTATTCCAGCTCGATATGATGCGGCTTCTTCAGGCGCATCGCGCCTTGCACCCACTCGGTGCCAAAGTGCAGATAGCGCACGCCGTCCTCTTCCGAAAACGTCACCGGCGCAAAACGCGGCTTGCGCGGCGCTTCGATAATCGGCGCACGGTCGAGATCGTCGGCGGCGCGGCGCGTGCGTGCGGCGTCCTTTGCAGTTTTCGCGGTCTTTGCGCGTGGCGCGGTTCCGGCTTCCGCGCTCTCCAGTTTCGCGGCAGCGTCCGCGTTGCGGGCAGTACGGGTCTGGCGGAATGCGCGTGCCTCAGCCGAGGCGCGTTTGATCAAGGTCGTCATGTTAGAGATATCGTGCTAAAGAGGCGGTTTCCCGGGCGAACGAGAGCATAGCACTCGTCGGCCTCGCACTCCGTCACCTCAGCACTGTGATGATCGTCTTGCCGTCGACGATCTCCCCGTCCTTGACCATCTGCAACGCGGCACGAACGCGGTTTAGGGCGACAGGCATAACTTCCGCTCTTATATCGCGCACGAAAGAATCCGGTCAGAACGTTTCCCAGGATTCGTCGCTTTGCTCAACCGGCTTGACCGCTTCTGCCGCGACGACCGACTTCATCGCAACACGCGGCACGGAACGCACGGGTGCCACGGATGCTTTATTCGCTGGCATAGCCTGTCTGCGCGGCGCGACACTGGCAGTCCCCGCAAAAGCCGCGTGTGCCGTCGAGACCTTGAACACGGACACGGCATCACGCAAACCACGCGCCTGCTCGGCCATTGACTGCGCCGCAGCCGACGCCTGTTCGACCAGCGCCGCATTTTGCTGCGTGACCTGATCCATCTGGACCACCGCCGAGTTCACCTGCTCGATGCCCTTGTGCTGCTCGTTCGACGCGGCGGCGATCTCCCCCATCAGATCCGTCACGCGACGCACGGCGGACACCACCTCGTTGATCGTGCGACCCGCCTCGTCCACCTGTTCCGTGCCGGTCGTGACGCGATCCACCGACTCGTTGATCAGTTCCTTGATCTCCTTCGCTGCCGTCGCCGCACGCTGCGCGAGGCTGCGCACTTCGCCCGCGACCACCGCGAAACCGCGCCCCTGCTCGCCCGCCCGCGCCGCTTCGACAGCCGCGTTCAGCGCGAGGATGTTGGTCTGGAACGCAATGCCTTCGATCGTGCTGATGATGTCGGCGACCTTCGCCGAGCTTTCCGAAATTTCGCGCATGGTGTGAACCACGCGCCCCACCACTTCGCCACCACGCGCAGCGACTTCGGATGCATTCGCTGCCAGCGTGTTGCCCTGCTTCGCGCTTTCCGTGTTCTGACGCACGGTGGCAGTCAGCTCTTCCATACTTGCTGCGGTTTCTTCGAGCGACGCGGCCTGTTCCTCGGTACGCGAGCTCAGATCGGTGTTGCCCGTGGCGATTTGCGATGCACCGGTGGCGATGGTTTCACTGCCGTTGCGCACCTGGCCGATCAGATTCGCGAGATTCGTGTTCATCTGCTTGAGTGCGCCGAGCAGTTGTGCCGCCTCGTCGCTGCCGTGCGCGTCGATATGCGAGGTCAGATCGCCATTCGCAACCGTTTGCGCGACCGCGACAGCTTTTTGCATCGGCTCGACGATCGAGCGCGCGATTACTGCAGCCGTCACGATGCCGATCACCACCGCGAGCGCAATCGCCACCCCGATCGCAACGAGCGCCGTATGGTAGGTCGACGAGGCCTCGTTGCGCGCCGCGTTGGCGCCCTGCGTCTGAAACGCGACATCTTTGGAGATCGCGTCCATCGCCGTGTTAAAGGTCACGGAAGTGTCGCCGGTTGCGAGCGCATCGGCTGCCGCGACATTGTTCGCCTCCGACAAGGCGAGCATCTGCTTGTCGGTCGTCAGATAGTCGCTCCAGGTGCTCCGGATGCGCTGGGCCAGTTGTGTCTCGTCCGCCCCGTCAATCGTCTTCTCGTAGGCGCTCATCGCCGTTTCGAACTGCTGTTGCGCAGCTTCGTGGGCGGCGTGCAGAGTCTGCTTCTTTGCTGCATCCGTCTCGAGCACGAAACGCAACGACGTGCGCCGCACTCCGTTCTCGGCCGCCCGCACATCGCCGAGCGTGCGCGTGCCCACCAGCCAGTTATCGGCAAGATCGACGGTTTTGTCGTTGAGTCTCGACGCCTCGAACGTGGCGAAGCCACCGACCGCACACAGCAGAATCAACAAAATTCCGAAACCAACACCGAGTCGGGCACCAATGCGCAAGCTGTTCAAACTAAACCCCATCTACGACTCCATTGATTAGCAAACTCTTGAAAAGCGCCTCGACGCTTTTAGCTTGTTATGGATCAAATGTCGGCCAACCTGGGAGAATCCTTGAGGGTTTTGCTTCGATTTCTTTTTGCTACTGACGCTTAGGTAATGTCCCTTTTTTGTTAATAACACCTATGTAATTGCTTACCTAATGCCCAACAGGCAGTCCGAAAAGCGACATTTAAAAATAGTCCCACATCAATCAAGTCAGTTAGCTTTGTAAACGGCGTTCAGGCGTGGCCGCCAGTTGCGAATGTGCTGGTGCGCCGTAAGCGAACAGCCACAAGCCACACTCTAGATCAGGCACTAAATTATGTTGTGCCGGCCTCACTCGTCAGCGTCATGCATGCGGTTCGCGCCACCTGATGCATCTTCCGCAACATCGGCCAACTTCTCCAGCATGGCGCGACCGCGTCAGTATGTGCAGCGGAGTCCTCCACCGACCACATGAACGGTCAATGCATCAGGAGTACATACCAATGCGCGGACGATTCAGCACCTGATCGTTGCACTCGCTGCCCGATGGCACAGCTGTCAACGGTCAAAACGTGCCGCCAAGCCGCAATTGTGATTAGCATAGCTCGGACACTCACGGCGAAATGCGGAGTGTCCGTTGCTGACGGCAACGGCTCTACACAGCGCTCAATTCCGCGATCCGCCCTGCGCGCGCTCGATCTCGACGCGGTTGCGGCCCGCCGCCTTGGCCCGGTACAACGCATCATCGGCGCGCCGGATCAACGCGTCGGCGTCGGTCGTACCCGCCGCCACTGCGACGCCGATGCTGCAGGTCACCGCAATGCCCTGCTCGTCGAACTGGATCGCCGTCCTCGCGACCTGCTCCCGAACGCGCTCGCCGACTCGAACCGCCTCGTCCTCATCGACACCCGACAGCACCATCAGGAATTCTTCGCCGCCGTATCGGCCTACCGCGTCCATCGCCCGTGCGCCGGCCCGCAGTCGTTCGGCCACGGTGCGCAAGACCTGATCGCCGGCCGCGTGCCCTTGCTTGTCGTTGATGGCCTTGAAGTAATCGACATCGATCATCAGAACGGCAACCGACGACGTCCCCGGCTGCGCCAGTTCTGCGTCGAGCAACTCCCGGATCGCCAGACGATTCCACAGATGCGTCAGTACGTCGATGCGCGCCTTCATCTCAAGCTCTTCGTTCGACAACGCGAGCGCGACCTGCGACTCCGACAAAGCCACCACCTGCAATTCGTGATTCGCCATTGCGGCCAGATCGGCGAGACTATCCATCTCGTCAGTGCCGAAGTCACGGGGCGTGTTATCGCCAATGCACAGCACGCCAACGTGTTCGCCGTCGAACAGCAAAGGCACGCCGGCGTAGAAAACCCAATTGTGGGCTAATGCGCTATCGCTGACGCGAACGTCCTCGCGGGCGTCGCGTATCACGCAGACGTCTTTGTCCAGCACCGTGTAGTGACAGTACGAGTCCTTGCGCAGCCCTTCCACGCCGTCGAAGCCCTGAACGCTTTTGAGCCACGCGAGTTTCTCCCCGACGATGTCGATGCATGCCATCGGCACACCGAAAATCCGCCGGGCCAGCCGGGTGATCCGGTCAAAGCGCTCCTCGGCCGGGGTACCGAGCAACCTGACTTTGTGAACGGCGGCAAGTCGTCTGTTTTCGTGGGGTGAGTTTGGTGCGGCTGGCATGGTATTCAGTTGATATTCGCGTTCTGGTGACGCGCTCGCCCGACGAAAAAGCAGCGGACCTGACGCCGGTTCATAAGAAGGGGAAATGGCACGAATTTACACTTGCCGGGACGCCAGCGTCAGTTCATCTGCCCTGGCGAAACGCGGCGGCGGGTGATTTTACCTGAGCCATAAATCCGGTCGCCGCGGGCACGGAAGCTGGAGTTGGGCAGGTTCCGCTCCGCCAACCGCGACGCTTTTCCATTAAGGGACAGCGCACGATGACCGGGCGGCCCGGCGCAGACAAGGTAAAAGCTCGCGGCACCCCTGTGCAGTTGCCACTAACAAACAACGCCCTGGCGACGAGAAGCCAATGTCACTCGCGCGATCGGGCAGGTGTCGCCGCCGAACCTGCCAGGAGCCCGCCATCAATGTTGAATTCACTACCCGTGATGTACGTCGCCTCGTCCGACGCCAGTAACAATGCGAGGGCAGCAACTTCCTCAGGCATGCCGAACCGCCGAAGTGGGGTATCACGAACCAGCGCAGCCATTCGTTCCTCGCGGCCTGCATCGGTACCCAACATGGGCTCCCAAATGGGCGTGAGGATGGCAGCTGGGTGAATCGAATTGCAGCGAACCTTGAGGTTCTGCTCTGCGCAGTAGAGCGCAACCGTTTTTGTGTGGTTGCGAACAGCGGCCTTTGACGATGCATATGCCGCAGCTCCCGGAATACCGACCAGGCCAGAGCGCGACGAGATATTGATGATCGACCCCTGCCCGTGACGCCGCATGGCCTGAATAGCGTACTTGCACCCGAGGAACACGCCGTCGAGGTTCGTCCGATGCACAGCACGCCAGTCCTCCAGACTTGCGTGCTCCGGGTCGTGCTGCACGGCCCGAGCCTCGAAGCCTGTGATTCCTGCGTTGTTGACCAATACGTCCAGTCGTCCGCGCTCCTTCAAGATCTGCGTCGTTACGCGCTGCCAATCGCCTTCCACTCGAACGTCAAGCCGCAAATACGCTGCGCGCTCGCCAATCGACGTCGCAACAGTTCCGCCAAGCTCATCGTTGATATCAGTGACGTAGACGAAGCAACCGCTCTCTGCGAACGTCCGTGCAATCGATGCACCGATTCCCTGGGCCGCGCCAGTGATGAGCGCAACCTTGGAAGCAAGTCTCTCGTTCATACGTATGCGACTCCGTACTTTCTTTTGGCGCGTGATGCAAGCAATAGACTCGCACTCTACGCGTCTTTCAGCCAGGGCATTTCCACCGGCGACACCACAAGCTGTCGGGCCTCGCGCTTCAGTTCGAAGATGAACCCGACCAGGATCATCGACTCGGCATAGGGAATCGGGAATACGTGCGGATTTTCCGCGGCGCGAAGGGGGCGCGTGGGCGTGTCCGCCGTCGTCGCGGCGTTCTCGCGGACGCTTTCCAGTTCGTCCGCCATTGCCTGACCACTTACTTTCACGACCCGGCTACGCAAATCGCTGAAAGGTTCGATACGCGCCGCGTCTTCGTTGTATTCGGGCACTTCATAGATGAACCAGGACATTTGCCGCTCCCAAGAAAAGTGCTGCCATTTTAACCGTCGGCGTAAGCCGCCACCTTCCGGCGCCCAACCCCACCGCCTCGTTCATTTGGCGTCACACGAAGGCAACGCAACGGGTGCCCGCGTGAAACAGGTTGCGTTGTTGCCCTCTCAGATCAACTGGCGTAGCTGCCGCCAAACGGCCAATTTTTCAGCATAGGGAACAGAGGCGTGGGCAGGACTGCTTGATGGCAAGCGGAGAAGCCTATATTTATCCCCGCGCTCGCCAAGTGTCTTTACCCCAATCTTCGCGGCCGCCCCACCATTGAATGCAATCGCACACAGACTCGGTAGCGTATCGATGAGAGCGATCAGATCATTACTCGAATGATCTCTGATACGGCTATCAAGGCTACCGGTTCGCCGGGCTTCTGCTACGACGTCCCACAGTCCGATGCGGTTCTCAAGCAAGGTATGGAGACGAGTCGCGTAGTCGGCACCGGCAAGATCCCGTTCGATCACATGTCCGACCAGAAGCCAGAATTTGTTCTGCTTATGCGCGTAGTACTGCTGTTGCGCAAGCGACGCCTCCCCCGGCAAACTGCCGAGAATCAGCACACGCGTCTTATCATCGACGACGGGTGGAAAACAGCGCTTGAAAGTCATCGCCCCTCCGGCAACGCCTCAACGCAATTCAGAATGCGCACGTTGCGCAGCATTTGCACGCGAAGCCGTGTGATCGAGCGGGCCGCGTTCGCGTCCCATATGCACGTTGTGCTCTACGTGCTCTATGTGCGCAACGTGCGCGAGATGCGTCCACAGTGCGGGCAACATGCACTCGGTGACGAGCAAGGGGGCGCCGTGCCGCTCGAACACCGACCGGCGCGCAGCGTGAGCGTGCGGCACGCGTGAGTGTGTTGCATTCGCGGCGAGCGCATAAAGTGCATGTCGCGCATTTACGCGCCGACTAACGAGCGCAGATCGCGAAACACCGCTGTCGCTATACAGAAGTTCGGCCAGCGGCCGCGTGCGCAAGCTGCGCATCGCCCGCCAGGCGCCATGACTCGCGGCGAGCGGCGTCGCGCTGTGCGCGGCGACGAACGGCACGCCGTCGACGACGAGCACGATCTCGCGCACCCACGCGCTCGCACGCGGTGCGAGTCCAAGCGCCGCACGCTCGTCGGGCCACGGTAGATCCACGGCTTCGCGCGTCACGCGCACCTCGACCTGGCCTAGCGTGCGCAGATGTGCGGTCAGCGAACCGCCGCGCGTAAGCCAGTCTTTCTGATCGGCACTGAAGCCGGGCATAGGCGCCACGCGCCAGTGCGCGTCGGCTGCATCAAATCGGATGGGCATGGCGCGCATTATAGGCCGCGCATGGTTCGCGCCGCACTCAGACGCGTCAAAGAAAAACCCCTCGCAGCGCACAGGCCGCGAGGGGTTTCGAAGGCGCTTACGTCACGCGCCCTGTGCAGTCAGCCTGCGCGAGCGAGCAGAAGCGCGTTGGTACGCTTCACGAAGCTCGCCGGATCTTCGAGCGCGCCGCCTTCAGCGAGCAGCGCCTGATCGAAGAGCAGATGGCACCAATCCGCGAAATCGGCGTGATCGGCAGACAACGCCTTCACGAGCGGATGCTCCGGGTTCACTTCCAGAATCGGATGGAACTCGGGCGCCTGCTGGCCCGCGGCCTTCAGCATGCGCTGCAGATAGCCGCTCATCTCGCCTTCGTCGGCCACGAGGCACGACGGCGAATCGGTCAGGCGGAACGTGAGGCGCACGTCCTTCGCCTTGTCCTTGAGCGTCTCCTTCATCTTTTCGACGAGCGGCTTCAGATCCTCGCTCACCTTCTCTTGCTGCTGCTTTTCCTCGTCGTTGAGCGCGCCCAGATCGAGGTCCCCGCGCGCGACGCTCGCGAGCGGCTTGCCGTCGAACTCGTTCAGGTACGACAGCATCCACTCGTCCACGCGGTCCGTGAGCAGCAGCACTTCCACGCCCTTCTTGCGGAACACTTCGAGATGCGGGCTGTTCTTCGCCGCGAGCCAGGAGTCGGCGGTAACGTAGTAGATCTTCGTCTGCTCGGGCTTCATGCGCGCGACGTAGTCCGCGAGCGACACACTCTGCTCTGCGGTATCGCCATGCGTCGAGGCAAAACGCAGCAGCTTCGCGACGCGTTCGCGATTCGCGAAGTCCTCGCCGATGCCCTCTTTCATCACCTGGCCGAACTCGGTCCAGAACGTCGTGTACTTCGCCTTGTCCTCGTCCTTCGCTTCCGCGTCGGTCTGCGCGCCGGCCATTTCTTCGAGCATCGACAGCACGCGCTTGGTCACGCCATCGCGGATCGCCTTGACGTCGCGGCTTTCCTGCAGGATTTCGCGGGAAACGTTGAGCGGCAGATCGCTCGAATCGACCACGCCCTTCACGAAGCGCAGATAAGCGGGCAGCAATTGCTCGGCGTCGTCCATGATGAAGACGCGCTTCACGTAGAGCTTGAGGCCGCCGCGATGATCGCGGTTCCACATATCGAACGGCGCGTGCGACGGCACGTAGAGAAGTTGCGTGTACTCGCTGCGGCCTTCGACGCGGTTATGCGTCCACGCGAGAGGATTCTGATGATCGTGCGCGAGGTGCTGATAGAACTGCTCGTACTGCTCGTCGCTGATATCGCTCTTCGCACGCGTCCACAGCGCGCTGGCCTGGTTGATGGTCTCGACTTCGTCCTTCGTGACCGTCTCGCTCTTTTCGGCGTCCCACTCTTCCTGCTGCATTTCGATCGGAAGGCCGACGTGATCCGAATACTTCTGGATGATCGACTTGATCTTCCACGACGAGAGCAGTTCGTCCTCGTCCGCGCGCAGATGCAGCGTGATCGTGGTGCCGCGCGGCGCGCGCTCGATCGTGTCCACCGAGAACTCGCCCTCGCCCGCGCTTTCCCAGCGCACGCCTTCGCTCGCTGGGAGGCCCGCACGGCGGCTCTCGACGGTGATCTTGTCCGCGACGATGAAGCCCGAATAGAAGCCCACACCGAACTGGCCGATCAGCGCGGCGTCCTTCTGCTGGTCGCCGGACAGTTTGCCGAAGAATTCCTTCGTGCCCGAGCGCGCGATCGTGCCGAGGTGCGCGACCGCCTCGTCATGGCTCATGCCGATGCCGTTATCGTCGATCGTGATCGTGCGCGCAGCCTTGTCGTAGCCCACGCGGATGCGCAGGTTCGGATCGTTTTCGTAGAGCGCGTTGTTCGCGATCGCTTCGAAGCGCAGTTTGTCGGCCGCGTCGGATGCGTTCGAGATCAGCTCGCGCAGAAAAATTTCCTTGTTGCTGTACAGCGAATGGATCATCAGGTGCAGAAGCTGTTTCACTTCCGCCTGGAAGCTCATCGTTTCTTGAGCCATGGTCGAGGGTCCTCTTTCGTTGCAATGCGAATTGGGTGGGTTCGCGCCCGGTGCGGCGCGCCGTCCGTGCAAATGGGGACGATCCACGCGCGTTTCAAGTGTTTCGCGTGTTTTGAATGTTTCAAGCGCCGGTCGAACCGGCTCGCCGCTCGACGCTGTCCAGGTAGCTCGTCAGGAACGACGCCAGCGCCGGGTCCCCGCAGTTCGCGATGTTAAAGCGCATCCACGTGGTCGGCGACTGGTGCGGCGAGAACAGGCTCCCGGGGGTCAGCAGGAAGCCCGCCTCGTGGCCGGCGGCCGTGAGCGCGTCGGCGCTGACACCCGTGTCGGCCCACAGGAACATGCCCGCCCCGGGCGCCGTGAAAAGGCGCATGCCCGTGCGCTCGAGCATCCGCGCGGCCTTGTCGCGCACGCCGTCGAGCCGCGCGCGCAGGCGCTCCACGTGGCGCCGGTAATGGCCTTCGGAGAGCACGCGATACAGCACGCGCTCATTGAGTTCAGGCGTCGTCATGGCCACGAGCATCTTCTGGTCGCTGACAGCCTGCGTGACGTCGAGCGCCGAAGCAATGAAGCCGACGCGCAGATTCGGCGCGAGCGTCTTGGAAAAACTGCCGAGGTAGATCACGCGGCGCAGCTGGTCGAGGCTCGCGAGACGCGTGGCCGGATAGCCCGCCGGGCAGAGGTCGCCGTAGACGTCGTCTTCGACGACGATGAAGTCGTACTGCTCCGCCAGCCGCAGGATGCGGAACGCCTGCGCGGCCGTGAGCGACGTGCCGGTGGGATTCTGCAGCACCGAATTGATGACGAGCATTCTTGGCCGCCACGTTTCGACGAGCGACTCAAGCGCGTCGAGGTCGGGGCCCTCGGGCGTGTACGGCATGCCGACGAGCCGCGCGCCCTGCGACGCGAAACGCCCGAACATCTGGAACCACGCTGGATCGCCGACGATCACCGTGTCGCCCGGCTGCACGTAGATGCGCGCGAGCAGGTCGATGGCCTGCGTGATGCCGGAAACCATCACGATCTGATCGGGTGAGGCACCGATCTCGAATTCGGCAAGGCGCGTCTGCAGTTGCTGACGCAGCGGCAGGAAACCCTGCGGCGAGCCGAAGCCGAGTATCTGCGAGCCGCTCTGGCGCCCGAGCGAGCGCAGCGCGCCCGAGATCAGTTCGCCGTCCAGCCAGCGCGCTGGCAGATAGCCGAGGCCGGGCCCCTTCTCCGGACGCGTCGAGGACTGAAGCATGTTGCGCAGCAGCCAGACTACGTCGATGGTGGGTGGCTCGATGGGCCCGGCTGAATCGGCCGGGCCGCTCGCCCCGGTTGCGCGACGCTCGATGGGAGACGCGCTCGCAAACCGCTCGCGCACGTAGAAGCCCGAGCCGCGCCGCGAATCGAGATAACCCTGCGCGACGAGCCGCTCGTAGGCCTCGACCACCGTGAAGCGCGACACACCCTTGTCGAGCGCGAGCTTGCGGATCGACGGCATGCGCATGCCGGGTCGAAACACGCGCTCGTCAATGCGGCGACGGCCCCACTGCACGAGCTGGTCGACGAGGGTGAGCGTGGCCGCGTCGTGCGGGGCCGGAATCTGGTCGAGCGGGACGGAGGACATGATTTCTCTCAACTGTACCGAACACTATCGGATCGATTGTACCGTTACTGTCTGGTCGCGTGCCGGTACATTTGATGTTCCGCGTTGTGGTAAGCCGCACCTTTTTGGGACCGGAGTAAGCGCTGAAGCGTCTATTCCAGTCGACCGCCCTGACGGGCATGGGACCGCCCTTACGGGCATGGGACGGGAGTAAGCGCTGAAGCGCTAACTCCCGTCGACACAGGAGACCCACATGGATCAAAGCGATCTTCAAGCCGCCCGCGCCTGGCAACTGTCCGAGCGCGCCATCAAGCTCACCAGCTCGGCGATTCGCGAAATCCTGAAGGTCACCGAACGTCCCGAGGTCATTTCGTTCGCGGGCGGCCTGCCCTCGCCGGCCACCTTCCCCGTCGAGGAAATGCGCGCCGCCTCCGACCGCATCCTGCGCGAAAACGCCGCCGCCGCGCTCCAGTACAGCGCGACCGAAGGCTATCTGCCGCTGCGCGAGTGGGTCGCCCAACGCCATTCGGTTGGCGGCGTGAAAATCCGTCCTTCGCAGGTGCTCATCACCACCGGATCGCAACAGGCGCTCGACCTGCTCGGCAAGGTTCTCGTGTCGCCGGGCAGCCCCGTGCTCGTCGAGACGCCCACGTACCTCGGCGCGCTCCAGTCGTTTTCGCTCTTCGAGCCGCGCTACGTGCAGGTACCGTCCGACGACCTCGGCCTCGTCCCCGAAGGTCTCACGCCCGAACTGACCGCCGGCGCGCGCCTGCTCTACGCGATTCCGAATTTTCAGAACCCGACGGGCCGCCGCCTGCCGCTCGCGCGTCGCGAAGCGCTCGCGGCGTACGCATTGCGCGCGCCGTTCCCGGTGATCGAGGACGATCCTTACGGCGCGCTCGACTACGCGGGCCAACCGCTGCCGACGCTGCTCTCAATGGCACCGGAGCACATCGTCCATCTCGGCTCGTTCTCGAAGGTGCTGGCGCCGGGCCTGCGCGTGGGCTACATCGTCGCGCCCGAAGCGCTGCACTTCAAACTCGTGCAAGCCAAGCAAGCGGCCGATCTGCACACGCCGAGCTTCACGCAACGCATCGTCCACGAGGTCGTCAAAGACGGCTTCCTCGATACGCATGTGCCGAAGATCCGCGCGCTCTACCGCGACCAGTGCGAGGCGATGCATACCGCGCTCGCGCGCTACATGCCCGAGGGCGTAAGCTGGAACCGGCCTGAAGGCGGCATGTTCATCTGGGTGAATCTGCCCGCGCGAATCGACAGCATGAAGCTACTCGACGAAGCCATCGCGCAAAACGTGGCGTTCGTGCCCGGCGCGCCGTTCTTTGCGAATGAGGCGCGACACAATACACTGCGCCTGTCGTTCGTCACGGTGCCGCCCGAAAAGATCGACGAAGGCATCGCAAGGCTCGGCGCACTGATCCGTGCGCGCGCCTGAAGTCGCGCACCCGTCGACCGGCACACACGTTTTCGTACTTATATTTCTCGCACGAGGATTTCCGAACATGGCCGACATCAACGTTTACGATCGTCTCGAACAGCTTGGCATCACCTTGCCGCAGGCCGGCGCGCCCGCCGCGGCCTACGTGATGAGCGCACAGAGCGGCAACACGGTGTACCTCTCCGGTCACATCGCCAGGAAGGATGGCAAGGTGTGGGCCGGCAAGCTGGGCGACAACCTGACCACCGAAGAAGGCAAGGCCGCCGCACGTTCGATCGCGATCGACCTGATCGCCACGCTGCATGCCCACACCGGCGACCTCAACAAGGTCAAGCGCGTCGTCAAGGTCATGAGCCTCGTAAACTCGACGCTCACGTTCACCGAACAACACATCGTCACGAACGGCGCATCGGAACTGATCGCCGACGTGTTCGGCGAAAAGGGCAAGCACGCGCGATCGGCGTTCGGCGTGGCGCAGATTCCGCTCGGCGCGTGCGTCGAGATCGAGCTGATTGCCGAAGTCGAATAAACGTCGATCGGCTTCCGGGCCTCGCGCTCCTGCGACGCCCACCGGTTTGACTGCATGCGGCCCGCGTGCGGGCCGCCCACGGCGCCCCGTGCGCGGGCCTTTCTTTTACGCCTTCACTCCACACTGCCATGACTAATCGCAGCGTCCGCTTCAAACAGGTCGACGTGTTCACGCCGGTGCCGTTCAAGGGCAATCCGCTCGCCGTGGTATTCGACGCCGACGGCCTCGAAACCGCGCAGATGCAAGCCATCGCACGCTGGACCAATCTCTCCGAGACCACCTTCCTCTTGTCGCCCACCGACGCACGCGCCGACTACCGCGTGCGCATCTTCACGACGTGCGGCGAGCTGCCCTTCGCCGGACATCCGACACTCGGCACCGCGCACGCCCTGCTCGAAAGCGGCTATCGACCGAAGACGCCGAGACGCCTCGTGCAGGAGTGCGGCGCCGGTCTCGTCGAACTGGCCGAACGCAAGGAGGGTGCCTGGGCATTCGCCGCGCCGCCCGCGCGTGTGAGCCCACTGCCGCCCGCGCAGTACGACGCACTGCGCGCCGCATTGCGCTCGGATGCAATCGATTTCGACGCGGCGCCGTGTGGCGTCGACAACGGCGCGCCGTGGCTCGTCGTGCGCCTCGCGTCCGCCGATGCCGTACTCGCGCTCGACCCCGACATGGAGGCCTTCGCGGCGATCGCCGAGGGCGTCGGCGCACAAGGCCTCGCCGCCTATGGACCGCACGCGGCGGGCGGCCCGGCCACGTTCGAGGTCCGTTGCCTGATGACGGGCCTCGGCAAGGGCGAAGACCCCGTCACGGGCAGCGCCAACGCCGCTATCGCCATGCTGCTCGATCAGCAAAACCGTCGACCCGGCGCACACTACACCGTGCGCCAGGGCACCGTGATGGGGCGCGATGGCCGCGTCACAGTTGACTACGAGGACAGCGGCCGGGTGTGGATCGGCGGTACGTCGGTCACGATCGTCGACGGTACCTGCTGCCTGCCCTGAGCAAGCGTCGACGCCTCGCGCCTCTGCAGCGACAGGCGTCGGCTTATGCGCCATCGCTCATTTATGCTCCGCGTATCGCCGCAACGGCCCGCGCGGCAACGAAACTCGCGTATTACCTGAGGCGCAAGCGCTTCCGTAAACTATTCCCAACCTTTAATATCGAACGGTCGCATCGGGCGCTGAAAGGCGGCTGATGCCATCGCTTCGCGCACGTCCTGCGCGCCTTCCTCAGCCGTCCCGCCCAGCATGCCGCCGACAAGTCCGAGCGCCACGTTGCCGTCCCGGCCGCCGCACCCGCGGCACGGTGAGTCATGCGCGAGGCGGTCGAGATGAGCGCTGGCCGCAGTCCGTTCTCCCGCGGAGCGGGCCTGCATGCAACGCCCGCTCCCATCATCGCGCGCCCGCGCACGCTTCTGGCAATCCCGATCCTCGGCCTCCTCGTGCTCGTGCTGCTGTGGGCCGTGATCTTCGTGCGCCTCTCCGTCGAAAAAGAATCGACGATGCGCGAGGCCACCGCGTCCGCAGCGCTCCTCTCGGCGGCGCTCGAACAACATACGGTCAAGGCGATCCATCAGGTCGACCAGATCACGCGCTTCGTGAAGTACGAATTCGAGAAATCGCCGGAGCATTTCAATCTTGCGAACACGGTCGAAAAGGGCGTCGTGCAGAGCGACTCGCTCGTGCAGGTCTCGCTCATCGACGAACACGGCCGGCTCATGGCGAGCACTGCGGAGCCGAACCCGAAGCCGATCGATCTCTCCGATCGCGAACACTTCCGCGTGCACGAGCACGAGAACGACGACCAGCTCTTTATCAGCAAACCGGTGCTCGGCCGTTTGTCCGGCCAGTGGACGCTGCAGATGACACGCCGGCTCAACCATCCCGACGGCTCGTTCGCGGGCGTCGTGGTGGTCTCCGAAGACCCGAGCTACTTTACGAGCGACTTCTACAACAACGCGGCCATCGGGCGCGAAGGCGTGATCGCCGTGATCTCCGACACGGGCACGGTGCTGGCCCGCCGCACCGGCATCGCAGAACGCGCGAACGGCACGTTCTCCGCGAGCGGCGAGTACCCGATCTCCGAACACGTCTCCGGGACTTACGACGACCCGCTCGACCACGTCAAGCGCATCGTGTCGTACCGGCATATCGACGGCTATCCGCTCGGCGTGCTCGTCGGTCTTTCGCATGCCGAAGAGTTCAGCGACTACAACCACACGCGCGACGTCTATCTGCTCATGGCGACGTTCATCTCGCTCGCCATGCTGTCGTTCTTCGCGGTCGCGACGGGACTCATCGGCAAGCTGCTCGGGCGCGAGCGCGAGATGTCGCAACTCGTGCAGTACGACCTGCTGACCGGCCTGCCCAACCGCTACGCCACATTGCAGCAGTTGCGCCATGAGGTCTCGCAGCCGGGCAACGTCGGACGCCTTGCGATCCTCTTCATCGACCTCGACAACTTCAAGACCGTCAACGACACGCTCGGCCACAACGCCGGTGACATCGTGCTGCAGATGAGTTCGGCGCGTCTTGCCGACGCCGTGGGCGGGGGTGGCACGCTCGCGCGCATCGGCGGCGACGAGTTCGTCGTGATCGTCAAGGGCGACGACATCGAGAATCGTGCGATCGCGATCGCGGAAGCGACCAGCGCAGCGTTCACGCAGCCCTTCGAAGTGCGCGGCAGCGCGTTCGTGCTGCACGCGAGCACCGGCATCGCGCTCTACTCAGTCGCGCACGAAAGCGAAATCGATATGCTGAAAAAGGCCGATCTCGCGATGTACGCCGCGAAGGAAGCGGGCCGCAACTGCTTCCGCTTCTACTCGCCGCAACTCGCACATCGCGCCGACCATTTGATGAAGTGGGAGCAGCAATTACGCGTGGCGCTCGCCGAAGGTCAGCTGTTCCTCGCTTACCAGCCGAAGATCGATCTACGGCGGCGCTGCATTACGGGCTTCGAGGCGCTCGTGCGCTGGACCCATCCGCAGTACGGGCTCATTGCCGCAAACGAATTCATTCCCGTCGCCGAATCGACCGGCCTCATCGTGCCCATCGGCGATTTCGTGATCCGTTCGGCCTGCGCGCAGCTCGCGCAGTGGCAACAACAGGGCTATGAAACGCTCACGCTGGCCATCAATATCTCAGCGGTCCAGTTCTGGCGCGGCGATCTCTACGAAACGGTCACGCGCGCGATCGAGGAATCGGGCGTCGCCGCGCACCGGCTCGAACTGGAGATCACCGAAACGGCGATGATGGAGTACCCCGAACTCGTCTCCGAGAAGATCTTCGCGCTAAAGCGCCTTGGCGTGCGCGTGGCCCTCGACGACTTCGGCACGGGCTACTCGTCGCTCTCGTATCTGAACCGCTTCGCAGTCGATACGCTCAAGGTGGACCGCTCGTTCGTGCAGGCGATTCCCGCCGACCGCAGCGTCTGCATGATGGTCTCGGCGATCGTGAATCTTGCGCGCTCGCTCGGACTGACGGTGGTCGTCGAAGGCACGGAGACCGAGGAGCAGATCGCATGGCTTTCGGCGCTCGGGCCGATCGAGGCACAGGGCTACCTGTTTTCGCGTCCCGTACCGGTGGAAGGCATAGGCGCGCTGATCGAACGATTCGGCGTATGCGCGAGCGCGCATGGCGGGGACACGGCCGAACGCAACAGACACAGCGGACAGAGCGAGCGCCTGAGCGACGCGCCGCATTCCGGCTAAATGTGGGTGGCGCTCGACGCGCTTGTGGGCAGCGCCGCGCGACCTACTGCTCGATCAAGGAAGAAGCTTAGTACCCGCGCGCCAATACCGCGACGCCGATCGTCACGACGCCGAGCACGAGATTGACGACCACGAGCCGGCGCACCGTGTTCACGGCTTGCGCGCCTTCGGGCCAGCTCTGCGACTGCACGGCGCGGCGAATGCGCGGAAAAACAGCGAACCGGATGTGGCCGTAGATCAGCATCATCACCGAGCCGAGCGCGGCCATGGTGTTCAGTTGCCAGGCGGCGTTGGCGCCGCCGAACTCCATCAGCATGAAGCCACCGCTGACCAGAATCACGATCACGGCGCCCCCAATCCAGTTGAAGAAGCTGCCGAACACCGACTCCCAGAGCGGCAGCCGCAACTGCGGCGCGAGATCTGCGAGCCCGGGGCGCAGGCAGAAGTGCGCGAACACCATGCCGCCCACCCAGACGGCAACACTCAGCAGATGCGCGAACAGCGCAATTTCCATCGCGTAACCCATGCTTCAGATTCCTTTTTGTCGTAATGGGACGGCGCGGCGGGTGCGCTCAAGGCGCGCACCCGACTGCGCACGATAATTTCACGCGGCGCTCATAGCTACATTGCGCGCCTTACTGCGGCAGAACCGGACGCAACGCCGCGATCTGCTTGAGCTTCGAGTCCGGTACGCGACCCTTGCGCGCGCGTTTGCCGATCTGCGGCGCAAGCACCGGCCCCGCCATCAGATCCTCGCCCGGCTTGCCGCCGCGGCCCGTGCCGGTCAGCACCACGCCCGCCGAGCTGATCGCGAGCGCCTGCACGAGCTTTTCATTGTCGTCGAGTTGCATCAGCGTCACACCGCGGCCGCCCGCCGAGAGCGTCTTCATCTCGTCGAGGCCGAACACGAGCAGACGCCCACCCGACGAAAGACACGCCACCTGGATGGCACCGGGCAACATCGGCATCGGTGCGAGCGGCAGGGCGCCTTCGTCGATCGTCATGAACGACTTGCCCGCCTTCACGCGGCTCTTCATGTTTTCGATCGTCGCGATGAAGCCGAAGCCGTTGCTCGACGCGAGCAGCAGTTGCTGGTTCTCACCCGCCGCGTAGTAGTGCAGCAGGTGCGTGCCCGCTTCGAGTTCGATCAGCGACGTAACCGGCACGCCATCGCCGCGCCCGCCTGGCAGAAGCGCCACGGCAACCGAATAGACGCGGCCGTTGCTGCCCCACGCGACGAGCAGGTCGGGCGTGCGGCACTGGAACGCCGCGTAGAGCGCGTCGCCGGCCTTGAACGTGAAGCCCTGCTGGTCGAGCCCGTGGCCCTTCAACGCGCGCACCCAGCCCTTCTGCGACACGACCACGGTGACCGGCTCGTCCACCACGCGCACCTCGAAGGACGCGCGTTTTTCCTGCTGGATCAGCGTGCGGCGGTCGTCGCCGTACTGCTTCGCGTCGCCTTCGATTTCCTTCACGATGAGCCGCTTCATCGACGACTCGTTTGCGAGCAGCTCTTCGAGCTTCGCCTTCTCGTCGCGCAGCTCCTCGAGTTCCTTCTCGATCTTGATCTTCTCGAGCCGCGCCAACTGGCGCAGACGGATTTCGAGGATGTCTTCGGCCTGGCGCTCCGAAAGCCCGAATGCGCTCATGAGCGCCGTCTTCGGCTCGTCCGACTCGCGGATGATGCGGATGACTTCGTCGATGTTGAGGAAGACGATCATCCGCCCTTCGAGGATGTGGATGCGATCGTCGACCTTCATCAGACGGTGCTTCGTGCGGCGCGTGACCGTCGCGAAGCGATAGCCGATCCACTCGTACAGGATCTCGCTGATGCCCTTCTGACGCGGCCGGCCGTCCGCGCCGACCATGACGAGATTGAGCGATGCGTTCGATTCGAGGCTCGTGTTCGCGAGCAGCGAAGTCACGAATTCGGTCTGGTCGATGCGGCTCGTCTTCGGCTCGAACACGAGACGCACAGGTGCGTCCTTGCCCGACTCGTCGCGCACGGCGTCGAGCAGCGCGAGCATCGACTGCTTGTTCTGCAACTGCTCGGGCGTGAGGGTCTTTTTGCCGAGCTTGAGTTTCGGGTTCGTCAGCTCCTCGATCTCTTCGAGCACCTTCTGGCATGACGTGTTCGGCGGCAGTTCGGTGACCACCAGTTGCCACTGGCCGCGCGCGAGATCCTCGATCTTCCAGCGCGCGCGCACCTTGAGGCTGCCGCGTCCCGTTTCGTAGGCCGCCGCGATCTCCGCTTCGCTCGATATGATCTGGCCGCCGCCCGGGAAGTCCGGCCCCGGCAACCGCTCCATGATCTCGGCGTGCGAAAGATTCGGATTACGAATCATCGCGACAGCCGCCGCCGCGACTTCGCGCAGGTTGTGCGAAGGAATCTCAGTGGCGAGACCCACTGCGATGCCCGATGCACCGTTCAGCAGAAGCATCGGCAGGCGCGCCGGCAGCGTCTTCGGTTCCTGGAACGAGCCATCGTAGTTCGCCATGAAATCGACGGTACCCATGTCGATTTCATCGAGCAGCAGCTTCGCGATGGGCGTGAGGCGCGCTTCCGTGTAACGCATGGCCGCTGCGCCGTCACCGTCGCGCGAGCCGAAATTGCCCTGGCCGTCGATGAGCGGATAGCGCATCGAGAAGTCCTGCGCGAGACGCACGAGCGCGTCATACGCCGACTGGTCGCCGTGCGGATGGTATTTACCGAGCACGTCGCCCACCACGCGTGCCGACTTCACGGGCTTGGCGTTGTCGCCGAGGCCCATCTCGTTCATCGCAAAGAGAATGCGCCGCTGCACCGGCTTCTGGCCGTCGCAGACATCGGGCAGCGCGCGGCCCTTCACGACGCTCACCGCGTAGTCGAGGTACGCGCGCTCCGCGTAATGGCCGAGCGTGAGCGTGTCGCCTTCGGCGCCGCCAGTCACTTCAGCAAAAAGATCGTCCATATTCAATCAGTCCGTGTTCCTGTCCAGACCTGCAAAGAAGCGCAGAAAAGCGCATGTAAGCGCAGGTTCGCGCGTCAGATATCCGCTTCGACCTCGTTGCCCTTTTCTTCGAGCCACGAGCGGCGCGACGCCGCTTCACCCTTGCCCATCAGCATCGTCATGCGCGCGACGGTGGCCTCGTAGTCGAGCTCGCCCAGTGCAACCGGCGAAAGACGCCGCGTGTCCGGGTTCATGGTCGTATCCCAGAGCTGCTCGGCGCTCATTTCGCCCAGGCCCTTGAAGCGGCTGATCGACCATTGCGTCTCGCGCACGCCATCCTTGCGCAGCTTGTCGAGGATCGCATCGAGTTCGCCCTCGTCGAGCGCGTAGAGCTTCTGTGCGGGCTTCTTGCCGCGCGCGGGCGCATCGACGCGGAACAAGGGCGGTCTCGCCACGCACACATGGCCGCGCTCGATCAGTTGCGGGAAGTGCTTGAAGAAGAGCGTGAGCAGCAAAACCTGAATGTGCGAACCGTCGACGTCCGCGTCGGACAGAATGCAGATCTTGCCGTAACGCAGGTTCGAGAGATCGACGGTCTCGTCCGGATTGTGCGGATCGACGCCGATCGCCACCGAAATGTCGTGCACTTCGTTGTTGGCAAACAGCCGGTCGCGCTCGGTTTCCCAAGTGTTGAGGACCTTGCCGCGCAACGGCAGGATCGCCTGATACTCTTTGTCGCGGCCCATTTTCGCGGAACCGCCCGCCGAGTCGCCCTCGACGAGGAAAAGCTCGTTGCGCGAGATATCGGTCGATTCGCAGTCGGTCAGCTTGCCGGGCAACACGGCCACGCCCGAACTCTTGCGCTTCTCGACCTTCTGGCCCGCGCGCGTGCGCGCCTGGGCCTGCTTGATGACGAGATCGGCGAGCTTCTTGCCGTGCTCGACGTGCTGGTTGAGCCACAGTTCGAGCCCGGGACGCGAGAACGACGAGATGAGCTTGACCGCGTCGCGGCTGTTCAGGCGCTCCTTGATCTGCCCCTGGAACTGCGGATCGAGCACTTTCGCGGACAGCACGAACGAGACGCGCGCAAACACGTCTTCGGGCAGCAGTTTCACGCCCTTCGGCTGAAGGTTGTGCAATTCGACGAAGCTCTTCACGGCCTGGAACAGACCGTCGCGCAGGCCGGATTCGTGCGTGCCGCCTGCGGGCGTCGGGATGAGGTTCACATACGACTCGCGCGTGAGCGGCCCTTCCTCGCTCCACGCGACGACCCAGGCAGCACCCTCGCCGTCCGCGAAGGTGTCGTCGCCGGTGCGCGCGTTGTCGGCGTAACGCTCGCCTTCGAAGAGTGGGATCAGGAGATCGCTGCCGTTCATGCCTTCGAGCAAATAGCCGCGCAGGCCGTCTTCGTACTTCCAGGTTTGACGCTCACCCGTCTTCTCGTTGACGAGCGTGACTTCGACGCCAGGCAGCAGCACGGCCTTCGAGCGCAACAGACGCTGCAACTCGCCGACGGACACGTTGGCCGAATCGAAATACTTCGGGTCGGGAACGGCAGTAACACGCGTGCCGGTCTTCTTTTCGTCGCGCGCGGCGTTGCGCGTGGTGAGCGGCTTGACGACGTCGCCATCGGCGAAACCGATTTCAGCGACCTTGCCGTCGCGCCAGACGGTGACATCGAGGCGCTTCGACAGCGCATTGGTCACCGACACGCCGACGCCGTGCAGACCGCCCGAGAACGTATAGGCGCCGCCGGCAGCCTTGTCGAACTTGCCGCCCGCGTGCAGCCGCGTAAAGACGATTTCGACGACCGGGACCTTCTCTTCGGGATGGAGGCCGAACGGGATACCGCGGCCGTCGTCCTCGACGGAGACGGACTGGTCCGCGTGCAGCGTGACGGTGATGTGCTTGCCGTAGCCGCCGAGCGCTTCGTCTGAAGCGTTGTCGATGACTTCCTGGATGATGTGCAGCGGATTCTCGGTGCGCGTGTACATGCCCGGCCGCTGCCGGACGGGCTCAAGGCCCTTGAGCACCTTGATCGACGCTTCGCTATATGCAGCGTTTGACTTCTTCGTAGACATGGTGGTCCGTCGGTTTTCCGCACGGTTGTCCACAGGTCCTGTGGACAACCGCGTGGACAACGCGTTGAATTTTCAAAAAAAGCAAAACGAAACAACGGGGTGAACTGGTCTGCCCGCTGCGCAGGCAAATGCAGCGCGGGCCGATTCGCCAGGTATTGTACTGATTTGGTGTGGCCCGGCAATTTGGTTCACGTCGAATGGCCGACAAATGGCCGATCGGGAGAGGTCTGGCACAAAAGAAAAAAGCGGCCGTCCAAAGGCCGCTTCGCTCACTTGCGCTTGCTCTCCAGTTCCTCCCACCGCTCCAGCGCGACGAGCAGTTCCTCTTCGATCTGCGCATAGCGCTCGGTGAGCCGCGCGCCTTCCTGCGCGTCCTTCGCGAAGATCGAACCGTCCTCGATCTGCGCGCCGATTGCCTTCTGCTCCGCCTCCAGTGCCTCCATCCGCGCGGGAAGCGCCTCCAGCTCGCGCTGCTCCTTGAACGAGAGCTTCACGGTGCGCTGGGCGTTGCGGCCCGCCGCGCTGTCCTTCGGCGCAGCGGCCACCGGCGCCGATGCCGCAGGCGCGCGCGCCTCGGCAAGCTCCTGCGAGCGCGCGCTCTGCGTCTGCCAGTCGGTGAAGCCGCCGACGTACTCGCGCCATTGCCCCTCGCCC
This sequence comes from Paraburkholderia dinghuensis, assembly GCF_003837865.1. GTDB lineage: Bacteria > Pseudomonadota > Gammaproteobacteria > Burkholderiales > Burkholderiaceae > Paraburkholderia > Paraburkholderia dinghuensis. The sequence goes on along the minus strand of NZ_RQIS01000003.1, from coordinate 239,298 downwards.
TCGGCCGCGATCACCGAGGTCACCACGTTATCGAGAAATGCGCGGTCGTGGCTCACGAGCAGGACGGTGCCGTCGTAATCGGCGAGCAGTTCTTCCAGCAGTTCGAGCGTCGGAATATCGAGGTCGTTGGTCGGCTCGTCGAGCACGAGCACGTTCGCGGGCCGCGCGAACAGACGCGCGAGCAGGAGACGATTACGCTCGCCTCCCGAGAGCGACTTCACCGGCGAGCGCGCGCGTTCGGGCGCGAACAGGAAATCGCCGAGATAGCTCATCACATGCTTCTTCGCGCCATTGATCTCGACCCAGTCGCTGCCGGGGCTGATCGTGTCGGCGAGGGTTTTATCGAGGTCGAGCTGCGCACGCATCTGGTCGAAGTACGCGACCTGCAGGTTCGTGCCGACGCGCACGGTGCCCTCGTCGGGTTTCAGTTCGCCGAGAATGAGCTTGAGCAGCGTGGTCTTGCCCGCACCGTTCGGACCGACGAAACCGATCTTGTCACCGCGCATCACGATCGTCGAAAAACGATCGACGATCGTTCGGTCTCCGTAACGTTTCACGACGTCGGTGAGTTCCGCGACGATCTTGCCGGACTTCTCGCCCTGCGCCACGTCGAGCTTCACGTTGCCCTGCACGTTGCGGCGCTCTGAGCGTTCGTTACGCATCTGCACGAGCCGCGCGATGCGTCCGACGCTGCGCGTGCGCCGCGCCTCGACGCCCTTGCGGATCCACACTTCTTCCTGAGCGAGCAGCTTGTCGAACTTGTCGTTCTCGACGCGCTCCACTTCGAGCTGCTGCTCCTTGCGCTCCTGATACTGCGAGAAGTTGCCCGGATAGGAAAGCAGACGCCCGCGATCGAGTTCGACGATGCGCGTGGCCACCCGGTCGAGGAACGCGCGGTCGTGGGTGATGAAGAGGAGGCTCGCGCGCTGCGCGACGAGCAGGTCCTCCAGCCAGCGGATACCGTCGAAATCGAGGTGGTTCGTCGGTTCGTCCAGCAGCAGCACGTCGGGCTGCACGACGAGCGCACGCGCAAGCGCCACGCGCTTTTGCATGCCGCCCGAGAGCGCGCCCACGCGCGCATCGCCGTCGAGGCCGATCTGGGCGAGCGTCGTCGCCACGCGCGTATGCCAGTTCCAGGCGTCGGCGGTGTCGAGCGAGGACTGCAGCGCATTCATGCGCGCGAGCAGTGCATCGTGCTCCACGCCTTCGGGCGTGTCCGCGAGCTGGTGCGCGACGGTGTCGTATTCGTCGAGCAGCGCGCGCACGCCTTCGAGCCCCGAGGCCACCGTGTCGAACACCGTCGCATCGGTGTCGAATTCAGGCTCCTGCGGCACATAAACGGTCGATAGATTCTGCTGGCGCGTGACGAGGCCGTCGTCGGGTCTGGCAAGCTCGGCGACGATCTTGAGCAGCGAGGACTTGCCCGCGCCGTTGCGGCCGATCAACCCGACGCGTTCGCCCGCTTCGAGCGAGAAGTCCGCGTGATCGAGCAGCGCGACGTGACCGAACGCGAGTTGCGCGCCGGTAATGGTGTAAAGCGACATGACTGGGAAAGGGTGCCTGCGTTGGACCTGAAGCGCGCATTGTACCGGTCCGGCGCGGCGACGATCGGGCAGCGCCTGCGCGCACCGACGCCGCCGCGGGCCGCGCAGGCGGCAGCGTTACTTCACGTGGACCGTGATCGTCTGGCTCCACTCGGGCCCGTACGAGCGGTGCGCGCCGTCGGCGAACTGCGCCGTGAGCGTGTGATCGCCGGGCGGCAGCGTGACGTCGGTTTCGGTCTGCCCCTTGCCGTAGTGCAGCGACTTGTCGCCCACCGGCACGACCTGCCCCTGGGGCAGCGGCCCGCCGTCGATCAGCAGATGGTGGTGGCCGGTTCCCGACGTCGTCGTGCCCGCCGGCGCGACCGTCATGCCCTCGACGGCGAACTTCACGTGCACCGGGTTGGTCACCGTCGCGCCGTCCTTCGGCTCGACGATGGAGACGCCTTCGGCGCGCGCGACGCCGCTCACGGCAAGGAGGGCCGCGAATGCCGCGCCCGCCAGCCAGGTGTTCTTGACCATCATGGTTCTCCTCGGGAGTAAGTGGTCCGACCGGCTCCGCGTGATGCGTCCATGTTCACGAGACGCCTGCGGGCTAGCATACACCGCGTCGATGAACGCCCGCGCCGCATGCGCCGCTCCCGCGCGACGCCCTCCACCGCAGCGGGGCAGCGATGACACACGGTGGCAGCGGCGGCGATTTCAAGTAACATCGCGCAGCGCCACGCTCCCCTAAATGGGGACGCATAACGGGCATGACATCGAACTGACGAAAGGAATGCAGTGAGCGAAGTGATCGAATACAAGAGCTGGGTCTGCGTGATCTGCGGCTGGATCTATAACGAGGAAGAAGGGTTGCCCAACGAGGGCATTGCGGCAGGTACGCGCTTTGCCGATATCCCCGACGACTGGCGCTGCCCGCTGTGCGACGTGGGCAAGGGCGATTTCGTTATCGTCGAGTTCTGAGCGCGCCGCGCACCTCACAAGCCAATCGCACCAGGCTGTGGTTCGCATGTCGAGCGGGTTGTGGCGTTTGCGAATGAAGCGTCCGGCACCGGACGATAGCGTGGAATGCTGTACACAACGTATCGATATTTTGGCGTCGCGCCGCTGTTCGTCACGACACCACCGAGTGATTCAGCGATGCGACGGCTGAAGTAGTTGTCTTCAGCAACCGGATAGATGAAGCACGAGCAATCGAAATTCGCGCCTGCCCACAGGTAAAGGCAGGTTACCGCTTCCCGTCCGAATCCGTTGCCCTGGCGGCTTTCGCGAATCCATATTCCGAGTTCCGGATTCGGTGTTTGTATACGGCCCAGTCCGGCCAGTCCCAGGAAACGGTTGTTCATCTTCTCTCTCACCGTAAAGACCCACTCCGTGCCGTCGGCGCAGGCCTCGATCCACGCCCGCCAGCTTGCGGCGAATTCATCCGGGCTTGCCGGTGGCTCGGACACCATGTAACGCGTCAGCGAAGGCGTCATGCACGGATACGCTTCATCGGCGTCAGCGGGAGAAAAAGGCGCAAGAAGCAATCGTGGAGATTCAATCACGTCGATCATTGTTCACGCTTCGCTGGTCGGGTCGGTCGGTCGATTTGCGGGGACGCCAGTCCAGCGACGGGAAAGCGACGGACGAATGGCGCACGCGTTATGAAGGACGTTACAGCGTGGCAGTTACGTACCTGTCCTGGCCAGACACGCCGTTCACGATCCGGCTCCCTCTGCCTGACGAAATCAATGCCGACTCAGTTTCTTGCACGTTCACGTTGAATGCAGGGTCCACGTCCGCACCGCGAACAAACCGTCGCGTATGCCCGCAAGTTTCCCGCGGAGGCACTCGCAAGAAACTTTTGTGATCCTCTGGAAAACCAGATCGCGTCAGCCAGGTCGTCGTTTCCGGATACGACACGCGCATGCGCATCCAGATAATTCGCTGCAAAGGCATCGATTGAAATTCGCATGCGTTGAAATGAAACCACAACGCGAGGACGGGCAGCATATATACGCAATGGATGACGCCGAATCCTCGCCAAATCCAGATCGACCAGCACATCGCTGCATTGGGTGAAAATGCCTGCGGGCGCGGAAGGCGATCACCATACCAGCGTGTTACCTGGGGTGATTCTCCGATGATTAAATCGTTCTGCCAATTTAATCTATTGGAGCGCCCATGGACGTCAATTCCCTCTCCAGCACTCACTGCGCGTGGCATTCGGAAAACGCGGAACGCGCAGTGCAATCCGCCGGTATCGCTCGCGAGCCCGAAATCCATTCACCAACTGAATACGGTCCTGGAAGCGGTAATCGTCCACTCGATACCGGAGTCTTCGGCAAATCGCACGACCCACGCGGAGATACAGCGAATAGCCCCGCAGGCAATACGCGCGATAAGGCTGGTAGTCCTATAGGTGGCACACGGGACAAGAATGGCAACACCGTACTCGAATCACGGGGCAAAAACGGCGAGCGCATACGGGACACGTGGGACAAGGCTGGCAATCACATACGCGACACCCAGGACAAGGCTGGCAAACATATTCGCGAGACCTGGGATAAGGCCGGCAACCACATACGCGACACCCAGGACAAGTTCGGCAACCATATTCACGAGACCTGGGACAAGGCCGGCAACCACATACGCGACACCCAAGACAAGGCTGGCAACCATATTCGCGAGATCTGGGACAAGGCTGGCAACCACATTCGCGAGACTCAGGACAAGGCTGGTAACCACATACGCGACATCTGGAACAAGCAAGGTCACCATCAGCGCTTCATCGACTACGACGACGGAATTCCACGCCACAAACACCCCTGGGACGGCCTGCCACCCGCGGGTCCCGGCGGCCCGGGTATGAGCGGGCCAACAGGCGGCGAGGCAAACGGTACTCCCGGAGATGCAGATGGCGGGTCCGGCCCGGATGGCGGCGGCGGTGGCGGAGCGGACGCCAGTGGTGACAGTGGTGGCGCACCGGGCGGGGCAGATGGTGGCGGTGGTGGTGGCGCACCCGACGAAGCGGGCGGCGGCGGGGCAGACGGTGGTGGCGCACCCGGCGGGGCAGGTGGTGGTGCGCCCAACGGAGCAGGTGGAGGCGGAGCAGCCGGTGGTGGCGCACCCGGCGGAGCGGGCGGCGGCGGTGGCGGTGGCGGAGCCGGTCCAGTCGGCGAATCTGGAGGTGGCGATCCGGGCCAATTCCCCGGCGAATTCGGGGCACCCAATGGGGCGGGCTCAACCGGCCGAGGCGGTGCGCTGGACACGTTTCCCGCTGAGAAATCGCCGCACGCATCAGCCCGCGACCCGCTCATGAGAGGCTTTAACGCGGAGCAGCAACACATGCTACGCGACGCGTATCACCACGCAAAACAAATGGTCGATGCAGCGCTCGACCATCTTCTCGCTCATGGCCCGGACAGCAACTTCCAGCGTTGGTTCGGAGCACCGACACCCGCGAACGTACAACACGTGACGCAGGTATTGAGCAACATCCAGCATGCTCTGGCACACGATGTGAACATGTTGGTCGCCACCCGAGGAGCGAACAGTCATGAACTGGCCCACGTGTTCCCCGACTCCCCTCACAAGATCGATCTGGCACCGCTGGCGTTCACCAACGTGGAAGGTCGGAATACGCTCGAGACGACGCTTATCCACGAGCTAAGTCACTTCACGAACATCGGCGGCACGGAGGATCATTCGTACGGCCGGGCGGATGACCATCGTCTCGCCGCGACGAACACCCGGGCCGCCATCACCAATGCCGACAACTACGGGATGTTCATCCAGGCCTACGGCAGTGCATGAAGCGTGGGGAACGCGTGACGCAGCGCATCGCTGAGTCGCTAGTCGGCCTCGGCCGGGCATCGCGATGCCCGGCCGAGGCCGACGTCAGCTGGAATGACGCCGCTGCCAGGTCATTGCATCCGGCCCGTTTCCCGGCACAGTTTCACTGGTGAGTGACCGCACGCAATGTGGATGCGACCCCGGGACTAACGCGCTTGCCCCGGCGCACCGCAACGCATCATTTTCGCGCTGGAAGGCGTTTGCTATACTCCACGTCCTGCATCGCGATTCGCCTTCGGCGCGAAAACGCGAACGCTCCGCGCCATGACGGGTGACTTGGGAAACATGGCGGACATAGCGGAGCCCGCAGGTTCGCGTCCCGCACGCCTCCCTGTAGTTCAATGGATAGAACAAGTGCCTCCTAAGCGCTAGATGCAGGTTCGATTCCTGCCAGGGGGACCAGCCGCCCGACGCCCATTAGCCCGTTAGCCGGCTAGCCCGCTATCCCGTTACCCAATCCGGCGAGGCTCCGCGCAAACACCCATCCCACGCCACAGGCCGCTATCCGCGATACGCCCGGCGACGCAATTCTCAGAGCCCTGACTCCTCATGGACATCAACAAGCAACTCGCAGCCCTCACCGCCTCCGAACTGCAGACGGCCGGCGCCAGCCAGGCTACCGCCATCGCGCTGAGCGTCGTGTTGCGTCATCTGAATTCGCCGGAACTCGGCCGGCTGCTCACATCGGCGTTCGAAAATCATCAGGCCGTGATGCTCCAAACGCCGTGGCCCGAACAAATGCTGCAGTCGTTCGAAGCGACCCGCCGCTTCTTCGAAGCCGCGGCGCTTCCGCCGGCGGACACGCCGCTGCAAGACAAGTAAGTCCGGCAAGCCCGTTCGCGCGGTGTCGCGTCACCGCGCCAGCCGGGCCGCGCGCGCGGTTGCACGTGCCGCTTCATCGCCGCGGGTAAACATGGATGCGCGCAGCCCTCAAGCTGCGGCGATCCATGCCGTTATGTCCGGTATGGACTCCGATCGTCCCACTCCTGCCGGGCAACTCATGTCGAGCCTCATCGATCAGGACATCACGCACATTCGCCGTGTCATGCCGCTCGCGCTGAACGGCGATCTCGCCGGTCCGATCCTCCCGTCGACCTACTGGCGCAAGCGTCTCCATCGCCTGCTCGACACCGGCTACGTCAACAAGGGCCAGCTCAGCGAAATCGACAGCCTGCTGAACGTGCTCGACGAGCACGACCTGAAAGCGGCCGAAGATGCCGACGCGGCTTCCGGGCTGCGGGCCGCTGCCGGCGGTTCGACACTCGCCTGACCCTCCTCGCCGGGACCAACGACGCTGGCCGGTTTTGCGTGACGCCTCGCAGCCAGCAGGCAGTTTTCCTGGTGCCGCGGGTCGGCTATCGGTCATAATGTCCGCCAAAATCCCCAGAGAGAATCCCGTGTCCCCGGCCCATTCGCGAGACCTGCTGCAGCAGGCACGCCAGCGCTTCACCCAGCAGCAGATCGCCGAGCATGTCGGCAAAGACGTCAAAACCGTGCGTCGCTGGGAAAAAGGCGAAACACCCTGCCCCGCCATGCTCGAAGCCGCGCTGCGCGAACTCCTGCACGGCGGCGCGCGCGCCGTCGCGGCACCCGCTCGTTTTCGCTTCGTCGACCTGTTCGCGGGCATCGGTGGCATCCGCATGGGCTTCGAGGCGCATGGCGGCGAGTGCGTGTTCACGAGCGAGTGGAATCCGTTCTCGAAGAAGACCTATCTGGAGAACCACGGCGAGGACCACGCGTTCGCCGGCGACATCACCGCGGTCCCCGCCGCCGATATCCCCGATCACGACGTCCTGCTCGCCGGCTTTCCGTGCCAACCGTTCTCGATTGCCGGCGTCTCGAAGAAGAACGCGCTCGGCCGTCCGCACGGCTTCGAATGCTCGACCCAGGGCACGCTCTTCTTCGACGTCGCGCGCATCATCGCCGAAAAGCGGCCCGCCGCCTTCCTGCTCGAGAACGTCAAGAACCTGCTGTCGCACGACCGCGGTCGCACGTTCGACGTGATCCGCCAGGTGCTGCGCGACGAACTCGGCTACGACGTCCACTATCGCGTGATCGACGGGCGCCATTTCACGCCGCAGCATCGCGAGCGCATCATCATCGCCGGGTTCCGCGAGCCCGCCGCGTTCACCTGGGACGCGCTCGCGCTGCCCGAAGCGGGCCCGCGTCTCGGATCGATCCTTCATCGCACCGACGGCTGCGAGCCCGTCCTCCCGTGGGACGGCGAGCGTTTCTTCGATCACGGCGCACGCCGCGTCCAACCGAAGTACACACTCACGCCGGGTCTCTGGCAGTACCTCCAGCAATACGCCGAGAAGCATCGCGCCGCCGGCAACGGCTTCGGCTACGGCCTCGCGTTCGAGCAGAGCGTCACGCGCACGCTCTCGGCGCGCTATCACAAGGACGGCAGCGAGATTCTCGTCCACCAGGGCGAAGGCTTGCGCCCACGCCGCCTTACGCCGCGCGAGTGCGCACGGCTGATGGGCTTTCCCGACACGTTCCGCATCCCCGTGAGCGACACCCAGGCATATCGCCAGTTCGGCAACAGCGTGGTGATGCCGGTGATGCGCGAAGTGGCGCGCACGATGATGCCGCACCTCGACGCGGCGCTCGCGAAGGCTGGCCCGAAGGTACAGGCGAAATCCGGCGCGGTGCGCAAGCCAGCGGCGAAAGCAGGGAAAGCGGGCGCGACTTCGCGAGCGCCGCGCACCGAACCGGCCGCCGAGGCGGCCTGACCCGCGGCGCGCCAACCCACGACGATCGGACGCCAAGCCATGGTCGACGTCGTCGATGCCGCCACCCGCAGCCGGATGATGTCCGGCATCCGCGGCCGCGACACGAAACCCGAGCGAGTGATCCGCAGCCTGCTGCATCGGCGCGGCTTTCGCTTCCGGCTCGACGTGCGGGAACTGCCGGGACGCCCCGACATCGTGTTGCCGCGCTATCGCGCGGTCGTGCTCGTACATGGCTGTTTCTGGCACGGCCACGCGTGCGCGCTCTTCAAATGGCCGCAGACCCGTCCCGAGTTCTGGCGCGAAAAGATCGCGCGCAACCGCGCCAACGATGCGCGCACGCTCGCCGCACTCGCCGCGCAGGGCTGGCGCGTCGCCGTGATCTGGGAATGTGCGCTACGCGGCGCGGATCACGATCCGCAAGCGGTAGTCGAGCGTCTCGACGCGTGGTTGAAGGACAGCGGCTCGGTCTGGTTCGAAGCGCGCGGATGAAGGCTGAGAGTCGTGTCGCGGTGATAAACTCACTCGACCGGTTTTGCTCAGCCGCGTCCGGTTCAGGAACGCTTGCAAGAACCTGCGAGAAGGAGATAAACAATGGCAGATTTCCGACTCTGGTCCGACGACTTTCCGAGCAACGGCTTCATGCCGAAGGCGCAGGAATTCGACGATCGGGCTTTCGGCGTCGACGGCGACAACGTCTCTCCCGCCCTGCAGTGGGACGCGCCGCCCGAGGACACGCAAAGCTTCGCACTGACGATCTACGATCCCGACGCGCCCACTGGCAGCGGCTTCTGGCATTGGGTCGTCGTCAACATTCCACCGGACGTGCGCTCGCTCGCGCGCAATGCGGGCAAGGCGGACGGCAGTCTGCTGCCGCAGGGCGCCGTGCAGATGCGCAACGACTACGGCACAGTCGGCTTCGGCGGCGCGGCGCCGCCGCGCGGCGACCAGCCCCATCGCTATATTTTCCGGGTGCATGCGCTGAAGGCGGCACACCTTCCGGTTACGCCGGAGACGACCAACGCAGTCGCCCGCTTCATGACGCACCTGAACGAACTGGACTCGACGACCTACGTCGGACTCTACGAACTTAAATAACGTTTTGCCGCAAGCGGGCCCGCGCTCAGCCGCGCGGGCCGCCGCAAGCGCATGTGCGAACACGACGCAAGTCGCCGCGCGACGCACGCCCGACCGCCGCGCGACGCACACCCGATCATCGATGCCCACCACTTCCACCACCTCCCCCGCTTCCACGCACCCGAATCACGCCACTGCAGAAGCCGAGCCCGGCCTGCCGTTCCCGCAGCGCTATCACGCGATCATCGTGGTCGCGCTCGGTATCACGCTCGCGGTGCTCGACGGCGCGATCGCCAACGTCGCCCTGCCGACCATCGCGCGCAACCTGAACGCGAGCGCGGCCAGTTCGATCTGGATCGTCAACGCGTACCAGCTTTCGGTCACGATCTCGCTTTTGCCGCTCGCCTCGCTCGGCGACCGTATCGGCTACCGGCGAGTGTATCTGTGGGGGCTCGCGCTCTTCACGGTCGCGTCGCTGGGCTGCGCGCTGGCCACGTCGCTCCCCGCGCTCGCGATCGCGCGCATGGTGCAAGGCTTCGGCGGCGCCGGCATCATGAGCGTCAATACGGCTCTCGTTCGCATGATCTATCCGCGCAGCAAGCTGGGCCGCGGTGTGGCGATCAACGCGATGGTCGTTGCCATCGCGTCTGCGGTGGGGCCCACCGTCGCATCGGGCGTGCTCAGCGTCGCGTCATGGCCGTGGCTCTTCGCGATCAATGTGCCGATCGGCATCGCCGCGTGCGTGCTCGGCATGCGCGCGCTGCCGTTCAACCCGCGGCATCCAGCGCCCTACGACTACTGGAGCGCCGTGCTCAACGCGCTCGTGTTCGGCCTGCTGATCTTCGCCGTCGATGGCCTCGGCCACGGCGAGCGCCGCGCCTGGGTGGCCGCCGAATTCGTCGCGGCGCTCGTGATCGGCTGGTTCTTCGTGCGCCGCCAGCTAAGCCAGCCCGCGCCGCTGTTGCCCGTCGATCTGCTGGGCATTCCCGTGTTCGCGCTTTCGGTGGGAACGTCGATCTGCACGTTCTGCGCACAGACGCTTGCATTCGTTGCACTACCGTTCCTGATGCAGGACACGTTCGGGCTCTCTCAGGTGCAGACCGGCCTGCTCATGACGCCCTGGCCGCTCGTGATCATCGGCGCCGCGCCGCTTGCCGGCTGGCTCTCCGACCACTATCCGGCGGGCCTCCTCGGCGGCATCGGGCTCGCGCTGTTCACGCTCGGGCTGGTGCTGCTCGCGACGCTCGGCGCCCATCCGTCGGCGTTCGACATCGGCTGGCGCATGGCGCTGTGCGGCGTGGGCTTCGGCACGTTCCAGTCGCCGAACAACCGGCTGATGCTGTCGTCCGCGCCGCGCGAGCGCTCGGGCGGTGCGAGCGGAATGCTCAGCACGGCGCGCCTGAGCGGACAGACACTCGGCGCCGCGCTCGTCGCGCTGATCTTCGGCGTGGCCCCCGAACACGGCCCGACAGCCGCGCTCTATGTGGCGACAGTGTTCGCCGCCGTTGCGGCCGTCATCAGCACGCTGCGGCTCGTGCCGGCAAATTCGGCGCCGACGCGGATGTAAATCCCCGGATTTCCCCCTTTCGATAGCACTCGCGCGCAAAATAACTGTCCAAGCGAATGGCGGCGTGTTGTCTCGCGCCGCCCGCACGATCTTCCCTTCACGGTGCTCAACCAACCAAAAGGGAGATTTCCATGTCATTGATCGTCGCCGGACGGTTCACGACCTTCCCCGCCGCCGAGGCCGTCGCCGAGAAACTCTACGAGCGCGGCTTCGTCGAGGAAGACGTAAACATCGTCTTCGTCAATCCGCGTGGACAGCACGCCCATGCCCACCACGCCATGCCCATCGCGGCGCCGCGCGAACCCGCCCTCACCTGGCAGCATCTCTCGCACAACGTCGTCGCAGACGCCGTTGCGGGCGCCGTGGTGGGTATTGCGATCTTCGCGGGGATGTCGGCGTCGCTTCCTATGGTAGTGATTGCAGCGGGTGTGGGAGCGTGCCTCGGCGCGTGGATCGGCATGATGGTGAGCCGGCAGCAAGCGGCGGAGCATCACGAGCGGGTGCTGCGCGAAACGCGCAACTCGGGCGTGTTGCTCTCCGTGCATGTGACCCCGGAGAGCCAGGCTGTCGCGGCGGACGTTCTGCGTGAATCGCACGCCGCCGACATCGAACGCGCTTCAGGCCGCTGGCAGGGTGGCCACTGGGCCGACTTCGACCCGACCCGCTCGCCCGAGCCGTACGACGCAGCGCGACAGCCGCAGAGCTGACGCGCGGGTCTGCTGCAACGCAACGCAGCGGTTCGATGGCCGCCGCGCGGGAATTCATGCGCGCCGCGGCATCACGCTCAATCGCATTGCGCCGCGCCCGACTAGCGCGAGCGCGACGCGGCGAACGAAAAACCCAAGGGACGAACGCCCTCAGCCAGCTCTCGCTGGCGCGACGCTACGCGCCCGCGCCGTGACAGACGCGGCGGTAGCGACGCTGCGCAGGTCGGCCAAGAACGTATCGCGCCACACCGCGAGATTGTTCTCGCGCAACGCGGCCATCATGTCCTCGTAACGCGACTTGCGTTCGGCGTGCGGCATCGAGAGCGCACGTTCGAGCGCCTCGGCCGTCTGGTTCAGGTCGTAGGGATTGACGACGAGCGCGCCCTGCATCTGCTCGGCTGCGCCCGCGAACTGGGAGAGCACGAGGACGCCCGGATCGTCGGGATCCTGCGACGCCACATATTCCTTCGCGACGAGATTCATGCCGTCGCGCAGCGGCGCGACATAACCCACGTGCGCGAGCCGGAAAAATCCCATCAGCAGATTGCGCTCGTACTTGCGGTTGAGGTACTGAATCGGCGTCCAGTCGAGTTGCGCGAAGCGTCCATTGATGCGGCCCGCTTCGCCTTCGAGATTGCTGCGGATTGCCTGGTAGGTCTGCACATCGGCACGCGTCGGCGGCGCGATTTGTAGCAACGACACGCGGCCATGCCAGCCCGGCCCGTTCTGCAGCATGCGCTCGAAGGCCTGGAAGCGCTCCGCGAGCCCCTTCGAATAATCGAGCCGGTCGACGCTCATGATGAGCTTGCGCCCGCGCATGGCGTCGCGCAGGCTGCGCACGGCTTTGCGCTCGGAGAATTGCGCCGCGGTGTTCGCGATCACGTCGGGATAGATACCGATCGGATAGGTGCCCACCTTCAGGAAACGCGACCAGGCGTGGACCATGCCGTCCTCGCTCGCCGTGCCATGGCCGCCGCGTTCGACGTAGTCGAGAAACGCCTGGCGGTCCGCATCGGTCTGGAACCCGACCACGTCGTAGTGGCACAGGAACTTCATCAGTTCTTCGTGCGGCGGCACCGAGCGCAGCACCTCGGGCACCGGCATCGGAATGTGCAGGAAAAAGCCGATCGGATTCTTCACGCCGAGATCGCGCAGGCAACGTGCGAACGGGATCAGATGGTAGTCGTGGACCCAGACGATGTCGTCGGGCTCGATCATCGGTTGAAGCTGGCGCGCGAGCGCGACGTTCACGCGCAGATAGCCGCCGTATTCCTGACGCTCGTAGCGCGCGAGGTCGTTGCGGTAGTGGAAGGTCGGCCAGAGCGTCGTGTTCGAGAAGCCCTTGTAGTACTGGTCGTAGTCACGGCGGGTCAACCCCACCGTCGCATAAGTGACGCTGCCCTGCTGCTCGAGGGCGGGCGGTGCTGGAGCGGCGACGGTGTCGCCGCTCCAGCCGAACCAGACGCCGCCGGTTTCCTTGAGCGCGTCCAGCACGCCAACGGCGAGCCCCCCAGCAGCGGGGCGCCCCTCCTGTGTCGGCGCGACGCGATTCGATACCACGATCAGCTTGCCCATTGCGGCCAACCTCCTGTTTCGTTATTTCCGGAAGACGTTGCCTCGCATAGGCACGCAAAAAGCGTGCCCTCCATCGATCACTCAGCGTGAGAGTCTGCTTGAACCCGCGCAGGACGAGCGTGAGCCGCGCGGCGGGCGCGCCGTGCGAATACGTGGGTTGACGCGCCCAGGCGGCGCCGGGGCCAGAAGCAGCACGACGCGCCCGGAAGAGACTCAGGCGTCCTGTTCGGAGCCGAGATCGCGCTGGTATTCGAGTCCCTCGGCCCGCGCGCCGCCTTGGTTGTGCTCGCCGTCAGGGGGAATGCCGGGCGCCGGGCGGTTCTGGCCGGCCGGGTCGGGTGCGGTCATCGGTGGCGGATTGCTGCTCGGCTGTTCTCCGTCACGCGGACCACGCTTGGCCGAGTGACGTGCAGAGCGACGCAATGCAGGATGTCTCATCTCGATGCCTCCAGCGGAAGGCCGCCACTCGTCGGTGGCGTTTAAATAGTCTAGGGGCCGCGACGTGAAATTTCCGGTAAAAATGGCGGCGCTTTTGTAACGTCTACCTGAATTCGTTAGCGCCACAAGGTCCCAGGCTCGGAATCTGCTGTGGGCAGGAAAGCCGATGGAAACGGGGTCGAACCGGCTTTCGAACGCGGCTGTTCATCGGGCTCGGGTGGCGGATCGCCGATCGGCGGTCCACCCGGCTCCGGCTCACCCGGCGGCGGTTCATCAGGTTGGGGGGTATGCGCGAGCCAGGGCTTTGCGCTGGCGCGATCGGCGGATTGGCTTCTGGACATGGCTCACTCCTCGGGATGTCTGTCGTTCATCGACACCTGGACACACCTTGGGCGGAACGCGCACGAGGCGACCGAGGCCCCGCACGCAGACTGCCGCGGCCGCCGCGCGGCCCCGCGCTCAGACGTTCGCGCCGCCCTCCGCGCCCGCCTGCGCCTCTTCACTCGCTCCGCCTTTGCCCCGCTCGTTGCCGTATTCGACGAGCCGGTTATAGAGCGTCTTCAGGCTGATACCGAGAATCTCCGCCGCGCGCGTCTTCACGCCACCGCATTGTTCGAGCGTCGCCAGAATCAGTTGCCGGTCGGCATCGGCAAGCGAGGTTCCGAACGGAATCGTCAATGCCGTCCCGGGCATCGATTTCGACAGCGAAATCTGCAACGGTACCGCCGCCGTCAGCTCGCCCTCGTCACTGGACATGATGTGTGCGCGCTGCACATAGTTCTTCAGCTCGCGCACGTTGCCGGGCCACGGGTACGCGATCAGCATCTCGCGCACGGCGGCCGGGAACTGCTTCTTCGTACCGTGGCGCTCGTTGAGTTCGTCGAGGAACGACTGGGCGAGCAATACCACGTCCTTGCCGCGCTCGCGCAGTGGCGGCAGGTTGATCGGAAAGACGTTGAGGCGGTGATAGAGGTCGAGGCGCAGCTTGCCTTCGGCGACGGCTTCTTCGGGATCGCGATTCGTCGCGGCGATGAGGCGCACGTCGGTCTCGATCTCCTTCGTCGTGCCGACGCGCATGAACATGCCCGTCTCCAGCACGCGCAGAAGCTTGACCTGAAGCTCCGGGGGCATTTCGGTGATTTCGTCGAGGAACAGCGTGCCGCCGTTCGCGCGCTCGAAATAACCTTTGTGCTGCCGGTCCGCGCCGGTGAACGAGCCGCGCTCGTGCCCGAACATCTCCGACTCGATCAGATTCGGCGAGATCGCGCCGCAGTTCACGGCGAGAAATTCGTGCTTGCGGCGCAGGCTCAGTTGATGGATGGTCTGCGCGGCGACCTCCTTGCCCGTGCCCGACTCGCCGACGAGCATCACGGACGCCGGCGTGGGCGCAACACGGCTGATCTGGTCGTAGACCTCCTGCATCGCCGGCGAATTGCCGAGCATCAGGCCAAAACGGCCCATCCGGCGCAGCTCGCCGCGCAGCGTGCCGATCTCTGCCTTGAGATCGCCGGCGCGCGGCAGGCGGTTCAGGATCGCCTTCACACGCTGCAGGTTAATCGGTTTGACGAGGTAGTCGATCGCGCCGGCCTTGAGCGCGTCCACGGCCGTCTCGACGCTCGCATAGCCGGTGATGACCACGAGTTCCACGCCCGAGCGCGGATCGAGGTCCTGGAACAGGTCGGTCCCGCTGCCGTCCGGCAGTTTGAGATCCGTGAAGACAACGTCCGGCATCTGCCGCACGAGCTGGATGCGCGCCTCGCGCAGATCGCCTGCCTGCGCGGTGGTGAGCCCATCGTCGCTCACCACGGCCGCCAGCGCTTCGCGGGTTGCCGCGTCGTCATCGACAATCAATACATGTGGCATCGCGTCTCGTCAGCCCTGGAAGGTAGATGACCCCACACTGCCGCACCGCCGGCGCGGGGGCGCGCCGGAAAATCCGGCCCGGCGCCGCGCAAAGCGCGGCACACGCAGTCGTGGCGCAGTGGAGTACGAAACGGTCGGACCTGCGCCGAAGACGGCGCAGGCGCGGGGTTTAGCTACATCAGCGCAACAATCAAGCAACTATTGACTAAATAAAGCCATGATTGTTGTCGATATAACCATTATAGACGTATTCGAGATAGAGGCACCCGATATCGCACGATCCCGCCATATGCGTGGCGCATCCCCGAGCCCACTCATGCGTGGCCATGCGGAAATGGCCAAGGCTCACCGGCCGCGCCATCCCCGGTGCGGGCCGTATCCGATGCGACCCCCGGCTGACTGGCGCCGAATGCGGTCACCGCAGACCCACCACTACCGTTTGTAGCGAGCGAGCCGCCTTCGTCTTCCCAGCGGCTCAAATCGCGGTAATAGCTCGTACGTTGCGCCCGATGACGCTGCGCCCAGCGCTTCGCCATCATCCCCGCCGTCGCACCGAGCGCGCCGACAGCGAGCAATGCGCCAAATGCGCCAACCAGACTCGTCCTGTTCCTCATCGCGGCCTCCTGATCTCGCTCTGTCCATGCCGGAGAACGCCCGGATCGCGGGCGACGGCACCGTCGAGCCGGGCGCTTTCGCTTTTGCACCCGCCCTTACACCGTCGATTCCGACGGACGCTCCGAGTTCCCTAGCAGGATTCGCACCTTGCGGGCCGCAACATGCGCCAACATCGCCAACATCCTTTCCGCACGCGCGTCTGTCGCGGTGGACGCGAGCTGCGCGCCTCGTCCGACGGCTCGTTCATTGCCCTGCGACGCGCGGCAGTGGTTAAATGTTTCCAGGATGGAAACCACGCGGCCGTCGGCGCGGCTCTTTGCGCGCCAGTCCTGGACGGCCAGACCCGAACCCCGCCCCGGCCGCACACCGCAGATCATGCGGCCGTTCGAAGTCGGCAGCCCCCTTTTCAGGACGACTACCTTATGGCGTCAATCGAGCCGGACTCGCCCACCGCCAATCGCAACGAAACGGGAAACGCCGCGGCGCGCGTCGCCGGATTGCAGTCGTACGGGCGGCTCTACGGATCGTCGTCGGTGATGCTGGAACTCTACGCGCAGATCGAACGCGTGGCGGCCACTGACGCCACCGCGCTGATCATCGGCGAATCGGGAACGGGCAAGGAACTCGTGGCCCGCACCATCCACGAACTTGGCGCGCGGCGTGACGGACCGTTCATCGCGGTGAACTGCGGCGCAATCCCTGACGAGTTGATCGAAGCGGAACTCTTCGGCCACGAGAAGGGCAGCTTCACGGGCGCCGTGCAGGCGCGCGAAGGACACTTCGAGCACGCCCGCGGAGGCACGCTGTTTCTCGACGAAGTCACCGAAATGTCATTGCTGCGTCAGGTGAAGCTGCTGCGCGCACTTGAAACCGGCGAGTACTTTCCGGTGGGCAGCAACGAAGCGACCCGCGGCGACGTGCGTATCATCGCGGCGACCAATCGCGATCCCGTGACGGCCGTGAAGGAGGGCTGTCTGCGCGAAGACCTGATGTACCGTCTCGCCGTTTTTCCACTGCGCGCGCCGCCACTGCGTGAACGTGAACGCGACCGCGAACTGCTCGCGCAACTCTTTCTCGCCGAGTTGAATGCGCAGGAGGGCACGCAAAAGACCTTCAGCAAGCGCGCGCTCGACGCCGTGCGCAACTGGTCGTGGCCCGGCAACGTGCGCGAATTGAGGAACGCGGTCTATCGCGCGTTCATCCTCACGGAGAAGGTCGTCGAGATCACGCATCCACAACTCGTGCCGCGCGTGAAGAAACCGGTCGCGCAAGGCAACGCGATGAACGTCTGGATCGGCACGCCGCTCGCCGACGCGCAAAAGCAGATCATCCTTGGCACGCTCAAATACTGCGGTGGTGACAAGCGGCTAGCGGCGCGCACGCTGGGCGTGAGCCTCAAGACGCTTTACAACCGCCTCGGCAGCTACGGCGCCGAAGACAGTGCCGAAGACGAAGATGGTGGTGCGCGCGAAACCAGTTGAGCTTGCCGCCGAAAACTGTTGCAGAACCGGAACCTTCGATATCTGCCAGTTCGAACACGCCTTTCGCGACGCTGGACGGGCAAAGGTCAGCCTGCCTCTGACTGAAGGCGACGACGGACTGCACTGTTAAATCCGATAGCCGCTACATCGGCGCCCACCGCGTGCTCGCCCTAGCGTTCGACACGACTTCGCGCTGGCGTTTTCCCTCGAACTCGATTTGCCGCCGCAGACAATAACCGCGTGATTGCTGGTGTTTCATTGCACGGAAGCTTTTCCGTCGAAAGGTCCGCCGAACATTCGCTCGAATGATAGGACCGTTTGTCACGAGTCGCTCATTGCAGAGGTTTTCCGCGCAACACGTTTTTGCAAACATTTGCAAATCCCCTATGCCCTTGTGGGCGCCGGTCCGGCAAAATCCCCGCTGCATCAAGCGAGGCCGTTCACCCATTCCTGCGGTGCCCGGCGTCCGGCAGCAGGGATACGACATGCAAGAACGAAGCGCCGCCCACCGATTCCCCCCCTCCGTCGCGACAACACCCTCATCCCGCATGCTGCAAGCCGCGGCGACGCTCACGCTGATGGCCGTCTTGAGCCTCGCCTGCTCGGCATGCGGCTCGCTTTACTCGGAAGGCGCGCAGACCGGCGCGGGCATTGCCGGTGCCGCCATCGCTGCAAAGGTCACGAACAACGCCGCCGTCGCGACAGGCATCGGTCTTGGCGCCGTGGCCGCCGCGAAAGCAGGCGTGCAGTACTCCGAACGAGTCGTTCACCGCAACACGCAGGACAGCATCGCGAAGGCGGCCGGTTCGCTCGACGTCGGCGGCGTCGCGCCGTGGTCCATCACGCACTCGTTTCCAATCGAGGACGACGAGCATGGCCGCGTCACCGTGAGCCGCACGATCAGCAGCGGCGCGCTCGACTGCAAGGAAATCGTCTTCTCGGTCGATCGCGATGCGACGAAGGAAGCGGCGGCCGCCAGCGCGTTCTACGTGGCCGCTGTCTGCCGCGACGGCAGCGCGTGGAAATGGGCGTCGGCCGAACCCGCCACCGATCGCTGGGGCGCGCTGCAATGAGCGCGCGCACTGGTGCGTTTGCGCGCCGCACATCGCCTGCGCGGCTCGTTGCCCTCGCCGTGCTGTGCTCGCTCACGGCGCTCGCGATGAGTGGTTGCGCATCGATCGGCGCAGCGAGTGGCGCCGCAGCGGCAGCCGCGACGGGCATCGTCACGGCGAACCCTGCGGTTGGTGTGGGCGTAGGTATCGCCGTTCAAGCCGCAACCGACGAAGCCGTCAAGCGCGTCATGAAGAACATCCATGCCGACCAGCAGGAACTGATCGCGGAAACCGCCGGTCGGCTGCCGGTCGGCGGCAGCGATAGCTGGCGCATCAAGCACACGCTCCCGATCGAAAACGGTCATGGCGAAGTGCGTGTGACGCGTGCATTTGCGTCGGCGCTCGCACTGTGCAAGGAGTTCGTGTTCTCGGTGCAGGACGGCGATGCAGCCGACGCAAGCACGCAGTGGTTCACCGCCAGCGCTTGCCGCGACGCGCGCGGCTGGCAATGGGCATCGGCGGAACCGGCTGTCGAGCGCTGGGGAACGCTCCAGTAAACGCGTTTTCGCGGCACGAGGGTGAAAGAAAAACGGTCGCGAGTGAACTGCACCCAGCGACGCAGAACCGACTCGCCGACGCCGACCGAACGACTGGCTTCTATATAGCTATAGCCCTGATCGAGCACCGGACATGCGGCCTGCTGCTTGAACTCCGGGGAAAACGACGTCGCCTGGTCATCAGACACCTCTTCATGCCGAGCATTCTCGCCTGAATCAGTGTCCGGTTTCATTAGGCCATTACATTTCCGAACCCTGACAAAAAGTGCCTGGCAGGCTTTAGAGCTGTCGTTTCTTCAGCGTATAGGCGAACAGCGCATATTGGGTGTTCGTCTCGGGATCAAAATATCCGCCTTGAGCAGCCCCATCGTTCAACTCTTTCCACGATTTTCCGGAATCCTTGCTGAGGAAGGTGAGATCGCGTGGAGCGCCATCGCCACTGGCATCCGTCGCATAGACTAGCAGCACACCTTCCTTACCCACGCTGAGGCCATCAAACATCAGATGGTCGTCGAAGGTGTGCAACTGCTGAACACTGGTTCGCAACTCACCAGTCCATGCCGAGAGCGCTCCGGTGCGATGTCCCTTGTCGTTCGGGTCATCCCAGTTACGCGGCGCACCCAATCTGGACAACGCATACAAGGAATAGCGTCCTGTCGTATCCGGGGAAGATTGGAGGTCGACAACAGTTTGATGTGGTAGAACGACATCCCGCTCAAACTCCGACTGACTCCAGTTAATGCGATAGACAAGACTCGATGTCTTGATTTCGCCCAATTGCTCAACATAGTAGGCAACACGCAGCACGCCATCGGGGCTGAGATTTACGCCGTCAAAGGTCTTGCGAGGATTGCCGGCATTGGCGAGCGGCGGCACTTTGACTTCATGCCACGACTGCCCGCCATCGGCAGTTCGCCATACGTGAGGCCCCCACCCAACTGCATAGCCACGTTGCGAATCAAGAAACAGCAATTGCCCGATGTTGCGATCTTCTTGCCAGTTTAGTTGCGTCCAGGTCTGGCCTCCGTCGCTGGAACGCCAGAGTTTGGTAATTTGCGGTGTGAAGCTGCCCGGGGAATCTGGTGTGTTGTAGTCCATCCAGCCGGTGCTGACATATACCGTTCTCCAGTCCTTTGAATACCACCATGCGGCATCCTGACCTCGTTGCTGAAACGTCCGCTTCAACCCACCTTCGATAGTCCCCCGCAGGAAATTCACGGTTGATCGATTTAACCGCTCACTTGAGTCGTTCATCCATGCTTCCGTTGGCTCTGCCACGTCCGGGTCCTTCGATTGGCTTGCTGGCTTAAATGTGATTTCTGGGCGAGCAAGCTTCATGCTAAGCACCTGGTTCCCACGGATACGAAAGTCCCCACCACCATAGGGTTTGTCACTTTTCGAAAAAGTGGTCGTAATCGTTGTCCAACCTGTCGCCATGCTCTGATATCCGTAGGTTACAGCGGCCAGGAGCGCGAGGCCGCCAACTGTAATTTTCCAACCTTTCGCTTTTTGCATATCACTTTGCCAACAGGCGACCGAGTGCTTTGCCGACGGGGTCATCGATGTCGGAGTTGTTAATCATTTTCGGCAAAACCACCATACCGCAATCGACAGCCTGCTCCCAAGTTCGCGCATCACCCCACTCCTGGATGTTCGGCTGCCCCATAATCCTTACCAGATCCCAATTCCAATCCGGAAGGTCCGCAAGACCGGCGTCCAGATAAGCCAACGGATGGGTCTTGAATGCGAAAGTTTTGAATGTGTCGTCATTAAGTTCGAGTTCATACCGTGGCACGGTCATTTGGAAGCTGCCATTTCCAGGCTTCCGACTGTTCATTTGGATCTGATTTCCCTTCATGTTCTGTTTCAGCCCGTCTTCCATGTTTGCCTGAAGGAACCATCTAGCGCTCTTGAGCCACGCTTTCCCCCGCGGGCTCAACTTCGGATACAGCTTCGCTCCGTAGTTCGAGCAGTAGTAGTACCCATAGCTGACATAGTAAGAAGGTGGCTTATGCCCGCACCCGATGTGTCGCATCATGAAGTTGCCATGACGTGACCAGTCGGAATCGGTGCTCTCGGGTGCGATTAGCTGCTCTCGACGATGCAACAAACGGCGCGCAACCTCCTTGTCTTTCCACGGATCCCACGAGGTTGCAAAAGCCTTCACTGTTTCCCATGCACTAGAAACGCTGACCTTTTCTACCGTTTCAAGATATTCGCCGTGCAGTGGCTGGTAGTAATACGGACATTTTCCGATAATCGCAGATGCCGCAGGCGGCACTATCTGGTTGCAGGTGCTGAGCGCAACCTTTGGCCGGACTTGGTAGCCGCTCGGCGTTAACATTGCCGATCCCGTACCCAGAACGGTATCCTGCTTGTCAGTCATCAATGGTTCTCCAGGAATTTAATCACCACATTTTTCGGCACGTGACTTTGTGTCAGTCCTGTCTCGCCGAGTTCGTTCGTGACGCCCTGCGAAATGAGCTCGCCATCTGAGAACATCTGGAATTTGGCGTTGGCTACAGGGATATCCGTGCCAGCCCAATGTGCAATAAACGCTTGATCGTAGTTACCTTCTGAACCGGGCATTGCAGGAAGCGTGCTCGACAATTGTGCAGGGCCTGCGAACGAGTGCTGGCTACCCTTGATGTCGATCTTGCCAGGTGCATGAATCTCGATGTTGCCGTCCTTGACGCGGATATACGCACCGCCCGATGTCAGCAGGATTTCCTGCTTCGCAGCCGCCTCGATCTTGTCCGTTGCAGACAATACTTTTACGCTCTTCTGTGCGGTCAACTCGATGTTGTCCGAGTGGGCCTGAATTTCCACCTTGCCCTTCGCCGCAAACAGCTTCATACCGGCGTTTTGCACGAAAAAGCTGAGCTTCGCCGCGACGCTTGCGATCAGCGACTTGCCGGTTGCGATATGGGTGCTCTGTCCGCTGATGAAGTTGGTCTGTTCGTCGCTGGCGATGTGAACGGATTGCTGCGTGGACAGAGCAATGCCCGATGGGCTACCGAACAGCATCACGGGCCGCTTGAACGCATTGGCATTTCCCGTTCCACCACCCGCCGTCTTTCCACCCGATGATGAACCCGAGACACTGTTCTGTGTCGCATCCGTGAACGACTTCAACGAGTCGTAGCCATCCTTGAGGCTTTCCGCCTGATGCGTGGTGCTCGCATCCGACATTGCTACAAGCACGCTCCCGGAATTCACCAGTTGCTGGGTTGTTTGCCTCGCGTCCATCTGCTGGCTGGTCGCCGGATACGTGGCGACATACAGGCCTTGACCCGCACGCACTGCACCATAGGCGTCGGACTTCAGATCGAAGCCGCTACCAAGATAACTTCCCCTCGTGTTGCCGGACTGGTCGATGAGGTAGCCCAGGTGTAGCTGGGCATTCGTGCTCGATGAGTACAGCTGGACTCTGTTCGGGCCTGTCGAGTCGTCCAGTACCATCTGGTTGTAGCCGCTGCCCTGATATTCCTTCGATTTGTAGCCCGAGAGCAAACCATTGGAATGCCAGTGCGGTTGCGTCCGGCCGTTGTAGACCTTGCCTGTTACCACGGGCCTGTCGCAATCGCCATCGACCCAACTGATGAGGACTTCTTCGCCGACCCGTGGCACGTGCACGCTGCCATATCCGGCACCGCTATCGGACATGGCGACACGCACCCAACACGATGCTCGTTCATCGCCATCATTGAGCCTGTCCCAATGGAAGCGCACCTTGATGCGGTTCAACGAGTCGGTGTAGACCTCTTCCTTTGCTGGGCCAACGACGATAGCTGTTTGCAGATGCATCGCGGGCTTGCGATGCTCAAACGGACTACGGTACGGCACGATTCTGCGTTGGGCTTCAATCTGAACGAGAAAGAAGCCTTCACTGCCATCAGCGTGAGCGACTTTCTCGCCGGTCTGGTTGGCTTTGATATCCGCCAACTTGTCTTTGAGGCTATGCGGGTAATCCGCGACCTGGCTGGATACCGGCAGATTGTTCTCGATGCACCATGCGGTTTCCAGAATGGCAAACTGGCGGTTTTGCCGGCGATCAGTGGCATGCCCGGGGTGATCGTCCAGTTCAAACCAGCGGCCGGCATCCGCACCCCGCAGCCCACCTGAGCCGAAGAATCGTTTTGCGCGCGATTCCCATTCTTCCATGCGGATTTTCGAAAGTGCGTCGCCCCGGTCCTGACTGCGGTAGGTATAGGCCCCGGTGTATTCATATACTTCGGCTTGCTGGGGTAGATCGCCCTGTGTGGGATGCGTGGGGATGTTCGTGCCCTTGGGATTGGCAGGCGAGGCCGGTGCCTTGTAATCAAAGGTGCGGGTCGTGAGCGTCGTGCTCTGTAGCGTTCGCGTGCCTGACCACTGCACCAATGTATCGGTTTCGCTGTTGATGCCTGCACGGTAAAACTCAACCGCCTGCGGTGAAAGCGGCGGGAACGCGTCGAGGCTGTCCGTGACGACGAGCGTATGCCACTTGCCGTCGCTTCCCTGCTCGAAATAGCCGAACAGGCCTTCGCTTTCCATGATGCGGTGGACGAAATTCCAGTCGTCCTCGTATTGCATGCAGAACGAACGAGAGGGGCAGGGCCTGCTCAGTGCGAAGCGAAATGCCCCCTGTGCATGTGGGTGCATGTTGAATACATCCGCCAGGATTGTGTCTGCCGGTTTGTCTTGCCAGATTCGCGCATCCTTGCGAAAGCGCAGGAAGTGCATCCATGATGCGAAGCCGATCTGATAGCTCGTGAGGCCACTGTCCGACCCAAGTCGCCGTGCGGTATGCACGTAGCCGTGATGAGGCTGATACGATTTATCGCGTTGCTGAATCCAAAGCGTAACGGGCTGCGCGATCAGTTTCTTGAGTTCGATGGCGTCGGACGCGGATACGACATCGGCGGTGAATTCAAAATGGTGGCCAATTCGTGAATGACCAACCATGCGCTGGGCCACCAGGACGTCATTTCCCAGTGAAGTATCCAGCTTCAGCAGGCGGTCACTCTGGATGAGTCCGCCAATTATTGCCCCGATAATGTCCTGCGCACTCATGCCGCCTCTTCTTGTTGGCTATCGCGCTCGCGCGCATAAGCGCGATCTTACGAGCCATTAAAAGAATCGGCCAGTCATAAAATGTCAAGAAAATCAATTCCGGAAATTAACTCTGTCACTCACTAATGCGAATCGAATAACGAGAAAGTTTTTCTCGACTCATGGAACGGGTGCAAGGTCGTTCGTACGCCACTGTTCGGGACAGAGCATCCGCATCCACAGCTGCCCCGTATGTCAGACATTTTCAAGCGTTGTGAATTAAGGCTGTGTCCGGGGTGTCCAACATGTCCAGGGGGAATTACCCACGTGCGGTGGGTTTACACCTGAATCGTTGTAATAGATTTCTTTTTTATTGCAATCGGACTTCTCGTAGACATTCTTTCTTTTCGTCGGGTTAGATTTCAATCGTCACCGCGTATCAGCAGCGATCATATTCTGGCGAAATCCCCGTTGACCCAGAATCTTTTTTGGCGTCGTGTTCGCGCGATGATCTTTTTATTTCGGAAATCGAATTCATGCCGAGGAAATGGACCGTGGCCTCGCTGCAGAATGACTCCGATACGGAATCTCATTTATAGGTATGCACGAGCCTTGATCCATCAGACGCCTGGGTATGAATATCACGGTGGACCGGCCAGCCTTTCGTAGACATCTTCGAGCCGTTTAGCGCATAGCGGTGCTCAACCTCTACAGGTGACAGGTCGCCAGCAAAACCGTGCTGGCGAATGGGGTTGTAGAACATCTCAATGTAATCGAACACATCGGTGGTTGCCATCGCCCGGGTCGGACAGATTCGCCGTTTGATTCGTTCCTTCTTCAGCGCACTGAAGAAGCTTTCCGCCATGGCATTGTCGCGACAGTTCCCGCGACGACTCGTAACGGATATCAACCAACGTACGTCCACCTAAAGACGTCAGGTCTCCACGTCCTCGAGACTGAATATTTCCGACTGGTCGTTGTACGAAAAGATTTCGCCGTAACGGCCCCAGTCGATCACGGTATCGAGCGTTTCCTCGGCGGCGCCGTCGGAGAGGGAGTCTTCGAGCTCCTGCTCGAAACGCACGCGCGGTGCGCGGTGGCCCGGACGCTCGCCCAGCACCTTCTTGATCCGCGCCGCGAGCGGCACGTGACGCAGCAGGTGCTCCGCGAACATCATCTTGCGCTCCTGCGTGCCGAACTCGGCAAACACGCGCGCGGGCGGCGTGAGCAGCACGTCGCCTTCGCGCACGTCCGCGAAGCCGAGGTTCTGCAACACTTCCGCGATCGGGAACAGGTCGTCCACTTCCAGATGCAGCGAGCGCGCGATTTCCGGCATGTCGGCGCGTCCGTGGTACGGCGCGGCCGCCAGCGTCTCGATGAGACCGGCCATCAAGTTGGTGGACACACGCGGCAACCAGCTGCCCAGTTCCAGCCCCTTCTTCGTCGTTTCGCCGGTCTGGCGCGCGGTCATCTTCGCGTAGATGTCGTCGACGAGCTTGCGGAACGCCGGATCCAGCCGATTGCGCGGATGCTTGAACGGCACCTTGATCTCGGCGACGACGCGACCGGGATTCGACGACAGCACGACGATGCGGTCACACATGAACACCGCTTCTTCGATGTTGTGCGTGACGATCAGCACCGACTTGATCGGCAGGCGGCCTTGCGTCCATAAATCGAGCAGGTCGGTACGCAGTGTTTCAGCGGTCAGCACGTCGAGTGCCGAAAACGGTTCGTCCATCAGCATCAACATCGGATCGACGACGAGCGCACGCGCGAAACCCACGCGCTGACGCATGCCGCCCGAAAGTTCGCGCGGATAAGCGTTCTCGAATCCATCGAGACCGATCAGGTCGATCGCCGCCAGCGCGCGTTCGCGGCGCTCGCGCGCGCCCACGCCCTGCGCTTCAAGACCCGCTTCCACGTTCTGCAGCACGGTGAGCCACGGAAACAGCGCGAAGGTCTGGAACACCATCGCGACACCTTCGGCCGGGCCTTCGAGCGGCTTGCCGAGCCATTCGACCTGACCATCGGTCGGCTCGATGAGGCCCGAGATGATGCGCAGGAGCGTCGACTTGCCCGAGCCCGAGCGGCCGAGCATCCCGACGATCTCGCCTTCGCGCAGCGAGAGGTTCACGTCGTCGAGTACGAGCAGTTCGCCCTGGGACTTGTTGAAGCCCCGGCACACGTTCTGCACGCGCAGAATTTCCTCGCCGACGCGGGGCGGGACGGGGTGCGTTTGTACGTCGCCGTGTGCGGCACTCAGAGTCTTGGGGTTTTGCATCGTGTTTGCCTTCGATTCTCAATCAGTCGAGCCGGAGCTTCGCTTCGGCGTAAGCATATAACGGGCGCCAGAGCACGCGGTTGAACAGCGTGACGAACAGGGACATCACGGCGATGCCCACAATGATTTTTGGAAAGTCGCCGGCGGCGGTCATCTGTGCGATGTACGCGCCGAGCCCGTGCGCCTCAACCTTCGTATCGCCCCACTGGACGAATTCGGAGACGATGCTCGCGTTCCACGCGCCACCCGACGCTGTGATCGCGCCAGTGACGTAGTACGGGAAGATGCCGGGCAGCATCGCCTGGCGCCACCACTGCCAGCCGCGGATGCGAAAGTTCGCGGCGGCTTCCTTGTAATCGTTCGGATACGCGGTCGCGCCCGCAATTACGTTGAACAGGATATACCACTGCGTGCCGAGCACGATCAGTGGCGAGAGCCAGATATCCGGGTTCAGATTAAACCGCACGATCGCGATCACGAACACCGGAAACAGCAGGTTCGCCGGAAACGCGGCGAGGAACTGCGCGAGCGGCTGGATCTTTTCGGCGAGCGCGGGACGCAAGCCGATCAGCACGCCGAGCGGCACCCAGATCACCGAAGCGATCGCGATCAGCAGAACGACGCGCAACAGTGTGATGAGGCCGAGCACGAGCACGTGACCAACGTCGTCGAGCGTCACGCCCGTGCGCACGTAGGCCACGACGCGCCACACCACGAAGACGGTCAGCACGATCACGAAGACGGCCCAGACTACATCGCCGACACGCGAGCGCCGGGTGCCCTTGCCCGGTGCAACAGGCGCGGCGCGCTCGATCACGGGAAACGAGGGCAGCTTGATCGGCACACGTGCAGCCTTCGAAAGGAACCAGCCCATCGGCACGAGCAGGCGGTGAATCAGGCGCGTGCGGCGGATCAGGTCGAGCAGCCACGACTCGGGCGCATCGCCCGAACTCGTGGTTTCCATGCGGAACTTGTCGGCCCAGGCGACGAGCGGACGGAACAGGAACTGGTCGTACGCAAGAATCACGACCGTCATTGCGAGAATCACCCAGCCCACGGCGCCGAGATTCTTGTCGGAGATGGCCTGTGCGAGGTACGCGCCGATGCCCGGCAGCGTAATCGTCTTGTTGCCGACCGTGATCGCCTCGGAGGCGACGACGAAGAACCAGCCGCCCGACATCGACATCATCATGTTCCAGATGAGGCCGGGCATCGAGAACGGCACTTCGAGCTTCCAGAAGCGCTGCCAGCCGGTCAGGTGAAAGCCCTTCGACACCTCATCCAGATCGCGCGGCACCGTGCGCAGCGACTGGTAGAAGCTGAACGTCATGTTCCAGGCCTGGCTCGTGAAGATCGCGAAGATCGCCGCGAGTTCGGCGCCCAGCACGCGCGACGGAAACAGCGCGAGAAAGAACGTCACCGTGAACGAGATATAGCCGAGCACCGGCACCGACTGCAGGATGTCGAGGATCGGCACGAGCACCTGGCCCGCGCGGCGGCTCTTTGCGGCGAGCGTGCCATACACCAGCGTGAAGGTCAGCGAGGCGACCATCGCCGCGAGCATGCGCAGCGTGGTGCGCATGGCGTACTCGGGCAACATCCGCGGATCGAGCGAAATGGCCTCGGCGTTGAGCGTCGAAATGGGCGCCATCGTCTGATGAAAGCCAATGGCCCCCATCGCGATCAGGCAAATGATCAGCGGGAACGCTACGAAGTCCCAGCGATTGGGCAGCACGCGCCACGCCGAAGCGTTGGCCGTGCGGTTCAGATTGAAGCCGAAGTCCATTCAGGTGCCCTCCCCGCTAAGCGTCATGCAATACGCGTCGAATTGGGGCACGCGACCCGCGAGGGCCAAATTGAAGGGGACAAGGCGCATGGATGAAGAGACTCGTTGGCGTTGATCAGACGTCGGCGGCATTGCCACCGCCTGTACCGCCCAGGTCCACCGCTCCAGCAGTGCATGTCCGGGCCAGCAGCGACCTTTGCCGGTTTGCCTTGATTTGAACGGGACGACACTACTACAACCTGTGTGACAGGCACAACCTCACCGCGGTGATCCGCCAGCCGGCGCGCCAGCGCTCGCGCTACATGGCGAAGTTAAGCGAATGCGGCCGCTGCGAGGCTATACCAGCCCAAGGCGCCGCCGGGTCGCGATGGTTGACCCGCAATCCGGCGCACGAGCACAGCGAGTCCCACGCAGGTTGCGCGGGACAACGCGGTATCATCGGTTGGACGCATGCGCCGCGCCATGCGACGCACCCCATCAACGGCACCGTATTGTTTCGCTCAATCTGGAGGCTTGCATGAAGGGAAATCTGGTCATCGTCTGCCGCGATCAGGATGTTCACGCGTTCGACCAGTTGATGGTCGAATATGGCGCGTTCCAGACGCGCCTGTCATCGACCGCGTGGTACCTGAAGCTCGACGTCGCACCCGAGCTGATTCAGGAAGAGATTCTGACGCGCCTCGGCAAGTACACGACGCACTACATCTTCGAGGCCGACAGCGTCACGTACAACACCGTTGACAGCGAGGCCGCCGCCGCGCTCGACACGCTCTTCTCCGAGTAAGCGCGCATTCGCGCGAGGCATGGCCGATAACCGGTGTTCGCGCGGCACGGCCAGCCGGACCGCACCACGGCCCGCCGGCATCGGTTGATCCAGGCCCCGAATCAGCGGCTTGCCGGTTGCGAATCAGAAAACGCGCTTGAATCCCGCCCCGCGGCCCGTCACCACGCGTTGGCCGCTTCGTCGACGGTGCGCTGCACCACTTCGAACGGGAACGTCATCTGAACCGCAAGTCCGCCGTCCTCGCCGTTACCAATCCGCAGTTCCCCGCCCGCCCGGCGCACCAGCCGCTCCACGATCGCGAGACCCAGACCGCTGTGGCCATTGCCCCCACGCGCCGGATCGAGCCGCACGAACGGCCGGCTCGCGCGCGTCAGGTCCTGCGTATCGATACCCTTACCGTGATCGCGCACGGTCAGCGTGTAACTGTCCGCGCCGCGCGCGGTCTCGATTTCGACCGGGGGTGCGCCATAGGCGTAAGCGTTATCGAGCAGGTTCGACACCACACGCTCGAGCGTCGCAGCGGGCAGCCTGAAGTCGCTGCCGGCCAAAAGCCGCATCTGGATTGTTGTGGCCTCGTCCGACGTGCGGAAGTTGCGCACGATGCGCTCGCACTGCTCGTCAACCTCGACGGGCTCGCTGCGGTCCGCGCCGTCATGCGCGAACACGAGGAACTGGTCGACGATATGCGCCATCGCCTCGACGTCGCGCACGACCCCGGCGCGCGCCGTCGCTTCGTCCATTAGTTCGGCGCGCAGACGCAGCCGGGCGAGCGGCGTTTTCAGGTCGTGCGCGACACCCGCCAGCATGACCGCGCGATCATGCTCGGTACGCTCCACTTCCTTCACCATCTGGTTGAAGCCGCGCGTCAGCGTGCGCAGTTCGCGCGGCCCCTGCTCGCGCACCGGTGGCACCGGCTCGCCGCGTCCGAAGCCGACAACGGCCTGCGCCAGCGAGCGCAACGGCTTCTGCAGCATCCAGGCGGCCACGAGCGCGGCGATCACCGCTGCCGAAAAAATGATGACGAACCACGGAATCATCTTGTCGATCGGCCGCATGATGCGGATCGGCTGCATCGGCACAACGATCCAGCGCGCGTCCTGCGGACCGCGCACCCAAAGCGTGGGCGGCCGGCCAGGCGGCCCGACGCGCACGTCGGAGCCGGGCGGCATGCGCTCGCGCACATCGTCGACGAAACGGCGCAGTGGTTCCGGAGTACTGGCGCTAGTGGTCGGCACATCGGCGCTGTCCCCCTCGACGAGTTGCACGCGCGACGGCAACGGCTGGTCGGGTGTGCGCTCGACGTGCTGGCGCACCGCGTCGACGAGGAATGCCGCTTCCTCGACGGCATAGCGCGTCTGCATCTGGCTGCGCTCGAGGCGCATGAGCGCGAACCACGCGACGTGCGACAACAGCAGCACGCCGATGAAAAGCAGCGCGAGCCGCCCGAACAGCGAGTCAAACGGCCGGCGCATGGCTACCCTGCTCGCCGTCCGGCACAAACACATAACCGCGACCGCGCACGGTCTGGATGAAGCGTGGCGTGGACGGGTCGGTTTCGAGGATGCGACGCAGACGCCAGACCTGGACGTCAATGCCCCGGTCGGTGCCGTCGTACTCGGGGCCGTGTAGCAGTTCGAGCAGCCGCTCGCGCGTGAGCGTGCGCATGGGGTGATTCACGAAAATCTTCAGGAGCGCGAACTCGCTGCCTGACAGCATCAAGGGCTTGCCCTCCTGATGCAGCGTGCGCGACTGGAAATCGAGTATGAAGCGGCCAAAAGCGAACGGCTCGCGCTGCTCGGGCGCCGCAGCCGACGCAAGCGTGCGGCGGCGGCGCAGCACGGCCTGCACGCGCGCGAGCAGCTCGCGCGGGTTGAACGGTTTGCCGAGATAGTCGTCCGCGCCAAGTTCGAGGCCGACGATGCGGTCCACGTCGTCCGCGCGGGCGGTGAGCATGATGACGGGGATATCGTCGCCGGACGCACGCAGCTTGCGCAGCGCGGTGAGGCCGTCGACGCCTGGCATCATAAGGTCGAGGACGATCAGATCGGGACGCTCGCGCTCGAGCCGCCGCTCGAGCGATCCCGCGTCGTGCAGTACTGATACTTCCATGCCCTGCCGCGCCAGATAGTCGCGCAGCAGGTCGCGTAGTTCGAGGTCGTCATCGACGACAAGGATTTGAGTAGCCATGGCACGAAGTGTAACGCGCGCGAGCAGGCCGTTTCCTTACCGGTAGACACTTTGGGTTACCAGGTGTTACTGCGAAAGGCGTTCGTAATGTCGCGTAATGACTGAGGCATCCTGCGTAACACGCGCCGCCTGAACGCCCGATACGCTAGGGACACCGGATGCGGCAACTGCCCAACCACCTGGCACGGCCCCCACCGGATAAAACCCTTCACGGATTTATCAGGAGCATCACGATGTACAAGAAGACCTCGCGCTTTCTCGCAATCGCTGCCGCCGCACTCGCCCTCACGGCAGGCGCTGCCCACGCCCAGACACCGCCCGCGGGCGGCATGGGCGGCCCCGGCGGCCCGGGCATGCATCATATGCACGGCGGCGATTTCATGATGGGCTTCAAGAAACTGCACGACAAGCTGAACCTGAACGCCGACCAGGAAAAGCAATGGCAAGCCGCGCTCAATACGATGAAGCAGAATCACGAGCAGTCGCGCAAGAATTTCGAACAACTGAAGCAGCAGTTCGATTCGATGAAGAACCAGCCCATCCTCGACATGAACGCGCTGCATACGGCACGCCAGCAGGTCGAGCAGCAGAATGCGCAACTGCGCGAGCAGAACGCACAGGCATGGCTCGCGTTCTATAACGGCCTGAACGACCAGCAGAAGACCACCGTCAGCACCGCGCTCAAGGAGCACTTCGCGAAGATGGAACAGCGCGGCGAAAAGATGCGCCAGCGCTGGGAGCAGCATCGCGGCGCGGCGTCGGCGGCACAGGCCCAGTAAGCGGGGAATCCCTGCACGCCGGGCGGATGCCTGACACGCGGGGAAACCTGAGCGCGTCAGGCGAAACGCGCTGCCCAAAGTAGCTGCCCAGAGTCGAAGCGCCGCAGTTCACACCGCGGCGCTTTCTTTGCTGCGCGCTTAACCTGGCCCGGTGACCGGGTTCGGTCGCGAGCACCGCGCAAAAGTCAGGCGAGATCGAACAACAGCACTTCGGCCTTGTCGCCGTTGACAAGCATTACGCTGTCCTCGGCCTCGATCATCGCTGCATCGCCTGCGCCGAGCCGCTCGCCGTTGACTTCCACCGCACCGCGCGCCACGTGAACGTACGCGCGTCGGCCGGCCGGCACAGCGTATTGCGCCCGCTCGTCGCCGTCGATCAGCGCGGCGTAGATCGACGCGTCGGACTGCACCGTCACCGAGCCGTCGCGTCCGTCGGGCGACGCCACCACGCGCAACCGGCCGCGCTTGTCGGCGTCGGAGAAGTGCTTTTCCTCGTAGCCCGGTGCCCCGCCGCGTTCGAGCGGCAGCAGCCAGATCTGCAGCAGATGCACCTCGTCCTCACGCGACGCGTTGAATTCGCTGTGCATCACGCCAGTTCCCGCGCTCATGCGCTGAACGTCGCCCGGACGAATGGTCGAGCCATTGCCCATGCTGTCGCGATGTGCAAGCGCGCCGTTCAGCACGTAGGTCACGATCTCCATGTCACTGTGGCCGTGCGCGCCGAAACCCTGGCCGCCCGCGACGCGGTCGTCGTTGAGCACGCGCAGCGCACCGTAGTGGATATGCTCCGGGTCGTAGTAATCGGCGAAGGAAAAGCTATGAAACGTGTCGAGCCAGCCGTGGTTGGCGTGGCCGCGTTCATCGGCGCGTCGGATGGCGAGCATCGGATTCTCCCGGAGTTCGTTGCGATACCCGAAGGTAAGGGCGGCGGCCCCGCGCCACAACCGGCACCCGTGCACCGGATCGTTTCGCCAGTAACTTCAATGGGCTGCGGCGTCTGCCCACAGCCACAATCCTGACCAACAATCTCGCGCGGGCCTCGCCATCGGTTAAAATACCGCGCTTTTCCGTTGGACCGTTCCAGGCGCGCCTCCCGACCGGACCACAGGGCCGGGCGCCTTGGCATCGGACCCGTATTTTGATCGCCTGATGGCGGCGTTGGGCCGAAAGCCAGCCGCGCACCAGCAGCACCAAAACGAACGAAACGGACGAAACGGACAAAGTACGCGGACAAGCCAGGTGAGCACGCCAGCCGGGTCACATCTGCGCCGCGCCTAATCGGAGAACCGCGAGGGAAGTCCGCAATGCGCGTCGTATTCCCCGTCGTAGCGGGCTGCGCCGCCGCGAAGGAGTGGGGGGCGGTGCGCATCGACATCGATGCGAGTTATCCGCCGCTGGCAGCTAAAACGCCCAATGGCCCAGGTGTCGGCCTGGACGTCGATGTGACGAGGCCGTTGGTTCGACCGGATTGGAAAGCAGCACTGCGACTTGGATATCTATAAAGGCAACCAGGCACGAGACGATACACACAATTGACCAGCGACGTCCGGGGGGCCAGACCCGATAGACCAATCCCGGACTTCGCATATAGAGTGACACCCGCAGTGACGGCCGCCGTTCGCGCGCAGTCACACCAGCAGTCGAACACCCAGTCGCACACGCGCCATTGCCCGCAAAACCGGACACGAGGAAAGTGCGAGTGCCAGTTGCGGCGGATGCCCCGCCCATCCGGCTGGACGTTCATGAACGGATTTGAACCGTGGCGTGAGGCGCCACGCCTTTCGCGGTGCGCATCTGGCGCCCCGCCCAGGACCCATCTATGTTTCTTCAAGGCTACGGCCCGCTGATCCTCGCCGGCACCTGGCAGACGGTCAAGCTCTCCGTGCTGTCGCTCGTGCTGTCGTTCGTACTCGGGCTGATCGGCGCGGCGGCGAAACTCTCGAAGAACCGCGTCGCCTACGGCGCGGGCACGGTCTACACCACGCTGATCCGCGGCGTGCCCGACCTCGTGCTGATGCTGCTGCTCTTCTACAGCCTGCAGATCTGGCTCAACAACCTGACTGAAGCGGTCGGATGGGACCAGATCGACATCGATCCGTTCGTCGCGGGCGTGATCGTGCTGGGCTTCATCTACGGCGCGTACTTCACCGAAACCTTTCGCGGCGCGTTCATCGCGGTGCCGCGCGGCCAACTCGAAGCGGGGCACGCCTACGGCATGACGAGTTGGCAGGTCTTTCGCCGCATCATGTTTCCTCAGATGATGCGCTTCGCCCTGCCCGGCATCGGCAACAACTGGCAGGTGCTCGTCAAGTCGACGGCGCTCGTGTCGATCATCGGCCTCGCCGACGTCGTCAAGGCAAGCCAGGACGCCGGCAAGGGAACACTCCGGTTCTTCTTCTTCACGCTGGTCGCGGGCGCGATCTATCTCGTCGTTACGACCGTCTCGAACTTCGTGCTGATGTACCTCGAAAAGCGCTACTCCACCGGCGTGCGCAAGGCAGACCTCTAAGCGGACCGCTGATAAGGCCAACCACAATGCAAGACCTGATCCAGCTGATCCAGCAATACTGGCGCAACTACCTCTTCTCCGACGGTTATCACTTCACCGGCGTCGCCGTCACGCTCTGGCTGCTTGTCGTGTCGATCGGCATCGGCTTCTGCATGTCGATACCGCTCGCCGTCGCGCGCGTTTCGAAGCGGAAGTGGCTCGCGGGCCTCGTGTGGCTCTACACGTACATCTTCCGCGGCACGCCGCTCTACGTGCAGCTGCTGCTCTTTTACACGGGCATCTATAGCCTCGAGATCATCCGCAACCACGAGATCACGAGCGCATTCTTTCGCAGCGGCATGAACTGCACGCTGCTCGCCTTCGCGCTCAACACCTGCGCGTACACGACCGAAATTTTCGCGGGCGCGATCAAGGCCACACCCTACGGCGAGATCGAAGCCGCGCGCGCGTACGGGATGTCGTCGTTCACGCTGTATCGCCGCGTGATCCTGCCTTCGGCGCTGCGCCGGGCCCTGCCCTACTACAGCAACGAAGTGATCCTGATGCTGCACGCGACCACTGTCGCGTTCACGGCCACCGTGCCGGACATTCTCAAGATCGCACGCGACGTCAACTCGGCGACCTACCAGACGTTCACCGCGTTCGGCATCGCCGCCCTGCTCTACCTGCTCATTTCGTTCACGCTCGTGTGGCTGTTCCGCCAGGCCGAGCGCCGCTGGCTCGCGTATCTGCGACCGCAAGGCAAGTGAGCCCCGCTACCTATGACCCTGATGAAATCCCAGACGCAAAAGCTTTTCGTCGATGACCTGCACAAGCGGTACGGCGACCATGAAGTGCTCAAGGGCGTCTCGCTTACGGCGAACGCCGGCGACGTGATCAGCGTGATCGGCTCTTCCGGCTCCGGCAAGAGCACCATGCTGCGCTGCATTAACTTCCTCGAACAGCCGAACGCCGGGCGCATCGTCGTCGACGGTGAAGAGGTCCGCACGCGCCCCGACACGCGCACCGGCGCGTTGCAGGTAGCCGACACGAAGCAGCTCCAGAACGTGCGCACCAAACTCGCGATGGTGTTCCAGCACTTCAACCTGTGGGCGCATATGACGGTGCTGGAAAACGTCATCGAGGCACCCCTGCACGTGCTCGGCATTCCTCGCAAGGAGGCCGAGGACCGTGCGCGCGAATACCTGGAGAAGGTGGGCCTCACGCCGCGCGTGGAGAAGCAGTATCCGTCGCATCTGTCAGGCGGCCAGCAGCAGCGCGTGGCGATCGCGCGCGCATTGGCCATGCACCCCGATGTCATGCTGTTCGACGAACCGACCTCGGCGCTCGACCCCGAACTCGTGGGCGAAGTGCTGAAGGTCATGCAGAAACTCGCCGAAGAAGGCCGCACGATGATCGTCGTGACGCACGAGATGGGCTTCGCGCGCAACGTCTCGAACCACGTGATGTTCCTGCATCAGGGCCGCGTCGAAGAAGAAGGCCACCCCTCCGAGGTCTTCGGCAATCCGAGGAGCGAGCGGCTGCGGCAGTTCATTTCGGGCAGCCTCAAGTAGTCGGGCCGCCCATCATCGCTGCGGCATAACCGGCAACGCAGCGATGTAGCAAAAGTAGTACGACAAGGCGCTTTCAGCGCCTTTCTTTTTTATTTCTTCCACACCCCCAAGCCCCCTCTTAGCGTCCAATGGGGCGCTTGCGTTTACTCCCACCAAATTTCCACGTCAATAGTGGCAATCCTCAATTCGGTCTAATCGCAACCGCATCGGTGCAACCGTGCCCCCCTTGTCCGACAAGGCCTCCCGTCACTTTTTTTGAGATGGTCAGGAAACCGCTCAAGGAGGCCCTATTGCAATTTGACGACACCCCCCGCCCCATAAACGATTTTGTTCGCCGCCACCGACCTTTTTTGCTAGATTGGTAACCAAAGTAGCAAAACGAAGTTCGTTAAAAGTAGTTTTACTTCAAATAAGAACGGGAGATGCCAGTCAACCAGGGGATCTGCATGACGACTCAACCGTCCAGCCGGGTCCCGCCGTGGCCCGCGCGCCGGTCCCCAGGGCAACTCTCCCTCGTGCGATGACGATTCCTGTTCGCTGCGTTCTCATACGCGCGAACGTCTTTCGCAGTACTTAGGTTGACTCTTTGACAGGGTATGGAGGAGAACATGAAGAAAGCTTTGCTCGCCGCTGCACTGATGTCTGCTGGCGTTGTGGCGCATGCCCAGAGCAGCGTCACGCTGTTCGGCCGCCTCGATGCAGGTATCGCGTATATGAACGGCATTGGCACTAACGACCTTGGAACCGGGAAAGGTGCGGCTACGCGCACCACGAGCCAGACTCTGCTCGAAAGCGGCTACTGGGGCACGAGCCTGTGGGGCATGAAGGGTGTTGAAGACATCGGTGGCGGCAACAAGGTCCTGTTCCACCTGGAAGGCAGCTTCAGCACGGCAACGGGTGCAGGCCCCGGCGGCGGCGAACTCTGGAATCGCTGGGCGACCGTCGGTATGGCCAACGACCAGTTCGGTACGCTGCTGTTAGGCCGCATGCTCTTCATCTCGAACGGCATTTGGGACTTCGACCCGTTCGGCCAGTCGAACTGGTCGTCGGCATCGATGGTCCGCGGACGTAACTGGCCGCAGTCGAGCAACAACATTTCGTATCAGTCACCGAACTGGTACGGCTTCGATCTGTACGGCCAATACGCGTTCTCGAACGCGACGAGCTGGAACGGCAACGGCACAACCACGCAAGGTCGTGAAGCCGGTCTCCAGTTGACGTACACGAGCGCACTGTTCCAGGTCCGCGGTCTGTACGACGAAATCCGCAACCCGGCGAACGGTTCGCTCGGCGGCCCGTACGACCCGACCAACGTCAACGATGCCAACGTCAGCCAGGGCGTCTTCGCCTTTGGGCGCGATTACATGGCGATGGTCAACGTGTTCCTCGGTGCGTTCAAGGTTCAGGCCGGCTTCGAAGCCGTCCGCACGTCAGGCATGACCGGTCAGTTGATCGGCCAGCCGACCACGCTCGACCACGAATGGGGCGGTGTGACGTGGCAGGCCAACTCGGCTGCGGCGCTCATCGCGGCGATCTATCACGTCAACGCGAACAACGGCGGCGGCAACGCCACGCTGTACACGATCGGCGGTTCGTACAACCTGTCCAAGCGCACGCTGCTCGACATGCAGGTCGCAACGGTGCAGAACAGCAAGGCTGCCAACTTCGGTCTGAACGCCAACAACCCCGGCACCTCGGTTGCAACGGGCAACCCGACGCTGGGCAAGGCACAGACCGGCGTGTATGCAGGCATCCAGCACTCGTTCTAATCGACGGGTGCCCACAGAACAGCTGTAACGACGTTTTCACGCTGCTGCGAGAGGCGCGTATCGGTGCGGTGCCCGCAAGGGTATCCGCACCTTTTTTTATCCGCGATCTATTCGCAAAAGAATACGGGCCGCAGATGCGGCCCGTGTTCTTTTGTACGGCAAAACTTTACCGAAACCGGCGCCTTACACAGCCGCTTCGTTCTCTTCTCCCGTGCGGATGCGGATCACGCGCTCCACGTCGGTGACGAAGATCTTGCCGTCGCCGATCTTGCCGGTGCGCGCCGCGCCGATGATCGCGTCGATCACCTGGTCGCACTGTGCGCTCGCGACCACCACTTCGATCTTCACCTTCGGCAGGAAGTCGACCACGTATTCCGCGCCGCGATAAAGCTCCGTGTGCCCCTTCTGGCGACCGAAGCCTTTGACCTCGGTAACGGTCAGGCCCGTAAGGCCCACTTCGGCGAGCGCCTCGCGCACTTCATCGAGCTTGAACGGTTTGATGACGGCAGTAATGCGTTTCATGACGGACCTCGTCTGGTATCGGGTTGGTATCGGTCAAAAAATCGGTCGAAAAAACCGGGGTGCATAGTCGAATTCTACGCCGCGCCGTCGTCGCTCACGACCCCGCGGGCGGTTGAGGCGCAGCATCGGGGACCCGCGCGAGGTCGGCGAGCCACACCACCGACTCCGAATCGCTCGGCGCGCGCCAGTCGCCACGCGGCGAAAGCGAACCGCCCGAACCGACCTTCGGTGCGTTCGGGATGCAGGTTCGCTTGAACTGGCTCTGGCGGAAAAAGCGATCGAGGAAGATGCCCAGATTGCGTTTGATATCGGCGAGATCGTATTGATTGCGCGCGACCAGCGCGCTCTCCGGCCACGCACCCCGCTCGCGATCGCCCCACGCATGCTGCGCGAGGAACGCCACCTTGGACGGCGCGAAACCAAACCGCAGCGTGTAGTAGAGGTTGAAGTCCTGCAGCTCGTACGGCCCGATCACGCTTTCGGTCTTTTGCTCCGGCGCGCCGTTCGCCTTGCCGGGAATCAGTTCAGGGCTGATGTCGGTGTCGAGGACCGCCTCGAGCACCTCCGATCCGCTCTCGCCTATCTGCCCCGTCTCCGCGACCCAGCGCACGAGGTGCGTGATGAGCGTCTTCGGCACGCTCGCATTCACGTTGTAGTGCGACATGTGGTCGCCCACGCCATACGTGCACCAGCCGAGCGCAAGCTCCGAGAGATCGCCCGTGCCGATCACGATGGCGTGATTGAAGTTCGCAAGACGGAACAGATGGTTCGTGCGCTCGCCGGCCTGGACGTTTTCGAAAGTCACGTCGTATTCAGCCTTGCCCTCGGAGTACGGATGACCGAGGTCTTCGAGCATCTGCATGCAGCTCGGCCGGATATCGATTTCGGATGCCGTGCAGCCCACCAGCGCCATCAATTGCCGCGCCTGGCGCAGCGTGCGCTCGCTCGTTGCAAAACCGGGCATCGTGTACGCGAGAATGTTCGCGCGCGGCAGCGCAAGCCGGTCCATCGCCTTCGCGCAGACGAGCAGCGCATGCGTGGAATCGAGCCCGCCCGACACGCCGATCACCACCTTCTTGATGCCACTCTGCGACAGCCGCTGCACGAGCGCCTGCACCTGGATGTTGTAGACCTCGTTGCAGCGCTCGTCGCGGCGCTTCGAATCCGCGGGAACATACGGGAAACGCTCGACGCGGCGAGCGAGCGGCAGCACGGGCGATTCCCACGCGCCCGCTTGCGGCACGTCGCAGCGGATCACGCGGAACTTCGCGATCTCGTCGTGATGGCGACGGATCGAATCGCCGAACGTGGTCTGGCGGATGCGCTCCTGCGCGAGCCGTTCGAGATCGACATCGGCGAAGATCAACTGCGAGTCGTCGAGAAAGCGCTCCGAATGCGCGAGCAGTTCGCCATTTTCGTAGACGAGCGCCTGACCGTCCCACGCCATGTCGGTGGTCGATTCGCCCTTGCCAGCCGAGGTGTAGAGATACGCGGCGAGACAGCGCGCCGACTGCTGCGAAACGAGCTGATGCCGGTAACCCGCCTTGCCCACCACGACGTTCGACGCCGAGAGATTCACGAGCACCGAAGCCCCGCCAAGCGCCGCAAACGACGAAGGCGGAATCGGCACCCACACGTCCTCGCAGATTTCCACATGAAAGCGCAGCCCCTCGACCTGTGGGAGATCGAACAGCAGCGAAGCGCCGAACGGCACGTCCTCACCGCCAAGACTCACCGTGTCGGTGCGAGCGCAATCAGCGGCGCTGAACTGACGCGGCTCGTAGAACTCGCCGTAATTCGGCAGATAGCTCTTCGGCACCACGCCCGCGATGCGTCCGCCGGCGATCACAGCCGCGCAGTTGAAGAGCGAATGGCCCACACGCACCGGCACACCGACGATCATCGCGAGCGGCAGCGACGCCGACGCCTCCGCGAGCGAGCGCAGCGCCTCGTCGCACGCTTCGAGCAGGGCCTTCTGGCGAAATAGGTCGTCGCAGGTATAGGCCGAGAGGCCCAGTTCGGGGAACGCGACGAGCGCGGCGCCCTTTTCGGCGGCTTCACGCGCGAGCGCAAGCGTCTCGGCTGCGTTGAACACCGGGTCGGCGACACGGCAACGCGGCACGCCCACGGCCACGCGCGCAAAGCCGTGTGTGTAGAGATTGAAGAAGCGCTCTTTCATTTCGATAACCCTGGAAACCCTCACGGCGCGCACGGCGACTTTGTCGATAGTGGACGGCGTACGCAGCGCGGCGGTCCTCACCCGTTCGGGGTGTTTGCTTTACCATGACCGTTTCCCGCACTGGCGGCGCGGCGCGCGCTTGCCGGCGCATGCCTTTACCGGACTGGCACGCAAGTTGAACAAGGAACGTTTCGATTATCGCACGGGCATTCTCGGCTCACCGGCCGAGGTCGACGCCGCCGAATGGAACGCGCTCGTTGCGCGCCAGGCGCAGCCGACGCCCTTTTTGCGCCACGAATTCCTCTCGGCACTGCACGCCGCGCGCTGCGCCACGCCCGATGCGGGCTGGGCGCCGCAGTTCGTCACTCTCGCCGATGCGCGCACGAACCGGCTCGTCGCGGCGGCGCCCGTCTACCTGAAGGGCCACTCGTACGGCGAATACGTTTTCGACTGGGCGTGGGCCGACGCGTACAAACGCAACGGCATCGAGTACTACCCGAAGCTGCTGTGCGCGGTGCCATTCACGCCGGTACAAGGCACA
Organism: Paraburkholderia dinghuensis; assembly: GCF_003837865.1. Lineage (GTDB taxonomy): Bacteria > Pseudomonadota > Gammaproteobacteria > Burkholderiales > Burkholderiaceae > Paraburkholderia > Paraburkholderia dinghuensis. Next base: position 198,326 of record NZ_RQIS01000003.1, on the reverse strand, counting down.
CGCCTGATCGCCGCGGACGAAACCGCGCGCCGCCACCTGGCCGCGACGCTGCTGGCGTTCGCGGAACAGGCGGACGTCTCGTCGCTGCACGTGCTGTTCCCCACCGCCGACGAGGCGGGCGCAATGACCGACCTTGGCATGATGCAGCGCGAGGGCGTGCAGTTTCACTGGCTCAACGACGGTTACCGCAATTTCGACGACTTCCTCTCGACGCTCGAACAGAAGAAGCGCAAGAACATCCGCGCGGAGCGGCGCAAGGTGCGCGAGGCCGGCGTGAGCACGAGGCGCGTGCGCGGCGAAGATATCAGCGATGCCGACTGGCGCTTCTTCAGCCGCTGCTACCGGCAGACCTACCGCGAGCATTTTTCGACGCCGTATCTGAACCTCGACTTCTTCCGCATGATCGGCGAGTCGATGCCGGAGAACCTGATGCTCGTGATCGCCGAATACGAAGGCAAGCCGATCGCGAGTTCGCTCGTCGTGTACCAGCGCAGCGAAAATGGCAGCGGCGGCACGCTATACGGGCGCTACTGGGGTGCGCTCGAACACGTGCCGTGCCTGCACTTCGAAACGGCGTATTACCAGCCGCTCGAATTCTGCATCGAGGAAAAGCTCGCCGTGTTCGAAGGCGGCGCGCAAGGCGAGCACAAGATGGCGCGCGGCTTCATGCCGACCGTCACGCGTTCGACGCACTGGCTCGCGCATCCCGCGTTCGCCGATGCGGTCTCACGTTTTCTCGACGACGAGAAGCATCACATTCATTCTTACGTCGACGAACTGAACGAACACAATCCGTTTCGCCCATGACACGCCGTAACGAAAACGAACGCTCCGCGCCGTGGTTCCTGTATCTGCTCGAATGCGCCGATGGCAGCGTCTATACCGGCATCGCCATCGATGTCGCCGCGCGCTTCGAGCAACATGTCAATGGCACAGGCGCCCGCTATACGCGCTCGCGCAAGCCGGTGCAGGTGCTCGCTTCGTTTGAACTGGCGAACCGCGCGCAAGCCTCGAGCGCCGAGTACTGGGTCAAGCGACTATCGTCGCGAGAAAAACGCGCGCTCGCGACCGGGATGCGGACGCTCGAATCGGTGCTACCTGTCGTTGAAACTGACGACGACGGCGAAGCAGGCGAGACGCCCGAACCCTCACCAACATAAAAAAAACCGCACGGCCTGAACGGTCCGTGCGGTTTTCCTTGCGCGACACGATTCGCGCGATAGCGGCTTAACTGCGGCAGCTTACTTCTTGAAGTTCGCGACGCCGTCGGTGATTTCCTTGTGCGCGGCGTCGATGCCGGCCCAGCCGTCCACCTTGACCCACTTGCCCTTTTCGAGCGCCTTGTACTGCTCGAAGAAGTGCTTGATCTGGTCCTTCAGGTATTGCGGCACGTCGTCGAGCGACTTGATGTTGGCGGTCATCGGGCAGACCTTGTCGTGCGGCACGGCGACCAGCTTGGCATCGACGCCCGACTCGTCGGTCATCTGCAGCATGCCGAGCGCGCGCGAGCGCACGACCGAGCCGGCCAGCAGCGGGAACGGCGTGATCACGAGCACGTCGACGGGGTCGCCGTCGCCGGAAAGCGTCTGCGGGATGAAGCCGTAGTTCACCGGATAACGCATGCCCGTGCCGACGAAACGGTCGACGACGAGCAGGCCCATTTCCTTGTCGGCTTCGTACTTCACCGGGTCGCTTTGCGCGGGGATCTCGATGATCACGTTGAAGTCTTGCGGCAGATCCTTGCCGGCGGGAACATTTGCGAAGCTCATGAGCGCTCTCAGTCCAGATGAAAAACCGGCGAATCCGCGCGCAACCTGTCTCGCGCACGCGTCGCGGACCTCGCGGACCGGGCGGACGTTGTGCGCCGGCGCGGAAAACCGGACGTTAAAGGATGGCGCCATTATAGCCAATCAGGCGGGGCCGACTTCCCGATGGCCTGCGGCGGCCCGCGCCACGGGGCGAGGACCGTACTCGCGACACCGGCAAAACACGCCGCGCCACGGTGAAGCGCTCTGCGAATAGCACGCTAGTGGCCCGGCTGGCAATCGCGCTCGCGCGCGCGGCTCACCGCTGCGGCCGAGGGCAGCGCACGTTCCCCGTTTTGCGTTGCAAGCCGTTGAGTGATCGGTGTTTTCCCCGATTCGTGCGCGCCGTTGCGCGCCAGTGACGTGTATAGAATGGGGGTGCATCAGTCGCAGAGGACAACACAACGAAATCGCACGACGACACAAGCGAACGCCTTGCATGGAACGCGCCGGGCGTCAGGGCCAACCCCCATACTCCAGTCGACAGAGGAGACAACATGGCCAGTCCAGCGAATCACCTGCCGCAAGCCGGCGCGGATGCAGCGCCGTCCGCCTTCGAAGAAGCCACGTACCGCAAGGTCGCGTGGCGGCTCATCCCGCTCCTGATGCTCTGCTATGTAGTCGCCTACCTGGACCGCGTGAACGTCGGTTTCGCCAAACTGCAGATGAGCGCCGCGCTCGATCTCTCCGATGCGGTCTACGGCTTCGGTGCGGGCATTTTCTTCATCGGCTACTTTCTGTTCGAAGTGCCAAGCAATGTGATATTGCACCGCGTCGGCGCGCGTGTGTGGATCGCGCGGATCATGGTCACGTGGGGCTTCGTATCGATACTGACGATGTTCGTCACCACACCGGCCATGTTCTATGTGATGCGATTTCTGCTCGGCGTGTGTGAAGCCGGCTTCTTCCCCGGCATCATCCTGTACCTCACTTACTGGTATCCGGCACACCGGCGCGGACGCATGACGACGTGGTTCATGACCGCCATCGCGATCTCGGGCGTGGTCGGCGGGCCGCTATCGGGCTGGATCCTCAAGGCGTTCGACGGCGTAAACGGGTTGCAGGGCTGGCAGTGGCTTTTCCTGCTCGAAGGGCTGCCGTCGGTGCTCGTCGGCATGCTGGTGTTCCTCATGCTCGACGACCGCATCGGCGACGCAAAATGGCTCACCGCCGACGAACGTGCGCTGCTCGAGCGCAACATCGCCGCCGAGGACGCCACGAAGGAAGACCTTCCGCTCCGGACGGTGCTCACGAGTCCGCGCGTTCTGCTGATGAGCCTCACCTACTTCTCGTTCGTGATGGGACTCTACGGCGTGGGTTTCTGGCTACCGACCATCATCAAGGCGACGGGCGTGAAAGACACGCTCTCGATCGGCCTGCTTTCCGCGATTCCGTTCGCGGCTGCAGTGATCGGCATGGTGTGGGTGGCGAGGAGCGCCGACCGTATGCGCGAGCGTCGCTGGCACATCGCGATTCCGGCTGCCGTGGGCGCACTCGGGCTTGTGCTTTCCGTGACGTGGGCGCACGACACGACGCTCGCGATGACCGCGCTCACGCTCGCCACCATCGGCATTCTCACGACGCTGCCGCTGTTCTGGAGCCTGCCGACCGCATGGCTCGCAGGCGCGGGCGCGGCGGCGGGCATCGCGCTCATCAACTCGATCGGCAATCTCGCCGGCTTCCTGAGCCCGTACGCCGTGGGCTGGCTCAAAGAGGCGACCGCCGCGAACGATTCGGGCATGTACATGCTCGCCGCGTTCATGATTCTCGGCGGGCTGCTCGTGCTGTGCGCGCCCGCCAAGCTCGTGAACCGGTGAGGCTGGGCCTGCTTGACTCTCTGCGCGTTCGCGACTCGAAATGAAAAACGGCCGCATATAGCGGCCGTTTTCATTTCAGCATTGAACGGGTCACTTCGAAGTCACTGCGAGGTCACCGCCGAAGAACGCGATCAAACAACGTTCATCGACAACGCACTCTCGCGATAGTGCCCCGCCGCCTTCTCCCCGTCGCCAAGCTGCTCGTGCAAGCGCGCGAGCGCACGATGCGTGCGGATCTTGAGCGGTTCGTTGTCGCTCGCGTTCGCCGACTTGAGCGCCGCTTCGAGGAACGCCTGCGCCTTCCCCCAGAGCTGCTGTTTCAGACACAGCCGGCCGAGCGCGAACAGCAGGTCGCCGTCGTCGGGCCGATCCTTGTGCCATCCCTCGGCTTTCTGGATGAGCGGCAGCGCATCGCTGCCCGCCGTGTCCGGATAGCGGCGCAAAAGACGCGCGTCCCAGTTCTGCGCAAGCGCTTCCTCAACGATCTTGCGTGCGTCGCTCTGGCGATTGAGCGCGATCAGCAGCTCGGCGGCGCAGTCGGCAAGACGCGGCGAATGACGTTCGACCGTCGAAAGCGACTGCCATAGCTCGAGCAACGCGTCGGCGTTATGGCGACGGTCGCGCAACAGGTTTTCCGCCGCAAGCTGGCGCAGACGCACGGCAACGGCCGGATGCAGCGCCTCGCGCTTTTCCAGCGTCTTCGCGAGCTTGAGCACTTCGCCCCAGTTCTTCAACTGCTGCTGCGCGCGCAGCGCGATCTGCTGCGCGTGAATGCGGCGGCCGCCCTGCGAGCGCATCTCGGTGAGCGCGGCAAGCGCGCCATCGGCGTCGCGGCCGTCGGCTCGCATGTCGGCGGTCGCGAGCAGACGCGCTTCCTGGAGGTCGGGATCTTCGACCTTGGTGAGCCACTCGTCACGGCGGGCGTACTCGTGCAGCCGGTGCGCAGCCGTCGCGGCGATAAGACCCGCAGCGCCTTTGTTCTTCTCGTCGGCAAGCGAATCGCGCGCGGCCTTTTCCGCACGCGAGAAGCGCCCTGCGTACAGATTGCTGACCGCATCGCGCAGCGCCGAATGCGCCTTTTCCTTGCGCGTGCGCGCACGGTAGGCGGCGACGCGGCGCGGCATCGTCACGATGTTGCGCACGAAGCGCAGGATCGCGTAGAGCAGCAGGAAAGCCACCACCACGCCGACGACGAAAAGATTCAGCGATACGTCGACGCGATACGGCGGGTAGACGAGCAGCACTTGCCCGGCGTCGAAGCGGCCGACCGTCGCGAGCGCGACAGCGATCACGAACAGGAAGGCTAGCCACAGGAGTCCACGAATGGCCATGTCTTACCCCCGGCTCTTGTATTGCTGGATTGCCTGCAGGCTCGTGTCGAGGTTCGGCAGCGCGACCGTCGCCGAGCCTGCGCGCACCGCCTTCACCAGGCCGCGCACGGACTGCGTCTCTTTCGACGCGTTGTCGAAGTACCGCGCGAGCGCCGCGTCGGCGGCGGCGAGGTCGGACTTCAGCGCATCCTGGTTACGCGAAAGCAGCGACAGCCGCGCCGAAAGCAGGCGTAGCTTCACGTTCTCGCGCACGAAATAGCCTTCGTCGGGCGAAATGAGCATGGCATCCGCGTTGTCGATGCGGCGCACCTGCACGAGGCTCGCGATCTGCTGGCCGATGCCCTCGCCAAACGTGTGAAGCCACGCCTTCCAGCGCGGCTCGTTGTTCAGCGCGGCGGTCTTCGCGATGTCGGCCGGCGCTGCGGCTTGCGGTCTCGTGCGCGCGACGAGCGCCTCGCCCGAAAGCGGCAGCGCATCGATTTCGCCGAGCGCCGTGTCGAGCTTGATCGCGAGTCCGGTGAGATCGGTGGAAGGTGCGGCCTTCAGCTTTTCGATGTCGTGCGCGATGGCCTTGCGCACCATGAGCGCCTGCGGGTTGCTGGAGGCGGCAAGACGCGTATCGGCGCTCTGCAGCGCAAAGAGCGCAAGCTGCGTGTTGCCGGTCAGTTGAAGCTGATCGCTCGCGCTCGCGAGCATCTGGCCCACTTCGGCGAGCGTCCAGTCGTCGCGGCTCTTCGAGAGGTCCGCATACTGTTGCGCGAGCGCCTGCTGCGACGTCTGCGCGTCGGCTATCTTGCCTTCGAGCTGCGTGATCTGCTTGTCCAGTTGTTGCGTGCCTTCGACCACCTGATCGGTGCGCGCGCGCAATGCGGCGGCCTGCTGGTCGGCGGCCTGCTGGCGCTGCACCAGTTGCTGATCGACTCGATCGAGCTTGCGGTTGAGCACGTAGCCGCCCGCGCCCGCCCCGCCCGCCACCAGCACCACGACGAGCCACAGCAACGCTATGCTCGCGCCGCGCCGCTCGGGGCGCGGTGTCGCCAGCGCAGCGAACGAGGCCGGCCGTGCTGGCGAGGAGGCGGAGGGTGCGCCCGCGGACGCGGCGCTCTGCTGTGCGACGTTGCTGGAATTGTTCGAATCAGTCATGCGTGATTTTGCCGACCCTGAGGCCGGATTGTTCTGAGCCGGTTGAACAACGGAAGAAGCGAGGCCCGTCAGCGTCTCGACGATGCGCTCGTCGCCCGCGCCGGACACCGTAATCCTATCAAAACCCATTCCGCGGGCCGTTTCGGCAATGCGCGGGTGCGGCGCGACGAGCGGCGCGTGGTGCAATTCGGCGATCTCGCCTGCGGTCAGGTGTTCGCGTGCAAGCTCGGCGAGGTTGCGCACGCCCTCGGAACTCGTGACGAGCCACGCATGCGGCGCGCCCGCGAGCAATGCGTGCACCTCGGTCCACGCGGCGATCGGCGGCTCGGGCACGACGCGCCGGTAGGCGGCGACGGCCTCGACTTCGGCGCCGGCTTCGCGCAGACGGTCGGCAAGCCATTCGCGGCCGCCATCGCCGCGCACGATCAAGACGCGCTTGCCGGCGAACGCATCGTCGCCGAATTGCGCTTCCAGCGCCGTATAGAGCGATTCAGAGTCGAAGCGCGCGGGTTCTTCGTCGGCGGCACCCGTCGGGCTGATCACACGATGCGAGTCCGCCGCGACGCCGTGTCGCGCGAGCGCGGCCACGCTCGCCGGACCGACCACGGCCACCGGCAGCGCACGCGGCCAGATCGACGAAATCGCAGCGTAGGTCGCGAACGCGCGATCGACGGCGTTCGGCGAGACGAACACGACGAGCGCGTAGCGGTCGAGCGCGGACAGCGCAGCGCGCAAAGGCGCGTCGTCGCGGACGGGCTCGATTGATATCAGCGGGAATTCGAACGCGCGGAGCCCGCGCGCGGTCAGTTGTGCGGCGAGCGCTCCCGACTGACCGGCCGGACGGGTCACGACGACGGTGAACGGTGCGGGAGCCGGTGCGCTCTGTGCGGGGCCACCCCACTCGTCCGGCTGGACCCGGCGGCTCGCGTTGGCGCCGTTCGCCGTGTCGTTGGCCGCGCCGCTGGCCGGATTGGAGTCGGCGCCGGCTGTCATCGCGCGTCGGACGGGGCGTCGTCCGCCTCGTCGGTTCGGCCCGGCTGTGCACCACCCTGTGCAGCACCCGGCGGCGTGTTCGGCGCACCTTCGGCCTGTGCGGCCTCGGCCAGCGCACGCACGATATCGAGCGCGCCCTGCGCAATCAGTGCATCGGACACTTCGCGGCCGAGCTTGAGCGCGTCGTCGACACTCGCAGCCGGCGACATGCCCGCAGCGTCGAGCACGCGGCTCGCGTCGGGGGTAGCGATCGTGCCGCGCAGGTGCAACGCGCCGTCGCGCCACTGCGCGTAGGCCGCGAGCGGCACGGAGCAGCTGCCGCCCAACGCACGTGACACCATACGTTCCGCCTCGACGGCCTTCGCGGTTGCGTCGTCGTGCAGCGGCGCGAGCCACGCGGCGACATCGGCGCGGTCCGCGCGGATCTCGATGCCGAGCGCGCCCTGCCCCGCCGACGGCAGGCTGTCGCCGGGTTCGATGAGCGCGCGGATGCGTGCGCCGAGGCCGAGGCGCTTCAGCCCCGCCGCGGCGAGGATGATTGCCGCGTAGTCGCCACGGTCGAGCTTGGCAAGACGCGTGTCGAGGTTGCCGCGGAGCGGCTTCACCTGGAGATGCGGATAGCGGGCGCGGAGCATCGCTTCGCGGCGCAGGCTCGACGTGCCGACGATGCTGCCCGCCGGCAGCGCCGCGAGCGAGTCATGGTCGTTCGAGACGAACGCGTCGCGCGGATCCTCGCGCTCCATGATGGCCGCGAGGGCGAAACCCTCGGGCAGATCCATTGGCACGTCCTTGAGCGAATGGACGGCGAGGTCGGCGCGCCCCTCGGCGAGCGCCTGCTCCAGCTCCTTCACAAAGAGCCCTTTGCCGCCCACCTTCGAAAGAGTACGATCGAGAATTTGGTCGCCGCGCGTCGTCATACCGACGATTTTCACGTCACAGGACGGATATAATTTGTGCAGCGCAGCTTGCACGTGTTCGGCCTGCCACATCGCGAGGCGGCTCTCCCGGGAAGCGATGACCAGCGTGCGGGGAGTGGGCGTACGCGGTTGCGTAGATAGCGTCTCGGAGTTCATGGCAAGTACATCGAATGACGGGGTGAAAAAAACGGAATCGGATAACAGGCAATGTTAGCACGCGCCCCTTTTCCGGCTGGCCCCGCGGGGCTTCCGGGCAACAGTACGTAAGCTGCGGCACGAAAGAGAGCAGGCAGTCGTCAGGTCCCACGTTACGCGCATCGCCCTGGTCGCGCGCGATGATGTTCCCACCGCTCTTCGTTGCATAGCCCGCTTCGGTTGCGCTTTCAGTTTCATTGCACACCGGGTCCACGATTTTCCGCAGTTGCACCCGGCCACAGCCGGCATACGCTCCTGGTTGCACCCGCAGTATCGGGCCCGGCTGGCGCCGCGGCTAAAGCATAGTGTTTCCATTTAACCGACTCATCTCCTGCAAGCCTTAAGGAACACATCGTGAAGTCTTCCGGATCGGCGCGCGCAGAGCGCCGCAACAAAGCATCGCAGATCGCTACCTCGACGGCCGTGACCACGACGGCCCCGAAAAACGCCAAGGCGGCCAAAGCCGTGAAAGCGGCCACGACGACCAAAGCGACGAAAGCGAATAAAGCGACGAAAGTGCCCAAAGCGGCATTGAAATCCGCCAGCCCGACCGCGAAGACCAAAACCACGACGAACACCCAGACGACGAAGAACGGGCGCAATACCCGCACCCGCGACGACAAGGACCAGCCGCTCTTCGAAGACATCCGTTTCCTCGGGCGACTCCTCGGCGAGGTGCTGCGCGAGCAGGAAGGCGACGCGGTATTCGACGTCGTCGAAACGATCCGCCAGACGGCTGTGCGCTTTCGCCGCGAAGACGATAACGCCGCAGCCCTCGCGCTCGACAAGCAGTTGCGCGGCCTCTCGCCCGAGCAGACCGTGTGCGTCGTGCGTGCGTTCAGCTATTTTTCGCATCTGGCCAACATCGCCGAGGACCGCCACCGCAACCGTCGCCACCGCATCCACGACCTCGCGGGTTCGGTGCCTCAGGCGGGCACGATCGCGCATTCGCTCGAACGCCTCGCGCATGCAGGCGCTGCGGCGACGCCGGTGCTCCAGCAATTCTTCAACGACGCGCTGATCGTGCCCGTGCTCACCGCGCACCCCACGGAAGTGCAGCGCAAGAGCACGCTCGATTCGCAGCACGACATCGCACGCCTGCTCGCCGAACGCGACCAGCCGCTCACGCATCGCGAACGCGCGCAAAACGAAGCGCTGCTGCGCGCGCGCGTGACCTCGCTGTGGCAGACGCGCATGTTGCGCGCATCGCGGCTGACCGTCGCGGACGAAATCGAAAACGCGCTCTCGTACTACCACACGACGTTCCTCACCGAGATCCCCGCGCTGTACAGCGAGATCGAGACGTCGCTCAAGGAGCACGGCGTGTCCGCGCGCCTGCCTGCGTTCTTCCAGATGGGCAGCTGGATCGGCGGAGATCGCGACGGCAATCCGAACGTCACGGCCGCGACGCTCGAAGAGGCCAGCGAGCGCCAGGCACAGGTGATCCTGCAGCACTACCTCGACGAAGTGCACCGGCTCGGCGCGGAGCTTTCGGTGTCGAACCTGCTCGCGGGCGCGAGCGACGAACTCAAGGCACTGGCCGACGCCTCGCCCGACCGGTCGCCGCATCGTGTCGACGAACCGTATCGCCGCGCGTTGATCGGCGTCTACACGCGGCTCGCGGCGAGCGCGCGCGTGCGTCTCGGCGAAGGCGTGGTCGCGGTGCGCAGCGCGGGCCGCGGCGCAGCGCCCGTACGTGCGCAGCCTTACGCCGACGCCGCGGAGTTCTCGCGCGACCTGCGCATCCTCATGGACTCGCTCGCCGAGCATCACGGCGCCTCGCTCGCCACGCCGCGTCTTGCGCCGCTGTTGCGCGCCGTCGAAGTGTTCGGCTTCCATCTGGCGTCGATCGACCTGCGTCAGAGCTCGGACGTCCACGAAGCCGTGATCGTCGAACTGCTCGCGCGCGCAGGCATCGAAGCGGACTATGCCGCGCTCTCCGAGGAAGACAAGCAGACCGTCCTGCGCGCACAGCTTGCCGATCCGCGCACGCTGCGCTCGCCGTATCTCGACTACTCCGATCTCGTGAAGAGCGAATTCGGCGTGCTGGAGATGACGCGTGTGACGCGAGAGAAGTTCGGTGCGCGCGCCGTGCGCAACTACATCATCTCGCACACCGAAACGGTCTCGGACCTGCTCGAAGTGATGCTCCTGCAGAAGGAAACCGGCCTGTTCAGCGGGCGTCTCGGCCACGCCGACGATCCCGCACAGGCCGCGCTCATGGTGATCCCGCTCTTCGAGACGATCCCCGACCTGCGCAACGCCCCGCACATAATGCGCGACCTGCTCGCGCTGCCGGGCATCGACGGACTCGTCGAGCACCAGGGCAACGAGCAGGAAATCATGCTCGGCTACTCGGACAGCAACAAGGACGGTGGCTTCCTCACGTCGAACTGGGAGCTGTACCGCGCCGAACTCGCGCTCGTCGCGCTCTTTCGCGAGCGCGGCATCCGGCTGCGGCTCTTCCACGGCCGTGGCGGCACGGTGGGGCGCGGAGGCGGCCCGACCTACAACGCGATTCTTTCGCAGCCGCCAGGCACAGTCGATGGCCAGATCCGCCTGACCGAGCAGGGTGAGGTCATTGCGAGCAAGTTCGGCAACCCGGAGATCGGCCGTCGCAATCTGGAGACGGTGATCGCCGCGACGCTCGAAGCGACGCTGCTTCCCGGCGGAGACGCTACAGGCGACACGGCCAAGGGCGCGCCGGATCAACTGGGCGCGTTCGAAGCGACGATGCAGCAGCTCTCGGATGCGGCGATGGCCGCCTACCGCTCGCTCGTGTACGAGACGCCCGGCTTCACCGACTACTTTTTCTCGTCCACGCCGATCACCGAGATCGCGGAACTGAACATCGGCAGCCGGCCCGCGTCGCGCAAGCTGCAGGATCCGAAGAACCGCAAGATCGACGACCTGCGCGCGATTCCGTGGGGCTTCTCGTGGGGCCAGTGCCGTCTCCTGCTCACGGGCTGGTATGGCTTCGGCAGCGCGGTAGCGTCGTATCTCGACGAGGCCGGCAGCGACGCCGAGCGCGCACGCCGTCTCGCGATGTTCAGGAAGATGTACAAGACGTGGCCGTTCTTCTCGAACCTGCTGTCGAACATGGACATGACGCTCGCGAAGACGGACCTCGCCGTGGCATCGCGATACGCACAACTCGTGGCCGACAAGAAGCTGCGCAAGCATGTGTTCGAGCGCATCGTCGCGGAATGGGAGCGCACGACCAAAGTGCTCGACGAGATCACGGGCGCAAGCGGCCGCCTCGCCGATAACCCTCTGCTCGCGCGTTCGATCAAGAACCGCTTCCCCTATCTCGATCCGCTCAACCACCTTCAGGTGGAACTGATCAAGCGTTATCGCGCAGGGGACCCGAGTCCGCGCGTGCAGCGCGGTCTGCATCTGACGATCAACGGAATCGCGGCGGGGTTGCGGAACACCGGTTGATCGCTCGGCTGCGGTAGGGGTCGAACTACCGCGCCAGCAAAAACGGCGTCGTGCCCTGAGCGGCACGACGCCGCTTTTTGTTGCGCAGCGCTTAATCGCGCCGCGTCGCCTCGATCATCAGCGCGTCGAGCTTGAAGGAACCGTCGCGCTGCACGTCGAAGTACTGGCGCACTTCGTCGGGCGCGCGCTCCCACATCGAGCGGATCGCCGTCACCCGTTCCGCGCTCGTGCGCATGCGCGCGACCCACGCGTCGAATTCGATGCCGATGCGCCAGCGCTGCGTGACCGTCGCGTCGAAGCCTGCGGCGTCGAGCATGGCGACCCACTCGTCGGCGCGATAGTCGCGGATATGTGATGCATCGCGCAGCACCTCGATCGCCTGAATATGCGTGTCGTAGAGCGGATCGTCGATGCCCGCGATATCGATGAATTTCAGCCGCCCGCCCTTCTTCAGCACGCGATGCACCTCGGCAAGCGCCTTCGGCACGTCGCGCCAGTGGTGCGCGCTCATGCGGCTGATCGCCCAGTCGAACGAGGCATCGGCGAAGGGCAGCGTTTCAGCGGCGCCCTGTTGCGTGCGGATCGTGGCGAGTCCACGCTCCTTCGCGGCGGCGTCGACCGTGGCGAGCATCTGCGCGGCGATGTCGTAGCCCACCACTTCGCGCACGTGCGGCGCCACCGCAAAGCTCGCATGGCCTGCGCCGCAACCCATGTCCAGCACCGTCGCGTTACCGCAGGTCGCCGCGAAAGTCGCGGCGAGATTCTCCAGATCGGCGCCGGTCGCATGGACCGCGCTCGTGAGATAAGCGGCGGCTGACGTGCCGAACGCGTCGGCAACCTGGTCGTGATGTTTCATCGGATGCTCCTCTCCCAGCCTGCATACCGCCCGCTCGGGCGACACACTACCGGGATGTCTGTGATGTGGGGCGCCATGGCGCCGTCGCGCTTCGAACGGCGTATGGCGTCGGTTCGCCGGGCGGCTGGCGCGGCTGCCCGTTCGCCGCGTCAGTCGCTACAATAAGGTCCCGCTTGTACCAGTACAAGTTAAGCAGATATTCTGGTATCTCCAGCACCCGTCAAAGACTCATGCGCCACGCCGCCCCCGAATCCGCATCCGACTCCCCGTCGGCCAGCCCGCTCGACACCACGCCCGCGCACGCGCTCGGCGAGTTCATCCGCGCCCATCGCGAGCGCCTGACGCCCGCGGCGGTCGGCCTGTCGCCGGGCCCGCGCCGTCGCACGCCGGGCCTGCGCCGCGAGGAAGTCGCCCAGCTGTGCGGTGTCAGCCCGACCTGGTACACGTGGATCGAGCAAGGGCGGCCGGTGTCGGCGTCGGCGGATGCGCTCGCGCGCATCGCCGTCGCGCTGCAGCTTTCGCGCGCCGAGCGCGCGTATCTGTTCGAACTGGCCGCGCAGCGCGATCCCGCCGAGCCCGATCAGGCCAACGCCACCGACGCCCCCGCCACGCTGCTGCGGACGGTTCAACTCGTCGACGCGCCCGCCTACGTGCTCGACCGCCAGTGGACGGCGCTCGCCTGGAACGCGCACGCAGCCGATCTGTTCACAGGCTGGCTCGACGCCGGGAACGACCGCAATCTGCTGCGCTTCACGTTCACCGAGCCGCTCGCGCGTGAACTGATCGTCGACTGGGAAACGCGCGCGCGGCGCCTTGCCGCCGAATTCCGCGCCGATTCGATCCGGCACCTTAACGACGCACCCACACGCGCGCTGATCGACTCACTGATCGCTGCGAGCGACGAATTCGCGCGCTTCTGGGCTTCACAGGACGTATTCGAGCGCGAAGGCGGGCGGCGCGAGTTCAATCACCCGCGCCACGGCCGCGTTGCCTATGATCAGATCACGTTCAAACCCGCGCACCGCGAGGATCTGAAGCTCGTGGTGCTGGTGCGGCTCTGATCGCCGCGTTGGCGCGAGGCACATCGCGCCCCTCCGCGCAGGCGGGGGCACCGGGCATGACGCGCGTTGCCGCCTCCGTGCGATCCGCGCCAGTAGCACCGCGAGCGCCAGCCCGTATCGCCGCCGATGGTAAAATCGAGGCCTTTCCCGTCGTGCGCCGCCGCTCATCGCTTGAGGCAAGTGCGGCCTGGCCGCGGGGCAAACCTTCCCACCGCTCACCGCTCAACACCATGACGTCCCAACTGCACAAAAAAGGCGAAGCCTGGTCGGCTCGCTTCTCCGAACCCATGTCGGAGCTGGTCAAGCGCTACACGTCGTCGGTCTTCTTCGACAAGCGTCTCGCGCTCGTCGATATCGAGGGCTCGCTCGCGCACGCTTCGATGCTGGCCGCGCAGAAGATCATCGCCACCGACGATCTCGCCGCCATCCAGCGCGGCATGGAGCAAATCAAGGGTGAAATCGAGCGTGGCGAATTCGAATGGAAGCTCGACCTGGAAGACGTGCACCTGAACATCGAAGCGCGCCTGACCGCGCTGATCGGCGATGCGGGCAAGCGCCTGCATACGGGCCGCTCGCGCAACGACCAGGTCGCGACCGATATCCGCCTGTGGCTGCGCGGCGAAATCGACCGCATCGGCGGCCTGCTCGGCGATCTCCGCACCGCGCTCATCGACCTGGCTGACCAGCACGCCGACACGATCATGCCCGGATTCACGCACCTCCAGGTCGCGCAGCCGGTCACGTTCGGCCATCACCTGCTCGCCTACGTCGAAATGTTCACGCGCGACAGCGAGCGCATGGTCGACTGCCGCAAGCGCGTGAACCGCCTGCCGCTCGGCGCGGCGGCGCTCGCGGGCACGAGCTACCCGATCGACCGCTTCGCGGTGGCGAAGACGCTCGGCTTCGACGGCATCTGCGCGAACTCGCTCGACGCCGTCTCCGACCGCGACTTCGCGATCGAATTCACAGCCGCCGCAGCGCTCGTGATGACGCACGTCTCGCGTTTCTCGGAAGAGCTGGTGCTGTGGATGAGCCCGCGCGTCGGCTTCATCGATCTGGCCGACCGCTTCTGCACCGGCTCGTCGATCATGCCGCAGAAGAAGAACCCGGACGTCCCCGAACTTGCGCGTGGCAAGACGGGCCGCGTGAACGGCCATCTGATGGCGCTCCTCACGCTGATGAAGGGCCAGCCGCTCGCGTACAACAAGGACAACCAGGAAGACAAGGAGCCGCTGTTCGACACCGTCGATACGGTCGCGGACACGCTGCGCATCTTCGCTGAAATGGTCGCGGGCATCAGCGTAAAGGCCAGCGCGATGCGCGCGGCGGCGCTGCAAGGCTTCTCGACGGCCACCGATCTCGCCGACTACCTCGTGAAGAAGGGCCTGCCGTTCCGCGACGCGCACGAAGCCGTCGCGCACGCGGTGCGCATCTGCGTGGATCGCAACTGCGATCTCGCGGACCTGACGCTCGACGAGATGCGCCGCGAGCTGCCGGCGGTTTCGCATCTGCTCGGTGAGGATGTGTTCGAAGTGCTGACGCTCGACGGTTCGGTCGCAGCGCGTAACCATCCGGGCGGCACCGCGCCGGAGCAGGTTCGCGCGGCCATCGCGGCGGCGCGCGCGGCGCTCGTCAAGTAACGCCTTGATTATTTTACTTATTGCGCTTGTCGCACTTATTGCGCTTATTGCGCTCGTTACGTATGCGGCGCGGTGATAGACGCCGTGTCGCATACGATGAGCGCCACCCCACGGGCAGCGCCGTTCACAAGCCGCCCTCCCAGCCAGCCGAGCTGGCTTGATTCCCGTCCGACCTTCATGCCCCGATGATCGTCCGCCCTCACCTCCACTGGTTCCGGATGCTGCTTGCGTGGCGCGGCTCCGTGCTTCCGCAGTTGCTGCCCCGGCTCTTCCTAGTGCTGTGCGTGTCGATCATCGCCGTGGCGGCGCACGATCACATCATCAAGTTCACCGTCAACCTGAGCACCGTGCCGTTCTCGCTGATCGGCATCGCGCTTGCGGTGTTCCTCGGCTTTCGCAACAGCGCCAGCTACGATCGCTACTGGGAGGGCCGCAAGCTGTGGGGCCAGTTGCTCAACGAGTCGCGCTCGCTCACGCGCGAAGCGCTGACGCTCACCACCGGCGGCGACGACAGCCGCAAGCGTGCGCGCGAACTCGTCAATCTGCTCTGCGCGCTGCCGCACGCGTTGCGCCATCAGTTGCGCCAGTCGGACCCGCGTGACGATCTCGCGAATCACCTGCCGCCCGCGTTGCTCGATCGCGTGATGGCCTCACGCTTTCGCCCGGCGACGCTGCTCGTCTGCGCCTCGGAATGGGTGCGCAACGAGGCACGCCAGGGCCGCCTTGACGGCTGGGCCGTGCTCGCATTCGAGCGCAATCTGAATGGACTATCGGATGTGATCGGCGGCTGCGAGCGCATTGCCTCGACGCCGCTGCCGTTCGCGTACACGGTGATGATCCACCGGACCGTGTACTTCTTCTGCGCCACGCTGCCGTTTGGTCTCGTGGAAAGCATCGGACCGTTGACGCCGATTTTCGCGGTGTTCGTCGCCTACGCGTTCATGGCGCACGAAGCAATCGCCTCGCAGATCGAGGATCCGTTCGGCACCGAGGATAACGACCTGGCGCTCACGGCAATGTCGACGCAGATCGAAGCCGCGTTGCACGACCTCCTCGGCGACTCCACGACGCTGCCCGTGCGCGCAGCCGAGGATTTCATCATCGACTGAGTGGGGTTGGCACGGGTTTCTAGCGATTCCCCACCGTCTCCGAAAGCCGCTTGAGCGTCGCGAGCCGCGCACCGAGCAAATCGAGCCGCGCGTGCTCGTCGATGAGCGGTGTGGTAGCGTCGCGATACGCACGCCATGCGGATTGTGCGTGCACGACCGTGGGCCGCGCGCGTATCGGCGTGCGCGCGTAGAGCTTGCGGTAATAGCGATCGAGGTCGTAACTCGCGTGCTCGCAGTGCGCGTCCGCCGAACAGGGGCGCGCACGCGGCGCGTCTCCCGCCGCAAGTGTCGCGGCCTGCGCGCGCAGCGCGAGCGCACGATCGCGCACCGGCTGCAGACGCATATCCGCTTCGTAGAGTTGATAGGCCGATCCGCTCGTGGATGCGAACGCGGCGCCGAGCATCGTGTCATCGGCCTCGCGCCACGCGTCCCAGCGCTGCTGGCTCACCTGCCAGCGCTTTTGCTGCGCAGCCGGCAGCTTCGCAAGCAGTTGCGTGAGCGCGGTGTTGGTCGCGTTGCGCCAGGCGCCGCGCGCGTCGGCCATGCACTGCACCTGCCCCGCCGTCGACGAACGGTCCGCGCGCGCGAAACACGCGCGCATGCCCGTATCGATCGGATCGGCCGCCGCCACTTCCGCGTGCGCCGGACTAGTGCCCAGCAGCCACGCCGTCATCAGCCACGCGGCGGCCACACTCCAGGACGGCCAGGCGCGCATTGTCTTGCCACTCATCATGTCTATCAGTCGCGCACGCAATCGACGAAATACTCAATGCGTCCGTTGACCATCTCGCCCACGAGGCCGTGGATGTCCGTGTGGAAACCCGGGAAGCGCTCGTTGAACTCGCGCGCGAACTTCAGGTAATTCACGATGGTCTTGTTGAAGCGCTCGCCCGGAATCAGGAGCGGAATGCCCGGCGGATACGGCGTGAGCAGGATCGACGTGACGCGGCCTTCGAGCTCGTCGATGGCCACGCGCTCCACTTCGCGGTGCGCGAGCTTCGCGAATGCGTCGGACGGCTTCATCGCGGGCTCCATGTCCGAGAGGTACATCTCGGTCGTGAGGCGCGCGATGTCGTTTGCGCGATAGACGCTGTGGATCTGCTGGCACAGATCGCGCAGGCCGACGCGCTCGTACATCGGATGCTGCGCGACGAATTCGGGCAGCACGCGCCAGAGCGGCTGGTTGTTGTCGTAGTCGTCCTTGAACTGCTGGAGTTCGGTGACCATCGAGTTCCAGCGGCCCTTCGTGATGCCGATCGTGAACATGATGAAGAACGAGTACAGCCCCGTCTTCTCCACGATGATGCCGTGCTCGGCCAGATACTTCGTCACGATCGCAGCGGGGATGCCGGTGTCGCCGAAGTCGCCATCGACATCGAGGCCCGGCGTGACGATCGTCGCCTTGATCGGGTCGAGCATGTTGAAGCCTTCGGCGAGCGCGCCGAAGCCATGCCAGTGATCGTTCGGACGCAGCATCCAGTCCTCGCGCGAGCCGATGCCCTCTTCGGCCAGTTCTTCGGGGCCCCAGACCTGGAAGAACCACTCGTCGCCGTATTCGGCATCGACCTTGCGCATCGCGCGGCGGAAGTCGAGCGCCTCGGCGATCGACTCTTCCACGAGCGCGGGGCCGCCCGGCGCCTCCATCATCGCGGCGGCCACGTCGCACGACGCGATGATCGCGTACTGCGGGCTCGTCGACGTGTGCATCAAATACGCTTCGTTGAAGCGATGGCGGTCGAACGCACTGTTTTCGGAGTCCTGTACGACGATCTGCGACGCCTGCGAAATGCCGGCGAGCAGCTTGTGTGTCGAGTGAGTCGCAAACACCAGTGCCTTGGTGCGCGGACGGCCCGCGCCGATCGCATGCATGTCCTGGTAGAACTCGTGGAATTCGGCGTGCGGTAGCCACGCTTCGTCGAAGTGCAGCGTGTCGAGCATATCGCCGAGCAGGTCCTTGATCATTTCGACGTTGTAGACGACGCCGTCATATGTGCTCTGCGTGATCGTCAGAATGCGCGGCTTCAGATTCGGGTTCTTCGCGAGCGCCTCGCGCGCGAACGGATTCGCCTCGATCTTCTTGCGGATGTTCTCCGGCTTGAACTCGTCGCGCGGAATCGGGCCGATGATGCCGAAGTTGTTGCGCGTCGGCGTGAGGAACACGGGGATCGCGCCCGTCATCGTGATCGCGTGCAGGATCGACTTGTGGCAGTTGCGGTCCACGAGCACGATGTCGCCCGGCGCCACCGTGGCATGCCAGACGATCTTGTTCGACGTGGAGGTGCCATTGGTCACGAAAAACACATGGTCCGCGCTGAAGATGCGCGCCGCGTTGCGCTCGGAGGCCGCAACCGGGCCCGTGTGATCGAGCAGCTGGCCGAGTTCGTCGACGGCATTGCAGACGTCGGCGCGCAGCATGTTCTCGCCGAAGAACTGGTGGAACATCTGGCCGAGCGGGTTCTTCAGGAACGCCACGCCGCCCGAGTGGCCCGGGCAGTGCCACGAGTACGAGCCCTCGTCGGCGTACTTGACGAGCTCCTTGAAGAACGGCGGCGAGAGTGCGTCGAGATAGACCTTCGCCTCGCGGATGATATGGCGCGCGACGAACTCCGGCGTGTCCTCGAACATGTGGATGAAGCCGTGCAGCTCGCGCAGGATGTCGTTCGGCAGATGGCGCGAGGTGCGCGTCTCGCCGTACAGGAAGATCGGGATGTCCGCGTTACGGCGGCGCACGGCTTCCATGAACGCGCGCAGCGCGATGATCGCGGGCGCGTGCTCGGGCGCTTCTTCATCGGCGCCGTCGACGTAGGGCAGCAGTTCGTCGTCGTCGATCGAGAGGATGAAGCACGACGCACGGCTCGACTGCTGCGCGAACGACGTGAGGTCGCCATAGCTCGTCAGCCCGAGGACTTCCGCGCCCTCTTTCTCGATCGCTTCGGCGAGTGCACGGATGCCGGAACCCGAGATGTTCTCGGAGCGGAAATCTTCGTCGATGATGACGACGGGAAAACGAAACTTCATGGGCGATTCTCCAAAAGAAACGACCGCTGCATATGTTGCGCAGCGGTCCCCGTATGTCGTTTGGGCGGCGCGTACCTGCTCGCGCCGCGCAGATTCTGGATCAGGTTTTCGGCAGCGTGACGCCGTGCTGCCCCTGGTACTTGCCGCCGCGATCCGCGTAAGACACCTCGCAGACCTCGTCGCTCTCGAAGAAGAGCACCTGCGCGACGCCCTCGTTCGCGTAGATCTTGGCAGGCAATGGTGTCGTATTCGAGAATTCGAGCGTCACATAGCCTTCCCATTCCGGCTCGAACGGCGTGACGTTCACGATGATTCCGCAGCGCGCATAAGTGGACTTGCCGAGACACACGGTCAGCACGTTGCGCGGAATGTGGAAATACTCGACCGTACGCGCGAGCGCGAACGAGTTCGGCGGAATGATGCAGACGTCGCCCTTGAAGTCGACGAACGATTTTTCGTCGAAGTTCTTCGGGTCGACGATCGTCGAATTGATGTTCGTGAAGATCTTGAATTCGTCGGCGCAGCGGATGTCGTAGCCGTAGCTCGACGTGCCGTAGCTCACGATCTTGCGCCCATCCTCCGACACGCGGACCTGGTCGCGCACGAACGGCTCGATCATCTTGTGCTCTTCGGCCATGCGCCGGATCCACTTGTCGGACTTGATTGCCATGTTGGTCGCTGCGTGTCAGTTAGATGACTTGAATGACGAAAAGGGGTGAAAAGCGCAATGCAGGCGGGCGGAAGCCGCAAATCGACCGAACTGCGCGACGGAACTGCGCCCGCGTACGAAAGGCGCTCATTTTACGCGATATAGATCGACACGCCGGAAAAGTGCATGTGCAAGCCATCGCGGCCATGCAGGCGGTGCAACCGGTGCGAGCGGTACCAGGCCGCGCAACCGGCCTGACGTGAGCGGTCCCGCGCTCACTGGGCGCGGATCACGCCGCATGCGAGCGCCGTGCCGGTGCCGCGCTGCGGGTCGGCGTAGGGGTCGATCGGGTCATGGTGGACCAGCACCGCGCGCTGGATCACGGAGCGGATGCCGTCGAGCGAAACGTCGGGTGCGACGATAAACCCCGTGGCAACGCCGTTCGAATCGGCGCGAATGTTGCCGAGATCGCCCTCCACGCGTGTTCCGGGCTTCATGCGCGCGGCGGCGGGCGCAAAGACGGGGCCCGCGCTCGACGCGTCGACGGCATTGCAGTCTCCGCGTTCGTGGATCTGCAAGGCGTGATCGCTGTCGGGCGGCAGACCCGCGAGGTTGTAGCTGACCTGCACGCCGTCCGAACGCTCGACGAACGAGACCGTGCCGCGCACCTGGTTACCCACAGTGGGCTGCAACTGCGCGGCGGCGCGCTTGTCCTGCTGCCCCATGAAGCTGGTGCAGCCGCCAAGCAGCACGCCGCCAGCCACTGCCAGCACGACACATGCATACCCCGCTAGCCTGTCGTTTCCTTTTACCATGCAATCCTCTTGCCGGCCGGCGGCCGCTCTTGCAGCCATCGCACCGGACGCGATGAAGCCCACATGATACCGCGCGCCTGTGCACCTGCGCGTGTGCGGGACCGCACAGCGCCGGCCGCGGCGCCCCGCGCGCCAAGGCGCAGCACCGATGCGGGCCGCCGGCGGAAACCGGGCTTTTCAGGTGTTCTGCACGACGATACTTGGAAACTTCGACGTCATGTCGCGCGCGCGCTCGGCGATCTGGATCGCGACGCGCCGCGCGATCGCGCGATACGTCTGCGCAATCCGGCCCTCGGGATCGGCGACGACGCTCGGGTGGCCCGAGTCCGCCTGCTCGCGGATCGTGATGTCGAGCGGCAGACTGCCCAGCACCTCGACGCCGTATTCCTGCGCCATGCGCTCGCCGCCGCCCGCTCCGAAGATGTGCTCGGCGTGGCCGCAGTTCGAGCAGACATGCACGGCCATGTTCTCGACGATGCCGAGAATCGGAATGCCGACCTTCTCGAACATCTTGAGGCCCTTCTTCGCGTCGAGGAGCGCGATGTCCTGCGGCGTCGTGACGATCACGGCGCCCGTCACCGGCACGCGCTGCGAGAGCGTGAGCTGGATGTCGCCGGTGCCCGGCGGCATATCGACGATCAGATAGTCGAGCTCGCGCCAGTTCGTCTGGCGCAGCAGTTGTTCGAGCGCCGATGTCGCCATCGGTCCGCGCCAGACCATCGGGTTGTCCTGCTCGATCAGGAACCCGATCGAGTTCGCCTGCATGCCGTGACCTTCGAGCGGGTTCATCGACTGGCCGTCCGGCGACTCGGGGCGACCATGGATGCCAAGCATCATCGGCAGCGACGGGCCGTAGATATCGGCGTCGAGGATGCCCACCGAAGCGCCTTCGGCCGCCAGCGCGAGCGCGAGGTTCACGGCGGTCGTGCTCTTGCCGACGCCGCCCTTGCCCGAGGCGACCGCAACAATGTTCTTCACGTTCGGCAGCAGCTTGACGCCGCGCTGAACGGTGTGCGCGGCGACCTCGCTCGTCACCGCGACGCGGCTCGAGCTGACGCCGGGCACGGCGGCGAGTGCGGCCTCGACCTGCGACCGGATCGCGTCGACCTGACTCTTCGCCGGATAGCCAAGCACGATCTCGACCCCGACACCGTCACCCTCGACGACGACATTGCGCACGCCCTTGCCGGTGGCGTAGGGCTTGCCCGTGTTCGGATCCGTCAGGGCCGCAAGCGCGGCGTCGACCAAAGCCCGATCTATGCTCATTGATGCTCCGTGGGTACGCCGGTCACCGGGCGCAGATCCAATGATCGCGCTGGTGCCGGGAAATGATAGAAATTGTTAGGCTGCATTGCGATTTTCACGGCTGAAGTGCACGCTTGCGGGCGTCAAGCCTTGAAGCGGCGATCCCGTTGGCGAGCCTCGTCACGCAAGCCTTCAAGCCGCCATTGTAGTAGCTGCCGCCTGGTGCCGCCCGAAGACCCTGTACGCAGTCGGGGCCTGCGGGCGGGCATTGCCGGCAGCCGTCGTGTTCCACTCAAGTGAGGAAGCAAAATGAACGCAAGAATCCTGACCCGCCTGTCCGTCTTCGCTGTCGCCGGTGCACTCGTCGCGGGCTGCGCGACCCAGCAAGGCACCAACACGGCCATCGGCACCGGCGTCGGCGCCGGTACGGGTGCCGCGATCGGCGCGATCTTCGGCGGCGGCAAGGGCGCGGCGATCGGCGCAGGCGCAGGCGCGCTCGTCGGCGGCGTGACCGGCTACAACTGGCAGGCAATCCACAACCGACTGTCGGGCGCGACGCAGGGCACGGGCACCAAGATCACCGAGCAGCCGGACGGCTCGCTCAAGCTCGACATCCCGAGCAGCGTGACCTTCGACACCAACAGCTACGCGATCAAGCCGACGTTTGCACCGGTGCTGGATCAGGTCGCGCAGACGCTCCAGCAGAATCCGGAAGTGGTCGCGCAGGTCGTGGGTCACACGGACAACACGGGCCAGCCCGCCTTTAATCAGACGCTGTCGGTCAACCGCGCGCAGAGCGTCGTGAACTACCTGTCGACGCGCGGCATCCCGATGCAGCGCCTCGCCGCGGAAGGTCGCGGCGACACACAGCCGGTCGCCGACAACAACACCGAGGCCGGTCGCGCGGCAAACCGTCGCGTGGAAGTCTTTCTGCGCGCAACGGCGCAACACCAGGGCTGACGGCTGCGTGACGGCTGTCTGACGGCGGGCGGACCCAGAAAATTTAAATTTTTTCGAACTCCCGGCCCGATCCGCTGTCTGTCATTACGGTACGTGGCTGGCGATGCCGCCGCGTCACCATTCTCCTCTTGTCGTTGTTGCTCCGGGGCCATACTGCCCCGGTTTTTTTGCCCGTCATTTGTGCAATGCAGCATCGGGCGGATTCCACGACAGCTTCCGTCCCCTGGTTTCACCCGCTCTTGCGAAGAACCCGCACCACGCGCACTACGATTTCGCGCAGGACCTGAGCGCGGCGTGCGCGGCACTTCCGGCCGCGAACGCGCCCTCCCTCGGCCCTGCTAAAATTGTCGTTTCGACCTCCCGCATCACCGGACTCCCCCAACATGTCAGCACCCGCCACCGACCTCAGTGCCGCCGGCACACGACAGGCTCAGCAGGCCCGCCGCCAGATTCTCGTCACGTCCGCCCTGCCCTACGCCAACGGGCAAATCCATATCGGCCATCTGGTCGAGTACATCCAGACGGACATCTGGGTTCGCGCGCTGCGAATGCACGGTCACGAGGTCTACTACGTCGGTGCCGACGACACGCACGGCACGCCCGTCATGCTGCGCGCCGAAAAGGAAGGCCTCACGCCGCAGCAGTTGATCGCGCGCGTCTGGCAGGAGCACAAGCGCGATTTCGACAGCTTCGGCGTCTCGTTCGATAACTACTACTCGACGGATTCCGAAGAGAACCGTGTGCTCTCCGAATCGGTGTATCTGGCGCTCAAGGACGCGGGTCTCATCGACACGCGCGACATCGAGCAGGCCTACGACCCGGTCAAGAACATGTTCCTGCCGGACCGCTTCATCAAGGGCGAGTGCCCGAAATGCGGCGCAAAGGACCAGTACGGCGACAACTGCGAAGTGTGCGGCTCGACCTACGCGCCGACCGACCTGATCAATCCGTACTCGGTGGTCTCCGGCGCGACGCCGATCCGCAAGACCTCGACGCACCATTTCTTCCGCCTCTCGGACCCGCGCTGCGAGCAATTCCTGCGCGGCTGGGTGAGCGGCCTCGCGCAACCGGAAGCCACGAACAAGATGCGCGAGTGGCTCGGCGACGCAGGTGAATCGAAGCTCGCCGACTGGGACATCTCGCGCGACGCACCGTATTTCGGCTTCGAAATTCCGGGTGCGCCCGGCAAGTACTTCTACGTGTGGCTCGACGCGCCCGTCGGCTATTACGCGAGCTTCAAGAACCTGTGCGAGAAGCGCGGCATCGACTTCGACGCCTGGGTGAAGCCGGGCACGAAGACGGAGCAGTATCACTTCATCGGCAAGGACATCCTGTACTTCCACACGCTGTTCTGGCCGGCGATGCTCGAATTCTCGGGCCATCGCACGCCGACCAACGTGTTCGCGCACGGCTTCCTCACGGTGGACGGCGCGAAGATGTCGAAGTCGCGCGGCACCTTCATCACGGCGGAAAGCTACGTCACGTCAGGCCTGAATCCCGAGTGGCTGCGCTATTACTTCGCTGCCAAGCTCAACGGCACGATGGAAGACCTCGACCTGAACCTCGAGGACTTCCAGGCGCGCGTGAACAGCGACCTCGTCGGCAAGTACATCAACATCGCAAGCCGCGCGGCGGGCTTTCTGATCAAGCGCTTCGACGGCCGCGTGCAGGACGGCGCGATGGATCATCCGCTGCTCGCGCAACTGCGCGACGCGATCCCCCACATTGCCGCGCACTACGAGTCGCGCGACTATGGCCGCGCGCTGCGCCAGACAATGGAGCTCGCCGATGTGGTCAACGGCTACGTCGATACGGCCAAGCCGTGGGAACTGGCGAAGGACCCGGCCAACGCGGTGGCGCTGCACGAAGCCTGCAGCGTGAGCCTCGAAGCGTTCCGCCTGCTGTCGCTCGCGCTCAAGCCGGTATTGCCGACGCTGGCCGCCGGCGTGGAGAGCTTCCTCTCGATCGCGCCGCTCACCTGGGCCGACGCTGCGAAGCCGCTTTCGTCGACGACGCCGATCAACGCGTACAAGCACCTCATGACGCGCGTCGATCCCAAGCAGATCGAAGCATTGCTCGCTGCGAACCGCGATTCGCTGCAGGCAACCGACGCGAGCGCGGCCGCGCCCGCCGATGCGAAGCAGAAGTCGAAGGCATCGAAGGACGCGCCTGCGATGGCCAACGCCGCACCGGAAACACCCGACGTCATCTCGATCGACGACTTCGCGAAGATCGACCTGCGCGTGGCGCTGATCGTCGACTGCAACGTCGTCGAGGGGTCGGACAAGCTGCTGCAACTGACGCTCGACGTCGGCGAAGAGCGCACGCGCAACGTGTTCTCGGGCATCCGCTCGGCTTACAAGCCGGAGGACCTCAAGGGCAAGTTCACGGTGGTGGTCGCCAATCTCGCGCCGCGCAAGATGAAGTTCGGCGTTTCGGAAGGGATGGTGTTGTCCGCGTCGTCGACCAATGAAAAGGCCGAACCGGGCCTCTACATCATTGAGCCGCAAAGCGGCGCGAAGCCGGGGATGAAGGTGCGCTGACGCGCCGGATCTCGCCTCGCCTCGCCTCGCCTCGCAGCAACGAAAGCACGCCTGAGGGCGTGCTTTTTTTGGCGTTGTTCACAGATTTTCGGGGAGGGGCTCTGTTCGACTATGGATTCAACCGGTCGATGCAACACAATGGCAGCTGCTCTTCATGCAGTCCCATTTGATGAACGGGTTAGGCGTCGTCGGGCGAATACCTAACTCCGAACATATCGAGAGAAACGGCCAACCACTTTGGTTGGTGATAGATGCCGAATGCTGAACCGCTCGCGTCGATGTCCGCTTCCTCGCTTGCATGCTGATATACGAACTCGAATGCTTCGGCCGATGTCGGCACAACAACCAGGGTTTGGTTGGGATCCAACTTGAGCGCACTGGATGGGACACGCCATTCTCGCTCCCAAGTGAAGTCGACTGAGTTCACTGGATCGTAGGGGCAGAAGCGATGTCGCAGTGCGTCGGGGTACTGATCGAGAGACTCGGGGAGATCATAGATTACAGGTCGTCCCCCTTGCTGGTAGAGCCAGTTCTTGCTTACGGCGACACCATAGGGTTCGTATCTCGGTCTTTGGGTCTCCTCCGAAGCAATGGACGCCAAGGCGAAGACCGAGTTGAACTCGTGGATCGGAGCTTCGGTAAAGCAAACTGTATCTTTGCCATAAGTCCAATGGGATGTGCCGTGCAGCTCGCCCGAGCGCAGAATCTTTTCTAGGACGTGGGATGCCGTTTCTCCCATGTTTATCTTCCGTCCTTGAATCTCGACCCATCGTGGTTCGAGGCCGCGAGTGAAGTGAAAGAGCAAGTCACTAACATCTCGGCGAACGAGCTTGATGCGCTTCGCAAGTTCCGGGTCCAGTGGCGGGGTGGGATGTGAGTTCATTTGCGATGTCCGACGATCTTTGACCTGATTGGGTAGCCACCCTGCAGTCACAAGCGTCGAGCTAGTGTTAGTTATTCAAGTCACCGTAAGCATCGTCCGCGAATGAAGGAGATTGTCGGCGATCTACGCCGCGATGTCGAACGGCCGCTAATGATTGATTCTGTTGAAAAACTCCGCAGTCAGGCATTCAGGGAGGTTTTCACGGGTCCTCTTACCCCTAATCGATGCTCACGAACGGTTTGTGGAACGATCTGAGAGGTCGATTTTTCGCGCGCCGGTCCTGCTGCCCAGATAAGAGAGTTTTTCAACAGAATCGATTCAAGGCTGCCGTTCGTTGGGATTGGCGCGAACGACGCTACCTGGCCGAACCCGGCCGTTTCTTCTGCATTCCCCGGTTATCCTCGATGCCCCTTCTTTCGGGTTCATCGCGGGCAAACCCGCAACCGGTTTCGGTCACGACGTTCATTCGTCCGCGCGGCGCGGCCCGGTTTTGACGGGCGCCGTCATCGATTGATATTTTTTTCGACTTTATTCACGCGGAAAAATATATTGGACGTCTCACTGGCGCTCCAGCACTATTTGCGCTTTCCGGACGTTCTCCCTGTGCGGCACCGCGAGCCGTCGCCCGCCGTGCGCAACGGTGCACTGGCCGCGGACCCGGACCCGGACCCCATTTCACTTTCGACGACTGCAAGACCTGAGGACAGAGATGCCTGACTATCGATCAAAAACTTCGACTCATGGCCGGAACATGGCGGGCGCTCGCGCCTTGTGGCGCGCCACCGGCATGAAAGACGGCGACTTCGGCAAGCCCATCATCGCCGTGGTGAACTCGTTCACGCAGTTCGTGCCGGGTCACGTGCATCTGCGCGATCTCGGCGCGCTGGTCGCGAAGGAGATCGAGGCGGCCGGCGGCGTCGCCAAGGAATTCAACACAATCGCCGTGGACGACGGCATCGCCATGGGCCACGGCGGCATGCTCTATTCGCTGCCCTCGCGCGAACTGATCGCAGACTCGGTCGAATACATGGTCAACGCGCATTGCGCCGATGCCATGGTCTGCATCTCCAATTGCGACAAGATCACCCCGGGCATGCTGATGGCCGCCATGCGCCTGAACATCCCCGTCGTGTTCGTTTCCGGCGGCCCGATGGAAGCAGGCAAGATCAAGTCGCCGACCGATGGTCAGGTGATCGCCAAGATCGACCTGATCGACGCGATGATCAAGGCCGCCGACCCGGCGATCAGCGACGCCGACGTGGCCGAAGTCGAGCGCAGCGCCTGCCCGACATGCGGTTCCTGCTCTGGCATGTTCACCGCGAACTCGATGAATTGCCTGACCGAGGCAATCGGTCTCGCGTTGCCCGGCAACGGCACGATCGTCGCGACGCACGCATGGCGCAAGGGCCTGTTCGAACAGGCGGGCCGCCTGGTCGTGGATCTGTGCCGCCGCTACTATCAGGAAGAAGACACGTCGGTCCTGCCGCGCAGCATCGCCACCAAGGCCGCATTCGAGAACGCGATGGCGCTCGACGTGGCCATGGGCGGTTCGACCAATACCGTCCTGCACCTGCTGGCAGCCGCGCAGGAAGCGGGCGTCGATTTCACGATGTCCGATATCGATCGCATCTCGCGCAAAGTACCGTGCCTGTGCAAGGCTGCGCCGATGACCGACAAGTACCACATCGAGGACGTGCATCGTGCGGGCGGCATCCTCGGCATTCTCGGCGAACTGGCCCGCGCTGAATTGCTCGACCTGTCGTGCGGCAACGTGCATAGCGGCTCACTCGGCAACGCGATTGCCAAGTGGGACATCGCGGGCGGCGCGGGCGAAGAAGCGCAGAAGTTTTTCCGCGCGGCGCCGGGCGGCATTCCGACCACGGTCGCGTTCAGCCAGGAAGCGACCTATGCGTCGCTCGATAGCGACCGCAAGAACGGCTGTATCCGCAGCAAGCAAGACGCGTATTCGAAAGACGGCGGCCTCGCCGTGCTCTACGGCAACCTCGCCGAGAAGGGCTGCATCGTCAAGACGGCCGGTGTCGACGAATCGCAGTGGATCTTCTCCGGGCGCGCGCGCGTGTTCGAAAGCCAGGACGAGGCCGTCGACGCCATTCTCGGCGACAAGGTCGTCGCGGGTGACGTCGTCGTGATCCGTTACGAAGGCCCCAAGGGCGGCCCCGGCATGCAGGAAATGCTCTACCCCACGTCGTATCTGAAATCGAAGGGGCTGGGAAAGACCTGCGCGCTGTTTACCGACGGCCGGTTCTCCGGTGGCTCGTCGGGCCTCGTGATCGGGCATGCGTCGCCTGAAGCGGCCGAAGGCGGCACGATCGGTCTCGTGGAAGACGGCGATGTCATCGAGATCGACATCCCGCAGCGCAAGATGCACCTCGCGGTGTCGGACGACGTGCTGGCTCGCCGTCGCGCAGCCATGGAAGCGCGCGGCGACAAGGCCTGGATGCCGGCGGACCGCAAGCGCGTGGTGTCCCAGGCGCTGCAGGCCTACGCTGCGCTCGCGACGTCGGCCGATCGTGGCGCCGTGCGGGATATCTCGCAACTCAAGCGCAAGTAAGGCGGAACGGGGCGTTTCGTGCAGGACAGCGGTCGTTCGGCGGCAGAGCGTCGAATGGCTGCTGTGCCCTTGGGAAACGACCGTCGCGCCAGCGGTTGCGTACGAGATCGCGCCAGGGCGCGCACGTGCTGTCTATCCCCCCGACAGCCTGAGGCGCGTAGCGAACTGCCGTAACGCGGGAGATCCCCCGCGTTACGGCCTCCCGTTCAGGCAGCTAGCCGCGGAAGTTCACGGTACACGGCAAAAGCCTGACTTATCCGATCACCGCCGACGACGAAACCGCACAACTTGCCTGCCGCATCGAAGGAACGCGCGAGCATACCGCTCGCATTCCATTCGGACTGCCAGGAGAGCCCCTCGCCGCGCGTGCGTCCGGCCATTTGCATGACGTAGGCCGGTGTCTTGACGCGCACCATCATATGCGGGAGCACCAGCGGTGTCGGCTTGCCAAGCAGGGTTGCCGCCAGCACGGTGGCCCCGAGCAAGGCGGGCTGCAGGAAAGGCAGGAGCGTGCCCTGGAATTCCATGCCGTCACCGAGCGCGTAGATATCGGGGACGCTGGTGCGAAGGTGTTCGTCCACGATGATGCCGCGCCCGACGTCGATCCCCGCGTCGCGGGCAAGCGAGACTTCAGGTGCAAGCCCTATCGCGGCGAGGACCAGGTCGTGGTGGCTGCTCGAACCATCGCTCATGTTGACCTGGAGGCCATCGCCCGCTTTTTCGATCGAGTGCAGGCCGCGGCCAAGTTGCAGCCGTACCCCGGCGGCCTGCAGCGCGTTGATCAGAGGCTGACTCAACGCAGCAGGCAGCAGCGCGGAGAGCGGGCTCTGAGCGATATCGACGAGCGTGACCTCACGACCGGTACTGGCGATATCCATCGCCAGCTCCGTTCCAATGAGGCCTGCCCCGAGCACCAGTACGCTGCGCGCCGCCGCAAGCTGCGGCTCGAGCCTCGCGAATTCTTCCAGACTGTTGAGCGTGTGCATCAGATGCGAACCCGCTACCGCAGGCCGCACCGCGCGTGCGCCGGTGGCCAGCACCAACTGCTCGTAGACGCACTCTCCTTGCGAAGTCACGAGTACCTGGCGCACCGGGTCGATGGCCTCGACCCGGCAGCGCGCCTGCAGCGTAATGCCCAGTTCCGCCGCGAACGCCTCTCCCGAACGCAACGGCATGCCCGCAGCCGTGGCGGCGCGGCTGGCCACGTGGCTCAGATCAGGCTTGTTGTATTCATCGCCGTTGTCGGCGGTGATCATGCGGATCGGCACATCGGTGTCGCGTTTGCGAAGGCTGCGCACCAGTTGCTGGGCAGCGAAACCGCTGCCGACGATTGTGATAGTGCGGTTCATGCTGCAGCCTTCCCCAATACCGGTTCGAACACAGCCTTACCGATGCCGCACTTCGGGCACAGGAAGGTCTCGGGCACAGCGTCCCAAGGCGTGCCGGGCGCCACGAGCTGATCCGGCTCGCCGAGCGCTGGGTCATACACCCACTGGCACACCGTGCACAGCATGGACTCGCCAGCACACGTGGCGGCCGGGGCTTTGCTTGCGGCGGGGACTTTGCTGACGGCCGGGTCATTCGCCGCGCCGTGTGTCGCGAGGCTACGGGCCGGCTCAAGTCGACGCAGCGCCCACTGGCGGGCGATCTGGCGGCCGTGCTCGCGGCACAGTTCGACCGTCCGGGCATCGGGGCGCCACTTGGCCTTCAGCGACAGGGCAATATCGAAGCCCGCATCCATGAGACGGGTCTGGATGCGATCGACCGCGCCTCCGGCCCACCCGAAGCTGCCGAACGCTGAACCCTTTTTGCCGCGGAACCGCAGCCCGGTGATTTCCTCCAGCATGCCGGCCACCTTGGGCATCATGACGTTGTTCATCGTCGATGAACCCACGAGGACGCCTTTCGAGCGGAACACGTTCGAGAGGATTTCGTTCTTGTCGTGGCGGGCGACGTTGAAAATCTTGACGGTGACGAGCGGGTCGGCTTCGTGGATGCCCTGAGCAATTGCATCGGCCATCATGCGCGTGTTGTTCGACATCGAGTCGTAAAACAGCGTGATGCGGTCTTCCTGGTAGTTGTTCGCCCACTCCAGATATTTCAGGATGATCTGGGTCGGGTTGTCGCGCCAGACCACGCCGTGTGCGGTGGCCACCATGTCGACGGGCAAGCCGAACCCGAGCACCTCATTGATCTTCGCCGTCACCAGCGGGCTGAACGGCGTGAGGATGTTCGCGTAGTACCGCAGGCACTGGTCCATCAGCTCGCCCTGATCGACCTCATCGTTGAACAGGTGTTCGTCGCAGTAGTGCTGGCCGAAGGCGTCATTGCTGAACAGCACGGCATCGCCGGTGAGGTAGGTCATCATGCTGTCGGGCCAGTGCAGCATCGGCGTCTCGATGAAGACGAGCTGCTTGCCATTGCCGATGTCCAGCTTGTCGCCCGTGCACACGGGCTGGAAATTCCATTCCGGATGGTGATGGTGGCCGACGATCGAGTCGAGCGCATTGTTCGTGCAGTAGACCGGCGTACCGGGAATCAGGGCGAGGAGTTCGCCCAGCGCGCCAGCGTGGTCTTCCTCGGCATGGTTGATCACCACGGCGTCAATCGTGCTGAGGTCGACTTCGGCGGCCAGGTCACGGATAAATTCACGGCTGAAGCGATGATCCACGGTATCGATGAGGACGGTCTTCTCCTCGCGGATCAGGTAGCTGTTGTAGCTGGTGCCCCGCAACGTACGGT
Organism: Paraburkholderia dinghuensis; assembly: GCF_003837865.1. GTDB lineage: Bacteria > Pseudomonadota > Gammaproteobacteria > Burkholderiales > Burkholderiaceae > Paraburkholderia > Paraburkholderia dinghuensis. Next base: position 166,591 of record NZ_RQIS01000003.1, on the reverse strand, counting down.
ATTCGGTCCCGTGAAAATCGCGCACTTCCCAATCGCGCTGACCGACCCAGTGAACGTTGTTTTTGACCAGAATTGACATGGTGTTTCCTTTGGTGTGTGTGCAGTTGCAGGGACAACTAACGCAAACAGCGTGCCAGCCCGAAAACCGCTGATTCACTGGCGTCTTCGGGACACCCATTGTCAAAAGGACTACAATCGCGGATTGTGCTTTTGACAATCGAATTGTCAGTTCGACAATCATGCTTAGTGCCGACACCTTCACCCGTATCGCCCTCGATCTGCAGCGGGGCAATTCTCATAGCGAGCGCTTCGAGCAGATGATTCAGAGCGTGCGACAGCTATTCCACTCGGACGCCTCCGCGCTGCTGCGTTACGACCGCGGCACATTCGTCCCGCTTGCTATGGACGGCTTGTCGCCCGACGTCATGGGCCGGCGCTTCCGCGTCAGCGAGCATCCGCGTCTGGAAGCCATTGCGCGCGCGGGCGATGTCGTGCGCTTTCCGCCGGACAGCGATCTGCCCGACCCCTACGACAACCTGATTGCCAGCCTCGGCTATCTGCCCGTACACGCCTGCATGGGAATCCCGCTGCTGAGCGAAGGGGTGCTCATTGGTGCGCTGACCATCGATGGCCTGAACCCTTCGCAGTTCGACGACTTCGATGACAAAGATCTTGGTCTGATCGGCGCGCTGGCCTCGGCGGCACTGGCGAACGCGCTGCTGCTGGAGCAGATGGCGAGCGACCCGCACGGGGCCGGAACGCCGCCCGTGCGCCAACTTGCCGCAACCGCCGGCGAGGGCGAGATGATCGGGGAATCCGAGGCCATGCAGCGGCTGCGCTGCGAGATCGACGTCGTGGCGGTCACGGATCTCAACGTGCTGATCCTCGGCGAGACCGGTACCGGAAAGGAGCTGATCGCGCGGGCGGTCCACATCGGCTCGACGCGCCGGGCGAGCCCGCTCGTCTACCTGAACTGCGCAGCGCTGCCTGAGAACGTGGCCGAGAGCGAGCTTTTCGGCCACGTGAAAGGCGCCTTCACCGGGGCCATCCACAATCGCACCGGCAAGTTCGAGCTGGCCCACCAGGGCACGCTGTTTCTCGACGAGATCGGCGAACTCCCGCTGTCATTGCAGGCCAAGCTGCTGCGGGTACTGCAATATGGCGACCTGCAGCGAATCGGCGACGACACCCAGCGCAAGGTCGACGTCCGTGTCATCGCCGCCACCAACAAGGACCTCAAGGCCGAAATTGTCGCGGGCCAGTTCCGCGCCGATCTGTACCATCGACTGAGCGTGTTTCCGCTGCACGCACCGGCGCTGCGCGAGCGTCTCGAGGACATTCCCCTGCTGACGGGATTTTTCCTTGAGCGCTGGCGCGGCACGATGGGTCTCAATACCCTTTCGATCGACCAGGATACGCTGGATGCGCTGACCGCGCGTCAGTGGCACGGCAACGTGCGCGAGCTGGAGCACGTCTTGCGCCGCGCCGCTGTGCTTGCGCGCGCCGAACAGGGGGGAAATGCGGCGGTCATCCATGAGCGGCACATCTGTCCGGGCGATGGGCAGCCGGTCGCCCGGCACGCTCCACTGTTGGCGACGCCCGATACCGTGCAAGAGATGGGCCTCAACGACGCCACCAGCGCCTTTCAGCGCAGGATGATCCGCAAGGCAGTCGACGACTGTGACGGCAACTGGGCCGCAGCGGCGCGCCAGCTATCGCTTGATCCGGGGAACCTGCATCGTCTGGCGTTGCGGCTGGGTTTGAAGTGATGCCTCGGCACGTACTCGAGAGACGTGCGTGTGTTGGATGATCCGGCTTTGCAGGCCCAGACGTTGCACCCCGCCGGGTGACGCCCGCGCGACGCTGCGTTTGGCCTGTTAATCGGGGCAGAGGGCGACCAGGAGGCGACGTACGCCAGGGCCCTCCAGCGGACATTCGAACGACGGCTATACTCAAGTATCGACCCTTCAAGTGCCGGCTCGACAGTCTGTCCGCCTTTGCCATCGTCTCAGCACGTCACGCACTGACGTCGCGACTGAAACGGATCGTCACCACACTCCAATCACTGTATTCCCCAGTCGCCGGAGCCCACGTTATGGTCGCCCAGCTCAATCACACCATTGTGTGGTGCTCGAACCAGAGCACCTCAGCCAGGTTTCTGGCCGACATGCTGGGCCGGCCGGCGCCGGATCGCTTCGGCCACTTTGACGTCGTCGAGCTGGACAACGGCGTCTCGCTGGACTTTGCCAAAGTTGCGGGCCACATCCAGCCGCAGCACTACGCCTTCCTGATCAGCGAAGCTGATTTCGACGCTGTCTTCGCCCGCATCAAGGATCGCGGACTGGAATTCTGGGCCGATCCGAGGGGTAGCCGGCCGGGTGAGATCAACCACAACGATGGCGGGCGTGGCGTCTATTTTCGCGATCCTGACGGCCACTACCTCGAAGTGATCACCCGGCCTTACGGCAGCGGCGAGTGACCGAGGTTATGCCATCGACACTGTGTGGGTCTGCGATCTCGATGTTCTGCAGACGCAATGGCAGTAGCAGCCGTTCGCCCCCCTACCGCCCAATCCGGTCAAACCGCCGCGTATAAGAAAGATCAGCGCCATAAAACGTACCGCCATACGCCGACACCGACCAGTACCGCGAGAGATTGACAGTCGCCTTGACCGCGTTCGACGCCGACTGCAGCCCCTGCTCGAATCCGATCACGAGCCACTCGTTGATCACCTTCGCGATCATCACAACCTGCGGATCGGTAAGCCCCACCTCGCTGCGCCCAATCGAAAATTCGTCGAGCCCCACCGACTGCGCAATACGCTTGCCGCTCGCACTGCCGAGTAGCGCGAGCGCCGACGTCATCGCACTTTGCTGGCCGAGGTTATTGCCCTGGTCGGTGCCGTGGCCAAACAGCAGCCACGAAAGCTTTTCGTTGTCGGGCACGGTGGGTTCTGAGATGAGCTTCACAACGGGCGACTGGATCGTGCCCGTCACCTGCACCCCCGCCTCGACCTGCTGATTGCGCCGCATCGCGAGAATGTTGATGCCCGGGTTCGCAACCGGGCCGTTGAACGTGAAGAAGCCGTTCTCGATGGCAAGCTTGCGGCCGAACGCCGTGTACGTCGATCCTTCTGTCACACGCACGTTGCCCACTGCGCGCAGCGGCACGCCGGGTTCGCTCATCGCCGTGATAATGCCCGCGAGACCGAGGTCCGCGCCCCTGCCGCGGAAACGGAAGCTGCGGCCAAGGTCGATGCCGATGTTCGCGCTCGGCGCGAAACGCGACGCCGGCCTCGTCCCGGCCTTCGCCGCCGCTACGTCCAGCGGCGGCGGGCCGCCGCGTGTCGTGCCGTCCGGACGCACGATCACCACGTCGTCGCTCAGTTCCGGCGCGGGCGATTCGGGCATGTCGAACAGCGCGTGATCGACGGTGAACTTGCCGTTGATCTGCAGGCCGCCGGCCTGCCCCTGGTTCGCGATACTTGCGCTACCCGAGAGCGACATCTGCCGGTCAGGTGAGGCGAACAACTCGAGCTTGTCGGCGACGATGCTCGCCGTGAGATCGGGTTCGTTGTTGTCGAGCCGCACGCGCCCCGTGGCGCGCAGCGTGCCGCTCGCGCCATGAAATTCCACCTGCTGGAAGTCGACGAGGTTGTGCGAGAGCAGCACGCGGACCACACCGTCCTTGAGCTGGAGCCCCTGGTCGACGAGCGTCGCGGAAATGCGGTCACCGACGAGCGACCCCGATACGGCCGGCTGCGCAACCGTACCGTTCAGCACAAGCTGCAGCGCGATGTGGCCATCGAGCAGATAGCCCGGGCCGAACAGTCCGCCCGTGGTCATGAGCGACGGCACGTTTGCGACGATCGTGCCGCCGAGCGGTGACTCCTCCGCGATAGTGAGGACTCCGTCACGCGGCACGAGCGACGTGTATGTCGCGACGTCGAGCGTGCCGACGCGCGTCGCCTTCGCGTGCGCGGTCACGTCGAGCCGGTTGCCGCCGCTGAATGCCGCGCGCGCGTTGATGTCGCTGATGCCGAGCGAGGCGAGTCCGCGCCCGACCTCGGCCGTGATGTCGCCCGAGCGGCGCCCGATCTGCACGTGGCCCGTGGCGCTCGCGCCGATCGAGAAGTCCCAGTCGCCGTCGAAGACGAGGTCGGTCTTGAGGTTCGACTGCACGCCCGTGAGCTGCTGGCGCAGTTGCAGTACGCGGGCGAGCGACACACCGGTGAGCGACCCCGCCGAACGGATGCGGCCGTTGTCGAGATCGAACGATTTGAGATCGAGCGATGCGCCTTCGACCACGAGGCGCGTAGCGCCGAGCGTCACCTTGCCGGCGCCCGCGCTCACCGCAAGCGGCGCTTCGAGATCGATAGCCGGCGCGCCACGATTCTGCAATTGCGTGACGGTGCCGGTCCAGCGCGTGCCGTCATGCGTGTCCGCGAGCGCGCCGTTTGCAGCGAGTTGAACGTCGACCGTCTGGCCCTGCACCTTGCCTTTCGCGCTCGCAGTGAGCGTGTGCTTCGCGCGCGTGCCCGAGAGCCGCGCGGTCAGCGTCGAGACCTCGACGCCTGCGACGGCGATCTCGCTGGCGTCGGTGCTGAACGCGAGCGCGCCGTTCGCGCCGGCGCGCAGTTCCGCATGCCCTTGCGCGTGGCCGAGCCGGTTGTCGCCGAAGACGACGTGCGCGGCTTTGTAATCGAGCGCGACGTCGGGTTGCGCGAAGGTACCGGAGAGATCGCCGCTCGCCGCGACCTGCCCCGCGACGCCGAAGCCGAGCCGGTCGAGTTGCGGCGCGTCCACCGTGAAGCGCAGCCGGTCGCCCGGCGCGCCGAAGCTGCCCTGCAGCGCCACGTCGTTGCCCGCCACCGAGAGATGCGCCTCGCTCGGAAGGATGCGCGAGCCCGCGAGCTGGACGACGCCCTCGCCGGTGAGCGGCAGGCCGTCGTAGACGCTCGGACCGAGCCTGAATTGGGCTTTCGTCGTGAACACGGGCGCGAGCGTGCCGTTCGCGTCGACCGTACCGTTCACGCGCGCCTCGATGCGGCGCGGCGCGGTGCGCGATACCGGGGAAGGCGTCGACGTGCCGTCTCGCGTCGTGTTGCGTGCGCTGCTCAGTGCGTCAGCCTGTTCAGGCAATTGCGCAAGGCTCGGAGCGTTGCTTCCAGCCGCGTGCGCAGGCCGGTTGCGCGCCGCGCCCAAAGGTGCCGTTGACGGCCTCGCCGCTGCGCGCGGCGGCGCCTGCGATGTGAGCGAGAGCGGATCGAAATCGGTCATCGCCGCCTTGAGCGTGTACGTGGAATTCGCGTCGTGCTTGATCGCGCCAGACAGGTCGATCCGCCCCGCGCCCGAACTCACGCGCACGTCGCTCAACGAGAGTCGCGCCGGATCGAACGTGACCTTGCCCTGCGCGCGCAGGGCGGCCTGTGGGTCGGCGAGGTCGAGTGTGATGCTCTGAACATCGCCGGCAAGATGCACCGTGATCGGCCCGGCCAGTTGGGTCGGGCGCACGCGCGCTTCGAGCGCGTTCAGATCGAGCCGCGCCACCTTGAGGTCGAAGCGGCCGTTGCGTCCGCTGATCGTCCCGCCGCCCGTCAGCGTGGCGTCCTTCACGAGCCGCACGTCGAGGTTGGCGAGCCGCTGCGTATGGGCGTCGAGCACGACGTCCGTGCGCGCAGAGACGAGCGGCAGCAGATTCGCATCGATTGCACCCGGCTTCGCGTTCACGATCGATACGTTGCCAGCGACCGTAAAACCGGCAGCGCGGTTATTCGCGCCGGTGTGGGCAGCGGGTGCGGGCGTCGTCGGCGCCGTGCCCGCGGAATTCGCGCTGCCAGCCGGACTTTCCACCGGCTTCAGATCGGCGCGCAGCGCGAGATCGGCAAACGGCGCACCGGGCGCGAAGGCCTGCGGATTGACGTGATCGAACGCGAGCATCGCGCGTTCGAGCGGCACGGCCGCGAACGGCGCCGCCACGATATGCGCACGTCCTGCGAGCTTCATGCCGGTCGCGTCGAGGTCGGCGGTCAGCGCCTCGAGCGTCCCGCCGATACGCCCGTTGACCTGGACGTCCTCGTTGTTGACCTTTCCCGCATAGCCGAGCTCGCCCGAGAGCGGGAATGGCCGCACGCCATCGAGCTTTGCGCTGGCGTTCACCGCGCCAAACGGCGTGTCGAGTTGCTCGACGGTGGCCGCATGGTGCCGTCCGTCGCTGCGCGCGTGAAACACGAAGCGCGAGAATTCGGTCGTCGAAGCGCCCTGGTGCAGCGTGAGCTTCGCCACTCGCAGGTCGCGAATGTCGAGCGCGAGCGGCAATTGCAGGTCTTTCGGGAGCGTCATCGGCGTGGACGGCTCGGCGGACGGCACGATTCGCAGATCAACGTCGCCGATATGCAGATAGTCCACGACGAAGTGCCACGGCCGGCTGGAGAGCGCCCACTTGCCGCTCGCGCGATCGACGGCGAAAGTCGTGCCGTCGGCGCCGCGCCAGCGCACGTTGCGCAGTTGCAGACCCGTCGCGAGCGTGCCGCCATCGAGCGTGCCCGCGAGCTGCCCGCCGAGTACCTTCACCGCAGCGCGCCACACGAGCGCCGTGCCGCGTTCGGTGGTCACAGCGCCGTAGAGCAGCGCCGCCGCGAGCGCAAGGATCAGGACCGGCGCCGCCACCGCCCACACGAGCGAGTGCCAGATCCGGTGCGGGCGGCGTGGCGGCGGCGCGGGCGGCCCGTCACCGCCGCCAGGATCGGCGGGAGGCGGCCCTTCGGGCGGGACACCGGCGCCGGGCGTTGGCGCGTCGAGCGCAACCGCGAGAGGCGCCAGCAATCGGACGACGAAACGCGCACTCATGCGGCGGCCCTCCCGGCGGGCGGCGGCATCGAAATGAAGCGAAACGTGGCGTGCGTCATCATCAGAAAGCGATCCCGAGCGTCAGATAGGGCCGCACGTTGTGCGTGCGAAAGCCATACGCCACATCGAGATTGACAGGACCGACCGGGCTGCGCCAGCGTGCGCCGATACCCGCGCCTGGATCGAAGACCTTTTCGCCCCAGGTGTCGGTTGCGGTGCCGATATCGAAGAACGCCGCGCCGCCCCAGTCGTGGCTGAACCAGTGCTGATATTCCGCCGTACCTGTGACGAGATATTTGGTCGGCAAAATCGAACCGTCGACATTGTTACCGATGCTCTGGAAAGAATAGCCGCGCACCGAATTCGAGCCGCCCGCGCGAAACAGCAGCGAGGCCGGAATGTCGCTCGAACTGGCGCCCGTGAACACGCCGCCGGCTTCCGCGCGAAACAGCATGAGGTCGCTGCGACCGATCGGCAGATATTGCTGACCGCGCATGTAGCCGCGGATGAAGGTCGCGTCGGCGATCGCGCCTTTCACGGCGAAGCCGGCCTCCACGCGGATAATGTTGCCCGAGCGGGGGAATATCGGATCGTCGACGCTACGGCGCGTCCACGCCCACGATGGCACCAGCGCGCGGGCTATCGATGGCGGCGCGGCATTCTGCTCGAGGCGGTCCTGGTAGTAGAGCAGCGAGTACGCGATGTCGATGTTCTGCGCTGTACGCGCGCGCTGCACGCCCCCGCGAAGGCTGAAGATCTTCGTATCGGACACATCGGTGGTCGTGTACGAGACGAGTGCGCTGTTGGTCCAGGCGCGCGGCCCCGGCGGCATCGAGAGCTGGAGCTGGCCGAACTGCTGGATCTGGTCGAGCCGGCCCTGTATCTGGAATGGCCAGGCGGCGCCGAAGGTGTCCAGATACGTGTAGGAGCCCTGCACATGCGGGCCGGTATCGGTCGAGTAACCGAAGCTGCCACGGAAGTTGTTATAGGGGAACTCGCTTACCTTGACGTGCAGCGGCGTCTGCTGCGGCTTCTCGGGATTGTCGTCCACGGCAATCGCGACGCTCGCGAAATATGGCGTGTTCTGCATCTGGCGCTGCAGTTCCGTCACGCGATTGGCGTCGTAGATCTCGCCAGGCGATATCGGATTGACGTTGGCCACGATGAACGTCGGATAACGCCGCATGCCCTGCACGTCGAGCTCACCCATCGTGAAAGTCGGGCCGCTGTCGTAGGTCACCGAAAGCTGCGCATCGCGCTTCAGCGGATCGACGCGCGCCTCCGACTGCACGATCTTCGCACCGAGGTAGCGCCGCGACTGGAGCGCCTTGAGCGACCCGTTCTTGGCGTCGTCCCAGCCCGACTGCGTGAACGGATCGCCATCATGCAGCGAGAACGCGAACCGGGCGGCGTTCTCCTGGGCCTTGTCTTCGGTGAGCACGGGGCCGCGGAACGTGAGCGTCACCGACGAGATCGTCGTGCGAGGACCCGGATCGATACTCACGCGCACGCGCCGCCTGCCGTCCACGATCTTCGAGTCGGTGCGCACGACCGGCGTGAAATAGCCGACCGTGGACGCGAGGTCGCGCACCTGCTGCGGCGTGGCGGTCACGAGGAACTCGTACTGGTCGTCGCTGATGTCGTTGCGCGTCGCGAAGCGCGCGATGTCGAGATGCGTCTCCAGCAGCTTGCGCAACTCGCGCGGCGTGGCATCGATCTCGACGTCGTAATACGTGCGCGCGCGGGCCCACGGCAGCCAGCTGTCCGATGCGGCTTGCGCGGATGTCGCGGTGAACAGGCCCGCGACGAACGCGACGGCAAGCCAGGCGGCAAAACTGGCGGCGTAACGGGCTGCTGAACGGGCTGCGTAACTGGATGCAAAAGCGGCTGCGAATCCGGCCGCAAACCGGGCGGAAAAGCAGACAGCAAACCGGGCGGCGACCGCTCCCCGGCTGCGCCCCACCGCTGCGCCGCCAGCCGTGGCTGAGCTGCCGGCGCGCGCCGACCGCGCCGCCCCCGAGGGACGCCGCCTTGCGCACGAAGCTTCGATCACCGATCCCGCCAAACAAAACCTCCGGCCTTGGTCGAACTGGCCGCCCGGCGCCGTGCCGCGCGCGATGGCAGCGCGTGGCGGGTCTGGGGGCGCAAACGTGTTATTTCACCACATCAGCACCCTCAAACCCAGGAACGACGCGCAAAGAGCAGCAAGTGCATCTCCGGGCCGACTGCAGTGGCCCCCATTCCGTCAGAGGAAATCGCACGCGCGGCGCCAACTGCGCCCCGACCGTGTCCCGACTGCGTCCCCACTGCGCCCGGACTTCGCCCCGACCACGCACCTCCCGCGCCGGATGTTCCGTAGGCGTCGCTTGCTGTAAAATTGCCGGCTACATGAACAGCGGCGGGCGCGCAGTGGTGCAGCCCGCCATTTTTGACGGACGTCGGCCATGTATCAGTCGGACATTACGCAGTTCCTGAATCAGCTCAAGCAGCAACAGCCGCAACTTGAGGAGCAGCAGCGCAAGGGCCGCTCGCTCCTGTGGGACAAGCAGCCTCTGGATCTCGACGAGCGCGAACGCACGCAGTCCTCGCGCGTCAAGCAGACTTCCTACGTCTACTACCAGAACTTCTGATGGCCGAGGCCGATGGGGCCAGCGCGCACGAGGCGGGTCACGCCGCGAGCGCGCCGGCGCACAATGCGGCGGACGAGGCGCTGACGGCGCCCGCAACCGACTCGACGCCCGACACGGTTGACGGCGTCGCGTTCGCGCGTCTATACGGCGAGCCGCTCTTCAAGCTTCCGCAGGATCTGTATATCCCGCCGGATGCGCTCGAAGTCTTTCTCGAGACCTTCGAAGGCCCCCTCGACCTGCTGCTTTACCTGATCCGCAAGCAGAATTTCAACGTCCTCGACATCCCGATGGCAGATGTCACCACGCAGTACCTCGGCTACGTCGAGCAACTGCGCAAGACCAATCTGGAACTCGCGGCCGAATATCTGCTGATGGCAGCAATGCTCATCGAGATCAAGTCGCGCATGCTGCTGCCGGTCAAGAAGGCCGACACGGGCGACGAAGCCGAAGACCCGCGCGCCGAACTCGTGCGCCGCCTGCTCGAATACGAGCAGATGAAGCTCGCTGCACAACGCCTCGACCAGCTCCCGCAACTGGGCCGCGACTTCCTTCGCGCCGAGGTCTACATCGAGCAGAGCATCACGCCGCGCTTTCCCGACGTCGAGACGGCCGACCTGCGCGCCGCATGGGCCGACGTCATCAAGCGCGCGAAGCTCGTGCAGCACCACAAGATCTCGCGCGAGGAGCTGTCGGTGCGCGAGCACATGAGCACGATCCTGCGCAAGCTTCAGAACTCGCGATTCATGGAGTTCTCGGAGCTTTTCGACGTCACGCGCGGCGTGCCGGTCGTGGTCGTGAACTTCATCGCCATGCTGGAACTGTCGCGTGAATCGCTGATCGAGATTACCCAGGCCGAACCCTTCGCGCCGATCTACGTCAGGCTCGCCTACCTGCCGGCCTGAGCCGTCGGCGCGATACCGCTGCACCCGGCGCGTATGAGCGGCCTCGTCAGTAGACGCACCGCGGCGCCGACGGATGCCGCCCGGCCCGCGGGCTCTACGCGCCCCGGCATGACCCCGATTTCCCGCTCCGAACCGGCGTTTTGTCTTACGCCTTCGTGACCGAGGCGGCTGCGCTGCCCGGATAAATCCACTACAATCGCCCGCGCCTGCCCTGCCGTCAGCAGCCAGGCGAGCGCCGCCGCTCCGAACAGGCCCAGCCTGGCTCCAGACGGCTCCCGAACCGGCCCGCCGCACCTGGCCGCCGGTGGCTGTAACCCAAGTCTTGCCCCGAGCGAGGCATAACGCACCCGATCATGAAAGTCATCAGCTCGATTCAGGAACTGCGCGACCAGTTGCGCGGCCAAAACCGCACCGCGTTCGTGCCGACCATGGGCAACCTTCACGAGGGCCATCTGTCGCTGATGCGGCTTGCGCGCCAGCACGGCGATCCCGTTGTGGCGAGCATCTTCGTCAACCGGCTCCAGTTCGGCCCGAACGAGGACTTCGACAAGTATCCGCGCACGCTCCAGGCCGACATCGACAAGCTGCAAAAGGAAAACGTCTACGTGCTGTTCGCGCCCACCGAGGTCGACATGTACCCGCAGCCGCAGGAATATCGCGTCCACCCGCCGCACAACCTCGGCGACATCCTCGAAGGCGAATTCCGCCCCGGCTTCTTCGAGGGCGTCTGCACGGTCGTGATGAAGCTGATGTCGTGCGTGCAGCCGCGCGTCGCCGTATTCGGCAAGAAGGATTACCAGCAACTGATGATCGTGCGGGCGATGTGCCAGCAGTTCGCGCTGCCGACTGAAATCATCGCCGCCGAAACCGTGCGCGACGCCGACGGCCTCGCGCTCAGTTCGCGCAACCGCTATCTGTCGGAACTCGAACGCGCGGAAGCGCCGCAACTGGCCGGCGTGCTGCGCGCGGTGCGCGAATCGGTTCTCTCGGGCCGCCGCGACTTCCAGCAAATCGAACTCGACGCGATGGCGACCCTCGCCGCACGCGGCTGGAAGCCCGATTACATCGCGATCCGCAAGCGCGGGGACCTGCTGCCGCCGGCCCCAGGCGTCGCGAGCGATGCCGAGGCCCCGCTCGTCGTGCTGGCCGCCGCGAAACTCGGCGCGACGCGCCTGATCGACAACCTCGAAATCTGACCCTGCCGCCGCGTCCGAACGCGGCCACGTGCAGAACCTGTTTTGACACCTGCTTTACGGGCTGCAGCCTCGCCGCCCCTGGCCTGACCTGCGACGGGCCGCACGCCCGCTCGCGAGAGGAGAAGTCTCATGCAACGCCACATGCTCAAGTCGAAGATCCACCGCGCCGTCGTCACGCACTGCGAACTGCACTACGAAGGCTCGTGCGCGATCGACGAAAACCTGCTCGAAGCGGCGAACATCGTCGAAAACGAGCGCATCGACATCTGGAACGTCAACAACGGCGAGCGTTTCTCCACCTACGCGATCAAGGGCGAGCGTGGCAGCGGCATGATTTCGCTGAACGGTTCGGCCGCGCGCCGCGCGCAACTGGGCGACCTCGTGATCATCGCGGCCTTCGCGAACGTGGAAGAGGAAGAGCTCAAGGCGGGCTGGAAGCCGGACCTGGTGTTCGTCGACGAAAGCAACCGCATCAAGGGCAGCCGCGACCACGTGCCGACCCAAAACTGGACCTGAAGTCCGGCTGCAGGCGGCGGGCGCCCTGCCTCGGCCGCCCGCGCTTGCCGGGCGCTTTCAGGCGCCCCGCCTGGTTCTTTGCGGGCCGCGCGCGCCGTTCGGGCAGCCTCGCGCACGCGCCTGCCGGTCATTTCCCGTTGACCCAGGCAAGGATCGACTGCCACTGCTCCAGATCCTTCTCCACACGGCTCTTCCCGACGTCCCACAGCGTGAGCCCGTGCGCCGCCAGTTGCACGTAGTTCTGCGTGTCGCGCAGATAACCGAGCACTGGCAGCTTCAGCCCCTCGACAAAACGCTGCAGCTGGTCTGCCGAGCGCGTACGCGCGTCCACCCGCATGCCCACGACACCGACCTCGATCGCCCCCTTGCGGACCGACTTTTCCTTCGCGAGCCGGTCGAGGAAGTCCTGAGTGGCGAGGATGTCGAACATCGACGGCTGCAGCGGCACGATCACCTTGTCCGCCAGTTCGACGATCGTGCCGAGCCGGTTGCCGTGCAGGCCGGCGGGCGTGTCGATGACCGCATGCTCGAGCCCCTTGGGCGGCTTTTGCGGGTTGTCCAGGTCGACGTTCCAGCTTTCGATGGCTGGCAGCGTCTCGGGCCGCAGGTCGAGCCACGAATGCGCGGACTGCTGCCGGTCGAGGTCGGCGAGCGCCACCCACTCGCCCTGCGCGGCAAAAAAGCCCGCCAGATTGGTGGACAGCGTGCTCTTGCCGACGCCGCCCTTGGGATTCGCCACCACGATTACCGTCATGAATACTCCCGTCAGGATGGCTGGCACGCGGGCCAGCCGGATTGCCGATGTGTCTGCCAGATGCGTCCGTCACGCGACGCGGGCCGCTCGCCGCGGCGCTCAGGCTGATCGCCCGCGCACCGGAATGGCCCCGCGCCCTGAGTCAACCGCCCGATAATATCGGCAAATCCGTCGCCGCCGAAGCCCTGGACGTACGGCCACCATCATTGCCCCCCATTTTCCACGGAACATTCGACCATGAGCAAGCTGCGAACCGATGTCACGATCGACTCCCTGCGCGAGCGCCAGCGCGGCCGCCTGCCGGATCTGCTGGGCTTTCGCGCGACGGCGCTCGAAGAGGGCGTGCTGCGCGCCGAACTCGACGTCCGCGACGATCTGCTCGCGCCGAACGGCTTCCTCCACGCGGCAACCGTGATCGGGCTCGCGGACACGGCTTGCGGCTACGCATGCCTTGCGCACCTGCCGCCGGGCGCAAAAAGCTTCACGACGATCGAGCTGAAGAGCAATTTTCTCGGCACCGCGCTCGAAGGCACGATCACGGCGGTCGCGACAGGCGTCCATCTCGGCCGGAGCACGCAGGTCTGGGACGCGACGGTGAGCGGGCCCGACGGCAAGACCATCGCGCTCTTTCGCTGCACGCAGATGGTGCTCTACTGACCGGCATGGCCGCGCCAGTACACGCCGGTACAATCACGCGATGATTTCGCGCGACCTCACCTTCATCGTCGGCGGCGCGCGCTCGGGCAAGAGCGCGCACGCCGAGCGCCTCGCCCTCGAAAGCGGCCTGCCGGTCACCTATATCGCAACGGCGCGCATCGCGGATGACGAATTCGCCGCGCGCGTTGCGCATCATCGCGCGCGGCGACCTGCGCACTGGGCGCTCGTCGAGGCGCCGCTCGATCTTGCGGGCGCGCTCGACAGCGCCGCCGCTGCGGGCCGATGCGTGCTGATCGACTGCCTGACGCTCTGGCTCGCCAACCTGCTCTGCCCGCGCGACTCCGAAGTTCCGCTACCGGACTGGTCCGCGCGCCTGGATGCCTTTACCGCCGCCTGCGCGCGCGCGCAAGGCACGGTGCTCGTCGTGAGTAACGAGATCGGCATGGGCGTGGTGCCGCTCGGCGCGGCCACGCGTCTTTACGTCGACGAACTCGGCCGGCTGAACCAGCGCATTGCCGCCCTCGCGGACCGCGCGACGCTCGTCGCCGCCGGCCTGCCGCTTACGCTCAAATCGCCGTGAGGCCGCACGGATCCGGCAGCCGTGTCGCGATGAGGCGCCTTCTCGCGGGCCTGGCGCTCACGCTCGGTACGCACGCCGCGTTGGCGTCGGTCAGCGCGGTCGACGACGCCGGCAACACCGTCACGCTCCGCGCGCCCGCACAGCGCGTGATCAGCCTCGCACCGCATGTCACCGAACTGATCTACGCGGCAGGCGGAGGTGCCAGGCTAGTCGGCGCAGTGAGCTACAGCGACTACCCCGGTGCCGCAAAGCGTGTGCCGCGCGTCGGCGATAGCCTCGCGCTCGACCTCGAACGCATCGCCGCGCTCAAACCGGACCTGATCGTGGTCTGGCAGCATGGCAACACCGACCAGCAGATCGACCGGTTGCGCGACCTGCACATCCCCCTGTTCTTCAGCGAACCGAGGCGGCTGGACGACATCGCGACGTCGCTCACGCGCCTCGGCGTGCTGCTCGACACGTCGCCGACCGCACAGACCGCAGCCCAGGCCTTTCGCCGCGACATCGCGCAATTGCGCATGCGTTACGCGAACCGCGCGCCGGTCCGCGTTTTCTACCAGGTGTGGAATCAACCGCTGATGACCCTCAACGGCGAGCACATGGTCAGCGCCGTAATCGGGCTGTGCGGCGGGCGCAACGTATTCGCGGCCCTGAAGCCACTCGTGCCGACCGTCTCGACCGAAGCGGTGCTCGCGGCGAACCCCGATGCGATCGTGACGTCGTCGCAAGGCGCTACCGCGCCCGAGCATCCGCTACCCACGCTCGAAAGCTGGCGTGCATGGCCAGCGTTATCGGCCGTCAAGCACGGCAACCTCTTTTCCGTCGATGGCGATCTGCTCACGCGTCCCGCGCCGCGCATCGCGCAGGGCGCGGCGCAACTGTGCGAGGATCTGGATCAGGCCCGCAAGCGGGACGCGAGCGCGCCCAATTGATTCGGCATCCGAATCGAATGGCTAGACGTTCCAGCGAACCAGCTGCCACTGCCCGCTAGCCGCATCACGCCGCAACCACACGAGCGCGGCCATTTCGAGCGGCCAGCGCGCGCAGCGCGACAACGGCAGTTCCAGCGCGCGGGCCGCGATCGACCGGATCACGCCAGCGTGCGTCACTGCCCAGGTTGCCTCTTTGGTGCCCCTGGCGTCCACTTCATCGAACCACGCGCCGACGCGCGCGTCGAACTGTGCGACGCTTTCGCCGCCGTGCGCGCGTGCATGCTCGAAATCGGCGGCCCAGGCGTCGATCTGCGCGCGCTCGATGGCATCCCAACGCTGCATCTCCCACGCGCCAAAATCCATCTCCGCGAGCCGGGGATCGACGCACGGCGCGAGGCCGTGTGCCAATGCAAGCGCATGGGCGACGCGCTCGCACCGCGTGAGCGGACTCGATTCGATCCGCAGCGGCACAGGGGCATGAAGCGCAACGAGCCGCCGCGCGAAGCAAGCTGCTTCATGCGCTGCTTCGCCTGCGAGCGGCACATCGCTTCTGCCGTAGCAAACGCCCGGCTCAACGGCCACCGCCGGATGCCGGATCAGAACGAGATCCACGCGAGCCCCACGAGATAGATCGCCAGTTCGAATACCTGTTGCGCGAAGCCGAGACAGTCGCCAGTGTAGCCGCCGATGCGCTTCACGAAATAACGCCCTAGCGCGTAACGCAGCGCGACAAGCACGGTGAGCGTTGCGATACCAGCGCGCCAGTCGGGCCACGCGGGCCAGAAGAGCCACGGCAGGCCGAAGGCAAACGCACACAGCAACGCAGCGAAGCTCATGCGCTGCGCAACGGGCTTTGCCTTGCCTTCGGCGCGGACGTAGTCGAGTGAAACGAGGTAGCTGATTGCACACGCACGGCTTGCGGCGTGCCCGGCGATCATGAGCATCGCAGCGCGCATGGGCGGCAACGATGCAAGCACTTGCCACTTCAACGCGAGCGCAACGACGAGCCCGATCGCCCCAAAAGCGCCGATCCTCGAATCATGCATGATGCGCAGCACGTCCTCGCGCGCGTAGCCGCCGCCGAACGCGTCAAGGCAATCGGCGAGTCCGTCCTCGTGGAAGGCGCCGGTTGCGAGAAGCGTCGCCGCCATCGATAGCAGCACGGCAACACCGGGCGGAAAAACATGCAGTGCCGCGAGATACACGAGTGCCGCGAGCGCGCCGAGCAGCGCGCCCACGAGCGGGAAATAGCGCGCCGCCGAATTGAGCCATTCGGGTTTGAACCCGACCCAGCGCGGCACCGGCACGCGCGTGAAGTAACCAAGCGCCGTGAAGAAGTAGCGCAACTCGGCAAGCGGATTCATCGCTCAAGCCTCATGCGCACGCGGCCTCGCGCAGACATCACGCGCCACCATCGCCGCGATCAGCCACGCCCGCCGACTCGAAGCTCGCCATCTCATTGAGGAACGCGCACGCCGCTCGCAGAAGCGGCACGGCGAGCGCCGCGCCCGTGCCTTCGCCGAGGCGCAAGTCGAGTGCAAGCAGTTCGCGCGCACCGAAGTGATCGAGCATGCGCCGATGCCCCGCCTCGTTCGACGCATGCGCGAACACGCAGTAATCGCGCACATTCGGGGCGAGCGCATCGGCAACCAGCAGTGCCGACGTGGCAATGAAGCCATCGACGAGAATCGCCATATGTGAGCGCGCCGCTTCGAGATACGCGCCGGCCATCATCGCGATCTCGAAGCCGCCAAACGTCGCGAGCACGTCGAGCGGCTCGCGCGCGTCCTCGTGATGCGCGAGCGCCGCTGCGAGCACATTGCGCTTCTTTGCGAGGCCGTCGTCGTCGAGACCGGTGCCGCGCCCGACGCATTCGTCGATGGACACGCCGCACAAGCGGCTCATCAGGCACGCTGCAGCCGACGTGTTCGCAATCCCCATCTCGCCGAAGCCGATCACGTTCGTGCCGAGTACCGCGTGATGGCGCACGCGCGCCGCGCCCGCTTCGAGCGCGGCGATGGCCTCGTCACGCGTCATCGCCCGCTCGTGCGCGAAGTTGCGCGTGCCGCGCGCGATGGGCACTTCGACGAGCGAGGGCGAAGGCGGCAACGGTGTGGCGACGCCCGCATCGACGATCTCGAGCGTCAGGCCCGCGACGCCGCTGAACGCGTTGATCGCCGCGCCGCCCGCGAGAAAGTTCGCGACCATCTGCACGGTCACGGCCTGCGGATACGGGCTCACGCCTTCGTTCGCAATGCCGTGATCCCCCGCGAAAACGATCATCACGGGGCGCGCGACGGTCGGGCTCGTCGTCCGCTGGATCATGCCGAGCTGGCGCGCGAGCGTCTCGATGCGCCCTAGACTCCCGGGGGGTTTGGTCCGGGTCTCGATCTTGTGCTGCAGTTCGTCGCGCAGCGACGGATCAAGCGGCTCGATGGCGAGCAAATGGGAAAGGTTCGACGTCATGTTCGTTTCAGAGGGTTCAAGGTCATACGGGCGCGATGTTCATGCTTCGCCGCCGGGCGACGGCACTGGCCCGCGCGAAAGCGCGGGCACGAGCGCCTCGTGAGGGCCGTCGCGGATCAGCACGAGCGGATGCCCGAACGCATCGCTTGCGCGCGCGGGCGTCAGGACCTCGCGCACTGGCCCTGCGTGGAAGCCGCCGCGACCGTCGAGCAACAGCGCGTGCGTTGCGTAGCGCCGCGCCAGATTGAGATCGTGACAGGAAAAAACGATCGTGCGAGCGTCGATGCTCACCCAGCGGACAAGCGCTTCAAGGCAGGCGATCTGGTGATGCAGGTCCAGGTGCGAAAGCGGCTCGTCGAGCAGCAGAAGCGGCGCATCCTGGCACAGCACGGCGGCGAGCGCGACGCGCTGCCGTTCGCCACCGGACAACGAAAGCACGTCGCGCGTAACCAGCGCTTCGAGTCCGAGCGCGGCGAGCGCGTCGTGGGCGGCCACGCGATCCTCGTCGCGCTCCCACCCCCAGCCCGCGAGATGCGGATAGCGGTTGAGCAGCACGATGTCGAGCACGCTCGCGCTGAACGCGTCGTGCACGTCCTGGGGCATCAGCGCGCGACGCTGAGCGAGCCGCACGGGCGCCCAATCTTCGAGCGCGCGGCCGTCGATCTCGACGCGGCCCGCAGCGCTCGCACGCAGCCCGGCCAGCGCACCGATCAGCGTGGTCTTGCCCGCACCGTTCGCCCCCGCGACACACCAGATTTCGCCGGCACCGAACGACAGTGTGAGGGACTCGACGAGCGTGCGAATCCCGGCCCGCAAGGTCAGCGAGTGGGCCGCAAGGAGCGGCGCGCTGTCGGTCGTCGAGGTTGTCCGGTTCATCGCGTGCGCCGGTGAAGCAGCATCCACAGGAACACGGGCACGCCCGCGAGCGCAGTCACGACACCCACCGGCAACTGCGCGGGCGCGGCCACGGTGCGCGCGACGAGATCGGCGCCCATCACGGCAACTCCGCCCGCGAGTGCGGCGGCGGGCAGCAGCATGCGCTGGTCGTTGCCGAACGCGAGCCGCAGCATATGCGGCACGACGAGGCCGACGAAGCCGATGGTGCCGCCCGTCGTCACCGCGGCGGCCGCTGCGATCGAAGCGGCGAAATAGACGCGCAGGCGCAGGCGCAGCACCGGCACGCCGAGCGCCTGTGCGGCTGCATCGCCGCGCAGAAGCACGTTCAGTTGCGGTGCGACCGGCACGATGGCCGCCAGCACGAGCACGAGCGCGCCGAGCGCCGCCCACGGCATGCCCGCGCCGTTGAGGTCGCCGGTGAGCCAGAACAGCATGCCGCGCAGTTGTGCATCGGGGGCGAGCGTGAGAAGCAGCGTGATCAGTGCGCCCCACCCCGCGGCCGTCACGGCGCCGGTAAGCAGTAGACGCGGCGAGCTGTCCTGCGGCTCGCCGCGCCACAACTCGCGGCGCGCGAGGCCGAGCACGATCAGGATCGAAGCGAATGCCCCGACGCAGGCACTCGCCTGCACACCCCAGAACGCGACGCCCGCCATCATCGCGACGAGCGCGAACGCCGCTGCGCCGCCCGACACGCCGAGCACGTACGGCTCCGCGAGCGGATTGCGCAGCAGCACCTGCAAGAGCGCTCCGGCGATCGCGAGCAATGCGCCGCACGCGAATCCGCCGAGCGCGCGCGGCAGGCGCAGCGTGCGAACGATTTCGGCAGCCATGTCGGCGCTGGCGTGCGAAGGGGATAACGCGGTGAACACATCGGCCAGCGTCACGCGCACGCTACCCGCAACGAGCGACATGACGAACACGACGAGCGCCGCGAGCGCCAGCGCGAGCCAGACGGTTCCCGCGCGGCGCGCGCTCATCGACGGTCTGAGCGTGCGCTCGCGCGCGGCGGGGATGTTATCGCGTTGGGCGGATCGCATCGTGCGGGTCGGACGGGTACGTTGTGAGATTCGAAGAGTCGAAATGGTGCGCAGCGAAGTGCTGCGATTTCGCGATGTTATAACGCGGCGGGCAATTCGAGATGCCATCGCCGGGTTCGCGCGAATGGCCTTACCGTGTTTTGCGCTGTACCGGGCAACACGTGCGACCCCATCGCCGAGGCGCGTGCAATGCATTTGTGAGACACGCTCGAACGCGAACGATGCGCTCGCATCGTTTTAAGCCTGCATGCCCTGGCGATAAGCGCTCGATGGAAGCGGCGCGCTGCGAACGCTCGTGAGAGCGCATCGGACGCGCACCGCGTGCCTGCGGGAACGCCACAACGACACGCACGTCGCACTAACGCATCGCGCGTAGTCGTGAAGGCGGGCGTTGAATACATGAAGATGACGTTCCGGCAGCCAGCCTGCACGCGCTCCACTCACCGCAAAGCTGCGCAGTCAAGCGCTGCACCATTACATCGCCGGCGCCTCACACTGCGCCCGGTATCCGTACTGGCGACGACACGACCCACGTGAGCGCACATGCCAGCAGCGGCGACGGATGCACACATGAAACTCGTGAACTGGAATCGGGGTGGGCAATCGCGTCATGCAGAAGACGCGCGCACCGCGGCTGCGCCGCGCCGCGAAGCGCCGAATCGGCCGTACTTCACTCACTGTTTCCCGTTCGACAGCGCAGTTGCCACCACAGATCAGGCACCCTCACCAAGGGTGCGGCAAGTGTAGGAGGGGCCCGCATGCACGTCAAGAAACGCCTCCGCGCCCTGCTCGCTTTACCGCGCAAACGTTGGCAAAATGCGTTCCTGCCGCGCCACCTCGCTGCCGTTGTCAGCACGAAGCAGGGTTGTTACGACTGGAAACGCCACAATTATCGGCAAGCGCAGTAATCCGCGCTAGAATGCCTGTCTTTAGAGGACGCAGCACATGCTCAACGAACTCGAAACACTCTCACAGAATATTGGGCGGCTGATCGAGATCAATCAGCGCCAACACGAAGCACGCCTCGCACTCGAAGCGCAACTTGCACAGTCGCAGGCGCAGTGCGATGCGGCTCGCGCCGAACTCGAGCAGGTGCGCGAAGAGCGCAACGCGCTGCAAGCAGAGCGCGACGCGCTGACCGCGAAAATCGACGACGCGCAAGTGCGCCTGAACGCGATTCTCGAAAAGCTGCCGCGCGCACGTGCGCACGGTGAAGCCGACAGCCAGCTCGATCTGCTTGAACAGTCGCCGGGCAACGACGACAGCAGCGCGGCCCGCCACGGAGAAAATGCATGACCACCAAGCAGATCGAAGCGACGATTCTCGGACAGACCTATCGCCTCGCCTGTTCGCCGGAAACCGAAGGCGCGCTGCTCGAAGCGGTCGCACGCGTGGATGCGGAAATGTCAAAAATCCGCACGCATAGCAACGTGCGCGGCACTGATCGAATCGCGGTGATGGCGGCACTCTCGCTCGCGTCCGAACTGCTGCGTCTGCAGACTAGTGTGCGACACGGCGAAGCATTCCCAGCCGAAGAAATCCGTCGTACAATGCACTCAATGAATGAACAACTCGGCGCGGTCATCCAGCAGCATTCAGCAGTAGGTGGCGCGCAATAACAAGTGCTCAAGCACTTCACGAGTTGTAGCAATAACACGTTTTAAAAGGTTTAGTTAGCTTCCCTGCCTGGTTCGCCAAGGTCATATATTCCTTGAACCAATGCCATGTGCACGGTTGCGGAAATTTGTAGCACGGGCGTGAACGTCACTCTGTCTGATGTACCCGAAGTGCTGCTAACTGCGACCAATTCTGAACCCCCGGTTCAGGATGCCGGCCTAGCGGCTAAGGCGGGGACCAATTCGAACGGCATCGGACTCGTGTCCGGTGCCGTTTTTCTTTGTGGTGCCCTTTGCAGCACCGCCTCATCGTTCCACGCTGTTTCGTTCCATCTGGCTGTCCCCAAACGCCCGCGCGCCGAGCATCGCGCTCATGTCCCCCGCTCTCTTTCGATCTGACCTCCGACTCATGCGCTACTGGCTGATGAAGTCCGAACCCGACGAAGCAAGCATCGACGACCTCGCTCACGCACCGCATCGCACGCTGCCCTGGACCGGGGTGCGCAACTATCAGGCGCGCAACTTCATGCGCGACACAATGCGCGTCGGCGACGGCGTGCTCTTCTATCACTCCAGTTGCCCCGAGCCCGGCATTGCGGGGCTCGCTCACGTTTCGTCGACGGCCTATCCTGATCCCACGCAATTCGATTCGAAGAGCCCTTACTACGACGCAAAATCGACGCACGAGAATCCTCGCTGGATGCTCGTCGATGTCGTGTTCGAAAAGAAGTGCGCGCTGATTCCGCTCGCCGCGTTGCGCGAACACGAAGCGCTTGCCGATATGCGCGTGCTGGCGAAGGGCAATCGACTTTCGATCACGCCCGTGACCGAAGCCGAATGGACGTTCATCACAAACCATCTGATGTGATGCTCGCCTCGCGACGGCGTCGCGAGCACCTTCGCACTCAAGAGTTTTAAAAAGCCTTACATTGACGGGAACTGCGCCCACGCCACACCCGACTAACGCTCACGCAAATGACACGTGGGAACGCATGCCGCACAAGCCTGTGCGAGACACACTCACGAACTCGCCTTCGTGCGGCCGTTTCTGCACGCGTGGCTATCGCAAAATCCGTTTAGCAAGGAGTCGACGATGAAGAGCAACAAAGCCGCCGCGCTTGCACCCGTCCTTGCCGCCGCCCTCGCCGTGGCCGCACCGCTTGCGTTGACGCTCACGCCTCGCGCCGCCCTCGCGCAGAGCGACGCGCGCTTCCAGCCCGCTGGTGTGCTGTCGCTGTCCGCGCAGGCCAGCGCGGAAGTCGCGCAGGACGTCGTGACGATCACGCTGTTCTTCGAGCAGGAAGCCAACGATCCCACCTCCCTCACCGCCACGCTCAATCAACGCGCCGATGCCGCGTTGCAGAAAGCACGAGGCGTGTCCGGCGTCACCGCGCGTTCGGGTCAGTTCGCGATCTTTCCGTCCACCGATCGTGACGGCCGCATCTCGGCGTGGCGCGGCCGCACGGAAGTGGTGCTCGAATCGCACGACTTCGCTGCCGCCGCGAAGCTCGCGGGCGACATCTCGCCTGGCATGCAGGTCGCCAACGTGCAGTTCTCGCTCTCGCCCGAGGCGCAACGCGCCGCCGAGCAAAAGCTCTCGGGCCAGGCCATCGCGTCGTTCCGCGAACAGGCCATGTCCGCTGCGCGCGCGTTCGGCTACAGCGGCTACACGATCCGCGATGTGAACGTCGGCCACGGGTTCAACCAGCCTCGCCCAGTCATGATGATGAGCGCACGCGCGATGTCCTCCGACGCGAAAGTCGCGCAGCCGATACCGCTCGAAGGCGGCACGTCGACAGTGACAGTCAACGTTTCGGGGTCCGTGCAGATGAAGTGACGCGCAGCCAGACGCAGCACGCAACACGCGACGCACGAGCGCCGCGCGCAACAAAAAGCCCCGCATTTGCGGGGCTTTTTCGTGGACTCGACGATGAATGCGTTCAGCTTTTCGCGCCGACCGCCTGCGCGCCGTTGCGACCCGCGCGCCGGTACGACCAGACGAGCACGCCCACACCCACGATGACCATCGGCAGCGAAAGCCACTGGCCCATCGACAGCCCGAGTGCGAGCAAGCCGAGAAAGTCGTCGGGCTCGCGCGCAAACTCGACGGTGAAGCGCGCGAGACCATAGCCGATCAGGAACATCGCCGAAATCGCGCCCACCGGCCTTTCCTTGCGCGAGAAGAAAATAATCAACAGGAAGAGCGCGAGACCTTCGAGCGCGATCTCGTAGAGTTGCGACGGATGACGCGGCAGCAGGTGATATTGCGCGAAGACGTCGCCGAGGTGCCATTGCGCCGCCAGTTGCGGATGCGCGGCGAGCCAGGCGGCGTCATCGTTGGCGGCGCTCGGGAACAGCATCGCCCACGGTGCGTCGGGCGACGTCACACGGCCCCACAGTTCGCCGTTGATGAAGTTGCCGAGACGCCCGGCGGCGAGACCCGTCGGCACCATCGGCGCGACGAAGTCGGTCACCTGCAGCCACGTGCGGCCACGCTGCCACGCGAACAGAATCATCGCGAAGGTCACGCCGAGAAAACCGCCGTGGAACGACATGCCGCCCTCCCACACCTTGAAGATGTCGAGCGGATGGGCGAAATACCAGCTCGCCTTGTAGAACAGCACATAGCCGAGGCGCCCGCCGAGGATCGTGCCGAGTACGCCGTAAAACAGCATGTCGTCGATGTCCTTCGCGGTCCAGCCTTGCGCCGCGACGTAGGGCAGCCGCAGACGCAGGCGGCCGATCACGATGGCAAGAATGAAACCGACGAGATACATCAGGCCGTACCAGCGCACGGCAAGCGGCCCCAGATGAATGGCGATGGGGTCGAAGTTCGGGTGGATGAGCATCGTTAGGTCAGTTCTTGTCGACGAAGAGTGTCATCAGGGTTGCGTATCGTGTTGCGCGCGTCGAAAGGTCCAGACGCAGTTCCGGCGCGAGGCGGTTCGCAGCGCCAGCATTATCGCCGAGTCGGGAGGCCGCGCGCGATTTCGAATGACGAAACACCGCAGACCCGCCATTCAGCCTGGCGCACCGAGCGTCGACGCGTGGGCGCGGACGATCTCGATGAAGGCCGCCAGCACCGGGCTCACCTCCGCCGAACGCCAGACGAGCCCTGTTTCGATGGCGGGCACCGCTTCCGCGAGCGGGCGGTAGACCACGCCCGTACGCCGCAGATGACGCAGCGATTGCGGCACGAGCGCGACACCCATGCCGGCCGAGACGAGGCTCACGATCGTCTGCATCTGGATCGCCTCCTGCCCCACGCGCGGCACGAGCCCCGCCGCACCGTAGCAGTCCATGATGATGTCATAAAAGCCCGGTGCCAGATGGCGCGGGAAGACGATGAGCGGCGCGTCGGCGAGATCGCGCAGGCTCACCGGTGCTTCGCACCAGTCGTCGGCCGAGGTGCTGCCCGTGCGCGCCGCCAGCTCCGCCGGCATCGCAATCACCAGCGGCTCGCGCGCAATCGGCAGCCAGGACAACTGTGCCGCGTGGCGCGGCGGCAAGGGCGCAATCACGAGGCCCGCGTCGATGCGGCCCGCCACCAGTTCCTCCACCTGCACGTCGCTCGTGGCTTCGACCAGTTGCAGCCGCACGCGCGGATAGCGCGCGCCGAAGTCGCGCAGCAAGAGCGGCAAGAGGCCGTAATCGGCGGTGGAGACGAAGGCAAGCGCCAGCACGCCCGCCTCGCCGCGCGCGAGGCTCTGTGCGAGCGGGCGCAGCGCCTGCGCCGACGCGAGGATGCGGCGCACCTCGGGCAGCAGGTCAGCGCCCACCGCCGTCAACTCGACCGAACGGCGCGTACGCGCGAACAACTCGACGCCGAGCGTCTGCTCCAGCGCGCGGATCGCCTGCGAAAGCGGCGGCTGCGTCATCGAAAGGCGCGCGGCGGCGCGGCCGAAATGCTGCTCTTCGGCCACGGCCACGAAATAGCGCAGTTGGCGCAGATCGGGAATCGTCGAGTCCATGGGTGCAGTGTGCGGGAATACGCGCGGTGATATGCGCAGTGATATGTTTCGCGACCTTGAGAGACGGGAATAATATACTGGACATTGTGCTCGCGAAATCGCATGCTTTCGCGAGCATGCCGGCGCGCGCCAAAAAGGACACAAGCAACAAACACAAGAAAGCGCCCTGGCCCGGCATCCGGGACACATCCCACTGGAGCTTCCCCATGTCGTATAACCGTCGCTCGAAGAACATCACGCAAGGCGTCGCCCGCTCGCCGAACCGTTCGATGTTTTACGCACTCGGCTACGAAAAGGCCGACTTCGACAAGCCGATGATCGGCATCGCCAACGGCCACTCCACGATCACGCCCTGCAACGCGGGCCTGCAGCGTCTCGCTGACGCCGCCGTCGCGGCGATCAAGGGCGCCGACGCGAACCCGCAAACCTTCGGCACGCCGACGATTTCGGACGGCATGTCGATGGGCACCGAAGGCATGAAGTACTCGCTCGTGTCGCGCGAAGTGATCGCCGACTGTATCGAGACCTGCGTGCAAGGTCAGTGGATGGACGGCGTGGTCGTGATCGGCGGCTGCGACAAGAACATGCCGGGCGGCATGATCGCGCTCGCGCGCATGAACGTGCCGGGCATCTACGTGTACGGCGGCACCATCCGTCCGGGCAACTGGAAGGGCCGGGACCTGACGATCGTGTCCGCGTTCGAGGCCGTCGGCGAATTCACTGCCGGCCGCATGTCCGAAGCGGATTTTGAAGGGATCGAGAAGAACGCGTGCCCGTCCACGGGTTCGTGCGGTGGCATGTACACCGCGAACACGATGAGCTCGTCGTTCGAAGCGCTGGGTATGTCATTGCTGTACTCGTCGACGATGGCCAACCCCGACGAGGAAAAGGTGGACTCGGCGGCCGCGTCGGCGCGCGTGCTGGTCGAAGCCGTCAGGAAGGACCTCAAGCCGCGCGACATCATCACGAAGAAGTCGATCGAGAACGCCGTGGCGCTCATCATGGCGACCGGCGGCTCGACCAACGCGGTGCTGCACTATCTTGCGATCGCGCACGCCGCGCAAATCGACTGGACCATCGACGACTTCGAGCGCATGCGCAAGAAAGTACCGGTGCTCTGCGACCTGAAGCCCTCGGGCCAGTACGTCGCAACCGATCTGCACAAGGCCGGCGGAATTCCACAAGTGCTCAGGCTCCTGCTCGATGCGGGCCTGTTGCACGGCGACTGCATGACCATCACGGGCAGGACCATCGCAGAGGAACTGAAGGACGTGCCGTCGGTACCGCGCGCCGATCAAAAGGTCATCTTCCCGGTGGACAAAGCGCTGTACAGGGAAGGCCACCTCGCGATCCTCAAGGGCAACCTCGCGACCGAAGGCGCCGTCGCCAAGATCACGGGCCTGAAGAACCCGGTCATCACAGGCCCGGCGCGCGTGTTCGACGACGAGCAGAGCGCGATGGAAGCGATTCTCGCGGACAGGATCAAGGCCGGCGACGTCGTCGTGCTGCGCTACCTCGGTCCGAAGGGCGGCCCGGGCATGCCCGAGATGCTCGCGCCGACTTCGGCGATCATCGGCAAGGGTCTCGGCGAATCCGTGGGCCTCGTCACCGATGGCCGCTTCTCGGGCGGTACATGGGGCATGGTGGTCGGCCACGTCGCGCCGGAAGCGTTCGAGGGCGGCACGATCGCGCTCGTGCAGGAAGGCGATTCGATCACCATCGACGCGCACAAGCTGCTGCTGCAACTGAACATCGACGACGCGGAACTCGCGCGCCGCCGTGCCGCGTGGAAACAGCCCGCTCCGCGCTACACGCGCGGGGTGCTTGCGAAGTACGCGGCGCTCGCGCGCCCGGCAAACGAGGGCGCGGTGACGGGCTAGGCATCCCGGCAATCGCCGTGCGGATGCGGCCGCACACCATACGACCGTCAACGAGCAAGGGCGCACGCAAAAGTCGTGCGCCCTTTGCTTCTATAATGCGACCACACCATAGTCGGCGCTCAGTCGGCGGAGACCAGCATGAACCTGAAGTCGCAAGCGAAAAAGACAACGGCGACGCTCGCCGCCGCGCTCCCGCTGGCTTTCGCAGCAGGGACTGCTGGTGCGCAGAATCCCACGGCGGGCCAGTCAGGCCTCACGCTCGCGCAGCAGAAGAATTGCATGAGCTGTCATTCGGTGACCCGCGCGTTGATGGGGCCGTCGTTGCGCGATGTGGCGTCGAAATACGCGTCGAAGCCCGACGCGCAAGCGTATCTCGCCCACAAGATCCAGGACGGCAGCAGCGGCACATGGGGTAACGTGCCGATGCCAGCGAACACACAGCTAAGCCCAGGTCAGGCGGCCGCGCTTGCGGGCTGGATACTCACGCTCAAATAAGCGATAAGCGCGGCGGCACGTTGCGCCGCATCGACCGCTTGCGGCCGGCTCAGGCGCCGCCCGCCGACGAGCCCGGGCCGGAACCTGGTCCATGGGTGGCACGCGCCGCCAATTCCTCGCGCACGGCAGCCTTCACCCAGCCCTTCAGCTCACTTTCCAGCGCAAGACCGATCTCGCGCGACACCTGCCCTACGAGCCAGCGCGAATGCTCCTGCAATGCGGCGCTGCAACGGGACTCGATTACCCCCCGGCCATCGCCGGTCAACCAGCCGAGGCACCGTCCGCGCAGCCGCTCGGCGAGCGCATCGACATCGCCGGCGAACAAGCCTTCGACCCCGGCGGGCACGGCGGCCGGCGCGACGCCGCCCCGAGCGCGCAGCACATTGCCCGGGACGAGAATATCCGTCAGGAGCGGAATCGAAGCGTCATTTACCTCATGTTCGTCCGGCACGAAAACCTCCTTCACTCAGCAGAGCGCGCGTAACCGACACACGCCACACGCGCCACGCACGCAAGGCTTCAGCCACCCTGCTTGTAGTTGTTCAGCGCATAGCCGCGGTCGCGGTAGAAACGATAGCGGTCGCGGCCTGCCGCCAGTTCGTCCGGCGTATCGCCGATCACTTCGAGCAGGCGCTCGAAGCGCGCGAACTGCGGCGGCACCGCCGCGCCGAGATTGAGCAGCACTCGATGATGCGGCGCACGCTCGAGATCCGCCGCCAGCACGATGGGCGTCTCATTCGCGAGCGCGCTTTCGGCCATGCAATGCGGCACGAAGTCGAGCGGCGAGAAGGTCCAGAGCATCTCGTCGAAGGCGCGCAAGCGCGCCGGCTCCGCCAGCACGACCACCTGCTCGCCCGCCAGATACGCCTTGCGCACAAGCCGGCACGCGTACGTCAGCGAGTCGCCGACGTTCGTGTGAAAGTCAATGCGCGTCATCTGCCGGCCACCCGCCTGGCACCGTACTTCATTGCGCCGCGCGATCGATCAGGAACTGCGACAAGAGCGGCACCGGACGACCGGTCGCCCCCTTCGCAGCCCCGCTCTTCCAGGCGGTGCCCGCGATGTCAAGGTGCGCCCACGGGTAATTTTCCGTGAAGCGCGAGAGGAAACACGCGGCGGTCACACTGCCCGCCGGACGGCCGCCGATGTTCGCGAGGTCCGCGAAATTCGACTTCAGCTGGTCCTGATACTCATCGTCGAGCGGCAGGCGCCAGGCCGGGTCGTCCGCTTCGCGCGAAGCGTCGAGCAGCTCGCCCGCAAGCGAGTCGTCCTTCGAGAACAGACCGCTGTTGTGATGGCCGAGTGCGATGATGCACGCGCCCGTGAGCGTCGCGATGTCGACCACGGCGGCCGGCTTGAAACGCTCGGCGTAGGTAAGCGCATCGCACAGGATCAGGCGGCCCTCGGCGTCGGTGTTGAGCACCTCGACGGTCAGGCCCGACATCGTCGTGACGATGTCGCCGGGCTTGGTCGCGTTGCCCGCGGGCATGTTCTCGCAGGTCGGGATGATGCCGATCACGTTAACCTTCAGGCCCATTTCGGCAACCGCGCGAATCGTGCCGAGCACCGAGCCCGCACCGCACATGTCGTACTTCATTTCGTCCATGCCCTCGCCGGGCTTGAGCGAAATGCCGCCCGTGTCGAACGTGATGCCCTTGCCGACCAGCACGATCGGCGCGGCCTTCGCGCTCGCGCCCTGATAGTGCAGCACGATGAACTGCGGCGGCTCGACCGAGCCCTTCGTCACCGAAAGGAACGAGCCCATCTTGAGCGCCTCGATCTGGCGCTGTCCGAGCACCTCGACCTTCAGCTTCCAGTCGCGCGCGATCTTCTTTGCGGTGGCCGCGAGATACGTGGGCGTGCAGACGTTGCCCGGCAGGTTGCCGAGGTCGCGCGTGAGATCCATGCCGTTGGCGATCGCCGCGCCCTGCTTCGCTGCAACCTTCGCGGCTTTTTCGTCGGCGGCGTCGCACGAGAAGACGATGCGTTTGAGCGCGCGCGCGGTCGTGTCGGGCTTGCTCTTCATCTGCGTGAAGCGATAGGTCTCGCCGCGCAGCGCGAGGATGGCGGTGCGCACAGCCCAGTCGCCCGCGCGATCCTTGATCGGCAACTGGGTGAGCGTGAACGTGACCTGCGCGATTTTCGTGCCGAGGATAGCGCGCCAGGCCGCCTTGACGGCTTCGCCGTAGGCCTTCTGGCCGAATTCGTCCTGCTTGCCGAGACCGACCAGCAACACCCGTGAAGCGCCGATCCCCGCCACCTCGGGCAGGAACAGCGTGGAGCCGGCCTTGCCGCTCATATCGCCGGCTTTGACCACGCGCGAGATCGTGCCGCCGATCGCGTCGTCGATCACGAACGCCGGACCCGAGAGGGTCTGCGCCTCGAACACGCCGATCACGACACAATCCGACTTGCCGGTCAGGAAGGTGCCCTGTCCGCCTTTGCTCCAGTCACAGGCTTTTATGCTAAAGTCCATCGCGCTTGTCCTCGGATAAAATCAGGGCTTAGGATGAAAGCCGCAATTATCCGCTATTTTTCCCGCGGCGGCTCCAGGCCGGATGCGCGAGCTGAGTTGAGCTGAGCGGCGTCTGGCACGGGCCTCCCTGTCCATCAAGAATGATCTTCGAACGTTCCCTGCAGCGCGAACTCGCGTACACGGCCGGCGCCGTGTTCATGGTTCTGCTCACGATCATGCTGACGACGATGATGATCCGCATCGTCGGCTTTGCTGCGCAAGGTCAGGTCGACCCGCGCGACGTGCTCGTCCTCATCGGCCTGACCGTAATCGGCTACATGGCCGTGATGCTGATCGTCACGATGTTCGTGTCGATCCTGTTCGTGCTCACGCGCTGGTACAAGGATTCGGAAATGGTCGTGTGGTTCGCCTCCGGGGTGAGCCTCACGCGGCTCATCAAGCCGGTCGCCACGTTTGCCACGCCGATCCTGATCCTGATCCTGTTCTTCGCCTTCGTCGGCTGGCCTTGGTCGAACGCCCAGAGCAAGCTGATCCGCGCACGTTTCCAGCAGCGTGACGAAGTGTCGCTGCTCGCTCCCGGCCAGTTCCGCGAATCGCCCGCCACGCACCGCGTGTTTTTCATCGAGAGCATGAGCTCCGACCAGGCGCGCGTCGAAAACGTGTTCGTCACGACCACGGAGAACGGCAAGGTCAGCGTGATCGTCTCGCGCACCGGTCACACCGAGACCCAGAAAAACGGCGATCGCTTCGTCGTGCTCGAAAACGGCCGCCGCTACGACGGCGAACCGGGCCACCCGGACTTTCGCATTTCGGAGTTCCAGCGCTACGGCGTGAAGATCCAGAGCCAGCCTGTCGTCGCGACGCCCACGGCGAGCAGCACGTCCACGCCCGGCCTGCTGCGCCAGCCGACCGCCGAAAACCTCGCGGAATTCGCCTGGCGCTGCGGTCTGCCGCTCATCGCGATCAACCTGATGCTGCTTGCCATTCCGCTCGCCTACCAGAACCCGCGCCGCGGCCGCACGATCAACCTCGTCATGGCCGTGCTGATCTACCTCACCTATTCGAACCTGCTCAACGTCGTGCAGTCGCAGATCGAGCAGGGCAAGCTGCCGTTCGGCGTCGGGCTCGTGGCGCTGCATATCGTGGTGCTGGCGCTCGTCGCGTTCCTGTTCTGGCTGCGCGTGCGCAACCGGCCGCTCTTTACTCGCGCGATGTTCTCGCGTGCAACGCAAGGGAGCTGACCGATGCGCATCTATGAGAAGTATTTCGCGAAGCAGGTCTACCTCGCGTTCGTCTTCATCCTGTTCGCGTTCTCGGGTCTGTTCTTCTTCTTCGACCTGATCAACGAGCTGAACTCGGTCGGCCATGGCAACTACAAGTTCAGCTATGCCGTGTTGCGCGTTGCGCTGCAAGCGCCGTCGCGCTTCTACGAGATCATCCCGGTCGCGGCGCTCATCAGCGCGATTTACGTGTTCGCGCAGATGGCCGCGAACTCCGAATACACGATCTTCCGCGTTTCAGGGCTCGCGACGCGTCAGGCGCTTGGCTCGCTGCTCAAGATCGGCATTCCGCTCGTGTTCTTGACCTATCTGATCGGCGAAGTGGTTGGGCCTTACACGGACCAGCTCTCGGAACGCGTGCGCCTCGAGGCGCTCGGCTCGGCCGTGTCCTCGGACTTCAAGTCCGGCGTCTGGGTCAAGGACACGCTCACCGCGCGCGCCGACGGCGAGCAGGTCACGCGCTTCGTGAACGTCGGCCAGCTGCAGCCCGACGCGACGATCGCCAACGTGCGCATTTACGAATTCGACTCGCAGTTCCGGCTCTCGAACGTGCGGCTCGCGAAGACAGGCAGCTTTCAGCCGCCGGGCCACTGGCTGCTGAAAGACGTCACCGACACGCGACTCATCAGCGTACCGCCACCGAAGAACCAGCCCGCCGACGCGCTCAGTCCGGTTTATCGCGCAGAGCAGTCCACGCTGCCCGAGTATTCGCTGCGCTCCGAACTCACGCCGCAGATCCTGTCGGTGCTGCTCGTGTCGCCGGATCGCATGTCGATGTTCAACCTGTTCCGCTACATCCAGCACCTGAACGAGAACCATCAGGACACGCAGCGCTACGAGGTCGCGCTATGGCGCAAGCTGGTCTACCCGTTCGCCGTCTTCGTGATGCTCGTGCTCTCGCTGCCGTTCGCGTATCTCCATACGCGCGCGGGCGTGGTGGGCGTGAAGGTGTTCGGCGGGATCATGCTCGGGATGAGCTTCCAGCTCATCAATACGCTGTTCTCCCACATGGGTACACTGAACACGTGGCCCGCGCCGCTCACGGCGGCCACACCCGGCGTCATCTATCTCGCGCTCGGGCTGATCGGCCTGAAATGGGTCGAGCGGCACTGACGCCAGCCTTGTGAATTCCGCTGCGCCCGCCGGCATCGCCGCGGGGCGCACGCGCTTCGAGATTGCTTCGAGACTCATTGAGACTTCGCGACGATGGGCAAGCACGGCATGATCCTCTTCGGCCACGGCGCGCGCGACGCGCGCTGGAAAGAGCCGTTCACGCGACTCGCCGCGAAGCTCGCCGCAGCGCGTGGTGAAGCGGGTCCGGTCGGACTCGCTTTTCTCGAACTCATGACACCCGATCTTCCGTCTGCCATCGCGGCACAGGCCGACGCCGGTTGTGAGTCGATCACGGTCGTGCCCGTGTTCTTCGGCCAGGGCGGGCACGTGCGGCGCGATCTGCCCGAGATTGTCGCGCGCTGCCAGGCCGGGCATCCCGGCGTGCAGTTGCGCTGCGCGGGCGCGGTCGGCGAGGACGAAGCCGTGCTCGATGCAATCGTGCAGTATTGTCTCGGCGCGGCGCAGGACTGACCGCCCTCAGCGGAAAGCTGCTTGAAACGCTGTTGAAACCGGCGGCGCGCAATAGCGGCTCGCCTAAGTGGGCGAGCGTTACGCGAAGACGAAACGCCGGTCGAGCCGGTACTTGACGATGTAGCCCAGCGTCAGGCCGAACGCGCCGCCCGCAAAGCGGGCGTGCTCCGAGTGCCAGAGCGCCCACGCGCCGAATTCGCAGCCCCAGAACACGACGGTCGTCGCCACACCCATCAGCGTGTAGAGCAGCAGGCTGCGCACGCCATGCGAAAGATCGCGGTGGCGGTAGCGGAAGATCCAGCGCTTGTCGAGCAGGAACTTCAGCACGAGCCCGCCGCCGGTGCCGATCACAACCGACAGCGGCACCGCAAACAACCCCTCATAAGCAAGCAGCGCGAGTTTCTGCAGACCGAGGTTCGCCACGATCGAGAGCAGCGCAAAGGCCCCGTAGAGCAGCGTGAGATGGGTCAGGGACAGCTCGCGCGGTTCAGTTGCCGACATCACGTTCATAGCGACATCCGGTTGAAGACGCGCTTCGGGATCGAGCGGATGATCAGCATGATCGGCCCCCAGAACCAGGGCGTATAAAGCACGTCGCGGCCGCGCGCGATGGCCCGCGAAATATCGCGCGCGACCTGTTCGGGCGTCGCGACGAGCGGCCCCGGTAACGGCAAGCCGGCTGTCATCGGCGTGGCGACGAAGCCGGGCTTGATCGTGACGACCCGTGCGCCCGCGCGTCTCAGGCGCACGCGCAATCCTTCGCAGAACGTAGAAAGTGCGGCCTTCGCGCTGCCATACAAATAATTCGATGGCCGTCCGCGCTCCCCCGCCACCGACGAGATCACCGCAAGCGTGCCGCCGCGCTGCGCCTCCAGCACGTTCGCGACGCGCGTCAGCAGCGCAATCACCGAGGTCGCATTGGTCGTGAACTCGCGCACCGCGAGTTCGGCGTCGGCCTCACAGGCCTGCTGGTCGGGCAGCGTACCCGGCGCGACCAGCACGATATCCAGCGTGCCAAGCGTCTCTACGCACTGCCGCACCACGGCCTCGTGTGCGTCGAGCCGGTCAATGTCGAGCGGGATGCACGACACGTCCGCCGCGCCGCGCGCGCGCAGATCGTCCGCGACCTGTTGCAGACGCTCCGCGTGACGCGCGACCAGGACGAAACGCGCCTGCGGGTCGAGCCATGCACGCGCGCAGGCCGTGGCGATGGCCGAAGTGGCGCCGATGATGACGATGTTTTTCATGTACGGGTCGTACGCTCCCAGAAACGTGACAGCAAAGCCGGATCGCGCAGGGCTTCAACCTGCTCCCAGCGCGGATAGGCGGCCCGGAAATCCTCGCCGGACATGTGCGCGTCCTTGGCCGGATACAGACGGCCGCGCGCCGCGCGCACGATTGAGTCGAGCCGCGCGAAGAGCGCCAGGTTCGACGCATCGCGCTGCGGAAAATCGAGTGCGAGCGAAGTTCCCTCGCGCGGGAACGACAGCCAACCAGGCGATTCGATCGCGCCGCAACGCTTGAGCACCGCCAGAAACGAACCGGTGCCGCTGCGCGCGATCGCATCGAGCATCTCGCGGACCGCGTCGCGCGCCGCGTCGGGCGGTATCACGCACTGATACTGCTGGAAGCCCGCGCGGCCGTAGATGCGGTTCCATTCGCGGATCGCGTCGAGTGGATAGAAGAATGTGTCGCAGTCCATTGCAACCGGCGTCGCGCGCGTGCGCTGCCGGCGGAAATACGCCTCGTTGAGCGCGCGCAGCGTAAGCGGGTTAAAGAGCGGCACCGGCATCGTGAACGGCACGGTCCGCGCGCGGCGCGGCGGGAGGGTGCGCGGGCCATCCGGCGCATGATCGCCCGCCATGAACACGCCGCGTCCGAGCGAGGCGCCGCGACCCAGGCAGTCGACCCACGCGACACTGTATTCGTGCAACGGGTCGAGCTGTTCGGACAGCGAGAAGAAGCCGTCGAGATTATCGAAGCGAATCCGCGTGACGTCGATACGGCTCGACGCAACCGGCATCAACTGCACCTCGACCCATTCGATCAGGCCGGTCAGGCCGAGCCCGCCCACGGTTGCTGCGAAGAAATCGGGCTCTGTCGCGGGCGAGCAATCGAGCCGGCTCCCGTCGCTGCGCAACAGACTGAAGCGGCGCACATGGCGCCCAAACGTCCCGCGAACGTGGTGGTTCTTGCCATGCACATCGTTCGCAACCGCGCCGCCGAGCGTCACGAACTGCGTGCCCGGCGTGACCGGCAGCATCCAGCCGCGCGGCAAGGCGAGCACGAGCAGCTGGCCGAGCGTGACGCCCGCCTCGGCACGCACGACGCCTGTCTGCCAGTCCGCCGCGATCATCCGGTCGAGCGGCAGCATGTGCACCACTTCGCCCGATGCGGCGAGACAGCTGTCGCCGTAGCTGCGGCCGTTGCCGAACCCGAGCGTCGTGCCGGTGCCCGCAGCCGCCTCTCGCCATGCGAGTGCGAGCGCGTCGCGCCACGCTACCGTGTGCGCAAGCTGCGGCGCGCACGGATAACGCCCCCAGGACAGCAGGGAGCCCAACTAGATCGCCATCCAGAAACATGCCGCGCAGAGCGCGATCACGAGCCAGCTCGCACGATCCTTCGCAGCAAACAGCACCGGATCGTCGTGCATCTGTCCGCGATGCGTGATCAGCCAGATACGGCTGACCCAGTACAGCAGGATCGCGCACACAGGCCAGATCATCTGCGGATGACGATAAAGCAGTTCGGTATTACGGTCCTGGATGTAGAGCGCGAGAACCAGCACCGCGAGATAGCCGGCCGCGGACCCGAGCGACGCAATCAGCGAGAGGTCGTCGGCCTGATAGCCGCGACCGCGTGTCTTCGCGAGCCCTCGATCCTGCAGAGCCTGCAGTTCCGCGTAACGCTTGACCAGTGCGAGACTCAGGAACACGAACATGGAGAAAGCGAGCAGCCAGAAGCTCAGATGCGCCCCGATCGCGGCCGCACCGGCCACGATGCGCGCGGTGTAGAGCGCCGCAAGCACCACCACGTCGACCATCACCAGCCGCTTCAGGTAGAGCGAGTACGCGAGCGTGAGCGCGTAGTAGGCGAACAACGTGAGCGCGAAGCGCAGCGGCAGGCAGTAGAACACGAGCAGCGCGGCACCCACGAGCAATACGGGGCACAACGCAACGCCCCAGCGCAGCGGCAACGCACCGGACGCGAGCGGCCGGTTGCGCTTGGAGGGATGGTGGCGGTCGTCCTCGAGATCGATCAGATCGTTGAGCAGATACACGCTCGAAGCACAGAGCCCGAATGCGACAAACGCGAGTGCCGCGGCGCGCATTGTCGCCGGCTGCCCGAACAGGTGCGCGGTGAGCACCGGCACGAAAATCAGCAGGTTCTTGAGCCACTGGTGCAGGCGCAACGCCCTGCCAAGCACCTTCAGGCGCGCCGGCCGGTTCTCGATCACACGATCGACATTGCCGTGCGCGAGCGCCGCGCGCTCGACGCCACGTCCGGGGTTCACGACCCACGCTCGCGCCGCGCTGGCCCAGACCGGCACGTCGTCGTGCGAGTTGCCCGCGTAGTCGAAACCCTGCTCGCCGAAGACGGCGATCAGGCGGTCGCGCTTGCGGCGCGCCGACAGGTTCACCGCGCCCTCGGTCGCATGGACTTCGTCGAAACAGCCGAGGTGGTCCGCGATGGCCTGCGCATAACGCTGGTGCGTGGCAGTCGCAAGCACGAGCGCGCGACCGGTCGCACGCTCCGTCGCCAGTTGCGCGAGCAGCGACGCGTCATACGGCAGCCCCGTGACATCGAGATCCGTGGCAGCCGCGAGCCGCGCCTTCAGGCCCGCCTTGCCGCCACGGAGCAGCCAGACCAGCAGTTGCCAGCAGCGCAGCGGCGAGGACTTCAGGAAGGCCCACACACATTCGATCAGGACGTCGGAGCGCAACAACGTGCCATCGAGGTCGACGACGAGCGGCCGACTGCGATACGGCGTCACGGGGACGTGGCTCATGACTGCGGTGCGAGCACGAACAGTTGGTAGGCGCGCGCAGGCAATTCCCGTCCCCACGCGTTCTTGCTCACCCTAAGCGCAACCGGCGCGGCATGGCTTAGCGTCGATGCCGTCGCGATGCAGTTGGGGTCATCGCCACGGCACACAAACAGCGCGCCTCGGCGCGCGAAATCGGCGGGCGTGAACCAGGGTGTCAGTGCCGGCCAGCTGAGATCCCAGAAGCGGGCGCGGCCACCGTCATAGAAAACCACAGAACCGGCCTCGTGCGTCGAGCCCGCCACGATCGACAGCGGCTGCCCGGTGCGTTCGCGCCACACCGTCTGCGCGGCGGTCGCGAGTTCCGCGCGCGGCTCGGCTGCGTCGTCGGTATTGCGCCGCGCCCCTGTGTAGCCGACCACGGCCGACACCGCGAGGACCAGCGCCCAGTACACCACCATGACGCGCACGGCCCGCTGCGGTGCGATCTCGAACCGGCCCTGCTCGAGCGCGGCGAGCCAGAGCGGCACGATGGCGAACCACTGCGCCATGCCCCAGACCGAGGCCATCTGCGTCTTGCCGATCACAGACAGCACACCCACCGCGAATAATGGCCCCAGGGCGAGCCACCAAAGATCCGGATGCAGCGAGGGACGAACAACGCTCTGCACCATCCGCCGCGCAGCACCCGACTTACGCACCATCAGCAGCACGAAAACGAAACTCAGCGCGAGATACCCGATCTGCGCGAGCGTATAGATGCCAAACCGCCCCACCGCGGCGAAAAGCGTGCCTCCGGTGCGCTGCGCGGCGTATTCCAGCGTCGGGAAATGATTGAGCATCATCCAGCGCACGTGCGGGGTCAGCACCGCGACACCTGCCGCCACCGCGATCAGCGAATCGACGCTGATGAGGCGCGCACGCCATGCGGGACGTACGAGCAGGGCCAGCAACAGCCCGAGCAGCAGGACGATCGAGAAGTACTTGCCGAGCACCGCAAGCGCCGCACACACGCCGAGACCGAGTGCAGCGCGGCTGCGCGCGAGGCGGCTGCCAGGCTGCACGTAGCGGACGAAGAAGTACGCCGTCCACGGCCAGACCGACAGCAGGATCGCATTCGGATTGAATTTGATCGCGAGATTCGAGTAGAGCGGCGAGACCGCCATCGCAAGCCCGGCGATGATCGCGAGCCGGCGCGGCACGAAGCACCCGGCGAGCGCAACAATTCCCGTGAGGCCGACCAGCACATTCACCGCCGACAGCGCGAAATAGGCGAGATCGGTATGCGGGAACACGCTGAACCAGGCCGCTGCGACCCATGACGAAAGTGGCGGGTGCTTCGCGTAACCGGCCTGCCATTCGATGCCCCATACATACGTCTCGACCATGTCGCCCTGGATGTCGAGATTGCCGCGCGCGAGCCAGGCGGCCAGCGTCCAGACCAGCGCGTGGAACGGCAATAACCAGCGGAGTGAAGCGTTGCGTGCGACGGCACGCTCGTCGGAAGCCGTGGCGAGCGACGTAAGGTTCGAAAGCTGGGTCGACATCGAAAAATTCTGGTCTGTATGCCGGCGTACCGGGCAGTGTTTATTTTGCCGACATTGTAATACGGCACTTACATGCCACGCGCCAGATCCCTACGAATTACTCAGAAGCCCTGAGCGCTGGTCAAAGAGAAAAGGGCGTGGTGAAAGATATTCGCGGCGCAAATTGGCCCGTGTGGCCGACAGGATTCGCCGGATCCAGTCCCCGGAGGAGTTGCCAGTCGTGGGGATATCGCGCGGCAGCAAGTTGTGGGACAGCACTGTCGCGCGTGTCCTGCGCGAGCGAAAGGAGTCGAGCCAGCCCAAAAGCGCGATGCTTATTGGGAGTGGAATGCCTGACGCATAGACTGAAGCGTGACGTGCACCGTGCGAGGCGGAATCGGCGCACGGTGCGCAAACGGTACGAAAGTACAAAGGGGCGCGAATCGCGCCCCTTGTGCTCTTAAGCGGCCGCCCGCTGCCCTTGCGCCTGCCGGGTCATGAGGTCTTCGTCGTTGAACTGCCCGGCGCGCGCCGCAAACGCATCGCCGATCATCAAAAGGCTCGGCTGCGTCGCGTCGAGCCAGTCCTGCGCCTCGCCCGCCGCCAGCGCCGCGAGCGTGAGCGTGAGCGTGCGCTCGCGCTGCGTGCTGCACGCCTCGACGATCGCCACCGGCGTCGTGCCCGTGCGGCCCGCCTCGATCAACTCGCGCGCGATGTCGGGACCGCTGTCGCGGCCCATGTAGAACACGAGCGAATCGGCGTTGACCTGCTCGCGGATATCGGCGGTGTCGGCCGCGCGTGAGTGCGTCGCGAGCGCGACGCTGCGTGCCACACCGCGCACCGTGAGTGGCCGGCGCAGCGTGGCGGCACTCGCGAGCGCGGCCGTGATGCCCGGCACGATCTCGTACTCGATGCCCGCCGCTTCGAGCGCGCGCATCTCTTCGTCGGCGCGGCCGAACAACATCGGATCGCCACCCTTCAGGCGCACGACCACGCCGTGCTCGCGCGCCGCATCGACGAGCTGCTTGTTGATGAAGTGCTGCGCCGTCGAGCGCTGCCCGCAGCGCTTGCCCACTGCGACGACCTTCGCATGCTTTGGCGCGTAGTCCAGCATCGCCTGCTCGACGAGCGCGTCGTGCAGCACGACGTCCGCCGTGCCGAGAAGCCGCGCGCCGCGCACGGTGATGAGGTCCGCCGCGCCGGGGCCCGCGCCGATCAGATAAACCTTGCCCATTTTGCTCATCGACTTCGTACCTCGCGTGGCCAGGCTCACGCCGCGAACGCGCGAATCATGCCGGCCGCCACCGTGTGGTGCGTGGCTTCGTCGATCAGGACGAACGCACCCGTGCCGGGATGCGTATCGTAGAGGTCGCAGACGAGCGGCTTTTGCAGCGTGAGCGCGACACGGCCGATATCGTTCATCGCGAGATTGTGGCGGTCGGTGGCATGCGAAAGCGTATGCACGTCGAGCACCTGCTTGATCGCACCGATCTTCGCGAACACCGTGTTCGTCGTCTGCTTGAGCAGGTACTTGCGCTGCGTCGAAAGCGGCTCGTCGTCGAACCAGCAGAGGTCGGCTTCGAGCTTCTTCGCCGGCTCCACCGCATCCGTGACGGGCACGAACGTGTCGCCGCGCGAGACATCCACGTCTTCCGCGAGGCGGATCGTGACCGTCTGGCCCGCGAACGCGCGCTCGACCTGCGCCGTACCGCCCGGCACCGGCGCGATGATCTCCGCCACGCTGGCCTGACGCCCCGCGGGCAGCACGGTGATCGCATCGCCGACCTTCACCTCGCCTGCCTCGACGCGGCCCATGTAGCCGCGGAAATCGTCGGCGCTCGAACCGTCCTGGCGCGCGACCCACTGCACCGGGAAGCGCAGCGCCTGGCCCGCCGCCTGTTCGACCGGCAGTGACTCGAGCACGTCGAGCAGCGGCTCGCCGGCGTACCACGGCATGCGCTCGCTTGCCGATACGATGTTGTCGCCCTTGAGCGCCGAGACCGGCACGAAGCGCACGTTTTCGAGGCCGAGCTGGCGCGCGAGCGCGACATAGGCGTCGCGGATCTGGTCGAAAATTGCCTCGCTGTACTCAACGAGGTCCATCTTGTTGATCGCGACAATGACGTGCTGCAGGCCGAGCAGCTTGACGATCGCGCTATGGCGCTTCGTCTGCGGCAGCAGTTGCGTGACGCCGTCCTCGACCGTGACGCGCGTCGCATCGACGAGAATGATCGCGGCGTGCGCCGTCGAGGCGCCCGTCACCATGTTGCGCGTGTACTGTTCGTGGCCCGGTGTGTCGGCGATGATGAACTTGCGCTTCGCCGTGGCGAAATAGCGGTACGCCACGTCGATCGTAATGCCCTGTTCGCGCTCGGCTTCGAGGCCGTCGGTCAAGAGTGAGAGGTCGATCTCGTCGCCCACGGTGCGCTTGTTCTTCGCGCGCGAGAGCGCCGAAAGCTGGTCCGAGAGCACGGCCTTGCTGTCGTAAAGCAGACGGCCGATCAGCGTGCTCTTGCCATCGTCGACGCTGCCCGCCGTGATGAAACGCAGCACGCCGAGGTCTTCATGTTGATACGCGGGTTGCTCAATGCGGCTCATGACTGGATTGTTCCTCTGCGTGCTCTTAGAAATAACCTTGCTTCTTGCGCTGTTCCATCGCGGCTTCGGACGTCTGGTCGTCCATGCGCGTCGCGCCGCGCTCGGTGATTTCCGTCACGGCGGTTTCGGCGATGATCTTCTCGACGTCGTCCGCGTCGCTTTCCACCGGGCACGTGCAGCTGATGTCGCCCACCGTGCGGAAACGCACGATCGCCTTTTCGCTCGTCTCGCCCTCCTTCATCGGCGTCAGCGGCGTGACCGGCACGAGCAGACCATTGCGGCGCACGATCTCGCGCTCATGCGCGTAGTAGATCGGCGGCAGTTCGAGGTTTTCGCGCGCGATGTACTGCCACACGTCGAGTTCGGTCCAGTTCGAGATCGGGAACACGCGCAGGTGCTCGCCGTTATGCAGGCGCGCGTTGTAGAGGCTCCAGAGTTCCGGGCGCTGCGCCTTCGGGTCCCACTGGCCGAATTCGTCGCGGAACGAGAAGATGCGCTCCTTCGCGCGAGCCTTCTCTTCATCGCGGCGCGCACCGCCGATCATTGCCGTGTAACCATGTTGCTCGATGGTTTCGAGCAGCGTGACCGCTTGCGCGGCGTTGCGCGAATCCGTTTCGCGGCGCAGACGAACGGTGCCGCGCTTGATCGAATCCTCGACGTGGCCGACCACGAGTTGCGCGCCGATTTCGGCAGCGCGGCGGTCGCGGAAGTCGATCACTTCTTCGTAGTTGTGACCCGTGTCGATATGCACGAGCGGAAACGGCAGCGAGGTCTTGCGGTTCGCGCCGAGGCCGAACGCCTTCAGGGCGAGCGCGAGCACGACCACGGAATCCTTGCCGCCCGAGAACAGCAGCGCGGGCTTGCTGCATTCGGCGACCAGTTCGCGCAGGATGTGGATCGACTCGGCTTCGAGCCAGTCGAGGTGGTCCATGCGGTTCGAAGTGACTTGTTGCGGCGCGTTCACAGTGGAATCGAGCGTCGTGCTCATGTTGAGGTCCTTCGTTGTTCCGTGCCGCCATGAGGGGCACGGAATGCTTGTTCTACTCTGGCGCACGCTTTGCGGTAAACCCGCAGATCAAACTCGCGCACCAGCGCCTTGATTCTAGCTCTCGCGTTCCGATTGCCGCACTTCGATGACCGGAATCGCCGACAACGCCGTGATATGCAGCCCACATTCCTTCGTGTCGCGCGACTCCCACCACCAACGGCCCGCGCGGCTGTCTTCGCCGGGGCGCACCGCACGCGTACAAGGTTCGCAGCCGATGCTCGGATAGCCGCGCGCATGCAGCGGATTCACCGGCACGTCGAAGGCGCGCAGATAAGCCCACACTTCGGCTTCGGTCCAGTCGGCGAGCGGATTGAACTTGGCGATGCCGCGCGCGTCGTCGCGCTCTTCCTCGTGCAGCTCCGCGCGCGTGACCGACTGTTCGCGGCGTTGCCCCGTCACCCACGCCGAGACACCGGCGAGCGCGCGGTTCAGCGGCTCGACCTTGCGAATCTCGCAGCAGCGCTTGCGCAGATCGACGCTC
The DNA here is from genome assembly GCF_003837865.1 of Paraburkholderia dinghuensis. Lineage (GTDB taxonomy): Bacteria > Pseudomonadota > Gammaproteobacteria > Burkholderiales > Burkholderiaceae > Paraburkholderia > Paraburkholderia dinghuensis. The sequence continues at coordinate 124,236 of NZ_RQIS01000003.1, read as the reverse complement.
TCGTAGAACGCGTTCAGACCGTGCTGCGAGACGTATTCGTCGACGGCGTCCTGCTGCGGGTGAAACTGTTCGATCTCGTAGCCGTAGCGCTCACGCACGCGGTCGAACATGCCGACCGTTTCCGCATGCAGACGTCCCGTGTTCAGCGAGAAGATGCCGATCGCAACGGACCGCGAAAGGATTGCGTGCGTGAGGAGCATGTCCTCGGCAGCGAGACTGCTCGCGAACTTCACGCTCGCGTGGCGTGCCGCGATCGAATCGAGCAGCACATCGAGCAGCGCGATCTTCGCCTGCAGTTCAGGCGTGATTTCGTCAGCGACCGTGCTCATGCTGCGCTACCGGCTTGTGCCTGCTGCGCAGCGCGGCGACGAAAGAGCGGCGACGGTTCGTCGAACGCGCCCTGGTACTGCACAGTGAACTCGGTGAACGCCTTCAGCGCGTCGTGGATGTCCTTGTCGGCGCGCACAGCGTAGGCGTCGAAGCCGCAGCGCTCGTAGAAGCGCAACTGGTCGCGCAGCACGTCGCCGATCGCGCGCAGCTCGCCCTTGTAGCCAAAGCGCTCGCGCAACAGACGCGCGATCGAATAGCCGCGGCCATCGCGGAACACGGGGAAATCGACGGCGATCAGCGCGAGTTGGTCGAAGTCGGCGGCGATGTCAGCGGGTTCGCTATCGGGCGCGAGCCACACGCCGAGTTCGTCGCGCGACTTCGCAGCGACGAGCGCCTCACGCGAAGACTTCCACAGCGCCAGCGGCACGATGACCTTGCCTGCGGGCAGCGCGGCGACTTCGGGCAGCGCGCCGTCTTCCGCGGGACGCACCACCGTCCAGTTGTCCTCGACGACCGCGCGGTTTTTGATAATCAGCGTCATGAAACTCAATCCTTGTTATCGTGCGGTTCAGGCGTGGGCCGGCTGGCGCGATGCGTACACGCGCTCCTTGAAGGGCGCGATGCCGATGCGGTCATAGGTGTCGATAAAACGCTCACCGTTGATGCGGTTCGCAACGAACGTGTCGATCACCTTCTCCACGACGTCCGGCATTTCTTCGGCCGAGAACGACGGGCCGATCACGCGGCCAAGACGCGCGCCGTTCGCGCCCGTGCTCTGCTCGCCGCCGAGCGAGACCTGATACCACTCGGCGCCGTCCTTGTCGACGCCGAGCACGCCAATGTTGCCGACGTGATGGTGACCGCACGAATTCATGCAGCCCGAGATGTTGAACGACAGGTCGCCCAGGTCGTGGACGTAATCGAGATCGTCGAAACGTGCCTGGACTGCCTTCGCGATGGGAATCGACTTCGCGTTCGCGAGCGAGCAGAAGTCGCCGCCCGGGCACGCGATGATGTCGGTCAGCAAGCCGATGTTCGGCGTCGCAAAACCCTCCGCCTTCGCCTTTTCCCAGAGCGCGAAAAGATCGCGCTTCCTGACGTCGGCGAGGATCAGGTTCTGCTCGTGCGACACGCGGATATAGCCGAACGCGTATTCGTCGGCCCAGTCGGCCACGGCTTCCATCTGCTTGTCGGTGGCGTCGCCGGGGGCGATGCCGTGCGGCTTGAGCGAGAGCGTCACCGACGCGTAGCCCGCCACGCGATGCGTGCGCACGTTGCGCTCGACCCAGCGCGCGAAAGCGCGGTTCTCCAGCAGGTGCGTTTCGTAAGAGGCGTCGGTATCGGCGAGCTTCTCATACGCGGGCGGTGCGAAGTGTTGCGACACGCGGTCCACTTCGGCCTGCGTGAGCGTCGACGGGCCGTCCTTCAGGTGCTGCCACTCCTCTTCCACTTGCTGCGCGAACTTCGCGGGCGAGAGCGCCTTCACGAGGATCTTGATGCGCGCCTTGAAGAGGTTGTCGCGTCGTCCAAAGCGGTTGTACACACGCAGCACGGCTTCGCAGTAGGTCAGCAGATGCTGCCACGGCAGATCACGCTTGATGATCGCGCCGACGATCGGCGTGCGGCCGAGCCCGCCGCCCGCGAGGATGCTCGCGACGACTTCACCGTTTTCATTGCGATCGAGATAGACGCCGAGGTCGTGGATCTGCACGGCCACGCGGTCCTCCTTCGAACCGGACACGGCAATCTTGAACTTGCGCGGCAGCCACGAGAATTCGGGGTGGAACGTCGACCACTGGCGCAGGATTTCGGCCCACGGACGCGGGTCGATGATCTCGTCGGGCGCGACGCCCGCGAACTGGTCGGCGGTGATGTTGCGGATATCGTTGCCCGAGGTCTGGATACCGTGCATCTGCACCGACGCGAGCTTCGCGAGGATCTCCGGCGTTTCTTCGAGCTTGATCCAGTTGTACTGGATGTTCGTGCGCGTCGAGAAGTGGCCATAGCCGCGATCATGCTCGCGTGCGATACGCGCCAGCATGCGCAACTGGTCGCTGCGCAGGTTGCCGTACGGAATCGCGATGCGGTGCATGTACGCGTGCCGCTGCATGTACAGGCCGTTCTGCAGGCGAAGCGGGCGGAATTCGTCTTCGGTCAATTCGCCCGACAGGCGGCGGCGAACCTGGTCGCGGTACTGAGCGACGCGTTCGTCGACGATAGTCTGGTCGTACTGGTCGTATTGATACATTCGGGGACCCCAGGGGTTTGGCTCGATCGCGGCGTTTGCTGCAGCTTCCTGCAGCTTCCTGCAGTTTTCCTGCAGTTTTCCTGCTGTCTTCCTGCTGTCTTCCTGCTGTCTTCCTGCTGTCTTCCTGTTACGCCGCGCACTCCGACTTCGACTGCGCTGCGGTCATCGGTCGCAACCGGCGTTTGTTACTGCTGCCAGTCATGTGCTTATGACCAAAACAGATATCCATATTGGAAAAGTTGATGGAATCGTAATAAACTGCCCTTATATTTCAAACGACTTAAAAATTAGGTTTATATGCCAAGGGGTTATATATGAACCTGCACCAGTTCCGGTTCGTGCGCGAAGCCGTTCGGCAGAACTTCAATCTCACCGATGCCGCCAAGGCGCTGTATACAAGTCAGCCGGGTGTCTCGAAGGCGATCATCGAGCTGGAGGACGAGCTTGGGGTCGAAATCTTCAAGCGGCACGGCAAGCGCGTGCGCTCGCTCACCGAGCCGGGGCGGCTCATCCTCGCCTCGGTGGAGCGCATCCTGCAGGAGGTGGAGAGCCTGAAGCGCGTCGGTAAGGACTACGCCGCGCAGGATCAGGGCAACCTGGTCATCGCCGCGACGCACACCCAGGCGCGCTACTCGCTGCCGACGGCGATCGCCGAGTTCAAGCGGCGCTTCCCGAAGGTCCACCTGTCGATCCTGCAAGGCAGCCCGACCCAGGTCGCGGAAATGGTGCTCCACGACCAGGCCGACCTCGCCATCGCGACCGAAGCCATCTCCGGCTATAAGGAACTGGTGTCGCTGCCCTGCTTCACCTGGCACCATGTGGCGGTCATGCCGGACGACCACACGTTGCTGGAGCGCAAGCCGCTCTCGCTCGACGATCTGGCCCAATTTCCGCTCATCACTTACGACAACGCGTTCGCGGGCCGCACGAAGATCAACGAGGCGTTCCGCTTGCGCGGCCTCTCGCCCGACATCGTGCTGGAGGCCATCGACGCCGACGTCATCAAGACGTACGTCGAGCTGGGCCTCGGCGTGGGCATCATGGCCGACATCGCCTTCAACGCAGAACGCGACCGCCACCTGCGCGCGATACCGGTCGGGCATCTGTTCGGCAGCAACGTCACGCGTGTCGCGCTCAAGCAGGGCGCTTATCTGCGCGGCTATGTGTACACGCTCGTCGAACTGCTTTCGCCGAGCCTGAACCGCAAGCTCATCGAGCAGGCCCTCAAGGGCGAACACGAGAGTTACGAGCTTTGACGCTTTACTTCGCCGCTTCAAAGCAGCGTTTCGCTTCACACTAATCAGCAACACCCGAAGGACAGCAGGACAAGGCGCATCACAACTACAACTGATGGCTGTCGATCGGAGCAAACGGGAGTCAGCGCTTCAGCGCTTGCCAACCGGAGTCAGGGCCTTTAGCCCAGACTCCGCCCCCATCCGATCCGATGCAGCTCTACCGCTGGAGACTCACCGCATGAAGCCGCAGCCGTTCCTGCGCCCGCTCGCCGTCATGGCGACGGCCGCGCTCATCGCCGCCGCCGCACCGAGCGCCCACGCCGACCTGAAAGTGGGCATCGACCTGTCGAGCACCGGCCCCGCCGCCGCGATCGGCATCACGAGCAAGAACGCGATGCTGATGTGGCCCGCCACGATCGCGGGCCAGAAAACCGACTACGTCGTGCTCGACGACGGCTCCGATCCGGGCGTGGCCGTGCGCAATATCCGCAAGCTCATCGACGAGAACCATGTCGACGTGATCGTCGGGCCGAACATCACGCCGGCTGCGCTCGCGGCGCTCGATCCCGTGTCGGAGGGCAAGACGCCGATGATCACGCTGGTCGGCTCGGGATCGGTGGTCGAGCCGCAGGAAGGCGCGCGCGTGTGGGCGTTCAAGATGGCGCAAACCGACGCCGCAATGGCCGACGTGATGACCCGCTACATGGCGGCGCACAACGTGAAGACGGTTGGCTTCATCGGCTTCGCGGACAGCTACGGCGACAGCTGGCTCAAGGAATTCACGAAGGCGGCCGGGGCGCGCCACATCGAGATCGTGGCGACGGAGCGCTACAACCGCACCGACGCGAGCGTCACCGGCCAGGTGCTCAAGCTGATCGCGGCGAAGCCCGACGCGGTGCTGATCGCGGGAGCGGGCACGCCGAGCGTGCTGCCGCAGCGCACGCTGGCCGGGTACGGCTACAAGGGCGCGATCTATCAGACGCACGGCATCGCGACGCCCGAGTTCATCAAGCTCGGCGGCAAGGACGTGGAAGGTACGCTGTTCCCGACGCAGCCGGTCGTCGTCGCGCGCACGCTGCCCGCCGACCAGCCGGCCCAGAAGGCGGCGCTCGCGTTCGTCGACGCCTACGAAGCAAAGTACGGCGCCGGCACGGTCACGCAGTTCGCCGGCGATGCCGCGGGCGTCTACGCCCGCCTGCAGGATGCCGTGGCCCATGCGCTGAAGACCGCGCAGCCAGGAACGGAAGCGTTCCGCATCGCATTGCGCGGCGAACTCGAGCACGCGCATGAACTGGTCGTGCCGAACGGCGTCGTGAACACGAGCGCGACCGACCACGTCGGCCTCGACCAACGCGCGAGCGTGATGGGCACGATCCGCGGCGGCAAGTTCGTCTATCTCGCGCAGTGAGGCGGCGCTAGCGCCTCGCCGCGCTGCCGCCGCGCCAGTTTGCAGCGCATGCTGGCGGCGTCCTGCTGCGGCGCCTGCGCGACACAGGCGCGCCCGGCTGAAACCGGGATAATGCCGACGCGAGGCGCTTTGGTACAATCCTGCGGTTGCCTGGCACCGTTTTCCAGCGGCCGCGCGGACCCCGCGCATCAGCTGTTCAGTCCGGGCTGTCCGTTCCGAAATCGAACCACAACGCCGAGTCACCATGAACATCGAACAAGCGCGCTTTAACATGATCGAGCAGCAGATTCGCCCCTGGGAAGTGCTGGACCAGGACGTGCTGAACCTGCTTTCGATCGTCAAGCGTGAGCAATTCGTCCCCGCGGCCTATGCGGACATCGCGTTCGCCGACCTCGAAATCCCGCTGCCCAACGGCCAGCACATGCTCGCGCCGCGCGTCGAAGCGCGCGTGCTGCAGGAGCTTGCAGTCAAGAAGCACGAGAGTGTGCTCGAAATCGGCGCCGGTTCGGGCTATATGGCGGCGCTGCTCGCGAATCGCGCGCAGCAGGTGCTGACTGTCGAAATCGACGCCGAACTCGCGGAATTCGCGCGCGCCAACTTCGCGAAGAACGGTGTGCTCAACGCCGAAGTCGCGCTCGGCGACGGCGCGAACGGCTGGCCCGCGAATGCGCCCTATGACGTGATTTGCGTCTCGGGCGGCCTGCCTGTCCTGCCGCAGCAACTGCTCGAGCAACTGAAGGTGGGCGGGCGTCTCGCCGCGTTCGTCGGCACCGCGCCGGTGATGGAAATGCAGATCATCACCCGCATCGACGACAAGCAATACCGCATCGCCAGCGTGTTCGAGACGTATGTCGAGCCGCTGAAGAACGCCGTCCAGCCGTCGCGCTTCAAGTTCTGACGCCGGCTTTGACGCACCACGCGCCGGGTCTCGCGGCCCGGCGTGGCTTTTCATCCGACCGAGTTTTTCATGCAGAACCTGACCGCCCCCGCCCTCGCCGAATGGCTCGCCGACGACTCACGCGCGGCCCCTGTGCTGCTCGACGTGCGCGAGCCGTGGGAGATCGAGACGGCGAAGATCGCCGGCAGCGTGTCGATTCCGATGCGCGAGATCCCCGCGCGCAGCGAGGAACTGGACGACGAAGCGCAGATCGTCTGCGTGTGCCACCATGGCGCGCGCAGCGCCAATGTCGCGATGTTCCTCGAATCGCGTGGCTTCACGAAGGTGTTCAACCTGCAAGGCGGCATCGACGCGTGGTCGCGGCAGGTCGATCCCAAGGTGCCGACTTACTGAGGGATCGCTGGCGGCGGCGTCTGGCCTGGCCGCCAGACTCGCAGTCGATGAAAGGCGCGGCGCAGGCCGCGCCTTTTTCGTTTACGCCGCTTCGCACCGAAAAAGCGCCACCGTCGAAAAGATTTCCTCGATCTGCGCCACGTCGACGACGCGCGGCGACGAAATCCAGCCCAGGCAGCGTGCCGTGCATGCACAGCAATGCAGCACAAACCGCATCGCAGAACCCATTTGCACAACCAGGAACACCTCGCGCGACGCGCGCTGCACGCTAGCGCACGCATCGATGCAACGACGCACTGCCACGATGCACTGCGCCCGAACATGCAACCTGGTGCACCACATTCATCCGCCAGGACAACAACAGCGCGACGTTGCAAGCCTTATTCCACAAGCATCGCGCACAAACGCCCCACTGGCACGACGCTTGCAGTAACACTGCTCGCAAGACAGGCCACTCAATGGGCGGCGCATAACCCCATGCGCCGGGCTCACGTTTTCAACCATCCCACCGTGAAGGGGAAAAGCATGAAACGTCGAAGTCTGTTGAAACTCGGGACGATGTCGGCGGCGCTTGCTGCTGCGGGGCGCGTGCCGTTCGCCCACGCGGACACCGGCCCGATCAAGGTCGGCATCCTGCACTCGCTGTCCGGCACGATGGCGATTTCGGAGACCTCACTGAAAGACACCGCGTTGATGACGATCGCCGACATCAACAAGAACGGCGGCGTGATGGGCCGCCAGATCCAGCCGGTCGTGGTCGATCCGGCCTCCAACTGGCCGCTCTTCGCCGAAAAGGCGCGCCAGCTCCTCACTCAGGACAAGGTGGCCTGTGTGTTCGGCTGCTGGACGTCGGTGTCGCGCAAGTCGGTGCTGCCAGTGTTCGAGGAACTCAACGGCCTGCTCTACTACCCGGTGCAGTATGAAGGCGAGGAAATGTCGCGCAACGTGTTCTACACGGGCGCCGCGCCGAACCAGCAGGCGATTCCTGCCGTCGAGTACCTGATCAGCGCCGAAGGCGGCGGCGCGAAGCGCTTCTTCCTGCTCGGCACTGACTACGTCTATCCGCGCACGACCAACAAGATCCTGCGCGCCTTCCTCCATTCGAAGGGCGTTCAGGATGCCGACATTCAGGAGGTCTACACACCGTTCGGCCACAGCGACTATCAGACCATCGTCGCGAACATCAAGACCTTCGCGCAGGGCGGCAAGACGGCGGTCGTCTCGACGATCAACGGCGACTCGAACGTTCCGTTCTACAAGGAACTCGGCAACCAGGGGCTCAAAGCCACCGACGTGCCGGTCGTCGCGTTCTCGGTGGGCGAAGAGGAGTTGCGCGGCATCGACACCAAGCCGCTCGTCGGCCACCTCGCGGCCTGGAATTACTTCATGTCGGTGAAGGGCCCGGCGAACACGAAGTTCAAGGATCAGTTCGCCAACTGGGTAGAGACGCAGAATCTGCCGGGCGGCGCCAAGCGCGTGACCAACGATCCGATGGAAGCGACCTGGGTCGGTATCCACATGTGGAAACAGGCGGTCGAAAAGGCGAAGAGCACGGACGTCGACAAGGTGCGCATGGCGATGATCGGGCAGACCGTCGCGGCGCCCTCGGGCTTCACGCTCACGATGGACGGCAACCACCACCTGCACAAGCCCGTGATGATCGGCGAGATTCGCGCCGACGGTCAGTTCAACGTGGTCTGGAAGACGACCAAGGCGATCCGCGCGCAGCCGTGGAGCCCGTTCATCGCCGGCAACGAGGGCAAGCCGGACGTGGTCAGCTCGACCGTGCTGCCCGACTTCCTGCGCCGCTCGCGCGTGGCCTGACGCACTGACGCAACGCTCGCGCCGCGCGCCTCGTGAGCGCGGCGCGTGGTGCTTGAGTCAGACCGGGCAAGCCCGAGCCAGACCCGCCGCCGCGCGACATTTCGCGGCGGCCCCCTTCGATAAAGAGCGATCATGGTGCACTCTCTCCAGAGGTTGGCCCGCGCGTGCGCGCTGTGGCCGGCGCTGTTCGTCGTGCTGTGCCAAAGCGCGCACGCACTCGACGCCGCCGACGTGACACCGCTCGGCGGCGACGACTTCGACGCGAAGTCCGCGGCCATCGACAGACTCATCGCGGCGCATGACGCCGCCTCGCTCGAGTTCCTCAAGGCGCTCGCCGACAACAACGTCACCGCGACCGATTCAGGCGTTGTGCTCGTGCAGGACAGCGCGGATGCACAAAGCGCACGCGACGCGATCACCGGCAAGCCCGTCTCCGCCGACATCGCGGGCAACGCGCAGCCCGTCACGCTCAACAACCTGCTGCGCTCGAAAGTGGCGGGCGCGGTGTCCGGCCTGCAGCTCGCATCGCCCGATATTGAAACGCGTCGCGCGGCAATCGCAGGACTGTTGAAGAATCCCGACCCGGCGATGAAGCCGATGATCGACGCCGCGCGCGCGAAGGAAACCGACCCGACGCTCAAACGCCGCCTCGACGTCCTCTGGGCGATGAGCGCGCTGCACGATCCCGACGCGGCCGCGCGCCGCGAAGCCGCGAAGCTCGTCGCGTCACGGCACGACCTCGACATGTACGAACTGCTGCGCCCGCTCGTCGCGAAGACTTCGGCGGGCGCGTGGGCCGAACCCGATGCGCAGGTGCGCGCCGCCGCGCAGGAAGGCATCGCCGCACTGGACGCGATCCAGCGCCGCAGCGCCATCGCGGGCACGCTGTTCGCCGGGCTCTCGCTCGGCAGCGTGCTGCTGCTCGCCGCGCTCGGTCTCGCAATCACGTATGGCCTCATCGGCGTGATCAACATGGCGCACGGCGAATTCCTGATGATCGGCGCGTACGCAACGTATGTCGTGCAGACGCTCGTGCAGCACTACGCGCCGGGCGCTTTCAACTGGTATCCGCTCTTTGCGGTCCCGGCCTCGTTCATCGCCGCCGCGCTCGTGGGCGTCATCATCGAGCGGCTCGTGATCCGCCATCTCTACGGACGCCCGCTCGAAACCCTGCTCACCACGTTCGGCATCAGCCTGATCCTCATCCAGGTCACGCGGACGATCTTCGGCGCGCAGAACGTTGAAGTCGAAAACCCCGCGTGGATGAGCGGCGGGCTCACCGTCATGCCCAACCTGATCCTCCCGTACAACCGCCTCGCGATCCTGGCGTTCTCGCTGATCGTCGTGGGCATCGCGTGGGCCGTGCTCACGAAAACGCGCCTCGGCCTCTTCGTGCGCGCCGTCACTCAGAACCGACGCATGGCCGCGTGCGTCGGCGTGCGGACCGCACGCGTCGATGCATGGGCGTTCGCGTTCGGCGCGGGCGTCGCGGGCCTCGGCGGCTGCGCGCTCTCGCAGATCGGCAACGTCGGCCCCGATCTCGGCCAGAACTACATCATCGATTCGTTCATGGCGGTCGTGCTAGGCGGCGTCGGCCAGATCGCGGGCACGGTGATCGGCGGCTTCGGCCTCGGGCTCGTGAGCAAGGCGATCGAGCCGTTTTGGGGCGCGGTGCTCGCCAAGATCGCCGTGCTCGTGCTGATCGTGCTGTTCATCCAGAAGCGTCCGCAGGGGCTTTTTGCCCTGAAGGGCCGTAGCGCGGAAGCATAAAAAATGAAACTATCCCCACGGGCCCTTCGGCCGCTGCCCCCCGAGGGGGCGGTCAGCACTCTAGGGGCGGCCCGGCGAGTACTGACATGACTACCGCCACTTCAACGTCCCCGAGCACAACGTTTGGTCCGCCCGCGCCGCACAGCGGCGACGGCCCCGAAATTTTTGCGCTAGGTTTGCCCGCGCGCGCACCGCTGCTCACGCGGCGCGCCTGGTACGCGCTGATCGCGCTGATTCTCGCCATCGGCGCGGGCGTGCCGCTGTGCGCGCTCGTGCTGCCGCAGTCGAGCGCGTTCCATCTCTCCGCCTACGCGATGACGCTCGTCGGCAAGCTGATGTGCTACGCGATTGCCGCGCTCGCGCTCGATCTCGTGTGGGGCTACTGCGGCATCCTGAGCCTCGGCCACGGCCTCTTCTTCGCGCTGGGCGGCTACGCGATCGGCATGTACCTGATGCGCGAGATCGGCCATGAAGGCAAGTACGGCAGCGACCTGCCCGACTTCATGGTGTTCCTCGACTGGCATCAACTGCCGTGGTACTGGCACGGCACACAGCATCTCGCCTACGCGCTCGCGCTCGTCGTGCTCGTGCCCGCGGTGCTCGCGTGGGTGTTCGGCTTCTTCACGTTCCGCTCGCGCGTGAAGGGCGTGTATCTCTCGATCATCACGCAGGCCATGACGTTCGCCGCCATGCTGCTCTTCTATCGCAACGAAACAGGCTTCGGCGGTAACAACGGCTTCACCGACTTCAAGCGCATCGCTGGCTTCTCCGTCACGCACCCGGGCACGCGCACGGTGCTCTTTCTCATGACCTTCGCCGCGCTCGTGCTCGCGTTTCTCGCGGCGCGCGCGATCGTCACGTCGAAACTCGGCCGCGTCGTCACCGCCGTGCGCGACGGCGAAACGCGGCTCATGTTTCTCGGCTACAGCCCGCTCGGCTACAAGCTGTTCGTGTGGACCGTCTCGGCGATCCTGTGCGGCATCGCGGGCGCACTCTATGTGCCGCAGGTCGGCATCATCAACCCGAGCGAGATGTCGCCGGGCAACTCAATCGAAATGGCGATCTGGGTGGCCGTGGGCGGACGCGGCACGCTGATCGGCCCGATCATCGGCGCGTTCGCCGTGAACGGCGCGAAGAGCTTTTTCACAGCGTATTTCGCGGAGTACTGGCTCTTCTTTCTCGGCCTCATCTTCGTGCTCGTGCCGCTGTTGCTGCCGGGCGGCATCATGGGCCTCATCGAACTCGTCACGAAGCGGGAGAAGCGCACATGAACCGGATCGTCCTGGCAAGCGCCCCGCTCAACCACGATTCATCCGACGCTTTCGACCAGCCAACGCTCTCCGGCGTGGCGAAAATGGGCCACGTCGCCCTGCCAGGCGTGATCGACACGTCGCACGGCACGATCCTCTATCTGGAGGACGTGACGGTAAGCTTCGACGGCTTTCGCGCGCTAAACAAGCTCACGCTCTCGATTGACGTGGGCGAACTGCGCTGCGTGATCGGCCCGAACGGCGCGGGCAAGACGACGATGATGGACGTCATTACCGGCAAGACCGAACCCGACTCCGGCAAGGTGTTTCTCGGCCAGACGCTCAATCTCACACGGATGAACGAACCGGCCATCGCGCGCGCGGGCATCGGGCGCAAGTTCCAGAAGCCGACCGTGTTCGAGCAGCATCCCGTGTGGGAGAACCTCGAACTCGCCATGAAGGCCGACAAGGGCTGGTTCGCCACGCTGCGCGCGAGGCTCGACCGCGAGGCACAGGCGAAGATCGAAGAGACGCTCGAAGTGATCCGCCTGGAAAGCGACGCGCGGCGGCTCGCGGGCGAACTCTCGCACGGCCAGAAGCAGCGGCTCGAAATCGGCATGCTGCTGATGCAGCGCCCGGCGCTCCTGCTGCTCGACGAGCCCGTCGCGGGCATGACCGACGACGAGACGATGGAACTCGCCGCACTGCTGAATCGCCTGCGCGGCAGTTGCTCGATGATGGTGGTCGAGCACGACATGGAATTCGTCGCGGCACTTGCGGGCGCGACCGGCCGCGTGACCGTGATGGCGGAAGGCACCGTGCTTGCCGATGGCACGCTCGAAGATGTGAAGCGCGAAGAGGCGGTGATCGAGTCGTATCTTGGCCGGTGACCGCAAACCCCGCGCACACCCCGCGTACACGACAGGCATCGACATGCTGACAATCGAATCGTTGAACCAGTACTACGGCGGCAGCCACATCCTGCGCGATGTCTCGATGACCGTGCCGGAGGGCAAGCTCACGGTATTGCTCGGGCGCAATGGCGTGGGCAAGACGACGTTGCTGCGCTGCCTGATGGGCGTCGTGCCGGCGAAAAGCGGCTCGATCGCCTGGAACGGGCGGGTCCTCACGAAACTGCCTACGTGGTCGCGCGTCGCCAATGGCCTCGCGTATGTGCCGCAGGGCCGCGACATCTTCGGGCGGCTTACCGTCGAGGAGAACCTGCTGGTCGGCGCCGCGAGCAAAAAACGCGCGCCTGCCCGCGTGCCCGATCACATCTACACGCTCTTTCCCGTGCTCAAGGACATGAAGGCGCGGCGCGGCGGCGATCTCTCCGGCGGCCAGCAGCAGCAGCTTGCGATCGGCCGCGCGTTGATGAGCGAGCCGCAACTGCTGATTCTCGACGAGCCCACCGAGGGCATCCAGCCTTCGATCATCCAGGACATCGGGCGCACGCTGCGTCAGTTGGTCGAGGAGATGCACATGACGGTGCTGCTCGTCGAGCAGTACTACGATTTCGCGAAGGCCGTCGCGGACCGCTACTGGGTGATGAGCCGCGGGGAAATCGTCGCGGGCGGCAACGGCGCGACGATGGATGCCGACGGCGTGCGCGCCCTGATCGCGGTGTGAGGGAGGATCATTCGGCGTGAACGCGCATGCTATCCTCGACGCCACCTACCGCCTTCCCGCCGCCAGCATGTCGCTTCACGAAGACCACGCCGCGCTTGCCGCGTCTCTCCAGTCTCGTTGCACTGCCGCGCAGGAATGGCCTGCACGCCTCGAACTCGGCTTCGAGCGTCAAGGCGCGCGCACGGTGCTCACACATCGGCGTCACATGGGGCCGCTGCGCGTTCAACGGCCGCTCTATCCCGAAGGCGATGCAATCTGCCATGCGGTGATCGTGCATCCGCCCGCGGGGATTGCGGGCGGCGACCGGCTCGACATCGACGTGAACATCGGCGAGGGCGCGCACGCCGTGCTAACCACGCCCGGCGCGACGAAATGGTACAAGTCGAATGGACGCGTGGCGCGCCAGCGCATTGCCCTCCATGTCGGCGACGGCGCGAAGCTCGACTGGCTGCCCCAAAACAACCTGATCTTCGATCACGCTCACGCCGAACTGGAGTTCTCGCTGACGCTCGGCGCGAACGCGACGGCCATCGGCTGGGACGCCGTGCAACTGGGACGCCAGGCTGCCGGTGAACGCTGGTCGGCGGGCATGCTGCGCTCGCTGACACGTGTCGAGCGACTTAAGCACGTTGAGCACAACGACGACGAGCCGGGCGAACTGCTCTGGTTCGAACGCACGCTGCTCGACGCCGCCGATCCGTTGCGCGATGCGCCGCAGGGCCTTGCGGGCTATCCGGCGTTCGGCGTGCTGTGGGCCGTGAGTCCTGCCTGCGACGACGCGCTCGCGCAGCAACTCGCCACCTCGCTCCCGTTCGATGACGCGCTGCGCTGTGGCGTGACCTGCGTCTGCCCCGGCGTCCTGCTCGTGCGCGTGCTCGCGCGATCGATGGAGCCGCTGCAACAGACGCTCACGCGTTGCTGGACGGCGCTGCGCCACAGCGTCCACGGCGTCGACCCCACGCCGCTACGCCTCTGGACCACCTGATCCGCGACGCACGCACCACGACGGAATCCTCGCGCACCGCATCGCGGCGCAGCATCATCCGCGCGCTGCAGTCTGGTGCATCGACGCCATGCGAATGGTGCATCCAGGCTGTCCCCATCACTGGCACGCGCCTTGCTGCGCGTTCGCGTGCTGCAACGCGACCGCAACCGGGCTCTTTTACGCTGCGGTGCGGCGCAAATCCGTGCGCCGCCCGTCCCAACCGACTCCGAACGATGAAGCTCACGCCACGCGAAAAAGACAAGCTTCTTATCTTCACCGCCGCACTGCTTGCGGAAAAGCGCCGCGCACGCGGCCTCAAGCTCAACTATCCGGAGACGGTCGCGTTCATCAGCGCCGCGCTCATGGAAGCAGCCCGCGATGGCAAGACAGTCGCCGAGGTCATGCATTACGGCACCACGCTGCTTACGCGCGAGGACGTGATGGAAGGCGTGCCGGAGATGATCCCCGACATCCAGGTCGAGGCAACTTTCCCGGACGGCACGAAGCTCGTCACCGTCCATCATCCGATTCCGTGAACCTGTGAATGGGGCCGCGCATGATCCCCGGCGAAATGCTGATCGAAGACGGTGAACTCGAACTGAACGCGGGCCGCCCGACCGTCACCGTGACGGTGGCGAATAAGGGTGATCGTCCGGTGCAGGTCGGATCGCACTACCACTTCTACGAAGTCAACGAGGCGCTCGCGTTCGACCGCGAGGCCGCGCGCGGCTTCCGGCTGAACATCGCGGCAGGCACCGCCGTGCGCTTCGAGCCCGGCCAGGAGCGTACCGTCGAACTGGTCGCGCTCGCGGGCGATCGCGCCGTCTACGGTTTCAACGGCAAGATCATGGGCCCGCTCTGAGCGCCACCGACGCGACGCACATTCATCAGGAATCCGACATGACATTGAAAATCGGCCGCCGCGCCTACGCAGAAATGTTCGGTCCGACCACTGGCGACCGCGTGCGGCTCGCCGATACCGAACTTCTCATCGAAATCGAGCGCGATTACACCGTCTATGGCGACGAGGTGAAGTTCGGCGGCGGCAAGGTGATCCGCGACGGCATGGGCCAGTCGCAACGCCTCGCCGCCGAAGTCGCCGACACGGTCGTTACGAACGCGGTGATCGTCGATCACTGGGGCATCGTGAAGGCCGACATCGGCGTCAAGGATGGGCGTGTCTGGCGCATCGGCAAGGCGGGCAATCCGGACGTGCAGCCTGGCGTGACAATTCCCATCGGCGCCTCGACCGAAGTGATCGCGGGCGAAGGGCTGATCGTGACCGCGGGCGGCGTCGATTCGCACATCCATTTCATCAGCCCCCAGCAGATCGACGAAGCGCTGGCCTCGGGCGTGACGACCATGCTCGGCGGCGGCACGGGCCCCGCAACAGGCACCAACGCCACGACCTGCACGCCGGGTCCGTGGCACCTGGAGCGCATGCTGCAGGCCGCCGACGGCTGGCCGATGAACCTCGGCTTTCTCGGCAAGGGCAACGTGAGCCAGCCACAGCCCGCCGAGGAGCAGATCGCCGCGGGCGCGATCGGCCTGAAGCTGCACGAGGACTGGGGCTCGACGCCCGCCGCCATCGACAACTGCCTCACCGTGGCCGACGCCACCGACACCCAGGTCGCCATCCACACCGACACGCTGAACGAAGCCGGCTTCGTGGAAGCGAGCGTGGCGGCGTTCAAGGGTCGCACGATCCACACGTATCACACCGAAGGCGCGGGCGGTGGCCACGCGCCCGACATCATCAAGGTGTGCGGCGAGCCGAACGTGCTGCCCTCCTCGACGAATCCCACGCGCCCGTACACCGTCAACACGCTCGACGAACATCTCGACATGCTGATGGTCTGCCATCACCTCGATCCGTCGATTGCGGAGGACATCGCGTTCGCCGAATCGCGCATCCGCCGCGAAACGATCGCCGCCGAAGACATCCTGCACGATCTCGGCGCGCTGTCCATGCTTTCTTCGGATTCCCAGGCGATGGGCCGCGTGGGCGAGGTCATCATCCGGACGTGGCAGACCGCGCACAAGATGAAGGTCCAGCGCGGCGCGCTGCCCGAAGACACCGCGCGCCACGACAACTTTCGCGTCAAGCGCTACATCGCGAAGTACACGATCAATCCGGCCATCACCCACGGCATCGCGCATGAGGTGGGCTCGATCGAGCCGGGCAAGTGGGCCGACCTCGTGTTCTGGGAACCGGCGTTCTTCGGCGTCAAGCCCTCGCTCGTGCTCAAGGGCGGCATGATCGCGCTCGCGCAGATGGGCGACCCGAACGCGTCGATCCCTACACCGCAACCGGTTCACTATCGCGAGATGTTCGCCACGCGCGGGCGCGCGCTCGCGCAAACCTCACTCACGTTCGTCTCGCAGCTCGCGCTCGAAAAGCGTGTTCCGGAGCACTATGGCCTGCAAAAACGCGTGGTGGCCGTGCGCCATTGCCGCAACGTGACGAAAACCGACATGATTCACAACGCGTACCTGCCGTCGATCGGCGTCGATCCCGAGACTTATCAGGTCGTCGCGGACGGCCAGTTGCTCACGTGCGAGCCGGCCGCGGTGCTGCCGATGGCGCAGCGTTATTTCCTGTTCTGAACGCACTTGAGATTGAGAGCACCACGGCAAGGACTGACATGCGCACGATCGACAAACGACTCAATGCGAAGCTCGCGCCGGTTCTGGTGAAGCGCGCGCCAACGCTCACGTTGCCCTATGACGTGCGCTGCAAGAGCCGCTTTGCAGCCACGCTCGACACGGGCGAAGAGGTGGGGGTTGTGTTGCCACGCGGCACGGTGCTGCGTGACGGCGACATGCTGGTCGCCGACGACGGCGGCCTCGTGCGCATCATCGCCGCCGGGCAAAGCGTGCTGCTCGTACGCTCGCCCGACCGCCTCACGCTCACGCGCGCCGCGTATCACCTTGGCAACCGGCACACGCCGGTCGAAGTGGGTTCAGACGAACTGAAGCTCGAATCGGACCCCGTGCTCGAAGACATGCTCAAGCGCCTTGGCGCGCACGTGGAGCGCGCCACGCTGCCGTTCCAGCCCGAAACGGGCGCCTACGGCGGCGGACACAGGCATGGCCACGACGACACGTTCGTCGAAGACTACGCACTGGCGCAACGCGTGTTCGACGAGCATCACGGGCATGCGCATCCGCACGATCACGAGCACCATCATGGCCCCGGCTGCGGACCAGGCCACGATCACGACAGCCATGCGCATCGCTGATCTCACGGCGCTGCTGCATCTCGCGTCGCCGGCGTTGCCGATCGGCGCATTCAGTTATTCGCAAGGGCTCGAAGCGGCCATCGATGCACACCTGGTCGTGGGCGCCGACGACGCCGCGCGCTGGATCGAAAGCGGCCTCTCGAACGTGCTCGCGCAAGGGGAGCTACCGTTCGTCGCGCATCAGATGGAGCGCTGGCACGCACACGATGCCGCGGCGCTGATCGAAGCGAACGCGCAATTCATTGCGAGCCGCGAATCGGCGGAACTGCGCCGCGAGACGGCGCAGATGGGCTGGTCGCTGCGTCAACTCTGCGCACAGCTCGAATGGGGTGACGCCGCGCGGCGCGCTACGCTCGAACACATGACGCCAGTGGCACAACCCAGCGCGTTCGCATACGCGGCCAGCGCTCACGACGTCACGCCCGAGGCGGCACTCGCGGCCTACGCGTTCAGTTGGGTCGAAAACCAGACGGCGGCGGCGCTGAAGGCCGTGCCGCTCGGCCAGCTCGCGGGACAGCGGATCATTTTCGCGCTGCGTCCGCTGATCGAAAAAGCTGTCACGCGTGCGCTCGCCACAACGCCCGACGCACTCAATACCTTCGCACCGCAGCTCGGCATTCTCTCGGCGCGACACGAATCGCAATACTCCAGACTCTTCCGCTCTTGACCTCGCCATCCCCATGAACATGCACGCATACAGAAGCCGGACGAAGAAACTGCCGCCGCTGCGCGTCGGCGTCGGCGGGCCGGTCGGCTCCGGCAAGACCACGCTGCTCGAAATGCTCTGCAAAGCGATGCGCGAGCGCTACGACCTCGTCGCGATCACCAACGACATCTACACGAAGGAGGACCAGCGCCTCCTGACCGTAGCGGGCGCGCTCCCGGCCGAGCGCATCATGGGCGTCGAAACCGGCGGCTGTCCGCACACGGCGATCCGCGAGGACGCGTCGATCAACCTCGAAGCCGTCGACCAGATGCTTACGCGATTTCCCGACGCAGATATCGTGTTCATCGAATCGGGCGGTGACAATCTCGCGGCCACGTTCAGCCCCGAGCTATCCGACCTCACGATCTACGTGATCGATGTGGCGGGCGGCGAGAAGATTCCACGCAAGGGCGGGCCCGGCATCACGAAGTCGGACCTGCTCGTCATCAACAAGACCGACCTCGCGCCGCTCGTCGGCGCAAACCTCGATGTAATGGCATCGGATGCGAAGAAGATGCGCGGCGAGCGTCCGTTCGTGATGTGCAACCTGAAGGTGCTGGACGGGCTTGATCAGGTGGTCGCGTTCATCGAGGAAAAGGGTTTGCTCGTGGCGTGAACAGCACCCACCTCGATGGCCATCAGTGAACGATGAGATACAACCCGCAAAGGATTAGCACTGCACCCGTTAGCTGCGCGAACCCGGCATGTTCGCCAAACACGAGGATTCCCACCAGATCCGCATCATGCGTCACAGCCAACGAGCCGTGCGGCCAGACACGCGCCGTTCACTCGTGATGGCACGATTGCGTTTCATACACGGACCAGTCGTGTTCCGTCGTCAAGAGAACGACCCGGCAGTCCCGATTGGCAAAGAATCCATCAGGTATCGGCGACGTATGCCGGACGAAGAAGTAGCGATACAGCCAGCCCTGGTGCCTGTTCCAGTCGAAGGTCTTGAAGAACGGCGTGGGCGCCACGTCCGACGGACGGACAGCGGGAAGCGCATTCAAACGGTAGCGGACAATCGTATTCGGGAACGAGGCTGCATTGAAGTCGACAAGCCCGCGGTGATCCGCCTGGTACCAGAGCGCGAAATTTTCGTAGATGACGCCATTTCCGGCTGCCGGACTGGCCTTGTCGAATACCACGTTCAGAGCACGCTGAGCGGGTTCCACCTTCGTAGCGATGATGTCGAAATCCGCGCTTTCCAGCGCAAAGCGCATTGCACGCAAACCTTGCGTGTATAGAAACGCTACGCACACCGCAGCGAGTGCAAATTCAGTGAGTGTCGCCAGGCGGCGGGCGGCTTGACGATCTTCATCGGGCGGGCCGGCGCACCGGAAATTCAATGCATAAAAGGGAAGAAGGAATAGCGCGAACCGGTGAAAGAGAAAGAACGTGTTTATGGCAAACACGGGCACAAAGAACAATACCAGCACGACAATCGCGAGTGGCACGCACGCCATGCCTCGCCCGCTCCACCTGGCGCTCATGCTGAACGGCGCGGCCAGCATGAACACGGTGGCGGCCGGCATCCATGCGGCTGGCGCAATTCCCCAAGGCAAGGTAGTTGCGCTGACAAGCCGCACGAGCGGATTGATGCCCCATATCACCTTGAACGGATATATCGGCATCAGGTCGACGCCGCGATGCAGGAATCCGTACACGAAGCATAGGGCGGCCAGCATCACATACGGCCAGACCAATCGGCCGACACGCCGCCAGTCGCGGTAATTGCCGACGAGGAGGAACGCGGCTCCGATGGCACTCACGAACAGGAACACCAACCCGTGCGAGAAGAACAGAGCGACACCGAGGAGGAACAGGACGATGCCCCTCCTGAAGGACGGCTGCTCCACGTAGTCGAGCGCAGTGAGCAGAAAGACCATTCCGACCGGGACGGCGACGAGATACGGAAAGAACCCATATTCGTATGCGAACCCGAAGAATCCCGGCAAGCACAGCCAGTCGAGGCGCTCGTCCGCGTGAAAGCGCCGTCTGAACGCGCACCATGTGGCAACGAATCCGTAGAAGGACAACGTCAACACCAGCTTGATTGCGGCTGCGACCGGCATGAGAAACGACAGCGCTGTAGCCAGCCCGTAAGCGAGCAGATACGGCGTGAACAGGTTGACTCTGAGCAGTTGCTGCCATGGCGACTGGCCGAGCAGCAAATCGTGCAGCATCGCAACTTGAGCGGCATGTTGAGGCAGATCGCTCATCGGCGGATGTGGCGCGAGCCAGAACAGCACGCCGCCCGCGATCGTGATCGCGAAAAAGATCGCACGAAGCAAGATTCGCGTCGCGTCGACAGGAGAATCACACGGCTGACCTGTATATGGGATCCGCATCGAAATCCTCTTGAATTCCCGGAGAATATTTTCTTCGCGGCTCATGCTGACACGACCGCGAATCCGGCTCGCCCCCGGTCACACTTCGTTCCGAACGTATGTTTCGCGATATACCCGCCGATCACGCCGAGAAACAGTAACTGCAGTCCGCCGAGAGAATACATTGGAGTCACAGTGGATGCCCTGCCCGGTACGCTCCGGCCGGTAAACAACGGGATGGATAGCGCCCGAATGCCGAACGTCAGTGACGCCATTGCGAGAACGCCCCCCACATAGGTGCTCCAAAGCAGGGGGTTTGGTCGAAAAGCACGCTACGCCGTCCGATGCAAGTGCGATCATCTTGATCAGTGGATATTTGCTTTTGCCCGCGAAGGGCGCGTGGCGGTCATATCTGACGATCGCGGCGCGGAAACCCAACAGCGGGACGATCCCGCGCAGAAACAGGTTCACCTCGCGAAAACCACGCAGTTCATCGATGGCCCGGCGAGTCATCAGCCGGAAATCGGCGTGGTCCTGGAGAATTTCGACTCCGAATTGCCACAGCCGCCGGTAGTCATTACGCGCACTGAATCGCTTGAGAAAACTATCGGTGTCGCGTCGCTCCCGCACACCGAAAACGATTTCGGCGCCGTTGTGGAATTCGGCGATCATTCGGGGAATTGCGACAAGATCGTCCTGCAGATCAGCATCGAGACTGATGAGGAAATCGCCCTCGACGGACAACAAACCCGCAAGCAACGCATTACGGTGGCCGTACTTGCGTGAAAGCGTGATGGCGTGCACGCGGGAGTGAGCCGTGTGCATGTCCTGGATTACCGCCCACGTATGATCGTGAGAGCCGTCATCGATGTACGTTATGCCGCTCGCCTTGTCGACTATCCTGTCGCCGACGAGTTCGTCCAGAAGATCGAGCAGGCGCCGCGTCGTTTCGGGCCGCACTTCATCTTCAAAGAAGCATGGAATCACCAGGTTCAGCGTGACCATACCGCCCCCGAATTGGATATCTGTTTTACTTTCTTGTCATGTTGCTCGTCCAGCAGGAATTGCGCAGGCGCCGGACAGGAAATCGACATTGGCACCCGGTTTAATACTTGTGATTCCGCTAATTTGCGCGAGGTGATATCCCGAACCGATACCGGGATCTGTCCACATTGGAAACAGAACCTGGAGTATTTTCGAGCCTGCGCAGTGGCACGTATGATTGCCAGCGCACCTTCGTGCGACAAAAACTGAAGCCGTGGCCGTGCCACGACATCTGAACTGCTGTGGAAGCCGGCGTGGATGAGGCCTCGATTACGGCCCGTCGAGCGACGATTGGGAAGAGGCGGATTCCGGCAACAACGCCATCAGCACGTCGACCGTGCGCTCCGTCGCCCCGCGATGGCGCGCCGCGAACGCGGCCGCCGCAGCGCCCATTGCCACGCGGCGTGGTTTGTCGTTGAAAAGTTCGCGCAGCGTGCTCGCGAGACCAGCGGGATCGGGTACCTGCAGCGCAGCGCCTGCAGCGACGGCATCGGCGGTGGCCTGCGTGAAGTTGAACACGTGCGGGCCGATCAGCACGGGCACGCCCACAGCGCACGCCTCGATCAGGTTCTGGCCGCCGAGCGGCAACAGGCTCCCACCGATGAACGCGAGATCCGCCGCCGCGTAATACGCGCCCATCTCGCCCATCGAATCGCCGAGCAGCACATTCACGTCCTGGGGCAACGCGCGCGGTGCAGCATGCGCCGATGCGGCTGCGGCACTTGCCGCGTCTGCCGCCTCACCCGAAACCGCGCCCGCGGACGCACTCGTCGCCCATTGCGAGCGACGCACGAGCTTGAGATTCCTGCGCGCAACGAGCGCCGCCACTTCGTCGAAACGCTGCGGGTGGCGCGGCACGAGAATCAGCAGGGCGTCGTCCACGCCGAGCGCCGCGAAAGCCTGCAGCACGAGTTCCTCTTCACCCTCGCGCGTACTCGCAGCGACCCAGACCGGCCGCGCACCGATCGCGCGTCGCCATTCGTGTCCGCGCGCGATGAGTCCGGGCGGGCTCGCCATGTCGAACTTCAGGTTGCCGAGCACCGCGACGTTGCGCGCACCGAGCGCCGTGAGCCGTTCGGCATCGGATGGACTCTGCGCCAGCACGCGCGCAAAGCCGCCGAACACCTCTTTCGCCGCAGCGCCGAACTTCGCCGCACGCCTTGCCGAGCGCGCGGACATGCGTGCGTTCGTGAGCACGAGCGGCACATCGGCGCGACGGCATTCGTCGATGAGCGTCGGCCACACCTCGGTCTCCATCACAAGCCCGAGCGACGGACGCCATGCGCGCAGAAAACGCCGCACGAGGTGCGGCATGTCGTAGGGCACATAGCAGCGCAGGACACGCTCGCCGAACAGTTGCTCGCCCGTCGCGCGCCCGCCCGGCGTCATGTGCGTGAGGAGGACGCGCGCGTCGGGACGCGCGGCGAGGAGCGCATCGACTAGCGGCTCTGCCGCGCGCGTCTCGCCCACCGATACGGCGTGAACCCAGATGAGCGGCGCGTCGTCCTCGGGCAGCCGCCCGGCCGAATAGCCGAAGCGCTCGCCGATATGCTCGCGATAGCCGCGCTCGCGACGCGAACGAATGAAGAGCCGCAGCACCGCGAGCGGCGCGACGAGCCACCAGACCGCACGATAGACGGCCCTCAGCATCGGGCCTCCGCCACCGCGCGACGCGATGGGAAAACCCGCGCAAGAAGCAGCGGAAACAACGCGTCCGGGCTCAAACGAGTTCCTTGCCCTTGAGGCGTTCGAGGATGCCGAGCGGCGCCCAGTCCGGATGCACCATGCCTTTGACGGGCAGGAAGAAGGTCTGCTCCATCATGAACTGGCCGGACATCACGGCGTGCGACGCGTGATCGGAGAAGCACACCCACACGCTGCCCGGAGGAAAACCGATGGTCTCTTGCGGAGATGTCTTCTGATAGTCGAGATCGGCCTTCATCTCGTCGTGCAGATGCAGCATCAGATGGTCGTAAGCGCTGCGCGGCGACTTCGTGATGTGCAGGAGATGCTGCAGCCACGCCGAGCCCGGCACCTGCGGCTTGATTTTGGGCAAGAAGCGCTGGGCCATGTCCTCGAACGGCTCGCCCACGCGCCACACGCGCGGCACGCCGTTCGGATTCACGTTCGTGAAGACGCGCAGAATGCGCTCGCCGTAGGTCGGACGCGACGGGAACGCGTCGACGTGCAGGCGCGAATCGTCTTTGCGCCACGACGTCTGGCGCGTCTCCACCTGACGCAGGCGCAGGCTCGTCGGCGCGACGCGCAGCTTGCCCTGGTACTCGGGGAAGAGACCATTGACGAGCGTGCGTGCGCAGGCCTGGTAACGCGCGACCAGCGCACGCACCGCGGACTGCGTGACCGCGTCGCCGAGCACGCCGTGCAGCGCGCCGCCGTTCGGGTCGAGGCTGATGTTCTTGCGCTTCGGATCGGCAATGGCCGCGTCGAGCAGCGCGCGCTCGCCGCCTTCTACCGCGAACGCCAGGTTCGGGAAATACAGCACCTTGCCCTGCTCGACGGCGTCGAGCAGCACCTTGCGCGGCTGCGAGAGTTGCTGGCCGTGCCAGTCGGCGGAAGTGACTTCAATGATCTGGGATTCTGTCATGGTCGCCCCTGAAAGCGATGGATCGGGTTGCGTAGCAAAGCAGTCACGCCTCGCGCGCCACATCAGGGCGCATCGCGGCGGGCCGCTCCCGGGAGCGCACGGCGTGCAGGGCACGCGCACGTGCGCGGCAATCCTTATACCTGTTGGCCCGGCCCGGCGTGTTGACCGGCAGCAGTGTACGGCGCGTCAAGGCGGTGCGCCCGTGTTACAGCAGCCCGAAACCCGCCAGCGCGGTTTTGACTTGCGCGAGCGTCGGCGGCTGCCCTTCCGTGCCGAGATTGACGACATCCTGCGACCAGTAGCCGCCCGTACGCCAGGCGGTCGCGAAATTGTACAACTCGACGGTCGGGCGCTTGAGCGCCGCCGCGATGTGCACGAGGCCCGTGTCGACGCCAACGGTCGCCGCCGCGCCGTCGATCAGACCGACGACGGCCGGAAGCGTCAGCTTCGGCGGCACGATGGCCGCCTCGCCGAACTCGCGTGCGAGACGCTCGCTGGTCGCGCGCTCGGCGTCGCTGCCCCACGGCAGCACCAGCGATACTCCGCGCCGCACCAGCGCCTGACCCAGCTCGATCCAGTGCGCGTCGGGCCATTGCTTGTCGGCGCGCGAGGTGGCGTGCACGAGCACGACGTACGGCACGGGCAGATTCAGCCCGGCGCCCGCCAGCGCCTTGGCGGCGAGGCCGGTATCGAGTCCGAAGTCGATGTCGTCGGTGGGCTGCGGCGCCGGCTCGTCCAGCGCGGCCGCGACCAGTTGCCGCGTGCGCTCGACAACGTGGGTGTGCGGCTCGATGGTGATCGAGCGGTCGTAGAAGTAGCGCGCGGGCCATTCGTAACCCGCGCCGTCCGTGCGATTGCCGAGGCCGACGAGCGGGCCATGGGCCCAGCTCGCGACCCAGGCGGTCTTGATGAGACCCTGGCAGTCGATGACGAGGTCGTACTTCTCGGCGGCGAGCGCGCGGCGGAATGCGCCGATCTCGCGCCAGTTCGCCGGCGAGAGAAGGCTCTTGCGCCAGCGGCGCAGCGAGAACGGGATCGCGCGGCGCACGCCATGCACGAGTTCGACGAGCGGCTTGAAGCTTTCCTCGACGAGCCAGTCGATCTGCGCATCGGGATGCCGCCGCCGGATGTCGGCGATCGCGGGCATGTTGTGGACGACGTCGCCAAGCGACGAGACACGCACGATCAGGATCTTTTGGACGGTCAAGACGGGTGGGACGGCGCATCTGCGCCGAAACAGGCGTTAAAGGTTCGTGATTTTAGCGCGAGCGGGGTGGAAAAGCGGGAAAAACAGGCGCGACGGGCTGGCGCCGCCGTGGCCGGCGCGCGCCAAGGTACGGAATGGGCTGCCTGTCTAATACCATTCGCTGCTGGGCACTCCCGCCAGCGTGGGGGGGGTCCACGCACCGTAGAAGACCGACGACACCGTGCCGCCTGCCCCCGTGCTGCCGGCTTTGGCCGGTACCAGATGCCCGATGATGCAATCGCCGCCGGCACCGTGGTTGCAAAGATTCGCCGGCGGATTGCAGTTCGTTAGATCCGGATTACCGTTGCTCTTGACGCCCGTAACGCACTTCCCATTGGACGCCACGACGTAGTCGATCTGAAACGTGGCGAATCCCTGGACCTGCGCATTCCCCGAAGTGCCGATCGCACTGTCCGGAACGACCGGCAGTAAGACCGTTCGCGGCGGTATGGCATCAATAGGGTACTGAGTACCGTAGACGGATGACTCGGCGCCTGGCTGCATATAGGTGTTCTGACCAACCGACAGCGAAAGAGGATTTCCGCTATCGATGAGGTTTCCAGCAGCGTTGGCACTATTGTAGTTAGTATAACTAAACGTCGTCCACTGTCCGGCCGTGTTCTGGCACGTCGACGTCGGGCTGGCACCGTATCCGACCGCGAACTCCGCGGTTGAAGCGACTCCCAGCGAGGTCCAGAGACAATTGCTGATGGCCATCGGGAAAAGGCTGCCAGGCAGCGCGGTTCCAGGCGCCGAGATGATAGCGATAGCCGTCGCGCTGGCGTGCAGGCTCGACACGCCGAGTAGGGGGGCGAGCAGCAGCGGCAAGCCCGCGCCGCTCGTCGGATTCAGGTTGACCGTCACCAACACGGCGGGCTTTTGGGTGCCGGTCGGGGCGTTGCTCTGCGTCAGCGATGTCGGAACCGTCGAAGGCTGGTTCGCCGGATTCACGTCCCAGTACCCCACCGCGACGGTCTGCGGCGTCACGACGGCCTGGCCATTGGCATAGTTGGCGCCGGCCGCGGCGTTCGCAGCGCTGGTCGCGGCCGCAGCAGCGGACGACCAGGTCGCCTGGGTGGCGCTGGCGACCAGTGGACCCGGCAACTGGATCGCGCCGGCAAGCGCCGCGGCGTCGGCCGCATTCTGCAACTCGTTGCGCACGATGACCCACCGCGCCACGTCGATCGTCAACGCGGCGCAACCCAGCAGGACAGTGAGAAACAGCGCAACCTGCACGGCGACCATACCTCTCTGGCCGCCCTTTGCGCGGCGGCGCGCAGGGTATCTGATCATGACTAGCCTCGCATGATGAGGAACATGGCAGTGACACCTACTCGCAGTTCATGGTGGTCGACGCATTGAGTGTCAGCAGGTTTTTGGACACCGAAGCCAGCGGATTGATCGACATCCCCAGGATCGTGCCCGACCCCAGGCTCAGCCCCGTGAACGGATAACTGACCGCAACGGTCAAGGACTGACCGGTGACGCTGCAAGGCGTATTGGTGACGCAGGACGTTGACGTCGGCGACGAGCACAACGTGAGGGTCACGGTCGCGCCGCTTGCCGGCGCAGGGCTGATCAGCATCCCTGAAAAGCCGTTTTTGGCTATGGCGGTGGCACTGGCGGGAGACATGTAGAGCGGAGCTCCCGTCGAGTCCTCGCCAAACGCAACGGCCTGCCGTGCCGCAGCGCGGCTCGCGTTCGTGATAACGGCCTTGTCGTAGAGGAGGAAGCCCGTTTCCATGATGCCGAACAGCACCAGCAGCAACAACGGCAGCACGAGGGCGAACTCGACCACTGCCACGCCTCGCTGCGCGCGACGCCGCCGCCCAGCCCCACCCACTCTTGCTTGTTTCGCCCGCGATCGATACGTCTGCACACTTGTTTTCGCGAATTCCATAAGTCCCCCCGAATGAATTGCCCATACAGGGCCTGGGTCTGTTCCCTTCGCCCCTTCCTAACCCCCACCCATCGCCGGAAGCAGCGACCGATAGATGTGCAGCATCGCCGGCCCCATCAGCACCACCATCAGTGAGGGAAAGATGCAGAACATCAGCGGAAACAGCAGCTTCAGCGCAATCTTCGCGGCCTGCTCTTCCGCGCGCATGCGTCTGCGCACGCGCAGCGTGTCGGAGAGCACGCGCAGCGACGAGCCGATGCTCGTGCCGAAGCGCTCGGCCTGAATCAGCATCGTGGCAAACGAGTCTATGTCCTCGACGCCGGTGCGCAGCGAGAAGTTGCGCAGCGCCTTTTCCTTCGAGAAACCCGAGCGGATTTCAAGCAACAGCAGTTCGAGTTCGTCCGCGACGTCGGGGCTGCGCAGGCGCACTTCCTCGGCCACTTTCATCAGCGCGGCATCGAGGCCGAGGCCCGCTTCGACGCAGACCGTCATCAGGTCGATGGCGTCGGGAAAATCTTCGAAGATCGTGCGCTGACGCGCCTCGACTCGACGCGCGACGATGACATTCGGCAGGTAATAACCCACCGCGCCGAGCGCGACGAGCAACGCCGTAAAGTTGAGCGTGCTGGTCGACGTGGGCGAACCGAACAGCCAGATCGCCGCAAGCAACGGAAGCACCAGCGCAAGCACGGTTTTCGCGGCGAAATAGATAGCGCCCGCGCCCGGCGCGCGCCAGCCCGCGTTCATG
Organism: Paraburkholderia dinghuensis; assembly: GCF_003837865.1. Classification (GTDB taxonomy): domain Bacteria; phylum Pseudomonadota; class Gammaproteobacteria; order Burkholderiales; family Burkholderiaceae; genus Paraburkholderia; species Paraburkholderia dinghuensis. The sequence goes on along the minus strand of NZ_RQIS01000003.1, from coordinate 96,445 downwards.
AGCCGCACGCGCAGCGCTGACCCTTCCCAGCCCTCCTTCGGCACCGAGAGCTTCGAGATCGGCCGCGAGAATTCGACGAGCCGCTCGAACCACACGTTGCCGTCTCCCGCACCAGCGTCGCTGGCGTTGCCAAAGCGCGAATCGACGGGTGCGGCCCCCGGCTGGCCGATCCGGTGGCTCAGGTCACGCGACGCGACGAAGTGCATCGCCGCGAACGCAAGCGCAAATACGATGACGAACACGCCGCCTAGAAGCAGCATCGAACTCATGCTTATGTGGAAAAGGTCCATCGTCGTTCCCCGTTGCTTTTGCGTTGCTTTTGCGTTACTGCGCGCGACTACACGCGAATCGCGATCGTGCGCCGGATCCAGAACACGCCGAGCACCATCAGCAGGGCCGCCGTCTGGACGACGCGCAAACCCGCCGGGTCCTCCCACAGCACATCGAGAAAGCCAGGATTGATCATCAGCATCAGCCCCGCGGTCACGAACGGCAGCAGGATGAGCACCCACGCCGACATCCTGCCCTCGGCCGACAACACCCGCACCTTGTCGAACAGCTTGAAGCGCTCGCGCACGAGCGCCGTGATGCTGTCCAGCAGCTCTGCAAGGTTGCCCCCGGTCTCACGCTGGATCAGCACGGCAATCACGAAGTAGCGCAAATCGTGGATCGGCACGCGCTGCGCGAGATTCGTGAGCGCGTCGTTGAGCGACAAGCCGTAGTTGATCTCGTCGAACGTCACCCGGAATTCGCCGCCCATCGGCTCGGGAAACTCGTCGCCGACCATCTGGATCGCCGCCGCGAATGCGTGCCCGGCGCGCAGCGAACGCGCGAGCATGTCGCACGCATCCGGCAACTGGCGCTCGAACTGATACAGGCGTTTCCCGCGGCGGCGCCGCATGTAGAGCACGGGCAGCATCGCGGACAGCGCCGCTGCGAGAATCACGTAGTCGAACCGCACGGGCGACAGCGAGCCCACGGCCACGACGACGAGGGGAATCACGGCGCAAAAGCCGAGCAGTTGCCCCACCGACCAGGTCAAGCCCGCCTGCTGCAACTGCCGCGTAACCGTCTGCACAAGCGCGAGCTTCGCGAGTTTGCGGCGCAGCGGCGAGGCGTTCTCGTGCGCGCCCCGCTTGAGCATCGAGACCGATTCGCGCGGCGCGCCGTTAGCCGCCGACACGGACCGGATACGCGACTCGAGCCGACGCGCGGCGGGACCATGACGGCTGTTCCAGAACTCCCAGGCACCCTCGATCGCCATCACCACGGCGACGAATACGAGGATGATCGAGGCGTAGAAGATCGAACTCATGCGTGTCTCCAGTCACACCGATATCGGGTCATGCGTGCGCTCGGTTTGCTCACGTCGTCTCGAAGCGCCGGTTCGGTTCGTAAATGTTCTCCGGCAGCTTGATGCCGAAGGCTTCCAGGCGCTCCGAGAACCTGGGTCGCACGCCCGTCGCGCAGAAGTACCCGCGGACGTTGCCGTCCGAATCGAGACCGGAGCGGCGGAACGTGAAGATTTCCTGCATGTTGATCATGTCGCCTTCGAGCCCAGTCAGCTCCGAGATGCTGACGATCTTGCGGCGGCCATCGGTGAGGCGCGCGGCCTGAACGACTACCGTGATCGCCGAGGCGATCTGGTGGCGCATCGTCTTCGGCGGCAGCGACAGGCCGCCCATGCTGATCATGTTCTCGAGGCGCGTGAGTGCGTCGCGCGGCGTATTCGCGTGGATCGTCGCGAACGAACCTTCGTGGCCCGTGTTCATCGCGTTGAGCATGTCGAGCGCTTCGGCGCCGCGCACTTCGCCGAGGATGATGCGGTCCGGCCGCATCCGCAGCGCGTTGCGCACCAGCGCACGCTGCGTGATCTCGCCACGGCCTTCGATGTTCGGCGGCCGCGTTTCGAGACGCAGTACGTGTTCCTGGCGCAGTTGCAGCTCGGCGGCGTCTTCGATCGTCACGATGCGCTCATCGTTCGGAATAAAGCCCGAGAGCACGTTCAGAAGCGTCGTCTTGCCGCTGCCGGTACCGCCCGAGATCAGGATGTTCACCTTCGCGCGCGCAAGGCCGTCGAGCAGTTCGGCCATCGGCGGCGTGAGCGTCTGCAGCGAAACGAGATCCGAGACCTGCAGCGGATTCACCGCGAAACGCCGGATCGAAACGAGCGGGCCATCGACGGCCGAAGGCGGGATGATGGCGTTCACGCGCGAGCCATCGGGCAGGCGCGCGTCGACCATCGGACTCGATTCGTCGATACGCCGTCCCACCCGCGAGACGATCTTCTCGATCACCTTCATGAGGTGCGCGTCGTCGTAGAAGGTGACGTCCGTCATTTCGAGCCGTCCGCGTCGCTCGACATAAGTCTGCTTCGCCGTGTTCACGAGAATGTCGGACACGGTCGGGTCGCGCAGCAACACCTCCAGGGGTCCGAAGCCGAACATTTCGTCGTAGACGTCGATGGTCAGCTGGCGCCGCTCCAGGTCGTTTGCGGGCTCCTTGCGCTCCTCGAGGATGCGCGCGACGAGCACGCCGATCTCGCTGCGGATCTGCTCCTCCTGCATTCGCGCGAGGCGCTCCAGCTCCACGCGATCGAGCACGTTCTGATGTATCTCGTACTTGAGCTTCTGATAGGCCTCCGCCTTCACGCGCGAGGTCGAGGACGGGGCCGATGCTGCATCGGCAAGGTCGCCGACGAGATGGACACGTTGTGCGGCAATCTGGTCACGTAGCGACATGGCAGTGCTCCTGTCTCAGTTCGTTTCCGTTCGATGCTGCTGCGCGACGCCCAACCAGCCGGCCGAGCAGCGACTCATGCGACGTGGCCTTACCGGCACCCTCACCCACACCGCTCGCGAGTTTTCCGGCAAGCGCGCGCAGGCTGCGCGCGACGGCGCTCTTGCGCGCGGCTTCCTCGACCGGCAAGCCCTGGTTGATGGCCGCCAGCACCGCGCGCGGATCGTCGGGAATGACGTGATACGGCTCGCGGCCCAGCGTGCGGGCGATCGCGTCGCGTGCTCGCGCGCCGTCACGGCCATAGCGGTTCAGGACGAGGCTCAGGCGCTCGTTCGAATAGCCGAGCGAACCGAGAATATCGAAGAGCCGGCGGCACGCCTGCAGTTGCGGCATGGTCGCCTGCAGCACGACGTAAATGTGATCGCTGCGATCGAGTGCGAGCATCGAAAGCTGGTTGATGGTCTGCCCGAGTTCGACGATGACGTAGTCGTAACGCGGTGTCGCCGCGCCGAGTATCCATTCGAGCCGGTCCGCGCGAATGTCGGCGGCCTTGATCGGGTCGCCCGCGCCCGCGAGGATGTCGAAATTCTCGGCGGCGTGAATGACGCTCGCTTCGAAGAAGGCGGCGTCCATGCGGTCGATCTGCGTGCTCATCTGCTGCAGCGTGGACGGCGCCGCTGCGGACGTGATGAGAAAAGCGGCGTCCGCGAACTGCTGGTTCAGGTCGACGAGCAGCACGCGCTTCTTCTCGAACTTCGCCATCGCATACGCGACATTCGCGGCGATGAAGCTCGTCCCCACGCCGCCCCGGCTCGCCATGAACGTGGCGACCGGCGTCGCGCGGACCGCATCGGCCGCACGCTGGCCCGCTGCGCGCGTCAGCGCGTCGCTGAGGGACGCGGGATCGAGCGGCCAGTTGAGCACATCGCGAAAGCCCGCGCGCATCGCGGCGATCAGGGTGGCCGAACTCGTGTCCGCGGTGATCAGGATGCACGTGAGGCGTTTATGGCGGCGGCACAACTCGGCCATCGTGGCGAGTTCGCCCTCCGAGATCGACGGCGCATCGACGATCAGCACGTCGAACGCGCCGAGCATGTCGGCTCGATCGAGCAGCAGCGCCGGGCCGCCGGCCGCGCGCGTAGTCCGGTAGTTGCCGCACGCAGCAATCAGGCGCGCGAGGTGGTCGAGCCGATGCTGGTCATTAGAAATACTGAGGATATCGATCATGATCGTATGCGCCACTTGTCGTTGCATCGGCCGAACGGCGCCGCGACGCCGGCCCGCTCAATTTCTCCGGCACGCGCCACCGCCCGTGTCTTCCAGGGCCGCGACAGCGCGCCGGTCTTCACTGCGAGGTCCCTCCGCCTCCGCCCGAGCCGCCGCTCACGCCGATCGCGAAAGGATTTGCCTGGGCGGGCGGCGACTTGTACGACTTGTCGTAAAGCTCCATCGCCGATACCGCCGCGTTCCCGTCGATGCTCTGAGGCGACGGCGCGTCCTCGCCCGCATGCGGATTGATGATCTGCACCTGCGCCGTCGTGCGCGCCGCTTCACCGAAGTGCTTATCCCAGACCGGCGAACTGCTCATGCAGCCGCCGAGCGCCGCACACGCGACGGCAACGAGTGCCGCGCGACGTGCCAAGAAAACGGTTTCAGGTTTCATGGTTCCCCCTTGCCTCGCATCAGTGATCGGCACTCGCGCCGGGTGCTTGCGCGATGGCGCCCGGCTTGCCCGGCAGGTTCACGCGCGCGACATACGCCACGTGTGCCTGATCGCTCGTCGGTGTCGCTGCCGCCGGTGGCGTTGCCTGCGCCGCGTCCGTCTGGCCGGTCTGGCCGGTCTGGCCGGTCTGGCCGCTCTGGCCGCTCTGGCCGTTTTCCGCCGCAATGCGGCGCGCGCTGCGCTCGATCCGTTCGACGTCGCTTTCCTTTGGCCTCGGCGGCGCAGTTGCGACGACCTGTGCCGCGGGCGCCGCGGGTGCGGCCGGAGCGTCGTTCGACGCGATCCGGTGCGCGGAGCGCTCTATCCGTTCAGCCTCGCTTTGCGTGGGCTGAAGCGGCGCGCTCGTCACGACCGGTGCCGGCGCGGCCGATGCCGTCACAGCGTCCTGCTCGCTTGCAGGTACGGTGCGAGACGAAACCGGCACTGCAGGCGCTGCGGGTGCTGCGGGTGCTGCGGGTGCGACCGGACCGCTGATCGGCTGGCCCTGAGGCGCGGCCGGTGCTGCGGGAGATCCGGGCGATGCGGGCGAACCAGGCGACGCGGGTGCAGCGCCTGCGGGTTGTGCATGCTGCGCCCTGGCGGCGCCGCGGCCTTCCATGTTGCCGGTCGCATAGACGTCGGCTTCGTTCGGCTGCGTGAAGCTGTCGGTCGGCATGCGGTATTGCGGGCCCGGCATCGGATGGACGAGGTGCGGCGTCACGATGAACACGAGTTCGGAGCGGTCCTGCTGGAACGACGTGCTGCGGAACAGCGCACCCAGTACCGGAAGTTCGCCGATGCCCGGCAGCGCCTTGAGCGAGCCCGTCACGTTGTTGGTGATGAGGCCGCCGATCGCGAACGACTCGCCATCGCGCATTTGCACGGTTGTCGAAGCGCGCCGCGTCGTGATGAGCGGCAGGATCGACGTCCCGCTCACGTTCGTCGCGGTCAGCGTGACACCCGTCGGCGACAGCTCGGACACCTCCGGCGCAACCCTCAGGTTGATCCGCCCGTTGCCGAGCACGGTCGGCGTGAACTTGAGCCCGACACCGAACTCCTGCGCCTGCAGCGTGATCGTCGTCGTACCATTGCCACTGCTTTGCGGAACCGGAATGAAAATCTCGCCGCCGGCGAGGAACGTGGCCTCCTGGCCGCTGATCGTGACCAGGTTAGGCTCCGCGAGAATCTTGACCAGGTTGTCGGTCTTCTGGGCATCGACGGCGAACTGGAGCGGCTTGTTGTTGGCCTTGCTGAGTGCCAGCGCGCTCGACACGCCCGCCAGCAGGTTGCTCACGAGGGCGCCAGACCACGAGCCGAAGCCGCCCTGGATGTTGACGGCCGCGCCGAGCTGGTCGATCAGCGTCTTGTCGACTTCGGCGACCTTTACTTCGAGCATCACCTGCTCCGGGGAATCGACAGTCAGCATGTTGAGCACGCCGCCTTTCGCGCCGCCGCCGGCCGCACCGTGCGAGACGCTGTAGACCGATGCGATCTGCGCGGCCTGCTGCGCGGCTTGCGCCGTCGACACGTGGCCCATGAGCACGAGATTGTCCGCCGCCGTCGAGACGTGGATATCTTGCTCCCCGGGCAAGAGCTGCTGGAGCGAGGACTGAAGTCCGCCCGCATCGGCATTGACGACCACGTCGATAACCTGACATGCGCCGCTGCGGCCCTGAACGATCATGTTGGTCGTCCCCACCGACTCGCCGAGGACATAGAGCGTCTGCGGCGACACCATCGTCGCCTGCGCGATGGCCGGATTGCCTAGCGTGCGGTTGCGCACCGGTTCGTCCAGCGGGACAAGTAGCGACTTGCCGAGCGGCACGATAACGGTCTTCTCGCCGCGCACGGGCCCGGCGCAGTTCGGTCCGCGCAACGGACCGGAGGGAGGCGCCGCGTGCGCCCCCGCAGCCGACTGTGGCCCCATGCTGATGGTCATCTGCATCGGGCCATTCGGCATCGGCACGGTGGCGGCTCGCGCCGCCGCCGTACTTTCCACCGCCTCCTGAGCCATCGCCTGCACGGCGACGAGGAGTCCCACACAGGTCGCGGCGGCCAGTGCCGACCGCACCGGGCGTACGGTCTCTCGCCCGCTACCCCGCAAAGTCTTTATTCTGGATTTCATGTCGTTATACCCCGCCGTTCGATCCATCTGGTTATGTTTTGTGCGTCCGGTCAGATTCGTATAGTCAGACGCGCCCCCACCGTAAATTCTTGTCTTTGTCGATCAAAAGCATTCCTGACTACCTGCTACGCCGGACAGCACGCCGATACAGTCGCGCTTTACCGCGGGCCTGGCCACGTACTTGACCGGTACCGGGTGCGGCGCGGCCGGCGCCGATGCGGGTACGGGCGGCGCACCGAGCAATGTCAGCTTGGTCGCGCCGTCCGTCGAGAGCTTGTCGTTGTCGATCTGGTTTCGCAGCACGAGCGACAGGGTGCCGACGCTGCGTGCGAGATCGAGCTTCTCGGCCTGATCGGGCGTGACCTCGAGCGTCACCGCATTGACCACTTTCGGCTGCGTTTCGTCGCGGCTGACTTCCTGCGCGACGGCGAGCACGAGAATTCGCTCGAGCACGATCTTCGAGATGCTCTGATTGTTGGTGTTCTTTGATTCGGGCGCCTGCGTATTGACGATCACATCGACATAGTTGCCGGGCAGCGCGAATCCGGCGACGCCGACGACATCGTTCACGCGGACGGTGATGGCGCGGTGACCTGCGTCGATCATCGCCGAAAGCCCGCCCTTCGTTCCGGCCGGCGCGAGCTTCGCTTCGAGCACCGGCTCGCCGCGCGAGAGGCTTGTGCGTACGACGCGGCCTTCGAGCGCCTTTGGATCGGCGAACGTACCGGCCGGCAAGCTGTCCTTCGGCCAGTTCACAGTCTTGACCATCGGGACCGAGATTGGCTGGCCGGGCCCGATATCGGCGGCGGCGACAGACACTTGCGTCACCGAGTCCGAAGAAGTCTGTATCAGCCAACGCGACACGGACACCACCGCCGCAAGTCCCGCAAGCAGCGCGATGACAAACATGATCAAAGCACGACCGTTGTTCATGACCCCCTCCTGAAAGACACCAACTTCTTGATGACCTGTATGAGCGATTCAGCCCGCCATGCCGTACAGCACACCGAGCGTTCCAGCCGCGATCGCGACACCATATGGAATCGAGCCGACGGACTGCGGGTCCGCCTGACCAGACGGCACAGGCGTGCCGCGAGGGGCCAGCTGCCGGAGCGTCAGCGCACGCACGTTGCGCAACAACCGCACAAGATGACCGCGGCCCGCGACCAGCAGCACTGATCCGATCCCGCCCACGATGAATGTCACGAGTACGACTTCACAGGTGGTGCTGGCGCCGAGCCATGCGCCTACCATCGCCATCAGCTTGACGTCGCCGGCTGCCATGCCGCGCAGGAGATAAAACGGCAGCAAGGCGACGAAACCCGTGGCCGCGCCCGCAAGCCAGGCCACGCTGCCGGCCGCAGCGCCGTGCAGCCAGATCTGCACGGCAAGCGCGATGACGAGTCCTGAGCCGACGAGCCAGTTCGGAATGCGGCGCGAGACGATATCCATGCTCGCGGCAATGAGCACCCATGCGCTAACGCACAGCGGCACGGGATACGGCGGGAGTTGTGTGAGATGCATGGATGAATCCCCCGAAAGCCTTTATATTTCGGCGCTCCTCGTCCGCTTGGGCGCGCCGTGAGTCGCTCACTACTGGCAACGCTCATTTCGAGCCTGCCCCGGCAAGACGGTTAAGCACTTTTGTTCTGCGATTCAATGGACTGCTACAGCCTGTGACCTCGAACTACCGGGCGAGACGCGGTCACGCTCGCCCGGCCGCCGCTTTACACGTCGAGCGCGATGTCGTTAAACACGGTGCTGAGGTTCGATCCGATCGCCTTCACGCCCGCAATGATCGCGATCGCGATCAGCGCGGCGATGAGGCCGTACTCGATCGCCGTTACACCGTCTTCGTCCTTGATGAAGCGCTTTACACCAGCAAAGAATTGAGTCATGACTAACCCCTTATGGATCGTTTTACCCCATTACCCTGAACGGCCTGAAGTCCAGAGATCTCTTCGATACCTACCGCCAACAACATGACAGGCACCTGATTTTTAGGCGATGTCTCGCGGTTTGTGTGTTCGCTTGTGCACGCACCCATTCATGTAGCATGCCGAACTACCATTTACGCCGTCGACTGCATTAAACCGACGCAGCAACTTCCGAGAACAGCACGCTCAGGTTGGAACCAACGGCAGTCACCCCTGCGATGATTGCCAACGCAATGAGCGCCGCGATCAGCGCGTATTCGATTGCCGTTACCCCCGCGTCGTCTTTCAGAAAACGTTGCGCGGCTACGACGAGAAATTTCATGGCTTTCCCCCTTTAGCGAAATCAGAACGCTGACGTTTGATGGCCTGATGTCGTCGGAACGACGATCGACGTAACTGCGAAGCAGGTCAGGCGCTTAGGTTTTAGGTGACGAAAAACCAATTGTTTGTTGGATGGGACACGTATCCATCGACATCGTCGCAACCGCCTGAGCTCTTTTGGCACCGGAATGCGCCATGTCCGTCGATCACCTGGCAAATCAAACGTTTGCCTTTGAGCCTTTACCGATCAGCGTCCGCCATACCGCAGCGCCTTTCGTCGCGATCACCCGGCAATGGCTTTATGCAGGCGCATAACTTCTCGTTGGCTTTTCGCCCGCTATGTGGGATCGGACACGTTCGCACGCGAAACGCCGTTGAAGGACGCATTTTTCGTCGAACATAATTCCCCAACCAAGCCGCCGATGCTGGCGCTCCAGCTTCAGGACGGCGATAAAAGCGGTATATACAAGACGCCCGATGCGTCGTGATGCCGATGTTCCGGCGACTTCGGGCAATGACCAAAGGCGGGGAAATGGACCTGTTGACGAACGACCTGACGGGGGTGGCTCGACCCGTTCGCCACTGGATCACGCGGTCGCGAATCGGACTGTACAGCGTCGCAATGCTGGCGCTTTACGCGGTATTCGTAGCCGTCTGGGCCCAGCACACTAACGGCTTCACATCGATCACGGTCGCTCGACCTGCCAGCGACTTCTCCGTTTTCTGGGCCGCTTCCCACGTCATGCTGCACGGCGAAAGCTGGCAGGCCTACGACTACGCATCGTTCGCCGCCATCGAACGATCGTTGTTCGGCAATCGCCCAGAATTCACCCTGCTGCCGTGGCTGTATCCGCCCACGTTCCTGCTCGTTGTGACGCCGCTTTCGTTGCTACCGCTTACGTTCGCGTATGCCTTGACTGCGATTGGCGGGATCGTTGCGTATGCCTTCGCCGCGATGCGAGTATCAGCGCTCGGCCAGACGACGGTCCGGCGCGACGTGGGCGTCCTTGCGCTGATCGCGAGCCCCGGTGTTTTCATCGCGGTGCTGTATGGACAGAACGCCCTGCTCACCGCCGCGCTTGCTGCGCTCGCAATCTGGTGGGCCGACAGGAAACCGCTTGTCGCCGGTATCTGCATCGGGCTGCTCGCCATCAAACCACAACTGGCGGTGGTGTTTCCGTTCGTGCTCGTTGCCACGCGGAACTGGCGCACGTTCTTCGCGGCAGCCGCGAGCGCGTGCGCATTCACGTCGATCAGCACGCTGATCTGCGGCACGCGAACGCTGACGATGTTCTTCGCGAACACGCGGTTCGTGCGCGAAGCGATACTCGAGCACAACCAGCACTTCTGGCAGTCCTCGCCTACTGCGTTTGCCGCCCTGCGCGGCGCAGGGTACACGCTGCTTACTGCTTATTCCGTACAGGCATGCGTTGCGCTCGTCGTGATCGGCTCAGCTTGCGTGGTGTGGCGCGCGACACGCGATGTCCGTTTGCGCACCGCCGCGCTCACCATCGCAACGTTGCTGGCCAACCCCTACGTCTGGCATTACGAACTCGCCTGGCTCGGACTCGCACTGGCTTGCCTCCTCGCGATCGGTCTGCGTGACGGCTGGATGGCGGGTGAACAGGAAGCGATCGTCATCGGCTGGCTGCTTCCCGTCTATGAACTGTTCAACGGCTTCGTTCACATGCCGCAACCCGGCGCAGTCGTCCTTCTCTTTCTGCTGCTCGCAGCGCTGCGCCGCCAGCGTGTCTCACCTGGAGATCGCGTATGAACACGCCCGCGTCGGCATCGCCACCCGCCGGCATCGACACCACCAGCAGCCCGCAGCACTCGCAGAGTGCGGACCGCAAGGGCCACTGGCTCAACAGCGAGCGGTTGTGGCTCTACCCTTGCGTCGCTCTGGCGTGTTACGTACTGGCAGTGCTGTCGTATCTGGTGCGCGTGAACTGGCTGCACACCGGCGAACAACTCGGGCCCATCGCGCTCGATTACGTCGCGTTCTGGAGTGGCTCGCATCTCGCTCTGCAAGGCCATGCGATCGACGCCTATGACCTCGTCAAGATCACTGCCGTGGAAACGGCCGCTCTTGCGCGACCGGTTGGCATCCTTCCGTGGCTCTATCCGCCAACCTACCTGCTCCTTGTCTTGCCGCTCGCCCTGGTGTCTTACCGTCTATCGGCGACCATCTTTCTCGGCCTGACGCTTCTCGGGTTCACAGGTGTCTGCTACGCAACGCTGAAAAGCCGTCGCGTTGCGCTCATCGCGTTCGCAGCTCCCTGTTCCGCTCTCGTGCTCGCGGCAGGACAAAACGGCCTGTTGACGGCAACGCTCATCGGGTCGGGGCTCGTGCTGCTGCGCCGGCATCCTGTGTTGTCGGGCATCAGCTTCGGCCTGCTCTGCGTGAAGCCGCATCTGGCGGTTCTGATCCCGCTCGCGCTGCTGTGCTCGCGGTCCTGGCGTGCGCTTGCGGCAACCGCCCTCACCGCGCTCGCAATGCTCGCAGCGTCCATCTGGGCCTTCGGAACTGCGACGCTCATGGCATGGGTTCACAACATGGGCCTGATTTCAGGTTACGTGGACAGCGGTCAGGCCGCGCTCGCGCGCATTCCCACGTTCTTCGCCATGGCGAGAATGCTCCACGTCCCCACTACGCTCGCTTACGCGCTGCAGACCGTAGCTGCCTGCGCCGCCGCGCTCGCCGTCGTGTACGCATGGAAGCGCGAATGCGCGTTCGAGCTGCGGGCCGCCACGCTCGTCTGCGCAAGCCTGCTCGTGAGCCCCTACCTGTTCGACTACGACCTCACATGGTATGGAATTGTGATCGTATGGTTCGCTCGTTATGCGATGGCGAACGGATTTAATCGCGGCGAGCGTGAATGGCTTGTACTGCTGTGGGTCGCGCCGTTCGCTGGCATAGCGGTCATCACGCGCCTGCACTTTCAGTTTCTTCCGTTGATCACGGTCGCATCGCTTGCGATCGTGCTAAGACGCATCGCCGCCGAACGACGCAACGCCGCCCATTCCGCCACCCTCCTCGCCACGCAGGAGATGCCATGAAAAACGCACCCATCGAGGACACGGCTGCGGGTACGCCCGCCTCGAAGAAACCGCTGATTTCGCTGATCGCCCCGTTCTACAACGAGTGCGAGGCGGTCGACCGGTTCTTCGAGGAGGTCCGGCATGTGCTCGAATCCGTCGACACGATTCGCTACGAAATTGTCTGCATCAACGACGGCAGTCGCGATGGCACGCTCGAAAAGCTGGTCGCCATGGGCGAGCGCGACCGGCGCGTCAAGGTGATCGACTTCACGCGCAATTTCGGCAAAGAGGCGGCGCTCACGGCTGGGCTCGATGAGGCCAACGGCGATGCCGTGGTTGTGATAGATGCTGACCTTCAGGATCCGCCGTCACTGATCCCCGAGATGGTCGAACGCTGGCTGGCAGGCGCCGAAGTCGTGCTTGCGCGGCGAGCGAATCGCGCGTGCGATTCGGTTCTGAAACGCACTAGTGCGGCGCTGTTCTATCGCGTTCACAATGCGCTGTCCGAAGTGAAGATTCCCGAAAACGTCGGGGACTTCAGGCTCATGGATCGCCAGGTCGTCAACGCGCTGCGCAGCCTGCCAGAGCGGCACCGGTTCATGAAGGGCCTCTTCGCGTGGGTCGGTTTCAACACCGTGACGATCGACTACGAACGAACGCCGCGCAGCGCCGGGAAGACCAAATTCTCGGGCTGGCGTCTGTGGAATTTCGCTCTCGAAGGGATTACGAGCTTCAGCACCGTTCCGCTACGCAGCTGGACCTATATCGGTTGCGGGATTGCCGCGCTGGCGTTTTGCTATGGCGGAGTGATCGTCGGCCGCACGGTGCTATTCGGTAATCCGGTCCCTGGATACGCTTCGCTGATTTCGGTTGTGCTGTTCATCGGCGGCATGCAGTTGGCGGGAATCGGCGTGATAGGCGAATACATCGGGCGCATCTATGACGAGTCGAAAGCGCGCCCCGTTTATCTCGTGCGCCAACGTTACGAAGCGCGTGCAAAAGTCAGCACGCTGCCGGTCGAGCGAGCAGACGCCCGAAGCGATAGCCCTGCGCTGGAACTGGTTCGCAAGCGGGGCGCATCCCGGTTGCGGGCGACCGCCAGGTGATCGTGCGTCCTTCCCGGCAACGGCTGCTGGCCCGCGAGACCACCTTGCCGGTCAGCAAGCCGCTTGAGGGCGGCGTTAGATAAATCAAACTCTGCGACCAGACCATTCGGCAGGGCGCCCATGAGATCGCTGCATGCAAAACGCGCAGGCGTGTCACGCCTGACCGTCTACGCCCTGGCGGCGCTCGCGGTCCAGATTATTTCGCTCGCGATCTGGATCGTCCGTTTCTACTTCCTCGAAGACCACTCATCGCCGATGGTTGGCATCGATTTCGCGATTTTCTGGTCTGCGGCAAGAGTGGCCATGGTGCATGGGGCAGCGTCCGTATTCTCACCGCAGTGGATGCTGCCGACCGAAGTTGCGTTGGGGCTTGACCAGTATTCTGTATGGCCGTATCCGCCCACATTCCTGCTAGCGGTCTTGCCATTTGGGCTGCTGCGCTTTGGTGCCGCGCTGATGCTGTATTCACTTCTCGGCGTGCTGCTCTACGGCGCCGTTCTGGCGCACTTCGTTCGCAGGCTCGACCGTGCCTGGCTTCCGCCACTTCTGGCGTTCCCCGGTATCGCGATTGCCATCGGGCTTGGCCAGAATTCCTTATTCACGGTTGCGGCTGCCGGTGCGGCGCTGGCACTGATCGAGACTGATGCGGGACTTGCTGGGCTGTGCATCGCCATGCTCGCCATCAAACCGCAATTCGGCGTGCTGTTTCCACTCGCACTCGTTTGCGGCAGGCATTGGAAGGTATTCGGCGTTTCCGCACTTTGCGCACTTGCCTTTGTCGCAATCAGCGTTGTGGTATTCGGACTGGATGCCTGGAGCGCATTTGCGACGTTTCTGCCGCAATTCAACACGATGGCGGTAACGCAAGGCGGCAGCATGATGTGGCCAGGCATGCCGACAACGTTCGCGCTGGGCCGAAGCGCCGGTTTATCCGTTAATGCCGCTTACCTGTTGCACGGTCTTGTCGCAGTACCAGCGGTTCTTGCGATGGCGTTCCTGTGGGCGCAGCGCGCCAGATTCGAACTGCGGGCAAGCTCGCTGATTATCGCCACGCTGCTGGTGCAACCCTATGTCATGTTCTACGACCTGGCCTGGCTCATTTTGCCGCTTGTTCTGCTCATACGCGATAACAGGACGTCGGTGCTCGTGCGAATGGAATGGGTCGTCATCGCAGCAGCCTGGCTGGCGCCAGCCCAGGCACTCCTCTCCGCGTACTGTCGCCAGTACCTGAACATCCTTCCCGCCGTGATGATTGCTTTGCTCGTCATCGTCATGCGACGTCATCTCGCGACAACTCGCTACGCCGGTCACGAAGCCTGCATGCGCAACACCACGCATCCGGCGCCGGCGCAAACCCGTGGCGACGTGGCGAATCGGGTTCAGCGTATTCCGCCGGGTTCGCAGACCGCTGGCGAATAGACCCAATTTGCGGCTTGATGGTAACCACACCAAAGAAAACTCCCGCGAGCCGTGGACGCCTGTCGAGACAGAGCAGCCCCGTCCACAGGCGTCCGAACGTCATGAATGAGTTTTGTCCAGCGCCCGCCGCGCGCCGTACCGCGGGAAAAGCCACGATCGACAACCATTACGCAGAGTTCCGTATCGGTCGCATGATGCGAGCGCACACCTGAAATGCGAAGGCCATTCATCGCGCACGGTCAGGCCTCCCGGAAGGTCCATCGGGCATGCATGACATAAGAAAGCGCGGGAATGCAGACGACGACCGCGATGGTAGGCAGCCAGAGATTCTGCCGCCCGCACAAGAGAGGAACGAGCGCGGCAATCAGAAATCCGCCGATCGAAACCGTGCCGAAGCGCAGGAAGCGCGTGACGGTCGGACGCGAGGAAAAGCTCCACAGCGTCTGCAAAAGGAACGAAACAACGTTGGCGACGACGAACGCCGCCACGTTCGCGACGGTCGAGTCGCGAATGAGCCAGTTAAAAACTAACCAGGCGACCGAAACATGAACGAGCGTCGCCACGCCCCCGGCGAGTACGAACCTGATGATCCGCGGCATCCCCCGACGCTCCCGAAGATATGCGAGGCTCGGGCCGGGAAGCCGGGACACGCGACAGCGCGCATCTTATGCCGGCCATGCCTCGCAATAGATCGTTTCGCGGAGTATGAGGGAACGGAAAGGCACCCGTCAGCCAGAAAGTGTGCGAATTCGTTCGGGAGTCCACATAGGGACGTCGAGGCGACGTTATGCTCGCGCCACGTGCGCACGGCCCGGCGGGCACCGGGCCGTCTGCTGCGTCATCAGAACGGCAGTTTCGCGTCCGGCTTCTCGGCGAGAATCACGCGCTTGAAGTCGGCCTGGATGCGCGCGAGTGCGGTGTCGTTGTCGGCTTCGAAGCGCATCACGACCACCGGCGTCGTGTTCGACGAGCGCGCAAGCCCGAAGCCATCGGGATACTCCACGCGCAGGCCGTCGATCGTAATGACCTCATCCTCGCCCGTGAATTTCGCGTTCTTCTGCAGCTTCGCGATCAGCGCGAAGTTCTCGCCTTCTTCGAGCTTCAACTGCAGTTCCGGCGTGGCGTGCGAGTTCGGCAGATCGTTGAGCAGTTTGCTCGGGTCCGCGACGCGCGAGAGAATTTCGAGCAGACGCGCGCCTGTATAAAGGCCGTCGTCGAAGCCGTACCAGCGGTCCTTGAAGAACACGTGGCCGCTCATCTCGCCCGCCAGCGGCGCGCCCGTCTCGCGCAGCTTCGCCTTCACGAGCGAGTGTCCGGTTTTCCACATGAGCGGCACGCCGCCGTGGTCCTTCACCCAAGTCGCGAGATTGCGCGTGCACTTCACGTCGTAGATGATCTGCTCGCCAGGATGGCGCGTCAGCACGTCTTGCGCGAACAGCATCAACTGACGGTCCGGGTAGATGATCTGGCCGTCCTTCGTCACGACACCGAGGCGGTCGCCATCGCCGTCGAATGCGAAGCCGATCTCGGCGTCCGTTTCCTTGAGCGCGCGAATCACGTCCTGCAGATTTTCGGGATGCGCCGGGTCCGGGTGGTGGTTCGGAAACGTGCCGTCCACTTCGGTGAAGAGTTCGACCAGTTCGCAGCCCATCGCCTTGAACAGCATCGGCGCGAGCTTGCCGGCCACGCCGTTGCCCGTATCGACGACGATCTTCATCGGGCGCGTGAGCTTCACGTCGCTAACGATTCTTTGCAGATATTCGTCGGCGATGTCGTATTGCGTGTAGCTGCCCTTGCCCGCCTCGAAGCGGCCCGCGACGATGCGCTCGTAGAGCGCGGTGATCTGCTCGCCGTAGATCGCCTTGCCGCGCAGGACCATCTTGAAACCGTTGTAGTCGGGCGGGTTGTGGCTGCCGGTCACGACGATGCACGAATCCACGCTGCGCTCGCCGCCGGCCGCCTGGGCCAGCTTCAGCGGCACGCTGGCCGCGAAGTAGCCGACCGGCGTCGGCACCATGCCCACGTCGACGACATCGACACCCGCTTCGCACAGGCCATCTGCGAGCGCGCGAATCAGTTCCGGCCCGGAGAGCCGGCCGTCGCGCGCGATCACGACCGCGTCGCCGCCCTGCGCACGCACTTCGCTGCCGAATGCCCGGCCGATGGCGCGCGCCGTGTCTGCGTCGAGCGTCTTGCCGACCACGCCGCGAATGTCGTAGGCCTTGAAAATCGATTGAGAAATCATGATGGGGCTCACAGTCCGTTAATACCGTGCCTATTCGTAACACAGCCGGGCTGCATTATTCTGCAGGCTGTTACGAAAAGTCGAATCCTTTACAAACTATAATTGCTGCTTTCTTCCGTGCTGCCTGAACGTCAGGCGCTTATTTTAATGCCTGGCCATTTTCTCCCGTCTGGAAAATCAATGATGCCTGCGCGGCGCCGGGCGTGCGCAGCGCCTGCCCGCCCGGCCGGGACTTGCGCCGCCCGCCCATGCTGAGCCTCAAGCGCTACGCCAACCCCGACGTCGCCCGCGCTTTTGCGAACATCATGTGGCTCGGCCTCGAACGGGTCACGCAGATCGCAGTCGCCATCGCGATCAGCGGCGTGCTGGCGCGCTATTTCGGCCCCGATGTCTTCGGCAAGTGGCAGTACGCCAACACGCTGCTACTCGTCCTCGCGCCCATCACGTGGGTCTGCGGCGCGGAAATCCTCGTCCCGACCATCGTCAACCGGCCGCAGCAGGAGCTGGGCACGGTGCTCGGCAGCGCGTTCGCGTTGCGCATCGGCGTATCCGCGGCGGCGCTCCTCGTGACCTGGGCCGGCATCGCGATGGGCGCAACCGACCCGCTCGTCGGTGCCATGCTCGCCGGGCTTGCGGTCACGATGCTGTTCCGCGAACCTTTCGTCGGCGTAATCAACGCCTGGCTGCAGAGCATGACCTACAGCAAGCCGCAGTTGCTGGCGAGCATGTCGACGGCCATCGTCAAGGCGATCCTCGTCTGGCTGCTCGCACGCGCGGCGTTCGGGCCCGCGAGCTTCGGCTGGCTGTGGGCGCTCGAATCTGCGGTGATCGGCGCGGTCCTCGTGCTCTACTTCCGGCGCCGTCACGGCGGCAAGCTCGGCTGGCGCGTCGACCGTGCGCTGTTCAAGCACTTCGCCACGGCGGGCACGGTATTCTGGCTCGGTCTGATCTGCATGTACCTGTTCCTGAAGCTCGACCGCCTGATGCTCGAACGCGCCATCTCGTTCGCGGATCTCGGCCGCTATTCGGCCGCGCAGCAGCTCAACGAAAACTGGATCACCCTCGCGCTGATGCTTGCGCAGACGATCGCGCCCGCGTTCGTCTATCGCGTGCAACAGACCGCGCAACTGCGCCGCAATCTGCTGCGACTCTTCGCCATGACCGCTGTGCTGATGGTGTCGGGCGCGCTTGTACTCGACGCGCTCGCGGGCTTTATCATCGGCCACGTTTTCGGACCGGACTTTGCGGAAGCGACCGGCATCTTCCGCTGGGCCGTGTGGCTTTCCGTGCCTGCGGGCATCGAGGCAATCGGCAACCTCGTCGTGCTCAAGTACCAGGCGAAATTCGTGCTGCTCACCAAGTGGCTGCTCGCGCTCGCAGTGGCCTTCGCCGTGAATCTCGTCGCCATTGGACGCTTCGGTGCGTATGGCGCGCTCGCAGGACTCGCGGCAGGCTATGTCGCCGCCGCGTGCGTGAACTTCTATTACATCCGCTTCAAGCTCGCTTCATGACGAATTCCATCGAAAGCGCTGCGCGTGAGGGTGCGCTAGCCGACGTCGCCGTACTGATGCCCGCGTATAACGGCCAGGCCGACGTCGAACGCACGCTGGCGTCGTTCAAGGAGGAGGCACCGGTCTACGCACTCATCGTCGATGACGGCAGCACGCCGCCGATCGTCGCACCCGACGTGCCGGGCATGCACATCGAAATCCTGCGCATGCCGAAGAACGGCGGCATCGAGCGTGCGCTTGAAGCGGGCATCGACGCGCTCGCCGAACGGGGTTTTCGTTACGCCGCCCGCATCGATGCAGGGGATCTCGCCTTCGCGCATCGGCTTGCGAAGCAGCGCGCGCGCATGGAGGCGTCGCCGACGCTCGCGGCACTCGGCATGTGGACGCAGGTCGTGAATCGCGCGGGGGAGCCGCTCTTCATGCTCAGGCCGGCTGCGGACCCAGCGCGCCTGCGGCGCGAGCGGTTGTTGCGCTCGCCCATGGCCCATCCGTCGGTGATGCTCCGCGTGGATGCCGTCAAGGCAGTGGGCAACTATCGCGCGAAGTATCCCGCGGCCGAGGACCTCGACCTGTTTCTGCGGCTGATGGATCGCTACGAATGCGCCAATCTGCCGGAACCGGGCCTCTATTACGAACTGAACGAAGGCGGCATTAGTGCAACGAAGCGGCGGCGGCAGATCGTTTCCACGCTGCGCCTGCAACTGGTGCACTTCAATGCGCTCAACTGGCGCGACTGGGCCGGGCTCGCCAAGAGCCTCCTGCACTTCGTTACGCCGTATCGCGCGTTGCAGCGCGTAAAGCGCGTGCTGCTCGCCTGAACCAACCCCGACTCCGCACTGTGAAAACCTCTGCCGCTCTGGCCGCCCGACCTGCATCATCGCTGCACGTCGCCCTCGTCTGCAACACGGCCTGGGCGATCTACACCTACCGGCAAGGCTTGCTGCGCGCACTGACCGACGCCGGTGCGCAGGTCACGGTGATCGCACCGCGCGACCGCACTTTCGAGCCGCTCACTGCGATGGGCTGCCGCTGCGTCGAACTCCCGGTCGCGTCGAAGGGCACGAATCCCGTCGATGATCTTGGCACGCTGCGTGCGCTCTATCGCTGCTATCGGGCGCTCAAGCCCGATGTCGTCTTCCATTACACGATCAAGCCGAATATCTACGGATCGATTGCAGCATGGCTTGCGCGCGTGCCGTCGGTTGCGGTGACGACCGGGCTCGGCTATGTGTTCATCCAGAAGAGCCGCGCAGCGCAGGTCGCGAAGCTGCTCTATCGTTTCGCGTTCCGCTTCCCGCGCGAAGTCTGGTTTCTCAATCAAGACGACGAAGCGGCATTCAGGGAGCGAAATCTGCTCGCCCACCCCGACCGGGCGCGGTTGTTACACGGTGAAGGTGTCGACCTCGAACAGTTTGCCTTCACGTCGCTGCCGGAACGCGACACCTTTTCGTTCGTGTTGATCGGCCGGCTGCTGTGGGACAAGGGCGTCGGCGAATATGTCGAAGCCGCTCGCACGCTACGCGCGAACTACCCGCATGCGCGCTTCCAGTTGCTTGGGCCCGTAGGCGTCGATAATCCGAGCGCAATCTCGCGCGAAGAAGTGGCCGCCTGGGAGCGCGAAGGCGTGATCGAGTACCTCGGTGAAACCGCCGACGTGCGTCCGTTCATCGCCGGTGCCGACTGCGTCGTACTGCCCTCTTACCGCGAGGGCGTGCCGCGCACGCTGATGGAAGCGAGTGCAATGGGCCGCCCCATTGTCGCGACGGACGTGCCGGGTTGCCGCGAGGTCGTCGAAAACGGGGTCAACGGGCTGCTCTGCGATGCGCGCAGCGCGACGTCGCTCGCGCAACAACTCGCGCAAATGCTCGAACTCGATCAGGGCGAGCGTCAGGCGATGGCCAAGCGCGGCAGAAAAAAAATTGAGAAAGAATTCGATGAGCGTGTTGTGGTACAACGCTACCGGAAACTCGTTCGCCAGCTCACTGGCGTAACGTTCTGAGTGAACAACACCCTGTTCGGAATCCGGAAATAAAGTATGACGACGACTTCGAGAGGCACCATCCTGGTCACCGGCGGCGCGGGCTACATTGGCTCGCACACGTGTCTTGAACTGCTGAATAGCGGCTACGAGGTCATCGCCGCGGACAACCTCATCAACAGTCATCGTGAATCGCTCGAGCGCGTAAAGCAGATCACCGGCAAACCGGTTACGTTCTACGAAATCGACGTGTGCAACGAGACCGCGCTGGACCGCATCTTCGAGGCGCATGCAATCACGGGCGTGATTCACTTTGCGGCGCTCAAGGCCGTGGGCGAATCGGTCGCGAAGCCGATCGAGTACTACCGCAACAATGTCGATGGCCTGCTCGTCGTGCTCGACGTCATGCGCAAGCACGGCGTGAAGCAATTCGTATTCAGTTCATCGGCGACGGTGTATGGCGTGCCTGAGCGCTCGCCTATCGACGAGACGTTTCCGCTCTCGGCCACGAACCCCTACGGCCAGTCCAAGGTCATCGCCGAGCAGATCCTGCGCGATGTCACCCAGGCGGATCCGTCGTGGCGCATTGCGGTGCTGCGCTATTTCAACCCCGTCGGCGCCCACGAAAGCGGGCTGATCGGCGAAGACCCCGCGGGCGTTCCGAACAACCTGATGCCATACGTGGCGCAAGTGGCAGTCGGCAAGCTCGCAACGCTGCGTGTGTTCGGCAACGACTACCCGACACCGGACGGCACAGGCGTGCGGGACTATATCCACGTGGTCGATCTCGCGCGCGGGCATCTGGCAGCACTCGATGCCCTAGTGAAGCGCGATTCGGGGTTTGTCGTGAATCTCGGCACCGGGCGCGGATATAGCGTGCTCGAAGTCGTGAAGGCGTTCGAGCAGGCCTCGGGCCGGCCCGTGCCTTACGAGATCGTCGCGCGACGACCGGGCGACATCGGCGAATGCTATGCCAACGCCGCGCTGGCACAAAGCCTGCTGGGCTGGGAAGCGCGGTTTGGAATCGAACGCATGTGCGAGGATCACTGGCGGTGGCAGGAAAAAAACCCGCGCGGGTTTGCGTAAACCGTAAATCATAGCGACGCCCTGTGAAGTCCCCTCGCCTGCGATTCCGGCCCCGTCGACCGCAGTTTTAAAGCCTTCAAATATTGTTGCAGATTATTACGTCCGCGTTACAGCCGTGTGCTGCGAGGCTAGAATGGACTTTCAGTTCGGCAGCCTTCAGCACGGGGAAACGTAAAACGTGGAATCGTACAAATCGGCTGGAATCGTTATCTGGCTCACCGGCATGTCGGGGGCAGGAAAATCGACAATTGCCCGCGCCCTGGTTGCAAGAATGCAAACCTTGGATATCCGTTCGACGTTACTGGACGGCGACGTCCTGCGCACCGGACTCAACGCCGACCTCGGCTTCAGCAACGAGGACCGAACGGAAAACCTGCGGCGCGTGGCGCATGTGGCGGCGCTCTTCAGAAACGAGGGGTTTATCGCCGTCACGGCAACGATCTCGCCGGAGCCCGAGCATCGCACAAACGCGCGGCACATCGTGGGTGCTGAATCGTTCGTCGAAGTGTTCATCGACACGCCCCTTCACCTCTGTGAGATGCGCGATCCGAAGGGCCTGTACAAGCGGGCTCGCCGCGGAGAGATACCTCAGTTCACCGGGATTGGCGCGGCGTACCATCCACCGGTCGATCCCGATCTTGTCCTCCGGACTCAGGACGCCAGCGTGGATGAATGTGCGCAGCAAATCATCGATTATCTGATCGTTGCGCGACAGTTCGAATCGAAACAGAAGCTGCGCGATAGCCTGTCAAGTGGAATGCAACGCGCACGGTCAATCGCCGGCCGCAACTAGACACGAACGGCCCGTTTCTATCGCCGATCCAGCAGCCGAATACACGCGGTAGTGGAGAATGTACTGCGGCCCAGACACCCTCGAAGCGCAAGCGCTGCAACGAAGCGCGCTTCGCCATTCCCGCAACCTCACCTGATCACACGTACCTGGGGCGCGCTTACGTCCTTGAGCATCGGCACCATCGCCGGTTGATACTCCGGTACCCAACGCCGCAGATCGCGGCGCACCTCGTCGTCTCCCGGCACACGATGCTGCATGAGCCACGGCAGCAACTCGTCGATCAGGTTTTCCGGCACCTCTCTCGCGCGCGCGATCCGCAGCTTCGGATGCGGCGTGTGTGTGGTCGTTTCGGCGTCGGCGAGCAGTTCTTCGTAGAGCTTCTCGCCAGGGCGCAACCCTGTGAACTCGATGCGGATCTGCTCCTGGGTGAAGCCGTAGAGACGGATCAAGTCACGCGCGAGATCGACGATTTTGACCGGTTGGCCCATGTCGAGAATGAAAATCTCGCCCCCTTTCCCCATGCTCGACGCCTGCAGCACGAGTTGTGACGCCTCTGGAATCGTCATGAAAAAGCGCGTGATTTCCGGGTGAGTGACCGTGACCGGTCCGCCCTTCGCAATCTGCTGCTGGAACTTCGGAATCACACTGCCCGCGCTGCCAAGCACGTTGCCAAAGCGCACTGTCTCGAACTGCGTGCGTTCGCTCGTCTGCTGCAGCGCCTGGCAAGCCATTTCTGCGAGGCGCTTGCTCGCGCCCATCACATTCGTCGGATTCACAGCCTTGTCGGTCGAGATCAACACGAAGTGACCGACGTGGTGCTTGATCGCTGCGCTCGCCACGCGATACGTGCCGAGCACGTTGTTGCGAATCGCCTGCCACGCATTCACTTCTTCCATCAGCGGCACATGCTTGTACGCTGCCGCATGGAATACGATGTGCGGTGTGTAACGCGCCATGACCTGATCGAGCAGAAGCGCATCCTTCGCGTCGCCGACGATTGGCACAACTGAAAGATCGGGAAAGCGCTCGCGGATCTCCTCGGTCAGCCGGTACATCGCATATTCGGACACGTCGAGCGCAACGAGTTGCACCGGCGAGAAACGCAGAATCTGCCGACACAATTCCGAGCCGATCGAGCCGCCCGCGCCGGTCACCATGACGACGCGTCCGCCGAGAAGCGCTTCGACATGGGGCGTGTCGATCGTCACTTCGTCGCGGCCGAGCAGGTCCTCGAGGTCGATCTGCCGAACCTGCGACAGGAAACCCTGGCCCGGCATCAGCGCGGTCAGCGATGGCAACACCATCGCCTTCATACCCGCGCGCACGCAGAGGGTCGCTGCCCGGCGCTGCACCTCAACCGACGCCGTCGGCAACGCGATAATCACGTACTCGACCTTCATCGCATCGGCCCACTGCGCGAGGTCGTCGAGTGAACCGAGCACTTTGTAGCCGTAAACTTCGCGACCGTGCTTCATGACGTCGTCATCCAGCAGGCCAACGAGACGCCACTCTCCCGAGTGCGACAGTTCACGCGCCAGGTTCGCGCCGGCCGTGCCTGCGCCGATCACCAGTACCGGCTTGCCCTGCCCTACGAGACCGCCGTACAGGTAGAACTCCTTGGACGCTCGATACAGCGCACGCGCGCCTCCCATCATGAGAAACAACAGTAGCGGAGAAACCACGAGAACCGAGCGTGGCGTGATCGGCACGGGCTGAATCATCACGGACGCCACCATGGCGACAATCGCACCGGTGATGACCGCCTTCGAAATACGCATCATGTCGGGCAGACTGGCGAATACCCACATGCCCCTGTAGAGGCCGAAGATGCGGAACATCACGCCATAGACCGGTAAAACCCAGACAAGGGAATGCAGTGCACTTTGTCTGAAGTCGAGCGGGACCGAGCCGTTGAACCGAACGACGTATGCGGCAAGCCATGAGGCCACAACTGCGCACAGATCAAAAACGAAAGCGCTGAGTGATAGCCAGTTGCCTTTGCTTTTTGTCATCAGCGACGTACCTCAGAGGACTGTTCGATTGGTCTTGCTTGAAAATGCCGCCACCGAAGATCGACGGCAACACCGATGAGGCAAAGAACGAAAGTCCACCCAACCACGACCCACCACTGGACTGCCGGAGAAAACCCACGTGCCGTGCAGGCAAGCACTATGCCCGCCGCCATCACCGCATACCCTATCCGCGCCGTTCCGGTGTGTCCCAGACCGGAGCGCACCATGCGCTGGTAATAGTGTTCCCTGTGTGCCTGCCAGAACTTTTCGCCGCGAGCGACTCGCTTGAGCAACGTAACCGAGGCGTCGGCTATAAAAGGAGAAAATACTACTGCAGGAAACCAGATGGGCCAGACGTGTCCAATCCACCCCCAATAGCCGAAGGCGCCTGCAAGAAAGCCTATCGGAATCGAACCCGCGTCGCCGAGAAAGATCCTCGCTGGATGTACGTTAAACAGCAGAAAACCGCCGGCGGCACCGGCCACAGCAGCGCACGCATAGGCCAGTGACATGTCCGGCTGTGCACCCGTCAGCGCTGCTATTGCGTACCCGGAGAATCCGAACAGCGCCATTCCGCCCGCAAGGCCATCGGAGCCGTCCATAAAGTTGTACAAATTGACAAGCCAGACGAGTAAAAACGCCACCGGTGCCAATGCCCACCAACTCATGCCCCCAGGATAAACCGCTAGAAGCGCTACGGCCGCTATGACATGGCAACCAAAACGCACGCGAGCCGGAAGACCGCTACGGTCGTCGATCAGCGACAGAATGGCCAGCAGGACAGCGGCCAGCACAGGCAGCCATAACGCCGGTGCGAAACACCAGATCAGCACGGCCGAAATCGGCACGACACCCCATCCGCCAACTCGGGGAGTCGGGCGAGTGTGAAGCGAGCGATCGTTCGGAATATCGGTTGCAAGGCGCCAGGCGATACCGGTCCGAAGCAGGCTCCACAGAACGACGGCACTAATGCATAGCGAAAGGACCGCGCACAAAAGTGCGCCATACACGGGGCCGAGGGACGAAAGAGCGTAATGCATGGCGAGATCAATATGCCGAGCGGTACCAGGCGGCCGTCTTCGACAGTCCTTGCTCAACCGGATACGGCGGATTCCATCCCAGCACCTCACGCGCGCGCGTGCAATCCAGTCGCAGATTGCCGATCAAGCGCTCGACCTGCGCCGAACGTCCGGTCACCCCCCCTGCCAGGCGAAGCCACGAAGCCGGAACAGGTACGAGGCGTTGCGGCGCGCCCAATTGCGCAGTCAACATTCGCGCGAGTTCCGTAACGGACAGATCAAGACTATCGGCAACGTGAAAGGTCTTGCCCGGGGCAGATGGGTTTGTTGCGCACTCGATCAGCACAGATGACAGGTTCTCCACGTAAATCAGGCTGCGACGGGCGGCGATCGCACCTAGCGGTAACGGAATCCCTTTCGCGATTGCGCGCATGAGCTGAAGGAAGTTCGCACGGACGCCCGGCCCGTAGACAAGCGGCGGCCGAACGATCACGATTTCCATGCCCGTTTCCTCGCCGAAGCTCAAAAGCGCGTTTTCCGCTTCGAGTTTGGAAACGCCATACGGATCGGTCGGACCAGGTTCGTCGGACTCACGCAACGGCCGGCCGGGGTCGCTGTCCCCCAGCGCCTTGATGCTGCTAACGAAAACGAAACGACGGATGCCCGCCGCGTGCGCCGCACGCGCGACGCGTAGTGAACCGTCAACATTGGTCTTGCGGTATGCCGCCAACGGATCGACCTCCGTGTCGCGCATCAGATGTACGCGCGCGGCGAGATGGATTACTGCATCGCACTTCCGGTCTCGCGGCAAGGCAGCCTCCACGTCGACAAAATCGTCGCCAGCGATGACCCGCTCGTGCACGCCCTGACCGGCAGTTTGAGGACGCCTCACCAGTCCAATGACACTGCCGCCGCAGTCAAGGACAGCAGCTGAGACGGCGCGGCCCACGAAACCGCTCGCACCAGAGACGACGACGGACAAGGTCATGACTGTGAGTTAGCGAATTGGACAGCACGGATCAGGATTGCACGAAGCATTTTTCCAGGCATAGGCGTCGAGCTGCCGCAAATCGACGAACGGTCATCATTCGCCAATTGGCGCGCTACCGGAGGCCACCGGCGGATGCCGGCGTCGCAGCGTCATCAGGTCGACGCACCGCAGCGCACATCGACAGCGCAGTCAGCTTTCCGGCCTGCTCAGAAAGTCCGCGTAAGCCTGCGCAATTCCATCGCGTAATCCGGTCCTCGCCTGCCAGCCGAGATCACGCATTCGGGCTACGTTCAGCAGCTTGCGCGGCGTACCGTCGGGCTTGCTAGCATCAAACACGATTCTGCCTTTGAAGCCGACCACGCTCATGATCGTCTCGGCCAGTTCGCGAATCGTCACATCCTCGCCCGTACCAACGTTGAAGAGCCCCTCGTTGACGGCCGCCTCCATCAGAAATACGCAGGCATCGGCAAGGTCGTCGACGAACAGGAACTCACGCATCGGCCTACCCGAACCCCAAACATTCAGTTCGCCCTCCCCACGTATCTTTGCTTCATGCGTTTTGCGGATCAACGCGGGTAACACGTGGCTGTTGTTCAGGTCATAGTTGTCGTTGGCGCCGTACAGATTGGTCGGCATCACCGAGATATAACGTCGCCCATACTGGCGGTTGTAGCTCTCGCACATTTTCACCCCGGCAATCTTGGCAATCGCATAGGGCTCGTTTGTAGGCTCGAGCGGCCCCGTCAGGAGATATTCCTCCTTGATCGGCTGCGGACAGTCGCGCGGGTAGATGCAACTCGAGCCGAGAAAGCACAGCCGCTCGATACCTGCCCGGTGCGCCCCGTTAATGACATTGGTCTCGACCGCCAGATTTTCATAGATGAAATCCGCGCCATAGGTGTTGTTTGCGTAGATGCCACCCACTTTGGCTGCGGCGACGAAGATATATTCGGGCCTCTCAGACTCAAGAAAATCACGGACGGCCGATTGATCGAGCAGATCCAGTTCTGCACGGGTTCGAGTCAGAAGGTTCGTATAACCCTTCGACACGAGATTGCGCACCAACGCGGAGCCAACCATCCCACGGTGGCCAGCCACATAGATTTTCGCGTTTTTCGCAAGACTGTCCATCATTCGTGCCCGACTGAGACTGTGAATCCAACGCTCTTCAACAAGGCGTGCTGCCTCGCCTTGTCGAGATCATGAGCGACCATTTCCGCGACCATCTGATCCAGCGTGATCCGGGGCACCCAGCCAAGCTTGGTCTTCGCCTTGGTCGGGTCGCCAAGCAGGGTTTCAACTTCCGACGGCCGGAAATATCGCGGGTCGATTTCAACCACGACGTCGCCGACCTCGACCGCCGGCGCCTTTTCTCCTGTGACCGCACTCACCCGCCCTTGCTCGTTCACGCCCTCACCTTCCCATTCCAGCGTGATGCCAAGCTGTGCAGCAGCCTTGTTGATGAAGGTCCGCACGCTGTATTGAACGCCCGTGGCAATCACGTAGTCCTCGGGCTTGTCCTGCTGCAACATAAGCCACTGCATTTCGACATAGTCTTTTGCGTGTCCCCAATCGCGCAAAGCATCGAGGTTACCCATGAACAGGCAATTTTCGAGGCCCTGTGCAATATTGGCCAAACCGCGCGTGATCTTGCGCGTGACAAACGTTTCACCACGGCGCGCGGATTCATGGTTAAAGAGGACGCCGTTACACGCGTAAAGACCGTAGGCCTCCCGGTAGTTCACGGTGATCCAGTACGCGTACAGCTTGGCAACCGCGTAGGGAGAACGCGGGTAGAAGGGGGTCGTCTCTTTCTGGGGCGTTTCCTGCACGAGACCATAGAGCTCCGAGGTGCTGGCCTGGTAGAAGCGAGTCTTTTTCTCGAGTCCAAGGAAGCGGATGCCCTCGAGCAGACGCAGCGCGCCGATCGCGTCGACATCCGCCGTGTACTCGGGCGCCTCAAAACTCACCGCCACGTGCGACTGGGCGCCGAGATTGTAGACTTCGTCCGGCTGAACTTCCTGAAGAATGCGGATCAGGTTCGACGTGTCGGACAGGTCACCGTAATGCAACTTGAGTCGCTGGTGCTCCGCGTGCGGATCTTCATAGATGTGATCAATGCGGCCTGTGTTGAACTGTGAAGCGCGCCGCTTGATGCCGTGGACTTCGTAGCCCTTCTCGAGCAGAAATTCCGCCAGATACGAACCATCCTGCCCCGTGATCCCGGTAATCAACGCTTTTTTCATCTTAAGCATCCCCCGTAAACAAATTACGAAAGTAAGCAAAACCGAGCCGACAGCAGCTCCTCAACGGCTACCCCGAGCTTGCAGCCGTTCGATCTGGGCATCAACCATCTTGCCAACCATCTCTTCAAAACTAATGGTGGGCTCCCAATTGAGAACCTTGCGCGCTTTAGAAGCGTCCGCCAGCGTCTGCCTCGTTTCCAGCGGCCGGACCAGCGCGGGATCACTCACCACATGATTTTTCCACTCAAGCCGAACGTGACCGTAGGCTGCCTGACACAAATCGCGCAACGTGTGCAGCTTGCCTGTACCGACGACGAAATCGTCTGCCTTCTCCTGCTGCAGCATCAGCCACATCGCCCGCACGAAGTCGCTCGCATGCCCCCAATCGCGTGCGATGTCGAGATTCCCAAGCGCCAGCCGTCCGTCCGCGACGATAGGATGGCCAAGTTCGTTCAGATCCTGCGAATTACTGATGCCTAACGCCGCACAGGCTGCACCATAGGCAATCTTCTGCGTGACGAAATGCAGAGGTCGCCGCTCGCTCTCGTGGTTGAACAGAATCCCGCTTGAGATGAACAGCCCATAGCTCTCGCGGCAAATGCGAACCATATTGTGGGCATAGACCTTGGCAGCAGCGTACGGATTGGCGGGTAGAAAAGGCGTCTCCTCGTTCTGTGGCCCGCTGGTCGTGCCACCAAACATCTCCGAAGAAGACGCATGGTAGACGCGCGCTTTTGGACATGCGTGACGTATCGCCTCAAACAGCCGGATCGCACCCATGCCGTTAATCATGAGCGTTTCCTGCGCGCGCGCCCAGGACTCGCCCGGGCGCGATTGCGACGCGAGATTGTAAACTTCGTCGGGTTGCGTCTGCTGTATCGCAGACGCGATGTCCACCCCCTCCGACATATCGCCAAATAACACAGTGATCCGACCCGCAAGATGGCTCGCGCTGTGCGCATGCATCCAGCTTTCGTGTCGGCTCAAACCATAGACAGCGTACCCCTTCTCAAGCAGCAATTCCGCCAGGAAAGAGCCGTCTTGCCCCGTGACACCTGTAATAAGTGCTTTTTTCATTGAGCTACGCGCCGCTTCGGTGAAGCCAACGCCTCGTCATACAGCT
The DNA here is from genome assembly GCF_003837865.1 of Paraburkholderia dinghuensis. Lineage (GTDB taxonomy): Bacteria > Pseudomonadota > Gammaproteobacteria > Burkholderiales > Burkholderiaceae > Paraburkholderia > Paraburkholderia dinghuensis. The sequence goes on along the minus strand of NZ_RQIS01000003.1, from coordinate 67,050 downwards.
GCAACAAAGCGGTGGCACTGACCCGCCAGTCGAAACGGCCAGCCTGTTCGATGGCTGCCGCACTGAGGGCGTCACGCTCGTTCCGGTTCGCGGTTAGGCGCAACATGGCCTGAGCCCACGCATCCACATCCGCTGGATCGAGGAGGATGGCCGCATTGCCCGCAACCTCTGGCACCGAGCTGGACGTCGTAGTAATGGTCGGCGCGCCGAACTGCATACCTTCGAGCACCGGCAAACCAAAACCTTCGAACAGTGACGGATACAGATTGGCATAACAGTTGCGATACAACCAGATCAGTTCGTCGTCGGTCACGTATCCAGTCATCACGACGCGCTCCTTAATGCCCAGTGCACTCAAATGCTTCTGGAAGTCCTCCATTAACCAGCCCTTTCCCCCCGCGAGGACGAGCGGCATCGGTGCGCCGCCCTGCGCGAGATAGCGCGCATACGCTTCAGTCAGGCGGCGCTGGTTTTTCCTCGGCTCAATAGTTCCGACGTTAAGTAAAAAACCACCGGCCGGCAGGCCCTCAAGCGCCTTGGGATGTTTTCCGGTTGCGGATGAATCGGCGAAGCGCGAACACGGGTAGACAACCCTTATACGATCCTCACTAAAATGCGGGAATATCTTAAGATAATGAGCTCTTGACGCCTCTGAAATCGCAACAACCCAATCAGCCGAAATAGAAGAGCGGAATACACCTTCAAAGCATCCAAGACGGTTAGCCTCAGTTGTCCACGAGGGATCGACAAGAAATCCCATATCGTAAAAGGTATAAACAAGACGGCCTGACGGCGTTTTTTCTGGCGACCAGAAATTATTGGAGTGAATAATGTCTGGCTCACCTAGCGATTCATCCAGCGTTCCTCCAGCCCAAAATGCGCGAGCCTTTTCTCGCGTCAAATGCCGCGGCCCATACTGCACATTTCTTCCAGAATAAGGATTTAGAACCGGCATTAGTGGATCAAAATAAAAATCCCCAAAACTTGGATACAACGAATAATTATTCTGAGGCGCGATGTCCAATATTGCCTGCACCATGGCATGCGCGAAATAACCACACCCGGCCTTGCCGGACCCGGTTTGAGAAACATCGAATCCTATATGCATAGTCCGGACTTCGTCCTTAAACGAGCTGCAAATAGATTTGACGAGACGACATTTTCACCCTGATCTTACAGATTGCTTGGTTTGTGCCTGCCAACATACCGCCGCTCGTTTGCCGCGCGCATCCAATCGCCTCAGAGTCCCCACTGGCGCACCGCATCACACGGTACAGTACCCCGACACCGTGCCAACCTCCGGACGGACGGGAAAGTGCGACGGGAATTCGAAGCCCAACGCCCGATCCACGCGAAGCCGAACCCTGTTGACTCAACCCCAGCGCAAGTTTTGGGGCTTCGCCAGTTGCCGACATATTCTCGCAACATGCCCCTCCGTTTAGCGCTGGCTATCTGCACGCTGAATACACTTGCTGCTGGGGCTGACCCTCATGCCCGGGGCCAAACAATAGATGCCGATAAACGTACGACTCGTTCTGAAACGACATCGTGGCACAACGCCCCATGCAAAAGTGTTGCTGTTTGTAAGAGCGCGACCGTATGAAGAAACCCCGACCACCTCCAGGCAATACGCGCCAAGCCAGCGCCACCGTCCGACGCAGCGGACAGATCAAATCTATTCCATCACCGCGACCTGTATAAGACTCTCATCAGTCCACGAGGTCGCATCTCGCACCGCCGCAAGTAATCGCCATTTAACAGGGCCCAACATGGCAATGAAAGACGGCAAAGATAGGGCAAAGCATGACGGGGTTACAAATCGAAACATCCTGAACTGGCTGTCAGCCCCTCAGGTGCACGGAAATTGCCCGTCTAGTTATACTAGGTTTTGTAGCGGAAAGCAGTTGACGTGCCAAAGACCAACTGAGCAGGTGATCTGGTTCAGTAGACGTCCGTCGGCGCGGCCGGTGTGAAGTGTTCGGGCGCGGCTGCTGGAGCCGGTGATTGACGCACTGCGTGGTAAGAAAACGGTAACAAGCGCGAAAGCTGATGATGATAGCCGCGACCGTGATGCCGCATCTTGCAGATACGGCCCATGTCGGGCTCGACCCGGCCACCGATCAACGCCTCACCAAACGACGAAGCCTCAGCTGGCAAAAGTACCAGGAAGGTCGCCCGCCAACATGACAAGGGCGCAAACTCAGTAGTCGCTCTAGCGTCATCGTAGTTCGCAACGCGCTTTTCATGCCACGCAGGCGTAGCTTCGAAGCGAACTGCGCGGAACAGGAATGAGTTGGCAAATACTTATCCACGTCAAGGCGCTGCAAAGGCCGAGTAACCGACAAGGGAAGTCTATGCAGTTCGTTACGACCATTCTTTGTGGCGGGGCCGGCTCGAGGCTATGGCCAGTTTCGCGTGAACTCCATCCGAAACCGTTCATTCGCCTCGGAGATGGGCAGAGTCTCCTGCAGAAAGCATTCCTCCGCGGCGTAGGTCTTCCCGGCGTGACCGAAGTGATGACGGTCACCAACCGTGAGCTGCTGTTCGCCACTCAGGACGCATATCGCGAGGTGAATTCGGCAGGACTTATGATGTCGTTCGTGCTCGAACCGTGCGGACGCAACACGGCCGCCGCAGTCGCTATCGCCGCTCTGCGAGTTGCAGAAAAGCACGGCCCTGAGGCGCTTATGCTGGTGCTTGCAGCAGACCATTTGATCACCGATCAGAGAGCGTTCGCAGACGCTGTGTCGAAGGCACGCGATCTGGCTTCGGCCGGCAAGCTGGTCACTTTCGGCATAAAGCCTGATAGTCCCGAAACGGGTTATGGCTACATTGAAGCGGAAGGCAACAAGGTACGCCGCTTCGTCGAAAAGCCATCGCTCGAGAAGGCGCGAGAGTACATCGACTCGGGGCGCTTCCTGTGGAATTCCGGAATCTTCTGCTTCGCAGCGGGCACCATGCTCCAGCAGATGAAGCAGCATTGCCCGGAAATTCTTGCGGCCAGCGCCGCGTGTGTGCAGCAATCAAGGACCGCTGCAGGCGAGGATTATTCACAAATCGAACTGGATGCGAAGACCTTTTCCAGCGTACCTGATCTCTCGATCGATTACGCCGTGATGGAGAAATCTGACCAGATCGCCGTCGTCCCGTGCAGCATCGGCTGGAGCGACATTGGCTCGTGGACGGCGTTGGGCAATCTATTGGAACCGGATAGTGCGGGCAACCGTATCCAGGGTGAGGCGGTTGTACACAATACACATAACTGCATCATCCAGAGTAACGACCGTCTGCTGGGCGCTGTCGGCGTCGACGACCTCATTCTGATCGACACGCCAGACGCGATGCTGGTCGCTCACAAGTCGAGTGCGCAGGATGTCAAGCACATCTACGCGCAGTTGAAGGCATCGGGTCATGCAGCTTACAAACTGCATCGCACGGTCCATAGACCTTGGGGCACCTATACCGTACTCGAAGAGGGCAACGGCTTCAAGATCAAGCGCATCGAGGTAAAGCCAGGTGCTAGTCTCAGCCTGCAAATGCATCATCACCGCAGCGAGCACTGGATCGTGGTGCATGGCATGGCGAAGGTCGTCAATGGCGAGAAGGAGTTGTACGTCAACACGAACGAGTCCACCTACATCCCGGCGGGGCACAAGCATAGACTCGAGAATCCCGGCATTCTCAGCCTGATAATGATCGAAGTTCAGAGCGGACCCTATCTTGGCGAAGACGATATCGTCCGCTTTGAAGACCGATACGGACGCGCATGACCCGGCCATTGCCGTGCCGAGCCCATAGTTGGTTAAGCACGGTGCGGATATCGCGTACTCCCTCAACCAGCCGTTCATACAGTTAATGAGCAATCAACACTCCGCCTCGCCAGCGACCATGCTTCGTGGCCTCGTGCAACACTGGGATTTGCTCCGCGATCTCGTAAAGCGGGACTTCATCGGACGCTACAAGGGTTCGGTGCTGGGAGTCGCCTGGTCGCTTCTTAACCCGCTGCTAATGCTGGCGATCTATACGTTCGTTTTCAGCGTGGCGTTCAAAGCCCGTTGGGGCGGACATAGCGATGAAAGCAAAGTGGCGTTCGCCATAGTGCTGTTCTCGGGAATCATCGTTCACACGTTCTTCGCGGAATGCCTCAATCGCTCACCGAGCCTGGTTACGAGCCACGCCAACTACGTAAAGAAGGTTGTTTTCCCCCTTGAGATACTGTCGTGGATGGCCTTGCTTTCGGCCTTCCTGCACTTTCTGGTGAGCTTCGGCGCCCTGCTCGCATTTTGCATTCTGTCCGGCACGACACTGCATATCCAGGCGTTGTTGATTCCTCTGGCTCTAATTCCCCTGATCCTGATGACCATGGGAGCGTCATGGATCCTGGCATCGCTCGGCGTGTACCTGCGCGACCTCTCGCAGGTGATCGGGATGCTGGTCACGATCACACTGTTTCTCGCGCCCATCTTCTACCCGATTGACTCACTGCCCAGCGCGTACAAGGTGGTACTTCAGTGGAATCCAATTACCTTACCGGTCATTCAACTGCGAAATTTACTGCTCTTTGGCAATCCTTTCCAATGGTATCCATGGGCCGTGAGTCTGGTATTCGGTCTGGGCATTTTCCAGGCAGGTTACTGGTGGTTCCAGAAGTCACGTAGAGGCTTTGCTGATGTCGTCTGAAGACACGGTCATTGACGTCCGCCATCTTAGTAAGCGCTATGAAATCTACGGCGCGCCGAGAGATCGGCTGAAACAACTCGTCTTGCCGCGCCTGCATCGAACGATCAATCGGGCTGCCGTGGCTATGCATGTTTCCGGGCCCTGGCCGGCGCCCCACTATTTCCAGGAATTCTGGGCGTTGCGGGACGTTTCGTTTCACGTACGCCGCGGCGAGACGATGGGCATCATCGGCCGCAATGGCAGTGGCAAGAGCACGCTGCTGCAAATTCTGGCCGGAACTTTGACCCCCACGGCAGGAGAGGTGGAAGTGAACGGCCGCGTAGCGGCATTGCTGGAATTGGGAAGTGGCTTCAATCCGGAATTCAGTGGCCGGGAAAACGTGTTCCTTAACGGACGCATTCTGGGTCTGAGTCAAAGAGAGATCGAAGAGCGCTACGACGAGATCGTCGAATTCGCAGACATCGGTGAGTTCATTGATCAACCTGTCATGACGTATTCGAGCGGGATGTTCGTCCGTCTTGCGTTTGCGGTGCAGGCACATATTGACGCGTCCATCGTCATCATTGATGAGGCGCTCGCGGTTGGCGACGTATTCTTTAGGAAAAAGTGCTACACGCGGCTCGAGCAGTTGCGCGACGCAGGTGTCGCTATCCTGCTGGTCTCGCATTCGATGCCGGAAATCGAGCAATATTGTGAGCGCGCTATCTTGCTCGATCATGGGGTTACGAAATTTATCGGGCCGTCATCGGAAGCGGCGAAACATTATTATTTGTTGCATCAAACAAGCAAGCCAGCTCAGCCTGAACGAGTGGCAAAACCAACACCGCTTCAAGCTGTCGATTTGGTAGGCGAGGCGCCCGCGCGCCCCGATTCAGCAGCCTATATTGATCTGACCGGCAAATCACAGATCAGCGACGGAAGCGCTCGATGCATCGGAGTGGCGATCTGCAACGAAGCCGGCGTACCCTGCAATAGCTTCCGCCAAGGAGACGTTGCCGTCTTCTACTATGAGTTCGACATCGTCGGCGATATTGACGTACCAATATGCGGTATCGTTGTGCAAAACGAACGCGGCACGCTGGTTCACGGAAAAAATAGCTGGCAATTGGATGGCGATGCTCCCGCGATATGCTACCGCGGAACGAAGATATTATGCAGACAGGAAATTGCCCTTAACATCGGCCCCGGAGAATATGTCTTCGAAATCGGCCTCGCTTCAGTGCCGAGAGATGCTTGGGCGGCACGCGCGAGTATCTCGCACGATGAAATGTCGGCCCTACACATCCGGAAGTGCCACATTGCAAACGCTGGCTCTTTCTCCGTAGGACTGGCGCTCAGCAACGGTGTGCCAATACTGACACACCATGGTGTTGCGGACCTGCCGGGAAAGATCTCTATAACGGCGGAGCATCCGCAAAAAACCTCGATTGCGTCCTAACGCACCAGCGCAAATGAACCAAGATCAAAATCAATTGTCGACCGTATTTCACGTGACGCATTGGAAAGCCGGATCTCAGTGGCTGCACAGGATATTGCGCGATATCGCGCCGAGCCGGATCGTCGACCCACAGTTGTTCGAGCGACAGTTTCTCGACACGCCGCTCGTTACCGGAGCGGTCTATCCCACCGTATACGTAACCAAAGAACAGTTTTACTCGGTAAACCTTCCTGCGAATTACAGGAAGTTTGTCGTGATCCGCGATCTGAGAGATACCCTTGTTTCTGCGTATTTCAGCATTCGCTATAGCCATGCGATCATCCATAAAAGTCTTGCCGAATGGCGACAACGCCTCGAGTCGATCAGCTTAGAGGACGGGCTGCTCATGCTGATGGAAGAATGGCTTCCCTTGTCTGCGAATATTCAACGCTCATGGGTCGATTCAGGCGAAACCTTCATTCGCTATGAAGATTTACTCCACGGTGACACTGAGATACTGCAGGATGTTCTAATTAGACAGTGTGATATTGGAGTTTCCCAAGATACCGTGGAAAAAATTATTTTGAAGAACCGTTTTGAGAATTTGACCAACGGTCGAAAACCGGGAGATGAAGATCGCATGGCTCATGAGCGAAAAGGGATTTCCGGTGACTGGCAGAATTACTTCACTCCGCTTGTGACAGATGAGTTTAATCGACTATTCGGTCGTCTTCTTGTCGAGACAGGCTATCAGTTAGCCGAACCGGGAATTCGGTAATGGAGCGCGCAATCTTGCCGGCAAGTGAAGTATTGCGCGGCTATGATTCCGTTTTCCAACTGTATCCCCACGTTCCCTCCCTTAGTCACTGGCGGGCTTGGGAATGCGCTGCTTACAGGCACTTCCGGGTTGATGGCCGCATTCTCGATTTGGGATGCGGAGACGGACGCTATTTCCACCTTATTTGGCCTCACGCTGCGGAAGTAATCGGCGTCGACATCGATCCCGAAGTCGCCGAACTCGGACGGCAAAGCGGCGTTTACGTCCGGACTCACGTCGCCGTGGCCAACGCGGTTCCGGAACCGAAACCGGCTGAGAGCTTCGACCATGTATTCGTCAACTGCTCTATCGAGCACGTGGACCATCTCGATGCCGGACTGGCTGAAATTGCACGTTACCTGAGTCCCGGCGGCATGCTGCTTTGCAGTGTCGTCACCGAGCGGTTCGTTGAGTGGTCGGTGTTGCCCGAGCTCGTCCGATTGGCCGGATTCGACAGGTCGGCCGATACGCTGCGCAATCAATTTCTCGACTATCATTATCTCGTCAATCCGCTTACGGTTGATGGCTGGACGACGAATTTTCAGCGGGCCGGCTTGGTCGCAGAAGCGCACATATCACTTCTGCCCAAGCACAATGCCGGCGCATTCCTGCTGATGGACAACCTCTGGCATGTGAAGAAAGCCGCCGGCGGCGAGGGCGGCGATGTAGCCTTTCCCTTCCTTTCAAATAATCCTAACTTCCCATCTGCGTTTCGCAAGATCGTCGACGGCCTGCTGGAGATGGAACAGGATATGCTGGATTGTTGTGGCGCCGTTTTCCTCATGCGCAAACTCGGGCAGACAATATGACTACGTGTTGGTGCGGAAGCACCGAATTCCTCCCGTTCAGCGTCGAGTATGCAGTATGCGGTGCGTGCGGAACGCTGGTTTCACTCGTGGGTTTGACTCCGGAAGAACTGACGGTAAGCGACGACGAGGCCGATTTCTACGGCAAGGCCTACTGGCTGGAGCATCAAAGTGAAGATCTCAGGTTTCCCGATATCTACAAGCGAGCTCGCACTGACCTGACAGAGCGTAATCTCCATTGGTTGAAGGCGCTTCTGAAATATCGATTGCCCGGGTCCAAAGTGATGGAACTTGGCTGCTCTCATGGCAGCTTCGTCGCTTTGTTGCGCCATGCAGGGTTTGAAGCGTCCGGGGTGGAAATGAGCCCTTGGGTTGTCGATTTCGGCAAGAAGACGTTCAACGTTCCCATCTACGTCGGACCAGTCGAGAATCTTGACATCCCGGAAGGAAGCGTCGATGTCATAGCGCTTATGGACGTGATGGAGCATCTGCCGGATCCGGTCGCCACGCTGACCCACTGTTTAAAGCTGTTGAAGCCTGACGGCGTGTTGCTGATCCAGACTCCGCAATTCAAGCGAGAGATGAAGTACACCGAACTCCTGGAAGCAAACGGCGCGTTTCTTGAGCAGTTGAAATCTGACGAGCACCTCTTCCTGTTTACTGCGGAATCTGCGACACGTCTGTTCCGGCAGATCGGCGCCGAACACATGCAATTCGAGCCGGCGATCTTTAGCCGCTACGATATGTTTTTCGCGGTCAGCCGAGTTCCGCTGCAAACTCATGCGCCGCAGGAAGTTGAGGCCGCACTGATGGCCGTGCCCAATGGGCGCATGACTTTGGCTCTGCTTGACTTGCGCGAGCGCGAATTGGCCTCCGAGTCCGACCGGATCGCGCGCGGCGAACAAATCGAGACACTTACGCGGATGGTAAAAGAATCCGAAGCCGACCGCGCTGCACGTGGTGAACAGATCGAGACGCTTTCCCGGATAATCAAAGAGGTTGAAGCCGACCGCGCCGGGCGTGGTGAACAGATCGAGACGCTTTCCCGGATAATCAAAGAGGTTGAGGCCGACCGCGCCGGGCGTGGTGAGCAAGTCGAGACGCTTTCCCGGATAATCAAAGAGGTTGAAGCCGACCGCGCCAGGCGAAACGAACAGATTTACAGACTGATTGCCCGGCTCGCCACTGCAGAGGCCGACCGAAACGCAAAAACCGAAAGCGTTACGGCATTGGCGAGTTCAGTTGATAAGTTGAAAGCAGAAACCGCTGCCCGAGACGAGGAGATTCACTCGCTCGAAACGGACCTTCGGAGGTTGTTTGGTCATCGTGCGTTTCGTTTATTGGCGAAAATCGCACGGTGGCGGGAAGCGAAAAAGCTCGAAACCCGGATTAAACAGCCATGAGCAAAGTACCTCTCAAGGTTGCGGTGGACCTCACACCCATTCTACCTGGTGGTGAGAATGGCGGAGCAAAAATTTTTGTGCTGGATTTGCTCCGTCAGATAACGGCGATGGCACCGGATACGCGGTTTATTCTGCTTACCCAAGCAGCATCTCACGAAGAACTGGCGGCTCTCGATCGGCCAAATGTGGAGCGCAGAATGGTCATTGGTGCGGCCCAAGCCAGCTCCGTTCGACCACGCCTAAGGCGAATCGCTTCGCGCATCACGCCGTTGATAGGTGGCAGGCTTCGGCGTGTGCTCGGTCGCGCCGGATATTTGCTCAACAGGAACCTGAAGCGACGCGGTGCCGGAACGTTGTTGCGCGATCTGGAAGTCGATCTGCTCTTTTGCCCGTTTACAGCGCCCACATACTACGAACCTGGCATTCCAACGGTCTGCACTATCTACGATCTCCAGTACAAAACTTATCCGGAGTTCTTCGCGCCGGAGGACGTGGCGCATCGGTCACAAACATTTACCGATGCTTCGCGTCGTGCGACCGCACTCGCGGCAATTTCCGACTATTCGCGGCACTCGGCAATCACACACGGCGAGCTTGATCCGTCGCGTATCCGTACCATTCATTTACGCATGGCGCAGCGGATTGCGCCGGAATCGGGTCAGAATACGGAAGTTCTGAATAATTTGGGCCTCACACGTCGCCAATATTTGATCTACCCGGCTAATTTCTGGAAGCATAAGAACCACGAAATGCTGTTAACCGCATTCGGTATGGCTTGCGCCGACGGCAGGCTCTCGACGGACATCAAACTGGTTTGCACCGGCGCACCCGGTCCGCGCCAGGAATGGTTGAAGAGCGCAGCGCACGGCATGAATATCGGTGATCGAGTGATATTCCCAGGGTACTTGCCTGGCGCAGAGTTGTCGGCCCTGATATCGAATTGCAGCGGCGTGGTCTTTCCGTCGCTCTATGAGGGCTTTGGTCTTCCGGTCCTTGAAGCAATGGCTGCAGGGGTCCCGGTCGCGTGCAGCAACACCACGTCGCTTCCGGAAGTGGCGGCTGATGCGGCGATTCTCTTTGATCCGCGTATTCCCAGTGCGATGGCAGCCGCAATGAGTTCTCTCGTTCACGATGACGCGCTACGTGCCCGGCTAGTGGAGGCAGGGAGAGCGCGCGTGGCCGAATTCTCGGACTCGAAACGCATGGCAGATGAATACTGGACGTTGTTCCAGGATGCGATGGGCCAACCGCGAAACGAGAATCTGCTAACCGGTGTGCACGCCGACGGCTGGCTCGGCGACAGTCTAAAGGTGCAAACTGCTCCGCTCGCAGGCGTCCAGAAAGTGGAACTCCGGTTCATGGCGCCCGATTGGTTGCCGCAACGAACGCTGACGGTACAGGCATTCCGGGAAGGGAAGCCAAACGGTGCTCCCATAAAGTTCAAACGTGGCTCCGAGACTGTAATCTCTTGGCCAATCAAGCACGATGGCGACCACTTCGAACTCAGGCTTACCCCAACCTTTGTTCCGCAGAGTTGTGGACTGGGAGGCGATCAACGTGAACTCACCGTAATGCTGGAGCGTTGCAGCATCCTGTCTGGCGACTCAACGCGCATCGAGCTGTATCCGCAAAAGGCAATGGCATGAAAGTGAGCATCGTTACGCCGTCCTATAACCAGGGACAATTTATCGAGCGGACGCTGCAAAGCGTTGCCTCACAAGGCGGCGCGGAAATTGAACATGTAGTGTTCGATGGAGGCAGTTCCGATAATACCGTCGCTGTCCTCGAGCACTTCACGCCAGAAGTACGGTGGGTGTCAAAGAAAGACAACGGTCAAACGGACGCGGTTAATCAGGGTATCCGCGCTACCAACGGAGAGATCATCGGCTGGTTGAACTCCGATGACATCTACTACCCCGGTGCAATTGCGCGAGTGGTGGCGTTTTTTGAACAAAATCCCGAGGTTGATGTGGTCTATGGCCTTGCCGACCATATCGATCTCGACGATCGCCCGTTTGAGGAGTACCCGACGGAACCCTGGAATTTCGAGCGTCTTAAGCAGACTTGCTTCATCTGCCAACCTGCGCTGTTTTTCCGGCGACGTGTTATCGATCAGCATGGCCTACTTGATGAAGCCCTGCACTATTGCATGGACTACGCGTACTGGTTGAGGTTGGGCAAGGCAGGTGTTCGCTTCGCTTTGCTTCCCGAGAAGCTTGCAGGCTCCCGGCTCTACGCGGACAACAAAACGCTAGGGTCACGCGTAAAGGTGCACGCCGAAATAAATGACATGTTCAAGCAGCTATTCGGCAAAGTGCCAGATCGATGGCTTTTTAACTACGCGCACGTCGTGGTCGAGCAGCGCTACTCCAAGGAAAGGAACAAGAAGTCCTTTATTCTCCGGTTGGGTGTCAATTCGATATCGGCGGCGTTGAAGTGGAATCGCCGCATTTCACAGGAAATGGCTAAATCGATTTATCGCTGGATTCTAAGGTAGTCGAGCGTACGCCGGGTTAGCGTACGCTCGAAATTTGAAACTATGCGGCCATGGCCAACGGCTGCTTATGGTGTGAAGCCACTCAACAACATGCCATCGTTAAGGTTGAATGCAGCGCCTACGCCGAGATCAGCGGCCTGTTCACAGAGAAGGGCGCGCTGCGTCGCGTCGGGATAATCCCTTCAGGAAACGTTCCAACGACGTCGAGGACATCATGCGGGATCTCTCGCATGAAACAATTGTGGGTCGTGCGGGGCACCAACGCCACTCAGGCAGGCTTGTCGACGTAGAAAATAACGCGGTCCCAATAATTCAATTCCGCCAGTTGATCGGTTAAGCGGAGGCGCTGCAACTTGTCGCCCTTACGGAAGGCAGTCCATTCTGCGAGATTGTAGGTCTGGAACGCAAGTGGGTGCGGCATCGGAATGATCGTGAGGCCTGCCGTGAAACCAGTCTCCCGCGCGATTTGGTCGATCTCTTCAAGCACCACGTCTCGCTCGATCCATGTTGGATCGTGCTTTTTCATCTCCTCGACGAACGCGATCGTTTCCGGTGAACGGCTATGCCTCGCCCCGGGTTCAACGAATACAGCTCTACCGCCAGGACATAACACGCGGAAATATTCCGAGAACACTCTTGGATAGGTATGCATGTGGTGGAGCGTGTCGTAGCAGAGCAAATGCCCAAACTTGTTCGATTCGAACGGCATCTCGTGTCCATCACCGTGAACGAAGCTCAGCAACCTCCCATCAACGCGCTTATCGCATGCAATTCTTCCTTCGACGCAGGCCTTCAGGTCGCCGTGAATGTCGAACGACACCGTCTCAAATCCCATTCGGGCACAGAACTCCGAGATCCACGCCGTTCCCGAGCCGAAATCAAGTATCGGGTATCCCAGCACATCTCGCTTCATGGCAGAGGCCATGACGCCAAAATCGAACAACAACCTGCCGACTGCGCGACCCGCCGAAAAAGGTTCCTGAAGAAACGTCTGAACTTCGTCGTCGCTATAGATCATGTAGCACTCTCCTTTTGGGATCGTCTGCAGTCTAGGTCGAAAATATCAACAACACCATTTCCGCGGAAAGCCCTGCGGTTCAAAGCTCCGCAGCTCGTTCAGAGCGGGCTTACTATGCTATCAGATCGGGAAAGCGCTCACTGATCTGGATGCCACTCGGTAAACAGTGGATTTTTGGCATCCTGGGTCGTCTCGCGTTGTTCATTCCCGTCGCCTGACGCCGACAATGTACAAAACGCATTATTCAGCGCTGACCACTTAGGAGGATCGGACCACGCTTAGGATAGCCGTGGTATAGTTTTACAGTAACTGCAATATGGCATATTGCGCTGGAGGCAATTCTCAAGGCTTACGCCAGCATCAAACCGGAATCACAAGCCATTGAGAATTACACCGGAGACCATTTATTCTTTGCTCCAAAATTATCCGAACGCCAGCGAACCACAACGAGAACAATAACGTGGATTTCGTGATCGCATTAACCGGAAAATAAATCGCAGATGATACTAGCGCACATTTGGAACATAATAACTGGTGCCGGCGCCGGATTGATTTTAATCGCATGGCTGTACGTCCTGTGCATTGCCGCAACCCCGCCCAAGACGAAAGGGGCTGTCTATTCCGTTCCTCACGGAACGGCGATAGGAGCGTCGCTTGCGGTCCTTTGGTTCTGGTATAGCCTCAGGCTTCAGATCCCGGCATCCGCGGCGGCCATTGGTTTAGTTTTCCTTACTATTATTCTGCTCATTTGCAGACGCAAGGCAATTGCCATCAATTTAAAGAATATTATCAATAGCGACTCGCTGTTCTGGGTTGGCCTGTATGTATTTTTCTATATCACAAACTATATTTTTACCTTACCCCCGGCCACCCCTGATCGGCTACCAATAGCCAGAATTTTTAATAATGATATTTTTAATTACATCAATATAGCACAATACTTACAGAAGCTTGGTCAATCTCACATCGCTGGATTTTCGCTCACCCAACCGCTGTCTCCGATGGTAGCTTTCACACCCGCGGCATTTTATATTATCAACGGCTTCTCGATATTCTTTAATGCCGAGACCATGCGTGCCGCCATGCCTGCAATTATCGCGATGGCAGCGCTCGCAGGCTGCGCTATCACTTGGGTAATCTGGAGAAATTTCGAAATTCCGCGATCGTTGGCTGCCGCCGTGGGCGTTTTGTTCGTCAGCGGGCCTTTCCTTCGATACATCGTCGGAAATTATTTTCTTTCCACCATTATTGCTGAACTCTTTGTCATCTTACTGCTAGGAAAAACAGCAGAGCTACTCTTCGACAACAAGCAACGTAAATGGAACAGCGTGGTCTGCAGCTTCGCGCCATACCATTTGCTTCTCTTCTTTACATATCCTCCGCTTTATGTAATCGGCACAGGGCTGCAAGGCGTGTTTGTCCTGCTTTCCCTCTTTTCTGTTGATAAACAGGATATAAGCGCTTCGCTGCTATTGAAAGTCAGGGACGCAAGCAAATGGATGGCTGCCATCGTGGTGTCGTCGGTCGTTCCGATGATTCTCGATCCATGGCACGCCCGCGACATGTTCACGCTCCTTTTCTTCATTTCAGACAAGTACACGTTCGGTTGGCCGCTCGATTTTATTGGACCTGCGGCGATCTTCGGATTGCCGACCGGCCTCGAAATTCATGCCCGTCACTCGCAGGTCCTTAATGTAATCGCGCTGACCGTACTTTTTGCAACCGTCCTCTTCTTTTCAGCACGCACCAAACAGAGATCTGGCAGCCGTCACGTCTTCCTGCTGCTGTCTGCCTTTTCGTTCCTCCTGTATTTTGCATACTTCTTCCGGACCGGGCCTTCGTATCAGCAGTGGAAGCTTGCATCATACATTCCGCTATTTCTCGCACCGTTCGCTCTCGCATCGGTAGCGGGCATAGCTGCGGCAAATAGTGGCGTGGCCCGTCGTGTACCCTTCATCTCCGTCAGCGTCGGATTATTGCTGCTGGGATTAAATGTCGCGTATCACTACCGCACCGAACGTGCTTTGGATGAGTTTCCAGCGAGCTACGCAAACCTTCGAGCGCTCGACATGATAGGGAACACCAACGAGTTGTACGTTGATATGTTAACCATGTCTTCTACGTTTTTTCCGGTCTATTTTGTCCATTCCAAAACGCTTCATCTGCTAAGTCATAGCTACTACCCTCAGGAAGCACTCTCGCCGGAAAAGATCACTCCGGCCACTCCGTTGTTTATTGAAGGCGACACCTGCCCAGCGGATGCGGACTCAGTCAGCATTGCAGGCGTCGGCTGTCTGTACTTCCGCGCCCCAAGCTTGAAATTAGGCGCCGACTATTCCTTCAAAAAGAATGTTCCTGCGCTCTATATCAACGCCGGCATGAGTGGAATTGAACCGTGGGGACGTTGGAGCGACGGCAAGCGCCTGAAAATTGGACTGCTAATGGATGATGAAATTGCGTCTACGGACGGCGTGCGGTACTTAAATTTACATGTCCAGCCATATCCTGCGGCTAACTCGGGAATTCAGAACGTGACGGCCGTTTGGGGGCAAGGAGAAAGGTCGAACATGATTGTCCGCGGGCCGCAGTGGGTCAGCATCCCATTTCGGAAAAGCGATCTTTCGGGCTATGAGAATCGACAGCTCCTAGTTGAGTTGCAACTTCCGAACGCTACATCACCCATGTCCCTCGATCCATCGAGCGGAGACACGCGTGAACTGGGCGTTGGATTTACCAATCTTTCCGTAACAAAGACGCCGTTAGAAAAGTAAAGCTGAGAGGTGGCCTCGCTCGTTCAGACAGTGTTCTGAGATTTTTAAGTGGAACGCCCGGGGCAATCATGCTGCCGATTTGATCGCAGACAGCGTCCTGAAGTATGCCTCATCCGGCGTCTGATCCGCCAGGTTCGAATGGGGCCGTTTGCGGTTATACAGCTCAATGTAGTCGCCAATGGAGGGTCGGGCATGGCTGACCGGCTCGTACGCTCTCAGGTAGACCTCCTCGTACTTGATGCTGCGCCATACCCGTTCAACGAACACTTTGTCGCACCAGCTTCCCTTGCCGTCCATCGACAGCCGGACGCCCCGGCCCTGCACGGCCTCGGTGAACGCGCCTGCCGTGAACTGGCTACCCTGATCGGTGTTCACGATGTCCGGCAGCCCGTAGCGGGCGAACGTTTCTTCCAGCGCCTCGACGGCGTGCACAGCTTCCAGGGTGATGGCGACCCGGTGCGCGAGTATCTTGCGGCTCGCCCAGTCCACCACTGCCGTCAGGTACGCGAAACCGCGCGCCATCGTAATGTACGTAGTGTCGAGTGCCCACGCCTGGTTGGCCCGCTCGATCTTCAGGCCGCGCAGCAGATACGGCCAGATCCTGTGCTGTGCGTTGCGGCGGCTCGTGTTCGGCTTGCAGTACAGCGCCTCCACGCCCATGCGCTTCATCAGCGTGCGCACGCGACGACTACCCACTTCATGGCCTTCCCGGCGCAACAGCCGCGCCAGCATCCGTGCTCCGGCAAACGGAAACTCCATGTGCAGTTCGTCGATTCGTCGCATCAGCAACTGATCGGCCTTGCTGACCGGCTGCGGCCGGTAATACGCGCTCGATCTTGCGATGCCAACCAGCCGCGCCTATTGCGAAACGGGTAGCGCATGCGTTCGGTCGATCATCGCTTTGCGCTCAGCAATCGCGACTTGGTGAGCGCGACGCTTACAAAATCATTCTCCAGCGTCAACTGCCCGATCTTCGCGTGCAGCGTCTTCACATCCACCGGCGGCTCGCTCGACGGCGCGCTGGCCGCGCCAAACACGTCCACCGCGCGCTCCTGCAGTTGCCGCTTCCATTCCGTGATCTGGTTCGGGTGCACATGAAACTGCTGCGCCAGTTCGGCCAGCGTCCGCTCGCCCTTGACCGCCGCCAGTGCCACTTTCGCTTTGAACGCCGCTGAGTGCGTCCGTCGGGTTCTCTTCGTCATTTCCTCGGTTCCTTTGCCAGCATTATCGCTGGCTCGGGCCCCGGTCAAACCACTTGTCCGGCTGTCCGAATTTGCGCGGCCACCTCTCGCAGCATCGTGACCATCTGCTCGTCCGTAAACCGGCTCTTCTCCACGACTTCCTTCTTTTCGTAGGAAGCCTTTCGCTCAAGTTCCAACTGGTCAGAAAATCGCAGGGCAGGTCACAGGAACTCAGGAAGCATTATCCGATCGGCCTCTCCGTTATTCCAACTCCCCGATGCCTCAGACTCAGCAAGCCGCTCGAATCCAACTTACGGAGAACGGTTAGTAAACTTAATAACGCCGTCGATTGCGGGCTCGGTAGATTCCACGCCCCATTTACCTGAAGATGTTCTCCTAAACACGACGTCGCAGTCGGTAAAAATCGACTGCTGGCGACCCACTTCCTTTCTACCTCCAATATCTGTGAAGACGGGCAAAGATGAAAAATAGGGAACACCTAAATAAGTCATCTTCTGTTTAAAATATTCAAAATAAATCGCCCCCGGATAGTTAAGCAAATGGACGCCCTTGCACGCCGAATACCGGCCAGATCCAACAGTCCAAAGGTATTCAATTTTCAACGAGATATCCTGGATGGATGGATAGGTCGCGTTATCGTAGCCTATGCCATTGCGATCACGGGCGGCCCATAGTCGATTGGCACCGAACACAATCTGTGAGATTACAAAGAATCCCACAAACAATCTTCTGGCGACGCCATTAAAAATATCTTTCCTGGACGAGGTAATTTTCAATTTGTTATTAACCTCAATCCAACCCAGGCAAATCACCAAAAATATATATGGCGACAAGTACGAAAGCGCCCTCCCCATCGACCATATAGCGCCACTAATGCCGATATAAAAAAGAATAGCAACACCAAAAATCACAAACCCTTTCAAAAACATAGCCTCTCGGTTTTCTTTAAACCGAACAAGCAGACAAATTATCAAATTATAAAGTAATAACGCTGCCACGCCTGTAGAAATTGCGATCCAGCCGCCCCTCAGCCAAAGAGGCGCGGAGTAGTTTGGACACGCAAAAAACATCCCACCCCATGCGAGAATGAAGTTGATTACTTTAGTATAGTAACCTGTCGATCCGTACAAGCCCAACCAATAACTGTCGAAATATGTCGCCCAGTTCGCGGGAGCCGGAGCGGATCCGAATTTTATCTGTCCGATCACAAACCCCGCCGTAGCCTGCCAGTTAGGAAGAACTGCGATCAGCAACAGTGTTGAAAAAACGAATGCGAACGATGCGACAGCCCTGACGGGCGGAGTTTTACGGGTAATTGCGAACCACAGGATTGTTGAAGCTAACAGCAACACAGCCTGCATCACCGCATTTTCCGGATAATATAGAAACGCGCCTGCGGCCAGTAGACCTGTCACAATATAATCGGAAGTAAGAGATCGATCGTGGTGCGTAGGCGGATCGGCCAATTTTCGCAGCAATCCAAGGTACGCAAAGACGAACGCAAGCTGCAACGACAGAGATGCCATTTGTGACCAGGCGTTTATGTCAAAAATATACTGCCCCCAAAAACCGACAACATAGGCAAGCGGAAAAACTATTGAAAGTAGGAGCCGGTGCTCGCTGATTTTATATGCTGTCAGAATGCGTTCCCATGCGAAGCAAACCGCCGGAAAAGCCAGAGCCCAGAGCGCGGTGACATACAGAAATGCGAGCAAATGAAGATTTCCCCGATTTTCCGGCAACGTCAGGGAAAATATCAACCCAACGGCGGGTCGCATGTTAATTAATCGCAGCCCATGCACCCAAACATCTTTAGCCAAGAATTTATCTACCGGCACGTCCCGATACACGATGTACCGGTTATCTCTAAAAGTGAGCGCCTGGTCAATATAGTTAAAATGATCCCAGTGATTTCCGCGAAATACATAATATTGCTCACCCCCTATATATGCGGGAGCGGCGAGCAAAAAAAAGACCCCACACACGGCCAACAAGCGCATCCATTCGCTGCGTCGAACGCCACGGCGGAAAATCGTCACCAAACACGGGAACAAAGCGCACAAAAACAACAGTTGAATCCAATGAACTGCCAGCCCGATTCCAAAATATAAAAAATTGCCAATCAAACCCGCGAGGCCAAGTCCGATTGGCATATCGAGCCAATCGTAGCCATTTGCATTGCAAGCAATAATCAGACTACGGCCCAATACCCAAAGCATGAGTAGAAAAGTAAGTCCAACGAGTAACTCGATCACCACAACCTCATCGCATTTGTGTAGATAACAAGTTAGAGACTTATTTCATTCTGTTCCACTGCGGATGCGTCTCGATTTACCAGCATCACCGACAGGGGTTCCTTCATTCCGCCTTCATATTTGCGAATTCTCAGAACTAATATTAAGTTCCTTTAACCCATCCTCAATATTCATCACGAAGAGCGAATTACTCGTGATTTTCTTTCGCCAAATTTCGAGTTGGTTGAACAATTTCTGGGTAGGCGGGACCATCCTGGGTGTTGCGTGTTCGTCGCCGCCCTTTGTAGTGAGTATCGCCCGATTCAGGAGCGTTAGACTTCTTAAATTTTCGCTATCCGCTATTGCCGAATCCGGCGCCTCGTCGCTTATTCGCGCTTCGGAGTAATGCGACAACGCTCAATCCAGCAGAAACTTATGCTACAAGGATAGCCCGTTGCGCCTCCTTTGTTGTGTCAACGACTCGTACCCTCGCAAACTACGTCGCACGCCGAAGTGACTCGTCAGCGTGCGACTTTCGTCTAGCCACAGATCAGCAAGTGATTGTGGAGAAGGGATAATTTGTGCAGGCGCCACGCCGGTATCTCCACCAATCTACTAGCGCCTACAACTTGAATCCAGCCGCAACGGCGTCGTTATAGAACATCTTCACCGTATCAAGCGAGTACTCGTCCAAATCATAACCAACCAACGACAACTTCTTCAGAATGTCGTTCGTAACCGTAATGATCTGACAACCAATCGCGTCTGCCTGGAAAATATTCATCAGTTCCCGCGGACTAGCCCAGATAAGTTCGGCCGCCGGTGCCACCTTCAGTTGCTCCACGGCTGCCGCCATCAACGGCACAGGATCGCGCCCAGTATCGGCAATACGGCCTGCAAATACGGACACGTAGCTTGGCACATTCGGGTCGAGCGAAGCCGCTACATCACGAACCTGAGTCAGCGTCATCAACGCGGTCACGTTCAGCTTGACCTGCTGCGCCGCGAGTTTCGTGACAAGTGAATAGCAGGTTTCGCGCTTGGTATTGGTCACCGGAATCTTGACGTACACGTTGTCGCCCCAGCTCGCGATCTCCAACGCCTGGCGCTCCATTTCCGCGAAATCGTCCGAGAAGACTTCGAACGACAGTGGCTTGTCCTTGATGGAAACGAGAATGTCTTTGCAGAAAGCCCTGTAATCAGTAATGCCCGCTTTTTTCATCAGCGTCGGATTCGTGGTCAAGCCCTTGACGAACGACTTTGCGTACATCTCAAGCATGCCGCCCTTGTCCGCACCGTCTGCGAAGATCTTGATTTTCAGATCGCTAGCCGTATTCATAACGTCTCCCTCAAGATAATTTTTGACGCCTCCAGCAGAGACGTCACGATGAAATCTGGCGCTTCCGGCCGCTTCTCGTCGTAGCCGTAGTCGATGAATATCGTTTTGCAGCCGGCGCGAGTTCCCGCTTCGATGTCTCGCCACCTGTCGCCAACCATATAGCTTCGACTCAGATCGATCGAATACTGCGAAGCGGCCGACAGCAGCGATCCGGGCTGTGGTTTTCGGCAGTCGCACCCGTCAGTGCTGTCGTGATAGCAGGTCCGAAACTCGTCGAGTGTCAAATGCGCATTCAGATGATGGTTGATCGCTTCGACCGCAGCCTTGGACGTCGTGCCACGCGCCACATCGGGTTGGTTCGTCACCACGATCAACAGGTAACCTGCGTCGTGGAGGGCCGCAAGTGCCTCCGCAACACCCGGCAGAATGACGACCTCGGCCACCGAAGACGGTGGATACGGTTTGCCGTCACGCACGACCGAGCGATTGATGACACCGTCCCGATCCAGAAAGATCGCGCGCCTCATTTACTTGACCGCAGCGGTAGCGGATTCCCACTTCGTCTGATTGGCCTTGAGTGCCGGGTGAGACACAAGCAGGTGCCACACAACAGCCTGAAACGCTTCGGCGTGAGGCGTGATCGTCTCCGAGTTGACCGTCGGAACGATCACGCATGCGTCCGCTACCTGCGCCGTATACCCGCCGTCGCGCCCAACCACGCCAGTGATCCTCGCGCCGACCGTCTTCGCGAACTTCAAGGCTTCGACGAGGTTGGGGCTGATGTTCTTCTCGAGATTGCCTCCGCCGACCGAAAAGATAAAGACGGCGTCTTTCGCAAGCAGCTTACTCGTCTTGAGCCATTCGACGAAAATCGTCGACCATCCTTCGTCATTCGTGCGTGCGGTCAGTTCCGATACGTTGTCCGTCGGAGCGTACGACTCGATACCAACGATCTTCCGGAAATCGTTCACGGCGTGAGAGCAATTTCCCGCGCTACCGCCCACACCCAGGAAGAAAATACGTCCGCCATCTTTCTTCACGGTAGCTAGCAGTTCCGCCATGTTCTCGATTGCCGGCACATCCATCTTCTGGATGATCTCAATTGCTTCGTTCAGGTGTTGCTGCGCGTAGCCCATTACCCGACCCTCCTTGAGAAAAACATTTCGGCCTCCTTAAGACCAGAGTGCGAACCGATCTCATAGAAACGTTGATGTACTTCGTATCCGGCCAACTGATGTTCGAGCGACAGCGTGTGATAAACATCGGCAAGGTCGAACGGCTTATCGTCCGGGTAGGTGTCGAGCGCTCCGCCATCCAGAGCGCCTAGTCCGTAGTCAATGTACTCCATCTCGAGCCGCGGATCGCGCTTGTTGTATTCAACAAGGTTCCCATCGCGAAACAGAACATTACTTTTATCCCACCGATCTTCATTTTTCAGAACGGTCATGAGCGCCTTCTTTCCACTGGCCATGAAAGCGATCTCTATGGGGGCGAAATCCACAGGAAGAAACGAGTCTCCGTAAAGAACGAAGAAGTGTTCTCCTAGCAACGGAAGCGCGCGTTTCAGCGCACCGCCCGTGCCGAGCAGGATGTCCCCATCAGTGGAATACGCAACGTCAATGTCAAACTGCGAGCCGTCTCCTACCGCGTCCTGGACCAATTCCCCGAGGAAACCGACACACAGCACCACGCGACGGATTCCTTGGTCACGCAAGTACCGCAGTTGCCGAAACACGAAAGGTTCGCCGGCGACGTCGACCAGCGCCTTGGGTATCTTCTCCGTAATCGGCCGGAGTCTTGTCGCAAGACCGCCGGCGAGAATGGCTACGGGCAATGTCATGACGAAAGCACGACTTTCGTGCCCTCGAAATCAAAACGGAAGCGCACTTCCTCAAGCCCGGAGGCTGCCATAGTACGTCGCAGCTTGTTGCGGTCATGCGCGAGGAACATCAGGAATCCGCCACCTCCAGCGCCGACGAGTTTACCGCCGACCGCACCGTTCCTGATCGCAAGGTCGTACCATTCGTCGATCTTCGGATTGCTCATGCCACCGGAGCGCTTCTTTTTGTGCTCCCAGTGCTCATGCATCAACTCCCCGAACTGGATCATGTTTCCGGTCTCCAGCGCCTCCTTGCTGCGATACCCGAGTTCCTTTACGTAGTGCAGGTTGTTGAGCATTTCCGCGTCGTTTTTTTCCGAGCGAACCTGCTGATCCTTCAATATGCCGCTAGCGCTTCGTGAATAGCCCGTGAAGAACAGCAGTAGATTGTCCTCGAGATCAAACATCGAGTCGGGTCTTAGCTTCAGAGGCGTCGCGGTAACTCTGTCGTCCTGATGAAAGGTAAAACATGTAACGCCGCCAACCGCGGCAATGTATTGATCCTGCTTGCCAATCGGCTGCGCGAGCCGATCAATCTCGATGTGGCACGCGAGCGCGGCCAACTCTTCCTGATGCAGGCAACGTTTGCGATGGGTGTACAGCGCCTTGAGCAAAGCCGTCGTAAAACTGCCGGACGAACCCAGACCCGTGCCGGCCGGAATATCCGCGAGCGTGGTGATTTCAACCTGAGGAGTCTTGAAGTCCAGGATCTGAAGCGCTTCGCGAATGATGGGATGCTTGACATCCGCGATCTTCTCGACTTGCTCGAGCTGTGAATACTTAAGATAGATCCCTTCAGCGAACGGGCGCATAACAGTCACGTACACGTACTTGTCGATCGCCGCCGATACCAGGAACCCCTCGTGTTCGCGATAGTACGACGGAAGGTCGGTGCCTCCACCGCCCAACGATATACGCAATGGACTACGCGCGATGATCATATCCCGACTCCCTATAGATCCGTTCGATGATTTCTAACGCTGCATGCGCATCGCCGAGCCCCGCTGCCGGCTGACGGCCAACGCGAATGTCCTCGTAAAACTCCGTCATCTCCACGAGCCAGGAATTGTCCGCCATTGGATATTCCCAGGACGTTGTCTCGGGCGGCCCCATTTCTGGAAGCATTTTGTAGTGGGTCAGCCGCTCGACTCCATAGCTTCCACCGAGGCCGGAAATGTCGAGCTTGCCCCCTTTTCCATATATCTCCATCGAAAACAGATTCTTCCATTCCGTACACGAGGCGTGCAAGAACGCAACCTGCTTCGCAGGCGTCTTGAGAATCATGAATCCGTTGTCGTCCACCGGCATGTCCCAGTAGTACGTATGCGCGAAACCCTGAACCTCGTTGAAGTCGCCGAGGAACCAGCGCGAGAGGTCGATGAGGTGAGGCCCCTGGTCAATCAGTTCGCCTCCGCCGGAAAGCCGGGGATCTGCGCGCCATTCCCTGTCGTAACCGATCCGTGCGCCGTGACCGTACCGTGCCCGGATGAACATGAGGTCGCCCAATACACCGGAGTCGACAATTTCCCTGGCCTTGAGCAGAGCCCGATGGTAGCGATGATTGAAGCCGACGCGAACTTTCACGCCGCTATTCTTCGCGGCGTGCAATACGGGTTCGAGTTCTATCGACGATCTCGCAGCTGGCTTTTCGACAAGCACGTGCTTACCCGCCTGAATCGCCGCACAAGTCAGTTCCGCAAGCGAATCATGAAGAGTCGCTATCACGACGATCTGAACATCACGCGACGCGAGCAGTTCGCGCCAGTTGGAAAAGGCCTGCGCATTGGCACTTTTTGCAAGACCCTCCGCCCTGGCAAGGTCAACGTCGGCACAGGCAACCAGTTTGCCGTTGGGGCCAAGCGCCTTCGCCCGCTTCTGCCCGATTAGACCGCAACCAATGATTCCGATACCGAATGTGGTGTTGGCACTCATTTGTCACCCACCTCAAATCCGCGGTCGCGCCCGACGATGCGCCGAAGCGTGTAGACATCGCTACTCGATAGCTTTTCCAGATGGTCGGGCCAATGCTCCCAGTTATCCCACACGGCGCTAATGAGCTTGCCCGTAATTCCATCGCTCGCACCAGACGCCAGAAAGACGGCGAGTTCAGCGCCACGGTGCAATGGCACGCCCCCCGTGTCCTTCTGCTTGATGGCGCGTTCATAGAAGTCCCTCCCGACTCTCGCGGGTCCCGCTTCAAGCACTTCGTCAAGCATCCGGGTATTCAAGGCCCCTGGCGCAATCGAGTTGACATCGATGCCGGTGCCTCGTACTTCCTCCGCGAGAGTCTCGGCAAACCTCACAATCGCGGCCTTCGATACCGCATACGCGCTGATGCGAGGCATCGGGCTTGTCGCACCACCGCCGGACAACTGAATAATCTTTCCGTACGCCTGAGCCTTGAGATGCGGCAATGCTGCCTTGCACATCAAGATCGAGCCGTACACGTTGATCTCGATCGCCTGGGTCCAGGAATGCCAGTCTACATCTTCGATCTGACCTTTCGGACCGTAGATGCCAGCGTTATTCACGAGAATGTGCAAGCCACCGAGTTCGTTGATGGTCGCATCGACCAGAGTTCGAACCTGTTGCGCATTCGAAACATCGGCCGCCATGGCAAGAATTCGTTGCCCCGCTTCAGCCGAACTTGCCAGTTCGGCGCGCGCACTTTCCAGCAATTCCATATCCCGGGCACACAGCATCAAATCGGCACCCGCCGACAAAAATGACCGTGCGACTTCGAGGCCGAATCCCTGGCTTGCGCCCGTGACCAGCGCGATCCTGCCCGACAGTACTTTTTCCATGTCAGTGCCCGTGTGAAGACGTCCCCACCGCTACATATTCGACTGTGGTTAAACTCGTCAACGAAGACTCCAGATGTCGGTTGGCATCGATCACGAGCAGTTCGGGCTTCGCGTAAGCCTGAAGCTTCGCTCCTGCCTCACGAAACATTGGCCATTCGGTGCCCACCACGAGAGCATCGACACGTTTTACGGCATCCCCGGCGTTGGCGAAACTGCTGACGCGGCCTTCCCAGCGGGCCGGCAGTTCTCGAACGACTGGATCATGTACATGCACCACCGCACCTTGAGCAATCAACCAGTCACAAAGTTCCACCGCAAGTGAGCGACGCAGCGTGTCGGTGCCCGGCTTATAGGTGAGGCCCCAAATGGCAACGGTAATGCCTTCCAGACTCGGAAACCGGCCAAGCAATTTTCGCCGTACCCAATTCTTATGTTCGTCGTTGCTTGCGCGCACCGACGATAGAAGAGGTGTCGTTAGTCCAGATGCCTTGCTAGCCAGACCGAGAAACTCGATGTCACGCGCCAGTGTTCCACCCGCGAACGGTCCGCCCGGAGAAACGTACGCCTTGGGGCCGATCCGTGCCTCGGTCTTCAACCCACGTGCGACCTCCGTCGCATCCGCGCCCACCGCTTCGCATATGGATGCGATCTCATTCGCAAAGGTCACCGATATGGCGAGGAATGCGTTGATCGCATGCTTGGTCATCTCGGCCGACGCAATGGACATCCACTCCACCTTGTCCGTAATTGGCGCGACGAGCCCCTCCAATACGACACGTGCCTCGGAAACGTTCGTTCCGACAACGATGCGATCCGGCTTCAGGAACACATCGATTGCCTTGCCAAGGCGCAGGTTCTCGGGCGAGTAAGCAAACGCAAACTGCTTGTCGTGCTGCGTTTCGGTGGCAAACTGCTCCAGGATGCGCATCGAACCCACAGGCATTTGCGACGACACCAGCACGACAGCTTTTGAGCGCAAGGCGGGCAACACGCTCTTGATCTGTTCGAGGACAAAATCGACATCCGCCTTATCGTTGTCGTCCACGGGAGTATCAAACGCGACCCACAGAACATCGATATCCCCTACGGCGCTTTCGATGTCTGTCGTAAAACGTAGCCGACCGGAGTTCAATCCGTCGCTCAGTAGTGCATCCAATCCCGGCTCGAAAAGTGGCGCCTTTCCCGAGCGGAGATCATTGATGGTCTGTTCATCTGCGTCGAGACCGACCACGTCATGCCCGACAGATGCGCAGCACGCCGCAGTTACGGACCCAAGGTGCCAAAGTCCTTGCACGCAAATTTTCATGATCGGTCTCTCATCTCGAAGACCCATTCATTGGCGCGAAGATATTCGACCGTTTTGATCACGCCCTCGCGAATCCCGTATTTGGGTCTCCATCCCAGCGACTGAATTCTCTTCGTGTCGAGAAAGATGAACGGATTGTCTCCGATCCAGCCCCGATCACCACCCGCGTACTCGAGTCGAGGCTTGACGTTGAGCTGTTCGCAGATCCACCCGATGGAGTCGTTCACCTCGCAGTATCCATCCACGCCGAGATTGAATATGTTCACCTTATCCGGTGCCTTGTTCATCGCGAGCAAAATAGCATCGATACAGTCCTGAACGTAAAGATACGACTTGCGTTGCTTGCCGTTGCCCAATACGGGCAAGCGCGACGGATCGTCCTTGAGTTTGCGATAGAAATCAAAGACGTGACCATGCGTGTACCGCTCGCCCAGTATCGACACGAAGCGGAAGATGCAAGCCTGAAATCCGAAACCCTCGCAATACGCGGAAATCAGCCCTTCGCCCGCCGCTTTGGACGCGCCATACAATGAAGTCTGCACCGGAAACGGTCCATCTTCTGGCGTCGGCACAACTTGAGCTTCACCGTACACCGAGCCCGTCGACGAAAATGCAATCTTCCTGATTCCGCTGTGACGCATCGCCTCCAGCACGTTGTACGTAGCGATCGTGTTCTGCTCGAGGTCTTTGCGCGGATGCTCGGTCCCGAAGCGGACGTCAGCGTTGGCCGCCAGATGAAATACGGCTTCCGCGCCGGCAAATGCCTGCCTCAAAACGTCAAGATCCAGAATATCGATTTCGAACAGCTTGAAACTGGGGTTCTTAAGTGCCAAGTCGAGGAACCGGCGCTGGCCAGTACTGAAATTGTCGATACCGAAGACAGAATGACCATCTGCCAACAGTCGATCGACGAGATTACTCCCGATGAAACCAGCGCATCCAGTTACCACATATCGACTCATGTTCTAATCCCCCTACCCCTGAAAATCCAGAACCTTGAGAATAGATAGCCTGTTATGACTGTCGCGACAATAGAAATGAAAGCTCCCATATAAGGCGATAGTCCGAAGTCCTTCACACAACGGCTGACTATGATTATCGTGATTGCATAGTTCACAACCCACATGACCAGATAGCGGAGTAACTGGTTTGCGTGCGACTCATCGACGGCGCCAAACGTGAAGTGACGATTGGCAAGGAAATGAAACGTCGTCGAGATCAAGTATGCCGCCGTGACCGAGACGATGTAGTGCAATCCGATCAGCGAATTCGCGATCCACATCACGAGAAAATAGATCCCGGCCGTAATTGCTCCAACAATGCCGAATTTCGTAAGCGTGAAAAAATGAGCTGACACGAGAGTGTTGAGACGTTGCATATTTCCGACGGCCTATCGTGGGCGCTGTGCGGTCGCCAAGGCGCGAATTCCGCCCGGCTTCAGTGGATTGAACGCGCGCTGCAGAGCAACAACGTCGTCCTCAATATGCTCGAGGACATTGAGCATGATTAGCACGTCGACACTTTGATCTGGTAACGGACATTGCAGGAGATCAAAACGTATCAAGGGGACTCCGGGCAGACGCGTCGCGAGCCGGTATAACGGGTCGTTCACGACGTTTGCGCCAATGACACGGGCCGAGGGGAATTCGGCAACGAGATCGCGAATCAGGAAGCCCGACGAACATCCGATCTCCGTGATGACCGCGTCGCCGCTGCGCATGGATTTTCCCAGTTCCTGAATCGCATTGCGACGGGACGCGATATCGATCGGATGGTTTTCCCCCGCCGCCACTTCGTAAAGTGCCGTTAAATCGTCCGACCAGCCAGCGAAATTCTCGCGGTACTCGAGCACGGGTGTATGAACATCTCCCACCCGAAAGCTCATCCCATCCCATTCGGGTGCCGATGAAGAGCCCTGCGGAGCCGGTAACGAAAACGGCAATGTCACTCTTGCTCTCCGAAATTGATCTTCCGGTCAACGATATACATCGGTCGGCGTTTCACCTCATCGTAGATACGCCCTACGTACTCGCCGATCAGCCCAAGACCCAGAAGTTGCACCCCAGCGAAGAAGCAGATGAGCAGAACGTTCGTGGAAAGCCCTGGCGTCAGATTGACGCCTATCAGCTTTTGAAACACGTACCACGCTGCCAGGAGGAACGACAGGCCCGCGAGGAAGAAGCCCACGACCGACATCATGGAAAGCGGACGCGAACTGAAGCTGATTAGTCCGTTCAAACCAATCTTTAGCGAACCGGTAAGACGATTGTAATTACCTTTTCCGGCGAACCGCTCATCGCGCTCATATTCGATGAAGGCCTGCTTGAAGCCGACGTACGCGACCAGACCGCGCAGGAATCCATGGCTTTCATTGAGGCGGCGCAGTTCCTCGACAACGCGTCGCGTCATGATCCGGAAGTCGCCCGTATTCCGCGGGATGTCCACGTCACTGAACCTGTTTATCACCGAGTAACCGACGTGAGAGATCACGCGCTTGACCAGCGTTTCTCCTTTGCGGGAAATCCGCTTGGCATAAACTACTTCGTAACCGTCTGCGAGTTTTGAATAGAGTTGCTCGATCAGTTCAGGCTGGTCCTGCAGGTCCACATCGATGACGACGCACGTGTCTCCGGTGCAGGACAGAATTCCGGCCATGGTCGCCGCAGGTTGTCCGAACCGGCGCGAAAAGACGAGCAACTTGATTGATGCGTTGCGATTGATCTCGTCGAGAATGACCTCTTCGGTCCTGTCCGGCGACGGATCAAGCGCGAAAACAATCTCATAGCTCTTGCCCATCCGCTCACACACGGCCTCTGCGCGCATCAGGAAAGGGCGGATATTGGCTTCTTCCTTATAGACCGGGACGATTATAGATATTTCTGGCACCGGGACTCCTGCCGTAAGGAATGGTTGATTGTAGAAGCGATTGCAGTCTGATCACTACCACGATCAGACTTTAATCTCGCAAGTACGCCACGTCGCTAGACGGAGCCTCGATTTGCCATACTAAATGGCATCAGCTCGAACACCATGTTTTCTTACAATCACTCGTTATGGCAGCCAAATCATACAACTTTGATGTGACAGTACAAGTGTATCTCTGTGGCCCACCACGCTAAGCAGTTGGCGCCCAAGCCAGACAATTGTTTCGTGAATACCCTGATCCCTTAGCAGGACACATAAATCAATGTAACCAATCAGCAACAATTTGTAAGTAAATGTCACCTTTAGCAAATTTTAGGCCACGTGATTGTGTCGGTAATTTCTGGAGCATTTAAGGCAATTCGCAGATGCTACAATCTGTGCCGTCGTTCGATGCTTTCCGGATAATGGCAAACTTGCCCCGGTCCGGTGAAAAGTCCATGCGGTTGCTCTGACAAATTAAAAATTACGCTCGCGGAAGGCATCCTCCTGCTTACCGAAGCTAATTCAACTGCGAAATGCCATGACTGTATGAATGATCGCAAGCCCGTCGTTACGGTGGTCGTGCCATCGTACAACCAAGGACGATATCTCGACGAAGCGCTGCGTTCGATCGCCGCTCAGACGGTCTCAACCGAAATCTTCGTCATGGACGGCGGCTCGACCGATGAATCGGTTTCGATCATCCAGAACTGGCAATCAAAA
The DNA here is from genome assembly GCF_003837865.1 of Paraburkholderia dinghuensis. Classification (GTDB taxonomy): domain Bacteria; phylum Pseudomonadota; class Gammaproteobacteria; order Burkholderiales; family Burkholderiaceae; genus Paraburkholderia; species Paraburkholderia dinghuensis. The sequence continues at coordinate 37,250 of NZ_RQIS01000003.1, read as the reverse complement.
CTGGCAGGCTGGCGCAGCCACAAGGACGACGGCCAGGCGGCGGCGATCAACGAGGGAATCGCCCGCGGAACTGCCCCGTACGTCTGTTGGCTTAATAGCGATGACCTGCTTTTACCGGGCGGCCTCGACAAACTCGTGAATGCCATGGAGCGACATTCTGCCTGGCCAGCCGCCTATGGCAAAGCCTGGCATCTCGACGACGCAAGCGGTCGCCGTACGCCTGCATGGGTCGAACCGTTTAACGTGCGACGCATGGCAACGCGCTGCGTCATAACACAACCCGCGTCGCTGATTCGCCGCAGTGCATGGACTGCTGTTGGCGGTCTCGATCCGAATCTCAAGATGGCCCTGGACTACGACCTATGGTGGAGGCTCTATCGTCATGGCGGCCCACTCGGTTTCGTCGACGAGGATATCGCCATCAACCGCAACCACGACGCCACCAAAACACGCATTCACCGCCGCCTCCACTACAAGGAGGCAATGGAAACGGTACGACGCCATCACGGCCACGTCCCTCTAAAATGGTGGCTTGCCCAACCATATGCGGTTTGGTGGAAGACCCTGATTCGATAGCATGCGCGTTCTCCACTTTTACAAAACGTACAAGCCCGATTCGATGGGCGGGGTCGAACAACTGATTGGTGAGATCTGCAGCGGGGCGGCAAGCCGCGGGATACCCAGTGACGTACTGACCCTCAGCAAAGATACGTCGACCGTCGACCTCGGTGACCACAAGCACTATCGTGCGCGACTCGACTTCAAGCTCGCGTCGTCCTATTTCTCGCTATCGTCGTTGGTACGGCTTAAGGAACTTGCGAAAACGGCCGACGTCATTCACTACCACTTCCCATGGCCATTCATGGACGTGGCGCATTTTCTTACCCGACTGAACAAGCCAACGGTGGTGACCTACCACTCGGATATCATCAGACAAAAAGCGCTTCTGCAGTTGTATCGGCCATTAATGCTGGCCTTTCTCGGCAGCGTAACGAAGATCGTCGCGACGTCGCCGAATTATGCGCAGACAAGCCCCGTGCTCCGTCGCTTTGCGAGCAAAGTCGAAGTCATCCCGATTGGATTGAACGAGCACGCCTACCCTCGGGCCACCGATGCAAAGATTGCGGAATGGCGCGCGCGGATTGGGCCGCGCTTCCTGCTTTTTGTTGGAATGCTCCGGTACTATAAAGGGCTCCACGTCCTGCTCGACGCGCTCAAGGGCACGGACTATGACGTAGTGATTCTGGGCGGCGGTCCGCTGGAGGGTGAACTGAAAGCACAAGCGGATAGCCTTGGGTTGCGTCACGTACACTTCGTAGGGGCTCTCCCGGACGAAGATAAAGTAGCACTTCTAACACTTTGCCGCGGACTGGTGTTTCCATCACACCTGCGCTCGGAGGCCTTCGGCATTTCGTTGCTGGAAGGTGCCATGTACGGAAAGCCGCTCATCTCATGTGAGATCGGTACGGGGACAAGCTACGTGAATATCGCGGGCAAGACCGGACTGGTGGTGCCGCCCAGCGATGCGCTATCCCTTCGTAGTGCGATCGATCGCATCTGGAACGATGATCAGTTGGCGTCAGAGCTAGGCGCAGGTGCCCGGGAGCGATTCACGAAGCTCTTTACCGCTGACAAAATGGCAGACGCGTACGCCGACCTGTATCGGCGCATCGCTTCAAAACCCTGAGACTCCCACTTCTGCGCGAAACGAAGAGATCAAGCACTCAGACCCGCAAGGCAAAGCCGCAGCGCGTCGCGCCAGTCAGGTGCACGCAGGCCAAAGCTCGCAGCCAGCTTTTCATTGGATAAGCACGAGTTCCCTGGGCGCTTTGCAGGCAGGGGATATTCGGACGATGCAATGGGCGTCACCACCGGCTTGTTCTCCAGTGAGGACAATTCGAAAATCGCGTTAGCGAAGTCGAACCATGTGGTCGAGCCTGATGCAGTCAGGTGATAAACGCCTGACTTCTGGCGCCACCAATCCGCACCGTCTGTGTTTGTCACCAGGCCCTGAGCCACGATGTGTGAAGTCATCGCCGCGATTGTCGCTGCCCAGGTCGGCGCCCCGCGCTGGTCCTCGACGATTCGCAACTCCGGCCGCTCCGCCGCCAGACGCAACATTGTCAGCAGGAAATTCTTGCCTCGCTGACCATAGACCCAACTCGTCCGCAGTATCACGTGCGCGCAGTCGACCTCGGCAATAGCACGTTCACCGGCGAGCTTGCTGAGACCATAGGCACTTTGCGGATTCGCTTTGTCGGTCTCGTCGTAGGCGCCCTCTTTCGTTCCATCGAACACATAGTCGGTCGAATAGTGAATGAGCGGGACGCCTAGCCGCCGGGCTTCCTCTGCAAGCACACCCGGCGCATCACCATTGATACGCTGCGCCAGATCGGGTTCAGTCTCTGCCCTGTCAACCGCGGTATAGGCCGCTGGATTGACAATGAGTGCGGGCTTGATTTCCCTTAAGACTTGCCGGATCTGATCGAAATCCGCGAGATCGAGGGCAACACGGTCAAGCGCAACAATAGTCCCGAGACCCTGAAGCGCTCGTTCCAGTTCGAAACCAACTTGCCCGTTCTTGCCGGAAACAAGAATCTTCGGCTGCATGGCATTACTCAATTGGCTTCCTCACGCGAATGTCTCGGCTTCTGCCAGCCTTTTTCCCGCGGCGTCTTTTTCGGCCAGGCTCGGCTCGGCGTCGATCGGCCATTGAATTCCGATTGCCGGGTCGTTCCACAAAAGCGTTCGCTCGTGCTGCGGAAACCAGTAGTCGGTCGTCTTGTACAGGAATTCCGCCGTCTCGGACAGCACCACAAACCCGTGTGCGAAACCGCCCGGAATCCACAACTGCCGCTTGTTCTCAGCGCTCAGCCGCACACCAGTCCACTTCCCGAAGTTCGGCGAACTCGCCCGGATGTCCACTGCAACGTCGAACACTTCGCCCGCGATGACACGCACCAACTTGCCCTGCGCATGTTCGATCTGGTAGTGCAGCCCACGCAGCACACCTTTCGACGAAAGCGAGTGATTGTCTTGTACAAACTCCACGGGCTCGCCTACCGCCTCGGCGAATTCCGTCGCGTTGAAACTCTCAAAGAAGAAACCGCGCGAATCGGCAAAAACTTTAGGTTCGACGATCTTCACTTCTGGTAGTGACGTCGGAATGACAGTGATTTTCACGCGACGGGGTCCGAGAGTATCTTGAGGAGGTATTTGCCATAACCATTCTTCGCGAGCGGCAACGCTAAACGCTCGAGTTGTCCGGCATCGATCCAGTTCAAGCGGTATGCAATCTCCTCAGGGCAGGCCACGACGAGACCTTGGCGCTTCTGCAATGTTGCGATGAACGTGGCGGCATCGATGAGCGAATCGTGTGTGCCCGTATCCAGCCACGCGTATCCACGCCCCAGTATTTCCACATCCAGCTCGCCGCTGGCGAGATAGCGCGAATTGACATCCGTGATCTCAAGTTCGCCGCGAGCCGAAGGCTTTATATCGGCCGCGATATCGCACACCTGGTTGTCGTAGAAATACAGACCGGTCACGGCGTAGTTCGAACGCGGCACGGCAGGCTTTTCTTCGATCGACAGGGCGCGGTATTGCTTGTCGAACTCCACGACGCCATAGCGCTCGGGATCTTGAACGTGGTACGCAAAAACGGTCGCGCCTTGCGTTTGCTGGTTAGCGCGCGCGAGCTGTTTCGCGAAATCGTGCCCGTAGAAAATGTTGTCGCCGAGAATCAACGCGGAGGGATCATTGGCGACAAAATCGCGCCCGATGATGAACGCCTGGGCGAGTCCATCCGGCGAAGGCTGGACCGCGTACTGGATATTCATGCCCCACTGGCTGCCGTCGCCGAGCATCGCTTCAAAACGCGGCGTGTCCTGTGGAGTGGAGATGATCATCACATCCCGAATGCCCGCCACCATCAGCGTCGACAGCGGGTAATAGATCATCGGCTTGTCGTAGACGGGTAGTAGCTGTTTCGACACCACATGGGTGATCGGATAGAGCCGCGTGCCCGAACCGCCTGCGAGGATGATGCCTTTGCGTGCCATCGATTTTGCCCTTACGCGCGCCGCGCGTAATTCGTTTCAACCCATTTGCGATAGTCGCCCGAAGCGACTTCGTCAACCCAGTGCTGGTTGTCGAGATACCAGCGCACCGTCTTCGCAAGACCCGTCTCGAACGTTTCCGCGGGCTTCCAGCCCAGTTCGCGCTCCAGCTTGCGTGCGTCGATGGCATAACGCCGGTCGTGGCCGGGGCGGTCCTTCACATAGGTGATCTGGTCGCGGTAAGAGCCCGCCGCCTTTGGCCGCGACTGGTCCAGCAGGTCGCACAACGTATGCACGACTTCGAGGTTCTTTTTCTCGTTCCAGCCGCCGACGTTGTACGTCTCGCCGACCCGCCCGCGCGCGAGTACTTCGCGGATCGCGCTGCAATGGTCGCCCACATACAACCAGTCACGCACGTTTTGCCCATCGCCGTACACCGGAAGCGGCTCGCCGGCGAGCGCATTCGCGATCATCAGCGGGATGAGCTTTTCGGGGAACTGATATGGGCCGTAGTTATTCGAGCAATTTGTCGTGAGCGTCGGCATGCCATAGGTGTGATGCCAGGCGCGCACCAGGTGATCGGAACCGGCTTTGCTCGCCGAATAAGGACTGTTCGGCGCGTACGGCGTGGTCTCTGAAAAAGGCTGGTCTGCGGCCGAGAGCGAGCCGAACACTTCATCTGTGGAGACGTGCAGGAAGCGAAACGCGGCCTGGCCAGCGGCATCCAGGGTGCTCCAATGCTGCCGAGCCGCCTCGAGCAACGTGAACGTGCCAATCACATTGGTCTGAACAAAGTCCGCGGGACCATGTATGGAGCGGTCGACGTGGCTCTCCGCTGCAAAATGCAGCACAGCGCGCGGCCGATGTTCGGCGAAGAGCGTATCGAGTGCTGTGCGGTCGCAGATGTCGACGCGCGCGAAAACATGCCTGGGGTTGTCGTGCAGCGGCTTCAGCGTGCCGTAGTTGCCCGCGTAGGTCAGCTTGTCGACGTTGACGACAGGCTCGTCCGATTGACGGAACCAGTCCAGCACAAAGTTAGCACCGATAAATCCGGCACCGCCCGTCACGAGAATCATGGAAATCCCTTGCAATCATTACAGCAGAAGTCTGCCGTATGACGAACCACGGCGATTCGAAAGACTGCTGAAAAAAAAGGTTTCAATTCAGGCAATTGGCCCGGATTTTCCGGGCCGCAAGGTCGGCGGACGACGTCGCGGCCCTGATTATAAGACTGCCGCCAGGGCAACTGCAGCATCGCCATTATTAATCAACCTGACATAATCCGTCCGTGCACGGCGGGGCTTCGCAAAGGCGACCCGCGCAATTTCCGGTCTGCGATTTCATTGCGATACTAGAGTCGGCTTCCTGTGTTACCGTCTGCGCTCATCCATGCAACGCCCGCCACCGTTTCTGTTTCGATGACTACGTTCAAGCCGCACCCGGCCCCTCTCGCCTTCGGCGACCTTCAGGGGTGCCGCAATTCGTTCCGCGAACTCCTTGCCAAGGCCGCGCCCACCGCCGAAACACCACTGTGGTTTGCAGGCGATCTGATCAATCGTGGCCCCGATTCGCTCGCGACACTGCGCGACGTGATCGCGCTCGGCGATCGCGGCGTGGCCGTTCTCGGTAACCACGACCTGCATTTGCTGTCCGTCTCGGCGGGGATTCGCAGGGCGAAGAATGGCGACACGATCGACGATATCCTGAACGCGAAGGACGCTGCCGATCTGCTGCACTGGGTCCGCCATCGCCCCATCGCGCACTATGAGAACGGCATGTTGATGGTGCATGCGGGCGTGCTGCCGCAGTGGGATGTCGATCTCACGCTCGAACTCGCGCACGAACTCGAACAGGCCCTGCGCCGCGACAACTGGAAGGAGACCCTGGCGGGCCTCTACGGAAATGAGCCGAGCCGCTGGTCGAAGGATCTGAAGGGCATCGAGCGTCTGCGCATTACGTGCAGCGCACTCACCCGCATGCGTTTCTGCAACGGTGACGGCGCGATGGATTTCAGTTCGAGTGGCGGGCTCGCCTCGGCGCCCGCGGGATATATGCCCTGGTTCGACGTTCCCGGACGCAGGACAGCCGACGACATCGTGGTGTTCGGCCATTGGGCGGCGCTCGGGCTCACGCTGCGCGATAACGTAATCGGGCTCGATTCCGGCTGCGTCTGGGGCAACCAGCTTTCGGCGGTGCGTCTCGAAGCCGATCCCGCGCGCCGCACACTCACGCAGGTCGAGTGCACGGACTGCCGCGCCATCAGTGCCTGATTCTTGATACCTGCGTGACACCCGCCCGGGCGGGCACACGCGAGCCGCCGCAACGCGCCGCGTGACCGGGAGGGTGCCCCCGTCAGGACGCCTGCATCACGCCCTCACTGCCTGGCAGTGGCACCCCCCGCATCTCATCGAGCGCCGCGCCCACCGCGGCCTCAGCCTGCGCCGCCAGCTTGCGCCGGTCGCCCTCGGCCTGGATCGGCTCACCCACGTAGACGTGTGCGGTCAACGGCCCCGCCTTGAGCATCGCATCGAGCGACTGCTTGAGCGAAACATCGTCGATATAAGCGGGCGCCATGGACTGCCGCCCCTCTGCGTCCTCGTAGAGGATGCACAGCGGCTGCACGGGACAGCCTGCCTCGACAGCCGCCTGAAACATGTTCGTATGAAACGTCTTGAGCGCGCGCCCGTCCGTCGTCGTGCCCTCGGGGAACACGCACATCAGCTCGCCACGGTCCAGCCGCGCCGCCAGTTCGTGCATGATGCGCTTCGCGTCGCTGCGCTTTTCGCGCTCGACGAACACCGTATCGAGATTCTGCGCGAACCAGCCGATCAGCGGCCAGCTCCGGATCTCGGCCTTCGACACGAACGGCGTCGGCCGCCACGCGTTGATCACATAAATGTCGATCCACGAGATGTGGTTGCAGACGACGAGCGCGCGGGCATCGAGACGAGCCGCGTCGTTATGGACGACGAGCTTCATGCCGCACAGTTCGAGCATCTTGAGCGACCACGCACGGTTCATGGCGTGGCGCTGATCGGCGCTCGCGCGCGGAAAGCGCAACGCAACGGTCAGCGCACCGCGCAACAGGTGGATAAGCAAACGGGTCTTGCGAACAAAGAGACTCATGGCGAACCAGTCGAAAACGATAGCGATCGATGCAATGCGGCTGTCGTGCGGGCAGACTCAACCGCGCTCGAAGCCGACGCGCCCCGCGACGAGCGTCGCGCGCACGACGCCAGGCAATTCATAGCCGAGAAACGGTGTGTTGTGCCCCTGGCTCTTCAGCGCGCGCGGCTCCACGCGCCAGTGCGCGTGCGCGTCGAACACGCAGAGATCCGCATTCGCGCCGACCGCAATGCGGCCTGCGTCGAGCTTCACGATGCCAGCCGGCGCCGACGTGACACGTGCTAGCGCCTTGACGAGCGGCACGCCCACCTCCTCTGCCCACTTCAACGTGAGCGAAAGAAGGAGTTCGAGCCCGGTCGAGCCCGGGCTCGCCTCGGCGAACGGCAAGAGCTTTTCGTCGTCGTCCACGGGCGTGTGGTCCGAACAGATCGCGTCGATCGTGCCGTCCGTGAGACCTGCGCGAATCGCGTCGCGATCGCGCTGCTGGCGCAGCGGCGGATCGAGTCGGAACTGCGCATCGAAATAGCCGATGTCCATGTCGATCAGATGCACATGGTTCGCGCTCACGTCGCACGTCACCGGCAATCCTTCGGCCTTTGCCGCGCGCACGAGCGCAACGCCCGCAGCCGACGAAAGATGCATCACATGCACACGCGCACCCGTTACGCGCATCAGTTCGAAGAGCGTATGCAGCGCGATCGTCTCCGCGCTCACCGGCACGCCAGACAAGCCGAGCCGCGACGCCACCGCGCCGCTCGCCGCCACGCCGCCCTTCGAAAGGAACGCATCCTGGGGACGCAGCCACGCGGCATAGCCATACGTGCTCGCGTACTGCAGCGCACGCAGCAGAACCTGAGTATCGGCGATGGGCTTATCCACCTGTGTGAAGCCGATGCAGCCGGCTTCCGTAAGCGACACCATCTCCGTGATCACCTCGCCCTTCAGGCCCACCGTGAGCGCGCCGAGCGGATAGACGCGCGCGCGATCGAGTTTGCTGACGCGGTACTTGAGCATCTCGATCAGGCCCGCTTCATCGAGCACGGGATCGGTGTCGGGCGGGCACACGAGGCTCGTCACACCGCCGGCGAGTGCCGCGGCCATTTCCGAATCGAGCGTGGCCTTATGCTCATAGCCCGGCTCGCGCAGCCGCGCGCTCAGGTCGACGAGTCCGGGCGCCACGCAAAGCCCCTTCGCGTCGATCGTTTTATCTGCCTGGAAGCCGGCAGGCGCCGCACCCAGCGCGACGATCGTGCCGCCCGCGATGTACACATCCTGCTGCTGTTCGATGCCGGCCGCCGGGTCGATCAGCGTGCCGCCTTGAATATGAATCTTCATGCGCTGCCCTGTTGTTCCCTCGGATTTCCTCGGGTTCACTCGTTATTTCCCGCGACGATGCCCATCACAGCCATGCGCACCGCGATGCCGAAACTCACCTGGTTGAGAATCACCGACTGCGGGCCGTCCGCGACCTGCGAGTCGATTTCGACGCCACGGTTCATCGGCCCCGGATGCATCACGATCGCATCGGATTGTGCGAGCGCGAGGCGCTCGGGCGTGAGGCCCCAGCTCTTGAAGTATTCCTGCGCCGAAGGCAGCAGCGCGCCGCTCATGCGCTCGTTCTGCAGACGCAGCATGATAATGACGTCAACGTCCTTCAAGCCTTCGTCGAGGTTGTGGAAGACGCGCACGCCCATCTGTTCGAGCCCGCCTGGCAGAAGCGTGCGCGGCCCGATCGCGCGTACTTCGGGCACGCCGAGCGTGGTGAGCGCGTGAATGTCCGAGCGCGCGACGCGTGAGTGCAGAATATCGCCGACGATCGCTACGCGCAGATTCGTGAAATCGCGCTTGTAGTGGCGGATCGTGTACATGTCGAGCAGACCCTGCGTGGGATGCGCGTGACGTCCGTCGCCCGCGTTGATCACGTGGACGTGCGGCGCGCAATGCTCGGCGATCAGATACGGCGCGCCACTCGACGCGTGGCGCACGACGAACATGTCGGCGTGCATCGCGGACAGATTGCCGATCGTGTCGAGGAGCGTTTCGCCTTTGCTCGTCGAGGACGCGTTGATGTTCAGGTTGAGCACGTCCGCCGAAAGACGCTTGGCCGCGATTTCGAAGGTCGTGCGCGTGCGCGTCGAGTTCTCGAAGAACAGATTGAATACCGACTTGCCGCGCAGGAGCGGCACCTTCTTCACGTCGCGGTCGGTCACGCTCACGAATTGCGCAGCGGTGTCGAGAATGTGCGTGACGATCGCACGCGGCAGGCCCTCGATCGTCAGCAGGTGCTTGAGTTCGCCGTTCTTCGTGAGTTGCGGATTGCCCTTCAGGAAGCCGTAACGAAAGCGTCCGTTATCGGCGGGTGCTGCGGTGGGCTGTGTGTTCATTGCAAGGTTCCTTTGCACGCAGGGCCAGGTTTGAACAGAGCGCGCATGAAGCCGGTTCTGTCGCGAGGCACACGTTGCATGCGGGTCAGTCAGTTGCCGCCGCGCGGCTCGACGTGAAACGCGAAACGTCCGTCGGCATTGCGTTCGAGCACGAGCGATGCGTCGGCGGCCACGGCCGCGGTACCGCCGGCAAAACGCGCCGCCACCGGCAGCTCACGGCCGCCGCGGTCGACGAGCACCGCCAGTTCCACCGACGCAGGGCGGCCAAAGTCGTACAACTCATTGATGGCCGCGCGCACCGTGCGGCCCGTGTACAGCACGTCGTCGACCAGCACGATGCGGCGGCCCTGCACGTCGAACGGCAACGAGGTCGGACTCGCTTCGCTGTGCAGGCCTTTTTTCGCGTAATCGTCGCGATGGAGCGCGACATTGATGACGCCCCATCCACTCGCGCCGAGATCGTGTGCGAGCCGCGCGGCAATCCATGCGCCGCCGCTGTAAATGCCGGCGATCGCGACGCCATCGGGCGCGCTAAACGCATCGACGGAATACGCAGCGCGGATCTGATCGAGGACGGCGCAATACAGCGCCTCGGCGTCGAGCGTGTCGCTGGGACTCATGGCGTGGGCGCGGAGCGTTCGTCGAGGTATTGCTGGAGGATCACGCAGGCCGCTTCGGCGTCGAGCTGATCCATGTCGTCGCCGCGTTCGCGCATGCGCGCTTCTGCATCGACGGACGAGTAGCGCTCGTCCACCCATACCACCGGTACATTGAAGCGCCCGTTAAGCTGGTTGCCGAAGCGCTTCGCCAACTGCGTCATGATGTGCGGCGTGCCGTCCGGGTGCGTCGGCAGGCCGACCACGAGCAGATCGGGCTGCCACTCGCGCAGCAGTACGCCGATGGCTTCAAAACGATAGCCGGTACTGCGGTTCTGGATCACGGTAAGCGGGCGGGCGCTGCGCGTGAGCACGTTGCCGAGCGCAACGCCGATGCGCTTTTCGCCGTAGTCGAACGCAAGCAGGGTGGCCTCGCTCGCGCCCCGCCCGGGCGCCACGCTCATGCGTGGCCCGCTTCGCCCGAAAGCATCGACGACGAGATGCCGAGCAGCGCGAGCGCCGCTTCGAAGCGCTCTTCGGCGGGCACGTCGAAGACGATCTTCGGATCGGCTTCGACCGTGAGCCAGCCGTTGCGCGAGATTTCGTCTTCGAGCTGGCCCGCACCCCAGCCTGCGTGACCGAGCGTGAGCAGGAAGCGCTCGGGGCCCTTGCCGTTCGCGACGGCTTCGAGCACATCCTTCGACGTGGTCATGTCGAGGCCGCCCGGCACGGACATCGACGATGTATAGCTCGTGCCCTCTTCAGGTGCATGCAATACGAAGCCCCGCTCGGTCTGGACGGGGCCGCCGAAATAGACAGGCACGTGCAGGAGCGGTTCGATTTCGAGCTTGAGGTCGATGCGGGAAAAGAGGGCCTGCAGGTCGATGTCGGTGGGACGATTGATGACGAGGCCGAGCGCGCCGCGCTCGGAATGATCGCAAAGGTAGACCACAGTTCCTGAAAACGTGGGGTCTGCCATGTTGGGCATGGCAATCAGGAACTGGTTGGTCAGATTGATGCGATCGTTACTCTTGGACATGGTTTGAATTCTAGCAAAGACGATGCGGAATGGCGGCTTCGCGCCGGTACGCCGGCGCCGCCGTCTTCGGGGCCGCGGCGCGCCAAGAAGGCGCGCGCATCGCGGCTTCCTCTCGCCGCGATGCTTACAAACGGGAATGAGTCACTCTAACACGCGTGCGCGCCTCTTCTGCAATGCACAAGGCGGTAACGACGCCGGCCGGCGAACTCGGTTGGCTCGGCGTCGAAAGTTGTGCCATGACACGGCCAGCGAAGCTGCGTATGGAAAAACGCGGACGAATGCCGAAGCGAACGCAAGCACGATGCCCGAACACACGCGCCAGCGGGTCCTAACGGAGTAAATCGGACTGCGCGCCGTCAGGACGCTCAGGCAACGCCGCCGCGCCCGCGATCGACGCGGCGAGCGCGCGCACTGCGCTCGCCGCATCGGGCTGCGCGACGCCTGCCGCGATCTTGTGCAGCATCGCGCGCAGTGATTCGCCGGCGCGCTCGACTGCGGCGGCATCCAGGGCGGAAGTCACGTTGGCCGCCAGCGGCAGATCGAGCGGCCCGGACTGCCCCGCGGCATGAGCGGTGCGCCGCCACGCGAGCCCAAGCGCATCGGCGAGCAGCCCGACGTGGCCGAGGCCAATGGCCCACGCCGCCGCGCCGAGCCCGTATGACGCATCGGCCGCGAGCACGGCCTGCGCGGCGTCGCGTTGCGTGCGCGCGGACCACGCCTCAGCGTGCGCTGAGAGTGCAGCCATCGACGCATCGGCGGTCTGCAGGAAATCCTCATACGCATTCGCGTTGACCGCGAGCGCGCCGAGTTCGCGCGTGGGCGCGACGCCCGACGCCGTGGCGTCCGCCTGCGCGGCCCCCGCCTCCCAGAGCACCTCGGACGCCTGTGTGCCCGCGATGTGCCAGTCCACAGTCAGGCCGTGGTCGCGCAGCAGTTCGACGTCATCGGTATCTTCGGCCGCCGCGCCAAAGAGCGCGTAGTCGCGCCACAACAGCGCGAGCGTCGCGCGCACCAGCGATTGCGGCGCGACGCGCAGCCCGTGCGCGTGATCGGCGAGCAGCAGATTACAGCGGGCGTAGAACCGCCGCACGTCCTCGTCGCCCCACGACACCGCACCGCGCCGCAACGCGCGGCCGCACGCCGCCGCAAGGCGCCAGTAATCGTAAGGGTCGGGGCTCGCGAGTTCGGCGAGGCAGACGTCCATCTCGTCGAACGCCGCGTCCGCCAATGCCGCCGCCGCACGGCTGCCGCTCGAGTGTCGCGCCTTGAGCGCGGGCAGCAGCGCCGACTCGTAACGCGCGCGAATCTGCGCGAGTTTGTGCGCGGGCAGCGCATGCAGGGTCGCGGGCGCGATGGGCCGGCCCTGCAGCGCGACATCCTCGTAGGCCAGCGAAATACCCGGCATGTGGCGCCCGAGCACAACAACCAGCGAATGCTGCCGCGCGTAGAGCGCCGGCGAGCACGAAAGCTCGCGCAGATTGTGCCGATCGAGCGCGGCAGCGAGATCGGCGAGCGCGTCGCGAAAGAGCGCGCGCACGGCTTGATCGCTGTCACCCTCAGGCGCGTGGCGCGATGGCTGCGCGCTGTGCACGGCCGCACTCCCGATCACGGATAGCGCGAACGGCGACGCGAGCAGCAGCGTGTCGGCGAAACGCGCCGCACCGAGCCAGCCCGCCTCGCGCAACGCGTTTGCCGCATGGCGCAGCGGCGTGGCGACGTGCCCGCCATCCGTGTCAAGCGCGTACAGCGCCTCGGCGAGCGCGTCGCGGGCATGCGGCACGCGACCGCCGCGCGGATTGGGCAACGCTTCGAAACGGACGACGGACGTTGAACGAAGACTCATGAGTTAGATGAGACAGCGCCGAAAACGATTGCGGAGCCAAGCAGCGGCGCAAGCGGCCTGTGTGCCGCGCTCCGGCTCGGCACGCCGTCACTGCCAGGCAGTACGGCGCGCAACCCAATGAAGGCAGATTTCACGACATCGCGAAGGCCGGCGTGCGGCCGCCTCGGCGAACGCGAACCATGCGTACGAACCCCGCGCATGAGAAAAGCACTAAGCAGGCAAAAAGCGGTGAGCAAAAAGCGCACCCCGCCTGCACACGGCGTCAGATCTGGACCATCTCGAAGTCTTCCTTGCGTGCGCCGCACTCAGGACAGGTCCAGTTGATCGGAACATCTTCCCAGCGCGTGCCGGGCGCGATGCCTTCCTCTGGCAAACCGGCTTCCTCGTCGTAGATCCAGCCGCAGATCAGGCACATCCAGCTTCTATATTCCATTCTTATACCGCGTCGAAAAGTCCAGAAAAAACAGTCGGGAAACAAGAGCCATGATGGTACCGTGTTGCCGATTTTGTGCCTAGCAAACCTAACGATGGACTCGTCCCGTATCAGATCCGGCGAGAAGAACAGAGGAGATCGGTGGCGCGGCGCCGCGTCGCACATAAATCCGCGCGCCGCAATCGTCATCCGTCCCCGGGCGCGCCGATAAGCCGCATAATTGGAGCCGCGGCACCGCTCCAGGCCGCCAACTGCGCCCCACACCCCACATTCGCCACATCCATGCCCAGCGACACGCCTCCCATCGTCCTCACTTTCGGCCTTTCCGATCCGACAGGCGGCAGCGGCCTCCAGGCCGACCTGCTGACCCTCGCCAGCATGGGCTGCCACGGCGTCAGCGTGCTGACCGGCTACACCGTGCGGGATTCGGCGGGCTGCGACGAAGTCACCGGACTCGATCCCGAAGTCGTCGCGACCCAGGCCCGGATGCTGCTGGAAGACATGCCCGTGGCGGCCTTCAAGGTCGGCGCGGCGACGCGCGCCGAAGTGGTGAGCGCAATTGCCGAAGTAGTCGCTGACTACGACGACATCCCCCTCATCCTCGCGCCCGACTTCACACTCGACGACGAACACGTGCTGGCCGCCGACGAATTACGCGAAGCGATCGCCGATCTGCTGGCGCCGCAGACCACGCTGCTCATCGCGGACGCCACGACGCTGCTCGCACTCGCGCAGCCCGATGGCGACGCGGAAGCGCCGAGCATCGACGCGGCGATCGCGCATCTGCTGTCGACCGGTTGCGAGTACATCCTTTCGATGGAGACGGGCACGCATCGCATGGTCAACACGCTATTTTCCGAGGATGGCCAGCTGCGCCAGGACCTGTGGGAGCGCGCCACGCAGCCGATGATGGGCCTGACCGACACGCTCGGAGCGGCGATCGCGGCACTGCTCGCGAACGGCCAGGAGCCGCCCGAAGCGGTGCGCGAAGCGCAGGAATATCTGTATCAGGCGGTGCAAAGCGCGTTTCGGCCCGGAATGGGCGCCTGGTTGCCGGACCGTTTTTTCTGGGCACGGAGCAACGACAGCGAGACGTCCCAGGATGGCGCCGGTGACGCACCGCCGTCCGACGAAGCGCACCAATGAAGACGTAATCGAAGGCACGAGTCGCCTAAGCCCGGCAAAACCGTGCGCATATAAAAAAACCCGCATCGCTGCGGGTTTTTTCTTTTGGGCGGGAACGCGCCGCAAGGCGCATTCCCTGCACTTCGATATAACGCCGGACGAACCGGAGTTACATGTCCATGCCCATACCGCCCATGCCGCCCATGCCACCCATACCGCCGGGCATCGGGGCATCTTCCTTCGCCACTTCAGCAACGGCTGCATCCGTCGTCAGCAGCAGGCCAGCAACCGAAGCTGCATTTTGCAGCGCGGTGCGCGTGACCTTCGTCGGGTCGACGACGCCGGCTTCAACCAGGTCGCCGTACTCGCCGGTCGCTGCGTTGTAGCCGTAGTTGCCCTGACCAGCCGCAACAGCTGCCACGACCACGCTGGCTTCTTCGCCGCCGTTCGTGACGATCTGGCGCAGCGGCTCTTCCATTGCGCGCAGGACGATCTTGATACCGGCGTCCTGATCGGCGTTGATGCCCTTCAGGCCCGTAACCGCAGCACGAGCGCGGATCAGTGCGACGCCGCCGCCCGGGACGATGCCTTCTTCAACGGCAGCGCGGGTTGCGTGCAGCGCGTCTTCGACGCGTGCCTTCTTTTCCTTCATTTCGACTTCGGTCGCAGCGCCGACCTTGATCACTGCAACGCCGCCGGCCAGCTTGGCCACGCGCTCTTGCAGCTTTTCACGGTCGTAGTCCGAGGTCGCTTCTTCGATCTGCGTGCGGATCTGCTTGACGCGCGCTTCGATGTTCGCGGCAACGCCAGCACCGTCGATGATCGTCGTGTTTTCCTTGCCCACTTCGATGCGCTTCGCTTGACCGAGTTCGTTCAGCGATGCCTTTTCGAGCGTCAGGCCGGTTTCTTCCGCGATAACCTGACCGCCGGTCAGGATCGCGATGTCTTCCAGCATCGCCTTGCGACGGTCGCCGAAGCCCGGAGCCTTGACGGCGACGGTCTTCAGGATGCCGCGGATGTTGTTGACGACCAGCGTTGCGAGCGCTTCGCCTTCGACGTCTTCAGCGATGATCAGCAGCGGACGGCCAGCCTTCGCGACTTGTTCCAGAACCGGCAGCAGGTCACGGATGTTCGAGATCTTCTTGTCGAACAGCAGGACGAACGGGCTCTCCAGAACGGCGACTTGCTTGTCCGGATTGTTGATGAAGTACGGCGAGAGGTAGCCGCGGTCGAACTGCATACCTTCGACGACTTCCAGCTCGTCTTGCAGCGACTTGCCGTCTTCGACGGTGATGACGCCTTCCTTGCCGACCTTGTCCATCGCTTCAGCAATACGGTCGCCGATCGACGAATCGCTGTTCGCCGAGATCGAGCCGACTTGCGCGATTTCCTTGTTGGTCGTGCAGGGCTTGCTGATCTTGCGCAGTTCTTCGATCGCTGCTGCGACGGCCTTGTCGATACCGCGCTTCAGGTCCATCGGGTTCATGCCCGATGCAACGTACTTCATGCCTTCGCGAACGATCGACTGGGCCAGGACCGTAGCGGTCGTGGTGCCGTCACCGGCGTTGTCGCTGGTCTTGGAAGCGACTTCCTTGACCATCTGCGCGCCCATGTTCTGGAGCTTGTCCTTCAGCTCGATTTCCTTCGCGACCGAGACACCGTCCTTGGTGACCGTCGGGCCGCCGAACGAGCGCTCGAGGACCACGTTGCGGCCCTTCGGACCCAGCGTGACCTTCACTGCGTTGGCGAGAATGTTCACGCCTTCAACCATCTTGGCACGGGCGGAATCGCCGAACACGACGTCTTTAGCTGCCATCTTTTAACTCCTTGAATTCTCTAAGAATTAGCGGTGGAATGAACTTACTTGTTCACCACGGCCATGATGTCTTCTTCACGCATCACCAGCAGTTCCTGGCCGTCGACCTTGACGGTCTGACCAGCGTACTTGCCGAACAGGACGCGATCGCCGACCTTCACGTCGAGCGCGATCAGCGCGCCCTTGTCATCGCGCTTGCCCGGGCCGATGGCCAGGACTTCACCCTGATCCGGCTTTTCTGCCGCTGCGTCCGGGATCACGATGCCCGATGCGGTCTTGGTTTCTTGATCGAGGCGTTTGACGATCACGCGATCATGCAAAGGACGAAGGTTCATGGATAGATCCTCTCTCTTGATTGAGACTTGGAGATACTCAGGAAAACCTGGCGGGCCTCAAGCCGAAGCGGGCCCGCCAGCGAATTGTTAGCACTCTCGTGCAGTGAGTGCTAATTATATGGACGGGGGATGACAATTACAAGAACGGGGCCAGTGTCGCGGTTCGTGTCGAGGTTCACTTAGGTTGGAACCTTGTTCACTTAACCTGGAACTCGCGACTAGCGTACGGCAGGCGCATGGTTTTAAATTTATCAATTAAAACAATGCGATAGGCGCATTGAGCTGCTGTCTCGAACAACAGATCGACATGGGCACGCAAGCTGTTGCCTCACCATGCGAGAACTGTCCCGAGCGGCATGAATACTGGAATCGCCTGGGGAAATTCCCAATCTCCGCGCCTGACCTGCCCCCACTGCTGTGACCAGGGCGCGCCCAAATGACGCGCGAGCGGCGCATTCATAAGACCCTATTTATTCAATTCTCGCCCCAGGCCACATGAACTGACGACGTCAAATTCGCAGCTGCGAGGCCAACATATGTCTTTTCGTTTGCGAACAAGATCCGCGCAGCAGCTGCCGAAAAGGCCCCGCACAGATACTAGGTGGAGGAGACATTCGAATGTCCGAGTAACAGCGAGGGCCAACGTCCGTTTCGGCCGATTTCCGTCTGACCTGCCTGCCGCTACATTTTGATACCGTAGGTTTTGCCAGAAATCTGACGGATGCCTAAGCGTCCGTCAGATTGTCATAGCTCAGTTCAGTGCCGCCATATCACTGGGATTGAATCCTCCAAGCGGTTCGCCGCGACGCAGTTTTTCAGTCCAGGCGAAATCGCTAAGCAGCGCGCGTCCCACTGCCACCAGATCGAATTCCTCGCGCTCCAGCCGCTGAACAAGATTTGCAAGGCTCGCCGACTGCGAAGCTTCTCCACCGAATGCGCTCAGGAAATCACCCGAGAGTCCCACCGATCCCACCGTGATGGTGGCCGCGCCGGTCAGCTTCTTGGCCCAGCCGGCGAAATTCAGCCCGTCCAGACCATCAACTTCGGGGAATTCCGGCTCCCAGAAGCGCCGCTGGGAACAATGCAGGATGTCCGCTCCCGCCTCGACCAGCGGCATCAGCCAGTCGGCCATGGCCGCCGGCGTCTCGGCCAGTCGCACCGCATAATCCTGCTGCTTCCACTGGCTGAGTCGCAGAATGATCGGGAACTCGGGACCGAGAGCGCGCCGGATCGCCCGGATCACGTCCACCGCAAAGCGTGAACGCTGCTTGAGCGTGGCGCCGCCATATTGGTCTGAACGACGATTGGTCGCCGCCCAGAAAAACTGATCAATCAGATACCCATGCGCGCCATGAATCTCGATGACGTCGAAACCCAGCCGGCGGGCGTCCGCTGCGGCACGGGCAAAGGCCTCGATGGTATCGGCAATCGCTTCCTCGCTCATGGCGATGCCCCGCGCTTCATTGGCGTCGACCAGGCCGGACGGACTCTCGATGCCGCTTGCCGGTTCCCACGGGGTCATCGGACTCTTGACCGAGCCAACGTGCCAAAGCTGAGGCCCCATTGCACCACCCGCCGCATGAACATCGTCAATCACTCGCTGCCAGCCCGCCAATGCAGCATCGCCATGGAATAGCGGGATGTTCTGATCATTGCGGGACGCCGGACGATCGATCACCGTACCCTCTGAAAGAATCAGACCCACGCCGTTTTCAGCGCGACGCCGATAGTAGGCCGCAACGTCGGACCCGGGCACACCGCCGGGGGAAAACGAGCGCGTCATCGGCGACATCACCACGCGGCCCTTCAGTTTCAGGGATTTGAACTCGAACGGCTCGAACAGTGCATCAAGTGAAATTTGAGTCATGACCAGATTTCCAGTTAGGTTGACGCTGACCATAGTATATTTTTTATACTTAATTTCAATTACGCACTTATAATCGACCAGGTATATTGGAGGTAACCACGATGTCCAAGAACGCACCACAACGATTTGCGGTTGATTGCCCGAGCCGGATTCTGTTCGACCAGATTGCGGACAAATGGTCGATGATGGTTCTGACAGTTCTCGATTCCGGGCCGCTGCGCTTCAATGAAATCAAGAGGAGGCTGGAAGGTGTCTCGCAGAAGGCCTTGACGGAATGTCTGCGCCGGCTGGAGCGTAACGGACTGCTCACACGCCATGTGCTACCCACCTCACCCGTGTCGGTGGAGTATGAGATCAGTGCGCTGGGCCGCAAACTTCAGCGACCGTTCAAAGCGCTCTATGCCTGGACGGTCGAATATCTCAACGAGGTCGAAAATGCTCGACACGCCTATGATCTGGCGCAATCGACCATATCGAACTCGAAGGGGGTGTACCGCTCTGCTATACATCGGTGAAGCGACGAGCGCCGAATTGCTATCGAGATAGTTACCTATCTAGGTGTTCAGTCCCGCAGTGAGATGGTGCGGATGAAGTTTAAAGCGATTCGGGTCTTTCGACCACGCGTCACATATAGCTCTGAATGGCGTTTTCCACCGCAATGCCTTCAGATGTTTGCCGAAGTTGTAGCTCTGCACGAAGGCCAGCACGTGTGTGCGTAGTTGCTCCATGCTGCTGTATTCGTACGCCTTGATGGTTGCGTCCTTGATCGTGCGATTCATGCGCTCAACCATGCCATTGGTCCACGCATGGTAGGGCTTGGTACGTTTTTGCTTGATTCCGTTGGCAAAGCAAACACGCTCGAAGATGTGACCAATCCCTGCATGGGTCACGCCGCCTCGATAGCGCTCCTGCTCCGTGAAGGCCACGCCGTTGTCTGTGAGCACGGTATGGATCCGGTAGGGGAATGCGTTAATCACCTGCCTCATAAACTGGGCACCATTGGCTTTGGTCGCCCGGTCAAAGAAGGCGACATGGGTGAATTTGGCGACCCGGTCGACGGCGACAAACATGTGCTGTTTGCCGCCTGCGATCTTCATCTCGGCACTGTCGATATGCACAAAGCCAATTGGCGTGTCTTCAAACTTGCCTCGCGTGGGGCGATTCTGCGTTGTCGGCAAACGACTGATTCCGTGACGCTGCAGGCACCGGTACAGCGCACTGCGGCTGAGCGTCGGCGCTTGCTCCAGCAGGTGGCCCATCAGGTCATCCAAAGGTAAGCGGCCCCGCCGGCGCAGTTCGACGACCTGCCGCTCCTGGTCAGGATGCAGATTCCGGCTACCTCTGTCGCGTGGCCCCATCGGCTGATCCTGAACTGAACTTCGGCTACGCCATTTGGCGACTGTCTTGACATTGATTCCGTAGCGCTTTGCCAAAGCCCGATTGGAGCCAGTGGCTATTTGCAGTTCTGCGCGAATGCGCGGCGTTGTTCGGGCGCTGCCATGTATGCGGATTGCCATAGTGCGTTCTCTTGTTCAAGACTGAAGAATGCACCATGACTCACTGGGACCATACATATCGCAACTGGGTCGGCTACGGCCGATTGCGTGGGGCGGAAGTCGGCCGATTGCCGCCGCCCGCGGATGCCTGCTTTACGGCTGCTAGTCCCAGTGAAACCCGAGGCACGCCGGGCCCTGAAAGACAAAAGCTTTGTATTGCGTAGAAACGCAGGTCAACATTCCGGTTATCACTCGATGCGCGCCGAGTCGAAGATATCCACGAGCCCACTGGCATGCGCCGCCTGCAGATAACGCGCGATCGAACTGTTGAGTTCCTGGTCCGCCATCGCCAGCATGATGCGCGCACGCATGACCAGCGCGGTCGAAACCGAACGCGCTGTGGAAAACGGAACGGAACTAGCGGATTGCCAGCGCGAGGCGGCCGCCCGCTTTCGGACGGCCATATTGAGTCCCACCCGCAGCCGAACTTCCGTTTTGCGCTGCGTCCGTTGATGAACCCTCCTGATCGATGCGGAACACCGCCACCGCACCCCGCAGAACATCCGCCTGCGCTTGCAGCGATTTCGCTGCCATCGCGGCTTCTTCGACGAGCGCGGCATTGTGCTGGGTGACTTCATCGATCTGGGTGATCGCCTTGTTGACCTCATCGATGCCGACGCTTTGTTCCAGCGCGGCGGCTTCGATCTCGCTCATGATGCCGCTCACCCGGCCCACCGACTCCATCGCCTCCTGCATCGTCCTGCGCGCTTCTCCAACGAGCGACGCACCCTCTTCCACCTTCGCGGCCGAGTCGCCGATCAGTTCCTTGATTTCCTTCGCAGCCGCGCCCGAGCGCTGCGCGAGGCTGCGCACTTCCGATGCGACCACCGCGAAGCCGCGCCCCTGCTCACCCGCACGGGCCGCCTCGACCGCGGCGTTCAAGGCGAGGATGTTGGTCTGGAAAGCGATGCCTTCGATCATGCCGATGATCTCCGTGACCTTGCGCGACGAGTCCGTGATGCCGTCCATCGTCTCCGTCACGCGAGTCACGACGTTGCCGCCGCGCGTCACCGTCTCCAGCGCGCCCTGCGCGAGGCGGCTCGCCTGTTTCGCGTTGTCGGTGTTCTGCTTCACGGTCGCGGATAGCTGTTCCATACTCGCCGCCGTCTGCTGAAGCGCCGCGGCTTGCTGCTCGGTACGGCTTGAGAGGTCGGCATTGCCCGAGGCAATCTCATTCGCGCCAATGGTGATCGCGTCCGTGCTGCCGCGCACCTTCGACACCGTATCGACCAGACCATCGCGCATCTGCGTGAGCGCCGACAGCAGCTGGCCCATTTCATTGCGCGAGCGTGACCCGACTGAGATCGTCAGGTCACCCGCAGCGATGCTGCGAAAGTGGGAGATCGTCCGGTTCACTGGATTGACCACCGCCGCTGACAGGCCCACTCGCGCCATCATCCCGACCACGACGCCAATTGCGCCGATCGCACCGAACAGCAGCGTCGAGATGCGCAAACGCTGCTCCGATGTTTCGGCCTCGCGTTGACTTTCGACGGTCTGCAACTGCTTGAGCGCGTCGAACGCCTTGGCGTAGTCCGCGTAGTAGGTGCTCGCCGTTTCGCCCTGGATAGTGTGGAAGGTGTTGAAGTCGTAGTCCTTGAGCGCCTTGAATTCCGGCTCGATCGCGCGGTCGACGAGCGCGGCGCGTGCCTGCTCTACGGCCTGAACAAGCCGCCCTTCCTCGTCGCTGGCAAAAGGTCCATTTGCGTAACTGCGGAACGCAGCCGTGGATTGTTCCAGCACCGCGTGCGCCGCCGGAAGAAGCCCGTCGCTCTGCTTGCCGG
The DNA here is from genome assembly GCF_003837865.1 of Paraburkholderia dinghuensis. Classification (GTDB taxonomy): domain Bacteria; phylum Pseudomonadota; class Gammaproteobacteria; order Burkholderiales; family Burkholderiaceae; genus Paraburkholderia; species Paraburkholderia dinghuensis. The sequence goes on along the minus strand of NZ_RQIS01000003.1, from coordinate 15,288 downwards.
CGCTGAAGAGCGTCTCGTAACTGCTGAGCGCCAGCCGCACCTGAAGAAGCTGTTCAGAGCTGCCCCTCAGTTGCTCCAGCATGGACGCGCGGTGCCGGATGTCCTCCAGCCCGCTACTCGTGAGCTTGAGCGCACCGTAGCCGACGCCGATCACGGTCAGCAGAAACGCAACGAAAACGCTGATGACCAGCGTCAGGCCACCGCGAATGGTGAAGTTGTCAAGCATTGGGTCTCCGGAATGTCGGAATCAGCCTTTGGCGGCGCGTGGTTCTTCCAGGCATCGAGGTTTGTCGTTCACGCCTCGCTTCGGTGACGTGTTCGTGTGACGGCGGCAGTGCATGGATACGGTGCCTACCCGATCGTGGATTGAAGCGAATCGGTGAAGTCAAAGGTGCGGACAGTGGTGACGATCATCCTCTGATGCGATGTCCGCTCGAGCGACGGGGTGATCGCGCGCAAACGCGATCGCGGCGTCCAACCGAGATCCGTGCGCCCTCCATTGACACGACCGCCGAGAGCCCCGGTTCCGCGCGTCCAGACGGTGCGAGTCCGCCGTCATTGACCAGCACCGCGATTTCGAACCCGCCGATCGTCGAGATCAGGACCTCACCGCCATCGGGTTCCCGATCTATCGCATCGCGTGCGGCCTCGGCTAACGCCTTCTGCCTGCTCAACCAGCACACTGGCGCAGGTGTGATCATCGGTAGTCCTGCTCCAACGCCACCGGAACAGACGAGCGCCTCATGTCGAAACGCACGATCGAAGCACGCAGCAGCTTAAGCGGGTCCTTCTGCTTGTGGCGGTAAGGCCTGATTTCGATGGTGGGCTGCCCCCGGTCCGTGACGACGATGCTCTCTCCCTGCATCTCCACCTGCCGGAACAGTTCGCATGCTTTGGACTTGAAAATGGCCTTCGATACTCTCTTTTGCATTGCGGTCGTTACCCAGACAGTTCAAATGGGCTATTTTTTCTTTGGGGCGGACACGTTTTGCGGTTCACGGCCGGAGCTTCGTTATCGACCGTCGAACTACGCTGTCTTCGACTTCGCACGTCCAGACACTGCAGCGACGGTGACATGACGCTTTCACCGTCGTTAGCAAGCGATTCGCCGATGCGGCATGCATTCACCGCGGTGCTCTGATCTAGTCGGTATTTGCCCCTGTTGCGACTTTGAACTCGAAGCAGCCGACGAACGTTAACCTTAACGTTATCAAATGTTAATTTGCTGGTGAAAAAGCCGCCATGCGGGGTTTACCTAGTCTTTTTTGGCACGCCTCTGCGGGCTGCCAATGGCAGGATATCGCGCTGCCGCGGAGCAAAACTGCTCATACAAGCCCGGCAACATTCAGCCAACACCGAATTGGTAGCGCTAGCGTTAAAGGAACCATAGCCGCTACCGACATGAGCGGCCGTTTCCGGCATGAGTATCGAGCGTCAGTGTTCGTAAGAAATCGAGCCGACATTCGTAAAGCACTCGTCGGACTAGCCTGCGCGCCGGCCTGCTGGAACAGCTTCGGCCGTCCTGAGCAGCCTTTTGAACTGGCCTCAAGGTAACGTGGGCAGCGAGGCATAGTGGCAGTACTGAAAGGGCGCAGGCGCTCTTTGACTTGAAGTTCTGCATGAGGCGCACACCCCGGGATGATCGTCGTGCTCGGTCGCGGTGCGCTGTCGGCCAGATTGAGACGTTCGACAGAGCCGCATAGATCGTCAACAATGCAATGCCTCTCTGGACGCGACCTATTGCATTCGACTTGAAGTAACCGATAGCGTCGTCGATTTGCTTCAGTGTTGATATCAGGATTCACGTATGTCGCGCTCCGAACGTCTCCTTCATCTCCTGCAAGTGTTACGTCGTTATCGACGTCCCGTGCGTGGCCAAGCCCTGGCCGAGGAGCTCGGCGTGAGCATCCGCACGCTATACCGGGACATCGCCAGTTTGCAGGCGCAAGGAGCAATGATCGAGGGGGAACCGGGCGTTGGTTACGTTATGAAACCGGGTTTCATGCTGCCGCCCATGATGTTTCGCTCAGAGGAACTCGACGCCCTGGTTCTTGGCATGCGCTGGGTGGCCGATCGCTGCGACAAGACGCTATCGTCCGGTGCGCTGAGCGCGCTTGCGAAGATAGCCGCCATACTGCCCATTGAACTGCGGCGCGAACTGGAGGAGTCTTCGCTGCTAGTCGGCGCGCCGTTGGAGAGAGCTGCCCACAAAGTCTCGCCTGACCTCCTGCGTGCCGCAGTCCGAGAAGAGCAGAAGCTCAATATTACATACGTGGACGCCAGTGGTATTCGCTCGCAGCGTGTCGTTTGGCCCTTTGCATTGGTGTATTTCGACCAGGCGCGAGTCCTGATGTGTTGGTGCGAGCTTCGAGCCGATTTTCGGAATTTCCGTTCGGACCGGATCTCGAACGTCGAGCAGTTGGAGGAGCGCTACCCCAAAAGGCGGTCAACGCTGCTTCGTGAGTGGCGTAGGCTCAATCGCGTCGCCAGCCGCACAATACTGCCAGAATCTGACAGCATCGACCATTAGACTGAGCTTCCTTTCTTGGCGAGGAGCTCAAAATGAAGTTCGCATCGGTTCGTGTTGTTACCCGGGATATCGATGGGTTGGTGGAGTTCTATCAAAGGCTTTTCGGTATCGAGGCTGTACGTCCGGCCGATGGATTCGCCGAAATGCGGCTCGAAGGAGCGACGCTTGCGATTTCGTCTGAGCGTCTGATCGAGCTTTTCAATGTCGGTGCGGCCACTGCGGCTGCAAATCAATCGGCGATTCTGGAGTTCGAAGTGGAGGACGTTGACGCGGTGTTCGAACGGATGAATGCGTCCGGGACAAACATCGTGATGCCGGCGACGTTAATGCCGTGGGGCAATCGCTCGCTCTTGCTGCGCGACCCCGACGGGAATCTCGTCAACATATTTTCTCGCCCCAAGCGTTGAGTAAGCCGACCGTCACGGCTGCCCGCACGCGTCGCTGCACGCTCATAGCAATGTGAATGAGGGCGGACATCGAATAACCCTTAACGATGTCGGCCAGGGCGACCGTGCTCTACGTTCCGTCCACCAACCGCTGGATAGTGGCTCCGATCCACTGCTTCAATGCGTCGGTGTCGCCGAGGTCGTCGCGGAGCACACGAAGCCGCGCGGAAATCCCGAGGACGAAAATGTCGACGGCACGAGCACGAGCAGTGGCCTCGTTGTCCGTCATGCCATAGCGGAGCAACTGCTGCCGGAACGGTTCGAGCGACTCTTCGTCGAGGAACTTCGCCAGGGTCTCAGCAGCTTCGCGGCGTTCGCCTGCGGCGCGCAGCAGTACGAGGAGCGGATCTTGTCCTTCCATCGTCGTCCACCGGGTGACGATGCCCTCTGCCATCCGACGCCCGATTGACTCGCGCGGGCCGTCGGACAGCGTCTCGAGCTTCAGATGGACCTCGGCCGCAGCCACAAAAAGCCCGTCCTTGCCGCCGAAATATCGGGTGATGAGATTGGGTGACACATTCGCCGATACTGCGATGTCGCGGACCTTGGCCCCCGCGAATCCGACTCGGGCGAACTCGCGCCGTGCCGCAGCAAGAATGCGCTCGCGGGTTCGCACAGCGTCCTTCGGTCGTGCAGTTTTCGTTTTCACGCTAGCCATATCGCCTTTTTCGGCCATGGTACACGCGAATACAAAAATGTGTATTGCTGTACACATGATTTATGTGTATCGTCGTACACATGTCACTTCCTCTTCGCCCCATTTCCGATGCCGCTCTTGGCGATCTGCACAGACGGCTCGCGGCAACGCGACGGCCAGGACTTCCGCGAGGTGTCGGTTGGGAACGCGGGACCGATGCTGACTTTCTCGCCGATCTGCTCGAGTTTTGGCGTCATCGTTACAACTGGCGAACTCACGAGGCCCGCATCCTCAACTTGCCGTGGGAGTCGGTTGGCGCCGGTGATCGTGCGCTTCGCGTCGTGCATCAACGCGCGGTGCTTGCCGACGCTCCGGTCGTGGTCCTGTTACACGGGTGGCCCGATTCGGTGCTTCGGTTTGAGCGCGTGCTATCCCGGCTCGATGATGTACATGTCGTCGTACCGGCTCTGCCTGGGTTCCCGTTCGCCTACGAGCTGACGAAGCCGGGGATGACGAGTGTTGTCATGGCATCGCTCGTCGCCGACGCGATGCAATCGCTCGGGCACGACCGTTACGTGGTCTCGGCCGGCGACTTCGGGGCGGACGTCGCAGAACAGCTCGCTGTAATGCATCCGGACCGGATCGGGGCACTGCATCTGACGAACATCTCACCATTGCACGCGGTGTTCGCGGACCGGTCGACACTGGACCAGGAGGCGCTCCGCTACCTCGATTCAGTAGCGGTCTGGCAACGGACGGAGGGTGCGTACATCGCGCAGCAGTCGACGAAACCACATACCATCGCGCCTGCTCTCGCGGATTCGCCGGCAGGTCTTGCCGCGTGGCTCGTCGAGAAGCTGCGGAGCTGGTCGGACACTCCATTCTCCGAGGACGATCTGCTAACCTGGATTAGCGCCTACTGGTTCACGGGGACGATCGGGACGTCCTTCGCACCGTACGTCGAGTTCGCGCTGCCGGCGCCGTACGTGCAGACGGCCACTGTACTCAGCGCGTTTGCGCACGACATCAAGCTCGCACCGCGCGGGTTCGCTTCGCGGTTCGTCAACGTTCAGGAATTCATCGAGCACGACAACGGCGGGCACTTCGCAGCGTGGGAGCAGCCGGAGCGGTATGTGGAAGACCTGCGCCGGGCGATTGCGCTGGCGCATCGGTCGCTCGCGTGAGCATCGTCAATTTCGCGAAGACGTCTGGCGTGGCGTCGTTCGTCGCGTGCGTGGCCACCACGTCGCTCGAGGTGATTCAGATGTGCGATTGCACCCTCACCCCCATCGCACCATTTTGAATCGCCCAAACCTGTTCATTTCCTTCGGCATCCAGAACAAAACCGGAGCCGTGAGGCAGCCCGAGAAATTTCGAAGCAGCAGGAAGAATATCCTTCAGCTGCTCCGTCTGCACGGACTTGTAAGAATCAACCTTGCTGAAGAAACTCTTGCAGTGGAAGAACCAGCTCACTTCTTCCCCGTCCTTTAGCGCCACGCGCTCACCATAGATCGGGAATTTGCCGATCGTGTCGAGCGCAACCGCCACCGTTCCTTCGGGCGCAATCGCCGACAGATCATACTTGCGACACGTTTCCTTCTGCAGATCTTCCAATGTGTCTGATTTATTTTTCATCACTGAACTCTATTCATAAAGTCAAAAGACACCGACGCTCCACACAGAGCCATACTTTCCCGTTTGCCGAGTTCGCATCGACTACCGAGGTCTGATTTAGAGGTGATATATGTTTATAAGTCCGATTCGGACTGTCTCCGGTCGAGACAATTACAGCTCATCCGCTTACGTGGTCGCTCATCAGTGAAAGACCGTGCTGGCGACTGCGCGTGTCAAGTCATCAACCCTCGCCAGTTCCGCATCGGAACGCTCTGCCCGACAGTCGCCCCGCACTGCTCGCGGCGCCCCTGAGCAAACCACTCCGATCGTCCATCGGACCACGCCTGAGCGCCAGGCGCGAAGCGATTCGCGGAAGACGGTGTTCGTCGCGGGACAAGCCAGATTTTCAAAATCCCTCATACATCGAGGGTTATTTCGCGTTCTGGTGGATTCGTGGTGATTCGCTGGTAATGCATGGGCGGCAACACGGCGTTCAAAGACAATAAACCGGGTCGATCCCCCCCGCAATAATCCCGATTGCCTAGTCCTTGAGAACAGGCATACCAATTTAAAAAATTGATGCACATTAATGTCAAGCATGCGCCGACGTTGCAGACTGTCGACTTTGGCGCACGCCTCACCGCCATCGTCGCTATGGTTCAACCGCATGTTGGTCGAAGACCGCCGGCGAGCGCGCCGGAATCAACGGCAAATTGCGTTTTACTGCCGGCGACGGGTTCCGCATCCGCTCATCGACATCGGCGCAGACGCAGACGTTCTATTCCGTCACTTGCAATGTTCCCCTTTTCCCTGGTGCTCTCCCCCTGACGCCCTTCCTGTCCGGATCTGCGTCGCGCAGCTTGCATTGGGCTCGAAACCGACATTCTCAATGATGCCCATCAGGGTGTTTGTCGCGGTACTTGCCACGGTGCTTTGGCGATTGAACGCGAGCAATTTCTCTCAAATCTCTTGGAGCGGTCATCTTCTATGACACACGGCAGTACAGGAAACGATGGTTCGCCACAGATGGAGCTGGTGTGCCCAGCAGGGAGTCTGCCTGCGCTCAAGGCTGCGGTGGACAATGGCGCCGATTGCGTGTATCTCGGCTTTCGCGATGCGACCAATGCCAGAAATTTCGCCGGCCTCAATTTTGACGAAGCCGCCATCCGCACCGGCATTCAGTACGCCCACGACAGGAAACGCAAGGTCTTCCTCGCGCTGAATACCTATCCGCAGCCAACGGCGTGGAAGACCTGGCGCGAGGCAGTCGACCGCGCGGCTCAGTCCGGCGTCGATGCCGTCATCGTCGCCGATGCGGGATTGATTCAGTACGCCAGTGAGCGCTATCCGGATCTTCGCCTGCATTTGTCCGTGCAGGGATCGGCAACGAACTACGAGGCGCTCAATTTCTATCGCGAGCACTTCGGTGTGGTGCGCGCCGTTTTGCCGCGCGTGCTTTCGATCACGCAAGTCGAACAGGTCATCGAAAAAACGCCCATCGAGATCGAGGTGTTCGGATTCGGCAGCTTGTGCGTCATGGTCGAAGGACGCTGCGCGTTGTCGTCCTATGTCACCGGCCAGTCGCCGAATACCTATGGGGTGTGTTCCCCGGCGAAGTCGGTCCGCTGGCAGCAAACGCCGCAAGGCATGGAGTCGCGGCTGAACGGCGTGCTTATCGATCGTTACGCCGACGATGAAAACGCGGGTTATCCGACGCTGTGTAAAGGACGCTTTGACGTTGAAGGCGAAAACTACTATGCGATCGAGGAGCCGACCAGCCTGAACACCCTGGAACTCCTGCCGCGCCTGATGCAGATCGGCGTGCGCGCCGTGAAGATCGAAGGACGGCAGCGCAGCCCCGCGTACGTGGCACAGGTCACGCGAGTGTGGCGAGAAGCCATCGACCAGTGCCGTGCAAATTTGCCGCGGTATGCCGTCAAACCCGCGTGGATGGACGAACTCCACAAGGTTGCCGAGGGGCAGCAGCACACGCTGGGCGCCTACCACCGGCCATGGAAATGATGTGCGCGACGCCTTCGTGCCGCATGCAGGAACCGCAACTATGAAAATCGCATTAGGTCCCCTTCAGTATTACTGGTCGCGCGTCGCGACGATGCAATTCTATGAGGCCATGACTGACGCGCCGGTGGACATTGTCTATCTGGGCGAGACGGTCTGTTCGAGACGTCACGAATTGCGCCTTCCCGACTGGCTTGAAATCGCCGATATGCTCGCGCAGGCCGGCAAGGAAGTCGTCTTGTCCACGCAAGTGCTGCTCGAATCGGGCAAAGACATCACGACACTCCGGCAGGTCACGGGCAATGGCCGCTATATGGTCGAAGCCAACGATATGGGCGCGGTGCATTGCGTCGAAAACACTCCGTTTGTCGCCGGGCCATGGTTGAACGTCTACAACGCGCCGACGCTTGGCATGCTCGCGGGCCTGGGCGCGCAGCGATGGGTGATGCCGCTTGAATTGGGAAGAGACGCGCTCGCGCAAATGCAGGCGGACCGACCACCTCAACTGCAAACCGAAGTGTTTGCGTACGGACGCATGCCGCTGGCGTTTTCCGCGCGATGTTTTACTGCGCGTAACCGGAACCTTCCGCGCGACAATTGCCAGTACGTTTGCATCGATCATCCCGATGGTCTGATGCTCAATACGCGCGACGGTGAGCCATTTCTGGTCCTGAACGGCATCTCGACTCAATCGGCGCGCGTGTACAACCTGATCGGCGAAATCGATGCACTGAAGGCATTGAAGGTCGATGTGCTGCGCCTGAGCCCGCAGTCGCAACACATGACCGAGATCGTCAAGCTTTTTGACGACGTCATCGATGGACGGCAGGACGGGGCGCAAGCGCTGTCGCAGATGCATTCCCTGATGCCGGAAGCGCACTGCGATGGCTTCTGGCACGGTATGGCCGGTCTTTCGCGTCGAGCGGGTTAACGGCGGCGACCGACGCGGCAATCACGGACGCGTGCGATCCGCATCGTCGGTGCGTTTGTTTGTGACGCGTCACACGCTCGACCCTGCCTGGTTACCGAATCAGGCGCCCCGGGGAAGTCGGCATAGCAGACTTCCCATAGCATGGTTTTTTGAGGAGTTGTTTCCGATGAGCACCGCTTCGTACAAGCTCCCTTCGCTGGTTGGGAAAGCACTGTCGATATTGCCCGCGTGGCCGGGGTCCGTACTGTTCGTCCGGGGCCTCAATCTCGCGCTGACCAGGCATCTGCCCGCCGATGCGCTTGAGCTGCTAAATGGCCGGCCGCTGCGCATTCAAGTGAAAGATGCCTGCATCGCTTTCGATTTTGTGTGCCGCAATGGCACGTTCGCGGCAGCGCGACATCAGGGCGAAATCGCGCTGACTATCAGCGCCGACGCCTATGATTTCTTTTTGCTCGCGCGGCGGGCGGAAGATCCGGATACGCTGTTTTTCAGTCGGCGACTGACGATGGAGGGCGATACGGAACTGGGCTTGCTGGTGAAGAATTCGCTCGACGCCATCGACTTCTCGGTCTTTTCGCTTGACCGCTTCGAACCGCCCCGCATGTTTCGGCGTGGTGAATAGGAGAAGCAAGGTCCGGTCCGTTCGATAAGCCCGCAGGAAAGCCGCCAAAGTGGGAGGTTCCAGAATGAACAGTGAATATAAGTCGTTGCCGCTTGTCTACGCTTGTTCCGGATGCTCGAGCGCGGCTCAGCTCGCCAACCACGTGGCTGTGCGGCTCGACCGTCAGGGCTCGGCGGAAATGTCGTGCATCGCCGGTGTGGGTGGGGATGTTCCTGCTTTGTTGAAAGTCGCGCGCGCGGGCCGCCCCATTCTGGTGATCGACGGTTGCCCGCTCGTCTGTGCAAAACGGTCGCTCGAACGGCACGGCATCACGCCCGACAAGCACATGCAACTTGCCGAGTGTGGGGTAAAGAAACGACTGCATGCGGATTTCGATCCGGTCGAGGCCGAGCAGGTCCTGGCGATGGCGAAGGAAACAGCAGCGAGTCTTGAGCGCGGGGAAAAAAGAAGCGCGAGGGCACAGTCTGAGCGCGGCTACGGCGAAAGGGTTCAGCCGGGTCTGTAGAGTTCACCAACCGCTCGCCGAAAGCAAAAGCTCGCCGACACGGCTGTCTCACTTAGTGTGACGCCGGTTCTGGAACTGCGGGATGAACTTCTGCGCGGCGAGGCGACGGTTTTTCCAGTGCAGCGCGATTCGTCGGCGCCATGCCGCCCCCCACCCGCCACGGCCTACGCCCCACTCTCCAGCTGCACAGCCGCCACAACCCATTTCACCACGGGCCACGCAAGGCTCGTGCGCGCACGACCCAGCACGGTCGCTCCAGCAATCTTCCGCACCAGCGCAACGTCCGGCCCACAATCGCAAATCCGCACACAATAAGTTGCGGCAACTGGCGCACGGGCTTAGGCGCGGCACGTCGAAAGTTCTGGCCCTGTTTCCCCGCCACGGCGGGCGAATTCTGGCATGAAAAAAATGAGTGCGCACTGAAGTGGATACCGGCTGCAGCAATGGTTCAATGATTGAACGCAGCCATTGCTTACAAGCACTTTCGGCATCGTTTCCTGTCGAGCGAACAAACAAAGAAGTGAACACCTGCTCGAAAAGCCGACGGACTCGAAACTTAACCTCGCGATAAGGCGCAGGCACTCCCTGCTCCGTGCGCCGACGCACAAACGTACGAGCTTGCCTCAGCGCAGAATAAGCGGTACCCGTTCGAACGCATCCTCGCCTGTGCCCGACAGAGGAAAACAGCGATAGTGCCACATGCGCTCACACCAATCACGAATCCGTCACGGGTCGCATTACACAAGACAAAGTCGCGCAGCGAATGCACGCACCGGACCACATCATGACCGCAAAGCCCAGTCTAACGCGCAACGCCACGTTGAACTTTATCAGCAGCATTCTGCCGATTTGCGTTGCGCTCGTGACGACACCCATCTACCTCCATTACATCGGCACGGCACGCTACGGTGTATTAGCTATCGTCTGGATGATTCAGGGTTATTTCGGCTTCCTGGACATGGGGCTGTCCGCTGCAACGGCCAACCGCATCGCGCAACTCACTAATGCGCAACACAGCGAGCGCGAGGCAGTCCTATGGACGGCGCTGATTCTAAATATAGCGCTCGGTCTGGTTTGCGGCATAGTGCTTTACATCGCCATGCACTTGCTGCTTCCGTACTTCAACCTCGGGCCGAAGCTCCAGGCCGAATTGTTGCCCGCGCTACCCTACGTGGCCAGTCTCATGCCGCTCTCGAATCTCATTGGCGTACTCACCGGCGCACTTTCCGGGCGTGAGCGCTTCGGTGTACTCACGCTGGTGCAGTTGCCAATCACACTCATGTATCAACTCTCCCCACTGGCCGCGGCGTTTTTCTTCGGGCCAAGCCTGCGCTATGTCGTGTTTGGAACGCTGGTGCCCAGCGTTTGCACAGTGTTGTTGTATGCGTTAGTGGTTTGGCGTGTCTTTCCGCTTCGATTTACCAGCGGCCCGCGCCCGGACCTGATTAGCAAGTTGTTCTCCTACGGCGCCTGGATGAGCGCCCAAAACCTTACGGCTGCGCTACATGAAACCGCTGACCGCATCATGATCGGTCACGCGCTCGGGCCTCAAGCGGTCGCTTATTACCAGGTCCCCTTCAACCTTGCCGTGCGCGTGCGACTTCTTCCAAACGTAATCTCGCGCACGCTGTTTCCTCGCCTCTCGTCGCTCGAAGCCACTCATGCCACATCGCTTTCCGCAATCACCGTACGAGGTTTCGCGGCAGTGCTTACGCCGATGATTGTGTTCGGCATGTTTCTCATGCATCCATTTCTCTCGCTGTGGGTGGGCCAGGAATTCGCCGCACGCTCAGTCTCGGTAGGCGAAACGATCCTCGTAGGCGCCTGGTTTAATTGTCTCGCGTTGATTGCGGGCTGCCACCTGCAAGCGATAGGCCGGCCTGGCGTCCCCGCACGCCTTCTGGTGTACGAGCTTGTGCCGTTCCTCGCGTTTCTGTGGTGGGCGATGCATACCTTCGGCGTGCTGGGTGCCGCTCTGGCGTGGAGTGCACGGTGCGTCGTGGACGGCGTGCTGATATTCCATGCTGCACGTCTCGACACGCGCCCATTGCGTATGCTGGCCGCACCGACGCTGATCATCGGCGTGGCGTATGTTGGCACGCTCACTCTCACGCCGCTCACGTGGCCAAGCATCGCGATGTGGATTGGCGCCACTGGCGTCGCGCTCGCGTGGGCTGCGCACGCGGAACCTTTGCTCTCAGCACGCGTGCTCGGCCTGTTCGCATCGATGCGTAGCCGCTGGGTACAAAGTCACTGATCCCTGCACAACATAGACGGGCACGATGTGACTTGTTGCCGGTCATCGAGTGCATAGACCGGAAAGTTGACGCGCCAAGAACCCGTGGGAACGCGATCCAGTACACAGAGTTAAAGATTGGCCATGCCGTCCAGGAGCAATTCAAACCCTCTGGCAAACCGGGGTACTGTGATATGTCGCCCCGTGACTGGCAGTCGACAAGATAGCGATGTGCCACTGACGCTCACTCGAGAGGCAGGCTCCCCGCATCAATGGCGCGAAGTTGATTAATGATTTTTTCTCTGCTGCGCAATGCGATGTCAATTTCACGCTCGATCCGCATCGCTAGTTTGCGGTAGATCCGCGCCGCCAGTTTTGAGCTCGCGCGGCGCGATCCCTTGAGGTCCCTCTCGCTCTGGATGCTGGATGCGCGTGGGTCGACAGGATGTTTGACAATATTTGCAAAATAGAATTCGCCAATCTGCACGCTTTGCCGGATATGCGAAAAATCATCAATCACGAACATATCCTGATCCATCAGGTTTACGATTTTCTTCGCGAATGCCGACGAAATCACGTACCCGACTGTCCGGTAGAGATACCGCAAGTCCGAACGATTTACTTTGAAAACGGGCGGGACTTCACAGCAAATCGTGCCACCCACGCGCCCAAAACTTTCCAGCAACCCTTCTATTCCTCCCAGATGCAAGTAACCTTCGAAATTGCCAAATTGCCCCATGATCCGCTGAATTTTTTCGCAAGCATTCGCTTCGAGAATAACGTCATCCTCGAGGATCAGAGCATGCGAGTCACCCGTACGCAGGAAAGCCTCATACGCCTTCTTGTGGCTCAGGGCGCAGCCCAATTCGGAAGGCGTGACCAGCGAATTTCCCGCATTAAAATATTTCCTAACCGCTACGAAATACTCTTTTGCACTCAGGCCCGGTCCATATACTGCATCGATGAAGTTAGCCTCGAATCGCCCCTGCTCAAGAATTGAAGCGATTTCTTTATTACTTTCACACTGACTATCTTTTAAAGATATAATAAAAGCCCGCATAAACCACCTCAAAATACAAGATCATTATGGACATTTGTCCGATATATTCTGAATTTTTGCAGTTTGGCGGGAAAAATCCAATGAAATGGCACCACAAATGAGGGGTTGACCGCATAGCTCCGGACGCAACGCACATGTCGCCAAACTGCGGCTGGGCGGATCGGTGAACGGCGGCGGAGGCGAACAACGTTCTGACTCAGACGGAATCGTCGGATGGGGGCCGACAGCAGGCGTCGATCAAGTAGAGAGCCTGTCGTCTGCCGCATACGCTCCGAAGGCACATGCTTGTGTCACGCGTACCCGCCGTGACCGGCACACCCGCCAATCCCCGAAGAGCCTTTTAGATCTGGACAGGTGGGAACTCGGTAGTGCCCAGATTTTCGATCTTGATGTAGGACGGCGGCTCATTCGCAGCGCTCGAGTACAAACCTGTCTTCGTTTGGGAAAAGCCGATCCGCCTGAAATAATCGTGACAGGTCGCGTTCTTTCCTGTATCGATCAGTTCCGCGCGAATCTCAGGATGCGATTTAAGCGCCAATCGGGTCGCGATGGCACCGACGACCAGTTCCGCCCCAAGTCCAAATACGCGGCACGAGAGAACAACTTGCACGATATTCGCGCATTTGACCAGGCAGACCGAGATGATGCCATTATCTATCAGCTTGTCTCGCAGAGACGAGACGACACAGTAGCCGCCTACGCTTAGAAATTTCTCAAACTCCGACTTTTCCCACCTTTTCCCCGTCGTGTTGAATTGATTTGTCTTGTTGATTAGCTCGAACGCACGTTCGAAGTGCCTGGACGTCGGGCTTTTGATCAAAAAGAACGACTGACGTAACTGCAATGAAGCTAGCCACTCTTCGCGCGAAACACCGCTGGCGACGTCGGAACCGGCTTCGCGCTGCGAGATTGCGCGCACGAGCTCTGTACGTCGCGAGGACTCTTCAGTAACGATGGGCACCTGTGTTTCAGCCGATCGAAGGATGATTCGCCGCCAGTCGTAGTGGTTTCCGCCCAGACAGCGAATGTCGGGGATCGCAGCCTTCACCTCGGACAACTCACGGTCATTGTCGTCGATGAAGACACAGTTTCCCGGGAGCAGATTCACCTCCTTGATGATTTCACGGATGTTCTGCGACTTGGGGTTCCAGTTTATGCGCGCACAAGCAAAATCATCCAGGGTGATGGCGCCACGCCAGATCGCGTTGAACCTTTCGATGGTAGGCGCTTCCTCATTCTTACTACAGATAGCCAACAGTCCGCCGCGTCTTTTGAAGAACATCAGGGCTTCCGCGAGGCCAATAGGCCAACCTTCGATGCGATCATGCACGCTCAGGCTCTCACCTTCCGCAGCAACTCCACGCCACAGGGTGTCGTCGAGATCAACGATGATCAGCTTCACCGGGTTTCGCTGCTCGATTATCCTTAGTATCGCTTCAATCCGGGAGAGGAGCGCAAGGATGAATTCCCGAGATGCAACTTCATAGGTGAGAATATTCCCGAGCGCTTTCGGTGCATTCAGCCGACCAGCGTCAAGCTTGAAATCCCAATCGTTGATCAACGAGGCATGCGAACTGCTCGCGAGGGCATCATCCTGCAAGTGCCGGCGTCCGACGAAATTCAATATCTCGTTGGACTCGAGAAAATAGCAATTATTCGTCTTCCTGATCGCCTCGTTGAAAAGCCGATTCATTTCACGAACGAGATATCCAGGCGATGTTGGACTGAATGGATCAACGACGTCGCCAAGGTAATTGAAGCTTGGCTCGAAAAACGACATGAATAAAACCGGAACCGTCGTTATCTCCCCGGCAATCTGCGCCACCTTCCAGGAGAGATATTCACCCGCACTTTCCAGAAAGGCTCGAGCATCGTCGCCTGACTGGATCCTCGAAAAGGTCATGTCGGCCGCGGGCTGTTGCGTTTGCGTCACTTCGCTCAGAATATCCCGAAGGGTGAGGCTCACGACGGCCACATCATCTGACGGGTCGACATCCGGGACAGGCGAGTGGCGCCTTGCTCCCATCAATACATGCCTGACGTTGTGCCCGGAATTTACGCTTCGACTGGCGATCATGTCTACCGCACACGTACCGAGCAGAAGTATGTTGAGCTTGCGCGAGCCGATCGCGAGCGGCGTCAGCGACGGCGGCGACTTAGCCTGTTGGGTGACGACGGAACTGTAAAACAATTCGCGAAAAAATTGACGCATTTGGGCCCCAGGATTCGAAACGTTCTGAACCGCAGCCAATCACGTGCTCGACGCCGACACGCTGCGCGACGCGCACGCTGCGAACACCCGAATGCCAGGCGGCACCCACTCACAGTAATGGAGACATGCGACGATCATCGCAGCGCTTCCACGCATAACGTCGACGTTGTGCGTGCTATCGGCGCTCCAGCCAGTTATGGCTTGACTCATTGCATGGCTGACCTGGCACGCACTTTTTGTGACGCGGGCGCGCGTTATCAGCACACCGCCGGGATGTGCCTTGCGATTAAAACATTGGGACACGCCGCCATCTGTGCGCCGACATACATAACTTGCCCACACCCGGGGTTTGACAAGAAGCGCGTATGAGGCTGATCGGGAAGTCAGGACTGTATTGACCCAGTGAAAACCTGCTCAAGTCATAATTGAAGGAACGTGGCGATGAGCGTGAAGATGGAAGAAGACATCAAGCGATG